>CAVVKP010000031.1:0-146756 GCA_963748785.1 uncultured Actinomycetota bacterium | reverse complement strand
ATGTCCTCTACCTGGCGCCGAGTACGTATTGCTGGTGCTGGCGACCGGGTTCGGCCGCGCCGACGCCATCGCGTCCCTGGTCGTGGTCGTGCTCATGGTCCGGGCCCGCACTGACCTGGTACGCAAGTCCGGGCGGATCTTCATGGAGGCCGCGCCGACGGGCACCGACCCCGACGTGATCGGCGACCGGCTCGCCACCGTGCACGACGTCACCGAGATCCACGACCTGCACGTCTGGGCGATCACCTCGGGGCAGGCCGCCCTGTCCGCGCACGTGCTGGTCACGCCGGGCAGCGACTGCCACGCGGTCCGCCGCGACCTGCAGCGGGTGCTGCGCCGCGAGTACCAGATCAGCCACGCCACCCTGCAGGTCGACCACGCCAGGCCGGCCACGCCGCCGACGCGGGCCACGAACAGGCCGCGGCGCCGGACTGCGGCCCGGGCGCGCACTGCGAGGACGCCCACGGCCCGGTACACCTGCCCGGCCCACACCAGCACTGACCCGTCGCGTCGCCCGGCGGTCACGCCCAGACGACGGTCACGCCCGGCCAGCGGATCACGCCTCGACCGCGTACAGGGCGTCGTCCTACCGGAGTGACGCGGTAAACCGCTCCCACGCCCCAGCACTGAACGTCAGCATCGGCCCCTCGCGGTCGGTGGTGTCGCGCACGGCTACGCCATCGGCGCCGGCCACTTCAATGCAAGCGTCAGCCCCGCCGTTGCTATAGGTGCTCTTGCGCCAGCTCATATCCCTGTTTTCCATGTTTCCTCCTGAGTCCGAACGAAGTCTACGGATTCGGCCCGCGCCATCGCAGCGCCAAGGATCAGCTCCCATGCCTGCGTGGTCTCGTCAACCAGGTCGGGCGCGGTGCTGCTGACATCCCGGATGGTGGTGAGGTTCACAGTCGCCATGCCGTCTTTCGCCGCGATGTTGAATGCGCCCCACAGCCCTACGTTCGCCCCTTCCGGAACCACGTGCAACACGATATCCGGCCGTTCCGCCATCGCTGCGAGATGGGCGCACTGTTCCGCCATGACGGACGCCGATCCTATGCGCCTGTGCAGGACGGCGGCATCGATGATGGCTGTGAGCCGTGCACGCTCTAGCACCTGCTGACGCTCCATGCGGGCAGCCGTCAGTTCGGCCAACTGCTCCGGCGAGTACGGCTCTACGGCAAGCGAGGCACACGCGTACGACTCAGTTTGCAGCAGCCCCGGCACTACCAGCGGACCCCAGCACCGCAGCGTGGTCGCCTGAGCCTCAGCCTGCCGGTACGGCATGAACCACTCAGGGGTGCCGGACTTGGCCCGCTGGGCCAGCTCGGTAAGCCTGTCGATGGGCGCACCCGTCGCCCCGGCCCACGCCGCCAGCAGGGCATCGGATGGCACAGGCTGCGCGGGATTCTCCGCCTTGCTCACGACCGGGCGCGACCTAAGGCGCTTGGCCAGCGCATCATGCGACTCGAACCCGGCATTAAGCCGGGACTCCTTCAGGATGCTCGCTAGCTGTTCTCTCGGAGTAGGCAAGGTGCGCACCTTCCATTACCGGCGTTCAGGGGTGGTCGGCAATGCGGAAACGTATTCCCAACTCTACGCTCCGTCGATCACGCTAAGTGTCATCCCCCGCCGCCGCTAGCGGCCCACATATCGCAAGGAAAACGGCGGCGGGCGACTAACAGCCGCAAACACGAACCATCCCAGGGGAGCTGACATGGGAAGACAAGCCGACACCGAAGCGGTACCGGAACTGTCCGACCCTGGGCACGGCCCCGAAGAAGTCGGCCCTTACGCCAGCGCCCAACTCGCCCCTCATCCCGCCGCCCCCGCCTTTGCCCGCCAGCTCACCCGCGACTGCCTCACCCGATGGGACATGCGCGCCCTCACCGACGACGCCGTGGCCATCGCCTCAGAACTCGTGGCCAACGCCCTTGCCGTCGTCCCCCCGCCAGCGCCGGCCTGACTATCATTTACGCCCTCCACGCCCTCGACCCCGGCCAACTCCGCATCTCCCTCTGGGACATCGGCCCCGGCCACCCCACCCGCACCGACGCAGACCCCGAGGCCGAGACCGGACGCGGACTCACCATCATCGACGCACTCACCAACAGCAACTGGGGATGGCGGCCGCCCACCCCGAAAGCGGCGGCAAAGTCGTCCACGCCACCCTCACCACGCACAACGCGCAGCACACCCCCGCAGTAGAGGACCGCGCCACCGGCCTGCCGCACCCCGCCAAACCCGTCACCCTAACCACACAGGGAAACCGTGCTGCTACGCCTTGCGCTCGCCGTACGCCCGCCCGAAAATCGGGCGAACCCCCGAAAGGAAACTGCAAATGTCCATCGCAACCGAAACCGCGCCCGCCGCCGTGGGCAGCCCGACCACGCCCGCCGTCCCGTCTTTCCTCGAATTCGAGATCAGCAGGCATGTGCCAGCTTCGCTGTACCCACTGCTACGCGGACAGCGGACCCCAGGGCGGCCCCGGCACGATGACCACCGAGAACTGGGAGCACGTCATCGACCAGGCCGCCGCCATCGGCGTGACCATGGTGCAGTTCATCGGAGGCGAACCAACCCTATCGCCGCCCTTCCGGCTCGTCAGCTACGCCCTCGCCGGCCTGAAAGCCTGGGTGTACTCCAACCTGGTCCACGTCACCCCCAGCTGTGGGAGCTATTCGCCCAGCCCGGCGTGTCGCTGGGAACCTCCTGGTACTCCGCCGACGAGAACACCCACGCGAAGATCACCGGCAGCCGCACCAGCCACGCCCGGACCAGCGCGAACATTGCCGAGGCCGTCGCCCGAGGCATCTTCGTCCGCGCCGCCATCGTCGAGGTCACCGAAGGCCAGGACACCCAGCGGGCAGCCGGCTTCCTCCACGGCCTGGGCGTGACCGACATCCGCATCCGCCCGCAGCAAGACCTCGGCCGCGCGGCACGCGACGGGAACGCGCAAGACATGGCGCAACTGTGCGGCCGGTGCGGAGAGAACCGGGCCGCCATCATGGCTGACGGGCAGCTCACCCCCTGCGTCGTCGGCCGCTGGCTCGACTGCGGCAACGTCAAGACGACACCCCTCGCCGACATCTTCGCCGGCCCGGCATGGCAGCGTACGCTGGCCGACGTGCCCCGCCGCAACCCCGGCGCATCAGGCGCCCCACGACTGCCCGCCCGCCAGCGACGGCAACGACTGCCCGCCCGCATCGTGCCGGTCGCCGCCGGCTGGGAAGAGCACGCCGCCCGACTCGCCGCCGAGACAGCGCACCCCGCGTCACGGTGGCGGCCCGTCGTCGCCGCAGTGCCCCGGCAAGTCTTCGTCCCCCGCTGGTGGGCCGCCAAGGACAACGGCTGGACCCTATGCGACAGGCCCATGCCGGGCGAGAACTGGGCAGCAGGCGTCTACCGGGACAAGTCCCTGGTAACCCAGGTAGGCACCCTGCATGCCGACCACGCCGGGCCGGACGACCACCCGGCCGGACGGCCCACGTCATCGAGCACCATGCCCGGACTGCTCGTACAGATGTACCGGCACGCAATGATCACCGACAGCACAGACGTGCTCGACGTCGGCACCGGCACCGGCTACGGGACCGCGCTGCTCACACAACGGCTCAGAGAACCCCACGTCACCAGCATCGACGTAGACCCCTACCTAGTCAAAGCAGCCACGGAACGGCTCGACTCGATCGGCCTGCACCCGGCTACCGAAGCATGCGACGCCACCGGCCCTCTTCCCGGCGGCCCGGAGCGCTACGACCGCATCATCGCCACCGTGGCAGTCCGTCCCGTCCCGGCAAGCTGGCTGGCCGCGCTCAAGGCAGGCGGGAGGCTCGTCACCACCATCACCGGAACCAACCTCATCATCACCGCCGACAAGACCCCGGACGGCGGCGCGTCCGGCCGAACCGAGTGGGACCGCGCCGGGTTCATGCACACACGCTCAGGACCCGGCTACCCGCCCGCCATGCGGGAACGGCTCACCGAAATCCGCGACGCCGAAGGCGACGAGGTGACCAGCAGCCGATACCCCGTCGTCAACGTCAGCGACGGATGGGAACTGTACTCCACCCTCGGCCTGCTCCTCCCCGGCGTGCAGGACCACTACGAGGAACGCCCGGACGGCACCCGCACCGCATGGCTGCTTCACCCGGACGGATCATGGGCACGCGCCACCGCGACCGCAGACCAGCCCCCCCTGGTCCACCAGTCCGGCCCGCGCCGCCTATGGAACACCCTCGACGGACTCCGCACCGACTGGCTCCGCGACGGGTCACTACCCGCCTACGGAGCCAACGTCACAATCAGCCCAGACGGAAGCCTCCACTTCCAGCGCGGACGATGGCAGGCCAGCATCCCCGCCAGCTAATCCCGCCCAGCCGTCCCGTCTTCCTGTGCCCGCGCGGGAAAACGGGACCAAGAGAGCCAAACCCAAAGCCAAAGGATCGTATTTACGCGGAGCGTCGTCACGGCGCTCACCCACGGGCGCGCAAAGCAGCGCCCCGCGCCGCCAGCCCTCACCGCGCAGCGCGATGTCAAGGCACAAGGCAAGGGCAAAGGCAAAAGAATCGCGCCTATCGGGTTGGGTGAGAACCGCGCTCGCCCAACCCCGCCCCCATCGTTCGGAACCCCTCAAGGAAACCCGCTCCGACAGAACCCGTCCGACCAGGGGATGGCAGCAGGGGGCACCCGCCGCAGCCCCGCGAGCCCGCCGCGCCTGTCGCCGCCGGGCCCGCCGGAGGTCCAGAACCGGCGAGACCACCAGGACCACGCGCGGGCATCCCATGGCCAGCAAGACCCCCAGCCACCGCACTCCCGCGCCCCCGGCACGAAGCCCAGCCCGCGCGCCCGCCGCCGACATGCCGGGGGCGCCGTTGAACGGCGCGGTCCCGGTCGCGGCGAAGGCCAGCACCGAGGTAGCTGGGTGCCGACGACCGCGCCCGAGGCGGTGAGCCGGGTGTCGGTGACCGCGCGGGAGATGCCGAAGTCGATGACCCGGGGCCCGTCCGACGCCAGCAGCACGTTGGCGGGCTTGAGGTCGCGGTGGACCACCCCGGTGCCGTGGATGGCGCGCAGCGCCTCGGCCAGCCCGGCGGCCAGCCGCCACACCGCCGCGACCGGCAGCGGGCCGTGCCGGGTGACGATGTCGTCCAGCGACGGGCCGGGCACGAACGCGGTCGCGAGCCACGGCGGGCTGTCGTCCACCCCGGCCGCCACGACGGGCGCGGTGTACCACCCGCTGACCTGCTGCGCGGCCTGAACCTCGCCGCGGAACCGGCGGACGAACTCGACGTCACGGCACTGCTCCGGGTGGATGACCTTGACCGCGACGATCCGGCCCGCCAGGGAGGAGGCGAGGAAGACCTGGGCCGGTGAAACGGCGGCTTTTCGCCCGCGGCGGGCCGACCGGGGTGGCCTATAGTGAGCAGCGTGCGAACACCGAACCAGGGCAAAGGGAAATTGCTGGTCGAATCGGCTACCCTCGGCCTCGGCTACGCCGCCGTGCTGATTTGGGTGGGATCGGCCCTTATGGCCAGCTTCGGCTGGGCCGACGCCACCCCGTACTGGTCCGTGATACCGCGCCTGCGCACCGACACCAGCGGTTTCCTCGCGTTCGCGGTCGCCGTGGTCACCCTGATCGTCAGCAAGTACCTGCAACTCCAGCGTCAGAACGGCGCGGCGCCCGCCCGGCCCGTGGCCCGGCCCGCCGGGGTCCTGGCGCTGCAGTCGGTCGCGGAGATCGCCGCGTTCCTCGCCACCGGCCTGGTCATCTACCTGTCATGCAACGCCTTCATGCACCCGTCGACCCTGACGATCCAGCTGACGCACCTGCTGCCGGGGCCGAGCGAGGGCACGGTCCGGGTGCTCGCGCTCGGCATCTGCTGGGCCGGGGTGGCCATCCGGCGCTACCTGCGCGCCACCGCGGGCCAGGCGGGGGCAGCCATATCCCCGTCCCAGGAAAGGGAAAACGCCACCGCCGTTTAACAAAAAGCGCCACCTTTTGCCGTACCCGATGACCTCGGCCCAGCGCTAATTGGCGGCAAAGGCCGTAGACGTCCCCTTTATTCCCCGGCGGACCCGCGTCATTTACCTTGCCAAACATGCCCCCGAGCATTCCGGTCAGGCCGCCACGCCCGCCCGCGCCGCCACGGCCACCACCGACCTGGTCGTCCGAACCGAGAACGCGGCCTACACGCCTCCGGCCAGCAGCGTCGCCACCGTCGGCCGCGACCCCGACTCGGACGTGTTCCTCAGCGACGCCGGCCGCCCCCCTTCCCCGTGTTCAGAAAGAATGCAGCGGAACAGAAGTCTGAAACCCGGCTGATCCGTCGTCTCGGTAGGAGATGATGGACAATGTGGACACACCTCTTACTCTTTCAGAGTCGATTGTCATCGAGCGATCCCCGGAAGACCTGTACGACATGGTCTCTGACGTGACGCGGATGGGCGAATGGAGTCCGGAGTGCAAGGCCTGCTGGTGGGACGAACGGCGACGGCCCGCGGGTCGGCGCCTGGTTCTCCGGGCGCAACGAGGTACCCGAACGGACCTGGGAAACCAAGTCGCAGGTCGTCGCGGCCTCGCGTGGCAAGGAGTTCGTCGTTCGTGGTCGGCGGCAACTTGGTGCGGTGGGGCTATTCCTTTACGCCTGTCACCGGCGGAACCCAGGTAACCGAGTCCTGGGAGGTGCTGCCTGACATGCTCAAATGGCTCGACGAGCGGTTGGGGACTGGCGCTGCGGCGCAGTTGGCCAACCGGTTCGAAGCCGCCCGTACCGGGATTCCGGAGACCCTCGCCGCACTGAAGCGGGTCGCCGGTTCCGCCTGATCGGCGGGCCCAGGGCGCGGCCTCCCATGGCCCGGCGTGGAGTTCCCGCCGGGCCAGGCGGCGCCGGTGCCCGACCGGGCCCCGGCAGCGGTACGCCCGCCCCCGTTGCCGACACTGCCAGAAATCGATCGAGACCGTCGAGCACGGGCGCCGCTAGCCAGGTGACTCCCCGGGCGGCACCGCACTACGGCGGGCGGGCTTCGCCGCGATCAGCACGCCGGCCAGGATCACGGCGACGCCGGCGAACTGGGCCGGCGACGGCCACTCGCGCAGGAAGACCACGCCGAGGATGACCGAGCCGGCCGGCTGGACCAGCAGCAGGGCGCCGACCAGCCAGGCGGGCAGCCGGGGCATGGACATCGTGATCAGCAGCCACCCGAGCACCTGCGAGGTCAGCGCGAGCAGCACCAGCCAGCCGAGGGCCGGCCAGGCCGGACCAAGCCGGAAGTCGCGCAGGATCAGGCCGAGGACGGCTGAGGTGGCCGTCGCGCCGATCGTCGCCTGCAGCAGCGGCGCGGCCACGGCCGTGCGCTCGACGCCCCGGGCACCCGGGCGGCCCGCGGCCTGCCGCAGCATGAGGATGTACACCGCGTAGAGCACGGCCACGCCGACGCCGAAGACGACGCCCATCGTCGGGTGCGCGCCGTAACCGCCGCCGGCCAGCCCGCCGACCAGGACCAGCCCGCCCACCATCACCGGCAGCGCCACCAGGAGCGAGCGGCGCGGCCGCTCGCCGAGGAACGCCCACGCCAGCAGCGCCACCAGCACCACCTGGAGGTTGGTGATCACCGTGCCGAGGCCCGCGCCGATGTCGGCGATCGAGTGGCTCCACAGGATCAGGTCGCCGGCGAGGAACACGCCCGCGCCGCGGGCCAGCCACCGGCTGCGGGCAGGCATCGGGGCCGCGCCGCGCCGCCGTTCCAGCCAGCCCGAGCAGCGCCAGGACCGGCAGCGCGAACCCGCACCGGGCGAGCGCGGTCATGCTGGCCGAGCTGCCCGCCAGCTGCATCACGACCGCCGAACTCGAAATGCACGCCGCCCCGGCCACCGCGGTCACGCCCGGCCGCCCGCTCAGATCACCCATAACCACGTATGTAACCACCAAAGACGCAGAACGGTCATTATGTTGACCGGCGCCGCCCGGTGAAATCACGGCTAGATCGCTGAAACCGTGGTGAAGCCGCGGTGAAGCCGCGCGTCGCCTACCTTGCCTCTCGTGGCCGCTAACGGCCCGCCAAGCCTACTTCGCAAGGGAAAGCGATGACATGACAGCCACACCCGCTATCGACGCCGCCGGCCTGGTCAAGCAGTTCGGCCAGCTTCGCGCGGTCGACGGTGTTGACCTTGACGTACGCGAAGGTGAGATCTTCGGTGTCCTCGGCCCGAACGGCGCCGGGAAGACGACGGCGCTGCGGATGCTCGCCACGCTGCTGTCGATCGACGCCGGGTCGGCCCGGGTGTTCGGCGTTGACGTGGCCCGCGAGCCGCACCGGGTGCGCCAGCTGATCGGCATCACCGGCCAGTACGCGTCGGTGGACGAGGACCTGACCGCCACCGAGAACCTGTGGATGTTCGGCCGGCTGCAGGGGCTGCGCTCGGCCGACGCGAGGTCCGCCGGCCAGGCGGCTGCTCGGCCAGTTCGGCCTGGAGGAGGCGGCCGGACAAGCCGATCTCCCAGTTCTCCGGCGGTATGCGGCGGCGGCTCGACCTGGCCGCGAGCCTGATCACCCGGCCGCCGCTGATCTTCCTCGACGAGCCGACCACCGGCCTCGACCCGCGCACCCGCGGCCAGATGTGGGACACCATCCGCGGCCTGGTCAACGACGGCTGCACGGTGCTGCTGACCACGCAGTACCTGGACGAGGCCGACCAGCTCGCCGACCGGATCGCGGTGATCGACCGCGGCCGCAAGGTCGCCGAGGGCACGCCGGAGGAGCTGAAGACCTCGGTGGGCAACTCGACGCTGCAGCTCCGGCTGGCCCCGGGGGCCGACCAGGAGCTGGCCCGGCAGGTCGTCCGGCGGGTGGTCGGGGCCGAGCCTGTGCTGACCCCGGAGTCGGGGCGGATGAACGTGCCGCTCGACGCCGCCGACCGGGCCGCCGACGTGCTGATCGGGTTCCGCCAGGCCGGGGTGGGGATCGCCTCGGTCAGCGTGGCCCAGCCGACCCTGGACGAGGTCTTCTTCGTGCTCACCGGCCACGGCGCGGAAGACACCGACGGCCAGGCCGGTACCGCCGGGCGCAGGACGAGAAGACCCTCCTGGAGGTCCAGTGAGCACCATGACCACGGGCACGCTGCCCGCCAGCGCGGCCGGGCCGCGGCCGGTCGACGCCGCCGCCGCGGTGGCCCGCACCCGTCCGCGCAACAGCCTGGCCGAGACCGTCAGCCAGACGCTGACTCATGGCCTGGCGGGCGCTGAAGAAGATGCGGCGCAACCCGGAGCAGTTCTTCGACGTCACGCTCCAGCCGCTGCTGTTCACCGCGATGTTCGCCTACCTGTTCGGCGGCGCGATCTCCGGCAACGTGCACAGCTACCTGCCGCTGCTGATCCCCGGCATCGTCGCCCAGACCGTGCTGACCACCTGCATGGCCACCGGCGTGCAGCTGCGCGAGGACATGGAGAAGGGCGTATTCGACCGGTTCAAGTCGCTGCCGATGGCCCGGATCGCGCCGCTGGCCGGCCCGATGGTGGCCGACCTGGTGCGCTACCTGATCGCGGCCAGCGCTGACCTTCGTGATCGGCATCGATCATCGGCTACCGCCCGGGCGGCGGCGTGCTCGGCGTGCTCGGCGCGATCGTCCTGTCGATCTTCACCGGCTGGGCCATCGCCTGGATCTTCACCTACATCGGCACGATCGCCCGCAGCGCCCGGGCCGTGCAGGGCATCTCGATGATGATCCTGTTCCCGCTGACCTTCCTGTCCAACGCCTTCGTGCCGGTGACGCACGCTGCCGGGCTGGCTGCAGGCGTTCGTGAAGGTCAACCCGGTGTCGCACCTGGTGTCGGCCACCCGCGACCTGGCCAACCACGGCGTCGATCAGCAGCGAGGTGGGCTGGACGCTGCTGGCCGGCCTGGTGGTGATCGCGATCTTCGCGCCGCTGTCGGTGCGGCAGCTACCGGCGCCACCTGCCGCGCCGCCAGCCGCGCCCGCGCCGTCAGCCCGGGGCAGCCCAGGTCAGCCGGGCAGCCCCTCCACCGCCCGCCGGACCTCCGCCAGGAGGCCCGGCGGGCGGGCATTCCGGCGTACTGCTCCCGCAGCCCGGCCAGCAGCCCGGGCGCGGCCCGCTCGGCCAGCGCGGTGCGATCCGCTCCCAGTGCATCGTGGGCATCGCGCCGGTTGTAGGCGAACCGGTCGGCCAGCACCAGCAGCCGCAGCGCGTCCTCGGCCGGCCCGGCCGTCGCGCAGCAGGCTCCACGCACCGAGGCCGAACAGCACCAGCCCGCTGGCCGGGTAGTCCAGTGCGCGCCATGCCCGGCGCCGAGCACCCGCAGCGTGCCGTCCCGGCAGGTGCGGAACAGGGCCTGCCCCTGCGCCTCGTCGGCGCCCTGCGCGTAGCGGGCGTGCGCGCCAGCGCCATCGCGTCGCCGTACAGCGCCCACGGCTCCGTGCCGCTCAGGACCAGCCCGGGCAGCGTGAGTCTCGCGGATCCGGTCCGCGGCCTCCCGGTAGATGCGCAGGCCCGGTCTCGGCGTCGCCCGAGGCGAGCGCCAGCTCGGCCCGGCCGACCTCACGGAACGCGGCCCGCGCCGAACGCGCGGCGCTCTGGTCTCGACCCGGTCGATGCGGTCGAGCTCGTCCTTCGCGTCGGCCAGCCGCCCGTCGGCGATCGCGCACGAGCACCAGGACGGTGCGCAGCTGGATCTCGTCATCGCCGGCGCCGAGCCGCTCCATCACCGGCAGCGCGGCCCGGGCGTGCCCGATCGCCGCGGCGCGGTCGCCGACGTGCGCGCAGAGCTGCGGCGAGCACGGCGCGCGCGCATCGCCTGCCGGCCACGGGCCGTCCTCGTCGCGGACCAGGGTCAGCGCGCGCTCGGCGAGCCGCGATCGCGCCGACCGGGTCGCCCGCGTTCTCCCGCTCGTGGCCGAGCCACTGGCAGGCGGCGGCGGCCGTGTGGCGGTCGGGGTCGGCGGCCAGCTGACTCGAGCCGCGCGGTGAAGTCCCCGCCGTCGGCGCGGGTCGCGGGCGAGCAGCACCCGGACGAGGCCGGACAGGTAGACGTTCGCCGCCGCTACCGGGGGCCCGAGCTGGCGCAGCAGGTCCAGCAGCGGGCCGTTCGACCGCCCGGCCGATCATCAGCGTGTTGTTCAGCGTGATCGCCACCGCGGCCCGGGTCGGGTCGGCCAGCTCCGGCGGCGGCGGCCAGCCGCGAGCGCCTCGGCGACCGCCTCGGCCAGCGTGAGCAGGCCGGACGTGCTCGCCGCGCATCGACCAGAACATGCCCGAGCCCGGCCAGCAGTTGCACCAGCGCGACCCGGTCGCCGCTCCGGCGATCGCGGCGCGCAGCTCGTCGGCCAGGTTGGTCTCCTCGGCCGCCAGGGCGTCGATGGCCGCGAACTGGCCGGGGCCGACGACGTCGCGTCCTGGCCGGCGCGGACGTAGCCGACCGCCCAGGCGCGCTGCGCCGCCCGGGCCGCCGCGTCCTCGCCCGCGCTGGCCAGCCGCATCCGGCCGAACTCGCGCACCGTCTCCAGCATCCGGTAGCGCAGCCCGGCCGGCGCCTCGCGCACGGCCAGCAGCGACTGGTCGACCAGGCCCTGGACCGCGCCGACCGCGCTGGCGCCGAGCACGGTCTCGGCCGCCTCGAGGGTGAACCCGTCGTGGAACAGCGCCAGCCAGCGCAGCGCGCGCTGCTCGGCCTCGCCGAGCAGGTTCCACGACCACTCGATGACCGTGAGCAGGGCCTGGTGCCGGTCGGGCGCGCTGCGGTCGCCGCCGCGCAGCAGCGCGAACCGGTCCTCCAGGCGGCGGTCGATCTCCTCGACCGACATGGCCCGTACCTTGGCCGCCGCCAGCTCGATCGCCAGCGGCAGGCCGTCCAGCCGGGTGACGATGCTGGCTCACGGCGTCGGGCGGCAGGGCGACGCCGGGCCGGGCGGCCGTGGCCCGCTCGCGGAACAGCGCCACGCCGTCGCCGGTCGCCAGCTCGCCGAGCAGGTAGACCCGCTCGGCGGCGATGGCCAGCGGCGCCCGGCTGGTGGTCAGCACGCGCAGGTCGGGCGCGGTGGAGACGAGGAAGGCCACCAGCTCGGCCACCGCCTCGACCAGGTGCTCGCAGTTGTCGAGCACCAGCAGGCCGGGCGACTGCGCCGAGCCGCTGCGCGATCCGCGCCCGCATGTCGGCCCGCTGCTCCGGGCGTCAGCGCCCGGCGGCCGCTGACCGAGTCGCGTACTCCGAGCACGGCGCCCGACCTCGACGGCCACGTCCGCCGGCGCAGGTGACGCCGACCAGCTCGACGACGTGGACGGACGGCTCGTCGGCGTCGCGGGCCAGCGCGTGCGCCAGCCGGGTCTTGCCGAGACCGCCGGGACCGACGATGGACACCACCCGCGAGCTGGCCAGCAGCGCCCGCAGCCGGCCGAGGTCGTCGTCCCGGCCGATCAGCTCGGTGGCGTCGTACCGCACGCCGCGCCGCACCGGGCGGTCGAGCGCGAGCAGGCCGCGCTGCACCCGCCGCAGCTGCTCGCCGGGGTCGGCGCCCAGCCGGTCGCGCAGCTCGCGCCGGTACCGCTCGAAGCGCTCAAGCGCCACCGCCGGGCCGCTCACCGCCGCCTCGCTGCGCAGCAGGTCGGCCAGCAGCGGCTCGTCCTGCGGCGCCTGCTCGTGCGCGGCGGCGCAGCACGCCGAGCGCGTCCGCGTGCGCCCCGGTCCGGCTGGCGGCGCGGGCCCCGGTCACCCGGGCGGCCGCCGCGTCGGCCACGGCCGCGCGGCGCACCTCGGCCAGCGGTCCCGTCCTCGCGCCTCGCTCACCGCGGCGCAGGCCCGCCGGCCAGCGCCAGCGCCTCGCCCGCCAGCCTGGCGGCCAGGGCCGCGTCCCGGTCGAGCGCGGCGCCGGCCTCCGTGGCCAGCGCGGCCAGCCGGCTGCTGTCCACCTCGGCCGGCGCCGGCGCCCAGCCGGTAGCCGACCCCGTCGCGCACGATCACGTCCGGCGCCGCACGCGGTCCGCACCCGGGACACCAGCACCTGCAGGTTCTTCAGGCCGTTGCGCGGCGCCTCGTCCCCCCAGACCAGCTCGACCAGCTCCTCGGGCCGCACCGGGCGGCCTTCGCGCGCCGCGAGGGCCGCGAGCAGGGCCTGCGGGCGGTCGCCCGCGACGGGTCTCCCCCGCCAGCGCACGTCGGCGAGCAGGGTCAGGGCGAGGCTCACCCCGCCAGTCTAAGAGCGCACCCGGCGCAGGCGACGGAGTCCGCGCGGGACGGTCGGAGCCTGGACCGGGAGAGGGGAACCACGCCCCCGTTCTATGAAAGGCCTCTTGAATTAAGCAGAACGGACGGGTGGTGTCCGCTCATCACCGCCAGCATAATGGCACCCAACGGGCCAGCCGTTTGCACTTTGCAAAGGCGACGGGTATACGTAAATTACCGACCTGACTGTGCAGCTCGGGCCGGTATATGGAAATCATTTTCGCTAGGCTGACTGGTTTGACGCACATATAAGAAGCGCGCATAATGAAACAGTCTGCGAAACACGAAATCGGACGTTAGGCGGAATCAGCTATGGCAGCAGATCTCTCCTCCCCGCGTGAGGTGTGGGCGAAGGGGGCGGGCGAGGCTCGCGAGGCGGATTTCGCGACGCACGTGAAGGCGATCGCGCACGGCCGCTACGTCATGCGGCACATCCTCCACCTGCTCGACGAGCAGGCCGTCACGGCCGGGCTGCAGCCGCTGATGCACCAGACGCTGCTGCAGGTCTTCGGGGCCGACGAGCCGCTGTCGGTCTCCGAGCTGGCCGACCGGCTGGCGGTGGCGCCGGCGCTGATGTCCCGCATGGTGCGCCGCCTGGAGGAGGACGGCTTCGCCGAGCGGGTGCGCTCCAGCGACGACCGGCGGGTGACCCGGGTGCGGGCGACGCCGACCGGGGTCGAGCGGCTGCGCGCGATCGACTTCGAGGTCCACGAGCACGTGCACCAGTTCCACCGGAAGCTGAGCGACGAGAGCAAGCTCGGCGCGCTGGCGACGTTCGCCTCCTACCTCGGGCTCGACGACGACCCCCGGCTGCGCGAGCTGCTTGTCGAGGCCGACATCGACCCCGACCTGCACGGGCACCAGCACCTCGGCTAGCGCCGGCACTACTCGCCCGGCGGCCGGTAGCGCAGCAGCCAGCCCGAGAGCACCGCGAGCGCGACGTTGATCACCAGGGCGATCACGCCGACGATGACGATCAGCCCGAAGACCTGCGCCGACAAGAAGTTCTGCTGCGAGGTCTCCATCAGCTTGCCGATGCCGGAGACCTGGGTGCTGATCTCGACCACCAGCGCGAGCACCAGGGTGAGCGGCGCGGCGATCACCACGCCGAGCATGATGCCGGGGGTCACCGCGGGCAGCACGATCTTGAAGAACGCGGCCCGCCGCGACAGGTGCAGCGCCCGGCGCACGTCCATCAGCACCGGGTCGATCTCCCGGGCCGCCAGGCGCACCTGCAGCAGCACCGGCCAGACCGCGCCGAAGACCACGACGTACAGCTCCATGGACTGCGTGTAGCCCATGAACAGCACCGCCAGCGGCACCAGCGCGACGCCGGGCAGGAAGCGGAAGAACTCCAGCGTCGGGCTGAGCAGCCGGTCGAGCCAGCTCGCTGCGCCCGATGAGTATGCCGAGCGCCGAGCCGATCGCGGTGGCGATGACCAGCGCGAGCACGAACGTCACCAGCGTCTGCCTGACCGCGGGGAACAGGCCGCCGCCGTTGGCCATGGACGAGGTCTGGCTCACCCACTGCGAGGGCGGCGGGAAGAACACGGTCTGCCCGTGCAGCTCCGACCAGTTCCCACACGCCGAGCAGCACCACCAGCGGCAGCAGCCCGCGCAGCGGCGCGGCCGAGCGGCGCCGGGGCGGCCGGGGCGTGCGCCGCGGGCCCGGGCGCGCGGCCAGGGTGGGCGGTGTCTGGACGTTAGCGGCCATTGCGCGTCCTCCGTGACTCGGCGAGGTGGAAGCCGGGCGCGAGCCGGCGGTAGGCCAGGGACAGCAGCGCGTTGAGCACGGCGCCGACCACCCCGGTGAGCAGCACGTAGGCGAACATCTCGGCCGGCTGCGACTGCTGCTGCGCGTTAACCAGCGCGTAGCCGACGCCGTGCGGGTTGCCGACGATCTCGGCCACGATCGCCAGCACCAGCGCGCCGGACAGGCCGAGCCGCAGCGCGACCAGCATCTTCGGCAACGCCGTGGGCAGCGCGAGCTTGGTCACCCGGGCGGTCCAGCTCAGCCGCAGGCTGTCGGCCAGGTCGCGGTGCGCGGAGGTAACGCCGGCCACCCCGGCCATGGTGCTCACCGCCACCGGCCAGATCGACACCCAGGCGGCGATGACGATCTCCATCTTCAGCGACTGCAGGAAGATGATCACCGCGATCGGGATGAAGGCGATCGCCGGGATCGACCGCAGCACCTCGACCGACGCCATCGAGTAGGACCAGACCAGGCGGGACAGCCCGAGCGCGATGCCCGCCGCCGCGCCGATCGCCGAGCCGATCACCCAGCCGGCCAGGGCCGCGGCGAGCGTGTGCCCGAAGTCGCCGGGTATCTGCCCGCTGCCGGTCAGCGACACCGCCGAGTCCCAGATCTGCAGCGGGCGAGGGGACGTTCGTGTACGGCAGCGCGCCAGCCGACTTGGCCAGCTGCCAGGCCGCCACCAGCACGACCGGGAGGATCAGCCCGACCAGCCAGCGCGGCCGCCAGGCCGGCCGGCCCGGCGCGGCGGGCGGCGGGCCGGGCGGCACTCGAAGTGCCCTGGGTGTCCGTGTCCGGGGAGAACGCGCCGGCCGTCACTGGTGCGCGCCCTTCAGCGTCTCGTAGACCGAGTGCCTGATCCGCAGGTAGTTCGGGTCTTCCTTGGTGACGACCTGGTCGCGGGGGCTGGGCAGGTCCACGTCCAGCTCGGTGGTCACCCGCGCCGGGCTGCCGGACAGCACCAGCACCCGGTCGCTGAGGTAAACCGCCTCGTCCACGTCGTGGGTGACGAACACGACGGTCGCGCCGGTGACCTCGCGCACCCGCAGCAGCTCGTCCTGCAGCTGCCCCTTGGTCATCGCGTCCAGGGCGCCGAACGGCTCGTCCATCAGCAGCACGCGCGGGCGCATGACCAGCGCGCGGGCGATCTGCACCCGCTGCTGCATACCGCCGGACAGCTGCCACGGGTAGTCATCGCCCCGGTCGGACAGGCCGACCAGGGCGAGCGCGGCGTCCACCCGCTCGTTCCGCTCGGCCTTGTCCACCCGGCCCTCCAAGCCGAGGGCCACGTTCTTGCGGACGCTGCGCCACTGCAGCAGCGAGGAGCGGTAGTCCTGGAACACGATCGCCACGCCGTCGTTGGGGCCGGTGAGCGGCGTGCCCTCGAAGGTCACCGACGAGCCCTCGCCCGGGGCGAGCAGGCCGGCCAAGATGCGCAGCAGCGTCGTCTTGCCGGTGCCCGACGGGCCGAGGATGCTCAGGAACTCGCCGGGCGCGCAGGAGAAGGCCACGTCCTCGAGCACCCGCAGCGGCCCGGTCCGCAGCGGGTACTCCACGAACAGCCCCGAGCAGGCGAAGGCGTGGCCGGCCGTTCCTGCGTCGCGTTCTGACTGGGCCGCACTGGCCGACTGAGCCGACCGGGCCGGGGACATGGACATGGGGGCACCCTTCGTCGATGCCCCTAGCTTCCGCGAGATATGTTCCCTAGGTCAATGACCTAAGTAAGAATTAACGCGGATGAAATACGAGGGTGTCGCACGATGGGTACCGGGTCGGTTGATTGACCCAAGTCAGTGTCCTGCATCACCTATCCCTGTTTCAGCTATCTCCGGAGCCGACATGCGTTCCTCCCGCCTTCTCAGCGTTACCGCCGTCGCGGCCGCGGGGTTCATCGCCCTGGCCGGCTGCAGCTCAGGTTCAAGTTCCTCCTCCGCCGCCGCCTCCGGGGCCTCGGGGTCCGGCGCTGGCGAGACCACCATCCGCATCGCACTCAACAACACCTCCGACTCGCTGCCGGTGGTGGTGGCGGAGAAGCAGGGCTTCTTCGCCAAGAACCACCTCAACGTGCAGCCGACCACGCTGGCCGACATCACGGTCATCCCGTCGCTGCTCGGCCGGCAGTACGACGTGGGCTTCACCGTCGCCCCGATCTTCATCAACGCGGTCTCGGCCGGCGTCAAGGCCGTGATGATCTCCGGCAACGACGGCGACTCCCCCGCCCACCAGGGCGTGCAGGTCTTCGTCGGCAAGGGCATCAGCAGCGCGGCCGACCTCAAGGGCAAGCGCATCGGCTCCCCCACCCTCACCGGCAACATCAACACCGCCACCAAGGCCTGGCTGGCCAGCAACGGCGTGGACCCGAAGTCGGTGCAGTTCGTCCAGGTGCCGACGCCGAACATGACCGACGAGCTGAAGGCCGGCCAGATCGACGGCGCCGAGCTGATCTACCCGTTCATCAGCGCCGCCAAGGCCCAGGGCTTCAAGAGCCTTGGCGACCCCGAGCGCTCGCTGACCAGCAGCTACCTCGGCGGCACCTACTGGTCCGCGTCCTCGGACTGGGCCAAGGCCAACCCGACGGCGGTGGCGGAGTTCCGCGCTGCCATCAAGGAGGCCGACGCCTGGATCTCGGCCAACAACACGGGCGCCTACCAGGCCATCGCCGACTACACCAAGGTGCCGCTCAGCCAGGCCAAGGAGTCGCCGCTGACCGTGTACACCACCGACGTCTCCGGCGCCGACCTCAAGATCTGGGGCGACGCGATGACCAAGTACGCGGGCTTCGCCAAGACCGTCGACTACGGCACGCTCGTCGACACCGGAAAGTGAGCCGCACCCGATGACGCAGCCGGACACCACGGTCGCGACCGGGTCAGGTCCAGGCGGCGGCGGTCAGTTACCTGCCGCTGCCCGGGCCGCCCGGGCCGTACCTTGACTACCAGGCCCCCGCGGGGGCCAGCGCGCGCTTCTTCGAGGTCACCTCGCTGGACGGCCGCACCGGGACGGCGGTGCTGGTCGCCCCGGACGCGCCCGCGCCCGCCGCGCCGCTGGTGATCAGCATCCACGGCAGCGGCGGCTCGATCACCAGCCCGCCGGTACACCGGCTGTCGCTCGGCCTGCCCGAGTCCGGCGTCCCGGTGCTCGCGCTCGACACGCGGCAGGCCGGCGAGGCGGTCAACACCGACAGCTTCTACGCCACCGTGCGCGACATCGAGGCCGCCTTCTGGATGGCCAGGAGCCTGGGCTATGACCGGATCGCGGTCCACGGGCACAGCCTCGGCACCAGCCAGGTGACCTGCTTCGCCGCCACGCACAACCACCCGGAGATCGTCGGCGTGCTGCTCACCGGCATGTTCGCCGACCTGCCGTGGAAGTCGCGCCACCTGCTGATCAACGACGAGCAGGCCTACGCCCGGCTGGGCGCGGAGGCCGTCGCGCTGTCCCAGCGCGGCGAGTTCGCCACCGTGCTATCGGAGCCGATGCGCTGGCTGTACGGCCACGAGATGCCGGTGACCGCGCAGCACTTCCTCAGCTACCGGCAGACCGGGACGGCGGGGGCGCGCAGCGTGGACTGGATCGCCCGGGTGCCGTACCCGCTGCTGATGGTCAGGGACGCCAACGACCCGGTCATCAACTACTTCGAGCCCGGCCAGCTCGAGGCGGCGGCCAGCGCCGGGATCAGCCCGTCGGTGACCAACGTGCTGCTGCCCTCGCCCGAGGGCAGCAACGGGCACGCGTTCGAGACGACCGGCGACGACGCTGGTCGAACTGGCGGCGGGGTGGCTGACCGGGCTGCGCGAGACCTACCGGTGACCGTGCGCAGGCCGCAGCGCCCGGCACCACTGAATGAGCAAATCGGAGGACGACGACGATGACGACGACACCGGCGGGCACGGCCCCCGGCACCGATGCCGACCCGGCCGCCGCGGTATACGCCGCTTACACGGTGCGCTCGTGGTACGCGCACGCCGAGGAGATCTGGGAAGCGGGCGGGCCGCGGCTCACCGAGCCCCTGGTCAAGGCGGTGGCGGCGGTGGTGATCGCCAACCCGTTCGCCGGCCGGTGGCAGCAGGACCTGTCCGCGCTGACCGCGCCGAGCGCCGCGCTCGGCACCGAGCTTGGCCGGCGCGCGGTCGCGCTGCTCGGCGGCCGCCCGGTGCACAGCTACGGCAAGGGCGGCATGGCGGGCACGGCCGGCGAGCAGGAGCACGTGGTCGCCTGCATCACCACCGTGTTCGGCGACGCCTTCCGCGACGCCGTGGGCGGCGGCGCGGCCTGGATCTCGTCGGCCTCCAAGGTCGCGGCGCCCGGCAGCCCGCTCGACCTGCCGCTCGCGCACAAGGACGCGCTGTACGTGCGGTCGCACTACGACGCGGTGACCTTCACCGTCCCGGCCGCGCCGCGCCCGGACGAGCTGCTCATCGCGGTCGCGGTGGCCAGCGGCGGGCGGCCGCACCAGCGGGTCGGCGGGCTCAGCGCGGCCGACGCGATCGGGGACGGCCTGCATTGAGCCTCGCGATCGTCAACATCGGCACCTCCCACGACGGCTCGCTGGACGGCACGCCGCTGGCCGGCGACGCCCTGGTGGTCGACGGCGGGCAGGTGGCCTGGATCGGCGCCTCCGGCGACGTAACCCGGGCCGACCACCGGACGGTGGTGGACGCGGCCGGCGCGACGCTGGTGCCCGGCCTCATCGACAGCCACGTGCACAGCACCTTCGGCGACTACACCCCCCGGCAGAACACCGTCGGGTTCCTGGAGAGCTACGTGCACGGCGGCACCACCCGCGCGCTGTCCGCCAGCGAGGTGCACGTGCCCGGACGGCCCACCGACCCAGTCGGGGTGAAGGCGCTGGCCATCGCGGCCCAGCGGGCCTACCAGCACTACAAGCCGGGCGGCATGACCGTGCACGGCGGCTCGGTGATCCTGGAGCCGGGACTGACCGCCGCCGACTTCGCCGAGCTGTACGCGGCCGGCGTGCGGATGGCCAAGGGCGGCTTCGGCGCCTTCCCCGACGCCAGGGACTACATCCCGGTGGTCGCCGACGCGAAGGCGGCCGGCATCACGGTCATGTGCCACTCCGGCGGCGGCTCGATCCCGGGCAGCAAGTCCAAGATCGACGCGGAGCTGCTGCTGGAGATGCGCCCGAACGTCGCCGGGCACATCAACGGCGGCCCGACCTCGCTCACCCTGGAAGAGAACGCGGCCATCGTCGCGCACGGCGAGGACATCGCGCTCCAGCTCGTCCAGGCGGGCAACCTGCGCTCGGCGATCGACATCGCCGAGCGGGCCCTGGCCATCGGGCAGCTGCACCGCATCCTGATCGCGACCGACACCCCGACCGGCACCGGCGTCATACCGCTCGGCATGCTGCGCAGCCTGGCCGAGCTGGTCTCGCTCGGCCCGATGACGCCCGAGCAGGTCGTCACCGCCGCGACCGGCAACGTGGCTGACGTGTACGGCCTGGACGCCGGGCGGATCGCCGTCGGCCGGCCAGCCGACCTGGTGGTGCTGGACGCGCCCGTCGGGTCGAGCGCGCCGGACGCCTACGGCGCGCTGCGCATCGGCGACATCCCCGCCGTCGCCTGCGTGATCACCGACGGCGTGGTCCGGGTCACGCGCAGCAGGAACACCCCGCCCCCGACCAAGAGCGTGACATGCCAGGAGACCTGATGAACCCCGCCATCCTCTTCTCCCAGATGGAGCCGCCCGCCGAGCTGACCGACGAATTCCACCGCTGGTACGAGACCGACCACATCCCGGCCCGGATGGCGCTGCCCGGCTTCCGCGGCGCCCGCCGCTACCGCGCGCTGGACGGCGAGCCCGCGTACCTCGCGGTCTACGAGCTCGACGACCTCGACGCGCTGCAGACCGAGGGCTACCGGCAGCTCAAGGCGGCGCCGTCGGCGCTCACCGACCGGATGCTCGGGCTGGTCAACGGCTTCACCCGGTTCACCTGCGAGCAGATCTCCGACGTCGGCCAGCCGGTCTACGGCGGCTACCTGTCGGTCGTCGCCTTCGCGGTGCCCGACGAGTACACCGCCGCGTTCGACGAGTGGTACTCGGGCGAGCACGTGCCCATGCTGCTGGAGGCCAGCGACTGGCTGCGGGTGCGCCGCTACCGGGTGCTCGACGGCGCGGGCGGCCCGTGGACCCACCTGGCCCTGCACGAGCTGGCCTCGGTCGAGGTCATGGACTCGCCGGAGCGGGCCCGGGCCCGCAAGGGGCCGCTGCGCGACGCGCTGGCCTCGCACGACTGGTTCGCCAGCTCGGGCCGGTGGCTGTACGAGCGGATCTCGGCGGTCACGGCCGAGCCCGCCACCGGGGCGGTCGCCTGATGGCGACCGAGGTCATCGTGACCGGCGCGGGCCCGGTGGGCGCGGTGCTCGCGCTCGCCCTGGCCCGCGCCGGCCTGCGGGTGACCCTGCTGGAGGCCGAGACCGTCATCGAGGACAGCCCCCGCGCCGCCACCGTGCACCCGTCCACGCTGGACATGCTGGGCGACCTCGGGCTGATGGACGAGGTGACCGAGCGGGGCCTGGTCTGCCGCTACTTCGACCACTGGGACCGCCCGTCGCGCACGCTCATCGCCCGGTTCGACCACGACGTGCTGCGCGGCGACACCGCCCACCCGTTCGTGGTCCAGATCGAGCAGCACAAGATCGTGGGCATGGTGCTGGCCCGGCTGGCTCCTATCCCAACGTGGACGTGCGGCTCGGCACCCGGGTCACCGGGTTCGAGCAGGACGGCGCCGCGGGTCACCGTGACCGCCGAGGGCGACGGCGGTGTCACCGACGCGCATCTCGGCCGACTACCTGGTCGGCACGGACGGCGGTCGCAGCACCGTGCGCAAGCTGGCGGGCATCGAGTTCGAGGGCTACACCTGGCCGGAGCGGTTCCTGGTGCTCACCACCGGCTTCGACTTCCAGGCCGAGTGGGACTGCAGCTTCCGCAGCTACTTCGCCGACCCCGACGAGTGGGTCAACCTGTTCAAGGTGGCCGGCGACGACGGCCTGGGCCGCTGGCGGGCGGTGTTCCCCACCACCCCCGACGAGACCGACGACGAGGCGATGTCCGACGCGGCCGTCGCCCGCCGCCTGTCCAAGCTCGCGCTCGGCGCCAACCCGGCCGCCCAGCTGCTGCACCGCAAGCTGTACCGGGTGCACCAGCGGGTCGCGGCCACGTTCCGGTCCGGCCGGGTCTTCCTGGCCGGCGACGCCGCCCACGTCAACAACCCGATCGGCGGCCTCGGCATGAACTGCGGCATCCACGACGCCGTCGAACTGGCCTCGACGCTGACCGAGGCCGGCCCCGCCGCCGACGACGCCCTGCTCGACCGCTACAACGCCCGCCGCCGACCGCTGAACATCGAGTTCATCCAGCAGCAGACCATCGCCAACAAGAAGCGCCTGGAGGAAAAGGACCCGGCCCAGCGCCAGGCCCGCGCCGCCGACCTGGCCGCCACGGCCGCCGACCCGGACCGCCACCGCCAGTTCCTGCTCCGCTCCTCCCTCCTGGCCAGCGTGGCCAAGGCCAAAACCCTCGCCTGACCCCCGCTGCCGAGCCCCCCTTCAGCCGGGGCCGTTGGCGCCAACGCCTGCTTCTATCGATGCCGTTGGCGCCATCGGCCCGGTCCGGGGCGACCCCAGAGCGGCGCCCCCGGGCGGCCCGGCGGCCATCCGCTGCGACACTGTTGCGCATGGACGTGCTCGCCTGCCCCTGCGGACTCGGTGACGACTACGACGCGTGCTGCGGGCGGTACCACGCCGGCGCGCCGGCCCCGACCGCCGAGGCGCTGATGCGCTCGCGCTACTCGGCCTTTGCCGTCGGCGACGCCGGCTACCTGCTGCGCACCTGGCACCCCTCCGCCCGCCCGCAGCGGCTCACGCTCGACCCGGCACTGCGCTGGACCCGCCTCGCGGTGATCGAGGCGAGTGGCGGGGGCCTTTTCGACGCCGCGGGCACCGTGCGGTTCCGCGCCGTCTACACCCGCGAGGGTCAGCGCGGCGTGCTCGATGAGACGAGCCGGTTCGTCCGGCACGACGGGCGGTGGAGTTACCTCGGCCCGGTCGACGCGGGCTAGCCGCGTCCCGCCGCGACCAGGCGGATGACACCTTTCGATGAGACAGAACGGGTGCTGGCTTCGCGTTATCCCGCCCAGTAATCTCGGCACTGCGGGTTAACACTAACCGCGCGCACCCCTTAACCGGCGAACTTTCTCATGCGCCGGAAACACCCGAATTCGCCGCGATTCTTGGCGAATTCGTCATGCCATTATCCCGTCTGCCGAAAGGCTGGATTTTGACCTCTCGACGCTTCTTCATCGCCCTGGCGTCCGCGGTTGTCGCGGCGCTCGCCACCTTGACGCCGGTGAGCGCCGCCCACGCGGCGGTGCTGCCGCAGGTGCGTACCGGCTGCTCAGCTAGCTATCTCGGCGGCGACTACCGACTCGGCCCGGCCAACACCCCGGACGACGCCGGCCCGGTCGCGCTTGAGCTGATCGGCTACTGGCGGCTGGCCGGCCTGACGCCGCAGCAGTTCATCGCCCATTACTGGGATGCAAAGGCCAATAGCTGGAAATACCCGCCGGACAACGGTTTCCTGATCGTCGCCGGCCAGCCGGTGGAATTCAGCCTGGGACTCAAGCCCGGCGAGCGGCTCGACCGGTTTGGCAGCCCTTTCGGTGGATTCCTCGCGCCGGCCGGGACACCGTACTGGGGCCGCTCGCTCCCGCCGTCCAGCCTGGACGACGCCACCGGGTTCACCTGCAATTACCACACCTACAAGGTGGTCAAGGCGTTCAAGGTCGAAGCGGGCCCGGCGGCGCCGGCCTTCGGCCAGCCCGGCCTGGGACTGCAGTACCAGCTGGTCGCGTCGCTGCTGCCCGGTGCGCCGACCCAGCCGAACGTGCAGTGGCTGATCGACCACGGCTACCTGGCCGCGACCAACTAGTCACCCCGGCCGCCGCTCGTCCTAGTGCTCCGCGCACCGGGGCGGGCGGCGGCTATTTCGTGCCGACCCCCTGCTCGCTGTCGCCGAGCATCCGGCGGCCCTGCAGCCGGTAGAGCAGGGCGAACGACGGGCCGAGCACCAGCACCGCGACGATGAAGATCACCACGACCGCGATCAGCGTGGCCTGCGGCGCGCCCGCGTTGGACAAGGTCACGTCGGTACCTGGCAGCAGCACCGGGTACTGGGCGACGCCCCAGCCCCAGATGACGCAGGCGACGCCGGCAGCGGCGATGAGGCGGGTGCCGCGCGGCCGCCCGGCGGCCAGCAGTGCCACCACGGCCAGTCCGCACACGCCCGCCGCGATGACCAGCGGCACGGCCCGGCCGGTGAGCCGGTCGTAGAACATCCGGTTGGCGTCGTGCAGCGCGGCCAGCGCCCCCAGCGACAGGCCGCCGGCTACCACGCCCGCGGCCACCGCCCGCCAGGTGAAGTAGGACCGCAGCCGGTCCTCCCCGCGCTGCTGCGCCTCCCCGACCAGGTAGACGGCGGCCAGGTAGCCGCAGGCCGCGACGAACAGCAGCCCCACGAGCACCGAGGTCAGGCTGGTCCAGGTCGCGGTGGTGGCCCGGGCCGGGTCGGCCGGGACGTCCCCGGCCGCGATGGCGCCCACCACCGTGCCCATGAAGAACGGCGTCACCAGCGAGGAGAACGCGAAAAGCCCGCCAGCCAGGCGCTGCGCAGGCAGCCACGTCAGCTCCTTGCGGAAGGCGAAGGCCGCGCCGCGCATGACGATGCCGCCCAGGGCCAGCCACAGCGGCGGCGCGGCGGCGACCATCACCGCCGCGAACGCATGCGGGAACCCGGTCCAGAAGATCACCAGGGCGAAGATCAGCCACACGTGGTTGGCCTCCCATACCGGGGTGATGGCCTCGTCGATCAGCACCCGGGGCTCCCGGCCGCCCTCGGTCCGGCCGGCCAGCAGGTCCCACAGCCCGGCGCCGAAGTCGGCCCCGCCGAACACCGCGTACAGGGTGATGGCGGCGAGCAGGATCGCCCCGACCGTGTCCGCCGCCATCAGGAGCCCACCGGTCCCGCGCCCGCCTGCGCGGGCGGCGGAGCCTGGCCCGCCTCGGCGACGCCGCCCGGGCCTTCGCCGGGCGGCCCGTAGGGCACCGCCACCTCATCGAGCCCGCCGCGCCGCCACCGGCGCGACAGCAGCAGCAAGATCGCGATGGTGGCCGCGCCGAGCAGCGCGTAACCGATGATGACCAGGGTGAGCGTGGTCACCACGCCGCCGTTGGTGGTCGCGGCCTGCGCGGTGGTCTGCAGGCCGTAGACCACCCAGGGCTGGCGGCCGACCTCGGTCACCACCCAGCCGCTCTCCATGGCGGCGACCGCGGCCACCCCGCTGACCGCGCCGCACAGCCAGAACAGCTTCGGCCGCGGCAGCCGGCGTCGCCGCCACCACGTCCACAGCGCCCACAGGCCGAGGAGCAGCAGCAGGGTGCCGAGCCCGACCATGAGGTCGAAGCACAGGTGAAGCAGCCAGACCACGGGCGGCCGCTGGGACGGCGGCACGATGTCCCAGCCCTTCACCTGGGTGCCTGGGCCGAAGCCGACAAGGATGGAGTCCAGGTAGGGGATCTTGATGCCGCCGTAGATGTTGCCGTTGACGTAGACGCCGCCGATCCACTCCGGCACCTGGCGCGACGTGGCCGGCACGTACTCCATCGAGGCGAACTTGACCGGCTGGTCGGCGGCGATCGACCGGGCGGCGGTGTCGCCCACGAAGAGCTGGACCGGGGTGAGGATCGCCGCCGGGACGAACCCGAGCGCGAACCCGGTGTAGTGGTAGCGGTCGCGGCGGCCGCGCAGGATGCCGACCGCGTAGACGCCGGCCACGAGGAACCCGGTGACCATGTACGCGGCCAGGATCATGTGGGGCATCTCGTACGCCGCGGCCCGGTTGAAGAACACTGCCCACGGGTTGATCGAGGTGATCGTGGTGCCCTGCTGGGTGAAGCCCTGCGGGGTGTTCATCCACGCGTTCACCGCGACCACGGACATCGCGCCGAGGATGCCGCTGACCGCGATGGGCACGCCGGACCAGAAGTGCGCCCAGCCGGACAGCCGCCGCCAGCCCCACAGGTAGACGCCGGCGAAGATGGCCTCGAGGAAGAAGAACAGCCCCTCGATGCCGAACGGGAACCCGAGCACCGGGCCGTACTGGCGCATCAGGCCCGGCCACAGCAGGCCCATTTCGAACGACAGCACCGTGCCGGTGACCGCGCCCACCGCGACGAGCACGCCCATCGCCTGCGACCAGTGCCTGGCCAGCCGCATCGCGGTCTCGTCGGCGCGGCGCAGCCCGATGAACTCGGCCAGCAGCACCACCGTCGGCAGCGCGATGCCCAGGCAAGCGAGGATGATGTGGAAACCGAGCGTCGTCGCCATCTGGGCCCGCCCGGGGACCACGGACACGGAAGCCGCCAGCGCGGAGGGCAGGACCGTTGTTGCTCCCATGGATTGTTCCTCCCAGCCGGCACCGAGGCCACAGCGTTCCCAATAGGTAACTTCTTCCAAACGGAGCGTAGTCATCGGAACCCCGGGGGTGACGCGCTACGTTCTGGAAAGAAACGTGGCGGGCCTGTCGATCCGGGCCGGGCCCGTTCGACCTAGGGGTGCACGGGCCCGCAGGGCGGGCCCCGGTTAGTCCAAGGGGGCTACGGACATGAAGTACATGCTGATCATGCGCGCCACCGACGAGGCCTACGCGTCGATGATGAACACCGACTTCAACGAGATGCTCACGATCGTCGGCAAGTTCAACGAGGAGCTGATCCGGGCGGGCGTGCTGCTCGCCGCCGAGGGGCTCGCCGATGTGTCGGAAGGCGTGGTCGTCGACTACTCGTCCGAGCCGCCGGTGGTCACCGACGGCCCGTACGGCGAGACCAAGGAGCTGTTCGGCGGGTTCTACATCCTCAACGTGGCCTCGAAGGAAGAGGCCGTCGAGTGGGCCAAGCGGCTGCCGATCAAGGGCCCCGGCTTCAAGACCGAGATCCGCCGGGTCGCCACCATCGACGAGTTCCCGCAGGACAACGAGTGGATCAAGAAGGAGCGGGCGTGGCGCGAGGCCACCGGCCAGCTGTGACGGCGGGGGCCGGCCGGCGATGGCTGACCCGGCCGGCCGGGAGGCCGTCGCCGCCGTCTGGCGGATCGAGTCCGCGCGGATCACCGGCGCGCTCGCCCGGTACACCGGGGACTTCACGCTGGCCGAGGACCTGGCCCAGGAGGCGCTGGCCGAGGCGCTGGTGACCTGGCCGCGCGACGGCGTGCCCGCCAACCCGGCCGGCTGGCTGCTCACCGTCGGCCGCCGCCGCGCCATCGACACCTTCCGCCGCCGGGCCGCACTGGACGAGCGGTACGCCGCCCTCGCCCGAAACCTGGGCGAGGGCGGCGCTTCCCCGGGGCCCGGCGGCGACGGCGACCTGCTGTGGGACCCGGACGCCATCGACGACGACGTGCTCGCGCTCATCTTCACCGCCTGCCACCCGACGCTGGCCCGGGAGGCCCGGGTGGCGCTCACGCTGCGCGTGGTCGGCGGCCTGACCAGCGACGAGATCGCCCGGGCGTTCCTCGTCCCGGCCGCGACCGTGCAGGCCAGGATCACCCGGGCGAAGAAGACCCTGGCCGCGGCCCGGGTGCCGTTCGCCACGCCGCCCGCCGGCCAGCGGCCGGAGCGGCTCGGCTCGGTGCTCAGCGTGATCTACCTGATCTTCACCGAGGGGTCATCGGCCAGCTCCGGCGCGGACCTGATCCGGTTCGACCTGGCCGGCGAGGCGCAGCGGCTGGCCCGGGTGCTGGCCCGGCTGATGCCGGACGAGCCCGAGGTGCACGGCCTGCTCGCCCTGCTTGAGCTGACCGCCGCCCGCTTCCCCGCCCGGACTGGTCCCGACGGGGAGCCGGTGCTGCTCGAGCAGCAGGACCGCCGCCGCTGGGACCAGTCCGCGATCCGCCGCGGGCGGGCCGCCCTGGCCCGGGCCGGGCAGGCCGGCCGCGGCCTCGGCCCCTACGGCCTGCAGGCGGCGATCGCCGAGTGCCATGCCGTGGCGCCGTCGGTCGCCGAGACCGACTGGGAGCGCGTCGTGCTGCTGTACGAGGCGCTCGGCCGGCTGGCGCCGTCACCGGTGGTCGACCTCAACCGGGCGGTGGCGGTGGCCATGGCCACCGGGCCGGCCGAGGCGCTGCTCATCGCGGACGAGCTGGCCGCCGCCGGGGCGCTGGCCGGGTCGCACCTGCTGCCCGGGGTCCGGGGTGAGCTGCTGGCCCGCCTGGGCCGGGACGACGAGGCGCGGGCCGAGCTGGAGCGCGCGGCCCGGCTGTGCGGCAACGAGCGCGAGCGCGCCGTGCTGCGGCGCAAGGCGGCCGGCCTGGCGGGGGGCCAGCCGCCGGCGGGCACGGGCCCGGCTGACGCCAATCGGCCCGGGCCGCCATAGGCCGAGCCAACTCGAAATTCACATCCAAGATCGTAACGTCACCGGGCGCGGCGGCTACGGGCTGGCGCGGCCTCCGGCCGGCCGGGGGCGGGGGCGAGGGAACGTCGGGGGAACGGGGTGCAGTAGTCTTCTCAGCGAGACCGCGCCACCGGGTGCGGAACCTGCCTCTTCGAACGGAGACTCAGATGAGCCTGACGATCGGTGACATCGCCCCGGACTTCGTCGCCGATGACCACCGACGGAACGGTCAACTTCCACGAGTGGATCGGCGACTCCTGGGCCGTGCTCTTCTCGCACCCGAAGGACTTCACGCCGATCTGCACGACCGAGCTCGGCTACATGGCCAAGATCAAGCCGGAGTTCGACAAGCGCGGCGTGAAGATCATGGCGCTGTCGGTCGACCCGATCGACAAGCACGCCTCCTGGGCCGCCGACATCGAGGAGACGCAGGGCACCGCCCCGAACTTCCCGATGATCGGTGACGCCGACTTCACCGTCTCCAAGGCCTACGGCATGCTCGGCGCCGACGTCAGCGGCGACCCGGCCGACCGGACCGCCGCCGACAACCAGACGGTGCGCGGCGTGTTCGTCATTGGCCCGGACAAGAAGATCAAGCTGATCATGCTTTACCCGATGACCACCGGCCGCAACTTCGACGAGATCCTGCGGGTCATCGACTCCCTGCAGCTCACCGCGCAGCACAAGGTTGCCACCCCGGTGAACTGGAAGCAGGGCGAGGACGTGATCATCGCCAGCTCGGTCTCCAACGACCAGGCCAAGGAGATCTTCGGCGACTGGACCCAGCCGAAGCCGTACATCCGGATCGTCCCGCAGCCGAAGTAACCTGACGGCACCGCGACTCCGAGGGGCCCGGCGGCTGCCGGGCGGCACACTGGCCGCCCGGCACCCGGCTGGGCCCCCGCTTTTCGTGGGTGTTCTTTCTGGCTACGGATCCCCTGGCCGGCAGGCCCGTCAGCCGGCGTTCAGGAATTGCCGGTCACGTACCGCACCGGGTGGCACACCCAGTAGAAGTTCACGCTCGTATCCCCAGCCGAAGGCCTTCGGCGGGAACATCCGCCGGTCGTCCGGGTTCCACGAGCGGGCCCTGCTCCTGGCATTGGACGGCTTGCGCCAGTCGTACGGCACCCCGAGCAGGTAGCCTTCCGGTTCCTCCTGCCGTCGCCCCGGGTCGCCTGGCTGTCCGTCCGGTCCTGGAGCCGGTCCAGTTCGCCGTGCCATCGGGTCCTCCCTTGGTTCCCGTCTGCGTTCACTCACCATCCGCCTCCCGTTAGTGAAAGCCGCGGCGCGGCTTCCCGTCCCGCTGCCGCGCTAGGCCGCGCCCCGGGGCAGGAAGTGCAGCCCGGCGACCCGTCCCTCGCGGTCGTAGCTGATCCGGCCGGCGCGCTCGCCGGCCTCGAAGTAAAGCGGCGTGTCCACCACCGCGTAGTCGCCCGCCTGGAACACCAGTGGCGCCCCCCGCCGCTCGTAGGCGCCGACCAGCCCGATGACCTGCGCCCACGCCGCAGCCAGCCGCCCGGCGTCCAGCTGGGCCGCGACGATGGCGTCGAAGCGCCCGCACACGGCCGCCCAGCGCCCGGCGACCAGGTCGTCGAGCAGGGCGAGCGCCCGCTCGCCGGCGTCGGGCAGCGCCGGCTCCATCGGCAGCCCGGTGCGCGGATCGGCCGGCGCCGAACCGCTGGAAGGCGGCCTGACGGCTGGTGCCGAGCCGCTGCCCGATCTCCGCCCAGGTGTGACCCGCGTCGCGGGCCTGCCGCACCGTCATCGCCAGCCCTTCCTCGGCACCACGGACGATCGACTGGGCCGCGCTGACCGCCTCAAGCGCGCCCGCCGACCCGCCCGAGAGCATCCGCCGTACGAGGTCCCGGCCGGCCTCGGCACTCGGGTCCGCACCGGGATCCCCTGACGTCGTTCCCAACTCTCCGGACACGTTGTCAAGTATTTCTTTACGTCCGCCATCTGTCAAGGAAGAATTTACATCGGCCGACGGGACAGCGGTCGGCGCGACACCGCGACGGGCCCGGCTGCGGCAGGTAGCACTGCAGAATCGCCTAGTCCGTCCCGCGCCAAGCTGTTCGGGAAGGGGACGTCCGCACTGCTCACAGGCCCCAGGCTGGCGCACGTTGGCCATCGCCGTCCCTCAATTCCGCTAATTTCGTGCCGTCGTTGCTGGCAATTATAGGCCAGCCAGACGGTGGCGGCACGAAATATTGCCCGGGGCCGCCAGACGCGGGCGGCTTGGCCGCGGCAGGCCCCGGGCCGCGGCCACCTGGCGGGTACCCGGCGCGTTAGCGGCGCGTTAGCGGGGCGCGCCTGCGTAGGTGCCGAACGACCAGCGGTTGCCTTCGGGGTCCTCGATCGAGAAGTCACGCGAGCCGTAGTCGGTGTCGTGCAGTTCGGCCACGACCTTCGCCTCGTACTGGACGACGCGGGCGTGCAGCGCGTCCGGGTCGTCCGTGACGACGTAGGCGCTGAAGTGGCCGGGGCCGGTCACTGCGGCGGGGTCATCCGGCCGGGCCGAGCCGAGCATGACACCGCCGCCGGGCGGCCAGGCCAGCTCGGCGTGGTGCACGATGTCACCGTCGGCGTAGACGGCGGTGGCCTGGAAGCCGACCACCTCGGTCAGGAACTTGATCAGCCCGCGCGCGTCGTTGGCCCGCAAGGTCGGCCAGACGTTCGGCGGGGGCGGGGAATGGGTATCGTTCATGAACCCATCATTCCCATTCGCCCCGCAGCCAGGCTTGGACGTTTCGGAGCTCCTCGGCCAGCAGCACGCTCGGCGGGCAGCCCGCCAGGTCGCGGAAGTCCCGGGCCAGGTGCGCCTGGTCGTAGTAGCCGCACTCGGCGGCGAACTCGGCCAGCACGACCCGGCCGTCCCGCGCCTGCCGCCGCATCAGGCGCCGCCGGGCCCGGTCGAAGCGGACGACCCGCGCCCCGGCCTTCGGCGACAGGCCGGTCTCGGCCCGGAACTGCTCGCCGAGGTGCCTGGCCGACCAGCCGGTCTCGGCGGCCAGGTCGGCGACGCTGACCGCGCCGTGGGAGCGCCGCAGCCGCTCCCAGGCGTAGCTGACCTCCGGCCTGGGCTCCGCGCGGCCCGGGTCCCGCGCGGCCCGCACCCGGTCGGCCAGGAACTCCTCGACGGCGTCGAACCGCTGCGCCCAGCCCGGCGCGGCGAGCACCCGCTCGCGGGCCTCGCCGGCCAGCCGCCCGAGCACGTCGGCCGCGTCCACGTCGATGCCCGCGAGCGCGGCGGCGGGCATACCGAACAGCGCGCGGGCGCCGAGCGGGGTCAGCGCCAGCTGGATGCCGGACTGCCTGCCGTCGTGCGTCACCAGCGCGGGCGACGTGTGCAGGCCGCCGAGCAGGAAGTCATGGGTGCTGGCGGGCTGGCGCGGGTCCGGGTGCCTGGCGATGGCCAGCGGCTCGTCCAGCGTCACGATCATCGTCAGCCAGGGCGACGGCAGCCCGCGGTGCCGGGCGGGCGCGATTCCCGCCTGCCGGTACCCGGTACACCAGGCCACGTACGGCCGCAGCCACTCACGAGGCCGCCGCGTGGCGTACTCGTCGGTCACTCTCCCAGTATCGCACCGCGTTCGCGCACCTCAAGGCGGCTGCGCGCTCCAGGGTCGTCTGCCCGCCCGCCGGCGCTCAGCCGTTCCCCGTGCGGCCGGGCACGTCAGGTTCGCGCGGCGCGCGGCTGGACGCGGTGCCACGAGACGCACATCCTGGCACCGCCCAGATCGGAGTCCCCGACGTGCCAGCGCCCGCCGGTAGCGCGCACGACGGAGTCGCCGATGGCCAGGCCCAGGCCCGCGCCGGAACCGTCGCCGTCGGCCCGGTGGAAGCGGTCGAACAGCCGGGGCCGCCCCGCCGCCGGGATGCCGGGGCCGCTGTCCTCCACGATCAGGCTGGGGCGGCCGCCCTCGGCCAGGACCTGGATGCGGACCTGGCCGCCGGGCCCGGCGTAGCGGCAGGCATTGTCGACCAGCACCCCGGCCAGCCGGTCGATCCACTCGGGCGGCGCGCTGATCAGCACCGGGATGCCCGGCGTGGCGGCGGCCACCGACGGCCCCACGGAACGGAACCGGTCCGCGCAGGCTATCGCCAGCGTGCTCAGATCGACCGGCTCATCCCGCGGGGGCGGCGGCCGGGAATCGAACCGGGCGAGCCAGAGCATGTCCTCGACCAGCTGGCCTATCCGCCCGGTCTCGCCCCGGATGCGGGCCAGCGCGTCCCGGTACCCGGCCGCGTCTCGCGGGACGGACAAGGCCACGTCGGCCTCGGCCTGGATCACGGCCAGCGGGGTGCGCAGCTCGTGCGAGGCATCAGCGGTGAACTCCAGCTGGCGGCGGCGGGACTGCTCCACCGGGGCCAGTGCGCGCAGGCCGACGACCAGGGAGCCGAGGAACATGGCGGCCAGCACGAACGGGCCGGCGGCGATCTCGGCGTCAATCAGCAGGTTCTGGGTGTGGGCGTCGCCGGCCAGGCTCTGGCCGGCGACCAGCCAGCCGCTGCCGTCTCCGGCCATCTCCAGGCGGAACGGAACGTTCCTAGGGCCCAGGCTGGCTGTCAGCGTCAGCCGGTCGCGGGGAGCGTCGCCGCGGAACAGGGACGCGGGCAGCGCGGGCGCGCCCGGGCTGTGGGCGGTGACCGTCCCGTCGGCGGTCACCGCCCACAGGTAGGCCGGCGCCGCGTCGCCGTCCAGGTCGTCGCGTTGCTGTGCGGCACCCGGGCCGCTGGCCGGCTGGGTGACCTGAGACGGGTCGTGCCGCGCGACGGAGAGCCTGCCGTCCAGCTTGGCCTGGCCTTTGTCGGTCAGGTGCGCGTCGACCAGCAGGTTGAGCACGATGACGGCGACCACGTAGACAACCGCCACCGCGGCGGTGGCCGCCGCGGCGACCCGGACGGCCGAACCGGCGCGGCGCTGACGCGGCCCGGCTCCGCCCTTCACGCCGGCCCCGGCGCCGGGACCACCCGGTAGCCAACGCCCCGGACGGTCTCGATCCGCGCTCCCCCGCCGGACAGCTTGGCCCGCAGCCTCGCCAGGTGGACGTCGATGGTGTTCGAGCCGAAGGCATCGGCCTCGTCGTCCCAGACGTGCCGCGCGATCGCGCGGCGGTCCACTACATTCGGCGCCCGGCGCATCAGGATTTCCAGGATGCCCAGCTCCGTGCCGGTCAGCGTCAGCTCCCGGCCGCCGACCAGCACCTGGCGCGTGGCCGGGTCGAACTCGATCCGGCCGACCGCCATCCGGGGCGGCTGGGTCACCCTGGGCCGGCGCTGCAGGGCTCGCAGCCGGGCGAGCAGTTCCCCGAAGTCGAACGGCTTGACCAGGTAGTCATCGGCGCCCGCGTCCAGGCCGGCGATCCGGTCACCGGGAGTGTCCCGGGCCGTCAGCATCAGCACCGGCGTGCCGACGCCGTCGCGGCGCAGCCGGGCCAGCAGGTCCAGGCCGGACAGGCGGGGCATGCGCCAGTCGAGCACCACCACCTCGTAGGCGTAGTAGCGCAGGTACTTGGCCGCGGTCTCGCCGTCGGGCACCAGGTCCACGACGTAGCCGTGTTCCCGTAGCCCACGAGCGAGAACCGCGCCGAGGTTCGCGTCGTCCTCCGCGACCAGTACCCTCACAGTCTCCGAATGTACCGGCCACCCGCAGGCTATTGCGGGATCGTTGTGCCTGGTCTGCGTCACGCAAGGCAAGCCTAGGCCGACTTCATGAAGGAAGCATGACAACGGGCCAGCGCCGCTGCCTTCGCCGCTTAGCCTTCGAGCATGCTCAAGCAGCTCGCATCCATGGCCCGGGTCGACTTCCGCCCGCAGCACGCCCAGCCGAAGACGTCCCGGGTGGTGCTGGCCACCATCGGCGCCATCGCCGGGTCCCTCATCGCTGATGCCCTGCTGGTGGTCATCGGCCAGGCCGCGTTCCCCGCCACCAAGGGGTACGCGCATTTCCAGTTCGGCGACTACTCCAAGCTCACGGTAATCGGCGTCATCATCGCGTGCGTGGCCTGGCCGATCGTCACGCGGATCTCGTCCAGCCCCCGGTGGCTTTTCTTCCGCATGGCGATCTTGGTCACCGTTGTCCTGTTGCTGCCAGACGCATACATCCTCTATGGCGGCCAGCCGGCCGACGCCGTCGCCGTCCTGATGGTGATGCACCTGGCCATCGCGCTGGTCACCTACAACCTGCTCGTCCGCCTGGCGCCCGTCGGCCCCGTTCCGCGCCATGGCTACGGAAGCCAGGCAAAGCGCGACGACACCAGTCTCGTGCGGACTGACCGGCCGGCGAGTTCGCGGGATTTCGGCTGAATCCACGGTGTCACCCGGGCGGTGGCGCAGTGACGATGGCGGCGACCAGGGCGACTACCAGGACCCGGGCGGGTACGACGACCCCGGCGGGTTCGACGGCGGCGGCTACGACGACGGGGGCGGCATCTTCTGACCGGCGCGGGTTACCCGCCTGGTCACCACGACGGGCAGCTCGCTTGGCACCAGCGTGCTACTCGGCAGCGGCCGTACGTCGGCGCCGTCGGCGAGCCGCAGGTCCCAGCGGGCGGCGATCGCGCTGAGCAGCAGCACGGACTCGGCCCAGGCGAACCCCTCGCCGATGCAGTTCCTGACGCCCTGCCCGAACGGGAAGAACGATGCCCGCAGCTCGGTCCTCGTATAGTCGGTGGCCCACCGGTCGGGGTCGAACAGGTCCGGGTCACGGTGCACCCGCGCGTCCCGGTTAAGCGCGTACGGGCTGAACAGGATCCTGGCCCCGGCGGGGAGCAGGTGGCCGCCGAGTTCCACGTCGGCGACGGCCTTCCGCGGCAGCAGCCACACCGGGCTGTACAGCCGCAGCGTCTCGGTGACCACGGCGCGGGCGAACGGGAGCCGGGTCAGGGCCTCGTAGCCCGTGCCGCCGCCGGCCAGCGCATCGTCAGCCTCCCGCTGCAGGCGCTCGCGCACCTGCGGGTGCCCGGCTAGCAGGTAACAGGCCCAGGCGATGGTATTGCCGGTGGTCTCGGAGCCCGCGATCACCAGCGTGGTCGCCTCGTCAAGCAGCTGCCTGGTGGTCATCGGCGCGCCGGTCTCCTCGTCGCGCGCGCTGGTCAGGATCGACATCAGGTCCCCGTGGTCGGCGCCCGCCGTGCGGTAACCGTCGATGATGCCGGCCAGCAGCTCGCCGAGCTGCCGTCTGGCGGCGGCGAAGCGCCGGTTGGACCGGGTAGGCACCCAGGACAGCCGCGGGATGTTCGCGATGAAGCCCCTTCGGCAGCAACTCGGTGAGCAGGACGCGCAGCAGCCGCTCGATCTCGCTGACCGTCTCGCCGCCGACGTCGCTGGACAGCAGCGTGCGGGTCAGCACGGTCAGCGTAATGGAGCGCATCTCCTGGTCGAACGCGAGCGTGCCGCCGTCTGGCCAGGCGTCGATGCGGGGCACCGCGACGTCCAGCCATGGTGGCCATGTAGCGGGCGATCTCGGCCCGGTGAAACGCCGGCTGCATCAGCCGCCGCTGCCGGCGGTGGTCTTCCCCCTCGGAAAGGACCAGCCCGTTGCCGATCAGCCGCTTGGCCCGGCCGAAGCTCAGCCCCTTCTCCAGTTTCCTGGCCTCGCCAACCAGCGCGCCCCTGATCGCGTCGGGGCTGTTCAGCACGTAGATCTGATACGGGCCGAAGCGCAGGCGGACCACGTCGCCGTGCTCCCTGGCCCGCTGGAGCAGCGCCAGGGGGTCACGGCCGAACTCGAGCCCGTGACCGAGCAGCCGCCGCGCCCCCGGCAGGAGGGGTACGTCACGCACGGGGACCCTGCTTGCCGAGGTCATGTCTAGCGTCCTCCTTCAGCCCGGATACCGGGAGCGGTCTCTCCTCACCACAAGCCGGCCTGAAGAAGGACGGCCTCTATAGAGAAAAGGAGCGCAGGGCGTCAACTATTCGGCTCGCTGCGCCTTTTTATTGAGCGGAGGACGCGATCACGGGACGGATGGGAGGGATGGGCGGGACGCGCCGAGCGCTCGGGAACTGTGACCGGGACCCGGGGTCAGGCCAGCGAGTAATCGGGGACGGCGTCATCGGTGGCGAACCGGTCGGTCATCCACATCAGGAACCGGAACATCAGCCGGTTGGAGAACGTCCAGTCGCGCAGCCGGATCCGGGTCCCGGACGGCGGGGCGAGGAACGGCCCGGCGTTGCCGGACCGGGCGATCTTGGTGAGGCCCCGCATCCGCTGGTCGTAGGCCGCGAACGCCGCGGCGTGGTCACCGCGGGCCGCGACCAGCTCGCCGGCCAGGACGTACGCGCCGACGATGGCGAGCCCCGTGCCGAAGCCGCCGAGGGTGTTCGCGTAGCCGGCGTCGCCGACCAGGGCGACCCGGCCGCTGGTGAACGCGGTCATCCGGCTGCGCGCGAGCGCGTCGAGGTAGAAGTCGCCGGACATGCGGGCGGCGGCGAGCATGGCGGGCACCCGCCAGCCCACCCCGGCGAACGCCGTTTCCAGGAAGCGGAGCTGCGACGCGGTGTCCCGCCGGTCGTAGTCGGGCCGCGGCGCGCGGAAGACGAACAGGGAGGGCGCCTTCTGCCCGCCGAGCAGGGCCAGGCAGCCCGGGGAGTTGTAGCCGTAGGCGACGTGCCGGCCGCCGGGCAGCTCGGTCACCAGGCCATCGGCCGGCACGTCCCCGCTGGCGACCGCGTAGTAGTAGCCGAGCGGCGTGACGTGCTCGGCCTCGGCGCCGAACGCGAGGCGGCGCACGGCGGAGTGCACCCCGTCCGCCCCGATCACCAGGTCGAACCGTTCCCGCCGGCGGCGGGCGAACTCCACGTCGACGCCGGACGCGCCCGGCGTCATGGCCGTGATCTCGTCGCCGAAGACGTAGTCGGCGTCGCCGGCGCTGTGCCGGTGCAGGATGGCCGCGAGGTCACCGCGCAGGATCTCCACGTCGCCGCCGAGGAACTCGCCGGGGACCACGGCCTTCACCCGGTCCGCGCCGTCCACCAGCCGCCAGTCGGTCTTGGCCGTCTGGCTCGCCCAGATGTCGTCGAGCACCCCCATCCGGGTCAGCACGCCGCGGTGGGTGCGCCCCTTGAAGTCGACCGCCTGGCCGCCGGCCCGGATGGCCGGGGCCTTCTCGACCACGGTGACGTCGAAGCCGTTGCGGCCGAGCCACCGGGCGAGTGCGGGGCCGGCGATGCTCGCGCCAACGATGAGAACCTGCTGAGCTGCCATGACAGACCTTCCCTGCGAGTACGTTTTCTGCGTCCATCGGACACAATTATTAATAGCGTATGATGGACACAGTTACAAGTCCCGAACGGAGGACGGCGCATGACAGCGGACGGCGGGTCCCCCGCGGCACCGGACGGCGCGGTCATCCGCCTGCTGTGGGCCAGCCCGCCCGAGAACAAGCGCGGGCCGAAGCCGAAGTTCACCCTGGAGCAGGTGGTGGACGCGGGTATCGCCATCGCCGACGCTCACGGCCTGGAGGCCGTGACCATGCAGCGCGTCGCCGATTCCCTCCGGTCGACGAAGATGGCGCTCTACCGCTACGTGCCGGGCAAGTCCGAGCTGACCGCGCTCATGCTCGACCGGGCAATCGGCCTGCCGGGCGAGGAGGCCACCCGGCCTGGCAGCGACTGGCGCAGGGCGCTGACCGCCTGGGGGCAGGACCTCTACCAGCGGTCGCTGGCCCGGCCGTGGGCACTGGAACTGTCGCTGCGCCCGCACCCGCCCGGCCCGTGCGAGCTCCAGTGGTTCGAGGCGGGCCTGGCGGCGATGGCGGGGCTGCCGCTCGCCGCCGCCGAGAAGCTGGACGCGCTGGCCCTGCTCGCCGCGCTGGCGGCCGGGATCCGCCGCCAGGCCGATCAGCCAGGCTCGCCCGAGGCGCAGCTGGCCGCGAACCTCGCGCCCGTCCTGGCCAGCCGCGCGCGGGAGTTCCCGCACACGGTCGCCGCGTTCGCGGACGCCGCCGACGACGCGCGCGACCAGGCCCTGCCGTTCGGCATCGAGCGCATCCTCGACGGCCTCGCCGCGCTGATAGCGCGGCGGACGGAGGCCAAGGACGGCGCGCGGCCGGCCGCTGGCCTCCCGTTATGTCTGCCTGACCGTCCAGCTGGCACCGCAAGCGCCTTACGCCGTGTGAAATCCTGTGAAAAACATCAGTCATTGCGGCATTTATCAGCGAATCAGGCATACTGATGCCCTCTATAGCAGCGACTCGGAAAGTAGTCGCATATATAGGCATCAAAATGCGGGCGGCTGGCTGGAGCCGACGCGGCTCGCCGGGAGGCGGCCGGCGACATCGAGGAGTTCAGGCGAATGTGGAATCTGAAGAACGCGGCCCGTGAACTGGCGCCCGTCGCGCGAGCCTTTCCCAGCGCACCCCGTGCGGGTAGTCAAGGCGCTGCCCGACGAGTGGCGGCAGCGGATGGGGCACGCGTCCACCACGGACGCCGACTTCGACGACGACTGGAATGAGCACCTGCACGGCCTGCTCGGCGCCCCCTGGCCCTGCCCCGAAATTCAGAAACTGCATGACCTGCTCGATGTCGTCGGCGCGCTGCTAACCGACAAGGGGCTGGGCACCGGCCGCCACACCTACGGCTGGTACAGCGACATGGAAATCGACATGTGCACCGCGATCTGGTGCGCCGCCCGCCACACCCGCCCGGAAGGCGTCGTGGAGACCGGCGTGGCCCACGGGGTGAGCAGCCGGGTGGTGCTCGAGGCGCTCAACCTGAACGACCGCGGGCACCTGTGGAGCATCGACATCGCCAACCCGCTCAACCTCCAGGTGCACGGGCAGACCGGGGTCGCCGTCACCGACGAGTGCCGCCCCCGGTGGACCTACGTGGAGGGCGAGAGCAGGAAGGTGATGCCTCCCCTGGTCGCCGAGGTCGGCAAGGTGGAGCTGTTCATCCACGACAGCCTGCACACGTACAAGAACACGCTGTTCGAGATGGAGCAGGCCGCCTCGGTCATGCCGGTCGGCGGGGTCATGCTGATCGACGACATCAGGAGCCATGACGGCTTCGCCACCTTCGCCCGGCGCCACCCCGGGTTCAAGACCATCCTCGTCTCCACGCCGGACCGCATCGGGGCCTTCGGCATCGCCGTCTCCGGCTGACGCCGCCGTTCGGCCTCCGCTACGCGTTGGTTTCCGTCGTGATGTGCTCGAACAGCCCGGCCTGAACCCGGGTGCGGACCCCCCGCGCCCACGGCTCGTCCAGCTCGCCGACGTCGAGGGCGGCCGCGTTGTTCAGCAGCATCCCGAAGGCGAGGAACGACTTGACCGTGACCGGGTCGAGGCCAGAAACGCCAGCCACCGTGTCCCACATGCGGGCGACCCGTGCCCGCACCAGGTCGCGGACCTCGGCGTCACCGCAGGCGGCGAACCCCTGCAGCTGCAGCAGGAGGGTGGTGCGGTCGGCCAGCGTCTGGTAGTACCGCTCCCCCATCAGCGTCAGCGCGCCGAGCCCGGCGGCGTCGCCCGCGGCCTGCGCCATGCCGTCGCTGAACTGGTCGAATGCCGCGCCGACCAGCTCGAGGAACAGCGCCTTCTTGGTGCCGAACATCCGGAACACGTAGGCCTGGGTGATGCCCGCCTCGTGCGCGATCGCCTCGGTCGACGCCCCGTGCAGTCCGTGATCCGCGAACTCGCGCGCGGCGATCCCCAGCACCTGGGACCGCCGCTCCGGTCCGCTCATCCGCGCAGCCATGGCCACTATGTTACTAGTTACTAACTACTAACTGATACGGTGTGCTGGTGGTCGATGACACCTGGGCCAGCGTCAGCCTGGCCGATCAGTTCGCCGACGGGGCTTACGCCACGGTCAAGGGGCGCGTGCGCACCTACGTGCTGCACCAGCAGCTGCTTGAGCACCTGCCGCCGCCCCCGGCGGCCGTGCTCGACGTGGGCGGCGGCGCGGGTCACCAGTCGTTCCCGCTGGCCCTGGCTGGCTACGACGTGACGCTGCTCGACCCGTCGCCCGCCATGCTCGACAAGGCCAGGCAGCGCCTGGCCCGGCTGCCCGCCGAGGCCCGGCAGCGGGTCACGCTGCTGGAGGCCGGGGGCGAGGACGCCGACGCGGCAACCGGCGGCACGGCGCTTCGCCGCCGTGCTGTGCCATGGCGTGCTCGGCTACCAGGAGGACTCCGGGCCGCTGGTTGACCAGCTGTGCCGGTGCGCCGCCCCTGGCGGGATCGTCTCGATCATGGCGGGCAACCGCAACGCGATGGCGGTGCGGCCGGCCCTGGAACAGCGCTGGGCGGACGCCCTGGCGTCGTTCGACGCCCGCCGCGAGACCGGGGTCCTCGGCTTGCCGACCTGGGCCACCACGGTCGAGGAGGTCAGCGAGCTGATCCGGGCCCGGGGCGTGGAGCCGCTGCGCTGGTACGGGGTCTGGCTGTTCGTCGACTGGCTCGGCTTCGGCGGGACCGAGCTGGACCCGGGCGACGCCGAGGCGGCTGGCGGCGACGGCCGCGGTCGAACTCGAAGCCAGCAGGCGCGACCCCTACCGCCAGCTCAGCCGCGTCTTCCACCTGGTGGGGCGCAAGGACTTAGCGTCAGGCGAGGGCGAGGATGATGGACTCGCCCGCCGTGGCCCGGCCGTGCGCCACGGTCCTCGGCCAGCGTGACGGTGGCGGCGACGGTGCGCAGCACCTCCGGTTCGCCGGCTCCCGGCCCGGTGGCGGCGGCCAGGGCCAGGGCGACGGCCCGCAGCGCGGCCGCGTCGGCCGGGCCGGGCGGCCGGTGCGTGTCGCTCAGCGGCGCGCAGGCGTCGGTCAGCCGGCCGAGCCCGGTGGCCCGGCGCCAGTCCTCCGTGGCCGGCTTGGCCGCCGCCAGCTCGCGGAGCGCGTCGACGGGCGAGCGGCCGAGGGCCGCCCGCAGCCGGGTAGCCTCGTCGATCCCGGCCCGGGACGACAGCGCGAGCGCGAACTCCTGGTCGGGGGTCGCCGGGCAGCGGGCGGTCGCCCGCGCCGGAGGCGGGGTGCGCGGCGAGCACCTGCAGCAGGGCGCCGGCCAGCGGCCCGTCGGCGACCCAGCGCAGCGGCAGCCCGAGCAGGCGCGGGCAGCGGCAGCGCCGGGTCGGGCGCGAAGGTGCCTTCAGTGGCCGCGGCGCGAGCGGCACGTCGGCGTCGAGCGGCGCTACCCAGGCCGAGGACGCCGGCCAGGTCGAGGTCGGCGGCGCGGGGAATGCCCCGGGCGAGCCCGTACGCCTGGCCGAATTCGGCGGCGTGCGCGCGGGCCAGGTCGCGCACGTGATCCAGGTCGAAGTCGAACGCGCTGAGGATGGTCAGGTCCAGGTCGATGGCGGCGGCCAGCTCGACGGCCTGGGTGCGGGCGAGGTCGATGGCCCCCGCCAGCTCGCCGGCCACGGCGTCGGCCAGGGCCCGGCCGGCCGTGAGGCCCAGGGCGCGGACGAGGTCGGGGTGGGCGGCGCGGGTGTGCGTGATGGCCGGGGCGCGGGTGAGGTCGAGGGCGTGGGCGTAGCCGAGCACGATGGCCCGGGAGTGCGCGTGCATCAGCTCGACCACCTCGCCCCCGGAGTGCGCCACGGGCCGCGATGTCGCCGTCCAGCGCGCTGCTCAGCGCGCGGATGTCCGCCAGGTCCCGGGTGATCTTGAGAATCGCATCGAGAACGGCGGCGGTTATCACCTGGGGCAGCATCGCGGTGCCCTTGGCATCGGCGGCGACCGCCCGGCCGATCGCGTCGCCGGTCAGCTCGTGCGGGTGCGCCTGCCCGGGGCGCAGCCACAGCTCCGGCTCCGGCTGGGTCCACGCCGAGGTGACCGTGGCCGGGAGCCGGCTGGCCAGGGCGCCGGCAGACGGCCTCCTCCTGGAGTTCGCCGGGCAGCGGCAGCCGGACCTCGGTGCCGGCCCGGCGGCGGTGACCGCGTTGAGCCAGGTGACGAAGGCCCGCGCCTCGGTGCCCCAGATGCCGGTGGCGGCCTGGTCGGCACCGGGCTGGCCGGCGCCGGGCTGGCAGCACGCAGGCCGTCCGGCTGGGGCGCCCCGGTGTCCTGCCGGAACAGCCAGTACAGGTCGGCCGGGACCGGCGCGGCGCAGATCCTGGTGCCGCTGGCGGTGGTCAGGGTGCGGCGCACGTGGCGGGCGGCCAGGACGCCGGCGATCAGCCGCCGGTGCCCGGGCGGGCAGTCCGGCTCGTACGCCCGGGCGCGCTCCCGGTCCAGCCGCCGGCGCAGGTCGGGATCGAGTTCGGTGCCGGCTTGCGCGCAGTCGAAGGCCAGCGTGAGCGCGGGGATCGTGCCGCTGTCCAGGCAGGCGCGGACGACCGGGCTGGCGTCGGCGGTCGTCGCGTACAGCCGGATGGTCTCGTGCCACCACGGGTCGCCGACGTTGTCGGCCAGGTTCTTCACCAGGTCGGGCACGGCGCTAACGTGCCGGGCGGCCAGGTACTCCTGGAAGGTCAGGTGGGTGAAGGCGTACCGGCCGTGGGCCACCTCGACCAGCATGCCGCTGCGCGAGACGTCGTCGAGGAACGCCTCGCCGGTGACCGACGCGGGGAAGCGTTCGAGCGGCGGCCCGAGGATTTCCAGCACCCGGCTGGCCGGCAGGTCGGTGACGTGGCCGGACATCATCTGGTAGGCGAGCGCGGCCAGCAGGGCCTGCTTGGCCGCCCAGGGCAGCAGCTCGGGCAGGTCCTTGGACTGGCCCCGGCGCGACAGCAGGACCTGGCAGATCTCGCCGTAGAGCTCGGCCCGGCTGCCGGGCAGCGCGCCCCGGTAGCGGTGGGCCGTGGCCATCATCGTCAGCAGCAGCGGGTTGACCGCCAGGTCGTACAGGGCCGGGTGCTCATGGAGCAGGGCGGTGAGCCGGGCGGCGGACTCGCCCGCCCGCAGCTGCACGGCGCGCCGCGCGGTCCGCCCGGAGGCGCCGGTGGCGTGCCGTTCAGCGGCCAGGAACCAGCGGTCCAGGTAGAGCCCGCACCTGCTCGGCCGACAGCGGCCGGACCAGGTAGACGTCGGCCTGCCCGGTCAGCGGGCTAAGCAGGCCGAACGACCGGGAAGTGATCACGAAGCGGTTGCCGGGGTAGGCGGCGATCTGCCGCTCTACCCAGTCCGCCACGGCCAGGCGGTCCTCGGCCCGGGCGACCTCGTCCAGGCCGTCCAGCAGGACCAGGCACCGGCCCCGCCGCAGCTGGCGTTCCCACCAGCCGTGCGGCTCGCCGGCTGGCGCGCCGCCCGCCGCGGCCCGCACGACCGCCGGCAGCGTGATCGCCGGATCGGCGACGACCGAGGCGGCCGACTCGCGCAGCGCGAGCAGCACCGGGACGCGCCCGCGGCCGGGGTGCCCGGGCAGGCCCGGCCGGGCGCTGCACCGGGCCGCGTGGGCGAGCAGGGTGCTCTTGCCGCTTCCCGGCTGGCCGACGAGGACGATGGGCGCGGGCGAGCGGCGGCCGAGCAGCTCGCCGATCGAGTGCCGCCGCGCGGCGGCGGCGGCCTCCTGTCGCCGGCGTCCTCGGCCTCAGGGCGCCGGCGTCCTCGGACAGCGGCGACCGGCTGACCAGGCCGACGTCGATGTACACGTCGGCCAGTTCCGGGATGTGCTCACCGCCGGTCGCGAGATCCTGGCCGTTGACGTACCTGAGCGAGTCAAGCACCCACCGCCGGTACCGGTGGCCGTAGCCGGGCACGGCCACCGCCTGCACAACCTGTCGCCACGCACTCGCGGTCACATGAGCCCCCGGCACACGAACTTCTTCGGACATCCGCGCCCCAAAGCTAGCCCATTACGCGTCACCGGGCGAAGCACCGCACGGGCCGCGTTCCGCGTCGGCGGCCCGGGCTGTCGCGGCCGCAGGTGGAACCGCTGCCTCTGCGGTGAGCAGGGCGGTGAGGGTCAGGTCGTTGCCGGCGGTCGGGACGGCGCGCGGAGCCCCGCGGCCAGCCCGCCAAGCACCACGGCGATCCCGGCCCACATCAGCAGGTCAGGCGCCCGGCTGCCCAGGGCGATCCCGGTCAGGGCCGCCGACACCGGGGCGATGCCGGCGATCAGGCCGACCCGCCCGGGTCCCAGGGCGGCCACCGCCGAGTACCACAGGACGAACGCCGCCACAGTGACCAGGACCGCCAGGTAGCCGACGGCAATCAGGTTGGCAGAGGTCAGCCGGGTCACGGCCGCCGGCCCTTCGGTAATCCCGCCAAGCACCGCGAACATGGCGGCGCCCAGCCACACGGTGTGCACCGAGACCCCCCACGGGCCGTGGCGGGCCAGCAGCGGCACCGCGAGCAGGGTGAAGGCGGCCTCACAGGCCAGCGCCAGGGCAGCCCAGGCGAGGCCCTCGGCGTCGGCGTGGCCTGCGCCTTCCACCGCGGCCGCGCCGGCCGTGACGATGACCGCCGCGGTGACCACCTGGCGGTGCGGCCGCTGGCCCTGCATCAGCGGACCGAGCACGCCGAGCAGCACCGGCACGCAGGCGACCGCGACCGCGATCATGGTCGGCTGGGCGTGGGCCGCGCCGCGCACGATCGCCACGTTGAACGCGACCAGGCCGGCCGCCGCGATGCCGGCCAGCCACAGCCACTCACGGCCGCGTGGCCGGACCAGCGGGACGCGCAGGAACCGGGCGAGGGCCAGCAGGAGGACGCCGGCGATCGCGTACCGGATCGCCTGGGCCGTGCACAGCGGCGCCGAGCCGAGCGTGCGGGAGACCGCGACACTGCTGCCGACCAGGGCCATGCCGGCCACGCCGGCGGAGGTGCCGCTGGCCGGCGGCCGGCCGGGGGCGAGTGGCTTGCTCACGCCCCGACCCTCCCGCAAGATTGGACCGGTGAGTAGGTCCAATGACCGCGGCACATTCACCAGTCCATAACGGGTGCGGACTTCCTGCAGCTCGACCGGGCGGACGCCCCGGCCGGCGGCCTGACCGACTGGCTCACGCAGCGGCTGCGGCGGGCCATCGCCGACGGCCGCCTGCCCGTCGGCACCAGGCTCCCGGCCAGCCGGGTCCTCGCCGACGAGCTGCGCGTCTCGCGCGGGGTCGTCACCGAGGCGTACCAGCGGCTGGCCGAGGACGGGCACGTCGCCGGGCGCGGACGGGCGGGACACGGGTGGTGGCCGTGCCGGCCGCCATGCCCGCGCCGCCGCCGGCCCGGCCGGCGGGACCGCGACCGAGCGTGCCGCGCTCGCCTGCCGGCGCCCGGGGCCGAGGTGCTCGACTCCTTCCGTGCCGCCGCGTGCCGCATCGACCTGTCCCCCGGCGTTCCCGACCTGGCCGCGTTCCCGCGCGGCGCCTGGCTGCGCGCCGAGCGCGGCGTGCTCAGCGGGCTCTCGCCGTCGAGCTTCAGCTACGGCGACCCGCGCGGGGCGCCAGCGTTCCGGGCCGCGGTGGCTCATTGGCTGGCGCGCAACCGTGGCATCGTGGCGGACCCGGAGGAGGTCATCATCGTCGCCGGCGTGGCGCAGGCCCTGGCCCTGCTGGCCAGGACGCTGCGGCGGTCCGGCCTGGCCGCGGTCGCGGTGGAGGACCCGGGCTCGCTCGGGTCCAGGCGGCTCCTGAGCAGCTGGGGCCTGGACACGCCGCCGGTCCCGGTCGACGCCCGCGGGCTGCGGGTCGACGAGCTGCGGGCCAGCGGCGCGCCCGCGGTCATGCTCACCCCGGCGCACCAGTTCCCGACCGGCGTCGTCCTCGACGGCGACCGGCGACGGGAGCTGCGGGACTGGGCGGTCGACGGCGGGCTGGTCATCGAGGACGACTACGACGCCGAGCACCGCTACGACCGGCCTCCGGTTCCCGCGCTGCGCTCGGCACTGCCCGGACAGGTCTGCTACACCGGCAGCGTCTCCAAGCTGCTGGCCCCCGCCCTGCGCACCGGCTGGCTGCTGGTCCCGGCGGCCCTCCACGACGCCATCGTGGAAGCCAAACGGGACGCCGACCTCGGCAACGCCGTCCTGCCGCAGCTGGTGCTGGCCGAGCTGATGGAGTCGGGCGACCTCGAACGCCACCTGCGCCTGCTGCGCCAGCGCCACATCCGGCGCCGCGACGCGATGATCTCGGCCATCGGCGCCAGCCTGCCGCGGGCCCGCATCCACGGTGCCGCGGCCGGACTGCCACCTCACCCTCACCTTCGATGCCGTGCCACCCGACGCGGGCGCAGCGACACCGCCCTCGCCGCGGCCGCGCTGGACCGCGGCGTGAAGGTGCAGCCGCTGTCCTGGCACAGCCAGCGGCCGCAGCCGCCCGGGCTGGTCCTCGGCTACGCCGCCAGCACCCCCGCGCAGATCAGCGAGGGCATCGCCGTCGTCGGCCGCATCGCGCGCCGCCAGCTCCGCTGACCGGGAATGGACGCGCCGCCTGGGCCCTGCGCCGTCCCGGCGGCCGCCGGGGTGGCCATGCTCACCCTGGGGCCCGGGGGTGCGCCGACCGGGGCGATCCTCCCCCAGGTGTAGCGTACCGTGCACAAATGGGTACATGATGTTACGAGCGAGCACGCGATGCGTCGGAAGGGAAAAAGTGGGCTGGGCCGCCATTGCCGCAAGGATGGGACAGCGGAAGAACATACTCGTCGGGTACAGCGCTTGGGTCGCAGTGCTGGTCTTGGTGTACTACGCGGTCCCCGCGGCACGGACGGAATCGTGGGGCCTGCTGTGCCTGAGCGGCGTGAGCGGCATCATCGCGGGGCTGGCGCTGAACCGTCCGGCCCGCAAGCTGCCCTGGGTGCTGCTCGCGGCCGCGCTGACCTGCTTCGGCGCGGGCCAGATGAGCTTCCTGGTGGCGGAGCAGATGGGGACGGCCCTGCCGTTCCCATCGTTCGCGGACGCGTTCTACCTGTCGTGCTACCCGCTGGCGGCGGCCGGGCTGCTCGGCTTCGTCGCCGCCCGCTCCCCGCACGGGGACCGGCATGCGCCTGATCGACGGGCTGACGCTGACGGCGGGCCTGGGGCTGCTGTCATGGATGTTCCTGATCACGCCCTACGTGCACGACCCGTCGCTGGACGGGCTGGCAGCGGGCGTGTCGACGATCGCCTACCCGCTGGGTGACGTGCTGATGCTGGCCCTGCTCGTCCGGCTGCTCGCGCCGGGCACCGGCGGGGCACGGTGCGTGCAGTTCCTCACCGTCGGCGCCATCGCCGTCCTGGCCTCAGACTCCATCTTCGGCGCGATACAGCTCACCGAGCCGTTCAGCAACGGCGGCCCCACCGACCTGGGGTGGGCCCTGTTCTACGCGGCCTGGGGCGCGGCCGCGCTGCACCCGACGATGGCGAAGCTGACCGAGCCGAGTACCCAGGCAGCAGGTGACACTCTCCCGGGCCAGGCTCGCGATGCTGATGGCCGCCGCGCTCATCGCCCCGGTGGTGCTAGTGACCGACCGGCCCAGCGGGTCGGACGTCGCCGTGACCGGCGTTTTCTCCGCGATCCTGTACCTTCTCGTGCTGGCCCGGCTGTGGGACGCGGCCACCTCGCACCGGCGAGCGCGCGACCGGGAGCGGGTGTTGCGGCAGGCCGGCCTGTCCCTGGTCACCGCGGCTGACGTGCCGCAGGTCGCCGACGTGGTCAAGGACACGTCGGCCGCGCCCTGCTCGGCGGGCACGCCCAGGGGGACGCGCTACTCGGGGTGCGGGCCGATGGTGTGCTGCACGCCGCGGGCTGCCCGGGCAGGAAACGCCGGGGACGTGAGCCAGCTGGCCGAGGCATGGCAGGCGCTGGTGACCGAGACGGGCCCCGTCCTCACGCCGATGCGCGGCCTGCCCCTCCCGGCCCAGGACACCCGGCCCGATGCGGAGTGGATGCTGCTGTGCCCGCTGACCGTCAGCGACACCGAAGACGGCGAGCCGGTCGGCCTGATCGCGGTGTTCGGCGAGCAGCGGGTGCTGGCCGACCTGACCGCGACGCTGGAGATCCTCGCCCACCAGGCCGCCCTCACGCTGCGGGGCATCATGCTCCGCCAGGAGGTGATCCGCCAGCGCGGCCAGGCCTACTTCCGTGTCGTGGTCCAGGACGCCTCCGACGCCATCGTCATCGTCACCGACGAGGGAATCGTCAGGTACGCCACCCCGTCCACCGCGCAGATCTTCGGCGACGTCCCCGCGGAGGGCACCACCTTCTGGGACACTGGTCGCTGATACGCGACCGCGACGAGTTCGCCCTCACCTTCCGCCGGCTGCGCGGCACCGGTCGAGGTACGGGCCCCGGACGCTGGACCAGCGGATCACCCGGCGGGACGGCCGGAGCGTCCACATCCAGGCCCGGTGCAGCGACCTGCGCGACGACCCGAGCGTCGCCGGGCTGGTCCTCACCTTGCGGGACGTGACCGAGCAGCACGAGCTTGAGGAGCAGCTGAAGCGCCGGGCCTTCCACGACGCGCTGACCGGGCTGCCCAACCGGGTGCTGTTCCAGGACCGGATCGCCCAGCAGTTCGCCGCCCTCGGGCGGACCGGGACGATCGCCGGCGTGCTGTTCATCGACCTGGACGACTTCAAGATGACCAACGACACGATGGGCCATGCCGCCGGCGATGAACTGCTGGTCGCGGTGGGCGAGCGGCTGTCCGCGCTCACCCGGGAGTCCGACACCGCGGCCCGCCTCGGCGGCGACGAGTTCGCGCTGCTCATCGGCAATGCGGCCGACGAGCAGTCCGTGGAGGCCGCCGCCGAGCGCGTGATCGGCGCCTTCACCGAGCCGTTCCTGCTGGCGCACGGGTTCGTGGCCACCAGCGCCACCATCGGCGTGGCCACCACGCTGGACAGCACCGACACCAGCGAGCTGCTGCGCCACGCCGACCTCGCCCTGTACGCGGCGAAGGCGGCGGGCAAGCGGCAGTGGCGCCGCTACCGCTCCGTTCTCTCCAATGGCCTTGCTCTTAAGCGGGACCTGAAGCAGGCGCTGGCGGACGCGGCGGGCAGGTCTGCAGTTCGCCTTGGCCTACCAGCCGATCGTGCGGCTCGCCACCGGCGAGCTGGCCGGCTTCGAGGCACTGCTGCGCTGGCCGCACCCCCGGTGGGGCATGTTGCTGCCCGGCCAGTTCATCTCCCTCGCCGAGGAGACCGGCCAGATCGTCCCGATCGGCGCCTGGGTGCTCGCGCCGCGCCAGCGCGGACATTCACCAGTGGCGGGATGATCCTCGGGCGCCGGCCCGGCCGTGACCTGTACGTCAGCGTCAACGTCGCAGCACGCCAGTTCGACGACCCCGCCTTCGCCGGCACGGTCCGGCGCGTCCTGGACACCTCCGGTCTCGATCCCGCCGCGCTCGTGCTTGAGCTCACCGAGACCGCGCTGCTGCCCCGGGACGGTCCCCAGCTCGCCGAGCTCGCCCGCCTGCGGGCCATCGGCGTCCGGCTGGCGATCGACGACTTCGGCACCGGGTACAGCTCGCTCAGCTACCTGCGGGACCTGCCCGTCGACCTGGTCAAGATGGACCGCTCCTTCGTCGAGGGCATCGAGGGCGACGACCGGCAGCTGGCCCTGGCCGAGGGCATCGTTCACCTCGCCACCAGCCTCGACTTCGAGGTGGTCGCCGAGGGCATCGAGACTGAGCATCAACGCGACCTGCTCACCTCCATGGGCTGCCACTACGGGCAGGGCTACCTGCTCGCGATGCCCATGCAACCCGGCCGGGCCGGGGAACTCACCCGCAACGGCGGCTTCACCCATTCGGCCCCTCCGGCACCCGGAACCTAGGAGGTCGCTTGAACGCCCAGATCATCACCACGGCAACCCGCCCAGACCTGGCCGCGGAAAGCGGCGACGGCGCTGCTCGCCGGCCTGGCCGCAGATCATCCTCCACGACCGCCGGGCCGACAACGAGATGCCGCCGCGCCTGGAGGCTGTGGCCCGAATTCGACGTGCGGCTGCTCGAAGACGGCGCCGTGGTCGCCGGCGGCTGGGCGGTGCCGCTGCGCTGGGACGAAGCCGGGCCGGCCTGCCCGACGGCGGTTACGACGGCGCACTCACCCGGCACTGGCCGGGCACGACACGGCGACGGCGCCCGACACCCTGTGCATCATGGCCGCCGCCGTCCGGCCCGACCGTCAGCGCGCCGGCCTGGCCGGGCAGGTCATCAGCCGCGCTGCGCGACCGGGCTGCGCAGGCGGGGCTGGGCCTCGTCATCGCCCCGGTCCGGCCGCCGCTGAAGAGTCGCTACCCGCTCACCCCCATGGACAGCTTCGCCCGCTGGACCCGCCGCGAGACGGCCGCCACCTCGACCCGTGGATCCGCACCCACCAGCGCCTGGGCGCGGCCATCCTCGGCCCGGCCCCGGTCGATGATCGTCACGGGCACCGTCGCCCAGTTGCGAGGACTGGGCGGCAATGCGCTTCCCCGAAACCGGCCGCTACGTCGTGCCCGACGCGCTGGACCCGGTCGATATCGACACCAGCCGGGACCGGGGAACTACGCCGAGACCAACCTGTGGATGCGGCATTTCTGAACGCCCCGGCCTGGCCGGCCGCGCGGCGGCTAGGCGGAGATGGACCGTTGGCGCGGGGCGCCGCGCAGCAGTTGCCAGAGCGTGCGCCGCGGCGCCCGGGGCGGGCCTGCGGTGATGCTTCCGGAGCGCACTGAGCCGGTGACCTCGACCCGCAGCTCCACGGGGACACCGGCGCCGGGGGCCGAGGGCACCGTGACGCTCCCGCTGCGCACCGTAACGTCGTCGGCGTCCACCAGGATGCCCGGCCTGGTGATCAGGGTCAGGGTCCCGCTCTTCACCTCGGCGGCGACCCGCAGCAGCGGCTGGGTGATCACCGCCTCGGTGAAGTCAAGCGTCACGCCGCCGCTCCCCACCGTGACCTGCATTTCCTTCGGCACCACCCAGTGGCCGTCCCGGTGGGCAACGCTGCTGCGGACGGCGATGCGGACCAGGTCCTTCGGCGTCGCGGTCACCGCGCCCGGGGCCACCACGGCGGGGGCACCCGGTGTGGCCGGGAGGTCCGCGGTCAGCACCGCGAGCTCGGCATAGGTCTTGGCGGTCAGCGCGCGCTCCAGGCGCTCGTCCAGTTCATCCGCGGACAGGCGGCCGTCGCCCGCCGCTACCTGCAGCAGCTCCACCACCGTGTCCCGGTCCGAGTGCGACGCGCGCAGTTCAGCGTCCGCGACGCCGGCAGGCGGATTGCCCTGGCCGCCGCTGCGCGATTGAGGCTCAGCCATACCCAGACTTTAAGGGAACCCGCCAGGGGGCGCCATGCCCGGCGACCTTGCCACGCCGCCGTCGCGCGACGCCGAGCCTTGGGGGTAGAATCCGCGTGAGGCTATCACCCTTAGCGGGACGGACCTTGAATACAAAACATTATCTCGAAAACCGTCCGGTATCTCGGCGACGAGAACTGGAACGGGACCCTGCATCAGACGCCGCCGCCCCTGGCAGCCTGGCCATCGTGGGCCAGGGACGACTCGGGAGCGCGCTGGCCGCTGCCTTGACGGCGGCCGGATACTCCGTGACCGGCCCCCTGGGCCGCGGTGCCGACGGCCACGGCGCCGATGCGGTAATCCTGTGCGTCCCGGACGCGCAGATCGCGGCGGCCGCGTCGCTGATCGCCCCGGGGCCGCTCGTCGGCCACTGCTCGGGCGCCACGACGCTGGCCCCACTCGCGCCACATGAGGCGTTCTCGCTTCACCCGCTGATGACGGTCACGTCGGCGGGAGCGTGCTTCGCGGGCGCGGGCGCGGCGATCACCGGCAGCACGGCCCGCGCGACAGCGCTGGCGGGCCGCCTGGCCGCGGCGCTCGGCATGGTCGCGGTCACTGTCGCCGATGACGATCGTGCCGCCTACCACGCGGCGGCGACGATCGCCTCGAACCTGCTCGTCACGCTGGAGGCAGCGGCCGAACGGGTCGCCGCGAGCGCCGGGGTCCAGCGTGACCTGCTGGTGCCGCTGGTTCGCGCGACGGTGGAGAACTGGGCCGCGCTCGGGCCCGAGCGCGCCCTGACCGGACCGGTCGCGCGCGGCGACGCCGTGACGGTCTCCCGGCAGCGGGTCGCGGTGGCTGAGCGGGCGCCCGACCTGCTCCCGCTGTTCGACATGCTCGTCGAGGCCACCCGGCAGCTGGCCGACGGCCAGCTGGCGGGGCACGCATGATCATCCTTCGCACCGTGGCCGACGTGCGCGCGGCCGTGTCGCAGGCCCGGCGGGACGGCACACCGATCGGCCTCGTGCCGACGATGGGCGCGTTCCATGAGGGCCACGTGTCGCTGATGCGCCGCGCGCGCGAGCAGTGCGGCACGGTGGTGGTCTCCCTGTTCGTCAACCCGGCACAGTTCAACGAGCAAGCCGACCTCGACCGCTACCCGCGCGACGAGCGCCAGGACGCCGCGCTGGCGGCGGAGGCCGGGGTCGATTTCCTGTTCGCCCCGCCGGTCGAGGAGGTCTACCCGCCGGGCTTCGCCGCGACGGTGTCCGTGGCCGGCGTGACCGAGATCCTTGAGGGGGCGCACCGCGGACGCGCCCACTTCGACGGAGTCGCGACCATCGTGACCAAGCTGTTCACCATGGTCTCTCCGGATGTCGCGTACTTCGGGCGCAAGGATGCCCAGCAGGTCGCCGTGGTCCGGCAACTGGTGCGTGACCTCAACCTTCCGGTCCGGATCGAGGCCTGCCCGACCGTGCGGGCCGCTGACGGGCTGGCCCTGTCGAGCCGGAACGCCGGGCTGTCCGCCACCGAGCGGCAGCGCGCCACCGCGCTTCACCGGGCGCTTGTCACCGCGAAGACGCTGGTGGGCGCGGGCGAGCGGGACGCCGCGGCGGTCAAGGCGAGCGCCATCGAGGCGCTATCCGTTCCCGGAATCGAGCCGGACTACTTCGAGCTCGTGGCGGCCGACACGCTGGTCCCCGTGTCCCGGGTCGAGGGCACTGTCCTCGCCCTGGTGGCCGCGCGCGTTGGCGCCACCCGGCTGATCGATAACGACGTCATAGAACCGACCTGAGCTGCCGGCGGTCCGCAAGTCACCCGCCCCACCGGGCCAGCTGCCGTATCGAGGAGGCAAGCAATGTCCGCAACCCCCCGCACCCGGGCTTCGCAAAGCGCTGCGGAGTCATCTCCGGTCACCGTGCCCGACCTGGCCAGGAAAAAGCGGATCGGGGAGCCGATCGTGATGGTCACCGCCTACGACTATCCGTCGGCTCAGGTCGCGCAGGCGGCGGACGTCGACGTGGTGCTCGTCGGCGACTCCGGCGCCATGACCGTCCTGGGCTACCCGTCGACCGTGGCCGTGTCAACGGACGAGATGCTGATGCTGGCCTCGGCGGCCCGGCGGGGCCTGACGACGCCGCTGTTGGTCGCCGACCTGCCATTCGGTTCGTACGAGGCCTCCGACGCCCAGGCGATCGCCACCGCCCAGCGGTTCGTCAAGGAAGCGGGGTGCGACGCCGTCAAGATCGAGCGCGGCGGGACCAGCGTCCAGCGGGCCCGCGTGATCGTCGAGGCCGGAATTCCGGTGATGGGGCACGTCGGCCTCACCCCTCAGACCGCGACCGCACTCGGCGGCTATCACGCCCAGGGCCGCACCGCGCAGCGCGCACTCGCGGTGACCCGTGATGCGCTCGCGCTCCAAGAGGCGGGGTGCTTCTCGGTCGTCCTTGAGGCCATCCCCGCCCCTGTCGCCGCGACGATCACCGAGATGCTGGCGGTCCCGGCGATCGGCATCGGGGCGGGGCCGGCACCGACGGCCAGGTCCTGGTGTTCCATGACCTTCTCGGCCTGTACGACGGCCACACCCCCCGTTTCGTCAGGCGCTTCGCGGACGTGAAGGCGCAGATGGTGGCGGGGGTGGCGCAGTACGCCGACGCGGTCAGGAGCCGGTCTTTCCCCGGCCAGGAGCACAGCTACTCGATCAGCGACGAAGAGCTGCGCGGTTTCCACGAGCAGATCCGCTGAGTACCGGCAAGGTCTCACTTATCCCCGCGAGGGCCGCGACAGCGGTGCCAGCGGCCGGCGCGAAGCCAGCCGCCGGCACCCATACGTCAGGCCGGTGACGTGCTGGCCCGGCCGAGATGCCGGACCAGGAATGAGTCATCGACACCGAACCAGCGGACAGTGCGGTGATCGCCCGGGTTGGCGTGCAGCGTCTTTTCCTTCGAGGCGAAGGCGTCGAACAACGCCAGCGCGGACTGACGGTCGACGTGCTCGTCATCCCACGGAAGCAGGAACTGGACCGGGACGGTAACCCGTCTCGCCGCCTCGATCAGGGACTCCCGCACGACGAAACCGCCACCGAAGATCGCGGCGGCGATCCGGGGTTCGGTCGCCGTCAGCGGTATCCCGATCGCGGTGCCCAGCGTGATGCCGCCGCCATAACCGACCGGCGCTTCGGCGCCGATCTCGGGCAGTTCCTGGAGGGCATCCAGGGTCGCCTGCCATTCCGGCACGGCCCGCTCGGCCAGTGCGGTGCCGTAACGGGCGCTGACCGACCTGAAGCGTTCGGTATCGCCGGCCGCAGCGGCCTGCTGGAGGTCGGCGCGGGCCTGCTCGTCCTCCGCCGTGCGCGGGCGGTCGCCGTGCCCGGGCGCGTCGATAGCGGCGACGGTGAAACCGCAGGCGGTCACGGAGTTGCGGGCACGGGACTCCAGGCCCGGTGTTTTCTTGTGCAGGCCACCGCCGTGGCCCATCAGTACCAGGGGCGCGTGCTCGGAGCCGGACGCGGGCGACCACAGCACGCCGGTGACCTCGCCCAGGATGAAGTCGCGTTCGACGACGCCGTTCGACGATGTCTCCGCGGTGAAACGCACAGAATGCATGGGTTGCTGCCTTTCGGGAGTGCCTAGTTGCGCAGGCGCTCCCGGCGACAGCTACCTCAATCGCCAGACCATGCGAACAGGGAGCACCCACATCGATTCGTCGTTCACGGGTCTCACCTCCTCGCGGCCGGTCACGGTCAGCTGAACGCTACCAGCCGGACACCACCGCGGCCAAGCGCTTTTCTGGCCTGCCACGAGCCTGCCTACGCGAGGGGAAACAGCATCCGGTGCAAGGCGGTCGCACGGAAGGGGCCGCCGCAGTACCTGGACTCGGCGCTGACCGGCACGGCGGTGCCGGCGTGGGTGAGGTGGCCGCGGAAGAAGTACTCCGGGTGCACGCCGTCGGCCGCGTCGCGGGCGGTGACGTTCAAGGCCAGGGTGTCGCCGGCGCTGACGTCGAGTGGCTCCTGCCGCGTGAACGGGATGTAGACCGGCAGCCAGTTGGTGTCCTCGGCCAGGCTGTCCAGGACCGGGTCGTCCGGGCCTACTTTCAGCTCGATCCAGGCCAGCAGCCCGTCGATACGGCCCGTCCTGGTGATCCGCAACACCAGGTCGCCGCCCTGGACGTGGGACTGCCCGGCGAGGTCGAGGTCCTCGAAGGTGCCCGCGGTTGACATAAGCGCCGACGGATCAGCGCCGCCCACGTAGAGCCGCAGGTCGAACGGGCCACTGGCCGCCGCCCACACCGCGTGCACGTACGGCACGAACTCGGCAGGCATCGCCACGTCGCCGCCGGTCAGGTCGATCAGGGACACCGCGGCGGCCAGGGTCCGAACGGCCGCGGGGATGACGGCGGCGGCCGGCGTGAGGTGGCGCCTCCGGGCGTCGGCGACCACCACGGCGATGCCCTCCGAGCCGCCGATGCACCCGACAATCTCGGCGATGCACACGTCCGCGCGTTCCGGCAGCTCGACCTGGGTGGAGTCGCCCGCTAGGACGCGGACCCGGCCGTCGCCTCGGACGGAGGCGGCCTGGGCGGCGAGGCGAGCGCTGCCGGGGATGGACTCGATCGCGTACACCCGGTCCGCGCCGGCGTCGACCGCTGCCAGCGTCCACAGCAGGTCAGGACCGCAGCCGATCTCCAGGACGGTTGCCCCGGGTTCGACCGCGCCGTGGACGGCGGCGGCGAACAGGGCGTTGCGGCGCTTGTCCTGCGCCAGCACCCGGTAGATCGCCTCGTCGTAGACGGGGTAATCGCCCACCGCGGGGCACAGGTACACGTTGCCGGGGGCCGACGCGCCGGGGCGGGTGCGTACCGCGGGCAGCGCGTCCACTATGGGCTCCATGCTAGCGGGCAAGCCCGGGGACGAGCTGCTGCCGCCGTCGGATCAGTTCCGCGGCCTGGTCCGGGCCCACGGGCTTCGCCAGCAGGAAGCCCTGCCCGTAGCGGCAGCCCGCAGCGACCAGCGTCTCGCGCTGCTCTTGCGTCTCGATTCCCTCCGCGATGACCTGGAGGCTGAGCCCGGACGCGATGGCGATGATCCCCTCGACCAGGACCCGCTGCCGCGGCGAGGCGGTGACCCCGTCGAGGAAGGACTTGTCGATCTTGAGCACGTCGATCGGCAGTTCCCGCAGGTAGCTGAGGGTCGAGTACCCGGTGCCGAAGTCGTCGATGGCCAGGCGAACGCCGGCCCGCTTGACCTCGTTCAGGATGTTGTTCACCCGGTCGTCGGGGTCGAGCAGCGCGCTTTCTGTAAGCTCCAGCGTCAGCGCGCGCGGGTCGAGGCCCGAGCTGGCGAGGGCGTCGGCGACGGTGCCGGCGAAGCCGGGGGAGAGGAACTGGCGGGCCGACACGTTCACGCTGACGTACGGCGAGTCCTGGGACGCGTGCGCCCGCCAGCGGGCCATGTCCGCCGCGGCCTGCCGCAGGACCCATTCGCCCAGCGCGACGATGTGGCCTGTTTCCTCGGCCAGCGCGATGAACTCGCCGGGCAGCATCATCCCCCAGTCCGGGTGCGGCCACCGCACGAGGGCCTCGAACCCGGCGATCTCACCGGTGTCCAGCTCGACGATGGGCTGGTAGGCGAGGGTGAACGCGGAGCCACTCAGCGCCAGGTCGAGGGCGGACCGCACCTCTTGCCGCCGGTTCATGCCCGCCGCGAGCGCGGGCTGGTAGCGGCGCCACTGCCGCTTCCCCGCGGACTTGGCCGCGTAGAGTGCCATGTCGGCGTGGCGGAGCAGTTCGTCAGCGTCGCCGCTGTCGCGGGTGGTGGCGACTCCGGCGGTGGCGGCCGTGACGATCTGCCTTCCAGGGAGCGCGAACGGGGAGCTGAATGCCTTCATGACCCGGGCGGCGAGGGCGTCCGCCTCGGCCGGGTCAGCGATGCGCTCGATGAGGAGCGCGAACTCGTCGCCGCCCAGCCGGGCCGCCGTGTCGGTCTCGCGCACCACCCCGGACAACCGTGAGCCCGCGGCCTCAAGCAGCGCGTCGCCGACGTCGTGCCCCATCGTGTCGTTCACCATCTTGAAGTCGTCCAGGTCCACGAACACGACCGCGGCGTCGTACCCGCCGCGCCGGGCTGCCTCCAGGGCGCGCCCGGCGCGGTCGGCGAACAGCCGCCGATTCGGCAGGCCGGTCAGCGGGTCGTGGAAGGCCTGGTGCTTTAGCTGGTCCTCAAGCCTGCGCTCCTCGGTGACGTCCCGCAGGGTAAGCACCAGGCCCTCCACCGTGGAATCCGCACGCAGGTCGCTGCACCGGACCTTGACCTGAACCGGACGGCCGTCCCGGCCGCTCACGTGCCACAGCTCCTCGTGGTGCCCCCGGCGGTCGCGGTCGCGCATCCGGGCCAGCGCGCGACTGACCTCCTCCTGGCCGGCGGACCCGGCGAGGTCCGGCAGGGCCGCTCCCTCTATCTGGGTATGGCCGAAGATGCCGGCCGCCGAGGGGGTGGCGTAGCGGACGACGTCGCCCTCGCCGACGATGAGAATGACCTCCGACGCGTCCTGCACCAGCGTGCGGAAGTACTCCTCGCTGCGCTGCCGCGTGACCTCCTGGCTGAGGATGACCCGCTCCATGGCCAGGGCGACCTGGCCGGCCAGGACCTCCAGCGTCCCGGACAGCCCGGTGAGGGCCGCCCGCCGCCCGAAGACGGCCAGCACGCCGATGAGCGGGTCCCCGGACGGGCGGTCGCTGAGCATCAGCGGGCACAGCAACGCCCCCTCGCACCCCAGGTACAGCGCCGGTACCGGGTCACCGAGCTGCGTAACCGGGACGAACGCCGGCCTCGGGCCGGCCAGCCGCCGCAGCCAGCCTGCCGCCAGTTCCTCAAGCTGCCCGATCGGCGCCGCGGTGCCCGCCGCGGCGGCCTGGAGTCGGCCGCAGGCCCGGACGGCGAGCAAGGCCGCCGGCCGCCCGCCCGGGCCGAGCAGGGCGGCGGCCGCACCCTCGGCGGCGGACGCGGCGTCCTCCACGCTGCCGGCCGACGCCAGCGCCGCGCCCGCCCGCCGTACAGCGCGCTCACGCCCCAGAGCCCGGCGGTGCGAGGCAGCCGTGTCCGACAGCCGGGTCAGCACGAGCAGGTACAGCACGGCCGAGAACACCGCGATGACGCTCCCGTCGCTGTAGTGATCCCGCAGCGACCCGATAAGCAGCACGGTCGGGGCGATGAGCGCCCCCAGCGACAGCACGAACAGCCGCACAGGCGAGGCCTCGGCCCGCTGCACCGTGACCCGGTCGGTCAGCTGGGTCATCGACGGGTGCAGCGCCGCCGCGCCCCACGCGCTGTACAGCACCGCCCAGCCCAGGTCAACGGCCGTGCCGTTGTGAAAGGTGCCGTGCAGCTGGATCAGCCCGTACAGGACGTCAGCGGCCAGCATCCCGACGGTGCCGACCGCGAGCAGCTGCACCGCCCGGTTCCCCGCATCGTCTCCGGCGCGAGCAGCCGGGCGATCATCGCTAGCACCAGGACGTCGCCGAGCGGGTAGGCGATCGTGACGCTTTTCTCCAGCCACGACATCGACGGGTCCTGGGCGTTCGGCAGCACCAGGTACAGCCACGACAGCAGGGCCAGGCCGGCCGTGAGGGTCAGCCCGTCGACCAGGCTCCGCCGGTCCCCCCGCTCCGGCGTCCGGTACCGGATGAACACCAGCGCCGCCGCCGCGTAAAGCGGGTACTCCATCAGGTACAGCACGTCTGCGAACGAGGGGAACGGCAGCACCACGCCGAGCCGCTCGGCGACCAGGAAGCTCACCTGGCCGCCGATGAAGCTGGCGTTCGCGGCGGCGAGCAGCAGCCACGGCGCCTTCCGGGCGGGCCGGTTGACCGCCACGCCCGCCACGATGGCAGCCACCCCGCTGAGCCCGAGCAGCCCCCACGTCACCGCCCGCAGGCCGGGCAGCCCGTAGTACGCCGCGAGAAGCAGCGCCATCCACAACGCGTAGCCAGCCATCACGCGCCGACTGCGGGCAACACTGGTCGCAGGCACCACCTACTACCCCTCACCCCCGCCCCGAGCGCCCCATTGTCCCAATCACACCAGATATACGCAACCGTCGCAAAACTGCCCGCCCATGACCGATAGGCCGTTTTAGTCAGCAGGTGTGCGCCTGGATGGCTAATTACCGCCGGCATTTCCCGCTGGGCCCCAACCCCGGGCAGGGCCGACGGGCCATCGCGGCGCCCTGACGGCCGTCGTGGCATAGTGTTTCCTGGGCCCGCCTGGGGGCTCACGCCGTGGCCGGCGGCGGTGCCACCGCGCGCGGCGGCAGTACCTCAGCGGAAGCCGAGAGGTGCTGAGCGGTAAGGACTTCCGGTCTCGCGCCGCTGACCAAGTACGGGCGCGAGCGCTCGCCCTGGGTAAGGGCCAATCAAGGAGGAATGACGTGGCGGTTAAAGTCGGGTTCCTGGTCATGCTGGAGGCCAAGCAGGGGAAGGGGCCTGAGCTGGCTGATTTCCTGCGCGCCGGCCGCGAGCTGGCGGTCGCCGAGCCCGGCACGGTGACCTGGTACGCGTTCAAGGTCGACGAGACCCGTTACGCGATCTTCGACACCTTCGAGACCGAGGACGGGCGTACCGCGCACATCAACGGCCCCATCGCCGAGGCCCTGATGAAGGTCGCACCCGACCTCCTGGCCGCGGACCCTGTCATCCAGCCGGTGGACGTGCTCGCCGCCAAGTAAGTAACCGTGTCGGCCGCCCGGTCGTCGCCGGGCCGGCCGGCGACGGTCGGCCCGGCGTGGCCGCCGCCTGGACCCAGCTGCGCCCGCAGGGGTCAGTCCTTGCGGGCGACCCCGCCGTAGATGCTCACCTCTGCCGGTGTCGGGTGCGGGCTGCTGCCCTCGGGACGCCACTCCGATACCAGCGTCACCCCCGGCGGCACCAGCTGAAGGCCGGCGAACGCCAGCCGGGCGAAGTCGCCAGAATCCCGCAACTGGCCCCGGATGCCGCCGCTCCGGTAGGCCTCCTGCAGGCTCGCCCACCGCTCCCGGTCATGCTCCGCGGTGGTGTGGGAGGCGGCGAGGTAACTACCAGGCGGCAGGGCGTCCATGAGGGTGGCGATGATCTGGCCTGGCTCGTCATCATCGGGGATGAAGTGCAAGACGGCGATCAGCATCAGCGCAACCGGCTGGCCCAGGTCAAGGACCTCGCGGAGCACCGGGCTCGCGAGGATTGCCCCCGGGTCCCGCAGGTCAGCCTGGATGTAGGCGGTGCGCCCCTCCGGCGAGCTGGTGAGCAGCGCCCGCGCATGTGCCAGGACCATCGGGTCGCTGTCGGCGTACACCACGCGTGACGCCGGGGCGACGCCCTGGGCGACCTCGTGCACGTTGCCCGCGGTCGGCAGGCCGGTACCGATGTCGAGGAACTGGCGGATGCCCGCCTCGGCGGCCATGAACCGGACCGCCCGGCCCAGGAACGCGCGGTTCGCGCGTGCCGACGTGCGTGCCATCGGCGTGCTTGCCAGCACCTTGTCGGCCATTTCCCGGTCGGCGGCGAAATGGTTCTTGCCACCAAGGTAATAGTCGTACATCCGGGCCGAATGCGGCCGGCTGGTATCGACCTGCGCCACCGGCGAATCCTCCACCAACGCCTCCCGATCAGATCCGTCCCGTTCCCGGCATAGTCTACGAGCTACCCGATCCGGCTCGTACTGGCCGTGGGGGCCGCATTCCCGGGCGGCGTGCCGTTGCCCGAGCTGTCTGGCGTGCCTCCGGTGTGGCTGGCCACGATGACAGGCGCTGCCCTGATCACGTGCTAGGCTGCGACAAGCTGTCAATGCTCACCGTTGCGAATGCCGCTGATATGCGTCGGCGTCCCGGTTTCGAGCGTTCGCCGAAAGGCCAGGCTGCTACCCCGTTCCGGCGTGACCGTCGGCTGTCCTGCTTCGTCTCTTACCCGCACAGCGCGGCCGGCTGGAATGCGGTCGGCACCCGGGCGGCCACCGTCCCCGCTCGCGCGCACCTTCTAGGACCTCCCGGCACCTCCCTATGAAGAAACGCAGGCAGCAGACGTTGATATCGTTTATCTGGTCACCGGGAAACCCAATGCCCGCTGGCACCGGCGGCTCGGAGAACTACACGGCCGGCCAGGTCAGGGAGCTGACCCGGCGCGGTATCGCCGCGCAGGTGGTCACCGTCGGCCTCGGCACGGGCGATGGCAGGGACGGTTTCATCGGGCGTCCCGTTCCTCTCACTGCCGACGCTGGCCCAGGTCAGCGAGCTGGACGGCACCGTCGTCTTCGTCAACGAGCCGCATTCCCTGCGGACCAGGCACCCGGCCTTCCTGATCCTGCACAACCCGCCGCCCATCCGGGAACGGGAGCGGGCGTTCGCCGTCGAGGGGACCAGGGAACGCGCCCTGATCGCCACCAGCCGGTACGCCGCCGCACTGTGGTCGGGATACCTGGACGTGGACGCCAAGACGATCAGCGTCGTCTACCCGTTCGCCGAGCCGGGCTTCGCCACCCAGCCCCGCCCGGCCCGCGAGGCCGGCCGAGGCCCGCGTCCTGTTCGCGGGCAGGCTGAGCCCGGAGAAGGGCATCTACACACTGCTCGCGACGCTGCACAACGACATCATCGAGCAGGACCCGCGGCTAACGTTCACCGCGACGACCGCGGGGGCGGACAAGCGGCAGGGAAAGATCATCGAGCGGCTGCTCGGCGCCCACCCCGGGATCTCGCTGGTAACCAGCCGCAAGACCCCGCGGGCGATGGCGGCGCTGATGGCCCGCCACGACATCGTGGTCATGCCGTCCAACAGCCAGTACTGGCACGAGACCTTCGGCATCGTCTCGATCGAGGCCCAGCACGCCGGCTGCCGCGTGGTTGCCTCCGACGACGGCGGCCTGCCCGAGACCGACTGCGGCGGGGTTACGCTCGTCGCCCCGGACAACCCCGAAGCCCTCGCGCGGGGCATACGCCAGGCCGCGGACAGCGGCCCCCTCTCCCCGGCCGCCCGCCGCGACGCCGGGACCAGGTTCACCCTCGCGGAGTCGGTCGATACCCTCCTCAACGTTTTCGCCCGGCCGCGGCTCATCCCGCCCGCGGTCATCGTCCGGCAACTCGAAAAGCTCATCGCCGCGCCGTCAGCGGTCCTGCCGCGCACCCCGGCCGCCCCCGGCAGCCCGCAGGCCGACAAGACACCGGTAGTGCTCCCCTAGGCCCAGCCTCCGCGGGCCGGCCAGCCAGCCCGCGGAGCCAGGGCGGCCACCGGGTGAAACAACCTTCCGTTCATCCGGGGGGATCCTTTAACACCCTCGGCGGAACGGAGGGTGTCCCCGCGCCACAGCGCGACAGGCTTGCGACGCGCTCATGATCTCAGCCGCGACGGGCAGCGGCGGGGACGACCGCGTGGGCGGCCTGCAGGTGGGTGATGACGTCCTGGAGCGGCAGGACATCCGCGTACTTCTGATTCATGTCGAACAGGTTGATCGCGTGGCTGGCCTCGTGCCGGTCGTAGACGCACTCTTCGGCGATGATCACGCGGAAGCGGTAGGAGACCGCGTCGATGACGCTTGCCCGCACGCAGCCGCTCGTGCTCTCGCCGCCGATGACGAGGGTGTCGACGTCGAGGAAGTTGAGCAGGGCCATCAGCGGGGTACCCCAGAAGGCGCTCGGCCCCGCCTTCGCGAGGGTGTACTCCCGCTCGGTGGGGGCGACCTCGTCGACGATCTTGTACTCTTCCGTGCGCATCGGCACCGGGCCGCGCAGCGCGCCGCGCTGCTCGGGGTGGGTGACACAGTAAGACCAGCCCGGCATGTTGCCCTGGGCCATGCCGGTGATGTGGATGACCGGCAGGTCGAGCTCGCGCCCCACGGCCAGGAGCTTCCGCTGCTCCTCGAGGGCCTTCCATCCGGCCAGGCCGACGGCGGACCGGTTGGTCTGTGGCCGCTTCGAGCAGTTCCTCCTTCTCGTAGCCGACGACACCGCGGTAGTTGTCGATCAGCAGCAGAGCCGGCCGGGTTCCCCAGCCGACCTTGCGCGGCTCCCCCACGATCGCGAGGTGGGCCTTGTCCTGGTCGGTGAGGAACTTGTCCCAGACACGTGACATTGATTGCCTGCTCCTTCTTTCGTGTTGCCGTGGTCACGCCGACGCGGCGTCGTGACCTGACCCCTGCGACGGTACCTCGGCGCCAGCTGAGGGCGTGCTGCCGAGGGACTCCCTGACGGAGCCCTCGATCAGGCCCCAGATCTCGGCGGCGATGACGTGGAACGCTCGCTCGTGCTTGATCGCGAGCGAGCGGGGGCGGGCAAAGAGCACGTCGATCCGCACACAGGGAGTGACCGCGCGCTTATCAACCGGTCCGGGCTCGGGGATTCCAGCGGTTAGAAGTCGCCGCCGCCGAAGTCTCCGCCGCCGAAGTTGCTCCCGCCGCCGAAGTCGCTTCCCCCGGTGTCTCCGCCGCCGTAGTTGTCGCCGCCGTACCCGGAATCGCCGTAGTAGTTCCCGTAGCCGAACAGTCCGGGACCGCCCAGGGCCTGGCCGAGCAGGAAGCCGGTAAACATGCCACCGCCAAGGCCGAACCCACCCCAGTACGACGGGGCGAAGCCGGCGTCGGCGTACTGAATCTGGTTACCGTTCCTGTCCTGGACCAGGCGCATCACCGGCTGGTCGCCCCGCTCGACAATCCGCTGGCAGTCGATGCACGCCGCGACCGTCCGGCTCTGGCCGCCATCCGGGGGTGCCCAGGACACGTCGGCCACCGACATGCCATGGCGCGGGTCAAAGAAGCACATCGGGCGGCGGTCAGGCTTGGGCTGACCGTGCGCGACGCTCTCGGCGCAGGCCAGCCGGTACTGGCCCTCGGCGATCGACCGGCTGACGGCGCCCATGTCCGCTGGCTTGCGGGCCGCGTCCAGCGCACTCGTCCCGCGCTCGTACGCGTCCAGCGCGGCAGCCTGCTCGGTCGTCGCCTCCGAGTTACCCGCGATGGTGGTGTCGTTGTCACGGTCGGTGATCTTGCTGTTGAGCGCGATCAGGTCGTCCTGGGCCGCGAGCTTGGCCTCCCCGAGCTGCTGCTCCTGCTCCAGCCGCTGCTGGTTAATGCGCGGCCGCAGGAGGAAGAAGTAGCCGCCCGCACCGAGCAGGACGACGACGCCCAAGATGATCAGCCCAACGAGCAGCCCGCTGCTGGACGATTCACCGGCCGGGGCGCCTTCCGGGCCGGTCCCCGTACCCGGCTGCTGGACCTGCTGCACGAACTCCTGCAATGCCGGGTAGATATTCCCATCCGCCCGGTGCTCGTTTACCACGTTCGTGGCCACGCTCGCGGCGACGCCGTCCGCCACAACGCCCTGGTTATACGCGCCGAAGCGCTCGAGCCGGCTGTCCAGGAAGCCGACGGCGAACTGATCGTGCTTAGCGTCCAGCGTGCTGATCAGCTGGCGCATCGCCGGATCGTACCCCGAGGACTCAGACGGGGCGACCACCAGGTAAATGTCGTCATCGCCGATTTGCCGCTCAAGCTGTGACTGCTGGCCCTGCGAGACGAGGCTGCGCGCGTCACCGCTGACGCAGACGTGCTCGCTCGTGAGGCAGTCCGATATCGTGGCCGCCTTGGCGGATCCAGTCTCCGTCGCCGCTTTGGCCGAGACGCCCGCCGACAAGGCCAGGCCAAACGCAACCACGGCCACCAGGATGATCAAGACTCTTCGCACGGCAATCGCCCCCCTCGGGGTCCTACCCCCCATACCATCCCGAACGCCTCGATGCGCACACCACTTCCCGAACCTTAAGAAATCCCTAAGTCCCACCGGCGCCCGGTGGAGGGCGGTGACCCCCGGGAGGCCATCGCCGGCGACGTCTGCGCAGCGACGGCTAGGCGTCCCGGACGGGCTGGTAGGTGAGCAAGACGAGGCCGTCACCGACGGTGCGGGTGTCGACGAGGCGCATGGGTTTCGTGGTCGCTGGTCTCGCCGAAGAGACGCTCGCCGGCCCCGAGCACGACCGGGCAGATCATCAGCCGCAGCTCGTCGACGAGGTCGTGCTCCATCAGCGTGTGCACGAGCCGGCCGCTGCCGTAGACGACGATGTCCCCGTTCACCTTTTGCTTCAGCTTCGAGACCTCGTTCACCACGTCGCCCTTCAGGACCGTCGAGTTGTTCCAATCGAGGTCCTCGAGGGTCGAGGACACGACGTACTTGGGCAGGCTTCTCAACCTGTCCGCCCACTCGCCACTCCGGGATGCCCACCCCCGCGCAACGAACCACTCGTAGGTCCGTCGACCCAGCAGCAGCGCCTCGGCGCCCAGCGCCTCCTCGAACTCGACCTTGGCCCACGCTTCGCGGTCCTTGTCCCCCATCCGGTCGAACCAGCCGCCGAGCCTGAAGCCCTCCTCACCGGTCGGGTCCTGGATGACTCCATCGAGCGAGACGTTCTCGCTGATGACGATCTTTCCCATGTCGGTTCTCCTTTGTTGGCGTTGTCGGCTACCACTGATCTAGACGCCGCGACGTCGGGAAAGGGGGCGCTCATCAACCGCCCCGTTCGCCCCTCGGCCGGCGTCCATACAGGATGGAAGCGCGACAAGGTGCAGGAGAGAGGTGGCGAGAGTGGAGTTGGTGAGAGCCGACCTGATCAGCAGGGCGCGGGCTGGGGACGGCGAGGCGTTCCGAGCGCTGACCGAGCCGCACCGCCGCGAGCTACAGGTGCACTGCTACCGGATGCTCGGATCGTTCCAGGACGCCGAGGATGCCCTCCAGGACACCTTGTTGGCCGCCTGGCGGGGTCTCGGAGGGTTCGACGGTCGCGCCTCGCTCCGCACCTGGCTCTACCGGATCGCCACCAACCGGTGCCTCGACGCGCTTCGCTCGGCCAGCCGACGCCCGGCCAAGGAGTGGGACATCCCCGGGGTTGAACCGCCCGAACCGACCCGGCTCGGCGAAGTCGTCTGGCTCGAGCCATATCCCGACGCCCTCCTCGAAGGTGCGATCAATCTGCCGCTCGGCCCGGAGGCCCGCTACGAGCAGACCGAATCGATCTCTCTGGCCTTCGTGACCGCGCTTCAGGTCCTGCCGCCCCGCCAGCTCGCCGTCCTCATCCTGCGCGACGTCCTCGGATTCCACGCAGACGAGGTGGCCGACATGCTGGACACGACCGTCGAATCGGTCAAGAGCGCCCTCAAGCGGGCGCGCGCCGGCCTGCAGCGCCGACGGGTGACGGTCGCCGACCGCGAACCGCCTCCCGCCGCCGACTCGCCCGCCGAGGACGCGATCGTGGCGAAGTTCGTCAGCGCGTACGAGTCCGCCGACATCGACGCGCTGGTGGCCCTGCTGACCGACGACGTCTTCATGTCCATGCCACCGCTGCCCCTCGAATACGAGGGCCGAGACGTCGTGGCCCGCTTCTGCGCCAGCATGTTCGGCTCGGGCCGCAGGTTCGACCTCGTGCCGACGCGAGCCAACGGTCAGCCGGCGTTCGGAGCCTACCTGCGCGCCCCTACCGGCATCCGCCACGGGACCGGCCTGTTCGTCCTCACCCTCACCGGCGACCGGATCTGCGCCATGACCCGCTTCGAAAACAGCGTGCTCCCATCGTTCGGGCTACCGCGATCACTCCCTCGCCTCCGGAAGCTGATACATCGCTGTCGCCCGTCACCGCGATGCGGCCCGGACCGCGGGCGGGCGGCACCATTACCCGGGACGTGACCCCGCACGACATCGTCGTATTCGGATCAATGCTCGCCCAGCCGCGACAACCCGACCCGGGCTGGGACGCGACCTGCCGTCGGCTCCTCGTCACCTACCTCGCCGGGCTGGGCTCCGGCACCTCTCTATAAGTCCCTGGATCCCGGGGCCGGGCGGGGGCCGGCACACGCAGCTATGCTGGTCACTCTCCAGGACCTAGTGAGGCGGAGCGATGTACGGTCTCTTGTCCACGCTGGCAAACATCCTCTCGACATATGGCCTGCGGTTCGCTGATCGACGGCGCGGCTCTCAGGATGCGGAAGTTGCCGGTTTGCTTCTTGGCGTCGTGCTAATGCTGCAGGAGCTCGCTGCGCGCGGGGAGCAAGTTCTCACCATTGCTGAACGATTCGTCGCCGGAACGGCAGAGGCAGGGGACGAGGCGAAGTTCGAAGACTTGCTGTCTCGCCAGGTGGAGCACTTGGATGAGCTGCGAAGTCATGCTGGAGAAATCACGAGGCATTCTCGCAACTATCGACGCCGAACTATACGTCGACCTTGTTCCCTTCCTCGATAGAAAATCGGGCCTGGTCAACCGGTGGAGCAGGCAGGCGACGCGGAGCCGGTTCTCGACGACCACGCTGTTCTTTCTTCCCGAAGCCAAGCTTCGTGAAGCCGTCGAGGCCGGTCGCGACAGTGCCGGGACCGAGGGAATGGAACTTGAAAGGACCGGTTACCTACTCGCCCTCTCGGATGGTTTGCGTGAAGCACGCTCAAACGAAATCCGCGACATCCGCACCAATTCTCCTGGTGTCAATTACCCTGGGGTGACCGGCGAGATCGACGCGGCCCGCACCGAGCTGGCGCGCACGCGAAAACAATGCAGCCAGCTGGTCAAGGCGACGAGCGAAGCTGTCGGGCCGGAGGCTATGGCGAGTCTGCGTCGGCAGCTTCTTTCCCGCTCCGGTGAAGCCAACAAGGGATGAGCGAGTTACTCAGGCTCATCACGGTCGCGCAGCTGGGCGGCGCGATGAGCCGGAGCGCCAAGTCGAGGCAGCGCGTACGCGCCGATCCCCGTCGCGAAGGCGTGGATCTCACGGAAACCGAGAAGCTCGGCAAGGATGTCGGTATTGAACATGAGGCGCTGGAACAGGCCGGTTCCTTGACCGGACCCCATGGTCCTGATCTCGTCAAGATCGACGACGTCGTCACGGAACGAGAAACCTAGCTGCAGAATGCCAACACACTGCCCGCCGGAATCCACCCTTAGATCAACCTCGCCGCCTCCGTCCGGATAAAGGGCCACCTCGGCTCGCGCATTGTCGAGTCCTTCTAGGAGAGTCTGAGCGAAGCGCGCTGGGGAGATGTTCACCCACCTCTTCCAGGACTCCACGAATTCCTCGTCGAGCCGGGCGATGGTGAGCATAGGCGCAAGGGAGTCGAAGTCGGCCACTGTCAGGCTGACGAGGTCCGTCTCGGCGTTACGTTCGTCGGGGCTGGGAAGGGGAGCGTCACTGAGCAGTAGAGCGTCGGCGCACAGGCCATCCCAGAGCGGGTCCTGACGGAAAGTCAGGAAGCAATCATCGCCCAGGACGGCCCAGGCCCGCTGCCACCAAGCAACAGCACGCAGGGGCCTCATCCCAAACCGGACGGCACCCGCGATGAAACACCTCAACAGCAGCAAGGTGCCGGCGTCAGCGTCAAGGTTCATTTCCGGCCCGTCCCCGCAGGACCTGGCCAGACCCTGGACGTCGCGTTCCATCTCTGAGTACGCCACCAGGGCCGGGCTATTGCTCACCTGCATGCGGATACGCGTGTCAAGAAGGGTGTCCGTGCTCGCCGGAGCATAAACAACGTCTTCCGATGTGACGATGAGAGGCCACAGGCCGGACTCGTCTCCCACCTCGAATTCCACGGCTGGCTCGCCTCGTGGCCCGAAGATCATGCGGAGCCGCTGAACCTCTACTGCCATCAACTGAACGCTGTCATCCAGTGGAGGAACGTAGACGGAGACCTTGTCACCAGCGGCTGACACCTGAATGCCTGGCAGCCCGGAAAGAGCATGGATGATCTCGGCAATTTCCATCTCGGCCCTCCAAACGGGGTGGCTTGCAGCCATTATGCCTGGCTTGCTGCTCCCGCAGAGGCGTAGACCGGTAGAGGGCCTGCGAAGCCAACGGGCTGGCCCCGCGATGTATGCGCGGCGTGTCGCCGCTGAGACACAGAAGCCCCTGGTAAGTGAGGCCGTCGACCAAGACGAGCCTTACTCCACCAGGGGCTTCCATACTGCTGCGCCGTGCCGAAAACGGAGCCGATCACCCAGGTCACGGCCGGTTACAGGCCGCTGTTACGGGATGGTCGGGCGGCCGCCCGGCTCCTGCTTCGGCATCTGCTGCTTGGTGGTGGGCACGGTCGGCAGCGGGAACTGGCTGATCTCGAACTGCGACAGGTTGAACTCGGCGTTGGTGTCGGGCAGCTTCGGCGGGTTGAGGTTCGGGTGGTTGAACCGGAACGCCGAGGTCAGGTCCCCGACGTTCTCGCGGCGCCACTGGCTGATGTTGGTCTCCTTGACGCCCGTGACGAGCTCAAGGAACCGCAGCTGGGAGGTGTGGTCGGACTGCTCGGTGCAGACGAAGCCGCCCACCGTCCACGGCGACACGATGATGCACGGGACGCGGTAGCCGAGGCCGACCGGCAGGTCGCCGCCGACGGTGCCGGTCTTGGAGGTCAGCGTGACGTACTCGTCCGGCGTGCCCTTCGGCGGAATCGGCGGAATGACGTGGTCGAAGAAACCGTCGTTCTCGTCGTAGGACAGGATGAACACGGTCTTGGCCCAGACCTCGGGGTTCGCGGCGATCGCGTCGATCTTGGCCGCCACGTACGTGGCGCCGGCGGCCGGCGAGGCGTTCGGGTGCTCGTCGAACCCGGCGGGCGGCAGCAGCCAGCTGACCGTGGGCAGCTGGTCGTTGGCCACGTCGTACTCGAAGCTGCCGACCGGGGAGTTCGCCATCGCCTTGTCGAACAGCGGGTTGCCCGGCTGAGCGCCGAAGTACTGGGTGAAGTGGGTGAGCGTCGGCAGTCCGGTCGCGGTGCTCGCCTCGTGGTAGAACTTCCAGCTCACGCCCGCGGCCTCGAGGCGCTCGGGGTACGTGGTCCAGGTGAACTCGGCGTTCGGGCCGCTGGTGGTCAGCGACGGGCCGCCGGCCAGACCGTTCGGGTCGATCGTCCCGCTCAGCCACATGTCGCGGTTCGGCCCGGTCGGGCCGATCACCGAGCAGAAGTAGTTGTCGAAGAGCGTGAACGCGTCGGCCAGCGCGTACTGGAACGGGATGTCTTCCCTGGTGTAATACCCCATCGTGTACGGGCCGTTGGTGGCGCCGTCCGCGGCGACGTGGGCGGGCACCCAGTTGTCCATCTTGCCGCCGTCGAGGGCCGAGTGCTGGGGGCCCCAGTCGTGGCTCAGCGACGGCACCGCCTGCGCGGCCGTGTTGGTCGTGTTCAGCCGGTACGGCAGCAGGAACCCGTCGGGGTTCGTGGGGTCGGGCTGGAAGAAGACCGGGCGGCCGTTCGGCAGCCGGGCCGCCTTGGGGTCGCTGAAGCCGCGCACGCCCGACAGGGTCCCGTAGTAGTGGTCGAAGCTGCGGTTCTCCTGCATGAGCAGCACGACGTGCTTGATGTCGGAGAGCCGGCGCGGACCCGGCAGCGGGTTGGCCAGGGCCTTCCGGACGTTGGGCGGCAGGGCAAGCGACGCTGCGGCGATGCCGCCCGCGGCGGCGGCACCGCCGAGCAGACGACGGCGGCTGAAGCCGCCCGCGCCGGAAGGCGTGGCTGTGTCGGTCATCAGGATCCTTTCACCAGCCGTCCGGCGGGCCGCCTCACTGAAGGAGGCGTCCCGCCGGACGGGCAAACGATTGCTCCTATGCTCGGGCCGACCGCTGTCCGGATACCTAGGGGGAGATGGCCGGTTGCTAAAGAGATGATGAAAGTCGTCCTTGCCTGGTACCTGGGGGTTTTTGAATAGGCACAGGGGGTCACCGCCCGGCTGGGCAGGGTACCCAAATATACGATCGATGCCGCCAGGACCTCTCAACGCTACGACCCCGGCTCACTGCCATCCCGGCCAGGATGAGGCCGCCACCGACCCAGGCCAGCGCGCCGCCATCGCATGGTCGGCCGCCTCGTCCGGGGCGATCGGGCCATCCAGCCAGTGGCCCGCCGAGTCGGCGTAGAACGAGAACGGCCCCGCCGGGGCGGTTGTACTGGCTCCGGTCCGGGCCACGCGACCCGAACGGCATGCCCGCTGACCGTAAAACGGATGTTCTCAGTGGAACCTCAGGTTACTCATGAGATTTCGGCGATAAATACACCTTTTTGACCGCTAGTGTGGCTGTCGTTACGGGGGCTGGGACTGCCGAAGGCGTCCGCCCGTGCGAATCCGGGCCCCTCACCGTAGGCAGGACGCGCCCAAAGTCCGGCGGTTGGGTTTTATCCGTCTGGCGGCCTGTCTCCCGGTCGATGCGGGCAAGCACGGCCAGCGCGAGGCGCACGTGGGTATCGAGCAGGTTACGAACTAGGGTGAGAACTCTTGACGCGATGGTCAAATCATATTACGGTCAAATTGACTGACCAATAAACATCGTCTCCTATAGGGCACTGCCCATTCCGCCGGGATCAGCGAGTCCGATCGAGCTGCCACGGCCAGCAGCTCTTCTCTCGCCTGCTCTCGTTCACGCGATGGCACCGGGATGCCTTTGCACCTGGATGCCCCGCCTCAAACGCGGCCACGAACTCGCTCCCGCATGCCCCATAAGCCGCATGAGAGAAGGGACAAACATGTCACCGACGCTGCAGGCGATAGAGATTTCACCTGTCACCCCCGTGTTCGGCGCACGAGTGGACGGACTCAACGCGAGGGAGCCCCTCAACGGCGATGTCATCCGCGAGCTGAAGGGCGCAATCTCGAAGTACAAGGTGCTATTCCTGACCGGCCAGCACCTAGACGAAGCGCAGCACGCGCGCCTGGCCGCCTACTTCGGCGCCCCGCACGTGACCTCGAACCGGTTCGATGTCGAGTACGAGCAGAGCGGCCTGACCAACGTCAAGGTCGTCGCGCACTTCCACAGCGACCTCATGTACAAGGACGAGCAGCCCGCCTACGCGATGCTCCAGATGCTCGAACTGCCTTCCGCTGGCGGCGACACCATGTGGGCGGATCTGGCCGCGAGTTACGAGGCCCTCAGCCAGCCGGTGAAGACGATGCTTGAGGGCCTGTACGCCTACCACGTGCACCCGGATTACTACATGACAGACGAGGACCGGTCGGCGCGGTACGAGCGCCAGTTCGGCCGGTCGCTGACCGCCGAGGAACTGGCGGAGCAGAAGACGCGGCTCGCCCCGAACATGCACCCGCTTGTCCGCACCATCCCCGAGACCGGCCAGAAGCTCTACTGGGCCAGCGCCCAGCACACCGAGCGCATCCAGGACCTGTCCAAGGACGAGAGCGACGCGATTCTCGGACTGATCTTCAAGCAGCAGCTCAAGCCGGAATTCGTCATCAGGTGGCACTGGACTGTGGGCGACATCGCGTTCTGGGATCACAGGACGACGCTGCACGCCGGCGTCAACGACTATGACCGGACGCAGACGCGCCATGGACGGCGCGCGAACATCGGGTCGGCCCAGCCGATTCCGGCGGCCTGACCGCACTCCACTCACCGAGGCGAAAGCCATTCACTTGGCGGAGCCATGCCTCATTCGTTTATCGGTTCGTTCCACCCGTCAACGGAGACAATCATGAAACAGCCAGGAGCCAGACCGCCCGGAAGACGCAGCAGACGTGCCGTGATCGGCGTCGCGACACTGTTCACGGCGCTAGCCATCACCGGGACGGCCTGCAGCTCGTCGTCCAGCCAGGGCACCGCCGCGTCGACATCGCCACAGCACTACAACATAACCGTCGGCAATGCCGCAGCCACCTATGCCGAGGCACCGTACGTTGTGGTGGAGAAGAATGGCCAGTTGGCCGCGCACGGCTTCACGAGCAAGGACGTCCTTCTCTCATCGAGCAATACGCTGCTGGCCGCCCTCGTCAGCGGGGGCATTGACTTCGGCATGACCAACAGCTTCGGTGTGCTGTCGGCCCGGACCAAGGGCGTGCCCGTCGTCGCCATCTGCGGCCTCTACCAGGGCGTCCCCGGACTTGCCCTGGTCGTCAGCCCGAGCCTGATGAAGAGCCTGAACCTGGTGGCGGGCGACGTGAACGGCGACCTCAAAAAGCTCAAGGGGCAGGCGATCGGGGTCAACGCCCCGACGGCAACTGGGGGCAAGGTCCTGACCGGCCTCGAGCAAGACGCCGGGCTGTCAAAGACCTGGGTGAAGGAAGTCAGCATCGCGAGCGCCGATGACGTGCAAGCCCTGGCCCACGGGGAGATCGCAGGCTACTTCGAGGACATCCCGGTCCCACAGGAGTCCCTGGCCAACCATACCGGCGTGATCGCCTTTGATACGTCAAAGGTGCCAGAACTGGACGGCATCCAGTACGACGTCATCGCCACCTCGGAGAGCTTTCTCAAATCCAATCCGCAGGAAGTAAAGCAGTTCCTGTCGGCCGTGGGCGCGGGGCAGGCCGCTCTCACCCAGAAGCAGCCAGCGGCCCTCAAGGATATTGGCGGGATCTTTAACCAGGGCCTGCCGCCGTCCGTCATGGACGACGCGGCGACGGTAGGGGTCGACGCGAACTGCAGCATGCCCGCCGCGGACTGGCAGGCCGCCGCCTCGGTAATGAACAAGTGGGGTTTGGCCTCGTCGAATATCTCGTCGGCGGATATCGCCGCCGCGTACAAGTCGGGCTTGTAAGCCCCGTTACGGCAGGGATCGGGCGGCGCGCTCTGGTTCTTGGTGCGCCGCCCGCTTAATTCCTGTCAATGGGCAGTTCGAGCGCGTCAAGCACGACGAAGCCAAGCGCTCAGCTACCCGTAACCCAGAAGGAGCCCCGTGCGCAAGGACTACCAGGACCAGTGATGACGGCAGAAGACACGAAGATGAAGCCCGCATGGGGCTCGGACGTGATGGTGGACGCGATGCGCGGGATGGGGCTGCGGTACCTGAGCCTGAACCCCGGCTCGTCCTTCCGCGGCCTCCACGACTCGCTCGTTAACTACGCGGGCAACGAGATGGAGATGCTCTGCTGTCCGCACGAGAAGATCGCGGTCGGGCTGGCACACGGGTACGCGAAGGCGTCCGGGGAGCCGATGGGCGTGATCCTGCACAACGTCGTAGGTCTCCTGCACGGCGCGATGGGCATCTACTACGCTCACATTGACCGTATTCCCGTGATGGTCTTCGGCGGCGCCGGTCCTGCCACCCACGACCGGCGTCGACCGAACATCGACTGGATCCATTCCGCCAACGTCCAGGGCAACGCCGTTCGGGACTTCACGAAGTGGGATCACGAGCCCCGGTCCGTCGCCGACGTGCCCGGGACGCTGGCCCGCGCGTACCGGGTCGCGATGAGCGAGCCACGCGGCCCGGTGTACGTCGCCCTCGACGCGGGCCTGCAGGAAACACCGCTCGACGAGCCGGTCACGCTCCCGGACCTAGGACGACTCGGCGTGCCGTCACGGCTCGGCCCGGATCCCAGGACCCTTCGTGTGCTCGCCGAGCACTTGTGCGCCGCCCGGCGGCCGGTAATCGTGGCTGGCTACGCCGGCCGGGACCCAGAGGCGTTCGGCCTGCTGACCACGCTCGCGGAACTGACCGGGGCCGGCGTCGTGGACACCGGGATCAGGCTGAACTTCCCCAACCGCCACCCGCAGTGCGTCACCGGGACCGACGCCCTGGAACGAGCCGACTGCGTCCTGTTCCTTGACGTGAAGGACATGGGCAAGCCGACGCAGCGGCTTGACTCCACCAGCCGGACGATCACCTCGCGGCTGGCACCGGGGACGGTTGTCCTCGACCTCGGCTTCAACGACCTGTCCCTGTCAGCGTGGAGCGAGGACTACGCGGCACTGGTGGAGACCGACGTCCAGGTGACCGCCGACACCGCCGTAGCGCTGCCGATGCTCCTCGATACCTGCCTTGAACTGGTGAAGGCCGATCCGCCAGAGCGCAGGGGCGAGCGCGACGCTTACCGCCAGGAACTTGGTGAGCTGCACGACACGCAGTGGGCGGCCTGGCAGGCCACCGCCAGCAGGGAAGCGGCCTTGTCGCCAGTGGCCACCTCCCGGCTGGCCTCGGAGGTATGGAGCGTCATCGCCAAGCACGACTGGGTGCTGACGGCCGGGACCGCCGCCGGCTGGGCGCCGCGCACTGTGGGACTTCGACACGCCCTACCGGCACCCGGGCGCGTCGCTCGGCACCGCGACCCAGATCGGCATCTCCCTTGGCGTTGCCCTGGCGCACCGCGGTACCGGGCGCCTCGTCGTCGACCTGCAGCCCGACGGGGACCTGATGTTCGACGCCGGCGCCCTGTGGGTCGCCTCGTACTACAAGCTGCCGCTGCTCGTCGTGATGTTCAACAACCGGGCCTACTACAACGACTGGGAACACCAGGAAAGGCTCGCCCGCCAGCGGTCGACCCCGATCGAGCGGGCAAACATCGGGATGGAGATTGACAAGCCCGCTCCGGACTTTGCCGCGCTGGCCCGGTCCTTCTCCTGGTACGCGGAAGGGCCGGTCGACGACCCCGGCAGGGTCGGGGAATCCGTGCGCCGCGCCGCTGATCATGTCCTGCGGACAGGAACGCCGGCGCTCGTCGACGTCGTCTGCCGTCACCGCTAAGCAGTCCCGCTCAGCAAGCCAAAAAGAATAGCCCGCCGCGCGCCAGAAATCCACAGGTCATCTGGGAAAAACAAAGGCCATGTTATATGACTGTAATAAACGGGTTTCTTGTCAATGGTATGACGTTATGCCACAGTGGAGTGATCACAAACACATTTCAGCAGGTAAGCGGCACGGCGAACAGGACGAGAACACGGGGGCTATCCCCAAAGGACAGGAGGAGCGGACGTGCGCATGCACCACACCCAAGGAAACCTAGATGCCGAAAAGGCTCCGACCCTAGGACCCGCGGCATGCGGCAGCCCAGCCCGCGTCATCCACGCCAGATCCATTGCGTCCCGCCGACCGGCTTGGTTTCCGTCAAGCGCAGCTGACGAGGAATGAAGCCAATGCGCAGCCAGACGCCCGAGCAGCAGCCCGCATCCGCCGCCGAACCGCCCGCCCGCGGCGAAGAGCAGGGCAGCTCCTATGTCAAGGTCACCAACGTCAACAAGTCGTTCAAGTCGGCGGGAAAGCAGGAGAAGCTCGTCTGCGAGGACATTTGCCTTGAGGTTCCCGAGGGCAGCTTCACGAGCATCGTCGGTCCTAGCGGTTGCGGGAAGAGCACAGCTGCTAAACATGTGCGCCGGCCTGCTTGAGCCGGACACCGGGACGATCATCGTCAACGGCACGAAGATCGGCGGCCCGCTGACCGGAGCCGGCTACATCACCCAGGACGCCAACCTGCTGCCGTGGAAGACGGTCGAGCAGAACATTGACCTGCCGCTCTCGATCCAGAACGTGCCCCGCCGGGAACGGGCGGCGGAGGTGAAGCGCTGGCTGGACCTGGTGGGCCTGTCCGGCTTCGCGAAGCACTACCCGGCCCAGTTGTCCGGCGGGATGCAGAAGCGGGCGTCCATCGCCCGGAGCCTCATCTACGCGCCGCGCTTCGTCCTGATGGACGAACCGTTCGGCCCCCTAGACGCGATGACCCGGGTGGTGCTCCAGCAGGAGTTGCTCGGCCTGTGGCAACAGCAGCAGGCCAGCGTGACGATGATCTTCGTGACGCACGACCTGCAGGAGGCCATCGCGCTATCAGACCGCGTCGTGGTGATGTCACGGCATCCGGGGCGGATCAAGGACATCGTCGACATCGACATCCCGCGGCCGCGGCGGGTGGCCAGGATCGCGGAACACGAGCGGTACAGCGACCTGCACCAGACCCTCTGGAGGCTGCTGCGCGACGACCTAGCGGTCGAATAGCGCTGGCCAGTCCTGCCCCCAATCCGGCAATCGCATTGACATTACTTCGGGAGAACAGATGGCGACTGGAACCTCGTCGCAAACCGCTACCGCCGGCGACCAGGCTGACCTTGTCCTGAGCTCCCAGGTGCGGCAGACACGAACGTGGCGGCCGAATATCGGGATCGCGCTGCTCCGACTGCTTGTCGTGGTCATCCTCCTCGTGATCTGGCAAGTCATATCGGGACCGCTGATACCCGACTTCGCCATCAGCAAGCCGACGGAGGTGGCGCACTCGCTCGTCAGCTACCTCGGCTCGCCGAGCGCCTGGGTGGACATCAGGATTACTCTGCTTGAGCTTCTCCTCGGCTACATCTTCGGCGTCGTCGGAGGCATCGTGGTCGGCGTCGTGCTCGCGACCTGGCGCGTCGGCGCCCGGATCTTCGAGCCGATGATCACCGCGATCAACGGCATACCGAAAGTCGCACTCGCGCCGCTTTTCCTCATCATGCTAGGGCTCGGCATCTGGTCAAAGGTGGCAATCGCCTCTATGACCGTGTTTTTCGTCATGTTCTATAACATGTATTACGGAGTACAGGGCCTTAACAGGAACCTCATAAACGTTCTCGTACTCATGGGCGGCAGCAGGCTGGACATCTTCCGCTCGGTGATTCTCCCGGGCTCGATGCCGTCCATCATCGCCGGCCTGAAGGCCGGCGTGCCGTTCGCTCTTATCGGCGTGATCGTAGGCGAGTTCATCGCCTCCGACCAGGGCGTCGGGTATTACATCAACACCCAGACGCAGCAATTCAACGCAGGCGGGACGTTCGCCGGAATCGTCGTCCTCGTCATTATCACGCTCATACTTAACGCGATTGTCAGCCTCGGTGAGCGATTCGCCCTGCGCTGGCGCCAGACCTGACGGGGCCCGTCGGGCGAATAGTCGCCGCGAATATCCACACCATTCCGCCTCACAGAGAAGAGTAGGAATCAAATGACGCTGCCCAGCAACGGCGCTCCGACCATGCCCCAACTCGCCAAGTCCGGACTGCCCAAGCTGCCGGGGTTTGATTTCCCCGCGCCGCGGTATCCGGCGTACCTGCGGCAGGAGCGGACCGATGACGTGGAGGCACTGCTGCCGCTGGCGCGGTCGCTGGTCCGCCGCAAGTACGGCCGGGCGGCGCTGGATGTCACCCCGGATGACGAGATCCTGATCATCACCGCGCCGCACCAGAACCCGGTGATCTTCGAGGTCATGTCCCGGGCGCTGCAGGAACTAGGCCCCCGCAAAGTCGACCAGGTCAGCACGGTCGACCTGGGGCTGCCGGTGCAGGAGTACAGCGCCGCCGACGGCTGGCGCGAGATCACCGACCGGCTCAAGCCGATGGTCGAGGAAGGCGTGGAATTCAGCGTGGCGTCCAGCGCGCTCAAGCGCTATCTTGACGACCGCCCTGGATATACCGCGGTATTCGCCGGGGAAGCCGGGCGCAGGCACTGGAAGCGGGCCGCGACCGGGAAGCTGCGCAATAACTGGCTCTTCGGCACCTATGAGGATTTCATTTCGCGGGCGAACGCGTTCCCTGATGAGCTGTGGCGGGAGATCGACCTAGCGATCGTGGCCGAGTTCGCCAACGCCGCCGCGGTCCGCATCACCAGCCCCGAGGGCACCGACATCTCCTGGGAGGTCACCGAGGAGCAGGCCGCCCTGTGGGTCAAGGGCGCCTTCCAGTCCGGCCACATCATGGCCTCCACCATCCAGGGCATCCGCTTCGGCCACTCCGTCGAGACCTTCATCGAGCAGGCCCGCACCCTCTTCCCCACCCTCAACGGCGTCGTCGCCGGGACCTCCAACCACACCGGCTACTTCCCCCACGTCAGCGTCACCGTCGAGGGCGGCATGATCGCCAAGATCGAGGGCGGCGGCCGCTACGGCGAACTGTGGCGCGAGGTCCTCGAGCGCTATCGCGACGTCCAGTACCCCGGGTTCCCCTACAAGGGCTGGCACTACTTCAACGACTCCTCGATCGGCACCAACCCCAAGAGCGCCCGCCAGATCGAGACCCTCTGGAAGTACAACGACTCCTGGACCAACCTCCCCGAGCGCGCCCAGGCCGGCGTCATCCACTTCGGCTTCGGCGCCGAGCACTGGGACCAGACCTTCCTCCGCTACGCCAAGGAAAACCACCTCCCCACCATGCACTTCCCCCACGTCCACAACATCTTCGCCACCTACTCCATCAAGCAGCGCGACACCGGCGAATGGAAGAACATCATCGACAAGGGCCGCCTCGCCATCCTCGACGACCCCGCCACCATCCGCCACGCAAACAGCCTCGGCGACACCTCCCTCCTGCAGTACGACTGGATCCCCGCCCTCCCCGGCATCAACTACCCCGGCGACTACATGAAGGACTACGCCACCGACCCCGTCGCCTGGATCACCCGGGACCAGCAAGGAGAATTCGCCCAGCCGCCAGCGGGCGCCTGAAGCGGATCACCGGGCCGCGAAGTTACATGTCCCCTCGTCGATGACCACGGCGCAGGTCCAGGCAGCGTACAAGACCGGCCTGTGAGCTAGGCCTTACCGCGCCTAGATCCATCGAGAACACCAGGAGGCAGTGTGACCCCCAGCGGAGACCACCTCAGCATTACAGAACTCGCCGTGCCGCCAGACAAGGCTCTGCCTGGTTTCGGCTTTCCCGCGCCGCGGCATCCGGCGTACCTGCGGCAGGAGCGGACCGATGACGTGGAGGCACTGCTGCCGCTGGCGCGGTCGCTGGTCCGCCGCAAGTACGGCCGGATGGCGCTGGACGTCGCGCCGGATGACGAGATCCTGATCATCACCGCGCCGCACCAGAACGCGGTGGTCTTCGAGGTCATGTCCCGGGCGCTGCGCGAACTCGGCGTGAAGCGGGTCGACCAGGTCAGCACGGCCGACCTGGGGCTGCCGGTGCAGGAGTACAGTGCCGCCGACGGCTGGCGCGAGATCACCGACCGGCTCAAGCCGATGGTCGAGGAAGGTGTCGAGTACAACGCGGCCGCAGCCGCCCTGAAACGCTACCTCGATGACCGGCCCGGGTACACGGCGGTGTTCGCGGGCCAGTCCGGCCGCCGCCACTGGAGGCGCGCGGCCAGCGGCCGGATGCGGAACAACTGGCTGTTCGCGACCTATGAGGATTTCATTTCGCGGGCGAACGCGTTCCCTGATGAGCTGTGGCGGGAGATCGACCTAGCGATCGTGGCCGAGTTCGCCAACGCCGCCGCGGTCCGCATCACCAGCCCCGAGGGCACCGACATCTCCTGGGAGGTCACCGAGGAGCAGGCCGCCCTGTGGGTCAAGGGCGCCTTCCAGTCCGGCCACATCATGGCCTCCACCATCCAGGGCATCCGCTTCGGCCACTCCGTCGAGACCTTCATCGAGCAGGCCCGCACCCTCTTCCCCACCCTCAACGGCGTCGTCGCCGGGACCTCCAACCACACCGGCTACTTCCCCCACGTCAGCGTCACCGTCGAGGGCGGCATGATCGCCAAGATCGAGGGCGGCGGCCGCTACGGCGAACTGTGGCGCGAGGTCCTCGAGCGCTATCGCGACGTCCAGTACCCCGGCTTCCCCTACAAGGGCTGGCACTACTTCAACGACTCCTCGATCGGCACCAACCCCAAGAGCGCCCGCCAGATCGAGACCCTCTGGAAGTACAACGACTCCTGGACCAACCTCCCCGAGCGCGCCCAGGCCGGCGTCATCCACTTCGGCTTCGGCGCCGAGCACTGGGACCAGACCTTCCTCCGCTACGCCAAGGAAAACCACCTCCCCACCATGCACTTCCCCCACGTCCACAACATCTTCGCCACCTACTCCATCAAGCAGCGCGACACCGGCGAATGGAAGAACATCATCGACAAGGGCCGCCTCGCCATCCTCGACGACCCCGCCACCATCCGCCACGCAAACAGCCTCGGCGACACCTCCCTCCTGCAGTACGACTGGATCCCCGCCCTCCCCGGCATCAACTACCCCGGCGACTACATGAAGGACTACGCCACCGACCCCGTCGCCTGGATCACCCGGGACCAGCAAGGAGAATTCGCATGACGACCACCACGGACAAGCCCGACGCGGTGCTCATCCACGCGACGGAAGAGCCCTTCTACGTCGAGATGCGGAACGAGACCGAGCTTTTCCTCTCGGCGTACACCGAGAGGCTCCCGGTGCTGCTGAAGGGGCCGACCGGATGCGGCAAGACCAGGTTCATCGAGCACATGGCCTGGCGCCTTGGCCAGGTCCCAGGCGCGCCGGCCGCCCCCGGTGCCGGGCTGGTGACGGTCACCTGCCATGACGACCTCACGGCGGGCGACCTCGTCGGCCGGTACATCCTGCGCGACGGCGGGACCGAGTGGATCGACGGCCCGCTGACCACGGCGGTGCGCGAGGGCGGCATCTGCTACCTGGACGAAGTGGTCGAGGCCCGCAGGGACACCATCGTCTCCATTCATGCGCTCACCGACCATCGTCGGCTGCTCCCCATCGAGAAGCTCGGCGTGACGCTGCGCGCGCACAACGACTTCTTCCTCGTCGTGTCCTACAACCCTGGCTACCAGGCGACATCCAAGGAACTGAAGCACAGCACCAGGCAGCGCTTCATCGCCATTGACTTCGACTACCCGGTGCCCGCGGTGGAGACGCAGATCATCAGCCATGAGGCGAACATCGACGGTTCGCTGGCGTCGGCCCTCGCCGAGCTCGCCAGGCGGCTGCGCACGCTCGACGACATCGGGTTCCTCGAGGGGCCGAGCACCCGGCTGATGATCTACGCCGGGCGCCTTATCCGACGGGGCATACCGGCGCGCGCGGCGTGCGAGGCGGCGATCGTGCAGGCCGTCACCGATGATCAGGCGATCCAGGAAGGCGTGCGGGAGATTGTCGCCAGTGCCTTCGCCGCTTAGCGGGAACCGCGGGCTGGCCGTAGACGGCCGCGCCGTCAAGCTCGCCGACGTCCGCGACGCGCTCGCGGTGCTCTTCTGCGGCCTGTCCGGCCAGTGGGCAGAGGTCCTCGCCGACGACGACATCGAGCCGGGCCTCATCCCCGCGGATACCCACGACACCATGCGGCTGCCGAGCAGCTGCGCGCGGTTCGCCACGGAGCCGGAAAACCGCGGCTGGTACCAGGTGGCGGTGGCGCACCGGGCGGGCCACTACGTGTGGTCGTCGTTCGACCTGGACATCAAGGCCGTGCTCGCACGACTCGGCGTCACGCACGACGACGGCATGGACCTGGTCACCGGAGCGGACGGGAGCCCCATGGGCAACTGGGCCAGCTTCTTCCGCATGTTCCGCAGGATCGAGCTCGCCGGCGCCGTGTTCGGGGCCGTGGAGGACGCCCGCGTCGACAGCCGGCTCCGAGGGCTTGTCCCTGGCTTCGCCCGCTCGCTCGGTCAGGTCCTCGCCGACGAGCTGACGAGCCGGCCGCCCGCCGAGTCGCTTGGGCCGCGGGACCAGGCGCTCGAGGTCCTGCAGCGGATGAGCGTGGGGTACTCGGGGACGCTGCTCCTCGATCCCGCGGTCAGCGTAGTGACGCGGGCGATCACGGAGCTGCTGCCCGTGGCGGTCTCCGCGTCCGCCACCATCACCGACACGGCGGCGGTGGCGGCGCTCATCTACAGCATGATCGACGAGCTGCCAATCCTGTCCACGGCCGCGCCAGCCAAGACCTGGGTCGGGCCGCCGCCGGTCATGGCCGGGCCGGTACCGCTGCCCGACCGGTTCCTCGGCACATTCAGCCCTGACGTCGACGTGGCCCGGCTCGAAGGCGAGGACCGGGTCCGCGTCAACGTGCCGCCCGCCTCCTTCCGCGACATCGTGGGCCTGCGCTTCCGCGGCATCGACCACGGGAGCAGCGGCCTGAAGTCGGAGCTGCTGATCTTCAAGCCCGGCCGTCACGTCGTGGACCGGCACTACGTGGACCACGACCATCGACCACGAGCACGAGCACGAGCCCGACGAGCCGTCGGCCGGTGGGACCCCCGAGCCCCTGCCGCACGAGCATTACGAGCTCAGCGATGCCTACTACCGGGAACGGACACGCGCCGCCGAGAAGGCCGGCGCTGGGACCTACCTGTACCCGGAGTGGGACGCGGTCCAGGGGAGGTACCGGCAGAACTGGGTGACCCTCCGGGAGGAAGTGCCGCATCGCGGTAACGGCGCCGGTGACCTGCTGGCGAGCGTGAGCGCGCTGTCGGGGACCGAGCGGCGCATCACCGGGGAACTCGAGCGGATCGCGGACATGGGCCGGGTCCTGGTCCGGCGGGTCAGGGACGGCGACGAGGTAGACATCGACGGAGCGATCGAAGCGCTCGTGGAGCTGCGCGCGGGATACAGCGCCGACCCTCGCCCGTACGCCCGCGTCGACCGGGCCCGCCGGGATGTCGCAGTCGGGATCATCCTGGACCTGAGCTCCTCGACCGCGGAGCGGATCGACGCCTCCTCGGCCGTCCCTGGAAAGCTGAACCGTGACGGCTCCGCCCGGCGGATCATCGACGCCGAGCGCGAGGCGGTAGCGCTGCTGCTGCGCAGCCTCGCCCGGCTCGGCGACTCCGTCGGCGTGTACGGCTTCTCCGGCTCGGGCAGGAACGACGTCCGGGTGCTGACCGTCAAGGACTTCCGCGAGCAGCTGTCGGTGCGCGCGTTCGAGCGGATGGCCGGGCTCAAGCCGATCCACATGACGCGGCTGGCGCCCGTCATCCGGCACGTCACGCGCAAGCTCACGGCCGAGGCGTCGGAAACGCGGCTGCTCATGGTCGTGACTGACGGACGCCCGTTCGACCTGGACTACGGGACCGAGTACCCGGAGCGCATGATCGAGTACGCCAACCTGGATACCCGCGCGGCCGTCGCGGAAGCGCTCGCCAAGGGGATCGAGCCCTTCGTGCTCACGGTGGACAGCGAGGGCAACGAGTACCTCGGCGAGGTCTTCGTGAAGGGCGGCGGCTACGAGGTTGTCGCCGACATCGAGGACCTGCGCGCGGCGCTGGTCCGTTCCTACGCCCGGGTCCGGCAGGGCGGTCACATCCCGCGCCAGGCACGGCGCGACTACGCACGAGAAAGCGGGGCGAAGCGATGACAAGCGCTAGCGCAGCGACGGCCCAGGAACCCGGCACGGCCGACCTGCTGGCCGCTCCCCCGGTGCTGCCGGGCATCGGTGAGGAGACCGTCGTCCTGATCACCGGCGGCAGCGGCGCCATCGGGGCCAGGACCGCGACGGTCCTCTCCGCGATCGGGGCACGGGTCACGATCATGTCCCGTTCGCGGGAGCGGATCGACCAGGCCGCCACGGAGACGCGGCATGCCGGGCAGGTGCTCGGCATGGCCGGCGACATTTCCAGGCCGGAGGACATCGCGCGGGTGGTGACGGCGACCGTGCGCGAGTTCGGCCGCCTGGACGCGCTCGTCAACCTGGCGGCGGTCGGCGATTCCGGCAGCGCGCTCGCGGACCTCACCGTCGATGAGATCGACACGGTGATCGGCATCAACCTGCGCGGCGCGCTGGTGCTTGCCAGGGAGTGCGCCCGGCCGATGCGGGAGTCCGGCGGCGGCAGCATCATCAACGTCGCGTCGATCGCGGCCCACCGGGTGACCCCTGGCCGCCTTGTCTACGGCCCGAGCAAGGCCGCCCTGATCTACCTCACGCGGCAGCTCGCGGCCGAGCTTGGCCCGTACGGGATCCGGGCGAACTCGATCAGCCCCGGCCAGACGCCGACGGCGCTGCGCAAGTTCAGCGATCCGGCGGGCGGCGAGAACGTCCTGTCGACGGGGCGCGCCGATAGGCCGACCCAGACCAAGCGGATCCCGCTGGGCCGGCGGGGAACGCTCGACGATTACGTCGGGACGATCCTGTTCCTCATCTCTGGACTGTCCGCGTATGTCACGGGCACCGACCTTCTGGTAGACGGCGGAGCCGCCATCGTCCGCTAGCCGCTAACGCGGGCTGCGGTCACGAGAAGCACCGCTCGCAAATTCCGTCATTCCGAACGGGGGCGTGGCTCCGATTCCTCCGTTTACCCGTTCGGAGTGGACAGCCGAAACTGCGGCGCCGGCATTCCACGCGCAGCGCTTCACCGCAGCCGCCGGCGTCGGTCACACACGAAAGGGACGGGCAAATGAATGAGACATCCCCGGAAAAGCGCACGCTTGGAAAAGGCGGCCTTACCGTCTCCGCGCTTGGACTCGGCTGCATGGGCATGTCGAGCGCCTACGGTCCCGCCGACCGCCAGGAGGCGATCACCGCCATTAAGACCGCGCTCGACATGGGCGTGAACTTCTTTGACACCGCCGACGTCTACGGCGGCGGCCACAACGAGGAACTCGTGGGCGAGGCGCTGTCGGGCGTCAGGGACCAGGCCGCCATCGCCACCAAGTTCGGCATCGAGGTCACCAGCGACGGAGCGCGCCGGATCAACGGGCGCCCCGAGTACGTGCGGTTGTGCGCCGAGGCGTCACTGCGCCGCCTGCGAACCGACGTGATCGACGTCTACTACCAGCACCGCGTCGACAAGACCGTGCCGATCGAGGAGACCGTCGGGGCGATGAGCGAGCTGGTCGCCGCGGGCAAGGTGCGGCACCTCGGGCTGTCGCAGGCCAGCGCGCGCAGCATCGAGCGCGCCTCCGCTGTCCACCCGATCACCGCGCTGCAGACTGAGTGGTCGATCTGGACGCGGGATCTGGAGGGCCCGGTGCTGAACACGGCGCGCCGGGCTCGGGCTCGGGATCGTCGCCTACTGCCCGCTTGGCCGCGGCTTCCTCGCTGGCGCGGTCACCGCCAGAGAGGCGCTCGATCCCACCGACGTGCGCCTGAACCTGCCGAGGTTCGCTGGCGAGAACCTTCCGCGAAACGTGGCGACCCTGTCCGGCCTGCAGGATCTCGCGCGGCGCAAGGGCACCACCGTTGCCCAGCTGGCGCTGGCCTGGTTGCTGTCGCGCGGCCCGGACGTGGTGCCCATCCCGGGCACTAAGCGCTCACGCTACCTCGCCGAGAACGTCGCGGCCACCCGGGTGACGCTGACCAGTGACGAGCTGGAGTTCATCGAAGGCCTGCTGCCCGCGACCTCGTGGGCCGGACAGCGGTCCTCGGCGAAGCTGTCGCAGGGATTCGGCGACAGCCCCGAAGCGGCCTGAGCGCGGCCGTCGTGCTCGTAATCGACGAGGCCGACATCGACAGGCTGCTGACCATGGACGACGCATTGTCCGCCGTGCGCTCGGCGCTGCTCAACGTGTACCGTGGAACCGCCGTCAACCTGGCGAAGGAGCGGGCCACGCTGGACGGCGAGACACTGCACTCGGTCGGCGCGGTGCTCAAGGCCGGCGCGGGCGCGGACCAGACGTGGCACGGCGCGACGATCTACGTCTCGGGCAGCGTTCACGACCACTGGACCTTCGTCTTCAACGGGCCAGGCCTGACCGCCGCGGTGGCCGGCAAGCTGCTGAGCCGCCTGCGGACCGGCGCCGCGACCGGCGTGTCCGCCGACGCGCTGGCCACTCCCGGCGTAGTCACCGTCGCCTGCCTGGGCGCGGGCTACCAGGCGTGGACCCAGGTACAGGCGGTCTCCAAGGTGCGCCAGGTCGGCAAGCTGGTCGTCTGGAGCCGGACCCGCGAGCGGGCGGAGAGCTTCGCCACCCGGGTGAGCGCGCGGCAGGGGCTCCCGGCGACCGTGGCGACCGACATCGCCGCCGCGGTCGCCGACGCGGACATCGTCATCGCCATAACCAAGGCACGGGACCCCATCGTGCTTGGCCGGGACGTACGGCCAGGGACTCATGTCGTCCTCGCCGGATCCAGCCACCTCCACCGCCGGGAGGCCGACGCTGACCTGTTCGCCCGGGCCGCCGGGGTCTTCACCGACGACCTTGAGCTCGCCCGCGCGCACAGCGGAGACCTGCATGCGGCCGCCGAGAGCGGGGCGTTGCGCTGGGACGACGTGCAGCACCTCGGCGCGGCGCTTGGCGGGCCCGGTCAGGGCATCCGACAGCGGATGCCCGACGCGGTCACCGTCTTCTGCAATCACGGCGTCGGCAGCTGGGACCTCGAGCTCGCGATGACCGCGATCAGGCGGGCCAGGGAAACCGGTGCGGGAACGGCGCTGGACCCCGTGCTTGGCCCGCTGCCCGACTAGGCGGAGGGACGGTCACATTCCGGCGCGGCGCCTTGTCGGAGAGGGTATGACCAAGCGACCCCAGCCCGCGGGCCACCAGCCTGACCCGGGCCTCGAATCAACCCCACCTACCGGCTGCTCGGCTCGCTGGCCGAGGCGCGGGACGCCGTCCAGGAGACCTACGCACCCTGGTACGCGCTGCCCGCGGCCGACGCACCGGGTTAGCGCATGATCGGTGACCTGTGGGGGGTAAGTGAGAGCGAGACCTTGCGCACCTACCCGTGCGACGGGTTCGTCGCCTCGCCAACGCTGCAGGCGTGGCGCGGTGTACGGGTCGAGGCGCCCTCCGCGTTGGTGTGGGCCGGCTTTCCACAGCCGCGAGTCGGTGAAGCCTTCAGCACCGCCGCCGGCGCCCAGTGGGCCGGATCGTTTCCGTCGACCCCGGCAGCCAGCTGACCGGCACCATCTGGGGTGCCTTTATGTCCTATGTCCTCGTGGCCCAGGAGCCGGACGTGACGCGCCTGCTGCTCAAGGTCGCAGCACGAACCAGTCGCTGGGCCGCCCCGGCATTGTCGGTTGGCGACTTGGTCATGGCGCGGCGGCAGCTGCTGAACCTGAAGCGGCTCGCCGAGCGCCAGCACCGCGGTACCGCCCGGCATTAGGCCGGCGCCGCCTGACCGCCCGGCGCTGGACATGCTGGGCGGGGTCATTCGCGCGGCGCGGCGCTTGGGGCACCGGCCCCTTGGACGACAGGTGCGAGACGGCCCTGCAGGGCGAGTCCCTGGGCCATCCGGACCAGTTCGGCGCGTGGGGCGTGGGCCTGGTCGGCGGGCCAGGCCAGAACAAGGTGGGTGATCGGGTAGTCGACGACGGGGACGGCAGTGACGGAGGCGCCCAGCCGATCCGCCACGCCTTCACCGACCACCACCACCAGTAGGCCGCGGGCCACCCGGTCGACGATGGCATCGAGCGGCTCATGCGGCAGTTCGTCGCTGAACTCCGGCAGGCTGTGCAGGTCGGCCATTGCCAGCGATGACCGGGCGGCGAGGCGGTGGCCTGCGGGGAGCGCGGCCACGGGTCGTTCGTCGCCCAGTTCCAGCAGTTCCAGGCCGTTGGTGGTGCTGGTCGCGCACATCAGGGCGACGTCCGCGGCACCGGTGTGCAGGGCGGAGACCTCGTCGTAGCAGTAGAGGACCTCCACCGGCCCGGATCCGGGCAGCTCGGCGTACGAGTTGAGTAGCCCGGTGAGCACGCTCTGACCGGCACCGGGCCGGACGGCGAGCGTGAGCGAACCGGACTTTCCGACCCGTTGGGCCCGCCGGATCGCACCGTCCATCTCCGCCAGGAGCCGCCGGCAGTCGGCCAGGAACACCTCGCCCGCTGGCGTCAGGGAGATCCGGCGGGTGGTGCGGTGGAACAGCGGGAAGCCCAGCCGCCGCTCCAGGCGTGCGATGCTGCGCGACAGCGGGGGTTGACTGATGCCCAGCCTGTCCGCGGCGACGCCGAAGTGCAGCGTCGTCGGCCACGGTGGTGAAGTGCACCAGCTCCCGCACCTCGATCGTATTCATGCCTCCCAGGGTATAAGTCGATGTCGAGGTCGTCATTGTCGCGCGGCGTGATCCGGCGTGAGATGGGAAACAGGCGGGCGGGCCGGTCAGCGTGGCCGGGAAGAACCCGCCGGACCTACGTCCTCTAGCGAAAGGCATGATCATGAAGGCGGCCGTCTACCACAGCTTCGGCGGTCCGGAAGTCCTCGAAGTCGTCGAGGTACCGGAGCCGAAGATGTTCGCCGACCAGGTCCGGATCCGCATAAAGGCCGCCGCGCTCAACCCCGCTGATCTGGGCTTCCAGGCCGGCGCCGTGGACACGCTGGTGGACTCCTTCTTCCCCGTCATCCCCGGCTGGGACGTGGCCGGGATCGTGGAGGAGGCCGGTATCGGCACGACCGGGTTCAAGCCCGGGGACGAGGTCATCGGCTTCGTCCGCGGGGCCATCCAGCGCTACGGCACCTACGCCGAACAGATCGCCGCCGAGCCTCGCCAGCTCGCACGCAAACCCGCGAACCTCGACTGGGGCCAGGCGGCGGGGCTGCCGCTGGTGGGATTGACCGCCTACCAGGCCGTGGTCCACGCGCTCGACGTCCGCGAAGGCGAGACGGTACTGGTGCACGGCGCGGCTGGCGGCGTGGGGCATCTGGCCGTGCAGATCGCCGCGGCTCGTGGCGCCTCGGTAATCGGTACCGCGTCCGAGTCGAACCACGACTACCTGCGGTCCCTTGGCGTCCAGCCGGTGGCCTACGGCGACGGCCTCGCGGACCGGGTACGGGCGCTGGCCCCGAGGGGAATCGATGCTGTCCTGGACACCGCCGGCCGAGGCGCCCTCGCGATCACGCAGCGCATCGGCACCACTGACGTACGAGCCGCCTCCGTCGCCAACTCGAACGAACACCCCGGGACCATCCAGGTCTTCGCCCACCTGGACCGAGCCGACCTGGAAGCCCTCGTCGAGCTGGCCGAAGCCGGGAAGCTGTCGGTCCGCGTAGCGCGGTCCTTCCCCCTGGACCAGGCTGCCGACGCCCAGCGGCTACTCGCCGAGGGACACAGCGGCGGCAAGATCGTGCTCACGGTCGCCTAAGCCGCCACCACTGGAGGAATTGCCTTCCATGTCCAATTCCCTCTCGGTGTCTGTACAGACCCGCATCAACGCTCCTTTGGAAAAGGCATGGCAGGTGCTGACCGACTTCGGCAGTTACCATACCTGGCATCCGATCCTGACCCTGGAGTCTCACGCCGGCCCCCTCGCCGTCGGCACCCTGCTCCAGGGGCAGTCCTCCGGCGGCCCCGCCGGCGAGCAGCCGGTAGCGTTCACCATCGCGCTGGTCCAGGAACCGAACCACCTGGCCTGGACCGGCGGCGACCCCGAGGTGGTGGCCGGCCGCCATTCCTTCCAACTCGAACAGCTCGCCGATGGAACCACCGAGTTCATCGAGTCCGAGGTGTTCACCGGCCCGGCGGCACCCGAGATCATTGGCGGACAGTTGCCCGAGCTGCACGCCGCGTACGAGACCTTCGCCGCGGCATTCAAGAAGTGCGTCGAAGAGGCATTACCGGGTTAGGCTCTGAGTCCCACAAGCCACCCTTGGAGAGTCACTCATGGCCATTCACGCCGAGATCAGTCCCGCCGAGGCCGCGGACCGGCTCGCTATCCGCGAGTTGTTTGACGCCTACGCACACTGCGCTGACCGGCGCGACGCCGAGGGCCAGAAGGCCCTGTTCGCGGCCGACACCCGGTTCGCCGTCTACATGAGCGGCCAGGGCACCGAGCCAACCTACGTCCTTGAGGGCCGCGAGGCACTGACGCCCGTCTTCGCGGACCTGAACCGCTACGAGACGACAACGCACTTCAATGGGCAGAGCACCGTCGTGCTCGATGGCGAGCGGGCGACCGGCGAGAGCTACACGATCGCGCACCACCTGTTCACTGCCGACGGCCAGCGCAAGATCATGATCGCGTCGCTGCGCTACCTCGACACGTTCGTCAAGATCGACGGTGCGTGGCTATTCGCCGAGCGCAACCTCATCCTCGACTGGAGCGAGACGAGACCGTCAACTCCGTGAGAAGCGCGCACGGCACATCCAGCACTGCGCCATGAAAACCACAAGCAAATATGCGTCCGCGAATACCGCAAAACCGCCTGCTATCGCGGTGACACGTCGGGCAATAGCGGCAAATGGCTACCTAACGGACACGCTAAGGTTTCAACGACAAGAACTCATCCGTAGATGAGGATTTCGGCGAGCTGGGCGGCAGACCAGCCGCTGTTGGCCGTGAAGTGCACCGTGACGTAACGGGTGTCCGTTCGCGCGAAACTGACCGTGACTTTGTCAAGGTTTGTCTGCGCGTCGAAAGTGTAGCTAGCCGACGGGACGATTGTGAATGCACTGGTGGCGCTGGTCCGGCTTCCGTAGATCGTCAACGTCTGGACGCGCGAGTTCCAGTCGGCGATAGGGGGCAGTGCCAGCACGATCCTCGCAATGCTGGTGACCGACCCGAGATCTACAGTCACTGACTGCGGAAAGGCGCCTGCAGCACCCTCCCAGTAGGTGGTGGTGTTCCCGTCGGTCACATCGGCCGCGTGATAGGTCTGGGCGAAGCTGGTTGCGTTCACCGGTCTGTTCAGCGCCAGATTGACGTTGCTCGGCGGCGGAGCGGATGGCACTGGAGCGGATGACACCGGAGCCGACGACACCGGAGCAGATGACACCGGAGCCGAAGACACCGGAGCCGAAGACACCGCGAAGCTAGAGCTGGCGTGCTCCAGTGGCACGTGCAGTCGGCCTTGGCTGGCATGGAGGACCGACGCCGTGGGCTTGACCGGCTTATCAGGCGTGGCCGATCCGGCTGGGACGGATGAATTTGCCAGGGATCGCGATGCCTGCCCCGCGTCGGTCCGGCCTCCCGGCCGCTCTAGGGCCCAGATAGAGACCGACAGCGCGACGGCAAGGCAGGCCACCGCCGCAGCCACCGCCCCTCGCGCGGGCCGCCGCATGCGCCGAGGCGTACCGGGCGGGGCTGGGCGCGGAGCGCTGCGACTGTGCGGATCTCGGAGGCTGGGGCTCTCCGCCGGGGCATCGGCGGCTTCCTTGAGCATGCGCATAGCCGCCGCTGTGCTGGGGCGCGCGGCTGGATCCCGGTTTAGAAACGCGATAATAGCCCCCGTGAGCGGGCCCGCATTTGCAGGTGGCGAGGGGTCGTCTGTGACGATTGCGGCAAGCGTCGCAGTGGGGCCGCCGCGGTGAGCGTAAGGCCCCTGGCCCTCTACCGCGGTGTACAACGTGGCACCGAGCGACCACAGATCCGCAGCCGGCTTGGCCGCCTCACCGCGGATTCGTTCCGGTGGGGAAAAAGCCGGGGTTCCCATTACCATCCCGGTCTGGGTGAGCGAGGGATCACCATCGATGGCCGCAAGGCCGAAGTCAGTCAGCACCGCCCTGCCGTCGCGGGTGAGCAGCACGTTGCTCGGCTTCACGTCGCGGTGCAGCACACCCAGGGCGTGGGCGGCCGCCAGCGCGGAGAGCAACTGCTGCCCTATCTCCGCTGTGGCTTTCGGTGACAGGCGGCCCTCCTTCTCTATGACCTTATCCAGAGAAAGGCCATCTATGAGTTGCATGACGATCCATGGGCGCCCGAGATCCTCGACCACGTCGTGCACCGTGACCACCGCCGGGTGACTGAGCCGTGCCGCGCTGCGGGCCTCGCGTAGCATCCGCCAACGGAGCTCATCCATCTCGGCCTCACTGAACGCCGGCGGGATCCGGACTTCCTTGATGGCGACGTCACGGTCGAGAAGTTCATCCCTGGCGCGCCACACCCTGCCCATGTTCCCCTGGCCGATTGAGGCGGCCAGCCGGTAGCGCCCACCGATCAGCTGCCCATCCACCACCGGTGACAGGCCCGCTGCCGCGGCCCAGCCTGGAGGGCCACCCCTGGCATCCCACGATCCGTCTACCGACATCGCCGCTCATGCAACCTTTCTCTACAATTTGTCGCACATTCAAGCGGCACTGTAGCAACAAGGGCTACAGCGTGATCCTGTTAGGCCCTTAAATTCCAGAAGGCTTAACTTGACCCCGTCGGGAATCTCTGTCGGGAAACTTGGTCGCTGCGGCTTGGCTGACGGCTCGCCATGAGCGCAGGCGCTGGTCGAGGTAGCCCTGGAAGGCCGTTGGTGGTCGCGGGGCTGGGCTCGATGTTGACGGCGATGGCGGTGAGGACGTGCCGGGGGTGAGCCTTTGGGCGGCCCGCGGTAGCGGCAGTGGCGCATGCCGTGACCGTGGGCGAGGTCGCAGACGGTGCCCTCGATGCCGGACCTGACGGCGTCGCGCTTGTGCAGGTGGGCGCCTGCCAGCCATCATCGCACCGCCCTTCCGGCCGCCCGCCCCGGGGAAATCGGGCGGACGCAGGGAAATGCACGCTCAGCTCAGCCGCGAACGTCAAGCCGCACAAGGCCTCCGCGGACCCCGTCCGTGGCCCGCCCGTCCCCGCGGCCCCGTCCGTCCCCGCGGCCCCGTCCGTGGCCCTCCGTGAAAAGCCGACGCCTGGATTGTCTGCATCGCCTCAGCCTGGCGTCGCAGGATCGAGCCAACGGCGTTGTCCGGGGACATCTTGATTGGCGCAGTGGTTTTAGCACAAGCCGCGTTTCTAAGCGCTTATCCATAAGTTGCGCGCAGTGGGGGTGTGATCGCCACCGCCCGGCGAGGTCGTGCCCGGCGCCGTCGTGCTCGCCAATAGTCCTGCCTGCGAGACCGGGCTGCGTGCTCGGTGCCCTCGCCTCCCGCCATCGCGCTTACGGTCAGGCAGGGGAGCATTTTGTACTATGCAGTGCAAGAAGTGGAAGGGGGCCGGTGAAGACGCCTGCGACGTCCAAGGGACAGCGGTCGAGGAACTTGATCACGGCGACTGCCGCCCGGCTCATGCACGAGAACGGCGTTGACGCCACGTCGATGGATGATGTCCTGGCGGCGAGCGGCACCGGCAAGTCGCAGATGTACCACTACTTCAGCGGCAAGGAAGACCTCGTCTCGGCGGTCCTGGAGCATCAGTTCGGCCGGGTTATGGCGGCACAGCCTTCCCTGCAGGACGAATCGTGCGCTGATCTGTCTCAGTGGCGGCAGGAGGTACTGGCAGCGAACGAGTCAGGCCGCTTTTCTGGCTGCCCGCTGGGAGCGTTCGCTGGGCAGCTGGGACGGCAGCCCAGGGCTCAGCGCACTGTTCGCCGACCTGTTCGCCCGGTGGGAAGCTGCCTTGGCCGCCCTCGTGGAGCGAGCACATGCGGCCGGGCAGCTTCCTGCGTCCGCGCATCCCGATGACGCCGCCTTTGTCCTTCTCGGCGCCCTGGAAGGCGGTTCCCTGCTGTCGCACGTCCGCCGCCGCCAAGACGACCTCGAGAAGATGCTCGACGCTGCGCTCGTCTCGGTGGGCGCAGCAATCTAGCCGCCACGCGGACTGCGGCAAGCCCCGTCGGACGGTCGCCGTCAGACCGTCCCCTGGAACTGCTCGTGCAGTGCCGGGAGGAACGACGCGAGGTGGTTCATCTCTACCGCACAGTGCGCAAGGAGCCCCTTACCGAGCAGGGCCATGTCGGGCGGCCCGGCTGGCTTGCGCCCGGCAGGTGCCTCGGGGACTGACGCCGGCGGCAGGTCAAGGTGCGCGAGGTGGTTGAGGAAGAACCGGCTGCGCATCTCGACCCCGTCGGCGGTTGGACGAACCTGGTGCACCAGCCAGCCGAAAGCCACAGGCGCGGTGGCGGCGCCTACGCGCCCGGCGATCACCGTCTCCCCCGCCCGGTCTTCGAACCCGAGCCTGGACGGGTCGACGAACCGGATAGCCAGCGGGGTCATCTGCCCCCCCACGTACTCGTCGACAAAGGACACGTTGTCTACGTACCGCTGCCGGTCGGTCAGGGAACGGTCCCGCAGGCGCTGGTCGCCGACTGCGCTGTACTGGTGGGCATCGGGATGCCACAGCTTGTACCGGGCCGACTCGCAGCTGTGCCAGGCCATCCACCAGTCCCACATCGCGGCCGTGACACCGGGCATGCGGGTCAGGCAGGCGACGACGACGGTGCCGCTGTCCAGGGTGGTCCACCCGGTTTCCAGCTTCCGGTAACCCGGCCTGGACATGAGAGTGGCCGCATCGTCGACGTCGAAGCCGTACTCGGTGGGGGCCATGCCTTCCCAGAGGGTCGGCGGGACGTGCGGCTGCATGGGCAGCGCCTCGGGGAGGAAGAACTTGGCGTACGGCTTGGCCAGGTCGGCCTCGCGGTAGCCGAGGTACCTGCTTTCAACGGGATAGGTACTCCGGGGCACGGCTCGTATCGGTCGGGGTGAGCTGGTAGGTGGCCATCTGGTGCGGTACTCCTTCTCTTGTTCTAGCCCGGCTAACACCATTTTGTAGGGAATAGTACATTCTGCTGGTCCGGCGACGGCGGGGACATCTACACCGTCTTGCCCGGTGGCCCGCCCGCTCATGACCGTGCCTCGCGGGGGAAGGGGCCGCGGCGCGGCGCGTCGGCGCTCGCCTGCGTACGCGGGACGAACGGCAGCAGGACGTAGGGCTGTTCACCCGGCGCCGAACCAATGGTGGTGGTGCCGCCGTAAACGTCGGCCGGGCGGTCGGCCGGTTCGGTGTGGACGAACATGCCGTGCCCCTTCATGGGCACCCCGTAGACGCTGGGCCAGGGGCCGTCACCGGGCATTTCGAAGTCCCGTCCCTGGACTGTGACCGCCAGCCGGTAGCCGGCCTGGCACGACCACCGACGTGGGCCAGATCTCGATGTCCAGCGGCACCGCCTCGCCCGGGGTCAGCGGCTCGACCCGGTCGTGCGGGTGCCAGGGCCGGTACGGCAGGCTGCGCTCGGGATCCGTCGCGCGGTGCGACGCGCGCAGCCAGCCCGCGCCGACGACGCCCTTCGGGTCGAGCGCGGTGACGAACGTGACGTCTTCGCCGCCCGGGTCGAGGACCCGCAGGGTCAGGAAGACGTCCGCGTCCTCGGTGGTCGAGGAGACGGACATCCGCGCGACGCCGGGGCCGGTGATCTCCGTCTCCTGTGTGAGGGGCTCGCTGACGAAGGTCAGGCCGTCGCCGAGCGCCTCGAAGCTCGCGCTCGCGTCGCCCGCCGGAGGCTCGGTGGTCAGGCCGCCGCCCGGCAGATCGAGGTAGAGCCTGGTCCACCGCGTCCTGGCGAGCGGCCACTCGTGCTCGGCGCGCAGCTCGAAACTGCCGTCCACGTGACGGACGTTGAGTTGGACGGGCGGCTGCTCGTCCCAGCCGGTGTCCTCGCCCTTGAGGAAGTGGCCGAAGAACCTCTTCTGCAGCGCGACGCCATAGTCCGTGTAGAACTCGGCGAAGTGCTCCAGGCCGTGCACCTCCAGCCACTTCTCCCGGGACGAAACGCGGGCGTAGCCTTCGAAGTTGCCGCGCGTGTGCAGATCGTGGCCCCAGTTGCCGGCCGACAGCACCGGCACGGTGATCTTCTCCAGCTTGGGCGAACGCTCGCGGTAGTAGCGGTCGTCGAGCGGACGGGCGACCAACGCGGCGACGGAGTCGGCGTGGTTGCGGGCCAGGTCGCCCTCGGAGAGGTTCTCGGGTCCCGCTACCGGCTCCCCGGTGTTCGGGTTGCGGGCGCCGCGCTCACCGACGCCGTGCTGGACGGCCGAGACCTGCACTGGGTACCAGACGGACGTGAAGACGTTAAGGATGCCCGCGTGGTGAGTGAACTCGCGGTAGTAGTCACTCGCGCCCTCCCACGGGCAGATCGCCGCGAGATGCGGCGGGTCGAGCGCGGCGACCTGCCACTGGTTGGCCGCGTAGTACGAGATGCCCAGCAGGCCCACCTTGCCGTTGCTCCACGGCTGGACGCCCGCCCACTCCACGCAGGCGTAGTAGTCGCGGGTCTCCTGCGCGGAGAAGATGTCCAGCCGGCCAGGTGAGCGACCGGCACCGCGCGAGTCGACCCGGACGCAGGCATAGCCGTCAGGGACCCACTTCTCAGGGTCGGCGGTCTCCCAGTTCTGGTACTTGTTGCTCGATCCGGCCACCGTGTCCGGGTACTTCGTCGACAAGGGCTGCCACATCCCGGGGTACCCCTCCTGGAACGCGAGACCCTTCGCGTACGGCCCGTGCGTCATGATCACCGGGTAGCGGCCCTCGGCCACCGGCCGGTAGACGTCTGCGCGGAGCACGGTGCCGTCCGGCATGCGGATCGGTACGTCCCACTCGACGCGCATGCCGTCACGGATCTCACTCGGGTGCTGCTCGTCCATCGTCATTCTCCGTCGCCTTGTCGGCTCGTGGTGTCGCGTGGTGCACCGACCGCGCCCGCCGTCCCGTCGCCGTATTCCCACGGCCGGGGGCAGGCACCGTTGCGTCGTGTCGCCGGGCACCAGAAAATGTACTGTACAGTACAAATGACGCGGGCTACCAGCCGGCTGGCGTGCTGCCGGACCGCATTCCGCGCACGTACCTCGTCGCCGGCACGCTGGAGCCGTTCTTACCTGGTCCAGGAGACACCCGCCGACAGCGATCACGTTCCTCTACGGGTTTTCTGTCCTGACCGGCATGCCCGTGGCCGCGTCGATGCCGGTCAGCGCCAGTACTTCCTCTTTCGCGAACCCGGGGGCGACCTGCTCGACTGTCAGCCTCCCGTCCTTGCGGCGGAACTGCGCCAGATCGGTCACCAGGATGTCGACGCAAGCCTTCCCGGTGAGCGCGTAGCTGCAGCGCTGCACGACCTTCGGCCGGTCACGGCTGTCGCGGTGCTCCATCATCACCATGACGGTGCGGCCGGAGGCGACCAGGTCCATAGCACCGCCGATGCCGCCGCCGACCATGCCGTCGACCTGCCAGTTGGCGAAACTGCCCTCGGCGTCCACCTGGTAGGCACCGAGGACGACGACGTCTACCCGGCCGCCCCGCACCATCTCGAAGGCGGTCACGCTGTCGAAGTAGGAGATGCCCGGGTTCGGGGTGACGGAGTATCCGCTCGCGTTGAAGACGTCCGGGTACGTCTGGTCATCGGGAACGATCTCGCCGTAGCCGAGAATCCCGTTCTCGCCGTGCAGGATGAGGCGCCGGTCCCCCGCATACGAGGACAGGAAGCTCGGCATGCCGAGGCCGAGATTGACGTAGGAGCCTTCGGGCAGGAGCGACGCGGCCAGTTCCGCCATCTGCCGGCGCGTCCAGGCGGGCTTGCCGTTGTAGGTGCGGGGAACGTCGTGGTCGCGGCGAGCGGGAGCGTGCTTGGGCAGTGTGTTGACCACGGTCTTGCGGACGACGCGCGAGACGAAGATGCCTGGCAGCCCGATCCGTTCCGGGGGGATCTCGCCCGGTTCAACGACCTCGTCGACCTCCACGATGGCCACCCGAGCCGCTTTGGCGAAGCTAGGTCCGAAGTGCTGGTTGGCGCCGCGGAACTCCACGTTGCCGAGGCGGTCGGCGCGGTGGCCGGCGATGAACGCGTAGTCGATGGAGAGCGCCGTCTCCAGCAGGTAGGGCTTGCCGTCGAAGTACCGGACCTCTTTGCCGTCGGCGATCGGGGTATCCAGGCCCGCCGGGGTGTAAACGGCCGCGAGGCCAGCGCCCGCAGCCCGGAGGCGCTCCACCAGCGTGCCCTGCGGGACCAGTTCGAACGTCAGCTCGCCTTTCCGGATCAGTTCCTCCGCCGGGGACGAACCGCCCGCTCTCGCCGTGAACGAGACGATCAGGTGCCGGACGCGTCCGGCCTCGACCAGAGTCTGGGCGCCGGGCGGAATCGTGTTACCGACAAAGCAGAGATCCCTCGTGCCGCGCTCGTCCAGCGCGGCGAGGAGGCTGAAGGGCGCGCCGGCACTCGGGCCGAAGCCGGAGACGGCGATCGACGCTCCGTCGGGCAGGTCGCTGATAGCGTCGGCAGAAGAGGAACGCAGCTTGTCCATGCCCCGATCCTGCGTCCGCAGGACCGGGGCGACTAGAGCAATCCGCACAAAAAATCACCGCGCTGCGGCTGTGGCATCCCTTGTCGTGTTAGCTCCAGCCGCCGTCCGCTTCGATGGTGGTGCCGGTGATATAAGACGCATCTGGGGAGAGCAGAAACGCGACCACGGCGGCGATTTCGGCAGGTTGGGCCAACCGACCGAGTGCGCTCATTGAGCGGATGAGCGCGTCAAACGGTACATCGGCGAGTGCAGGGTGGGTGTAGTTGGCGCTGTAGCGGGTTGCCATGCGGGTGGCGGTGGCGCCGGGGGCGATCGCGTTGATGGCGATGTTCCGCTCGGCCAGTTCGGGAGCCAGATTACGCACCATGGCCGAGATAGCGGCTTTGCTTGCCGCGTACAGGGCGTGTTGATAGACCGCCAGGCGCACACTGACCGAGGAGCTGAGCACGATCCGGCCGCCGTCGGTCATCGCGGCGGCCGCCGCCTGGGTGACGAACAGTTGTCCGGCCACGTTGGTCTGAAAGAGGCGATCGAAGTCGGCCTGGGTGATGGTGTCCAGCGCTCCGAAGTGCTCGACCCCGGCGTTGCTGACCAACAGATCCAGGCCGCCGAACTCGGATACCACCGCGCCGACCAGGTTGTGGGTCTGCGCCGCGTCACTGACATCGGCCGGGAAAGCCGACACGGCACACCCGCTGTCGCGGAGTTCGCCGACGAGCGCTTCGGCGGCGGCCCGATCGGATCGATAGTTGACCGCGACTGTGGCTCCCTGGGAGGCGAGCAGCCGCACGATCGCGGCGCCGATTCCGCGGCTGCCTCCGGTGACCAGGACCCGCTTGCCCGCCAGGCTTGATGTCGATGTCATGGCGCTACCTATGTTCTCTCTTTGGCTTCTCCGGATGTGAACAGTCCTTGGCCGCCCGTCCCCCCATCGGAGCCGCCGCCCATACTAGTCATGTATCTTTACTAAAGTAGTCGTACAGCAGCACCGATGGCAACAGCAACAGGTGCGAGGTCGCTGAGGGGCAGATGGCGCGTGCGGAACGCAGCGAGCGCAGCGCTGCGCACGCGCCGCCGCGGTCGGGTCGGCGGCGATCTGGCTCGGCAGCGTTGACGTAGGGTGTGAAACTCGTGGGATCAGGTGGCGATGGAGCCGAGGGCGGTATGGACGACGAGCAGCGGGTTGATCTAGGGGTGTCGTTGTTCATCCCGTACCGGTACACCGAGGACCGGGTTTTCCGGGCCCTCCAGGATGCCGGGTTCGACGACTGGACCCTCTCCCAGTGCCGGCTGTTTCAACGCATAGCCCCGGACGGTTCGCGCCTCACTGACCTCGCTGACCAGGCGCAAATGAGCAAGCAGAGCGCCGGCGTGATGGTCGATCAACTGGAACGCCTGGGCTATGTCCGCCGGGTCCCCGACCCCATGGATGGCCGCGCCCGGTTGATCGTGATCGAGCAACGTGGCCGGCGGGCGGTCGAGGTAGCCACGGCGACACTCGACGAGATCTTCTCGGAGTGGAAGGCCTACCTGGGCACCCGCAACTTCACGTTGTTGCACCAGATCCTGGATCAACTCCGCGAGATCACCGACCCCTACGCGCGGTAAACCCGGCCGCGCCGAGCCGTCCCCCCGATTCCCATTCGCCCCGAGCCGCCGGGGCCAGCGGCCGCCAACAGCTTCGGCTCTGTCTTGACATAGTCAGCAACATTGACTAGTTTAGTAAATGTTCCTGACGATTTTTCCGGTGATGACGGGCGGTGCAGACCCGCGTTACCACCTCACCGATGTCGGGAACACCCCACCGCGGGGCACCGACGATCTTCACTCACACCGCACCCCTATCGAAGGGAAACACCATGTCCACTGTCATCACCGGAGCATCAGGTCACCTCGGCCGGCTCGTCGTCGATCAACTCCTCGCCGCCGGAACGTCGCCGGCGCAGATCGTGGCCACCGGCCGAGACGTTGACAAACTCACCGACCTCGCACAGAACGGGGTCACGGTGCGGCGCGCGGACTTCGCCGACCCGAGCACGCTCGACGAGGCGTTCGCAGGCGCCGACGCGATGATGCTGGTCTCGACGACGACGGTCGGTGAGCGGTTCGACAACGCCCGCAACGCCATCGACGCGGCGGCCCGAGCGGGTGTGTCCCAGATCGTGTACACCAGCATCGTCAACGCCTCGACCGCGCAAATGACGCTCGCTGACGCAACATCGCCGCACCGAGGACTACCTGCGTGACAGCGGTTCGGCGTTCGTCATCCTGCGCAACGGATGGTACTTGGAGAACTACACCGACCAGCTCCCGATGATCACCCAGTACCACGCATTGCTGGGCAGCGCGCACGACGGTCTCGTCAGCGCGGCCAGCCGACGCGACTACGCGGCCGCCGCCGCCGCGGTGCTGACGCAGGACGGGCACCTCGGAGCGACCTACGAGCTCGGCGGAACGCCGTTCACCCTGACCGAACTCGCCGCCACGATCAGCGACGTCCTCGGCACCCACATCGCCTACCAGGACATGTCGGTCGCTGACTACACCGGCGCCCTGACCGCTGCGGGGCTGCCCCCAGAGATGGCCGCCGCCGTCGCCGACGCCGATGCCGGCCTGGCTCGCGGAGAGTTGTTCACCGCTAGCGACGACCTGGTGAAGCTCATCGGCCGGCCAGCAACCACGGCGCACGAAGCCGTCCAGAACGCCGCGACCATCGAGGAGTCACGGTGAGCACCTCCGGACCCGGCGTCGATACCCACGAGATGGTTCTGATCCACCGCGTCATCCGGCGCGAGTTCGGTCAGCTCCCCCGACTGTTCCGCTCCGCGGCCAATGACCGTGCGCGATCCAAGGTCATCGGCGCGCACGCCCGGGAGATGTTGCACTTCCTCCACACGCACCACACCGGCGAGGACGAGCTGCTCTTTCCCTTGCTGCGCGAGCGAGCTGCGCTCGACCCGGAGCTGATGGACCGGATGGATGCGCAGCACGCGCAGGTCAACGACGCCGTCGCGGCCGTCGGCGCGGAGCTGCCGGCGTGGACAGCGAGCGCGGACGCCGCCGCCGGCGAGCGGATGGCGGCCCTCATCGACGCCACGATGCCGACACTGATCGATCACCTGGCTGAGGAGGAGCAGAAACTGCTCCCGATCGTCTCGGTCACGCTGACGCAAAGCGAATGGGACGCGCTCGGCAAGCACGGCATGAGCGCGATTCCGGTCACGCGGCGGCTGGTCATCCTCGGCCACATCACCGAGGAAACCGATGACGCGGAACGGCAGAGGTTCATGCAGGTCGTGCCGGCCCCAGCTCGTTTGGCCTACAAGCTGATCGGCCACCGCCAGTTCACCCGCGAAACCACCGCGATCCGCGGCTGACCCATCTCGCGACCCGACACCTTCGATACCTGAGCAGAACCGCCTCCACCTCGACATCCACGCCAGCGGCTTCCCCAGCCGTTCGGACCTGCTCGCAACCCGCATGCAGCGAGTCGACGCCGAGGCCAGGCGGCTGACGGATCTCGGGGCCACGCTCACCGTCGTCATGAGCACAGACGGCCTCGATCACTATGCGGTGGGGATGAAGGACCCCGAGGGCAACGAGTTCGACATCAACTGACGCCTTCCCCACGCTCGCGGGGCCGGGCGGCGGGGAACCGTGAGAGATTTCTTCTGGCCAGGCGATGGGATCCGGGCGAGTCGTTCGTCTATGAGTCAGGACACGGCCGGAGCAGGCCGCCGGGACAAGGGAGTCGCAGATGACGCAGTACCTGATCTCGTTCGGTGCCCACGCGATGGACCATGTTCCCGACGAGGACGCGCCCGCCGTGGCCAGGGCCGCGCGCGCGGCGGTCCAGGAGGCCATCAACGCAGGCGTGTACGTGTCCGCCGGCGGGCTGGAAAACCAGCCGGCGAGCATCGTGGCCACCGACGGGGCGGTCACCGAAGGCCCGTACCCGCAGGCCGTCGGCGGGTTCACGCTCGTCGACGTGCCCTCACGCGAGGAGGCGCTGCGGTGGGCTGCCAAGATCGCCGTCGCCTGCCGCTGCGCGCAAGAGGTCCGGGAGATCGGGGCCGACCCCGAACTCGACGCAACGCTCCGCCAGGCTGATAGCCGACGGTGATGTCCCGGCTGCGCCTGGCCGAACGTATTGTTGCACGGCTGACCGTCCCCGTCCCGTGATGGACCGCCGTGTACCTGGCCGGGCACCAGTTGATCACCCGCCGGTACCAGGTGGCGGCGTGAGCAGGACCTCAGTGAGTTGCCGGATTTCGCTGGCCATGGTGGCAAGGTGTGGCTCCTGGCGGGCACATGAGTCGGCGAGGCTCGTGATAAGCACGACCAGGCTGCCGTCTGGGGGCAGTGCCAGCCCAATGCGTTCGTAGCCGCGGGCGAGCAAGCCGCTGGCGCTGTCAGGCCGGCCCCGGACACTGTTCTTAAGGGCAGCAATGGCGTTCTCTATGGCGCTTGCGGGCGAATTGCCCTGGCTGTCCTCCGCGATCTCTTCCCAGGGGTGCCTGGTGTTAGTAAGCCTGGTCTTATGCTCGCGCTGCACGAGCACCGGACGAGCAGGCTATCGGCGCCTTGCACGCAAGGGTGGGTGCCGAAAACTTGTGTCACCTGGGCTAGCGGGTACCTGTGATGTAGTCCGTCAGTGCGGCCCGCTCAGTCTCCAGCTCGCCGATGCGGCTCTTCACCACGTCGCCAATGCTCACGATGCCTCGCAGGCCACCATCCACCGTGACTGGCGCGTGCCGTACCCGGCGCTCGGTCATCATGCGCGCGACTTGCTCCAGCTCGGTCTTGGGCGTGACCGTGTGCACATCGTCGGTATAGATAGCCGTGACCTGCTCAGACATCACCGCGGCGCCTCGCAGGGCCAAAGCCCGGACGATGTCCCGCTCGCTGACGATCCCATCGACTGAGGTACCGTCGCGAGAGACGACGACCGCGCCGATCCGGTGCTCGACCAGGACCGCGACAAGACGCTCCACCGTTGTGTCCGGGGTGACCGTGACGACCTGCGCGCCCTTGACGCGAAGTACATCGCTGATACGCATCGGCCCTCCCCGACACTGGTGCAGCACCATCCGTGCGCATATCAGTACCCAAGACCAGGCACTCCAATCCGCGGCTGCCGGGTCAGTGACCCGTGGCAGGCCCTGGTGGTGACCGGGCAGGCTGGCGGCGCCGGCCCCGCCGCGCGCTGAGGGCCGGGCTGGGACCGGCCTCCTTCTGGATGACCTGGCGATGGGCAGCGAACGCATGTGCACGCGGGCTGCTAGTCAGCAGACGAGGGCGAGGACTTCGTCGCGGATGGCGGTCATGGCGTCGCGGCTGGGTGCTTCGACGTTGAGGCGGAGCAGTGGCTCGGTGTTGGAGGGGCGGAGATTGAACTAGCGGCCTTCGCCGAGGTTGACGGTGAGCCCGTCGAGGCGGTCAGTAGCTACGCCGGGCCGGGTGTAGGCGGCCTCGACCTGGTCAAGCTTGGCGGGGACGTCATCGACGTGGCTGTTGATCTCGCCGGAGGCGACGTAACGGGTGTATCCGGCGGTCAGTTCTGACAGCGGCCGGTTCTGGGTGCCGAGGGCTGCCAGGACGTGCAGGGCGGTGAGCATGCCGGTGTCGGCGCGCCAGAAGTCGCGGAAGTAGTAGTGGCCGGAGTGCTCGCCGCCGAAGGCGGCGTCGTGGGAGGGACCGTCCCCGGGGCCGCTACCGGGCCGGTGATGTCGCCGGCGGCGAGCCAGGCGCGGATCTGGGCCAGGCCGGTGTCCTCGCCGACCGGGGCAGCGCCCGCCCGGCACAGCTTGATGCCGTTGTAGACGGCGGGGTTATGGCTGGCGGTGATCATGGCGGCCGGGATGTCGAGGCAGCCGGAGACGTAGTAGGCGTAGTCGGTGGACCCAAGGCCCGCGTCGAGCACGTCGGCGCCCGCCGCTGCCGCGCCCTCGGCCAGTGCGGCGGCCAGGGCCGGAGACGAGTCGCGCATGTCCCGGGCGACGGCCAGCCGGCGGGCACCGGTAAGCCGGACGAACAGCGCGCCCACATCACGGGCGATGCCGGCGTTCATCTCGTCGGGGACCGTGCCCCGGATGTCGTATGCCTTCACCAGCCGGTCGAAGTCGGCCACGGTGGGTTCTCCTGGTTCCTCGTCGGAGGTCTTGCCAGCCTGCTCGGCTATGCCCCGGGTGCGCCGTAATCCCGCCGGCCCCCTGAGTAGGTGGACGGACGGTTGAGTCGCCGCGGTCCGTTCGGGATAAGAGGTGTATCCCACTGCCCGGCGAGGTCCGCGTACATGGCAGAGCTGGCCAGCAGGGACGAGTGGTCGCCGGCTTGGGGACTGGTTCCGTCGAGGACTAGAATCCGCCGGGCGCGGCGGGCCGAGGAGATACGGTGCGCGATCACGATCAGTGTGCCGCCGCGGTGGGCGAACGCCGCCTCCGCCTGTTCTTCCGCGGCAGGGTCGAGATGGCAGGTGGCCTCGTCGAGGATGACGACCCGCGCGGGCGGTAGGTACGCGCGGGTGAGCGCGATGAGCTGCCGCTCGCCGAGGGACAGCGCGGCGGGGATGACAGCCGCGCCGTAACCGCCGAGACGGCTGATGAGCGGAGTGAGCCCGATGGCTTCTGCGGCCTCGTCGAGTTCTGTTTTCGTGGCGGGGTGGAGGTACGTGAGGTTTTCCTTCAGGGTGCCAGCGAAGACATAGGCCTCTTGGGGGATAAGTACCCGCCAGCTCCGCCCGAGCCCGGCCACGGGCAGGCCATCAAGGAGAACCTCGCCGTTGTCCGGACGGAGCATCCCGGCGAGCAGGCCCGCGAGGCTGGACTTGCCGATGCCGCTCGGGCCAACGACCGCGAGGTGGTCGGAGGGCGGGACCGTAAGGGTGAGGCCGGAGATGACCGGCTCGGCATGCGGGCCGTAGGCGAAGGTGACGTCGCGGATTTCCAGCGTGCCGTCCTTGACCTGGTTTGGTGTGGAGCGTCGCAGCCCTAGGGCCGGGGTTTCCTGAGGCGTTTCTGCCAGGGTTTCCGGCGGGGCGCTGGTCTGGAGGATGCGCTCCAGCGTCACGTTGAGCCGGACCAGGCCCGCGCCCATGCCCTGAGAGAGCGCGTAGAGTGCGCCGCGCAAGCTCCCGGTGATATAGGTAACCGCGCCGACGATGTCGCCGGGAGAGACGCCATGCCGCAGCATTCCGGGGGCGGCGGCCAGCACGAGCAGCAGGGGCAGCCAGCCGCCCACCGCGAGACACAGCAGGCGCGCCGACCCGGTGCCGGCGACGCGCCGCGCGGCTTTCTCCTGGCGCGCTATGTGCCGGCCGAGGCGGTCGAGGACGAGGGCTTCGGCGCCGCAGGCGGTGATGTCGCGCGCGGCGCTGGCCGCCCGCGCCGCTTCGGCCGCCACGCTCTCCTCGGCGAGGACGGCGGCGCGCTGGCGCGCGGCGTACGGGCGGAGGAGCAGTCGCAGCAGGATCACCGAGGCAAGCAGCGGCGGGACGACGTATGGCAGCGTTGCGGGCAGCAGGGTGACGAGGCCGACGAGCGTGCTGACCACGGTGCACGCGAACGTGCAGGTGATGGCAAGTACGCCGGCGACGGAGTCCCGGACGATCTCCGCCTGGTGCGTCATACGCGCGACAGAGCGCGGGTCAGGGCGGGCGAGGGCGCCGTCCACGATGGCCGTGACCAGGTCGTCGCGGAACGGTTCGACGATCACGCCGATTCTCAGGTACACCTGCCGGGTGCCGAACGCCCCGGCAAGCGCGGCCACGGCGAGGATACCGAGCCAGGCGAGGCCCGCAGGGGTGCGGCCGACCAGGAACTGGGTGGTGGCCTGCGCGAGCGACCAGCCGGAGGCGACCGCAGGGAGCGACTGAACGACCGACCACGCGGCGAGCCACGCGACGTCCTTCCGGTGCCGACGGAGGTGACGGATCAGCACGCTTCGCCTGCCCGGTCAGCTGGCCCGTCGGCTGCGCCGAAGATCGCGCGGTACTCCCGGTCCGCCCACAGCTCGCCGTGCGGGGCGAGGGCGCGGATCCGCCCGCCGTCGAGCCAGGCGACGAGGTCCGCCCGGGCGGCCGTGGTCGCGCGGTGCGCCACGATGAGCCGTGTCAGGCCACTCAGCTCGCTGATGATGGCCCGGGCGACGAGCATTTCTGTGACGGTGTCCAGGCTGGACGTGGCGTCGTCGAGTACGAGCAGCCGCGCCGCGCCGGCGTGCGCGAACGCGCGTGCCAGCCCGAGCCGCTGCACCTCGCCGCCGGACAACGGGGTGCCCTCGAGTGATGTGCTCAGCTGCCCGGGCAGGCGGGCGAGGAAGGCGGCGGCCTGGGCTTGCCCGGCGGCCACGCGGACCTGCGCGTCGTCAGGGCGGCGGGATCCGAACCCGATGACGTCATAGGGGGTGTCGCCGACGAGTTCTGGACGCTCGAAGGCATATACCACGGATTCGCGGAGGGATGCCTTCGTGAACTCGCGCAGGTCGGTCCCGTCGAGGAGCACCGTGCCCGCGTCGGGATCGGCGAGCCGCCCGGCGAGCCGCGCCAGGGTGGACTTGCCGGCACCGGACCGGCCGACCACGGCGACCGCGGCGCCGGGCGGAACGGTGAGATCGAGGTCGCGCAGCACCGCCTCGCCGCCGTGGCGTACCGTGATGCCGCTCAGCCGTAGGTCGCCGCGTCCCGCGGGGCCGTGGCCCGTGGGTTCCTGCACCGCCGGCAGGTCCCGCGTACCGTAGCGCGGGCACGGCCGCGCCATCAGTTCGGCTGCGCGCCTTGCGCCGCCACGCGCGCGGCCCAGCTGGCTGACAAGCCCGACGCTCGCGCCGATGCCGACCGCAAGCACCGCGTACTGGCTCGCGGCGACCAGATCGCCTGCGGTGATCCGGTGCCTAGCGAGCTCCACGCCGGCGACAGCGACCACGATGACCTGCAGCACCGGGGCGATGGTCATGGCCTGCCCCGCGGCCCGCGCCTGAACGCGCCAAGAGGCGTAGCCGTGTTCTCGCAGGAGCGGAAGCGGGGCGAGGACGCGCTGTCGTTCGCGAGCCTGCGTGCCGGCCGCGGCGATCGTGCGGGCACCCGCGAGCGCGTCGAGCAGCCGCGCGGCGATGGCCCCCTGCGCCCGGCCGTACCCGGCGCTGACGTCGGAGGAGTCGCGGACCAGCATCCGCAGGATGACCGCGAGCGCGGGGAAACCGGCGGCAAAGGCCGCGACAAGCCAGGGGTCGATCAACCCGAGCGCGATGACGCTGCCGAGCGGCGGCAACACTGCGGTAGCGGCAAGCACCACGCTGGCGGGCCCGTTGCCCGCGTCGGCGGAGCCGGCGACGACGCGGCTCACCGTGTCTCCGGCACTGAAGTCGGTGTTGCTGCTGGTGCTTGCGGCTGTGCTCATAGCGGTGCCTGGGTTCGTGATCGCGCCGGTGAGCAGCCGCGGGCCGACAGCGACGACGTGCCCGGCCAGCAGCCGGCGCAGCCACGCCGTGGCCGTCGCGCCGCAGACTCCGGTCGCGAGGTCGGTGACGGCACCGCAGCCGACGATGACGGCCACCAGGATCACGCAGGCCACCAGGGGGCCGGCTGGGTTGCTTGCCGCAAGGTTGCTGGCCGTCGCGTTCCTGGTGAGCATCCCGTCGATGGTGTGCCCGACCACCGCGGGAAGTAGCACCTGCGCGGCTGCCCCGGCCAGGGACACGGCGCCGAGCAGCGCTAGCCAGCAGCCGCCCTGACGGGCGGTGGCGAGCAGCAGCCGGTCGCCGTCGGTCTCGGTACTCGCGTGGACCACTGGTCCCCTGGGGTTCTGTGAGAGGGGTTCCATGAGAGTGACGGTCCAACGTCGGCAGAGAACTTGGAAGCCAGGTTCCCTGCCGACGCCGGGTGCTCCGCTATGACTGAGCGGGGGTGTTACAGGCAGAGCAGGACGCTGGCGGTACTGTCACACAGAGTCACGCTCAGGTGACTGCCACCGCCGCCGCCGCCGTGGCGCGTTTCGTCACGGGCGGCGTCCATCGCCTGAATGTCGAGGAGAGCCATCTAGTTTCACCTCCTTGCCGGTTCGGGTCGGTTAGGGACTCCCTGGAGGACCGCCGGGTATGACCCGAGAACCCGAACAGGGAGGCTTGTGGGCTGGGCGAAGAACGGCAGCACCGCGCCACAGGGGGCGAGCGCGGCGGCCGTGCCCAGCAGGACACCGGCGGTGCCGGTGCCCAAGTCCATCGACAGGCGGAACAGCATGTCCCCGGGGAACGCCAGGCCGCCGACATAACGGACGGCGTGCCAGGCCAGCCGGTCGACCTGTGCGCCGGCGACACGCCCGCCCGCCTCCCGCGTGCTCTCGTCGCGGGTGCCTGCCAGGTAGGCGATCATCCCCGCGCGGCCGTTGAACAGGCCTGGCTGCGCGTAGAAGCCGGAACTCGCGGCGAGCCTGATCGCGCGCGCCCCGTCCTCGAATGCCGCGTTCCGACGGTGTGCCGTGTACTGGTCGATTACCATGCCAATGCCGACGCTGCCGCCGGCGAGGTACGGCAGCGTCCGCCAGCCGTCGTCGACCTGAAACGCACCATCGGCGTCAGTGACACATCGTTCCAGGTCGACGGCTATGGCACGCTCCGCGGCGTCGAGATAGGCCGTTTCCCCCGTCCGCTCGTACAAGCGGATGAACAGCAGCGCCTGCCCCGACGCGCCGTGCAGCAGGCCGACGGCGGCGCGGGGCCTAGCCACTTCGCACTCGGTCAGATACGGTGCCGCGACGGTCTCCGCGGCTCGCATCGCGGCATCGGCCAGCCGTGGCTCGTCGACCTGGTCGCCCACGGAGATCATGGCGAGCGCGAACCCTGACAGGCCGCCGTAGAGGCCGTGGCCGAGCCGTTCCCAGTTCTCGTCGAGGCAGCGGCGCGCCGCCCGGGCCGCGGCGTCCAGATGGCCGAACTGCGCCAGCGTGTACGCCACACCGGCTAGCCCGTCGTAGAGGCCGAGGCGCGTGCCCTGAGGGGGTTCCGCGGCGCGCGTGACGAGCCATTCCTCGTATTCAGGCACGCGCACGCCGACCGCCTCGGACAGCGCGTACAGCACGCCGGCCGCGCCGTGCGCGAGGCCGAGACCGCCGCCAGGGACGCGGAACTGGTCGATATCTCCGGGGAAGAGCCGGTCGGTGCGGTCCGGGGTCGCGCTCGCCCTGATCGCGCCCACCATGTCTGCCGCCAGCCGATCCCAGCGCGCGCGGCCCTCAGCGTCGCTGGCATCGACATCTCTGGGCTCGCGTGGTGCCGCGGCTGCCCGGGTGACGTCCGGGGCGGGACGGACTGTGTCGCGGGCAATCTCCCGCACCGCCTCGTCAAGAAACTTCTCCGGGACCGGGAAAAGCCCGGCGATCACCACCGCGAGTTGCGCCGCCTTGTCCCGGTCAAGCGCGAACAGCGTCGTCAACGGCATGAACATCGCTAGTCGCATACACGCGAGGCTGTAGGCGTCGACATCGAACCCGGTGCGGTCACGGGGCGCGGCGAACCCTGGGTTGCCGACGGTACGGACCCGTCCCTGGCTGATGTCGCTCGCGGCCTCGAAGTCGATGAAGGCCACAGTGTCGTCCGGCCGCACCATGATGTTGAACATGTGGAGGTCGTTGAAGACCACGCCGCGCTCATGCATGGCCACGGCGGCGCGCTCGACCTCGCCGCAGATCCGGAGTGCCCATGCCGTGTATGCTTCCGTCGCCGCCGGGTCGGGCACCGGTCCGCCGAGCGGGTACCGTTCGGCGAAGAATGAATTGAGCGTCCTTCCAGGTATGAACTCCTCGGCGAGGAAGTGATGCTCGCCGACCTGGAAAAACCCTCGTGCTTCCGGTGCGATTCCCAGGCCAGACAGGCGCAGCAGGAAATCGTGTTCCCGGCGCAGCCTGGTGACCGCGTCGGACTCGTCGGCGGCCAGCCCCGCGTGCGGCCTGGCCTCTTTCAGTATCACCCGCTCGCCGGTCCGCTTGTCGGTTGCGGTGTAGACACCACCGCCGTTCGAGAAATGCAGGGCGCCAGTAAGGTCGTATTCCAGGTCTGTCACCGCTACCGAATTACGGGCGGCAAGATGAGGCGCCAGGAATTCCGGCAAGCGGACCCATTCCGGCATCGTGAACACGGGTGACCGCAGGTCGGGAACAAGATCACCGGCTGGGTTCTCGATCGCGGGCGCCATCTCGCCGCGAGAATCGAGGCAGAGTCGCTCGGTGAAGCCGCCGTAGCGCACGTACAGCGGACCGGTGCCGTACCGGAGATCGCTGAGTATGTACGGCCCGGGCTCGCCGGCCAGCTCGGCGTCGAGCTCGCGGAGGATCCTCTCGCAGGCGGCCTCGTCCGCAGGATATATGGTAACGGCCTTGCCGCTGGCGGAACGCGACGCGTATTTCGCGTTCCGCATGAGCACTGCCAGCCGCGAGCCCAAGAACTTAAAGGAAACTCCGCGTGGCACGCAATATTGCCATACCCGGGTAATGACCTCATCGGAGTTATCGAGACATGTCGATACATGAATCTTCCAGCCTTGCGCGGGGGCCGACGACCCTGGCGGGATGTTAACAAGCCAGTCGCCATGACGCACGCGACTCCAGCCATCAGGCAGCGGTCGACTTGAGATCGGGTAGAGGGTCCGTTGACCGTGCTGCCGGGGAGAATCGTAAAAAATCGGGTCAGCTAGGCAGTACTGTTCATACTGCTTATCCACGGCTTCCCCCGGTCGCTAGAGCCATGCTGGATGTTACCTGTCGGCCACTTATGCAACTGCGATCGACAGCGAAATGGTGGCACCCCGGCCGTCGCGCTGCATAGTGACTTCTGTCATCAACTTCAAGAGTTCTACGGGTGTTAATAGACTGGCTTAAGTGTTCCAAGTATGTAAATATCCGGACAATCCATCGCTGCGGCATCACCGCCCCCTGGCGCCCGACACCCGCCATCTGGCGCTACTATTTGCCAGGTAGCCATGACCCCTTGATGCATGACTGCCGCTTCCCTTGCACAGGTCGGGTACACGGGAGGATTATTCCGATGATCCGGATACTCATTGCGGAGCCGATGACCCTGACTCGCGAAGGACTTATCGCCCTTCTCGGAAGGGAGAGCGACATCGAGCTCGCCGCCACGGTGCGGCGCCGCGAGGAGGTCGTCGCAACGGCGCGGGCAGTGCGGCCCGACGTCGCGCTGCTCGCCGCGGCATTCCCGGACCGGGACGGCATCGCCGTCGCGGCCGGACTGCATGAGGCAGTGCCTGACTGCCGCTGCGCGATGCTGAGCTCCGGCTGGCGATCCAGGGACCTGCGGCGGGCGGTCGAGGCGGGCGTGCGGGGTTTCCTGGTTTGGGACTCAGCAGCGCAGTTTCTGACCGATGCCGTCAGGCAGGTGGCCGTCGGCCGGCAAGTCCTCGATCCCCGCCTCTCGTTCGGCGAGCGGTGCCCGCTGACAACGCGGGAAGCGGATGCCCTCCGCACCGCCGCGGAAGGGTTGACGACAGCAGAAATCGCTAGCGTCCTGTGCCTTTCCGAAGGGACGGTACGCAACTACCTCTCCCACGCGATCGCGAAGACCGGCGCACGCAACCGCGTCGACGCCATCCGCATAGCGGGCGAATCCGGCTGGCTCTAGTGCGCCGACGCGCTTGCCCTCAGCGCTGGCTCGGGCTGCTCAAGCAGGCCGGGCGATGGGACGCTCGCCAACATTTCCACTCGTATCGGGATGGCCGCACGGCAATCAGGAGGGTGGTCCGAGTGCCTATTATCTGCCGGGGAAAGCGTTCATGGTCGCAATTGCCGTGCCGTAGGAGGAAAACCCGTATCGCGGTGACGGCCCTGCTCGCCGCGGCGGCCGCCGCGCTGTGCCTGACCGGGACGGCCGCGGCGTCGGCTGCGCCCCCTCCCGGCAGTGCTCTCGCCTGGGGCCTCAACAACCTCGGGCAGCTGGGCGACGGGAGCAGCACCCTCATCAGGACCACGCCGGTCGCGGCGCACCTTCCCGCGGGAGTCCTGGTCACCGCCGTCGCCGCCGGCGACAACAGCAGCCTGGCACTGACGTCCGACGGCCGCGTCCTCGCCTGGGGCTGGAATCTCGACGGGCAACTGGGAGACGGCACCACCACGAACCGGCCCACGCCGGTCGCCGTGCACCTGCACAAGGGCACCCACGTCACAGCGATCGACGCCGGCGCTGCCTTCAGCCTGGCGCTTACCTCCGACGGCCGCGTCCTCGCCTGGGGCGACAACCGATTCGGCCAGCTCGGCGACGGCGGCGCGGAAAACTTCGTCCCCACCCCGGTCAGGGTGCACCTGCCCGCGGGCACCCGGGCCACCGCCATCGCCGCCGCGGCCTATGTCGGCCTGGCGCTGACCTCCGGCGGAAGTCGCGTCCTGGCCTGGGGCAACGACGCCAATGGCGCCCTGGGCAACGGCACCGTCGACGTCACCAGCAACGTCCCGACCCCGGCGCACCTGCCCGCGGGCAGCCACGTCACCGCCATCGGCGCCGGCGGTGGCGTCGGCATGGCGGTGCTCTGCAGCGGCCGCGTCCTCGCCTGGGGCTGGAACTTCTACGGGCAGGTCGGGGACGGCACCATCACCGACAGGCCCACTCCGGTCCTGGTGCACCTGCCCAAAGGCACCCGCGTCACCGCCGTCGCGCCCGGCGACATTTTCAGCCTGGCGCTGACCTCCCGGGGCCACGTCCTCGCCTGGGGCAACGGCGTCACGGGGCAGCTCGGCAACGGCGTCACGAAGAACAGCTCCACGCCGGTCTGGGTACACCTCCCTGCCGGCACCCGGGCCTCCGCCATTGCCGCGGACACAAACCACGACCTGGCGGTAACCGTGCCGTGACCTCTAACCCGTGGGGCCTGTGAGCCTGGTGTTCAGCGGAAAGGCGCCGTCATGAGCGCGACACTGGAGCACGTGACGAAGGGTGGTTCCGGCTCCAGTGCCACCCGGTAGAACTCGTCGCGCAGGTTGCCGACGGGAGCCCGGGACCACCCGCCAGCGGAAAGCGACCCGGCAGGAGGTCGCACAGCTGCACCGGCAGGGGCGACGACGGCCGAGAGCGCCGGCATCCTCACCACCTCTGGCGGCCGGTCAGACTGACTCCGCCATAGGAATCGGTGCAAGGTAGTGCAAGCTGGCCGTATTGCGAGCAATCTCTGGCGTAGCGTGGTGGCCGGATGGATGTCGAAGCATCTGGCCATGCGACGATCCTAGGGCCACGACGGGTCCGCATAGGCCGGTGCACCGCCGAGTGAAGGGGAGAATTGTCGTGCGCGTCGTTAGTCTCGGCCGGACGTCCATCGAGATCAGCGAGTTCATCTTCGGCGCGGGCGGGATCGGCGGCGTCGGGAGCTCGCCCGCGACCCGCGGCCAGGGCATCACACACGCCCAGGGGCTGGACCGGCTGGACGAGGCCCGCGCGCTGGGCATCACGGTCATCGACACCGCTGACGCCTACGCCGGCGGCGCGAGCGAGCAGGCCGTGGGTGAGTGGCACCGTACGCGCCAGCCGCAGGACGTCCTGCTGCAGAGCAAGGTCGGCGGCGGCCTGACCGATTCTGGCGACCGGCGCGCCAACCTGTCCCGAGAGCACATCGACCGGCAGCTGGCACGCAGTATCCAGCGACTCGGCCGGGTCGACCTCTACCTGTCCCACGTCCCGGATCCGCAGACCCCGCTCGCCGAGACACTAGAGGCGTTCGCCGCCGCCCGGGACGCCGGCCTGATCCGCGCGTTCGGTATGAGCAACGTGGACGCGGCCCTGCTCGAGCAGCTGCTGCTCACGGCGGACAGGACCGGCCTGCCCCGCCCGGAGTGGATCCAGAACGGCCTGAGCCTGCTGAACCGAGGCGACGAGAAAGACCTGCTGCCGCTGCTGACCAGCGAGGGCATTGGCTACACGCCGTTCTCGGCGCTGGCCGGCGGGGTCCTGTCGGACCGGTACCTGGACGGCGCGGGGGTGGAACCGGGCAGCCGCATCGCCGTCGCTGGCTCTCTCTACTACCGCGGCATGTATACCGCGGGCAACCTGGCCCGTGTGGCAGCGCTCCGCGACTTCGCGCGCGACCGCGGCCTGAGCGTCGCCGGGATGGCACTGGCCTGGCTCCGAGCGCATCCGGCGGTCACCGCCCCGATCATCTCGCCCAGCCAGCCCGGCCAGTGGCAGGCCGTCCGCGAGGCGCTCAACCAGGACCTCAGCCAGGAAGACTTCGCCCGGGTCGGGGCCATTTTCAACTAGTCAGTGCGTCGTGAATGAGTTGAGTTCACTCGATCTGCTGAGGCTGGATGCGGCGCGCAGGGCCTGCACCGGGGCCCTCGGGGGCTGAACCGGACCGCGTAAGCAGATCGCCAACCTGCAGGTCAGAGCCCGTGCGACATTATGGAGTGGTGCACGGGTGACAACATTTTGGAGCGGTACAGGCATACAGCCACCGGAGGCGCCGCCTGTCGATATGCTGTGAAATATGTGGGTAAACGTGCCATTGAGGTCGCCGAAAGCCATCCGCCCTCCCGGCATCGAAGACTTGAGGGCGCCCACCGTAGCGCAGCCGCCTCACAATGCGACAAATAGGCCGATGTCAATATAGAACGAGATCTATTCTCGCCTTTGACCAGTTAAGACCAGAATCAGCCCGGGAACTAAAGGCCTCTCCAGGATGCCAACTTCGACCACCCGGACGGTCACGTCATGGGGTCATGACCGGCTGAGCATCCCCTCGCGCGCGAAAGCATCGACCATCAGTCCGTCGGCGCTGCCGCCATCAGCTTCTGAAGTCATCGCATGTCACCACGTCAGGCCACCATCTACTACTGGAGTACTAATGCGGCATGCCCCGACCGTTATTCTCTTCAATGGAATTACGGCATGACCGATACACTGAGCGCTCAAGCGGACACCGCCAGACCAGGTATATTTCAGAGATTGGCACCGCCGGAAGGAGAGCCGGCATACGCGCGCCCCGCCTTGGCCGTGATTATCGTCCTGGCTGCGGTGTTGTTCGCCTGGGGTATCAACCGTGCCGACTACCACTCATTCTACGCGGACGCGGTCCGAAGCATGACGGAGAGCTGGAAGTCCTTCTTCTTCGGATCTTTTGATGCCGGCAGCGCCATCACCGTTGACAAGATCCCGGGATTCCTGTGGCCGCAGGCCATTAGCGCACGGGTGTTCGGCTTCCACCCGTGGGCACTGATCCTGCCCCAGGTTATCGAAGGCGTAGTCAGCGTAATCGTCCTGAACCGGATGGTACGGCGTTGGGCGGGAGTGAACGCCGGGCTGCTGGCGAGCGTCGCTCTGCTGACGACGCCGGTCGTGGTGGGACTGTTCCGCACAGCCGTCGAGGATCCGATGTACACGATGTGCATCCTGTTGGCCGCACAGGCTACACAGCGCGCGGCGACCAGCGGACGGCTGCGCAGCCTCGTCATCGCCGGCGTGTGGGTCGGCATCGGATTCCAGGCCAAGCTGGTGCTCGCATGGGCGGTTCTTCCGGCGCTCGCGTTGGTGTATCTTGTCGCGGCACCCACCCCGCTGCGTAAGCGGCTGATCCACGTGGTCGTCGCTGGCCTGGCAACTGTCATCGTCTCAGCATCTTGGCTTACGATCGTCACGCTCACTCCGGCCAGTGACCGCCCCTATATCGACGGCACGACTAACAACTCCGTGCTGAGCATGGCCTTCGGATACAACTTCCTTAACCGATTCTCGAACCTCGGTATCAGCGCCGCGTCGACCGGCAGCGTGAGCTCCGACCAGACCGGCGCGTCGGGAGGCGGCGGCGCTAGCGCGGGAGCGCCGGGCGCCAAGCACGGCGCCGCGCCTTCGTCCGCCGCACCCGGGGCTGGTGCTGCTCAGCCGCACGGAGCCTCGACTACCGCCCCTGGCGCTGGCGCTGCGGCCCATGCCGGAGCATCCGGCGCGCCAGCGGCCAGTGGTACTAAGGGCGCGTCGCCCGGCGAGGCTTCAGGACAGGGCGACTCCGCCGGCGGTCAGTTTCCAGGGGCCGGCCAGGCTCCTCCTGATTTCGGGCAGGGCGGACCACAGAAGTCCAGCGGTGGCTCGCAGCCGTCGGTGTCCGCCGAGAACGGCTGGGGCAAGATGTTCGGAATCCCACTGGCCTCGCAGGTGGGATGGCTCTACCCGCTGGCCTTTATCGGCTTGGTCTTCGGCTTGATCTGGCGTCGACGCGAGCCGCGCACCGACCCGATCCGGGCCGGGTTCCTGCTGTGGGGTGGCTGGATGGCCATGTATTTCCTGACCTTTAGCGCCGGAAATGTCGCGGGGCACACCTTCTACATGGGGGTGGTCGCGATACCGCTGGCGGCGCTCTCCGGCGGCGCAATCGCCTTCATGTGGCGGAGTTTCCGTGCCGGCGAGAGGGCTGGCTGGGCGCTGCCGGTCTCGGTCGCAGGCACCTCCGCCTGGACGGCCTACATGTCCTCCCAGTTCCCAAACTTCCAGCCCTGGCTCGAGCCGACGGCGATCGTGCTCGGCATTGGCTCCGCGATCCTGTTTGGCGCCATAGCCGTGCGGGGCAAACGCCTGACATCACGATCCGGCCGGCGGGTCGCCGCAGTCGGGCTCTTCGCTGCGCTCGCGGCCACCCTGCTGACTCCGGCAGCGTGGGCGGCACAGATCTTCAGCCCGTCGTACAAGTACAGCATGGTTGGTGCGGTAGGACCGTCAGCGTCGGATAGCAATGTGGCAGCGTTCCTGGACACCCCCGCCATCATGGATTCTGAAGAGAAACGCGTACTCGCCTACGCCCAGGCACACCGTGACGGGGCAGAATACGTCCTGGCCACCACGAGCTGGGTTAGCGCCTATCCGTTTATTCTCACAGCTGGCGCGAATGTCCTCGCAATGGGCGGCTTCACCCAGGACGCTCCGTACCCGACCGTTCCCGAATTCCAGCAACTGGTGCATTCGGGCAAGGTCCGATTCCTGCTGACCGGAGGCGCACCGAACTTCGGCTCGTCCTTCGGTGCCAGCCTGTCGACGAACACGACGAACGCAATTGCCGCGTGGGCGCGGACCTCATGCGCGCCGGTACCCACGTCCATTTACGGCGGTGTTCCGCAGGCTGACACTCCCCCGGCACCGTCCGCCAACCCGTTCTTCATAGCCCCGCTTGCCCTTTACGATTGCTCCGGCAAATAGAGGTCCTCTCCCTAGGCCGTGGGACCCGGGCTTTCAGCCTGGTCCCACGGCCTCGTCGTGCAGCAGGAGATCTGTCTTCCCCGCGCCGTCCCTGCCCTGCCACCCAGGCACATCGACAAGATCGCCGGCCGCCACAGCGATGCCGGGCCGCACGGCATCCTCCAGCTCGTCGCGGACCGCGGTGAAATGCTCCAGTGCCGCGACCGCATCACCGGACTGCCCGGCGGCGTGCTGCCATCCGCCCCGACCTATTCGGCCGGGCACTAGGGCCACCGCGGTGCCCGTTGACGCGCCGGTGCCCGGCGCGACCACGACGCGTTTGTCCTGGTCCGCAGGATGCCGTGGACTCCGGTCAAATTAAAAAGAAAGTTTCCTTATAGTAACGGATTGACCGTCCAACTATTCGGACATACAGGCAGATAACACCCGATTTACCGGCTGATGCGGGGCACCAGATCGCCTCAGCTCCTCTCACCCCTGGAGGGTCCATGGAGGTCGGAAGACGGATCATTCGCACAGCTCTCATCGCTGGCTCGGCGCTCGGGCTAACAGCCGGCGGCACGGTCCTCGCACTGGCCACCGGGCCCGCCGCGCAGGCATCCACCGCCTGCGCCGCGGCGTGGAGTTCCACCACTGCCTACACAGGCGGCCAGCAGGCCAGCGAAAACGGGATCAACTACACCGCCAACTGGTGGACCCAGGGCAACGACCCGGCGACCAGCAACGGCGGCAGCGGCTCAGGACAGCCGTGGACGTCCAACGGCTCCTGCACCGGCGGCTCGGGGTCAGGGTCAGGGTCCGGGTCGGGATCGGGCACCGGGGGGTCGGGGTCCGGCACGACAGGCTCGGTGAGCGGACTGCTCTTCAGCCCGTACAAGGACATCACCATCAACATGAACTGGAACACCGGCGAGATGCAGTCGGCGGTGACAGGAACCGTCCTGCCGGTGGTGGGCTCCGGCAGCCTGGTGTCGAATGACCTCCCGAAGCTGCCCGCGATCACGCTCGCATTCGCTACCGGAGCCTGCGGCAGCGAGAACTGGGGCGGTGTCCCGGGTGCCAGCTTCGCGTCCGAGAACGTTCCGCAACTCCAGAATGCCGGCCTGAATCACGTTGTCTCGACCGGTGGCGAGGCCGGGACCTTCACCTGCGACTCGACGGCTGGCATGGAAGCGTTCATCGCCCGCTACGCCAGCCCGCACCTGGTCGGCATCGACTTCGACATCGAAGGCGGCCAGACCCAATCGCAGATCCAGGCTCTGGTCAGCGCGGCGGCGGGAGCGCAGTCGCAGTACCCGAACCTGCAGTTCTCGTTCACGCTCGCCACACTGGCAGCCTCCGACGGCAGCTTCGGCGGAGTGAACTCACTCGGCAACGAGGTCGTCGAGGCGGTGCTCGGCTCCAGCCTCAAGAACTACGTCATCAACCTGATGACCATGGACTACGGGAACGCGTCCAGCAGCGTCTGCGTCCTTGCCTCCGGCAGCTGCGAGATGGCGCAGTCAGCCATCCAGGCGGTCAAGAACCTCGAGCACACCTACGGAATCCCAGCGGGCAAGATCGCCGTCACCCCGATGATCGGCCTGAACGACACCACCACCGAAACCTTCACAGCCGCTGACGTGGACACGCTGACGGCATACGCGGCCGGCAACGGCCTGGCCGGCCTGCATACCTGGTCACTGGACCGGGACACGCCCTGCGCCACGACCACGACGTTCGCGTCCCCCACCTGCAACTCGATTTCCGGCACGACACCACTGCAGTACACCAAGCGGTTCATGAGCGACCTCGGAGACTGACAAAGCCCCAGGGCGGGCCGTGCACGAGCTACCGTGCGCGGCCCGCCGTATCGAGCAGGACCGACAACTGCACGCCGGCCCAGTGCACCGCGGGGACGTGCCATCCGGTAACGCACTGAAAGTCTTGGATCAACGAGGTTTGCGGCAGAGCCTTCAGGTCCGGTACCGAGTAAGTGGCCGGGTGACCGACAAGGCCGGAGACGTTCAGCCGGTAGTCCTCCGCTGTCTCCACACGTACGGACCCGGTGACCGAGTAGTACCGAAAGGCGTCACCCAGAGGAAGCAGCGAAAGCAGGCCCGTGGGGTCGTGCCCAGCGACCTGGGCCAGGGCGCCTTGCACACGCTGGCCGGTGAGTGTCCCGAGCGCGCCGAGTCCGAGCAGGCCCAAGATGACCCGCCGGCCGACCGGCGCACCCGCCGGGCCGGGGGGTGCGCCGCCTGAGTTGCCGATGCCCGACCGGTCGCGACCGCTCAGCTCGACCGGTCCCGGGCACCCAGGCCGGCAAGCGGAGCTGCCCGGGCCAAGGTCGCTGACCGAGGCTCTCCTGCGGCCGACGGCCGCGCCCGCCTGATGGTGAAGTCGAAGGTGGGCGCAGGCTGCGGCTGGTTATGCACGGTCTCCGCGCCGCTTCCGAGACGGTGCATTGCTTGCGCTGTTTCCTCGCTCTCATCCGGCGGACGTGACCCGGACGTAGTAGCCGTCGGGATCGATCAGGCGGAAGTCGGTCTGTCCCCAGGGCCGCGCGGCCAGGGGCTCGACCTGGCCGCCCCGGTTCACGGCCGCATCCCGCGCCCGGGTGAAAGCCGCGTACACGTCATCCACTTCGACCACGATCTCCACCCCCACACCGCGCGGGCCAGTGAAGTGCGCCGGACGGAAATGATGCTCTGCCGACAGCGCGGTTCGGCGCTGGAGCCCGATGTGCACCCGGCCCGCGCTCACCGCTACGTACCCTTGCGGATCGTAGCCCCCAGCAGGCTGCAGGCCCAGGACGGCAGCGTAGAACGTCACCGATCGCTCAACATCCTCCACGAAGAGCTCGAACCGCAGGCCGACCGGAATCATCGCGCTCCCTTCACCATAGGCACAGGCATGGGCGTCCAAGCCCCCCGACCCAGCCAGGACACCTCGGTCACCGCCCCGGAACTCGATCTCGCGGCGGGCGATCTGGCCCATTGGCGCTCCAGCCATCTTTCCGGCCGAGCCTACACATCCGCCACCGGGCCGGCGGCGCGCGCACAACCCGGCCGGAGAGGGAATCAGCCAACCGGGCGACGCGGCCGACGAGCGCGGATACGCCAGGTATGCACCTGCTCCGACCGATTACGCTGCCGCCCGCGGCCGGAGCCTATCGGCGGGGCTGCGTGCTGGTCCTCGGGACCAAGGTTCATCACGCATTGTGAGCGGAGGGTGCGGTCTGCGGGTGTTTGCGGCCGAGGACCGGGTGGCGTTCCGCGTCGGCTCACGGCACAGTGGAGGCATGCCTGTGACCGCGTCGGGTATCGTCGCCGCGCTGGCCCGGTATGCCCGGAGCTTCCACCAGGCGGCCGGTGACCGGCATCATGTGGCTTCCCCGCTGGGTGCCTGGCTGCTCCTGGCGCTGGCCGGGCCGGTCTGTGCCGGTGACGACCTGCGGCAGCTAGCGCAGATCCTCGGGGTTGATGCCGACGCGGCGGCCGGGTTTGCCGCGGAGTTGCTTACACACCCGCATCCGGTAGTTCACACCGGCGCGGCGGTGTGGGGCGCCAGTGGGTCCGCCGCCGGTGCCCGGATCGCGTCCTGGCAGGCGGGGCTACCGCCCCAGGTGGACACCGGGCCGGTGCCTGCCCAGGCGGACCTGGACGCCTGGGTCAGGCGGCACACCACGGGCCTGATCGACCGGTTCCCCGCTGAGGGCGGTGCGGCAGTGACCTGGCTGCTCGCGACCGCGCTGGCGACCCGGGTGTCCTGGCAGCGGCCGTTCGATCTCGCTCCTGCCTCCGCGCTCGGTCCGGCCAGCCCGTGGGCCGCGACACTGACCCGCGTGCTGCGCCCCCCGGGCGGACCGGGGAACAGGCGGGTTCCCGGGCACGACCAGTTCATCGCCGCAACTGATACCGCTGGCGAGGTGGCGGTGCACGCCGCCAGTGCCCGGGACGGGCTGCTGCTGGTCTCAGTCGCGGCCGCTCCCCAGGTCCCGGCAGTCGACGTGCTGTCCGCCGCCTACGATCTCGGGACGGCGCTTGGAGCGGGCCGCCCACTGACCCGCAGCTCGCTGTTCGACCTGCCGCTTGGCGACGGCGCGGCGTGGACGATCACCCAGGAACGTGCCGGCACCACCGCACCGGACGGGAAGGAGGAGCGATGCACCGCGGTGCTGCCGGCCTGGTCGGCGCACAGCGCCCACCAGCTCACCGACCCGCGGCTGGGGTTCGCCGCGGTCCGGCACGCGCTGGACCCCGTCGACCCGTGGCAGGCGAGGCAGGCCGCGATGGCCCGGTACACCCGGACCGGCTTCGAAGCCGCGGCGGTTACCGCGCTCGCTGTCGCGGCGAGCGCGGTGAAACGCACGCCCGGGATACGGCGCACCGCGGAACTGCGCTTCGGCCACCCCTTCGCCGTAGTCGCGGTCACGACCGGCAACCCGGCACTCCCCAGCCGCCACCGTCCGGAGCCGCCCGACCCATGGCACGGGCTGCCGGTGTTCTCAGCCTGGGTCGCCAGCCCCGAAGATGCCGTCGGCGAGCCCGGCAGCACCAGCTGACGTCACGCGGCAGTACGTCTGAGCGTCCACCTGCCCCGGTAGCGGCATCCTCATGGCACGGCATCCGCAACGCGATATCGCCGAATCGGCGCTCGGCATCGCTGGCTCCTCCCGCCCCGGCTGAGAGCGCCGATCACTCAGTTCTGCGGCGATAGCCGGTCCCGGCTATCGCCAGTGAGAGTGGTCGCACGGCGAAATGCAGAGGCGTTGATCGGCTTGGTCGTTTTCGGGTTCCTCGCTCAGGGAGGGTTGGCCGTGGATGGCATGTGCTTGTGGTGGTCGAAGCCGCTGATTGCGATGAGCGCGCAAGCGAGGTAGCAGCCGGCTTGGGCGTTGAGCAGGACGGTCAGTGGGGTGAGGGCGCTGAGTAGACCGGCGGCGAGGATCCCTGTTGCCTGGCCCAGGGCTTGGGCGACGGTGATGAGGCTCAGGATGCGCCCGCGCAGGTGGGGTGGGCTGGCTTGCTGGGTGCCGGTGATAAGGCCGGTGCTTAGCGCGGTGGCGGGGATTCCGAAGGCGATGAAGAGCGCGACGTACCACCAGGACGTCGTCGTGAATGCGGGGCTGTTCCAGCACAGCGCCGAGATGAGCGCAAAGGCTGCTAGTCCCCAGACAGCTTGGCGGCGGGCTGGCAGGTGCCTGGCCCAGGTCCCGATGAGCAGGCCGCCGAGCACGCCCCCGATGGCTTGGACGCCGCGCAGGAGCCCGACGAGCTGGTCGCCGGCGTGTAGTGATCGAAGGACGAAGAGGACGAAGAGGACCAGGAACAGGCCCTGCGCGACGGCGGCAACGAACGAGATGGCCAGGGCGGCCAGCAGCGTTGTGGACGTTCGGGCCGCGTGCCAGCCTTCGGTGACGGCGCTCAGATGCCCGCTGTGCCGCACCGGAAGCGCGCTCTGCGGCCGGGACGGGGCCGTCCCGGTACGGGCAAGCAGCGCGGCGCTGATCAGGAAGGTGGCGATGTCACCGATCACCAGGCCTCGAAGGCCGATGGCGGGCAGAAGGAGTCCCCCGAGCGGTGAGCCGATCAGCCGAGCGGCGTTGCTGGCCATCTCCACCATTGCGTTAGCGCCGGAGACTTGATGAGGCTCGACGAGCAGTGGGACGACGGCTTGCTGCGCTGGGGTTGTCAGGCTGGTGAACGCGGCCTGCACGGCGGCGACGGTGTAGATGAGCCAGACGCTTCCCGGCCCGGCCCACAACAGCGGTAGGACCACGAACGCTTGCAGCCCGGTCAGCGCGGCAAGCAGCCGCCCGGGGTTGAAGCGATCGATCAGCGGTCCGCACACCGTACCGATCACGACGGCGGGAATCAGCTCGGCGAGGAACACAGTCGAGGTGTCCAGGGCTGAACCTGAGACTCCGAGGACGTAGAGCGGCAACGCGATAAACAGCAGCCAGTCGCCCATCTCTGAGACCGTGACCGCCGCGCACAACCTTCTGTAGGCACCGTTGACCCGCCATGGAGGGCCCGTTCCATCCGCCGATCCGGTGGCCCGGCGATCCTTGGTCGCAGCGGGCTCGTTCATTGCGACTGGGGATGACGGAACGCCAGCAACCGCAGCGAAGCCACCTCAGCGTCGCCTGGGGCTTCTTCGCGCGTCATGGCGATGAAGGGGCGCACGAGGCGGTCGATCTGGCCGACCAGCTGCGATAGCTCAGACGCCGTCAGCTTCAGGGCGTAGTCGTGGTAAGCCTCCGCCGCTCGCCAGTCCGGCGGTTGGTCATGGTGGCGCCGGCGGGCCCGGCGAGTCAGTTCCTCACCGCGCGCCAGCGACAACTCATCCAACGCCACGCCAGCCGCCGTAGGGGGGCTCGCCGGGTCAGCGGGGCCGAACTCGATGCCAGTCGACGTCGCCCGCCACGGACGTTCGCGACGATCGCTCGAGCTGCCCGCCTCGACCAGTCCCACCCGCGCCAGGGCCCGCAGGTGATAGCTGCAGTTAGACGCCGTCGACCCAACCGCCTCCGCGCACTGAGCGGCGGTCTGCTCTCCAAAGGACATCAGCCGGTCAAGTAGGTCCAGACGCAGCGGGTGAGCCAGCGCCCGCAGCGCCTTCGGATCACTGACGCGAAGGCGTCGCTCCTGAGGTGTGAAAGACATCTTTCACATCTTGCCGGACCGATGGCCTAACCCGCAAGAGTTCTTTCATAAATGACTCGCCGAGCCTCACCTCCGAACGACTGATCGTCCAACCCTCGACTGACGCAACCAGAACGCGTCCGGGCCTTTGGTCTGCCGGGAACGATGCCCGCAACATACGGCAACTTCGGTTGGGCAACCGGCAGACCAGGTGCGTCCCGGGAGCGAGGAGTCGCACGCCATACCGCCGAATACGGGCTGCTGACAGCTGCGCCGCCCGCGCCGGTGACGCGCGCAGAGCTTCCTGTTCAGGGTGGCCTCGGACCGCGGTGTGACCGGCCTGGTTCGCGTCGGGTCACACTTGTGGCGGCGGGCAGCGGCTGCATGCTGCAGCGCTGGCGTCCCGCTTTCGGTGTTGCGCCAGGCTCAGGCCTGCGGCGGCTTCCGGGCCGTGTCCTGGCCAGTCTGATTTCTCCTAGGCAGGTGGGGCGCTGGCTGGCACCCCTGTGGTGGCCTCGATCGCTGGTGCGCGGCGCCGGCGCCGGTGGCCGAGAGCGACGCGAAGTGCCGTGGTGGGCCGGAACATCCGCGGCGGCGGGTCCTGGAGGGAGGCGACTCGGAGGAACCGTTCAGCCACCACGGGGTCGTGCTCAGCCGTGGTCAGTGCCCGGCTGACGTAGGCGTTCATGACCCGGACTGGCAGTGACCGTGGTCCTTTCACCTGGGGCAAAGACAGGTCGGCGCCGGCCGCCAGTTGCCAGGCCGTGTTGACCGGTTTCGCGGCGGCCCGGAAGAACCGCCGGGCCAGGTCGCGGTCGCCGCCAGCCAGCGAGTCGCGCAGGGCGGCAGCCTGCAGCGCGGCCACCGACATGCCCAGGGCGTAGGCCGGGTTCGAGCTGCAGATCGCGTCGCCGATGACGAGGAGCCCGGCCGGGAAGCGGCGCAGCCGCTCGTAGCGGCGGCGCAGGTTGGCCGGGAAGTGGTAGGCGGCGATGTCGTCGAGCGGCTCGCCATCGCGGATCGCGGCGAAAACGTCGGCCGGGGCGGCGGCTTGGACGAAGCCGAGGAATCCGTCGGGGTCGGTCGGCGGGTGGTGTCCGCTGTACCCGAACGCCGTCAGAATCCATCGGTCTCCCTCCTGCGCGAACAGCACCAAGCCGGTGGGCCGGGCTGGCTCGGCGCCGACGCCGATCACCTTCGCGCCGCCCAGCGTGCCCGGGTGCAGCCGCAGGTGCCGGGTGGCGTACTTGAGGTGGATGCCGAGCCGATCCTCCGGCGGCTGGTCATAGCCGATCGCCGCCAGCCAGGCCGGCGTGCGGCCGCTGCGCCCGGTCGCGTCGACGACCAGGTCGGCGTCCAGGGTGTCCTCGGCGCCGCCGGCGGCCCGGCGTTCGATCCGTATTCCGGTGACGCGGTCTCGGGCCGTGGTGGTGTCGAGCCCGAGGATGTCGCACTCGTCGGCGATCTCGACCGTGGGCAGTGCCCGGATCCGGGCGCGCACGTGAGCTTCCAGGTCGGGTCGGCTGGCCTGGCAGATAAAGGGCTGAGCGGGGCGGCCTACCAGGCGGAGAAGATGACCGCCCGGGGCGAAGCGGAGCTCCGCGTAGTCCCCGATCACCGGTGCGCCCCCTGCCACGAGGTCGCCGAGCAGACCCGGAAACAGCTCGTCGAGGACCTGCGCCCCTCGTGGCACCAGCAGATGGGCGTGCCGGCCCTGCGGGACGCCCTTCCGATTCGCAGGCATCTGCGGGAGCGGGTCGCGTTCCACGACCGTCACCCGCCGGTATGCATCGGCCAGCACCCGGGCGGCGAGGAGCCCGGCCATGCCGGCCCCGAGAACCACCGCCTGGCCGCCGATCTGCTTCATCTCACCCCTCCTGCGTCGTGACTGCTGCTTCGACGCTAGGAAGAGGGAGGTGTGGCGGCTTCGGGGAAACCACCCAAACGCCGGGCACGGCGCCATGGGTGATTCCATGCAGTGCCTCAGCAGATCCCGCGCTCGAACGCGTACGCCGCAGCGGCGGTGCGCGAGCCGACGCCGAGCTTGGTCAAGATGTTGCTCAGATGCCGCTCGACGGTCTTCTCACTGAGGAACAACTCGGCGGCGATCGCCCGGTTGCTCTTGCCGGCCGCCACCAGAGCAAGCACCTGCACCTCGCGCTTGGTCAGCCCGCCCGCCGCTTCGGCCTGCGCGGTCCGGGAGATCTTCGCCAGCCGGGCCAGAGCCGGTGCCGCGCCCAGCTCCTGAAACACCCGGCGGGCGGCATCCAGCTCCATCTCCGCGGTGTCCCCGTCCCCAAGCTGCCGGCAGGCAAGCCCGGCCAGGACACGAACCCTCGCGGCCTCGTACGGCGCCTCCAACTCCTGCCAAGCCGTCCAGGCGCGGCGCAGCACCACCAGGGCGGCCCGCGCGTCGCCCTCGGCAAGCAGGACAGCGCCACGCCAATGGGCGGCCACGGCATACAGGAACGCCGCGTCAAAATCGGCGGCGATCTCCGCCAGCTCATCCGCGGCGACGCGTGCCGCCTGGACGTCGCCAGCGGCCAGGACGATCTCGACGTAGGGGGCCAGCATCCTGGACCGGGCCACGCGGTCCTGTGCCTCATCCAGCGCGGTGCGGATCGCCGCCACCGCGACATCGACCTGACCCTGCGCGAGCCGCAGCTGCGCAAGACCCGGCTGCGGCTGCCGTCCCGACGTCGAGGGCTTGCCGGTAGCCGTCCTCGGCTTGCGCGAACTCCCCGCACAGCCGGTGCAGCTCGGCCTGCTGGTAGCAGGCCATGCCGACCACCGCCGGCGGGCCGGGGGGATCAGAAAGCCGGTCGCGGGCCTGCCGCACTTCGTCCATGGCATCGGGCCACGCGCCGTGGAGCTGCATGAGCTCGGCGCGATGCACCCGGCACTGACCGCGGAACGGCACCAGATCCGGCTGGGAATCGCACCAGCGGGTCAGCGCCGCGGTCCACTCCTGCGCCCGGCGCAAATCGAAGATCTCCTGACACGCCGCGATCACACCGCAGTAGGCGATCCCGGCAACCACCGCGGACACCTCGCCGGCGGTGACCGCGACCATGACCTCGTCGAGCAATGCGACACCATCGGCCGTCGCTGCCAGCCGGATCAGCGCCTGACCCCGGCCGAGCCTGGCCAGCGTCTCCAGGTCCGGGTCGCGGAACCGCCCGCCGATCTCGGCGGCCTGTCCGAAGGTGGCGCACGCAGTCGCGGCATCGCCGCCCGCCATACTTTGCAGTGCGGTCGGCAAAAGCAGATACCCCTGCTCGACACAGTCCAGATGGCCGTCGTCAAGCAGCCGCCGGGCCCGGGCGAGCCAGCCGCCGCCGCGGGCGAACTCGCCCCGGTGCAGCAGTGTGAAGCCCAGCCAGAACGCGCACCGGGCGGCCCGCGGCGCATCACCAAGGCGCAGCCGTTCGTGATACACCCGCGCCGAGATCCCGGCGCCGTCGTCGTCCCTCCCGGCCAGGTAAGCGGCCAGCGCAAGCCGTTCAAGATCCTCAGGCGAAAGCGGTGCCTCATGATCCGCGGCAGACAGCCCGGAGTAGGCATCCGCCCAGGCCCGCCGAGCAAAGGCCCCCCGGCCCCGATCGAGTGCATTGGTCGTGGTCATACGCTCCCTCACCGGGAAGAACCCCGCCGTGAATTACTCGTACGCAACCCCGGCGTGCCACGCAACCCACGTAGCGGCCCCGCTCAAGTCCTGCACATCGGGCACTACGTGGTTGATCTTTGTCATCCCCGATCATGCTGCCGTCATGTTTCGATGTGGTCGAGGGCTGTGCGAACAGTCGCCGCGACAGATGACCCCGCACGCTCGCTCAGCATGCTTGGCCAGGCCTTGGCGTAGCGCCGATCACCCCGTTCGGCGCGATGCTGACGGCGGCCCGGCAGGCCTGGAATTACGGGCGAGTCGGCGGGGGGAGTCTCACCCCCCGCCGCTCTCAGGACCGGACGTGACAGTCCCCCGTCATCCGGCCCCCACAGTCCGGCTTGCGGTGAACGCGATTAGCCGCCAGTGGGCGAACAGGTCAGGCTGGTGCTGATACACCTTCTGCAGCCATTCCATCGCCCTGGCGTACTTGCCGCGGAATCGCTTGAATTTCTGCATGGCCCACCGGGTCTGCTTGTCGTGGTGACCTACGTGGTGTCGGTATCGGCGACCACCGTCGGGTACGGCAACCTGGTACCGGCCGCCAACCCCGGGCAGACATTCGCGGTACTGGAGGCGGTGACCGGGCAGCTGTTCCTCGTCGTGGCCGTCGGGAAAATCATCAGCAGCACGCCCCGGCGCGGCGAGCGCCCCGGCTCCTAACCTGCCGGGCACTAGAGGACAGGACGGTGCTGAAACCAGGGCAACCAGGTGCTCACCTTTGGCGGGTGAGGTAACGGCCTGCTCCAGGGCCCAGTGTGGGAGTGGTAGCCGCGCCGCGGGTGCCTGCCCGCAGGACGCTCACATCGGAAGGACTGGGGTACGCATGGCAGGTCCGGGCCAGGACAACGCGCTTGACCACGTGGTGGTGGTCATGTTCGAGAACCGCTCCTTCGACAACCTGCTCGGAAGGCTGTACCAGCCTGGTGAGGTGGAGTCGTTCGAGGGCGTGACCGGCAAGGCACTGAGCAACCCGATCCCGCCGTGGGCCGAGCACGGCGCGGACCGCAAGGTCGTGCCGTACGGCGTCTCGCCCACCATGAACACCCCGTGGCCCGATCCGGGCGAGGAGTTCCCCCACATCAACACCCAGCTGTTCGGGACCCTGGACGAAGCCAACCGGGCGGTGCTGCAGCCGGAGAAAACCTGCAACACGCCGGACTACCCCAGCCAGCAGCCCACCATGGACGGGTTCGTCACCGACTACATCAGCATGTTCGCCGCCGAGATGGGCAAGCAACCCACCCACGGCGAGTACGCCCAGTTCATGACGGGGTACTCACCTGCCCAGATGCCGGTCCTGTGCGGGCTCGCCCGCGGGTTCGCGACCTTCGATCACTGGTTCTGCGAGGTGCCCTCGTGCACCTTCCCCAACCGGTCGTTCTTCCACGCCGCCAGCTCCAGCGGCTACGTGGTGAACATGACACCGCCGGAATCGTTCATCGAGCACAACACCGCCGAGACCTTGTTCGAGCGCCTGGAGGCGCACGGCCTGACCTGGAAGGTGTACTGCGACCCGCCGTCGCACTACTCGCTAACCGGACTGATTCACGCCCCCCGGCTGCGCGGCAAGTTCGCGACGCACTTCTTCACCACCGGCCAGTTCTTCCCGAGGACGCCGACATGCATTCACGACGCGCTCGGCCGACACTGACCCGCCTCGCGCTGCCGGGGAAGACCTCCTCGCCCGCCTGTACAACGCGATCCGGTCCTCATCGTCCCCGGGCGGGTCGAACTACCTGAACACCACGCTGCTTGTGACCTTCGACGAGCACGGCGGCACCTACGACCACATTGCCCCGCCAGCGGCGGCCCCGCCGGACCCGTCAGCTCCCGCCTGCCAGTTCGGCTTCACCTTCAACCGCTCCGGGGTCCGCATTCCCACGCTGGCGATCTCGGCGTGGATCCCTGAACGCACCGTGGTCACCGAGGAATACCGGGCCACCTCCCTGATCTCCACCCTGCGTGAACGGTGGAACCTCGGGGCACCGTTCACCGCCCGCGACGCCACCGCCCGTAGCATCCGCCCGGTCTTCACCCTCGACCAGCCACGGGCGCAGGAAGACTGGCCCGACATCGCCGCCCGCCCAGTACCGCCGATGCCCGAGTCCCTGGTACCGCTGGACGCCCCGCTAGACAAGCTAGGCCAGGCGCTCTTCCACGGCGTGTTCACGCTGGGCAAGCTGATGGGTGCCCCCGTGCCCGAGGTGTCACTAGACGCCGGGATCACCGGCGCCCAGGCCATCGCTATGGGCCACGACGTGCTCGGCGACCTTTTCCCCGCGATGGCCATCGGCTAGTTATCAGTAGCGAGGTCGTGGTCGTGTGCGGCGGTGGGAAGGTCACTGCAAGACAGAACTACCCGTTCGGTGTCCTTCGGTCGATACTGATCGGGGATCTGCTGGCGATGCCTAACGGCGGATAGCGTATGCGGATGGCGACAAAGGTTGACCGCAGAGTGTGACTGCATCCGCGCTCGTATCCTCGACGTCAGGCCAGAGGTCGTCATCACCCACCAGGTCGCTGTCGGCCCGATGGCCGAGACCCTCGCACGCCTGTGGGGCGCGGATCGGAGCCGCGTACCCCGAGGCGTTCAGCCCGGTCCCCGTCCTCGGACGGCTCCCCGGCGCCGACCGACTGTAACGCACCCGGGAGAACCCGTATGAAGACGCCACCGGCCGCCGGGCAGCACTCACCCGGCCAGGACTGCCCCAGCAGCATTGACGACGCCAGCAGCGCGGACTCGGCTGCCCGGCTGCGCTGGAAGCTGGCAGACGAGCTGGTCGCCCGGGGAAAGATCAGCGACCCGCTCGTGGAAGCCGCGTTCCGGACTGTACCCAGGCACGCGTTCGCCCCGGCCGGCACCACTCTCGAAGACGCTTACGCCGACGACGTTATCCGCACCAGGTTCGACGCGGGCGGCGCGTGCCTGTCGTCAGTGTCCGCCCCGGGGCTGCAGGCAGTCATGATCCAGCAGGCTGGCATCAGGCCCGGCATGCGCGTTCTCGAAGTCGGCTCGGGCGGGTACAACGCGGCTCTCCTCGCCGAGGTCACTGGCCCGGACGGGCACGTGCTCACCATCGACATCGACCCAACGGTCACCGCCGCGACGGTATCCGCCCTCGAAGCCACCGGGTACGGGCACCGGGTCACGGTCATCACCGGGGACGCCGGGCACAGCGTCCCCGGGCACGCGCCGTTCGACGCGATCATCGTGACCGCAGGCGCCTGGGACATACCGCCCGCCTGGATCAGTGAGCTCACCCCAGGGCGCGGGACCCTGGTCGTCCCGCTGCGGATGAACGGCTGGACCAGGTCGATCGCCTTCCGCGAGCACGGCAGCCACCTGACGAGCACCTCAGCCCAGGTGTGCGGGTTCGTCCCCGTCCAGGGCAGCGGCGCGCTAGTCGAGCAGGCCGCCGCCCTCGACGCGCCCGGCGGCGGGCACGTCCTCATCCGCTCCGAGGACCCCGCCTTCGGCGACCCGCCTCTGCCCTGGGACCTGCTGGCCGGGACCCCGGTCACCGCGTGGTCCGGCATCACCACCGGGAACATGACCTCCTTCGCCGACCTGTACCTGTGGCTCGGCGGGTTCGCCCACGGCTTCTGCAGCGTCACCACCGAAGACGGCGCCCAGCTTCCCGGCGACCCCGGACGCCCGGGCCGCGGCCGCTACCCGGCAGGCATCATCCACGCCGGGTCCCTGGCCTACCTCGTCACCCGCAAGCTCAGTGACGCCGACGCCGAATTCGGAGCCTGCGCGTACGGCCCCAGCGCCGCCAAGGCCGCCGCCATCCTGACCGGCCACATCACCGGCTGGGACCGCCATGGCCGCCACCTTCCCGATACCGCTTTCACGTACTGGCCCGCCGGCACCACGCCCGCGCCGACCGGTCCCGGGCCGACCGCGGTATTCCCCAAGCGCCACGGCTCCGCCGTCATCACCTGGCCATCCCCGCAGCTGGTTCCGAACGCACCACGCGCCCAGGCGGGAACGGACCAGTCAGATCATCCCGAGCGTACTGACGGGACCGCGCGGCCTGCCCGATGACCGCGGCCGGCCTGCTTGCGGGCCTCACCCCAGACCTCGTTGTAGCCGGAGTCCCGGAGGATGCCGCCCCGTGCGGTCTGGAAGATCCGCCCGTCCGGGGTCGTCCCGTACCGCTTGATGTTGGCGCGCAGCAGCCGCACCAGTTCGGGCGGGATCGGGATGGTCCTCGTCTCGCTGTCGGCACGGTGCATCAGGCCGCGCTCCTGCCTCGCGGTGCCGTGCTCTCGGGCACGCCCGGCTCCTTGCTGGTGAGCGCGATCGTGACGGTGACCAGGGCCTCGGCGACCGAGCGGCGGGAGACCGGTGCCAGGCTGCCACACTTGGCCTCTAACGGCACAGTCAGGTATCAGAACTCTCCGAATACCTCAGCCGTCGCGTCAGTGTTCCGCGGGCGCGGATGTTCACGGGCGGTAGCGCCGGATCACTCGTCCAGCCATGCGTCCTCCAGGGCATAGTCGAAGAATGCCCGGAAGTACGGGTCGTCCGGTGACGGCAGCGTCTCGGCGGGGTCGCCGGACCGTGCTGCCCGGACGAGCCAGTCAACTTCAGCCTTGACCGTTTCCGCGTAGCTGCCCGCGGGGACGAAGCCGAGCCGCTGTGCTGCGGAGGTGTCGAGGATGAAGGGCGGCAGCGTGTTCCACGGGTGATCGCCAAGGTCCGCGGGCGCGGTCTCGTCGAGCAGGATCTCAGTCCACGCGTGGGCCAGGTGCGCGGCGATGATCCTGGAGATCGCAAGGCCGTCCGGTGCGTCGGGGTCGGCGCTGTTGAGGATGCGCGCCGCGGGCCTCGCCGCGCAGAACACCGCGAGCGCGGCCAGGTTGACGGCCGCGGTCGGGTGGTTGGCTCCGCGGCCGCCGCGTGCGAGCAGCAGGCGGCGGCGGCCGTCGAGCGCGCGCTTGACGAACACCCACTCGCGCGGCCGGCCTCCGCCGACACCGTGGACACGGGAGGGACGCAGGACGCTGACCGCCATCCCGGAGTCGAGGAGGACGTTTTCCGCTGCCACCTTGTTGGCGCCGTAGCCCTCGCGCGAGTTGTAGTCGATGTCCGATGGCGCCATGGTCGGCTGCTTCTCGGTTACCGGGCCGCCGAAGTCGGGCGGCTCGTCGGAGTTGGAGTGGTGTCCCTGGCCGTCGACGTAGACGGCCTTGCTGGAGATGAACACCAGCGAGCCGATGCCCTGGCGGAAGGGCAGGAGCATCCGGGCGTGCGCCGCGGTGTATCCCACGCAGTCGATCACGGCATCGGCGCCGGGGTGAAGGAGCTCACGCAGGTCCCCGGCGGCGTGGCGGTCAGACCTGGCGAACCGGACACCCGCTTCCCGCAGCTGCTGCGGGAAGCGGTCCGCTGACCGGCCGCTCGAGGTGACCTCCCAGCCATCGGCGGCCAGCCTGAGCGCCGCGGCGGCGCCCACTTGCCCGTTCCCGCCCAGCATGATTGCCCTTGGCACTCCGGCAGCCTAGGGCATCACTCTTGGCCGCGGGTGCTCCTGCGGCTGACGTCGGCGGCGTAGGCGGCCCAGTCCCCGGCGGAGATCTTCTGCCACTGGACCGCGACCTGGACGTGGGTGCCGAGCGTCTTGGCCAGGATGGCGACCGGGACCTCGGCGGCCGGGGTGAACAGGGACCAGGCCGAGCAGGTCGCGGCCGCGTGGATCGCCCCGCGACTTTGCACGTGCCCGGTCACAGGGTGGTGGTTCATCCGCAAGCCACCACCAGGCACCAGCTGGACCGCTACTCAGTGGTACCGTATAGTGGTACTCAGTGCTACGCAGTACCGTGAGAACCGGAGAGGGCCCGCGATGGACGACCTGACGGAGATGCTGAAGGGCACCCTTGAGGGCTGCGTGCTAGAGCTCATCGGCGGCGAGGAGACCTACGGCTACGCCATCACGCGCCGGCTGAACGAGCTCGGCTTCGCCGACGTCGTCGAGGGGACGGTCTACACCATCTTGCTGCGACTGGAGAAGAACGGTCTCGTCCAGGTGACGAAACGGCCATCCGGGATGGGCCCGCCGCGCAAGTTCTATGCGCTCAACGACACGGGGCGCGGGGAACTCGCGACGTTCTGGGCGAAATGGGAGTACCTCTCATCACGAATCGACAAGCTCAGGGAGGGCGGGAGATGAACCTCTGGGAAACCATGACCGGCAGCGACCTCACCAGGGAATGGAAGGAGCTCGAAGCCCGGGCCGGGACACTGCCGGACGACTACCAGGCGGCGTGGAAACAGATCAAGGCTCATCTCTTCCCCTACGGGGGAGTCACGGGCCGCAACCTGATGCCGATCATGGACAACGCCCTGGGGCTGCTCGAAGAGACAGCGGCGGACGGGCAGGGCATCCACGAGGTGCTCGGCGACGACATCAAGGGCTTCTGCGCGGCGCTGGCCGGCGGAGAAGGGGCCCGGAGCTACCGTGACCGGTGGCGCGAGCAGCTGAACAGGAAAGTCGCGAGGAAACTGGGCCGGCTAGGAGGCTGACGTGGGCATCCAGGACATCATCGAGGGCAAGCGGCAGTTGCGGGCGCACATGGCGCGAGTTAAGGCGCTCCCGCCGGACTACCAGATCGTCTACAAGGAGATCCAGAGGTACCTCTTCAAGGTCGGACCTGTCGACGTGGCTGACGGGCGCCTGCTCTCAGGGATTGTCGATTTCTTCGAGGAAGGCGTCGCGGACGGCAAAGGAGTCCTGGAACTCATCGGCAGCGACGTCGCTGCCTTCTGCGACGACCTCGTCAACGGCTCGCACACCTGCGCGGGCACCCGTCAGGAGCCCGTCAGCGGGGAACCCGGCATGGCCGAGAAGTAACACCCGTCGATCCGGGGCACTGGCGGGCGCCTTGGGCCGACAGGTCGCCGTTGTCGAGCCAGTGCGCGTAAGCCCGGACACCCCTGACGGGTCACCAGCTAGATCCGATGGCGCCCGCCGTCGGAGGACGTTCCCGTGCCTTCATGGTGCCTCTCCAGTGGTGGCCGTCCACCCGCGCATTCGGCGAAGGCAAGCCGCGCCTGAATGAGTCATACCCGCTTCGCCGGGGTTAGCGCTGTTACCGCTGCTCCGGAATGCCCGTCGTGCCGGTTGCGGGGCGTGACGTTGAGGCGCCGTTCCTATCCTGGGAGTTGCCGAGAACTGCGCGCGGGAGGTGCCGACCGGGTGGATGGCGATGACCAGCAGGTGCTGTACCTGGTGATCAGCGGCGCCCCCGCGCCCGAGGGCCTGCCGGCGCTCGCCACCCTCCTGCAGGACGCTGGGTGGCGGGTACTGGTGTTCTCGACCCCTAGCGGGACCCGGTTCGCTGACCTGGACGAGCTGGGGCGGCTGACCGGGGAGCCGGTCCGCTCGGAGTACCGGATGCCCGGCACCGGGGCTAAGACGCCGGTGGCGGACGTGGTGCTAGCGTGCCCGTTGTCGTTCAACTCGGTGAACAAGTTCGCGCACGGGCACGCGGACAACTTCGCGGTCGGGCTGCTGTGCGAGATGGCCGGCTACGGGGTCCCCGTGGTCGTCGTGCCGCACTGCAAGCCCCAGCTGGCCTCGCACCCTACTTTCACGGCGAGCCTGGACACCTTGCGGGGCATGGGGGTAACCGTGCTGTTCGACCCGGCCGCACCGTATGAGTCGCGGCTGCCGTCATGGGCCGAGGTCAAGGCGGCGCTGCCAGCCGCCGCCAAGCGGGAGGTCACACCGTGAGCGAGAACGAGGACGCTGCCGGAGCGCGGATCTCGCGGGCCAGGCGCCGCCGGGGCCTGTCGCAATCGGTGCTCGGAGTCTTGTCGGCCGGTCGGAGTCGTGGCTGTCGCAGGTCGAGCGGGGCTGCCGTAGCGCGCCTGCGGGCCAGGGCCGCCACGGCGCACTCCGCGTACGGGTTGAGGCGGCCCGGGCATCGTTCATCCGGGCGGCATCTACATGTTCGCCCTCGGCGGCAGCCGCTGCATCCTGGCCGGCGACCGGTCGCCCGCCTGCTCGGCGACCGTCCAGCCATTTCAGACGGCAATCCGCTCACCAGCGCGTAAGTAGTTCCCGGCCTGCAGCCAGGTCTGCGTCCGGGCGAAGCACGGCCGGAGCAGCCCTATCAGGGCAGACCTCTCCCGCAGTGCCCGCCGTGCCCTATCCTGGCAACAGCCGCCGCCTTGTCTTCATTTGTCAGCACAAGCGCGTGATCCCGAAGCGGCTGCCCTCATCTCACCGGAATCTCCGGAACCCTCACATCGCAGCAGCTCAGAAACCGACTGGATGCTGCCGTCCTAGCCGCCGAACACCGTACGGTACAGGCGCAGCCAGTTGCCGCCCATGATGGCGGCGACCTCGCCCTCGTCGAAGCCGCTGCGGCCCAGCGCGTCGGCCAGGTCGGGGAAGCCCAGCGTGCTTGACATGAACTCCGGCGGCGGGACCTTACCCGGCCGCTGCGGAGAGCCCGCGCCGAAGTTAGGCGTGCGCGTCCAGCGCCCCATGCGCATCCAGTCGAGTTCGGCCTGGCCGCTTTTGCGCGACAGGTCGGTGCCGATCGCGACGTGGTCGATGCCGATCAGGTCTACCGTCCACTTCACCATCTCGCACCACTTGTCGATGCTCTCCCCCCACTCCCCGCAGATGTTGGCGTAGGTGGCCAGCCCGATGACGCCGCCGGCCTCGGCCAGCGCGCGCAGCAGCTCGTCGGGCTTGTTCCGCGGGTGCGCGTAGAGGCTCGACGGGTTGGCGTGGGTCACCGCCACCGGCCGCTCCGACCAGCGGATCGCGTCCATCCCGGTCCTGATGCCGACGTGCGACAGGTCGACGAGCATGCCGACCCGGTTCATCTCCCGCACGACCTCCTTGCCGAACCGGGCGAGCCCGGAGTCGTTCGGCTCGTAGCAGCTGCCGCCGATGGAGTTCTGGTTGTTGTAGGTCAGCTGCATGACCCGCAGGCCTAGCTCGTGGAACAGCTCCACGTAGCGCAGCCGGCCCTCAAGCAGCTCGCTGCCCTGCGTCCCCATCACGATCGCGGTGCGCCCGGAGGCATGGGCCGCTTCGATGTCGGCCGCGGTGCGGGCCAGCATGATCAGGTCCGCGTTCTCCCGCTCCAGGTCGCGCCAGGCGGCGAGCCCCTCCAGGCTCTCCGCGGTGTCCTCCCAGAAGCCGAGGGTGCAGACCACGGCGCTCATCTGGCCGGCTCGCAGCTCCTCGAAGACTTCCCTGTCGTACTTGCTGCACTCCAGGCCGTCGACGAAATACAGGGTGCCAGTGCTCAAGGCTCTTCTTCTCTCTATAGTCAGGGCCCGCGGCGACGGTCCGGGCATCGGCCGGGCCGGATTCTCGATGCGGGTGGGCAGGTCAGCCGTTGACGCCAGGGCTAGCGCTCCTGGCCCGGTGCCTCCGGGTCTACGGGATGCTGCGCGAGCGGGTAGACGTCGAGGTCCATGTAGGGCCAGAACGGCAGGCCGCTTAGGGTCTGGTGCAGCTCGGTGGCGTCGGCGGCCGACCACAGCCCCCAGTTCTCCCGGCGGCCGGGCACCCGCCACATGCGCAGCAGCTTGCCCTCGGCGGCGAGCCCGGCGGCATGCTGGCGTTCCTTGATGACCAGCTCGGCGTGCGCCTCGGGGCTGAGCCGGTGCGATGAGTCGGGGAACCGAATGTTGACGAGAAACTCCATCGTCAGCCTTCCTGATAGCGGTCCTGCGGTGATTGGGCGGGCGGTGGCGCCTGCTCAGGGGATGGTGAGCAGGCCGTTCTTGAGGTCGTGGAGGATGGCCTGGCTGGTGTTGTGGCCGGCCAGCCCGGAGAACGTGTTGCCCGGCCAGACCCCGTTGCCGCTGAGGTAGAGCCCTCGCGTCGGCGTGCGGTAGTCGTGCAGCCCGGGCACCGGGCGCATCCAGAACTGCTGGCCGGGCAGTCCGGGCAGGTGGCAGATGTGCGCGTCCTCTAGGCCGTACTCGCCCTCGAAGTCCTCCGGGGTGACGCAGGTCGCGTCGACGATGCGCGACGGCAGGTCCGGCATCCAGCGGGCCATGGCCCGCACCGAGTTGTCGATGGCCTCCTGGCGGGCCTCGTCCCAGCGGCGTCCGCGCAGCCGACGCGGCACGATGATGTTCATGCTGACCACGTGGTGCCCGGCTGGGGCCAGGCCCGGCGAGGTCACCGAGGGGATCAGCCCCCAGATGACCGGGTTGGCGGGGACCCGGCCGAGCAGGCACTCGCCGTAGGACTCCTCCAGATAGTCGATGCTCGGGCTGATCCGGAACTGCGCGGCGCACAGCGCGGACTGGTCGGCCAGGCCGTCGGCGCCCGCCCAGGCGGGCAGGCCCTCGATGGCCAGCACCACCTTGCAGGCGCCGTCGGGGAACGAGCTCTCCACCAGCTTGTCGCGGAACGGCGCCCAGTCCGGGTCGTCGCGCATGAGGCCACCTACGGTCTGGCGCGGGCCGACCGCGGAGATCACCACCGGCGCGGTGACCTCCGCGCCGTCGGCGGTCACGACCCGGTGGCCGCGCTCGCCGGGCACGATCCGGTCGACGCCGGCGCCGGTGCGGACCTGGCCGCCGCGCGCCCGCAGCGAGGACTCCATCGCGTCGATGACCGCGCCGATGCCGCCGACCGGCAGCCCGGTGGAGCCGCGCAGCACCATTGTCCGCGGGTCGTAGCCCGCTTCGGCCTGGCTCGAGGCGAGCGAAAGGGGACGCACCATCAGGTTGAAGGCGGTGCCCGGCAGGGACGGGGAGTGCGGGCCGACCGCGGTGGACAGCGTCGCGACGATGGTCTGGGCGGCCGCAGACCGCAGGAAGTAGCGGCTCAGGTCGGTGCCGCTACCGAGCACGAGCCGGGAGAAGGCCTCCTGTGCGTCGAGGTCGTCGAGGTTGGCGACCAGTTCGGCGAGCGTGGGGGGCTCGCGGAACAGCGAGATGCCGAGCCGGTCGGCGAACCGCTGCGCGTAGGCGAACAGGTCGTCGTAGCGCTGCGACTCGCCGGGCGAGTACGCGTTGAGCTGCTGCGCGGTGCGCCCCCGGTCGCGGAAGCCGACGAACGGCGCGGCGTCCTCGAGCGGCTGCACCAGGGTCGGGTCGGGCCGCACGAAGCTCAGCCCGTGCTCGGCGAGTTCCAGGTCGCGGACGACCTTGGGTTCGAGGCTGCCCGGCGAGTTGGTGACGGCGGTGTGGTATCCGGGCAGGAACTCACGCCGCCCGCCGGGGCCGCCGAGCCGCGGCTGGCGCTCGAGCACCAGCACGCGCAGCCCGGCCCCGGCGAGGTAGCCGGCGGCGACCAGGCCGTTGTGGCCGCCGCCGATCACCACGACGTCGCAGTCGCTTCCGGTGGCGCTCACGCCCGGCTCGCCGGGGCGGCGGTCCCGGCCGCGTCGGCCGGCCGGGCGCTCGGGAAGTTGTCGGCCTGGACGCCGTAGTCGGCGACGATCGACTTGACGTTGCAGAACTCGGCCAGCGCCTCGCGCCCGTTCTCCCGTCCGAAGCCGGACTTCTTGTAGCCGCCGAACGGTACGCGGCGGTCCATCCGGCGGTAGGTGTTGACCCACACGGTGCCGGCCTGCAGCGCCCGGCTCACCCGGTGCGCGCGGCGTACGTCGGTGGTCCAGACGCCGGCCGCGAGACCGTAGTCGGAGGAGTTGGCCATCCGCACGGCCTCCTCCTCGTCGGTGAACCGCTCTACCGCCAGCACCGGGCCGAACACCTCCTCCCGCCACACCTCCTGGTCCTCGGCGACGTCGACGAGGATGGTCGGCTGAAAGAAGTAGCCGCCGGCCAGCGCGCCGTCGAGTCGCGCCGGGCCGCCGCCGGCCACCGCCTTGGCCCCCTCGCCGAGGGCGCGGGTCACCATGCCGCAGACGCGGTCGAACTGCCGCCGCGAGGCCAGCGGGCCCACGTCCGTGCCGGCCTGCTCCGGGTCACCGACCACGAGCCGCCGCGCCCGCTGGGTGAGGCGCTCGATGAAGGCGTCGTAGATCTCGTCCTGGACGAGCAGCCGCGAGCCGGCCACGCAGGTCTGCCCGGCGTTGGAGAAGATGCCCTGCGCCACCCCGGCCAGGGCGCTGTCGAGGTCGGCGTCGGCGAAGACCAGTTGCGCGGACTTCCCGCCCGCCTCGCACACGAAGCGCTTCATCTGCCCGGCGACCCGCGCCGCGAGGTGCGCCGCCACGGCCGTGCTCCCGGTGAAGGACACCAGCGCCACCTGCGGCTGGTCGATGAGCGCCTCGCCGACCTCGGCCCCGCCGGGCACCACGTTGATCACGCCCGGCGGAAAGCCCACCTCGGTGGCCAGCCGGGCCAGCAGCAGCAGCGAGGCCGCCCCCTGCTGCGGCGGTTTGATCACCAGCGTGTTGCCCGCCGCGAGGGCCGGGGCGATCTTCCATGAGCCGAGCGAGAGCGGGCCGTTGAACGGCAAGATGGCGACCACCACGCCGACCGGCTCTTGGACGACCCGCACCTCGCAGTTGGGGTCGAGGTCGATCAGGCGCCCCGACGGGTCCTCGGCCAGGCCGGCGAAGTACTCCAGGTGCCGGGCCAGCGCGTCGGCCTCGCCCCGGGTCACGGCGGCCGTTTTGCCGGTGGCCAGGGCCTCGTTGCGGGCGAACTCGGCGCGGTGCTCAAGGGCGGCGGCGGCCAGCCGGCGCATCAGCGCGGCGCGGGCCGTGCCGCCGGTCCGCGCCCAGCCCGGCGCGGCGAAGGCGCGGCCGGCCGCGGCCACGGCCTCGACGGCCAGCGCGGTGGAGTAGCGCACGACCCCCCACGGCTCGCCGGTCGCCGGCACCAGCAGCTCCTCGCTGATGTCGCCAGAGACGACGTCACGGCCGTCGATGTAGCAGCCGAACGCTTCGAGATCAGTAGTCACGCGAACTCCTTGCGAGGTCGAGGTAGGGCATGGCGGACCCGCGAGCCGTCACCCGCGGATCGGGCGCGGGGGGCACGGGGTACGGGGCGGGCGGTCTACGTCACGGCCGGGCCGCGCAGCCGCGCCTCAAGCCGCGCGGTCAGGCGCGTGATCGGGATCGTGAAGATCACGTAGATCAAGATGATCGTGACCGAGACGTTGACCACCTCGAAGTGCTGCTGTATCTGCTGCTCGCCGCGGAAGATGATCTCCTGCACGCCGATCGCGGAGGAGAGCGTGGCCAGCTTGAGCAGCCCGATGAAGCTGTTCAGCAGCGGCGGGAGGGCGAACCGGACGAGGATCGGCGCCTCGATGAGGCGGAACACCTTGGGCGAGGACAGCCCGAGGCTCGCCCCGGCCTCCCGCGCTCCCTGGTGGACGGTCATGAAGCTGGAGCGGAACACCTCGGAGGTGAACGCCGCCTCGGTGACGCCGAGCGCGAGGACCGCCGCGGTGATCGGGCTGATGTTCAGCCCGAGCTGCCCGATGCCGAAGAACAGCACGTACATCAGCACCAGCTGCGGTATGCCGCGCAGGCAGGTGATCCACAGGCTCCACACCGCCTGCAGGGGCAGGAAGCGGACGCGCCCGATCAGCGCGAAGACCATGCCGAGGACGGTCGCCAGGCACCACGAGAGCACCGCCACCTCGAGGGTGAACACGCCGGCCTTGATCAGCTCCCAGACGTCGGACATCAGAGCTCACCGGCCAGGAACGGAGTTGGCTTGCGCACCGCTACACCTGCTCCCGAATGCGGAGGATCTCCCCGGTCCGCGCGACCTGCGGGTTAGTGAAGATCTCGGGCGACGGCCCCTGCTCGATGATCTCGCCGCGGTCCATAACCACCACTCGGTCGGCGATGTGCCGGGCGATCGCCATGTCGTGGGTGACGATGATCATCGTCATGCCCTCGTCGGCCAGCCGCCGCATGATCTCCACGACCTCGTAGGCCATCTCCGGGTCGAGCGCTGAGGTGGGCTCGTCGAAGAGGATCGCGGCCGGGTTCATGGCCAGGGCGCGGGCGATGGCGACGCGCTGCTGCTGCCCGCCGGAGAGGTTGCGCGGGTGCTTCTTGGCGTGCTCGGCCATGCCGACCTGGGCGAGGAGGCCCATCGCCTTCTCGGTGGCCTCCGCCCGGGGCACCCCGAGGCTGTGGCGGGGTCCCAGCGTGACGTTGTCCACCACGGTCAGGTGCGGGAACAACTCGAACTGCTGGAAGACCATCGCCATGCGCTGCCGGTAGACCTGCATGGCCTTCCGGTGCCTGGCCCGCGCCGAGCGCGGCGTGGGCCACTGGAAGAGCGCGGCGCCCTCGAAGGACAGCGTGCCCGCGTCCGGTTCGGCCAGCCCGTTCAGGCAGCGCAGCAGCGTTGTCTTGCCCGAGCCGCTCGGGCCGAGGACGCACACCTTCTCACCCTGCGTGACGCCCAGCTCGACCCGGTCGAGGATGCGGGCGTCGCCGTAGCTCTTGCACAGGCCGCTGACCCGCAGGATTTCCTTGTCACTCATTTCGCTCCTCCGGCGACGGCGAGCTGGCGGCGCAGCAGGGTCGGCTTCGGCGCCGCCACGGCGCGCAGCCCGTAGCGGCGGCCGATGCCGTACTCGATCGCCTTGCCGATGTAGCTGATCGGCACCGCCAGGGCCAGGTAAAGGCCGCTCAGCAGCAGGTAGACCTGCATCGGCTCGAAGGTCTGGGACACGAGGCCGAATGCCGCGGCGGTCATCTCGCCGACCGCCACCAACGACGCCAGCGAGGTCGCCTTCAGCAGGTAGAGGACGTCGTTGATGGTCGGCGGGATCGCCGGGAGGATCGCCTGCGGCAGGACGATCCGGCGCAGCGTGGCGCCGCGGGACAGGCCGAGGCTGGCGCCCGCGTCCCACTGCCGGGGGCCGACCGACAAGATCGCCGAGCGGTACACCTCGGAGAGGTAAGCCGCCTCGTTTAGCGAGATCACCAGGGCGGCGACCCAGAAGGCGGACACCCCGATGTGCACCCAGAACGAGCCCGCGCCGAAGTACGCGAGCACGAGCAGCCCGAGCACCGGCACGCTGCGCATCACGTCGACGTAGACCGTGGCCACGGCGCGCAGCCAGCGCACGGTGCACGTCCGCGCGAGCGCGAGCAGCAGGGCGACCACGATATCGATCACCACGCAGACGCCGAGCAGCTCGACCGTGACGATCAGTCCAGGCCACAGCACGTTCAGCCAGCTCTGGTCAGTCATTGCTGGTCACCTCCCCGCCGGCCCGCCCGCCGCCGCTCAGCCGCACAGCTGCTGCGGGCTGGCCATCGCGGGGATGTTGTCCGCGGTCGGCGCGATCTTGTACTGAGTGAGGATCGAGTCCCACTGCTTGGACGTCTGCATCTGCTTGAATATCGAGTTCATCGTGGTCGCCAGGCTGGTGTTGCCGCAGTTCACGTAGTTGTAGGCGGTGTTGTGAAGCACCGAGGACGGCATCTTGAGGTCGCCCGGCTGGAACGCCTTGAACTCCAGCACGTTCTTGTACTTGGCGAAGCCCGGGGTCAGCGCGCCTCCCGAGGCGTTGATGAACGCGTCCACCTGCCCGTTGACCAGCGCCGTGTAGGCGTCGGCGATGTTGGTGAACAGCTTGACGTTGCCGGTGCCGTAGGCCGACTGGAGGTACGGCGCCCACACGTAGCCCTCGACGGTGCTGACCGTCTTGCCGTTGAGCGAGTTGACGCCGGTGTAGTTCTCGTCCTTGCGGATGTAGACGCCCGCCGTGTCCTTCCAGAACGGGTAGGCGTAGAACACCTGCTTGGCCCTCGCGGCGGTGTAGTAGGCGGTCGTCCCGATGTCGGCGCGGCCGTCCTTGACCGCGAGCACCTGCGAGGGGAAGGCCATCTCGACCGGCTTGAGCTTCAGGCCCATCTTCTCGGCGATCGCAGTCAGCAGGGCGCCGTCGGTGCCGATCAGCGTGTTGTTCGGGCCGGTGGCGATCTCCGGCAGGTCGCCGTCGGTATAGGCGACCGTGAGGTAGCCGCTGTTGACCAGGCCGTACCCCTTGCCGCCGGACGCGGTGGACCCCCCGGAGGCCGAGCCCGAGCCGCCGCCCGAACTGCACGCGCTGGCGGCGCCGAGCACGGCGGCGAGGGCTATGGAGACAGTGACGATGCGCCGTACATTCATAAAGCGATTTTGGGCATGCATTGATGATCTCCGTTCACAATGCCGTCCGCTAAGACGGAGTAGCGTTTCCCCGACCTGCAAACGCCCTGAGAAAACATGGCGCGTGGAATGCGCGCCGTTAGGTGCCGGCTAGCGGATCTGTTTGATCGAATCGGCCGCGTCGAGGAGCGCGGGCACATACCGCTCGACGTCGGCGTCGGAAAAACGCTGCACCGGGCCGTAGACGCCGAGCCCGGCCAGCCCCATTCCCGGGTCATGCACCGCGACGGCTAGCCCGGCAACGCCGGCCACGCTTTCCTCCCTGCTGATCGCATAGCCACGCTCGCGCACCTCGTTAATCTGGCGACGCAGCTCATTCCGGTCCCTAATGGAATTAGGCCCGTGAGGCGTCATCGGCAGCCGCGGCAGCAGCGCGTCCAGTTCGTCGTCGGGCAGTGCGGCGAGCAGGGCCTTGCCCGTGGCCCCGTTGTGCAGCGGGTAGTTGCCGCCAACGGGCCGCACGTAGCGCAGCGAGTGATGACTCTCCACCCGCAGGATCACCAACCGTTCGACGCCGTACATGATGGAGAGCATCACCGTCTCCCCGGTCCGCTGGCGCAGCCCCTCCATCAGGTCGTGCATTTCCTGCAGGGCGTCCTGGCCGGCGGTGTAGTCGGCGTGCAGGGCGATAATGCCCGGCCCCAACTGATAGGACTCCGACTCCTTGGCGTATCGGACCATCTGGGTGGCCTCCAGCGACGCCAGAATTCGCTGGACTGTACTTTTCGACGTTGATAGATGATCAGCCAAGGCGCGGACATGCTGTGGCGTCCGCGACTTACCCAAATGCATCAGTATCTCGATTGCCTGCCGGACATTGGTCAGCCCCGCTCCCGACTCGGAACTTTCCGCCATGCCCGGCTCCTCAATGCCTTTCGCGTGCTTTTCGGTAAGCGAGAGCCTAGGTGGGACACTTGTCCATGTCAAGAGCTGACGGGACACCTGTCCCAGATGAAGATCCCCAGGGCCCGCTGCGGCGCTGTTGCGTTGTGTCTTTGCGTACGCGGTCACGGTGCACTGGCTCCGATGGCAAGCGCTTTGAGGCGCCACCGCTCTGCCCAGGTTCTCGCGACGTCGGCTCCGAGCGACTCGGCCTTCTCCTTCAGTTTGAACTTGCCGACCTTCCCGCCTCCCGATCTAGGATTCATGATGAGGAATGGGTGCCTCGGCCGGTCGGGCCTGACGCTCTTCGCTCAGCTTCCTAACCGCCGCAGTGCCCATCGACGACCAGGCAGCGATGATCGCGACAAGCATTACGGCGACGGCCAGGATGGCCACCCACAGCAGGTGACGCCTGGCGTAGACACAATCACCGCGACAGGTGCCAGCACTGCCAGAGCGAACGCGGCCCAGCGCACCACCCCACGGTTCGCGAGGAACCAATAGGCGCCAGCCAGCGTCGCACAGGACCCGATCACGCCGGTGATGACGAGCCCAATGCCGCGCCGCCCTGAGAAGACGATCACAACGGCCACCGCGCCCAGCATCAGCAAGATCGACAGCTGGGCAAGCCGCGGCGAACCAGGAATTCGGGGCTGCCTGCTGCGCTCATGGGCTCGACGTCCCCTTCTCCCGGGCCTCGCCCGTGATCAACTGTTCTTTGCCGGCGGAGGTCCCGGCACGCGCCCTCCGGTGATTTACTCCCGAGTTCAGGAAAGCTGCCAGGACCGGGAGTCTGAGCAAGGCAGCCGTCAAAGAAGGCGTCCAGCCCGCCATCGATGGCTCCGCGCGCGCCGATGGCCACGATCCGGCTCCGGCGCTCACCCGCGTTCCACGCGGCGCCCAGCGACAGATCGACGCGGCGGCCCACCACATGCAAGATGACCGGCCCGCCCGACGACCTCGGCCCCCTGGACGATCCCCTAACCCGGTATATCCCGGCCGGAAGGTGAGCAGCCGCGTGTCGGAACGCATCAAGCTCGAACGCCTGGTCGGTCTCCAAGCTCCACGCGCCGAGCGCCTGCGTGGCGCCTGGTCCGACCCGCCCGAGGCCTTCCCGGTCGTTACCGCCACTGCCGCCCGAGAGCCGGCCGACATCAGGAGGCCGAGCGGCACGTCGCACCGGACAGCCTGGATCAGGCGATACTTGTGCATCCGGCTGTCGAGCCACGCCCTGACCCGGTCGACCTGCGAGCGGTCGACGAGATCGACCTTGTTAAGCACCAGCAGATCAGCGTAGGCGGCCTGCCAGATCTTCAGTTCCATCAGCTGCGGGACCTCGAAGACCTGCTCGGCGTCCAGAACGCAGGTCACGCTGTCCAGCCGGATCCTGCTGCGCAGATCTGGAAGCGTGAATGTAGCGGCGATGCCCGCCGGGTCGGCGACACCGCTAGCTTCTGACCTGGGCTTTCGCCTGGGATTACCGGCAGTCGTTCGTTCGCATGAAAAAGTGCCTTTGACCTGGGACAATTG
>CAVVKP010000030.1:0-271627 GCA_963748785.1 uncultured Actinomycetota bacterium | reverse complement strand
CATGAGGACAAAATCTACCCCTTCTGTGCGTAGACGATGATGTTGTCGTGGCCGACGGCCGGGCCGAACGTCCGGTGCCGCCAGGCTTGACGGTGTCGCCAGGCTTGAAGGCATGGCGGTGCCAAGTCACGAGTGGCCGATGGTGTCGGCGTGACAGGTAAGCGGCCAGGCCTGAAGCGCGCCCGGCTGGTCGGCGCTTTTAGTGAGTCACGGCTCGCGCCGATTGTGGGAACGACGACCCGCGCGGGGATTGGGGATGTCGCCGGGGCTGCGGGGTAGCCCGCGTCGCGGATGTCAGCGGCGCCTTACGTCTCCCTGTGCCCGTTCACGATCTGCCCCTGCCCGCAGGACAGGAAAAGCGACCGGGACGAGACGCCGATAGGCGTTCGGGGGAAATGACTGTTCCTGGTGTCCAAGCGAACCACCCCTTCGCTGATACCAACCGCCCGCGGTGACCGGCAGGACCCATCATGCATGAGGTTTGCGATTTGCGCAAATCGCAAAACGCAATCTGGGGCGAGACCGACCCTGAACGGCTTAAGGCCTGCGCCGGAAGGCGGCCTACACCCGGTGCACAGGATCTGGGCGATGGGTAGCGGGGTTTGCGGCAGCGGGAACCGCCGGAACAGTCGCCGCGCCCGGGTCATTGCCGACGATCTCTCCTTCGACGATTGCCTCGGTCGGCCCTAGCCCTGCAGCAAATAGTTCGACAACCTCGGGGAACTGGTCGGATATCTCCTCAAGCCGCCGGGTGAACAGCTCGATCGTCCCGTCGGCGGTGCGGTGCGCTTGGACGCGGACGCCGTCGTACTTGTACTCGGCCGCGCACCGCCCGCCGAGCCGGTCCAGGATCTGGTCACCGTCGGCCAGCCGCTGGGCCACCATGACTCGCACCGGATTCCCGGCTGGACCCGCAGCGCTTCCAGGCGGCCAACCCGCCGCTCACCAAGGTGGCCACCACTTTGCCGAGGTCGCAGCAGATGCTCTATCCGCGCACCGGAGTCAGTTCAGCGTTCAAAAGATACGTCTGAGCTGGTATCCAGCCACAACGAACCATACTGACCGACACCAGAACCCTTGTTCGCATGGAGGCTAATCCCTCTGACATCCGGGCGCGAGCAGCACCGAATTGGCGCGGACGTAGGTGCCAGGCCCGCGCGGTCGTTACTGCGAAGCTCCCAGCCACAGGCTAGTCCTTCGGGAATGCAGATATTCCGAGCACAGGTCGGTAGGTTGATGCACGCCCGGGCGGTGGGCTGGCGAGGGGAGCGATGGTAACGGTGGAGACCCAGGTCCGTACACCGCAGATGGTATTCATGCAGCCTCAGCGGCTGATCGTTCCGCTGTTCCAGCGCCCCTACGTGTGGAACGAGGAGAACCAGTGGGAGCCGCTGTGGGGTGACGTCGTGCGCGTCGCGGAGCGGCTGCTCGAGGACCCGGCGGCCGACAGCACCCGCACTTCCTCGGCGCAGTCGTGCTCCAGCAGGTGCAGAACCCGACTGGGACGATGCAGGAACGGACGATCATCGACGGCCAGCAGCGCCTGACGACGCTGCAGCTCCTGCTCGACGCCCTGCACGCCGAGCTGCTGGCCGCGGGCGACAGAGCAGCCGGCGCAGCGGATGGAACCACTCGTCACAACGCGGCGGCGTTCTGCGCGAGCCCGGAGGACCGGTTCAAGGTGTGGCCGACGAATCGCGACCGGCCCGCGTTCAACGCCGTGATGGGCGCTCGCCACCGCCCGTCGACTACGCACGCCTCAGCACCGGGCGAGCCGATGGTCGAGGCCCACCGTTCTTCGCGAGGCGGCCGGGAGTGGCTGCATGCCAAGCGGCGCCGAGGAACGTTCACGCCCGCGGGCCGCGCCATCGAGACCGGCGTCCGGGAGCTGCTCCAGATGGTCGTGATCGACCTCACCGCTCGACGAGAACGCGCAGGAGATCTTCGAGACGCTGAACGCCCGCGGCGCGCAGCTGACCGCCGCCGACCTGATCAAGAACTTCATCTTCCAGCGGCTGATCGAGGCGGAGGCTCGCAGTCGAGGAGCTTACGAGCAGTACTGGAAGGACTTCGAGACCGGCTTCTGGGAGACCGAGATCAGCGTCGGTCGCCTGCGTACCCGCGGTCATCGATCTTCCTGAACCACTGGCTGATCGCGCGAACCGGGGAGGAGAGTCGTCGCGCGCGAAGTCTTTGACCGATTCAAGCGCGTACGCCGATCTGATGCCGGAATCCCGATGGCCGCTTGCGATCGCAGCAGAGCGTCCGCGGCAGCGGCAGGTGTACCGAGCCTTCATCTGAAGCGTGCCGGCGCAAGACAGGCCCGATCGACCGGCTGGGGCTGTTCGGCTACCGGACCGGCGTGCTGGAGAGCGAGGTCGTCAAGCCGCTCGTGCTGTGGCTGCTCGATCCGGAGGAGGAGCCGCCATCCCGAGCGATCAGCTCATCAAGGCGCTCGATGTCGTCGAGAGCTGGATGGTCCGGCGCATGCTCGTCCGAGCAACCACCAAGTCCTACAACCAGGTGATCGCGGAGCTCATCGCGCAAGATCCGCGAGTCGAACGGACGCCAGGCGGCCGGGATGTCATCGAGGCCTGGCTCGCGGCCAGACGGCACGCCGGTACTGGCCAGACGATGCGGAGTTCGGGAGAGCTTCGCAGCCTCCTCGTCTATCGCGGTTGTCCCGTGCCTGGCTCGGATGGTGCTCGAAGCGATAGAGGACCACGCCGAGGCTGGCGCGAAGGCAAGTCTGGTCTTGGTGAGGAACGCGTCGCTCGCGCAACCTTCGCGATCGAACACGTGATGCCGCGAAGTGGCACGCCCACTGGGCACTGCCGGAAGGCCGGAGCGCGGACCGCGCCATTCACACGCTCGGCAACCTGACCCTGCTGACCGGCAAGCTGAACAGAAGGTATCGAACGGGCCGTGGCTCGGCGAAGGCGGCAAGCGCGCGGCACTCGACGGCCATGACGTCCTCATGCTCAACCGGCGGCTTCTCGAACAAGCGAAAAACGACTGGGACGACCAGCGCATCCAGGAACGCACTGACCGGCTTATCGACGCGATCATCGAGATTTGGCCAGTTCCGGAAGGACACAAGTCTCAGATCGAACGTATCGAACGACGCCCGGCCCGCCAGGTCGAACTCGCAGACATAATGGCCGCCGGACTCCTCGACGAAGGAGCCACGCTCTATGCTAAGCGTCGCCGCGTCGCCGGGCGCACCGCGACCGTCCTGTCCGACGGGGCGCTTGACGTCGACGGAGTCCGCCACGCGACCCCGTCCGGGGCCGCTCGTGCCGTCTCTGGGACAAGCCAGAACGGCTGGCGGTTCTGGCTGCTAGAGCCTAAGAGCACCCATTCATTGCACGACCTCTGGCGGGAATACGTCGACCAGCGCGACGTCGATGCAGACGACACAATGGACGACGACGAGGAATGAGCTCGCCTTTTCCCGTACACTCGTTCGAGGAAAAAGTGCTAGCAATAGTCACTTTCCCTGACGGTCAGCTCGGTACGCAGGTCTAAGGCCGCCCCCGCACGCTGCGAGCAAAGTTCGGCCACGAGGTCGAGATCGTCGAGGGGAGGTCCCCCCCACCTACGTCGTGATCCAGCGCAGCGCTGGCCACGCAGGCCCACCAGCCAGAGATCGACGTGGAGGGCGATGTCTGCGGCAATCGATGAGTCGCAGCCGCCGAGTTGAGCCAGCGTGGCCGGTCTGGCCTGCTCATCGAGAATGAGCCGCACGATACCTTGCAGGTCGGTGCCCTGCTTCGGCGGCTGCCGGTTCATGATGGCCTGCAGCTTCATGGCGATGAGAGGGCCTGGCTCCGCCACTAGTGCGCTGACCTCGATGCGGGCCTGCTCAAGCGCACTACCTCAAAAGCGACCTCGGTGGCGCTGTCGTCGCCCAGGCGTGGGCGGAGGCATGCAGGCGGTCACCTGGATCGTCGCTGGGCTGGTCGATCTCGATCTGCCGGACCTCGAGCACGTCGACCTTGACTGGGCCGAACGTCGTGGGCAACAGTACCGAGGCGGGCGCAGCAGGCTCCGCACCTCGCGCGGCGCGGAGCACCTGTAGCTGCGGCACCTCGCCGAGCAGCCGGTCAACGACATCGACGTCTGCGGTGGCACGGTAGGGATTGGAAAGGCGGCACATCACGGCCAGGCCGCCGACCACTACCAGGCGGCTGGCCGATCAGGCCGCGGACTTCTCGACGCCTTGGATAACCGCGGCCATCGCGTCGCCAACGAACGTCACACGCTTACCAGACACGCGCCCACTCCTCCGAAGGAGTCCAGGCATCGAGGATCTCTCGTCCTCGTCCGGTGTCCTGCGGCGAGGTCCAGCGCGACGAAGACAGGATGCGCAAGCGGCCACTCGAACGGATTGGCTGCCGGGTCGACGCGGCGATCGCAGACGGCGCGAACTGAGGCGACCCGGACCGCGCAGCGCGCTTCGGACCGCGAGGAGGCTGAGCCCAGGAGCGTGGTAGCCCGTCGCCGGGTCACCTGATCGGGCAGGTAGAGCTCCAGGAGCTGCCCGGTGCTCACCGCTACTGGTGCGCCGTACACCGCGGCGGCGCGCCGAGTCAGTGAGCGCCCACCCCACCGTGTTCTCGGCATCGTCGAGTCCTAGCCGTAGGGGCTGCGCGATCATGGCATCTCTGCGGGGATCGGGCAATCGGGAAAGGTAGACGGGCTGGGCAGGCCAACGCTCGGCAACCTGCCGAACAGCTCCGTGCCCTCAACGCGGTGTCGGTCGTCGACTAGCCCGGACCCCCGGAGAGCGGACAGCACCTGCGAGACCGTGCTCGCCGACCTGCCGAGCCGACGGGCCAGCTCGCGCACCGCTACACCTGTGCTCGGTTCCATGAGCAGAGCGGTGGCCACTTCCATACCCGCGGTGCCGCTGAGTGCATGAGTGCGCTCAGCGGGCCCGGAGACTGGCTCAACGTCAGCGTCAATCACGACGCTGGCCGAACGCAACGCCAGGTGACCGCGCAGATCGTAGTATCCGGCACGGTGCTCGACGAGCAACTTGCGCGCGGCCTCAGTCACCCGGTCGCCTACAACGAGCAGCAACGAATCGGGAGATCCCCGCCTTTCGGCAAGCAGCCGCCGGGCGACGTCGTCGGTCACCAGCGCGCGACGCTTGACCTGTAGCAGGGCCTTGCCAGGCTCGACCACCAGGTCGATCCCCTCATCGAGCACCCCAGCCGGCAGCTGGGCCTGAACACCCAGCTGTGCCAGGGCATCGATGACGAGGGCCTCACTGTCCACGGCTACCACGATGCCATGCGTTCGGTGTTCGGTCAATACCGGACACCGAACAGATACACCAGCTGCACCGGGCGCGGCGATGGTCAAGCACGTGGCCGAGGCCGCGCTGCGGGATTCACGTTGGAAAGGGAAAGGCTGGGTACGCTCGCCTTACCTGCAGATCGCCTGGGCGCACTCCGGCGAGGCAGGCTCTGCGCTACCGGCTTCCGCCGCAAGTAGCCGCCGAACAAGGATTCTGCCATGCAAGCCATCACCGTCCGAGACCGCGACGCCGGTATCGGTGGACTGTCCCTGACGGAAATGCCCTACCCGCACGCCGCCGAGAACGACGTCATCGTGCGGGTGCATGCCGCCGGGTTCACCCCCGGTGAGCTCGACTGGCCTGGGACGTGGTCTGACCGCGCCGGCCGCGACCGGACCCCCAGCGTGCCCGGGCACGAACTGTCGGGTGTCGTCGCCGAGTTGGGGTACGGCACCACCGGGCTTACCGTCGGCCAGCGGGTGTTCGGGCTGACCGACTGGACCCGTAACGGATCACTTGCCGAGTACGCCGCGGTGGAGGCCCGCAACCTCGCTCCGCTTCCGGCGGACGTCGACCACACCGTGGCCGCCGCGCTGCCGATCTCCGGGCTGACGGCCTGGCAGGGCCTGTTCGACCACGGCCGCCTCACAGCAGGCCAGACCGTCCTGATCCACGGCGCCGCAGGCGGCGTTGGGTCGATCGCGGTCCAGCTCGCGCGCGAGGCGGGAGCCCGTGTGATCGGCACTGGCCGGGCCGCCGACAGGGACACCGTACTAGGTCTCGGCGCCGATGCCTTCCTGGACCTGCAGGCCGACCACCTGGCGGATACCGGAGAGGTCGACGTGGTCTTCGACGTGATCGGCGGTGAGATCCTCGACCGCTCGGCCGCGCTGGTGCGCGCCGGCGGCGCGCTCGTCACCATCGCCACGCCACCCACGGTTCAGCCTGACAACGGGCGGGCCGTCTTCTTCGTCGTCGAACCCGATCGCCTTCGGCTCACCGACCTTGCCCAGCGGCTGAGAAGCGGACGGCTCAAGCCGCACATCGGGGCCGTACGGCCGCTCGCGGAGGCACCTGCCGCGTTCGCCCCCGCCCGGCGCACCCCCGGGAAGACGATCATCCGAATCCTGTGAGGGTAGATCCGGCCACAACTACCTTGCGACCGAAAGGCCTGACGACAATGAACGACGACAACGCCATCCAAGCGGTTTCGCCCATTAGCACCTACTTCCGGGTCTGCGACGGGGTGCGAGTGAGGTTCGCCGACAACAGGGCAGACTCGGATATCACCGTGCTGCTCCTGGCGCCGTGGCCCGAGAGCCTCTGGGCCTTCCGGCGCATATGGGACCGCGTGTCCGCGGTCGGGCGGGTGGTCGCCATCGACCTGCCGGGATTCGGCCACTCCGACGGCCGTCCGGAGCTGATCGCCCCGGACACCTCGGGCGCCTTCCTGGCCCGCCTGATCGACGAGTGGCGCCTGGGAGCCCCCCACGTCGTCGGCCCGGACGTCGGCACGGCCGCGGCGCTCTTCCTCGCCGCGAAGGCGCCGGAGCGCGTCACGAGCCTGACCGTCGGCGCCGGCGCGGTCCGCTTCCCGATCGACGCGGGCGGAGCACTCAAGGAGATCATCGAGGCGCCGAGCCTGGACGTCGTGCGCGGGCTGGACGCCAGGACCAACATCGGCTACGCGGTCGAGTCGGGTGCCGCGAGCGACAGCGAGCCCGACGTCCACGAGGACTACGTCAGCGCCTACGACCTCGGGCGCTTCGCGGAGTCGGCCCGGTTCGTGCGGCATTACCCCGAGCAGAACCCGGTGCTGCGCGACCTGCTGCCGAAGATCACCACGCCGGCCCAGATCGTGGCCGGGCGCGACGATGACCTCGTGCCGTGGTCGAACAACCAGTACATCGACGACCTCCTCCCCAACAGCGAGATCCATCCTCTCGACGCGGGTCACTTCGCGTGGGAGCAAGCACCCGAGGAATACGGCCGCCTGGTCGCCGACTGGGTCAGCGGCGGGTACCGGCGCGTCACAGCGGCCTAACCCCGCTCCGCTGCGCGCGACGGGCTTACCGCACACCAGCGCGATATCTCCTCGCCGCGGATACCGCAGCTGGCGGGCTGCTGTGCGGTTCGAGCTGGGCGCCTCTGGAAAGGACGATCTGACGATGAACTTTTCGGCCGCAGGCACGCACCTGATCGTCCTGCCCGGAGGCGGGTACGCAGAACATGCTCGCCACGAAGCCGAGCCAGTGGCCAGCTGGCTTAGTGAGACTGGCGTGCAGGCGAGCGTATTCCGTTACCCGCTCAACGTCCGGCACCCGGTGCCACTGGACGCGCTCCGCGCTGAGATCGGCCGCCGGCGGGCCGAAGGCGCGCAGCGCATCGGGCTCATCGGGTTCTCCGCAGGCGGCCATCTGGCCGGGCTGGCCGCCCTTTCACCAGGCGCAACGCCGGATCAGACCGTGCAGTTCGCTGTGCTCTGTTACGCCATCACCTCGATGGAAACCGACACATACCGTCCTGCCCGGCTCATCCTCCTCGGCGAGGACGCTAGCCCTCAGCTGCGCCGGTCGACCTCACTGGATTCGCTGGTAACCCCGCAGTCGCCGCCCTTCTTCATCTGGCACACCGCGCAGGACGCGTACGTCCATCCCGAGCACACCTACCGACTCGCGTCCGCGCTCGCGGCCAGCAATGTTCCGCACGCCGTGCACATGTTCGCCCATGGCCCGCACAGCCTCGGCTTGGCCCAGGACGCCGGCGAGGCCGCGATCTGGACCACACTGGCGAACGCCTGGATCAGCGAACAGGCCTCACCAGCCACGCGATTGCGATCCTGAAGGCGGCAGGCCGACTTCTCACGCCTGACGCGGTACCTGTGCCGATGATCCAGATCGAGCCAGACCCCGCTCAGCCGAGCTGGGAGAGTCCCTTCTGCAGATCGTCACCGTTCATCGCCGGGACTAGCTGCACGCTGGCGTTGAGCTCCCTGAAGAACGGCTCCGCGAACGGCGGCATGCCTGAGGCGTCCGGCAGGTCAAACACCATGAACGCGGTCCGCTGCCCGTCGAAGGTCGTAAAGTACATCGCCTCCGGCTTCCAGCGCTCAGCTGCGCGCTGCATGACCGCGCCCAGGGTGCCGTCCTTGATCGCCTGGTTTCCTGACTCAACCGGCATGATGATCCTTGCCATGACACGCATGGGTACCCCCGTTGAACTCTGGCCGCCGCCGCGGCCCGCCGCCACGGCCCGGCCCCCCGGATGCCGCGGCGTCCACACGACCGCTAGGGCGAAGGTGACGGGATCCAGCCCGAACTGCGAACCATCCCGGACGGCCTGTACCCGCCGGCCCGAACGGCAACCACCGTTCAGATCGTTTCCCGGAAGTCACCCCCTCGCCGGAACCCGGGACGGCTTACGGCTACGTGGGCGCGCTGCCGCGCCCGATGCGCTCCGGCGGGCAGGCGGATGAACAGCGGCCGGAACGCGGGACCATGGGGAGATGGAGGTGAGCCGGGGCGACGGCAGCGTGATCGCGGTGGAGGTGGCCGGCGAGCGGGGCGGCACGCCAGTGCTTTTCTGCCACGGGCTGGCCGATTCGAGGCTGTCGGCAGGGTTGCTGGCGCCGGCGGCCGACGAGCTGGGATTGTGCCTGGTGGCCCCGGACCGCCCCGGCATCGGCGGCACCGATCCGCGCGGCCTGCGCCGGCTCGCGGACTGGACGGACGATGCGGCGCTGGTGCTTGACGATCTGGCAGCCGGGCCGGCCGCGCTGCTTGGCGTCTCGGCGGGCGGGCCGTTCGCCGCTGCGTGCGCGGCCCGCCTGCCCGGCCGCGTCCGCAGCCTCACGCTCATCGCGCCGCTCGGCGCGCCGGGATGGCCGACCCGCGGGATGGCGCCGGGGCAGCGGTTCGCCCTGCAGGCCGCACGGCTGTCCCCGGCATTCGGCGGCTGGTCCCTGGGCCGCCTCGCCGCGCTAGCCCGCCGCTCCCCGCAGCAGTTTCTCCGCCTGGCCACCAGCGACCTGCCGGCCATCGACCGCCGCGCGCTCGCCCGGCCCGCCATGCGCGAGGCATTCCTGGCCGCCTACACGGAGGCGTTCCGCTGCGGCAGCCGGGGAGTTGCCCAGGACCTGCGGGTGCTCCTGCGGCCCTGGGGCTTCGAGCTCGGGTCCATCACCGTGCCGACATCCATCCACCACGGCGATGCCGACACCACGGTCCCGCCCCGGCACGCCCGGCTGTACGCCGCCGCGATACCGGGCGGCCAGCTTCAGCTCCATCCCGGCCACGGGCACTTCTCCATCCTCGGGGCCGCCCGGCAGATGCTTGCACCGCTCGCAGCGTAGGGCCACGCGGCCCGCGCGGGCAGCCCGGCAGGTGCCGGCCGTAAGCCACCCTTTGTCACACCCTGCGCATAAGAAGCGGGGCCGGAGATCAGACGAGGGTACTTAACGAGGCGGGTCCTCGGCACGTAGCCCGACCGCAACCGGAGCATCGCCACCGGTCAGCTGGGTCACGTAATAGCGCAGTGCCAGTCGCTGCGCGTCGCGCAGGCTTCTCACCGAGCCGCCGGCCAGGGCAGCGGCCACGGTCTGGCTGAATCCGGCCTGCTGATCATCGGGAAGACCTTGCGCGGCCAGGCAGCTGCCGGCCGCCTCGGCCAGCACGTCGGCCGGAGGGTAGTCAAGAACGTAGCCCAGGAAACGGTCGCCGATCGCATCGTCGACGAGGTCGGGCCGGTTGGTGGTGAGCACGATCGTCACCCGGCTGGTGTCCAGGTCGTCGACGGCGTGGAAGAAGACGCTGTCTTGCGAGTAGTGCCATTCCCTGGCCTGTTCGCTGCCGCGCGCCATGAAGATCGACTCCGCGTCGTCGAAGATCAGGACCACTCGCTGGCCGGGCAGCCCGAAGCCTTCAACGGCCGCCTGGAAGATGTCGCGGATGCGCTGTTCACTCTCGCCGTACTTTCCGCGGGCGATCTCGCTGCCGTCGAGCAGTACCGTGGCCACCCCGTCCCGGCCGGCGCGGCGCGGAAAGCGGAGCCCCAGCTCGTATCCAAGCCGCTTGGCCAGCGTCGTCTTGCCGGTGCCTGGCGGTCCGCTGAGCAGGAAGCCGCGCACCACTCCAGTGCCGATCCCGTTGCCCCACTGATGAGCCACGATCGCCAGCTGCTCATCCAGCACCGCCGACCAGGCCTGGCTGATCAGCATCCGTCCCGCGCCACGATCAGGATCGAACTGGGCGGCCAGGGCGTCGAACGGCAGGAACGTGCCAGCCGAACGGACGGGGGGCTGTGCCGCGTGATGGTCGTGATCGTGGTGCCCGCTCAACGCGGGCGCTCCCGGTCACGCTCGATGGCCCCGGCTTCGATCGGACGGCCGTCCGCGTCATAGATGCGCTGGCTGGCGAAGCCGTCCGGCCACATGTCGGTGAACCAACTGCGGATGCCGAAGGCGATGCGCAGCTGCTCGACCGGGAACGGGTTGTTGTTGGTGTGCTCGTGTTCCCACATCGCCGGCGGCACGTAGAGCACGTCACCGGCCTCCCACGGCACGTCGCGGCCCTGCATCTCCGTGTATCCCTTGCCCTCGATCGCGTAGACGACCGCTTCGAGGTGCTTGTGCCGGCCACTGTGGTGGAATGGCTCGTCGCGCCAGCGGGTGGTCACCGCGACGCTGCCCGAGCGGAAGCCGTTTTTCGGAACGACCAGGTGGCGGGTTGATCCGTGCTGGTTGCGTACCGCCGCCAGGTGGGCCTGCGGGGAGAACGACATGTCTGACGGGGCGTCCTCGAGGTGGATCACCGCACGCCCGCCGTTGGCGTAGTACTGCGATTCCTGCGCCGGCATGGCAGCGAGTTCGGCGGCATCGTTTCGCCCGCATTCGGCCAACTGCTCGACGCGCGCGATGTGTACGAAACGTTCGAGGTCGTAGGTCATCCCGGAGATGTAGAGCACCGGCTCGTCGCCGGTGTTGAAGTGCTGGTGCTCGGCCCAGAACGGGATGAACAGCGTGCTGCCTGCGTGCCAGTCGAACCGGCGTCCGCCGATGAGGCTGAAGCCAGAGCCGGTGAGGATATGCAGCGACTCTTCGCCGTGGCGATGCCGCCCGCTGTGCCAGCCGACCGGTATCTCGCTCTTGAGCACGTTGCTGCCCATAGTCGCGAACCCGAGCTCGCGGGAGACCATCAGCTTGGTCCGGACGTCCTGGGGGGTGCTCACCCAGGGAACGTCCTTATCGCGCGCTACCGCCGGCGAAGACCAAAATGCCCCGGTGAGCTGATCCGAAGCCTCCAGCCAACGGTCATAAAAGGTCTCTGCCACGTGGGTTCCGCCTTCCGTCGCAATGTATGCTGTGTACATTACTGCAATGTCGACCCCCTGGGAACTACCGTCAGCGCCCTGCCTCACCGATATGGCCCATTTGAACGGGACCTGATCAGGACGACAAAATACTGTTCCCAGTACGTACTGAGCGCGACATACTGTTTGCATAGCGTCCGTGCGCGGCGCGTAGCTCGGTGCACCCAGACCACAAGGAGTTGTCGTTGAGCGGATCAGCCCAAGAGCCTGCCGGTCGTCGCCTGCAACGACGAACTACCTCGGACACGGTTGCCGACGAACTGCGTGAGGCAATCGTCCGCGGCGACTTCCCGGACGGCACCAAACTCAACCAGGTCGACCTCGCTCGCGAGTTCGGTGTCTCCCGGGTCCCGATCCGCGAAGCGCTGCGCCAGCTCCGAGCCGAAGGCCTGATCAGCTCCGAAGCGCACATGCGGGCCGCCGTCGTGGGGCACACGCTGGAGCGCGTCATCGAGATCCTCGAACTGCGGATGCTGCTCGAGACCTACCTGATGCGCCGCAGCGCCGCCCGGATGACCAAGGATGACTACGCCGAGCTGCGCGGGATGTGCGCCAAGATGGCCAAGTCCCGTTCCCATGACAAGTGGCTGGAGCTCAACACCGCCTTCCACGACGGGCTCTACGCGCACGCCAGCGCTCCGGTCGCCAGTGAACTCAGCCATCAGTTGTCGCTGCGCGTCCAGCGGTACGTCCGCATGGTGCGCTCCAGCAATCTCAAGCGACCCGGCAACCCCAATCAGGAGCATCTGGCGATTCTCGACGCCATGGAACGTTACGACATCGCGACGGCCCAGGCCCAGCTGGAGACCCACATCCAGCACACCATCGACCAGGTCAACCGCATCTTCGGCGAGTGGAAGGTCGAAGACGACGCGGGCGAGGAGCCCGCTGACGCCCCGGCCGCCGCGGGCGGTGCGGACTCCGGCCATGCCACCGGTCCGGCCAACCGCACCGGTCTCACGGCCAACGGCGCAGGTACAGCCAAGGCGAGGCCCGCACGTACGTCCGCCGCCCGCCGCGCCTGATCGTCCCCACGTGCTCCGAGCTGGGTAACTCTCTCACACGGGACACGCGCCGAACCGCACAACCTCGCGGTCGGCCGGGCCTGGTGTCGGCGATGTGAGCTGGGAGACCCTTGATTGTGGATACAGTTGCCGACATACTTTACAAAGTAGACAACGTGGAGCACAGGCCGACGGCGCAGCGCCACGCCCGCGCGGCCGCTTACGCGAGTCGCCCATCGATGCGCGGCAGCAATCTCCTGAATCGGCGAAAGGATGGCAATGGGTGCGAACATCCGGATTCACGAATGGCGGACCGAGCGCAGGCTCCGGGCTAGTGCGACTCGCGGAATCCGGCCCCCAGCCGTAGACCCGCTGCAAGAGACCCTCAACCCCCTGCCAGACGATGGCACGGTCAAAGACCGGCGCCAGCTCGTCCCGGCGCTGGGGCTGCGCGAGTACTGGTGGCCGGCCCTGCCCAGCAAGAAGGTCCGGGGCAAGAAGCCGGTCTACTGGAAGATGCTGGGCGAGGAGATCGCCTTCTTCCGCGACGCCGACGGCAGCGTGGCGGCCCTTACCGACGTCTGCCCGCACCGCGGCGCCAGCATGTCGCGGGGCCGTTCCTTCTACCCCGGCACTCTGTCCTGCCCGTACCACGGCGCGACCTTCGATCGCGAAGGAACGTGCAAGGCCTTCATCACCGAGGGCCCGGACTCGAAGATGGTCGGCGATCTCAAGGCCCGCTCGTACCCGGTGCAGGAGCGCAAGGGATGGGTGTTCGTATGGATGGGCCGGGAGAAGCCGGCCCCGATCGAGCAGGACGTGCCGCCGGAGTTCTTCGAGCCCGACACCACGCTGGTGCTCACCACGTACACCTACTGGCGTTGCTCGTGGATTCTAGCCATCGAGAACCAGGACGACCCGCACAACGCGCTCTACGCGCATCGCAACTCGCTGATGCAGCTGATGTCGCCGAGATTCCGCGCCCGCACCCCTACCGGCCCGCGAGCCAAACTGGTCGAGGACCGGGCGCTGACCATCCTCAACATGAACCAGAAGTACTACGCAGACGAGAACGGCGTGATCCCGTTCCAGATGCACTACCCGGGCGTGGACGGCATGTGGCCGCTGAGCAAGTGGCGCCAGCGGATCTGGAAGATCTTCTCGCCGTACTACAAGTACATTGTCTGGCGCCCTTCCCGCCTCAAGCGCACGTTCGACGTCGAAGCCGAGGAGTGGGGCCGTGGTCGCGGCGGGTCGTGGCACCTGCCGGCCATCGTGCGCCGCAACTTCAACACCTACATGTTCTCCCGCTGGGCCGTCCCGGTCGACGCTGAACTGTCGCGCATCGTCTACATGCACGCGCGGCGAACCCGCTTCGCCTCGACCCGAGCGACCCTCAAGCTCTGGTGGCGGCTGTATTACAACTGGTGGAACTACTACAACTTCTCCGGAGCCGACGACAAGGTGGCCTCGCCATCGCGCTACTGGACCCCGGAAAGCCTCTCGGCGACCGACTCACATCTGGTCATGCTGCGGCGGCTGATCACTGAGCGCTCGCGTGACGCGAAGCTGCGCTTCGCCCGCGGCCAGAAGCCGGAGAACGCCAACGGCATCACGACTCCGGCCGAGACCGACAGCGTGAGCCGCCAGCAGCATGCCGGCATGGCACCGCCCGACGACCGGCTCGAGGACATTCACGAGTATGAGGGCGGACGCACGACGGCCATCCCTATCTTCATCTCTGACCAGAAAAAGCCAGTGAGGGGCGATTCGAAGCATGGCTGACAAGTGGGTTCCGGTGTGTTCGCGCAGTGCCCTGTCCTCGGGTGAGATGACGATGGAGGAGGTCGGCGATCGCGAGATCGTGCTCGCCGACGTCAACGGCGAGGTATTCGCCTTCGACGGCATCTGCACGCACGCGCTCGGCTACCTCGACCAGGGGGAGCTGGACGGCTACCAGGTACTGTGCCCGTTGCACGAAGGACGCTTCGACGTGCGTACCGGCAAGGTTGTCGGGGGCGAGCCGACCGAGCCGATCGAGGTCTACCCGACCCGCGTCGATGACGGCACGATCCTCATCGAGGTGCCCGAGTAGGCGTTGCCGGGCAGACAGACCCGAAGAGAACGCAGCTAAGGCCGGTGTCCCGCCCGTAGGCGGGACACCGGCCTTAGCTAATGCGGGATGCAGCAGCCTAGGCGGACTGCAGCCCGAGGAAGCGGCGGGCGTTGGTGCTGCGGATCTGGTGCAGCAGCTGGTCGTCCAGCGGCACCTCGGTCAGCGGCCACTCCGGCGCGATCTTGAGGAACGGATAGTCCGACCCTACGAGGATCTGGCTCGGCCCGGCGAAATCGATCAAGTAGCGCAGCGCCGCCGGGTCGAACACCAAGATGTCGTAGAACAGCCGGCCCGCCGTCACCTCCGGGGCGGTCGCCAGGCGCTCTTGCAGGGCGCGCTTGTTGTGCCAGGTGTGCGTCAGCCGGGGCAGGGTCATCGCCAGGCCGCCGCCGCCGTGGCTGGCGCACAGCCGCAGCCCCGGCAGATCCTCCAGGACCCCGTTGGCGATCAGGCCGGCCACGGCGAAGGCGATGTCGAGGGGAAAGCACACCGCGCTGCCGGCCGGGCCGGCCACCACCGGGGCCAGCGGCGGCTGGAAGGCGTGCAGGAACACGGCCAGCCCAAGCCGGTCGGCCTCGTGGAGCACCTCTGCGAAGCGACGGTCGGCGATGCTGACGCCGTTGACGTTGGTGCCGAGTTCCACCCCGGATAGCCCCAGGGCCTTAATCTGGGTCAGCTCGGCCGCGGCGGCCTGCGGGTCCTGCAGCGGGACGGTACCCAGCCCGTAGTACACGCCCGGGTAGTCCCGGACGGCGGCGGCCAGCCACTCATTGATCCCGCGCGAGAACTCCAGCGCCGGGGCCAGGGGTGCCCAGTACGAAAACAGGTGCGGCATCGGCGAGAGCACCTGCGCGGTCGAGCCTCGCTCGCTCATCTGCTCGGCACGGACGGCCAGATCCCACGCGGTCCGGCTAACCGTGCGATAGATCTTCCCCGCGACGAGCACATCGCCGGTCCGCTCGCCCTCGAGCAGCGTCGGCCAGCGGTCATCGGAATCGCCGACGCCAAAAGGCATTCCAGCCGGAACGACATGGGTGTGGACGTCAATGCTGCTCACGTCGCTGGGGCTCCTCACCTCTCCTGGCCCAGGATCGGCGCCAGCGCCGCGATCACGTCCGCCGGCCGCTCAACGGCGCTCAGATGCTTGCACGCGGGCAGCACCGTCAGCTGTGCCCCGCTGATGGCGTCGGCCAGCGCCCGGGCGTGCGAGGGCGGCGTGGCCCCGTCCAATTCGCCGACGACAACCGCGGTGGGGACCGCGATCTTTCCGAGGCCGTCGCGCAGGTCCATGGCTCCCAGAGCCGTGCAGCTGGCGACGTAGTCCTCCAGCCGATTGCGCCGGAAAATATCCAGCAGCGCCTCCCCCTGCTCGGGGCGCCGCTGACGGAACTCGTCGGTGAACCAGCGATCAAGCTGGAATCCGGCCAGCGAGTCCAGGCCCTTCTCGCGCGCCTGGCTGGCCCGCTCGGCCCAGGCCGCCGGCGCGCCGGGGCCGTACCACGCCGTGGTGTCGACCAGCCCCAGGCGGCCGACCAGATCGGGATGGCGGATCGTCAGCGCCTGGGCCACTGAACCGCCCAGCGACATCCCGATCAGCGTCACCGGCCCGGTGCCGATCGAGGTCATCCAGTCGGCGACGCCGTCGGCCATGCTCTCCACCGAGGACGGATCGCCTTGCGGCGCAGCACCATGGCCGGGCAGGTCGGGCGCGAGGACGGTGGCAGCGGCGGGGAGAAGCCCGGCGAACTCGCGCCAGATCGAGGCGTCCATCGCCAGCGAGTGCAACAGCACTACCGACCCGGACTCGCCCGTGGTGAACTGTTCGTAGCGCAGGCTCATGTCAGATCATGCTCGATCCGCCGTTGACGCTCAGCACCTGGCCAGTGATGAACGAGGCATCGTCGGAGGCGAGGAACACCACCGCGGACGCTTGCTCCTCCGGCTCGGCCCGCCGGCCCATCGGGATGGTCGACAGCACTCGTTCCCGCAGCGCGTCCCGGGCGGTGACCGACGCCTGGTCGGAGGTGCTGTAGCGCGGAACGAGCCGCTCGGGCTGGGAGTTCGTCCCGCCGGGAGCGACGCAGTTGCAGGTGATGCCGGTGTGGGCCACCTCGCGGGCGATGCTGGTGGTCAGCGCGTGGACGCCACCCTTGGCCACGTTGTAGGGAGCGCGATCCCACAACCCGTTGCGCACCGACTCGGCGCCGACGTTGACGATCCGCCCCGTACCGCGCTCGAGCATGTGCGGCAGCACCGCCCGGCAGCAGAACAGGGTCGGCAGCAACGACCGGTTCAGCTCGGTGAGCATTTCCTCGACACCCCAGTCAACGAACGGCTTGAAGTTGGTGGCGCCGCCGACAATGTTGGCGAGGACGTCGATGTGGCCCTCGGCTCGCAGTGTCTCGCCGACCAGGCGCTCCACCGAGGCGAAGTCGGACAGGTCCCCGATGAAGCTGGCCACGGCGGCGCCATGCTCGCGCAGTTCTGTGACTGTGCGCGCCGCGCCTTCCTCACTGCGGTCCCAGATCACGACCCGGGCGCCCTCGGCCGCCACGCGACGGCTCACCCAGCGGCCGATGCCCTGGCCAGCCCCGGTAACCACGCACACCTTGCCCCGCAGCCGGTTGACCGACCGTGGATCGAGTTCCTCGACTGGTGCGGGTTCAACCGCCGTCGCAGCGCCGTTCGGATTTGCAGGCACGAATCGGTCCTTTCGATGTCAATGGCGGCATCGCGATCACGCGATAGCCGTTGAATGGCCGGCTACCGCGTGAAGGGACCAGGCGGCCGGTCTCGCGACGGTTCAGTCCTCGTCCTCTTCGGCCGCGGACTCGGCCAGCATCTCGCGCAGGCTCCGCACCAGGCTCCCGTAGCCCTCGTGATGCCGGCTGTCCTCGATGGTGCGGCTGTGGCCGAACGGGATGTCCATCTCCCCCGCCTTCACGCTGCCCGGTCCCTGGGACAAGACGACGACCTTGTCGGCCAGCGCGACCGCCTCGTCGACCTGATGGGTCACCATGAGGATGGTCTGCTTGGTGACCTCGCGGATGCGCAGCAACTCGTCACCGAGACGATCGCGCGTCTGCGGGTCGAGCGCGGAGAACGGCTCGTCCATCAGCAGCAGCACCGGCTGGTTGGCAAGCGCCCGGGCGAGGTTCGCCCGCTGCTGCATACCGCCGGAGAGTTGGTGCGGATAGCGGTCGGCGAACTTGGTTAGCCCCACCAAGTTCAGCATCTCGCCGGTGATCTGCTTGATCACCTGCTTCGGGACCTTGCGCAGTTCCAGCCCGTAGCTGACGTTTCGCTCGACGGTGCGCCAGGGCAGCAACGCCGGGCTCTGGAACACCAGAGAGCAGTCGGCCCGGGGTCCCTTGACCACCGACCCGTCCACCCGCAGGTCGCCGTTCTGGTGCGGCAGCAGGCCGCACACCGCGCGCAGGAAGGTCGACTTCCCGCAGCCACTCGGGCCGATGAGGGCCACCAGCGACTCATCGGCGACCGAGAAGCTCAGCGAGTGCATGGCTTCGAAATACGAACCATGCCGCTCGCTGAAGTATCCGATGCTGACGTCGTCGGCGTGCAGCTTCAGCTTGCCGTCCGGAGACTGGCGGCCGGCTGCCGCCTCCAGGGACAAACCCTGGCTCGTATCGGCGATTGCCATCTCAGCTCCCTCGGGGTCAGAGGATGGTGCCTGATTCGCACGGGGGATCACGACGTCCGCCACCCCTGGAAGTGGCGCTCGATCATTCTGAGGATCTGCGTGGCGATCAGCCCGAGCGCGGAGATCACGATCAGCCCGGCGAACAGCTGCGCGGCGTCAAAATTCTGGGCAGCCTGCTGCATCGTGAAACCCAGCCCGGCGCTGCTGCCGGCCAGGAACTCGGCTACCACCACGCCGATCAGGCCGTTACCGATGGCCAGTCGAATACCGCTGAGTATTGACGGCAGCGAAGCAGGAATGATCACGGTCCGGAACAGCTGGAGCGTGGATGCCTTCTGCGACCGGGCCATCTCCAGGACGGTGGCGTCGACGTTCTGCACGCCGGTCATCGAGTTGATGATGATCGGGAATACCGCCAAGAGGAAGACCATGGCGATACCGCTGTTCCGTCCGATGCCGAACCAGAGGATCAGGATCGGCACCAGAGCGATGCGCGGCGAGGCGTAGGCGAGGCTGATGGCGTAGTCGAAGAAGTGACCGACGCGCTTGAAGAAGCCCATCGCCAGGCCGAGGATCAGGCCGACGACCAGCGAGATGCCCAGCCCCTCAAGGAAGGTCACGCCGGTGGTCTCGAGGTCCTTCCCGAACTGGGCGGTGGTCACGTAATCCCACAGTTGACGGACCACCGAGGTCGGCGAGCTCACGAAGAGCTTGTTGACCAGCCCCGTGTCGGAGGCTACCTGCCACGCCACCAGTACGACGACGAGGCAGAGCACGCCGAGCAGGACCGGTTCGGCGCGCCGGTATCGCAATTGGGCCGACGACATGCCGCCCTGCCGGGCCGGCGGGACTACACGCTTGGTGTGCTCGCCCCGTGCCGCGAGCGTCACGACCGGCCCACCGGTCGCCGCTCGCTATGAATGGAATGTGTCCGACACTGGCCCATTCTCATCACCTCGTTCAGAACAGTACGAATGCCTTGTCCGAATTGAATATGTGCGTCTCCACCAGCTCAGCCCATTCGATATCCCGGCCAAGCTCCGCCATGGCACCCAACAGGCAGAACCAGTTGAGCATTTCCTGCTGCCCAGACCGCTCGATGGCGTCGAGCGGGTAGTTGCGCCAGACGTCGTAATCCCGATCGATCAGAGCTTGGAACAAGCGCTGATCTGCGGCGACATCAGGATAGAGATAGCGGTTGCACGAGGCCAGGAATCCATGCGACCAGCTCGCCGAGGCGACCAGCGCCACGCGCCATGGACTGTCGGCCAGCACCCGCGCGGTGGCTCGCCCGAGGTCGAAGCACCGCGTCGGCGACGGCGAAGGAGGATCCAGCTGCGAGCCGCTCGGCGGGTTGGCCGGATCCACGAACAGGCCTTTTGCGGAGATCACTAGCCGACCGTAGCAGTTCACCGCAACCGGCAGGATTGGGTACGGGAACCCTGTGCGCTCGTAGTCCAGGTACAGCACGGTGTTGGTAAAGGCGTGCGAGAGTCCGTCGTACTCGTTGGGCCGGTAACTGTAGGCCATGTCGAAGCCGGATTCGATTAGCCCGGTGGTCAGATACCTCCCGGCCGCGTTGTTGCCCTTGACGTACAGCTCGGTGTCGACGTCCTCACCCCAGGTGTTCTGACCAAGGTGGAAGTTCGCCCACGGCTTGTGGACGAACTCGTCGTAGGCCAGCACGCAGAACGGCGGAATCACGCTTTCCTTGAAGTTCTCGTACTGGTCGTCGCCCCACACCAGGATCAGGTCGGGTGCGAACTCGTCGATGCGCGCCCGCACCCGCCTCAGGTTGGCCCGGAGGTGCTCTCGATGTCCAGCCGCTGCCGCCAGCCCGTTATCGCCGGCCAGTTCGGCCACCAGCGCCTCCGGCAGGGCCGCGGCGGTCTTGGCCTCCTCCGGTGTTGACGGGTGGTTGATCATCCTGGTGAATGCCGCCGTCATTCGCTCGTCCTGTGCGGACAGCGGGGGGAAGTGGGTCATGCCCACTCCGAGCAGCTCACCCATGGCGCTACCTCCGGACCACTTGAGATTCTTGGTTAGACCTGGCGATCAGACCCGGTGATCAGGCCGGGTTACGACCCACGAAGTAGGCGCTGAAGTCGGTCGGGGCGACATCGATGATCTTGCTGCGAACCAGGCCGTCCGCAGTCTCACGCATTGCCTTGTCGGAGAGCTTCATGGCCGGCTGGCGCAGTGGGCCGCCGTTGTACCCGGTCAGCCAGGCCTGGTACTTCCAGAGGTAACGGTGGATGAAGCTGGCGCCTTCGAACGTCGCCTGCACCGAGCCTCGGGTGACGCGGGCGGCCTGCGTCTGCCAGTAGATGTCCATGGCTTCCTCGCGCCGGCCCTCGGTCAGGGCTGCGAACATTCGCGGCATCCGGTCACCGTAGTACTCGTAGTTGCTGGTGCCCATCCACTGCATCCCGAACAGATCGGTCCAGATCGGGGCGTTGGGCTCGAACGGGTCGGAGACGACGACGTTGGTGTCCTGCAGGGCTTTGAAGCACTCGTAGGTGCCGGTGGCGCCGGGGCGTCCGACCTCATACTTGACGCCGATCACGTTCTCCAGGCCAGCGAGTTCGACGATCGCGTCGAGCGGGTAACCGCTGGGGTGAACCCGGGCGAAGTTCCAGTGCTGGGCGCAGAACAGCACCACGCCGAGATCCACGCCGTCGCAGATCTTCTTGGTGTAGTCGATGATGTCCTGGGTCGTCTTCGGGTAGAAGCTGTTCGGGTGCCCGAGCAGCACCGCGTCCAGCCCGATCGACTTGGCCTCCTTGGAGACCTCGATGTTTGCCTCCGCGGTGTCGAAGGCAGCGTGCAGCAGGATCTGGTGCCGCCCGTTGGCCTCGTCCACCGCGATCTCCATGAACTGGCGGAACTCGTCGCGCGTGATGCCGACCTCAGCGACCAGCAGCGCGCCGGTGAAGCCGAGTTCGATGTTGCGCCGCACGTCGTGGCGGATACCGGCCTCGTTCAGCCCGCTGAGGTCAGATTTAAAGCTCGGGATGATGACGTTGCAAACGCCCTTGAGGTTCTCCTTGGCCCAGTCCTTGGCCTCGGGCTTCGCGTAGCTGGTAGCCATGTGGTGCTCGTTCCTTATCTCGTCGTACCGTGCTTGTCGTTGCCGTTAGGGTCTGTCTCGCCGGGCGATCACACGTTGAGGGCCAGGTACTTGGTGTCGAGGTATTCGCCGATACCCTCGTGGCCGCCTTCGCGTCCCAGTCCGGAGGCCTTGATGCCGCCAAACGGCGCGGCCGCGTTGGACACGATGCCTTGGTTGACGCCGACCATGCCGAAGTCCAGCGCCTCGCTCACCCGGATCGCCCGGGACAGATCGTTGGTGAACAGGTAGGCGGCCAGGCCGTATTCGGTGTCGTTGGCCCGGGCGACCGCCTCGTCCTCGGTGTCGAACCCGATGACGGGGGCGACCGGGCCGAAGATCTCCGAGCGCATCAGCTGGGCGTCGGCCGAGACCTCGTCGAGCACGGTGGGCGGATAGAAATAGCCCGGTCCGACGGGTGGTTGCCCGCCGACCAGCACCCGTGCGCCCCGCTCGACGAGCGTCGGCCACGAGGCTCTGCACCTTGTCCACCGCAGCCTGCTCGATCAGCGGGCCGATCTGGCTAGCCGGGTCGAGCCCGTGCCCCATCCGCAGCTGGCCGAACCGCTCGGCCAGGCGCGAGGCGAACGCGGCCCGCATCCCGTTCTGGACGAAGATCCGGTTGGCCGCCGTGCAGGCCTCCCCCATGTTGCGCAGCTTGGCCAGGACCGCCGCGTCCACCGCGGCCTCCAGGTCGGCGTCCTCGAAGACCACGAACGGCGCGTTGCCGCCGAGTTCCATCGAACTGCGCACGACCTGCGGGCCGCACTGCGCCAGCAGCATCCGCCCGACCTCGGTCGATCCGGTGAAGGAGAGCTTGCGGATCCGGCCGTCGGCCAGCAGCGGGGTGACCACCGCACCGGGGTCGGTGGTAGTCAGCACGTTCACCACGCCGGCCGGGATGCCCGAGCGCATCAGCTGCTCGGCGAACAGCAGCGTCGTCAGTGGCGTGAGCTCGGACGGCTTGACGACGATCGTGCAGCCCGCAGCCAGGGCCGGGGCGATCTTCCTGGTGGCCATCGCCAGCGGGAAGTTCCACGGCGTGATCAGCAGGCACGGACCGACTGGCTGGCGGGTCACCACGATCCGCCCGCGGCCATTGGGCGAGTGAGCGTAACCGCCGTCGATGCGGACCGCTTCCTCGGCGAACCAGCGCAGGAAGTCGGTGCCGTAGTCGAGTTCGCCGTGCGCCTCGGCCAGCGGCTTGCCCATCTCCAGGGTCATCAGCTCGGCGAACTCGTCACGCCGGCGCAGCACGGCGTAATACGCGTCGAGCAGGATGTCGGCGCGCGCCCGGGCCGGGGTGTCGCGCCACTGCCGCGCCGCGGCGGTGGCCGCGTCGAGCGCGGCGGCGGCGTCAGCCGGTCCGGCGTCGGCGATGCGCGCCAGCGTCTGCCCGCTGGCCGGATCGGCCACCTCGAAGGTCGCCCCGGAGCTGGCCGCCCCCCACTGGCCGGCGATGAGCAGCTCGTTCGGCACCGGACAGGGCAGTACCGGCGGGTCGTCGACAGGCTGGCTCATCAGCTGACCTTCACCGAGTTGTTGGCGAACGGCTTGAGCGCGGCGAGTTCGCCGAGTTGGCGTCCCGCCCCCTGACTGACGGCCTGCTGGATCAGCAGGTCCGCGAGCGCCAGGTCCTGCAGGGCGGTACCCACCGACTTGAACGTCAGCAGGTCGCGGTCGGGTTCGCGGCGCAACAGCTCCGGGTGCTTGGCGACCTCGGCAACCGAGGCCAGCCGCTCGTCCGACAGGTCACCGGCGCGCAGGCCGGCGATGATGTCGCCCGATTCGGCCTTGACCTGGTTGGGGTCATCGACCACCAGCGTTCCGCTGCGGCGCATGGTGACGGCGTCGAGTTCGCGCAGGTTTGGCCGCGTGGAGCCAACCGACAGCACCACTGCTCCGCAGGCGAGCTGGCTGCCGTCCAGGACCGGCACCTTGGACTTGGTAGCGATCATGACGAGCTCCGCGCCGGTGACGGCCGCGTCGGCGCTCTGGGCCGGCCGAGATCTTGATCCCGAGCTCGGCGGCTTGCCGGGCCACGAACGCTTCCCGTCGGGCGGGCGAGGGGCTGAACACGGTAACCGACTCGAAGGACCACAGCTGGCACAGGGCCCGCAGATGCCCGTCGGCCTCGAAACCGGACCCGATGACCGCCAGCGTGGCCGGGCTGTCGCTGACCATGAGCTTGGCCGCGGTGGCGGTGAAGGCGGCGGTCCGCAACCGGGTGAGCTCGTCGGCGTCGAGCGCCCCGCGCAACTCGCCGGTCGCCGAGTCGTAGAGCAGCACCAGGTACCGGTTGCCTATGCCCTCGGCCAGAGTCATCACCTTCAGCCCCATGACCGGGCCGAGGACGGCCGGCATGACCCGCAGGAAGCCGTTGCCGCTTGGCACGTCGATACGTGGCGGTAGCTGGGTGCGGCCGATCGACTCGGCCTCGACCGCTGCCCAGGCGGCCTGCCCGCAGATCTCGTCGGTGGCCAGGGCTTTGATGTCGGCGCTGTCGAGGAACAGGGTCATGCCTTGGCCGATCCAGCGCTAGAGGTGGCTACTGTCAACACTTTCGGAGTCTTAGGGAGGCTCAATCGAGTTTCGCTTCCTGTTCAGGCGGACAAGGCCGACTGCGACGCGGTCGTGTTCAACGCTGACCGTCGGGCTAGAGCTTAACATTCAATCGAGCTACTGTATACACCTTCCCGGAAATCGACGTTCGCCTGGAGACGCGGTGACGTCTGCGCTACGGGCGTCCTCCGGCTAGGCCTGGGCCGCGCTGACGGCCCGCAGCGCGTCGACCACGTCGTTGAACGTGGCACTGGCCGCGAGCGTCGAAATGATCGCCTGGTTGATCTGCTCCACCGTCACCCCCAGCCCCAGGGCCCGCTTGACGTGCACAGTCAGGCTGCCGAGTTGGCCAACCGACGCGAGCGCACCGATGACGACCAATTCCACGGTCCCCTGGTCCAGCGGTCCGGCCTCCGCCGCCTTGCGCAACGCGGCGAACGCCTCCGCTGCGGCGGGGTTGGCGGCGGCGAGAACCTCGGCGGGCTTGAGTGTCTGGGGCATCGAACGCTCCTCGGGTGGTGGCGGTTAGTGAATCCGGTGTCTAAAGATATACAGTGTCCAGTCATAAGAACAGAGGCGTGCAAACGATCGGACTGGACGAGCATGGACCTGCAACTCAACGGCAAGCGCGCCCTGCTGACAGGCGGAAGCCGCGGGCTCGGGTGGGCCGCGGCCAGGCAATTGGCCCTGGAAGGCTGTGATCTGGCGCTTGCGGCCCGCGGCAGCGAAGCGCTGCTGAAGGCCGCGGCGGAGCTCGCTGAACAGACCGGACGGCGCGTGGTTCCGGTCCTGGCCGACACGAGCGACGATGCTTCGGTGGCCGCGATGGCCGAGCAAGCGAGCACCGAACTCGGCGGCATTGACATCCTGGTCAACTGTGCGGCCAGATCGGCCGGTGCCTCCGGAGCGGTCACCACCATCTCGGCGGAAAGCCTGCGTACCGAGTACGACGTGAAAGCACTGGGATACCTGCGCTGCGCCCAGGCAGTCCTGCCGCAAATGATCGATCGGGGCTGGGGCCGCATCATCAACGTCGCCGGCCTCGCCGCCCGGCAGTCTGGCGCGGTAAGCGCGGCCATGCGTAACGCCGCCATCATCGCGCTGACCAAGAACCTGGCCGACGTGGTCGGCCGGCATGGCATCACCGTCACCGCCGTACACCCCGGCGTCACGCGTACCGACCGGGTTGCCCAGCGGATGAGCTCACAGGCCGAGTCCCGTGGCGTTGGTGTCGACCAGATAGCGGCCGAGATGGGCGCCGACTACGCGATCGGCCGTATCGTGGAACCGTCCGAAGTTGGCGACGTGATCGCGTTTCTGGCCTCGCCGCGCAGCGTCTCCATCACCGGTGACCTGATTGCCTGCGGTGGCGGGCGAATCGGGTCGACCTACCACTGATCGGCTCTCCCACTGACAGGGACGGCCAACCCGTAAGGGGACGCACTCCGCACTGCGAGCACGTCCCCTTACGGGTTGGCCAGCGCCTGTCCGGCGAAGCGTTTGACAAGCTCACGCCGGTACGGCAACAGTGCGCGCACATCCCCGGCCGAGATCGCCCCGACCAACTGGCCCGCGCGGCGATACTCAGCGACGAACTGGTCCCCACTGGGATCGCCGTCGATCACCGCCACCTCGTCGGCCCGGCCGGTCAGCCCCACCCCCTGCAATCGCACGCCGTACTGGTCGCTCCAGAACGACGGCACCGGCGCGAATGGCCGTCCGCCGCCGGTCAGCAGCCGGTCGGCCGCCGCGGTCGCCTGCTCCGCCGCGTTGGTCCAGTGCTCCAGGCGGAGCAACTCACCGTCCAGCGCTGGATGCGGCCAGCACGCGACGTCGCCGGCGGCCACCGCGTCCGCCACCCCGCGCACCGCCAGGGTGTCGTCACACACCACGCCCGAATCGATCGCCGCGCCCGAGCCCGCCAGCCAGTCGACGGCCGGCCGCACCCCGATGGCGACCACCACCACGTCGGCCGAAAGCCTGGTGCCATCGGTCAATTCGACGCTACGCACCCGATCATCAATCTCGACCGCGCTGACGCCCGGCCCCTCGATCACCTCGACACCGTGGCGGCGAGCCCGTTGCGCAGCCGCCTCCGAGAGCTGTCCCAGCGCGCTGACCATCATCGGCAGCGGCGTGACCACGGTGACGGGCAGCCCGAGTTCGCGGCAGGTCGAGGCCAGCTCCGCTCCGATGAATCCCCCGCCGATGACGACCACTCGCGTTCCGGGCACCAGATCGGCACGTAGCCGCAGCGCATCGTCCACCGTGCGCAGGTAATGCAGCCCGCGAGCCGCTCCGGGCAGGCCGGGCAGGCGGCGGGGCGTTGCACCGGTGGCGATCACCAGGCCGTCGTAGCCGAGTTCGGCGCCGTCGCCCAGCGTCACCACGTGGGCCGCCGCATCGAGCGACGTCGCCGGGACGCCCAGCTGCCAGGTCGCCTCCAGGCTCGGGCTCTGCCGCAGATGCAGCGACTCGGCCGGCATGGCCTTGGCGGTGAACTCCTTTGACAGCGGCGGACGGTCGTAGGGCGGGTGCACTTCGTCGCCGACCAGGATCAGCTCGCCGGTGAAACCCTTACGCCGCAAGGCCTCCGCGCTGCGCAAACCGGCCAGCGACGCACCCACGATCACGACCCGGTCCAGCCGGGGCTTCGGCCCGGCATCCCGCGCCGCCGTGCTCATGAGGACACCTCGCTGACGCTCGGAGTCCGCATTCGCGGACGCACAGTACTTACCGATTCGCTCGCAAGCTCGCTCATGAGTCAACCAGGGTCAGCGCCTGGACCGGGCAGCTGGCGACGGCCTCCTCCACCTGCGCCCGCAGCGCCTCGCCGGGCTGCTCCTGCAGTATTCGCGCCACCGGATCGTGCTGAGTGAGTTCGAACACCTCCGGAGCCGACAGCAGGCAGTTTCCGTAGGCCTGGCACAGGCTGGGGTCGAGTTCGATGCGCATCGCTCACGCTTCCGGGAAGGGGCTGGCGTTGGTCTCGGCGCCGACGTAGGACCGCCAGGACTGCCACCATTGCCGGAGCCGGTTGTCGTCGCCGCGGGTGCCTTCAGTGGCCGGCTGGCCCCGGGCGATCAGGCTGTACGGCACGGCCCAGTTAGCCAGCCCGAGACGCTGGCGCATCAGCACCGGGACGTCCTCGTCGCCGTAGGAGGCCAGCGCGGTGGCTTCGGCCGCGGCCATGCGCACCTTCCGCTTAGCCTCGTCGTCACCGACCACACCGAAGATCCGGCGGGTCACCACGGTGCTGTCCACGGCCTCCGGCATTGAGCTGGAGATCATGAAGTAATTGTTGCGAACCTGGCAGATCAGGTCGGGGAAGAGCGTCATGATGTAGCCGCCGCCACCTTCGAAACCGGGCAGCGCGAACTCGGCCGACCCCTTGAGCTCGTCGGGCAGCCGGTCGTAGTCCAGCTTGGTCCACTGCACGGCATGCCCGTTGCCGGTCAGCTCGTACGGGCTGGCCGGGCTGGCCGAACGGAAGATCGGGTGCACGAACGGCACGTGATACCCGTCGCGCTGGTTCTCGGCCACGAGCTTCCAGTTGATCGGGACGGTCCACGACTGCTTGTGGATCACCTCCATCTCCAGGTTAGCCAGGGGGCTGGAGAGAACCTCCACGATGCGCGGCCCGAGGAAGTCGAGCAGGCTGGGGGCCGACTCATCGACGCAGACGAAGTGCAGCCCCATCACGGACTCGGTCCGGATCGGCACCAGGCCGAATTTCTCTTTGCTGAAACCGGTGTTCTCGTAGGCGGGGGTGCCCGGAACGCCGGTGAGCGAGCCGTCCAGGTTGTAGGTCCACCAGTGGTACGGGCAGCGCATCGCCGAGCACTGCCCGGCACCGTCGAGCACCTGGGCGCCGCGGTGCCGGCAGACGTCGTACATCCCGCGGATCTTGCGGTCCTCGCCCCGGATCATGATCACCGGGTTGCCGGCGATGTTGGTCGTCAGGTAGTCCCCGACCGCGGGCAGGTCGGAGTCGTGGCACCCGAAGTTCCACACCCGGCCGAGCAAGGTGCGCTGTTCATGGGCGAAGAGTCGGTTGTCGAGATACGCAGAATTGTGCACCAGCCGCTCGTCGTCTATCCCTGTGACGTCGCCGGCGGTCGTCACCGCCGCTCTTACCTGGTCCATCGCGAATCCTTCTATCTCTCTACGGGGGTTTGTCGTCAGTGCTTTCCAGCGGCCCGGGCGGACTCGCTGGCCCGTGCGGCCAGCCGCCGGGCCCGGAAATCGATGTCGGCCGCGCTGGCTCCGCCGGCGCGAGCCGGCGGTCTCGTCCAGCTCGCCGCGGGTCAGCGCCGCACCGGCGTAACGGGCCAGGATCGCCCGGCGACGACCGGAGTCCGGCAGGCTGAGCTGGATGTGCTGGCCGAGCCGTCCGGCCCGGAGCAGGGCCGGGTCGATGAGTTCCTGTCGGTCGGTGATCCCGATGACGAGGACACCAGGATGGGCGATGCACGTGTCGACGCTGGACAGCAGCGCCGACAGTACCCGGCCTCCCGCCGACCCGAACGATCCGGGCACCCGGACCGGAGCCACCGCGTCGAGGTTTTCCAGCACCACGATCGCCGGAGCGACGTCGCGGGCCTTGCCGAACAGGGTCCGGATCGCCGCCTCGGACTCTCCCAGCCACTGGGTGAAGATGGTGGAGCCGTCCACGACGACGAGGTTGGCGTTGGTCTCCCCGGCCAGCGCCGTCGCCAGCGCGCTCTTGCCGACGCCGGACGGACCGACCAGCAGCACGCCCTCGCGCCTGGTGCCGGCGGGATCGAAGGCGGTATGGGCCGCATCGAGCAGGGCCTCCTGCTGCGCGTCGAGGCCGTCGAACTCATCCCATTCCAGCCCGGTCGGCGGGGTGGGCAGGCCGCGGGTTGCGCTCGGAGCAACTCGGTCCGCCGCGGCATAGACGTCTTCGGCCGCAATCGACAGCTCGGCATCGACCGCTGCCTCGGCGACCTCAATTCCTTGCCCGCTTCCACCGCGGGTCAGCCGCCGGGCCGCGGCCAGACCGACTTCACGGGTCAGGTGCATCAGGTCGGCGCCGGTGAAGCCCGCGGTGCGGGTGGCTGCCACCTCGTCGAAGGCGGTCTCAGCCTCCGGAGTCAGCGGCATTTCCCTCGAATGCACCGAGAGGATGGCGCGACGAGCCGCCGCATCGGGTGGGCCGACGTAGATCTCCTCGTCGAATCGGCCCGGGCGCCGGAACGCCTCGTCGATCGAGTCAATCCGGTTGGTCGTCGCCAGCACGACAACCCCGTCCACCTGGTCGAGCCCATCGAGCAGGCTCAGCAGCTGGGTGGTGGCGCGGATGTCGCCCTGCGAGGCCAGCCGTCCGCGGCTGGTCGCTATCACGTCGATCTCATCGATGATGATCAGGGAAGGCGCGTGGTGGGAGGCCTCGCTGAACAGCGAGCGAAGGTTGGCCTCGGTCTCACCCGAGTAGGTGCCGACCAGCTCGGTGGCCGACATCGCCATCACGTTCGCGTGCAACTCTTGGCCGACGGCCCGGCTGAGCAGGGTCTTTCCAGTGCCGGGCGGGCCGTGCAGGATCACACCGCGCGGTGCCCGCACGCCGAGGGTGCGGTAGAGACCGGGGCGCAGCAGGGGCAGCTCGATCAGGTCACGCAGCCGCGCCAGGGCGTCGTCTAGGCCACCGACCTCGGCGAAGGTGGTCCGGCGGTTGGCGATATCCGGGTCGGGCTCGGCGAACTCGATGATGCTCTGCCCGCCGACCAGCGCGGGATGGTGGTCCTCCCCCACCGGCGTGTGATCATGGCTGTGGCTAGGCGAATGCCCGTGCGCATGGTCGTGGTCGACGTGGTCGTCCTCGTGCTCGTGCTCGTGCCAGGCGTGCTCGACCCGCTCGACCAGGACCACGACGCCCCCGCCGCCGGCGAAGATGGGCACGAAGATCTTCGCGGCCGGCCAGACGACCGTCGCATCCTTGCGCAGGAAGTCCACCACACGATCGCCGAGATTATGCGACAGGTGGAACGCCGGGCGGATTACCACCTTGTCGGCCTCGGGTGCCGCTGCTGGTGGCTGACCTGCACCGAGTCACCGGGACGAACCCCCAGCTGGGTCCACAGCATCCGCCCGAGCCGGACCAGTGTGCCCGGGTCGCCGGTGTGGGCCGCAACCCGGGTGAAGACCGTCCGCCCAGTGGAGGAGGTAACCCGGACCAGGTCACCGACCTCGGCGCCGGCCATGGCCAGGACCTGCTTCGCCACCTCGACGCCATCGTCGGGTACCGGTCGGCCCGGGGCCGGTCGGGTCGCCGCAGCGGTGACACCCGAAGCCGCATGGGTCATTGCGCCGCCGCGTACTCGGGGGCCGGTTCGAGGACCTCCATCGCGACGCCACCCTCCGGGCCGATCGAGGAGTCGAGGTTAGGCCAGGAGATCACCAGCCGGGCCGGGCTCGTACCCGTGTTGACGTGCTGGAAGACCACGCCATCCGGCCGGACCGGCAGAGCGATGACGTCGCGGGTAGCCCACTCGTGCTCGACCCCGTCAAACAAGGTATGCCCGCTGCCCTGGACGACCAGGTGCACCAGGCCACCCTGGTGCTGCAGCCGTCCCGACCGCGATCCGACCGGAATCTCCAATTCGCAGAAGTACAGCGAGTGGGTCGCCGGTGCGGCGAGCTCGTTGTGCAGGTACCACCGGAGGATTCCGAACGGGGTGAGCTCGGGCTCCAATTCGTGCCGCCGGACCGTGCTGCGCCCGTCGCTGACCCGGGTCCGCTCGGCGACGCTGCGCCGGATGAGGTTGTCCCACAACGACTCGCCGGGTCCGGTGGACGGGCTGTCAGTGCGACTGGCGGTCATTTTCCGTCCTTCCAGTTCGGACTGTTCTCCCGCTGCTCGAACAGCGCCCCGGTCGCGTTCTGCACCGGCACGAAGATGAAGGCGAACCATTCGCTGGCCTGGTCGGGGTCTTCGTTGAAGTGCTGGTGCTCGCAGCCGCCGGGCAGCACGGGCAGCAGGATGAGGTCCCCTTCGGACCAATCCTCGCGAACGCCGTTGACGACGGTGTACCCGGAACCCTTGGTGACATAGAGGACGAGGCCACCCTGATGGACGTGCTTGCCCGAATGGGTGTGGATCTCGTGAGCGAAGATTCGCCAGTCCTGCAGGGCCGAGTCCTTAATGTTCTCGTGCAGGTAGTAACCGATCTTGCCCTGCCGGTTCTGCTCCCACTGGGCCTCGGACGCTTTGATCACGATCCGTCCCTCGCGAGCGCGGCGGCGGCGTTCGGCCAGGCCTGCGAACACCGACTCGTAGAAGCCGCGCTCCGGTGCGTCCCGATCCCGCTCTCGTTCAGCTACCCGCTCGGATTGCTCCACTCCGGTCCCTTCGTTCAAAGTGCGTACTGGATACAGTAGCACCGAAACTTCGGCTCGCTCCAGGTCTAGGCGGACACCTCGGCCACACGATCCAGCCGCTGCCCGGTACCCATCAGATCGACCACCGCGCAGCCGGTCACCCACGCGTCGACCGCCTCATAGGCCAGTACATCCGCGGGCGCCGCTGGAGCCGCGGCACCGACGACGGCCCAGGCCCGGATCTCCTCGGCCCCCGGACCGGCCGTCTCGTAGCCGATCGACGGCACGTCCCACAGGTTCTGCCGATCGCCCGCGACCAGGCCGTCCAGCACGGCGTTGTCCCATTCCGGGCTCATCAGTCCCGCCTCGGCCATGCCCGGCCAGTGCGACAATCCGCCCGCGCCGATGAGCACCACACGGTGGGGGGACGTGGCCAGCTGCGCACCGATCACTTCGCCGAGCCGACGGCAGCTATCCAGCGTCGGCATGGGATCGACCAGGGTGTTGACGATCAGCGGTACGAGCGGAAGCTGTTCGGGCACCCCCATCAGGTGCAGCGGCACCATGCTGCCGTGGTCGAGCAGCAACTCATGGCTGAACGAGATATCGCGCCCCGCGGCCAGTGCAGCGCGCAGCAGGCTGTCAGCCAGGGCCTCGTCGGTCGGGATGCGCCGCCGGGGAATGCCGAGCCAGGGCTCGATCGGCCCTTCGGTGTGGTCGCCGACGTGGATGGCGAACGGCGGGATCACCGAGAAGAAGTTGGCGAAATGCTCGCCGGTGACCAGCACGAGCACGTCCGGCTCCAGCGCACGCAGCCGTTCCCCTGCGCGCTTGAACCCGTCCACGAACAGCCGGTCCCGTACCGCCGGGTCGGCCGTATCCGGCCAGGCCAACATGCCCGGCGCGTGGCTGACCGCGAAGGCGCCGACAACGCTCATCGCACTCGCTCCCCCCGGGCCGGCGCCAACGCCGCCCGGAAATCTCGCTGATCAATTTCGAAGAATCGGCTGGCCGGGGCGAGCAGCAGCGGGTGCACACCGTGACGGTAGAGCGCCAGGATGTCACGGCTGCGCATCCACTCGGCCTCTTGGTCGGTCAGCTCGTAGCCGACCAGCACCGCATCGGTTTCCGCATGGAACTTCGCGACCTTGGCTGGATCCCGGTTCAGCTCGTACAGCAGCCGTTCAACACTGTGCAGGCTCATAGTTCGCTGTCCTATTCGTCTCGTCAGAATCAGCGGCCGTCGCGTGACGGCGAAGACACCCGGGTGTCAGTCTGGGCATCGAACCCAGCGGACGACCGACGCCAGATCCCGGATGCATCCACCCAACTGTCTGCTGTATACGTTATCCATAACCGTCAACGAATGGAACACCCATGACCAACAACCTGCCGCCGGGCGAGTCAGCGGTCGCGGTGGTTTCGGCCGCCGGATCGGGCATCGGCCAAGCCTGTGTCCTACGTCTCGCCGACCGTGGCTACCGAGTGATCGCCGTCGACATCGACGAGGCCGCGCTCAATCGCACCGTCGGGGCCAGCCCCGGGCCCGGCTCGGTGCGCGCCGTGCAGGTCGACGTTACTTCCGAGGAGCAGGTTAACGCACTGGTCAAAGACGTGATCGGTCACGAGGGGGCGCCTGCCATCCTGATCAATGTCGTCGGCGGCGCACAGCTCATGAGCATCGCCGACATGCCGCCCGCGCTCTGGGAGGCCCAGGTCCGCTTCAACCTCACCAGCACGTACCTGATGTGCCACGCGTTCTTGCCGTCGATGATCGAAAATGGTGGCGGAGCGATCGTCAATACGTCCTCCGGCTGGGGATTCATGCCTGCACCGGGCCGGGCCGCCTACGCGGCAAGCAAGGCCGGGATTGTCGCCTTCTCCCGGGCCCTGGCCAGCGAGGTCGCCAAAGACGGGGTCCGGGTGAACGTGGTCGCCCCGGGACCGATCGAGACCGAACGAATGCGGGCCCTGACCGAGAACGACCCGCTCGCACAGAGCAAACATCAGCAAATTCCAGTCGGACGGCTCGGCCAGCCGGGCGAGGTCGCGGCGGTCGCGTGCTTTCTCGCCTCGGCCGAGGCATCCTTCGTCTGCGGTCAAGTCGTGCACGTCAACGGTGGGGTGTACATGCCATGAGTAGGACGACGATCGTCTCCGACGAACAACTGCACGACGGCAGCCTTGACGGAGCTGACCTGCGCGGCGTGGACCTGACGGGGCGTCACGCGCCGGGCGCTCGGCTGCGCGGAGCCAACCTGACCGGTGCGGACCTGGGCGGCGCACTGCTGCCCGGGGCCGACCTACGCGGAGCCACGCTGGCCGAAGTTCGGCTCGATCAGACCGACCTCAGCGGCGCTGACCTTAGCCAGGCGGTACTGGTTAACCCCGGGTACTCACGCGACTACATGTTGCACGTATTCCTCTCTGGCCGCGACGCGGCGGGAGCGAACCCGACCGGAGCCAACCTGACCGGCACGCTGCTGCGCGACGCCGACCTGACCGGCGCCGACCTCACCGGCCTGGACCTTTGCCGCGCGCACCTCGACGGCGCCGACCTGACCGGCGCCGACCTGTCCGGTGCCCTGCTGTCCAGTCCACGGCGCCGGTCGTCGCTGCGCGGGGCTCACCTGTCCCGAGCCAAGCTTCGGCTGGCGGCACTGTTCTACATCGACCTCAGTCACGCTGATCTGACCGGTGCGTCGCTCATCGACACCGAGCTGTACCTGGCCGATCTACGGGAGGCCGATCTACGCGGCGCCAATCTGACCGGAACCTTGCTGCTGGAGGCCGATCTACGCGGCGCCAAGCTCGATCGGGCGCAGTTCCTGCGAGCGGAGCTATCCGGTGCCCGCTGGGCCGGCGCGATCGGTGCGGCCGAGACGTGGCAGGGCAGCCGGTGCCCCGACGGCGCGCTCGCCGCCGAACACGGGGGCAGCTGCACCGGCGTCTTCGCCAGGGCCGAACTCGGCTGACCCCGCCGACGACGGACTTCCCTCACCCGGGTCTTGCATTCTGGATACAGTTGCCGTAATAATACATCCAGATTGCGGCAGATTTGCCGCGGTGTCTCGTCGAGAAGCCGTCCGTCACCTCAGGCAAGCTGAAACAGCGGACGAACAGCGGCTCGGGGGAGGCTGGTTCGGTGTATCCGAACAGACGATCCAAGCCAGCACGGCCAGATGCCCATGTCTTTGGGCACGCGCGATAGATGGCGATATTCAGTCGCCAGAAGAATGAGGGATGCATGAAGCGATACAGATGGTGCGTCACCGCAGCCGGAGCCGTCGTCGCTCTCGTGGTCGCCGGCTGTAGTAGTGCGGGCGGACCGACCAACTCCTCCGGAAGTTCCGCATCCACGGCCGGAAGCTCCGCGGCTGCTGACTCCTCCCCAGCGAAGGTGACGATTGCGATCCCGGCCGGCTCGGCAGCCGCGTCTTTCATCCAGCTCGCGGTGGCCGCCGGCCTGACGAAGGCGAACGGGCTGGATGTCACGCTCATAACGACTGTGGCCCCACCGGACACACCGGCCGCACTCGTGTCCGGCAGCATCCAGGCGTCGGCGCTCACTTCGACCGCCACCCAGGCCAACGCCAAGGGGCTGCCGGTGGTGAATGTGGTGAACACCGGAACCCACGCTCCCCTGGTCATGCTCGGCGCACCGGGACTGAAGACGATCAGCGACCTGAAGGGCAAGAGTGTCGTCACTAGCGCGCCGACCGACACTCCGGGAACCGAAACCTCGCAGCTACTGAAGAACGCGGGAATCGCCAGCTCGGTCAAGCTGGTCTCGGTGGCCAGCGTCCCCGGCCGTTCGGCGCTGTTCGACAGCGGGCAGGCCGACGCGGTCTACGAGGCGCTCAACCTGGCGCTTAAGGACGAGGCCAAGCGGCCCGGCTCGTCGATCATCGGGGACAACACCAGCCTCCTGCCGACCCCGGCTGACGGACTCGCGGTCACCAAGAGCTTCCTGGCCAGCAACCAGTCCACGGTCAGCGCTCTGGTCAAGTCGTGCATCCAGGCCTCGGTCATGATGAAGAACACGCCCGCCAAAGCAGCCCCGTACTTGAAGACGATCTACGGCCTCAACGACAGCCAGGTCCAGCAGTTCCTGCAGCGGCAGGCCGCCAGCCTGGTCATCACCGGGGTCCCGGCGGAGGCCAGCTACGGCAACCAGGCCAAGTTGTTCAACGCCCAGCCGACCCAGAAGATTCAGTGGACCCCGGCCAAGGTTCAGGCGTCGTGGGACACCACGATCGCCACAACGGTCGCCCAGCAGCTCGGGCAATGAGCCGTTGACGCGGTAACGCTTCACTGAGTTCGATCTTTAGCGGCCCGCCGGAGTTGGGATCTCCCGACTCCGGCGGGCCTGTTTGCACTTCTCTCCTTCTATCGCCCGCCTTGTGTGGGGCCGATGGCATCCTCATGGTTGTGCACCACCACCCACCGGCCAGCGACCTCCCGCCAGACGCTTGTGTTCCTGATTCGCGTCAACTCGGTGCCAGAAGTGGTCGCCAAGGTCACCTCGAAGTAGTGCCGGACGAGGGCGGTTGACCCCCACACGTCGATCACCGGCGGCTCCGGGGAGATGGAAACCAGTGAGCTGTCTCCGGACACCCGGCGGTCCCGGGCCAGCTCAAGCTCGGCCAGACCATTGATGAGCTGCGGCTCGTCCACGTCCCACAGCGTGGCGTTAAGGGCGATGTGCCGGTTGCTGAGCTCGGGGTTGCCAGTCACGGCACCCTGGTAGATCTCGAGGAACGCGTCCCAGATCGCTGCTTTGGCCGCGGCGATCCGGCTGTCCTCCGGAGTCGACTCACTTGTGCTAGGGCTTGCCATGGGTTAAAGATTCCTTGCTCTTGGTTCATCGTGGGGCGTGTCGTCGGCGGCGGCCCACGGCCCTGATCATCGCCCATCATGAGGCTGGCTACTGCCCTCCCAGCGCTGCGGGAGCGGTCGGTCGCGGCGCCTGCGGAACTGTCGGCCTGCCGGGCACTGCCCGGGCAAGTCAGCGCCTGAGGTTCGGCCGACGATCCTTCCAGGACAACGTTTGCGCAACGTTACCCGGGTGCCGCCACGCACGGGCTCACGTGACCGGCCAGGGCGCCGTTACCAGCACGAATGGTCACTAACCCGTTGCACAGAGGAAACATTAACTTGACCGGGACACCCGGCCGATGCGAACGTTTGCCTACCGTTAGTCCGGTGTGAGACGTAGGAGCGGGATTCATGAGACTGTCCCGGTTGGCGACGGCAGGCACCGTGGCGGCCTTGGCCGTCGCCGTAGCGGCGTGCGGTGGCGGAGCAACCTCATCGGGAGCTGCTGGCGGCGCGACGTCGGGCGGTTCGGGCGGCTCGTCCGCAGGCCCGTCCGGCACGCTCGTCGTCGAGACCTCCTTCGTGCTGAAGACTGTCGACCCTGGCCGGACGTTCGAGCCGACCGGGCTCATGATCGACCACCAGCTGTATGACACGCTTCTCACCTACAAGGGCAGCAACGTCTCCAAGCCGGTGCCGGACCTGGCGACTTCCTTTACCGCCTCGCGGGACGCCAAGACGTACACGTTCACGCTGCGCAAGGGCGTCACCTTCGCCAACGGCGACCCGGTCACCGCCAATGACGTGGTGTACTCGCTGACCCGGACCAAGAACATCCAGGGCAACCCGTCGTTCCTGATGGCCGGGGTAACCGCGACCGCGCCGAACGCGAGCACCGTGGTGCTGACCTCCCAGACGCCGAACACCGCCATCCCGGCGATCGTCGCAAACCCGGCGCTCGGCATCGTCGACGCCACAGTGGTGACCGCCGACGGCGGCTCCGACAGCGCGAAGGCATCGACCGCGGACAAGGCCGAGGCGAAGCTCAACGCCGCCTCCGCCGGCAGCGGCCCGTACACCCTCACCAGCTTCAGCACGACGAGCGAGGTCGACCTCACCGCCAACCCCAAGTACTGGGGTCCCAAGCCGAAGTACGCCAAGATCGTGATCCGCAACGTCGCGGCCAGCGTGCAGAAGCTAGACGTGCTGCGCGGCGAATCGCAGATCGCCGTCGACCTGTCGCCGACCCAGACACAGGGGATGTCCGGCGTGCAGGTCGTCAACGGCGCTTCCCCGAATGTGTTCTTCCTGCTGTCCAACGACAACCCGAAGGTCTCCGCGATCGCCTCCAACCCGAAATTCCAGGAGGCGGTCCGCGACGGGATCAACTACGGGGGCCTGGTCCAGCTGGCGGGCAAGGGCGCGGAGCAGGCGGCTGGGGTGATCCCGTCGAACTTCCTCGGTGCGCTGCCGGCCAGTGAGGCGCCGGTTTACGACCTGGCCAAGGCCAAGGCGGCCCTGGCCGCCTCGGGCCTGGGGCACCCGACGGTGACCATGGTCTACCCCAGCGACCTGTCGGTGAACGGGATCAGCCTCGGTGACCTGGCGGCCCGGGTGCAGCAGCAGCTCGCGCAGGTCGGCATCACGGTGAAGCTGCAGGGCCAGTCCATCCAGGTGGCCCTCGACAGCTACCGCGCCGGCAAGGAAGAGATGGGCTTGTGGTACTGGGGCCCGGACTTCCCCGACCCCAGCGACTACCTGAACTTCCTGCCCGGCGCCCTGGTCGGCCTGCGGGCCGGCTGGGCGAAGAGCGCGGACCCGGCGCTGGAGGCGCTCGGCACGAAGGCCGCCTCCACCACTGCGGACTCCGCCCGCGCGGCCCTGTACCAGCAGATCCAGCAGTCGATGAGCACCGCTAGCCCGTTCATGCCGCTGATCCAGCCGGCCCAGATCCTGGTTGGCGCCAGCTCACTGAAGAACCTGCAATCCAACCCCCTGTGGCTGGTTGACCTCAACGAGCTCGGCTGACCGTGACCTCGGCTAGCCCGGCAACGGTCGTGTCGGGCCGTCCCCGCAAGGAGACGGGCCACCACGACCTGCGCCGTTTCCTGCTCAGGCGCCTGGGCACCGGACTGGTGCTGCTCATCGGCATCACCCTGGTGGCGTTCGTGGTGACCCATCTGGTCCCCGGTGACCCCGTCGCCGCCAACCTGGGGCAGGGTGCCCTCGGTGACCCCGCTGCCGTCGCGGCGTTCCGCCATCAGTTCGGGCTCGATCAGCCGCTTCCGGTCCAGTACGTGCGCTACCTCATTGGCCTGCTCCACGGCAACCTGGGGATCTCGGAGCAGTCCCACCGGCCGGTGCTCACCGACCTGAGCGAGTACGTGCCTGCCACCGTCGAACTCGCGCTCTTCGCTATCGTTACCTCGCTGATCATCGGCGTGGCGCTCGGCATCCTCGCCGCCGCCTTCCGCAACCGCTGGCCGGACCACATCATCCGGGTGATCAGCCTCGGCGGTGTGTCGATGCCGATCTACTGGATCGCCCTGGTCGCGTTCTACCTGCTGTTCTTCCGGCTCGGCTGGCTGCCAGGCGGTGGCCGGCTGGACCCGGGCACCGCTCCCCCGGCGCATCTCACCGGCTTGTACACCGTGGACGCGCTGCTGCACGGGCAATGGGGGCTGCTGTGGCAGGCGCTGCGTCACCTGGTGCTGCCGGGCCTCGTCCTAGCCATCTACACCGTCGGTGTGCTCACCCGCTTCACCCGTGCCTCGATGCTGGAGATCATGGGCAACGACTACGTGCGCGCCGCCCGGCTCAAGGGGCTGCCCGAGCACGTGGTGATCTTGCGGCACGTGCTGCGTCCCGCGCTGATCTCGATCATCACCGTGGCCGGGCTGGCATTCGCCGGCCTGCTGTCGGGAACCGTGCTGGTAGAGAACATCTTCGCCTGGCCGGGCGTCGGCCAGTACGCCTACCACAGCGCCGTCAGCCTCGACCTGCCCGCGATCATGGGCGTGTCGCTGTTCATCGCGCTGGTCTATATCGTGCTCAACCTGGTCATCGACCTGCTTTACGGCGTCATCGACCCGCGGATCCGGCTGTCATGAACGGCGAGCATGTGAGGCCGGCGGCCTCACCCGGCCTCGGCGACGACGTGCTGGCCCGGCGCCGCAAGCGGCTTCGGGTTCCCGCCGCGTGGCGGCAGCCGCTAGCCGTAACCGGACTGGCGGTCGTCGGCGCCTGGCTCGTAATCGCGATCTTCGCGCCGCTCATCGGGCCTGACAACCCGCTCGCGCAGAACTTCGACATCCTGGCCGCCCCGTCGTCCGCGCACTGGTTCGGCACCGACGAGCTGGGCCGGGACGTGCTTTCACGGGTGCTGTCCGGTGCCCGGGTCACGCTCCCGCTCGCCGTGCTGCTGGTTGTCATCGCCATGCTGATCGGGGCGGTGCTCGGTGGCATCGCCGGGTTCCTCGGGGGCTGGGCCGACATCGCGCTGATGCGGCTGGCCGACCTGTTCTTCGCCTTCCCCGGCATCATCCTGGCGCTGGCGGTCGCCGCCGCGCTCGGCCCTCAGCTGCGCAACGCGGTCATCGCCGTGGTCGCAGTGTCGTGGCCGTCCTATGCCCGCCTGGTCCGCTCCCTGGTGCTGGCCGCACGGACCGCCCCCTACGTCGTAGCCTCCCGGATGCTCGGCGCGCCTGGGTGGCGGGTGCTGGTCACCGACATCCGGCCCAACGTCGCCGGGCCGGTCCTCGTGCTGGCCGCGCTCGACCTCGGCAACGCGGTGCTGCTGTTGTCGGGGCTGTCGTTCCTCGGCCTCGGCGCCCAGCCGCCGACAGCCGAGTGGGGCGCCATGGTCGCCGAGGGCACGCAGAACTTCAACGACTGGTGGGTCGGCGTGTTCCCCGGCCTGGCGATCCTCACCGTGGTGCTCGCCTTCAACTTCATCGGCGACGCGCTGCGCGACGCGCTCGACCCGCGCACGGCCAGGGCGGTGCGGCTGTCGTGACCACGTTGCTTGAGGTGGAGAACCTGACCGTTTCGCTGCCGACACCCGGCGGCTACCGCAACGCCGTCGACGGCCTGTCGCTGTCGGTGGCGCCCGGGGAGGTGATCGGGATCGCCGGGGAAAGCGGCAGCGGCAAGACCATGACCGCGCTGTCGCTATTCGGGATGGTGCCGCACGGTGCCCGCGTCACCGGGACGGCGCGTCTGGACGGCACCGACCTGCTGGCGCTGCGCGGCCGTTCGCTGCGGGACATACGTGGCCGCCAGGTCGCCATGGTGTCCCAGGATCCGTCCGCGGCGCTGCACCCGATCCTGACGATCGGCACCCAGCTCACCGAGCACATGCGCCACCACCTGGGAATCTCCAAAGCCGAGTCGCTCATCCGGGCGGCGGGGCTGCTGGAAACGGTGCGCATCCCTGACCCGGAGCGCGCGCTGCGGTCCTACCCGGGCGAGTTCTCCGGCGGCATGCGGCAGCGGATCGCGATCGCGATCGCGCTGGCCGCCGAACCCCGGCTGCTGGTCGCCGACGAGCCGACCACCGCCCTCGACGTCACCGTACAGGCCGGGATTCTGCGGCTGCTCGACCGATTGCGCGCCGAGCGCGACATGGCGGTCATCGTGATCACCCACGACCTCGGGGTGATGTCCGCCCTCGCGCGACGGGTCTACGTGATGTACGCGGGACGGCTGGCCGAAGCCGGCCCGACCGGGACGCTGCTAACCAGGCCCCGCCACCCCTATACCCGGGGGCTGCTTGACGCCCTGCCCCATCCGGAGGCGGGCCGTGCCCCGCTGGTCCCGATCGGCGGCACCCCGCCATCGCTCGGCGCGGTGCCGGACGGCTGCCCGTTCCACCCGCGCTGCGCGCACGCCGTTCCCGCGTGCGCCGCTGCCCGGCCCGACCCCGTACCCACCTCCGGCGAGGCCCCCAGCTCTGGGCCGGACGGCGACGCGGCCGCCCGACACCTGCTCGCCTGTCCGCCCGACCCGTTGCGGGAAGTGGTGGCGTCGTGACCGCGGACCCGCAGCAGCCCGGAACACCGCCCCCCGGTTCTCCGCCGGTACTGGCGCTGTCCGGCGCCGCCGTGGAATACCGCCGCCACGGGCAGCGCATCCGCGCCTTGGACGGCGTTGAACTGACGGTCGCGCGCGGCGAGATCGTCGGTTTGGTCGGCGAGTCCGGCTGCGGCAAGTCGACGCTGGCCCGCGCCGCCGTCGGCCTGGTGCCGCTGGCCGCCGGGACGGCCGCCTTCGAAGGCCAGCCGGTGACTGTGCTTGGCCGCGGCCGGCGGCCTGGCCGACTGCGCGGGCTGCAGATGGTGTTCCAGGACCCGTACGAGTCGCTGAACCCGCGCCGGAAGGTCGGCGACCTGATCGCCGACGGCGTGCTACTGGCCGGCGGCAGCAGGTCCTCCGCCCGGGCCCGCAGCACCGAACTGCTGGAGCGGGTGGGACTCCCCGCGACGGCGGCCGAGGGCTTCCCGCACGAGTTCAGCGGCGGGCAGCGGCAGCGGATCGCGATCGCCCGCACCCTGGCAGCCAGCCCGTCCTGCCTGATCGCCGATGAGCCAATCAGCGCCCTGGACGCCTCCGCCCAGGCGCAGGTCGCCAACCTGCTCACCGCTCTAGTGCGCGAGGAGAACATCGGCCTGCTGCTGGTCTCCCACGACCTGTCGGTCGTCCGGCAGGTCGCCGACCGGGTCGCCGTCATGTACCTGGGGCGGATCGTCGAATCGGGTGACACCGCCACCGTCTGGTCCAACCCTGTCCACCCCTACACCGAGGCGCTGGTCGCGGCCATCCCCCGCGCCGACGGGAGCGGAACCCTCCCCGCTGACCTGCCCGGGGACGTGCCCGACCCGGCCAGCCCGCCCTCCGGCTGCCGGTTTCACCCCCGCTGCCCCGTTGCCAGGGACGACTGCCCGGTCACCGCGCAGCAGCTTGTCGTGGTCGCCGGACGGGAGGTCGCCTGCCATGTCCGCGCCCCGCTGGGTGTTCCTGCGTTAGGTGGTTCGTCAACGTCGGGGTTTGGCGGCATCTCAGCGGTTCTTGGCTGGCACGGCGGGGGCGAAAAAGTCGGTGAGCAGCTGCGTTACGCGCTCAGCCTCGTCGTGATGGACCCAGTGCGACGCGTCGGGCAGGCGCTCGACGCGGTCCAGGTTGGGCACATCGTCGTGGTCGGGCTCGGCTAGCTCCGGGCCGAGGTAGCGATCGCGCTGCCCCCAGATGACCAGTGTGGGCGCCTGGACGGGGCGAAGCGCCGCTTCGGCGCGCTTGGGCGGGGTTCGCACGGAGGAACGGTAGTAGTTGATCATCCCGGTCGCTGCGCCTGGCTGCGACCACGCCTCGACGTAGCGATCGGTCTCCTCCGGCGTAAAAGCCGGGCTGGCGTCGCGCAGGAAGTGCCGGAAGAAATGCCAGCGATTGGCGTGCACGATGCTTTCTGGCAGCTCCGGGAGGTCCAAGAAGAAGAAGTACCAGGACTTGCGCAGCTGGCCCGGGTGGTGCAGTCCCTGCGATAGCTTCCGCGGATGGGCCGCGTTGAGGATGACCAGCCGGTCTACCACCTCGGGGTGGTTCATGGCGGTGGCCCAGGCAACGCTTCCGCCCCAGTCGTGACCGGCCAGCAGTGCGGACTGGGCACCGCGTTCGTGGATGAGCCCGCGGATGTCGGCGGCAAGCCGGCCGGTGTCGTAGGCCGAGACGTCGGCCGGCTTCGATGACAGGTTGTAGCCGCGCATGTCGGGGGCGACGACGTGGAATCCCGCCGCAGCCAGCGGCTGGATCTGCTGCCGCCAGCCGTACCAGAACTCGGGGAAGCCGTGCAGCAGGACGATCAGCGGCCCATCGCCGGCCTCGGCGTAATGCAATCGCACGTCGCCGATCTCGGCGTCCCCCTCACGAACTTCGCTGGCCTCGTCCAGCATCATCGCCCCCCGCGGAACTAGCTTTCTTCCTCGTCTCGGGCCATGCCCGCGAGCGGGAGGCTTCAATCCGTCGGCGCTGGCCGGGTCGGGGTACCGTGTTCAGGCCACGCAGAAGCGTTGTATTCACGCCCTGCTCCGTAACCTGGAAGGGACTGGGGATGGCACCCAGGAAGGTGACGCGGGAAGACCTGGCCCGGGCGGCCGGGGCGGCCCTGGGCAGCGAACGCGAGGTCAGGGAACTCACGCGGCTGACGGGCGGGACCACGAAGGGCGTGTACCGGCTGGCCATGGATGATGGCACGACGGTAATCGCTTACCTGTGGGAGCGCTCGGAGAACTACTGGCCGCGGGCGCCGAACGAGAATGATGCCGCCGACCCGTTCTCCTCCGGCAACAGCATCGACTTGTTCGCGGCCGCGCACGGCCGGCTCGCGTCCCTGGGCCTGCGGGTTCCGCAGATCTACCTGCTCGACCGCAGCCGCGCCCGCTACCCCGCCGACATCGCGATCCTGGAAGACTTTCCGGGCGAGAACCTGCTGGCCTTGCGGGAACGCGACCCGGTCGCGGCGGAACCCACGCTGGCCCGGCTGCGCGAGGCACTGGCGGCGATGCGCGGCTACCAGGGCCGCGCACCCGGCAAGGTGAGCCTGATCGACGCCGGCGGGACGCCTCACTGGCCGACGAGCGAGGAAGCCGTGCTGGCACTCGGGCTACGGTGCGTCGCCGAGGCGACGGAGCGGGACCGCAGGATCGCCGACAACCGCGAACGGCTCAAGGACCGTCTGCGCGAACTGGCCGCGGCGGTACGACCGCGGGCCGAGTACTCCGTCGTGCACGGCGAACTGGGCTTGGACCATGTCCTGATCGACGCTGCTGGCAACCCGGTCATCATCGACATCGAGGGCCTCATGTACTTCGATGTCGAGTGGGAGCACGCGCACCTGCAGGTCCGGCTGGGCCGCGACTGGGGCGGAACCGTCGGGGTCGATGACCTCGACGAGGACCGGCTTGCGCTGTACATGCTGGCGCAGCGACTGTTCCTCGTCGCGGGGCCAATGCGGCTGCTTGACGGCGACTTCCCGGACCGCGCGTTCATGCGCAGCATCATTGAGCACAACCTGAACGAGGCACTGGCGCTACTGCCCCGAGCCAGGAGGCCGTTTCGCCGGTGAGACGGGCGTGTCCCGTAAAAACCAACATGCCACGCAAAACGACGTGACTGGCGGACTTCTGCAGAGGACTGAACCAGCCACTGCCCGAACAAGACAAACCGCCTGGTGCTGCCTTGACCAGTTGAATCCATCATGTTCTGCTGGTTCCATTCTCCCTGAGATAAGCCGCCAAGGGGCAGCGACACGTGCAACCTGTCCAGCCGCGCCCAACCGAGGGCGTGACGTTACGGCGATGAGGACGAAGAGAGCAATGGCAGTCAAGTTGCGTCACGGAATTTTCATGGCTCCGTTCCACAAGATGAACGAGAACCCCACGATGCTGTTCCAGCAGGACATGCAGCTGATCGAGCATGCTCGACGGGCTCGGCTTCCACGAGGCCTGGATCGGCGAGCACCATTCGGCCGGCTTCGAGACCATCTCCTCGCCCGAGCTGTTCATCGCCGCCGCGGCCGAGCGCACCCGGAACATCCGGCTCGGCACCGGCGTCATCTCGCTGCCGTACCACAACCCGCTGATGGTCGCCGACCGCATCGTCCAGCTCGACCACATGACGCGCGGCCGCGTGATGTTCGGCGCCGGTCCCGGGCTGCTGGCCTCCGACGCGATGATGCTCGGCATCGATCCGTCAGTCCAGCGCGACCGGATGGCCGAGGCGCTCGACGTGATCCTGCGCCTGTTCGAGGGCGAGATCGTCACCGAGAAGACCGACTGGTACACGCTGGTCGAGGCGTCGCTGCACCTGCTGCCGTACACGAAGCCGTACCCCGAGGTGTGCGTGGCCAGCGCCGTCACGCCGTCCGGCGGCCGGCTGGCGGGCAAGTACGACCTCGGCATGCTCTGCGTCGCCGCGACCGAGAACGCCGGCTTCAACGCGCTCGACGTCAACTGGCGGCATCGCCTACGAGGTCGCGGCCGAGCACGGTCGGCACGATGGACCCGAGCCGGCTGCGCCTGGTCGTCAACATGCACCTGGCCGAGACCCGCGAAGAGGCCATGGAGCAGGCGCGCTTCGGGCTCAAGGATCAAGTCGACTACCTCAACAACAACATGCCGCGCATCTTCGTCCCCGACGGCGTCGACCCGGTGGACTGGTTCGTCGAGCAGGGCAACGCGGTGATCGGCACGCCGGACGACGCCATCGCGCGCATCGAGCGGCTGTACGAGAAGACCGGCGAGTTCGGTGCGTTCCTGCTTGGCGCGCACGACTGGGCCAACTGGGAGAACACCAAGCGCTCCTACGAGCTGTACGCGCGCTACGTGATGCCGCACTTCGAGAAGTACAACGAGCCGCGGCAGGACTCCTACCAGTGGGTCACCGAGCACCAGGCCGAGCTCACCGAAAAGCGCAAGAACGCCGCGCAGGCCATGTTCGACAAGCACGAGGCCGAATGGTCGCAGCGCGGCGAGCGAGCGGCGCGTCCGGAGAAGGGCAAGGAGTCCACGTTCGGCTGATGATGTACGTGTGGCCGAGCGCCGCCTCCGTTCAAAACCGGAGCCCACCTCTTTCAGCCCTGCCCGCTTTGTCGTGCCGTACCAGGAGCAGCGCTATGTCGTCGCTGTTTCGCGCGATCGTCGTCTCCTGTGCGCGTTCGACGATCCGGCCGGCGAGCCTGTCCAGCGGCTCGTCTTCCGCTTCGGCGAGCTGGTAGGCAAGGGCGTCAATGGACCGCCCCAGGTCGGTGCCGGGCCGTTCCACGAGGCCGTCTGTGTAGAGGGCCAGCAGGGCACCGGGCGGCAGGGGCAGCTCGACGGCCTGAAAGCGGGCCTCCTCGTCCACGCCAAGCAGCAGTCCGGGCGGTAGGTCGAGGACAACCGCCTGGTGAGCACGGTGACGCACGATCGCCGGCGGGTGGCCTGCGGAGGCCAGCATGACGCACTGCCCGGACACGTCGATGTGCACGTAGAGGCAACTGCAGAACAACTCGCTGTTCAGCTCCAGGAGCAGCTGGTTGGTGCGGGCGAGGATCTCCTCGGGCGGCGCACCTGTCCTGGCGTAGCTGTGCATGGCGATGCGGACCTGGCCCATCAGGGCGGCGGCCTGGACACTGTGCCCCTGGACGTCGCCGATCACCGCGGCTGCGCGCGTGGGCACCGAAGTCGATCAGGTCGTAGAAATCGCCGCCCACGTCCAGGACGTGCGTCGCCGGGCGGTAGCGGGCCGCGACCTCAAGGCCGGGCACCCTCGGCAGGTGGCGCGGCAACAGCCCGTCCTGGAGACCCCGCGCCACCTGCGCGTTGGCGTCGTAGAGCCGGGCGCGCTCCATAGCCTGCGCGATCATTCCGGCCAGCGAGGTGAGTTCCGCGCGTTCGTCCGGGGTGAACGGCCGCGGTTTGTCGTACCCCAGCACCAGGCAGCCGAAGGTGCCGCCGGAGACCGTCAAGCGGCAAATAGGCGAAGGCGGGCAGATCCCGGTACAGCCGGTGCTGGGGAAAGGCGCGCACCAACTCGGCGTTGGTGGGGTGAAAGCTCGGGACACCAGTCTCCATGGTCCTTATGCCCTCGCTCAGGTCGTCATCGGACGGCCGTCGAAGTACTCCGCCATCTTCGGCGGAAACCGCGTGAGCCCACCACCTGCAGTCGGCCCTCGTCGCGCGAACAGCAGTGCCAGGCCCTCGGCGCCGAGGACGGGTCGCATCTGGTCCATGAGCGACTCGGCCACCTCGCTGACGCCCGCCGCCTCGGTGAGCGCGGCGGCCAGGTGCAGCAGGTGGAAGAGCGTGCCCGCGCGGGCTGGCCCGGTGGGCATGGTGTCCTCGGCTGGTTGCTGCTCGCTGTCGGGGGCGTCTTCCGGCCTGATGCGCACGCTGATGCCGGTGACGTCCGGGTAGAGCAGGAACGACAGCCACGCGCCGTCCGGCCGACGGGCGGCGAAACCGGTGGGCTGACGGCTGAAGAGCGCGGCAACGAAAGCGTTCTCGTAGGCCGGGTCGTCCAGCCAGGGCAACACGTCCCAAGGTTCGGCGTCCAGCAGCTCGGAGCGGTCGCGGCCGAGCAGTTGAGCGGCCCGGTCGGTGAGGAAGGTCATCCGGCCGCGCTGGTCGAGCGCGACAAAGCCGTCGGTGAAGCGCTCCGCGAAGGCGGCGGCAGGCTCGGCGTGGCGAGGGGCCGGATGCGGTTCCAAGACGAGTGGCTCGTCCCGCGGGCGCACCGGCTGATGCCGGGCGGCCGCATCTCGCAGCACCTCAGCCATCTCCGTCGGCGGTCTCACCGATTCGCGCCTGCTCGGCAACGGACAGCTCCGAGCGGCTGCCCGGCCACAGCAGATTCAACGCACCCCAGCAGACTTCGCCGGCGACCAGCGGGACGGCGTAATGGGCGACGGCGTACGGAAAGGCAAGAGCGGCACGGGGAAAGCGACGGGCGAACGCCTGCTGGTCGGAAAGCCACACGGGGCACCGCGAGCGAACGGCCTCGGGCACTGGCGCCGGCGCCGCCAAGGCCAGACCGGGCCCAGGGCAAGGCCAGCCTTCTTGGAGCCCCGATCTTCTCTCTCACGCACGCCCTGTCCCATCGGTGCGGCTTATGGTAATACGCCACATTGCGATACGCTGCGACCTTCACCCTCCGTTACCGCCGATTGCGGAAAGAGCCGCCCGTTTGACAGCCCCGGGATCACACGCTCAGTGAGAGACGCCTGAGCGGCTGTAACACCGGGGGCACCAACCACCGTGTTACAGCCGCTCTTCGCGCCCTGCGAGTGAAACTCCCACCACGGGCGGGCTACCGCAGCAGGGGGATGACCTCTGCGAACACCCTCATGTGGTCCTCAAGGACGCTGACGTAGCCGATGCCGAACTCAGCGCGGTAGCGCAGCAGGGTGTCGGCGATCTGCCGGGGCGAGCCAACCAGGACACCAGGCAGCTGGGCCAGTTCCTCGGCAGACTTGCCCGAGGCCGCGCTGATTACCGACAGGTCGATGTCCTCCACCCGGCGACCAGCTCCGGCGACGAACAGGTTCAACTCGATGTCGCCGATCCGCTCGCCTGCCGCTTCTCGGACGCGCTGCACGCGCGCGGCCAGGGCCTCCTGCGGGCTGCCGTGGCCGAAGCCAGCTGTGATCGGGAAGCTCACGATGTCCGCCGTCCGGGCTGCGAGCGTGAGGATGCGGTCGCCGGACCCGGCCACCATGATCGGCGGCCTCGGCGCGTCGGCCTCAGCCTCCAGCAGCTTCCGCGTCTGCGTGAGGACCTCCTCGAGCTTGCGCAGCCGCGATGCCGGCGTGCCGAACGACAGGCCAGCCGCTGCGAACTCCCCCGGGACGTAGCCGGCGCCAAGGCCCAGCTCGAGCCGGCCGTCGGTGAGGCGCCAGGTGTCGGCGACGTCCCTGGCGAGGTACGCCGGGCTTTGCACTCCGCCGTTGAGCACGTACGTGCCCAGCCGGATGCTGGTCACGTCGGCCGCGGCCACCAGGGCTGGGAATGGCGACGCCATGCCCAGGTGATCAGGTACCTGGAGTACGTCGTACCCCAGGTCCGCTACCTCGCGGACACGATCGCGCCAGGCAGATCGGGAGCCGACGTTGACCAGGCTGGCGCCGAAACGGAACGGGTGATTACTCATGATGGTCCTTCGTGCTGGTCTAGCGGGTGAGAAGGTACGGCCCAGCAACCGCCCATTAATTTCTCCGAACGAACGGTGGCCTCACCCGGGTTTGGGTGTTGGCTGTGCCGGGGTGGGTCGTGGTGGTTTAAGGCTCGGGGGTGGCGTGGCGGTTGATGCGGGGGATGACCAGGATCACGACCAGGGCTGCGGCGAGCGGGATGGCCGCGGCGATGAGGAACCCGCGGTCGAAGCCCGCGGTGAGGGCGCTGGCTTGCCGGGCCGCGGAGGACGCGCCGTAGAACAGCGTCGCGAAGCCCAGTCCCGTGCCGGCCGCGGTCAGCAGCAGCCCGGGCAGCACGTCGCCGGCGTAGCTGCCGTTGACCGCCAGGCTGTGGAACGCCAGCAGCCCGCCCGAGACCATCAGCAGCCCCGCGGCCAAGATCAGCCGGGCGTCGAAGCGCGCGACGAGCTTCTGGCCGGCCGTCGCGGTCACGACCATCGTCACCGGCCACACGACGTAGCCAAGGCCGGTCTTGATCGGGCTGTAGCCGAAGACGTCCTGCATGTACAAGGTGGGGAAGAACAACGTGACGATCTGCCCGCCCATCAGCAAGAACATCGCGGCGTTCGCCCCGGCCAGCGACCGGATCCTGAAGATGGCCAGCCGCACCAGCGGCGCCCGCGACCGCAGCTCCGCGGCGATGAACACGCCGAGCAGCACCGCCGCCCCGATGACCAGGCCGATGAACCGCCCCGACCCCCACCCCCACGCCTGCGCGTTGACCAGCGCGTAGATGAGCAGGGTCAGGCCCCCGGTCACCTCAGCAGCAGCCCCGACGCGCTCCCCACCGCGGTCACCGTGCTGAACACCCCCAGCGCCTTGGCCCGCTCGTGGTCACGGGTGAAGGTCCCCACGATGACCGACAGAACCGCCGACGAGATCAGCGCGGCACCCAGGCCCTGCACCGCCCGCCCGGCGATCAGCATCCCCGGCGACTGCCACAGGCCGTTGGCCAGCGACAGCACCAGCCACCGGTGCCCGCCGCCCCCCGCGGAACTCTCCTCGCCGGACGCCCTGACGGGCCCGGCCTGCTGATCCACCACTGTAAGCCTCCGAGATGACGGTTCACGATGCCAAGCGCCCGGCAGGCAAGGCAGTCACGGGAACCCCCGGACGCCGCCGCCGGACACGACCCAGTATTCGCAGCCGCCACACCCTTGCCAAACACCCGATTAGCAACTAATTCTTGGTAAGTGAACAGCTCGACTCGGCCCGCCGGCGATGAACTCGACCCGGAAACCTGCATCAAGTCCCAGGCGGTCCTGGAGGCCATAGGCCGCCGCTGGACCGGCGCCGTCCTCTTGGCCGCCTACCGCGGCGCCACCCGCTTCGGCGACTACCGGCGGATGGTCCCCGGCGTCTCCGACCGGCTCCTGTCCCAGCGCCTCAAGGAGCTGGAGCACATGGGCCTGATCGAGCGCGAGGTCATCCCCACTACCCCGGTCCAGATCCTCTACCGTCCCACCAAAGAGGGCGCCGGGCTCATGAACGCCCTCCAGCCCCTGATCGCCTGGGGCACCCAGCACTTCATCCTTGACGAACGACCCGCCTAAGCCTCGGAACCACCCGTGGTCCGCGCTCGCGGATGCCCTTGGTGGTAACGCCGAGCAGCGGGCACTACGCCGCACACCAGCGGACGATGGTGTTGGCGAGTACGTGGGCGACACGGCGGACGCTGGCGAGGTCAACCCATTCGTCCGGCGAGTGCATGCCGCCGCCGGCGGTCCGTAATAGACCGCGGGAATCTGCCGGTCGGCGAAGTACCGTGCGTCGGCGGTGCCGAACATGGGGCTGAGCCGGGCGGGCTCGCCGGTCGTTTCGGCCACGACCTTGCTCAGGAGGTCAACGATGGGCGCCGCCGGCTCGATCGAGTAGCCCTGCGCGAGGAACCCGTGCCAGCGGACGGTCGGCGCGTGGCTGGACAGCCAGGGATGGTCGGCCGCGACGCGGGTGATGTAGTCAATGACATATTGCTGTGCCTGCGGCACCGTCCAGTCAAGCGGGTACGCCAGACGAAAGCCGATGACGCATTCGAGCGGCACGTTCGACGGCCAGTAGCCGCCGTTGATGGTGCCCACGTTCAGCGTCAGCGGCTGCTCGTACCGGTCGTAGGCCGGGTGGCTGAAAGCCTGGTTGAGTTCGGCGGGCAGCCCGCGCATCGCGCCGATCAGGTCCGTGGCGACCTCAATCGCGTTGACCGACGCGCCGGCCAGGCCAACGTAGGCCGACTTGCCGGTGACGGTGACCTCGAACCACAGGACGCCAGGGTTGGCGATCTGCACGTCCTCGCCGGTGATCTCGGGGATGATCGCGGCATCGACGCCCGGGCCTCGCACCCGCGCCGCGAGGGTCCCGTTCCCGGTGCATTCTTCCTCAAGGACCGACTCGAAGACGATAGTCCCTGGCAGCGCCCCGTAGCACTCCCTGATGGCGTGGATCGCGCACAGGCCGGCCACCAGGCCGCCCTTCATGTCGAGCGCGCCCCGCCCGTACATACGCCCTTCCGCGATGTCCGCGCCGAACGGATCGCGGGTCCACAGGTGCCGCGGCTCGACCGGGACCACGTCCACGTGGCCGGACACCGCGATGGACCGGCCACCTCCCTCGCCGGGCAGGACCGCGGTGAGATTCGGGCGGCGCTCGGCGCACCCGTCGGCGCGGGCGAAGCCTGCCTCCACGCTGAGCCGCCGCGGGTCGACTTCCCACAGCTCCGCGTCCAGGCCTGCCTCGCGGGCGGCGGCGGCGAGGTACTGCTGCGCTGCCGCCTCGGCGCCGGACAGGCTCGGGATCTGGATCAGGCCCGCGAGCACCGACTGATATCTGGGCCATAGCCGGTCGAGTGCGGTGGCGAGATCCGAAGACCCGGTGTCCGGCTGTGGCTGCTCTGTCCGCACTGCTTGTTCTCCCTGTCTGCCATGCCTGGCCCGTACGCGGTGGTGCTCCTGCGTTCGGCGGGCGGTGGCGTCAGATGCTCAGGCCGCCGTCAATCGGGATGACCTGGCCGGTGATGAACCCGGAGGCCGCCGGGTCGATGAGGAACCGCACCGCGGCTACCACGTCGTCGAGGCGCGCGATGCGGCGCAGCGGTATACGCCCGATGATCTGGTCACGCAGGCCGGGCTTGGCCAGCGTCTGCCGGCCAAGGGGGGTGTCCACGAACGTCGGCGCGACCGCGTTCACGCGCACGTCGTAGGGTGCCCACTCCAGGGCAAGCGAGCGGGTCATCATGATCATCCCGGCCTTGCTCGCCGCGTAGGCGGCCCGGTCGGCCACGGCGACGAGACCGGCGGCCGAGGCCACATTGACGATGGCCCCGCCGCACCGGGCGGTCATCGCGCGGCCCGCCGCCTGGGCGCAGAAGAACGCGCCTTTCAGGTTGGTGTCGAGTATGTCGTCCCAGTCCTGCTCGGTGACGTCAAGCGCGGCAGCGACCCGCTGGACGCCCGCGTTGTTCACCAGGACGTCCAGCGGCCCTAGCCGTTCCTGTGCCATGGCGACCGCCCGCGCACAGTCCTGCGGCCGCCTGATGTCAGCGGCGATCACCGCGCAGGCGGTGGCGGACGGCAGCAGGTCGCGGGTGAGCTTGAGCCTGTCCGCTGACCTGCCGACGAGGGCCACATCCCACCCGTCCGCCGCTAGGGCGACGGCGACGCTCTGGCCGATGCCGGTGGCCGCGCCGGTCACCATCGCGACGCGGCGCGCGCCTGCGTCCCCCGCCGCCGTGGTCAAGCCACGACCGCCTGCTTAGCCAAGGCGGCGGGCACCTGCGCGAGGCACGCGTCCACGGCGGCCAGCATCAGCGGCAGAGCCCGCGCATGCTCGTCGAGGTCCATCGAGGCGGCGACGTCGGCGGCGCCGGCCTTCTCCAGCGTCCCAGTGATGTCCGTCAGCTTCGCGGTGATCCACTTTCGAGGGTCGGCGGCCATGTCAGGCTCGAAGATCCGCTCGCCCACGTCGTCGCTTTCGAACTGCGGGTGGTAGTGGAAGCATGGCGTGCCCGGCTGCGACAGCACCATGAACAGGTCGGCCCGCCAGATTCCGCCGCCACCGCCGACCGGCGCCACGGTGAACCCCGCAGCACCTGGCCGGTGCCCGGGCCCCTCGACCTGATCGACGCGGCGGATCTCGACGCGCGCCCCGCCGTCGGCGATGCTGCCTCTCTCCTCCCAGTAACGGATGACGATGGAGACTCGCCCGTTGACGAATGCGTACTTCACTGCGCTCCCTTTCCTGAGATCTTTCCGCAGGGCCGAAACGGCCCGGTCCAGGTCGTCCGCGTTGTTGTACAGGAAGAAGCCAAGACGTGCCCGGCCGTCCCTGATGCTGGCCCGGACCCCGGCGCTGGCCAGGTGCTCCGCCACATCAGGCGCGGCGACCGAGACGATGGCCGAGCCCGCGGGCGGCAGCCCTAGCTCCGCTCGCAGTGCGTTCGCCAGGCCGGTGCAGTGCGCGTAGCGCCCCTGCGGGTCGGTGGCCGCCAGCACCGGCAGCACCGACGCCGCGCCAACATGGCAGAACCACGCGGGAGAAGTGTCGAACCGCCGGTTGCCTGACGCTTGCCGGAGCGGGAGCCCGTAGAGGCCGTCCCAGGGAGACTCGCCGCCGTACCAGCTGGCCGAGGTGGCCGTCAGGCCGGCGGCGAAGTCCTCGCGGATGGCCATCCAGGCGACGCCGCGCGGCGACATCAGCCACTTGTAGCCGCATCCGACGACGGCATCGGCCCAGTCGAGCCGCAGCGGCAGCCAGCCGCAGGCATGGGTGACGTCCAGGATCACCCGGGTGCCGCTGCCGGCCACCGCGTCCCGCAGCGCCTCAAGGTCCAGCACGGTCCCGTCGCGGGACTGGACAGCGCTGGTCGCGACGTAGTCGTAGTCGGCGGCCCGCGCTGGTACCTCCGCCACCGGCACCTCGTCGATCGTCACGCCCCGGCGTCCGTGGGCGGCGAACGGGAAGATCACGCTGGCGAACTCACCTTCCGCCGTGAGTACTCGCGTCCGGTCGGGCGCCGCGCTCGCGGTCAGTCCCACCAGCTCAGAGACGCTGCCGCCGATGGTGACGGTCGGGGCAGGAACCCCGCAAAGGACCGCGAACGCCCGGCGGGCGGCATCGACCGAGACGTCGAACCCGGTCGGCACGGTCGCGCCGACCTGCCAGTCGCGGATAGCGGCGACGAGCGCGTCAACTGCGGGCAGCGGCGGGATGCCGACGCTCGGCGTGTCTAGGTAGCCGGGCGGGCAGTCAAAGGTCATCCCGAATGCCTCGCGGCTCGCGGTCAGCGACTCCATCATGAGGTCGCGCCGGCGCTTGCCGATTCCGGCCAGGTCGACCGGGCCGGCGAAGTGACAGGCGCTGGGGTGGTCGAGCCGGTCGCGCACGGTCAGTTCCGGCTGCTTACTGGTGCAGACCTGCTCGGCCCTCCAGCACCGGGGGTGGAACCGGCAGCCGCTCGGCGGCTGGTCAGGGCGCGGCGGGTCACCGCCGAGGATGATGCGCTTACGGTCGCCCCGCCGCGTCGGGTCCGGATGCGGCGCAGCGGACAGCAGCGCCTGCGTGTACGGGTGATTCGGGCTGGCGTACACCTCCTCGCACCGGCCGGTCTCGACGATCTGCCCGAGGTACATGACGGCGATGCGGTTGCAGATCTGGCGGACGACCGCGAGGTCGTGCGAGATGAGGACGTACGAAACCTCCATCTCCCGCTGCAGCCGCTTGAGCAGGTTGACGATCTGCGCCTGAATCGACACGTCCAGGGCCGACAGCGGCTCGTCGAGCACCAGCAGCCGGGGCTCCAGGGCGAGCGCGCGGGCGATCGCGATGCGTTGCCGCTGCCCGCCGGAGAACTCGTGCGGGTACCGGCGGCGGTGGTCGCGCGTGCAGGCCGACCAGCTCAAGCAGCTCACCAACCCGGGCATCGCGGGCCGAGCGCGAGGTGCCCTGGACCTCGAGCGGCTCAGAGATGATGGCCTCGACCGTCATCCGCGGGTCGAGGGAGGCGTACGGGTCCTGCAGCACGATCTGCATCTCCCGCCGGTACGGCAGCATCGCCTTCTTGCTCAGCGTGGTCAGCTCCTGACCGTGCAGCCGCACGCTGCCCGCCGTCGGCTTGATGAGCTGCAAGATGGCCCTGCCCATGGTCGACTTGCCGCAGCCGGACTCGCCCACGATCCCCAGCGTCTCGCCGGGGGCGACACTGAGGCTGACGTCGTCGACGGCGTGGATCTGGCCGACCGTCCGCCGCAGCAGCCGGGACCTGACCGGGAAGTTAACGGTCAGGCCGGACACGGTCAGCAGGTCCTCGCCCGCACCCGGCGACCCGGCTGCAGCGCGTGCGGCGACATCGCGGCTGGCCACGCCCGGTTTCGTGTTCGTCACAGGGGTACCGCCCATCACACCGAAGCCCGACTCTGGCCGACGGCGGACGGGGTTGCCGCCAGCTCGCCGAAGAAGTGACACGCGACCGCATGGGGCCCGTCCTTGTGCGCGCCGTCGCCTGCCTGGACAAGCTCCGGCTGCGACGGTGCTGCACAGCTCCCGGCCGGCCGACAGGGTGCAGCGCGGGTGGAACGCGCAGCCGTCCGGCGGCGGGTTGAGGCTCGGCGGCTGCCCGGGGATCGAGGGCAGGCTCCTCGACCGGCGCCTCCAGGCTCGGCAGGCTCGACAGCAGCCCCCGCGTGTAGGGATGCAGCGGCGCGGCGAACATCGGGTTGACGTCAGCGGTCTCGACGATCCGGCCCGCGTACATCACCAGGACCCGGTCCGCGACTTCGGCGATTATGCCCATGTCGTGGGTGATCAAGATGATCGACAGGCCGGTCTCGCGCTGGATCTCCCGCAGCGTGTCGAGGATCTGCGCCTGCACGGTGACGTCGAGCGCGGTCGTCGGCTCGTCGGCGATCAGCAGCTTCGGCTTGTTGGCCAGCGCCATCGCGATCATGGCGCGCTGGCGCATCCCGCCGGAGTACTCATGCGGGTACTGGCCGTACCGCACCGCGGGACTCGGCACGCCCACCAGCTCAAGCAGTTCGAGCGCCCGGGACCGGGCGCTCGCGCGCGATACGCCCCGGTCGTGCACGCGCATCGCCTCTGACAGCTGGTGCCCGATGGTGCGGACCGGGTTGAACGACATCGTCGGGTCCTGGAAGACCATCGCGATCTCCCGGCCGCGGATGCGCCGCATCTGCCGTTCGGGCAAGGTCAGCAGGTCCGTGCCGTGGAACATGACGGACCCGCCGGTGATGTGCGCCGGCGGGGACGGGTTGAGCCGGAGCAAGGTGCTCATCGACACGCTCTTGCCCGAGCCCGATTCGCCGACCAGGCCCAGGATCTCCCCGGGGGCGAGGTCGAAGCTGATGTCGCGGACCGCCTGCACGGAGTCGCCGTCCTCGGTGTCGAAGCGGACGCTCAGGTTGCGCACCGACAGCAGCGGGCCGTCCCCGCGGGCGCGCTCCGCGTTGAATCACTCGCTGCGCTGTTCATGCTCGCTGCCTTGTGTCGAGGGCATCCCGCAGCCCGTCGCCAACGAAGTTGACCGCGAGGACCGCGACCGCGATGGCGATGCCCGGGGGGAGCCAGAGCCACCACTGGGTGGACAAGGTGGTCAGGGACTGGGCCGCCTGCAACATGCCGCCCCAGCTCGCCACCGGGACGTTGACGCCGAGGCCGAGGAACGACAGCGCCGCCTCGAGCAGGATCGACTCGGCGCTCAGCACCGTGAGGGCAACGGTCAGCGGCGGGAGCACGCCGGACAGGATGTGCCGCCGCATGATCCGCGACCCGCTGCTGCCGGTGGCCCGGGCGGCCAGGATGTAGTCCATCTCCTTGATCGACCGGGTCGACTGGCGGACGATGCGGCAGCCGATCGGCCACTGGGTCGCCGCGATGACGATCACGATCGTGGTCAGGCTCGGCCCGATGATCGCGACGATCAAGATGATGAGGACGAGGGAGGGGAACGACAGGGTGATCTCGGTCAGCCGCATGACCACCGAGTCGATCCACCCGCCGTAAGTAGCCGGCCAGGATCCCGAGGACCAGGCCGATGATCCCGGCGGAGAGCGCCGCCGTGATCCCCACGGTCAGCGACACCCGCGCGCCGTAGAACAGCCGGGTCAGCACGTCCCGCCCGGCCTGGTCGGTGCCGAGCAAGTGGGCCCCGTTCGGCGGGTGCTGGTACAGGAAGAGGTCGACCGCGTTCGGCTTGTACGGCGAGATCAGCGGCGCGAACAGCGCGATGACCGCGAGCGCGAGCAGGATGAGCAGCCCGGTCGTGGCGAGCCGGTGACGCAGGAACCGGTGCATGGAGCGCCGGAACGGTGACTCTCGCCACGCGGCCCGGCGCTCGGCGGCGGCCTGACCGGCTGCCGCGCCGCCTGGCCCGGCGCGACGCTGCCCGGGCTGACCGGCGGCGCGCTCACAGCCGGATCCTCGGGTCGAGCACCGCGGCGACGATGTCCGCGACGACGTTGAAGACAATCACGAGGGCCGCGCTGAGCATTACCACCGCCAGGATGATCGGGTAGTCGCGGTTGGAGATCGCGTCGTAGACCAGCTTGCCGAGGCCCGGCCAAGCGAAAACGGTCTCGATGACCAGCGTGCCCGCCAGCAGGGCGGGGATCTGGATGGCCAGCACCGTCGTCAGCGGGATGAGCGCGTTCCGCAGGGCGTGGCCGAAGATCACCTGCCTGCGCGGCACGCCCTTGGCCACCGCGGTGCGGATGTAGTCCATCCGCAGCACCTCGAGCATGCTCTGGCGCACGTAGCGGACGTAGGGGCCGAGCAGCACCGCGGCCAGCACGCAGGCCGGCATGGCCAGGTGCTTGATCGTGTCGGCCAGCGAGCCGGTGACGCCGAGGGTGCTCCGGCCGCCGGGGGGAAGCCAGCCCAGGCGCAGGGAGAAAAGTAGATCGCCATTAGCCCCAGGAAGAAGACCGGGATCGAGATGGCGAGCATGCTCACCCCGACCGCGAGGTAGTCGAACCAGGACCGCTGCTTGAGCGCGGCCGTCACGCCGAGCGGGACCGCGATGACCAGTGCGAGCAGCAACGCGGTCAGGCTGAGCAGGAGGGTTCCGCCGATCCGCTGCCCGATCAGCGACGTGACCGACACCTGCTGGCTGTAGGAGTAGCCGAGGTTCCCCTGGAACACCTGTCTCATCCAGTTGAGCCACTGCAGCGGCAACGGCTTGTTGAGGCCGAGTTGCGCCTGCGTGTTCGCGATGAACTTCGCGGAATCGGGGCCGGTGAGGTCGCTCGGGGGGATCAGCATCTGCAGCGGCGAGCCCGGCAGAAGGTGCACGAAACAGAAGGCCAGGATCAGGATGCCGATGATGACGGGCACCGCGATGGCTAGCCGACGTACCACGAACGCTGCCATCCATCACCTCTTTCGCTGCTCGGGGGGCGGCCGGTCAGGTCACCGTCCCATGGTGCGCTGCCGCGGCCGCCGGGGCCAGCCCGCCGGCCGCGGCACCGCGTCGTCGCGGGCCGGGGCCAGCCGGCCAGTGCTGGTTGCGGGTAATCTCAGAGACGACTAGCCCGCCATGTGCCACTTGCCGATGTCGAAGTAAGCGCTTGAGTTGCTGCCGAACGGCGCGGGGCCTATCAGCTTCGAGTCGAACGCGGCGATCGAATCGACGTTGTACAGGTAGATTTCCGACGGGTTGTGGTTGAGGTCGGTAAAGGCCTGCTGGTAGGTGGCGGCGCGCTGTGACTGGTTGGCCTGCGTAAGGCCGAGGGCGAACAGCTTGTCGACCGCCGGGTCACAGAACTGGCTCGTGTTGGCCCCGGCCGGGAACCGCTGCGAGCACGTCATGTAGTTCGCCATCTGGGACGGGTCGGCGGCGAAGTTCGCGCCGCTGACCCAGAAGCCGTCCCACCCGGTCTTCTTGGGGAACAGGGTGAGCAGCTCCGCGGTCGAGACGTTCTCCAGCTTGACGTTGATGCCGACCGCGGCCTCCTCGCCCTGGATGATCGTCATGGCCTGCTCCACGTAGGCAGGCGCGTCGGCCGTCCTGGTCAAGATGGTGAGCGTCGTGCCCGGCTTCCAGCCCGCCGCGGCCAGCAGCGCCTTCGCCTTGGCCGGGTCGTAGGTGTACTCGTTCACCCCGCTCGTCGGGATCGACCACGCGGGCGCGATCTCGCGCACGTTGGGCGTGGAAATCGTGCAGTAACCGGCCGAGCACGGTCTTGCAGATCTGCTCGCGGTTCATCGCGTAGATCATCGCCTGGCGCACCCGCGGATCCTTCAGCACCGTGGAGTTGTAGTTGAGGCCCAGCGCGTCCGGCGCGACCCCCTGGTGCTGCTGAAGGGTGACGCCCTGGATGCCCTTCACGCTGGCGGCCTGGGTCGGGTCGACCGGGTACATGTACTGGATCTGGCCGGTCTGCAGTTGCGCCTGCATCTGGTCGCTGTTGATGATCTCGAAGAACACGTGCTGGAAGCCCGGGCTTGCCTCCGGCCCAGTTGGGGTTGGCCTGCACCTCGGCGTACTGGCCGTACACCCACTTCTCGAGCGTGAACGCCCCGTCGGACACCGGCCAGGTCTTGAAGTACGGGTCTTTCGCGATCGACGACAGCGTGTCCTTGCCCAGGATGTGCTCCGGCAGGAGTGACCAGTAAGGCAGCAGCGCCAGTTGCGGGAGCCAGGCCACGTCCGGTGTCGGCCAGCTTGACCTGGAGGGTGTTCTTGTCCGGCGTGGAGAGCCCGGCGATCTTCACCTGGCTAACCGGCGTGGAGCCGTCCTTCGCCAGCGCGTCAAGGCCGGTCACGGCGCCGATCCGGCCCGCTTGGGCGCTGATCCCGGCATCCATGTAGGCCGTCAGCGACATGAGCATGTCGGCGGACGTGATGGGCTGCCCGTCGCTCCACTTCATGCCCGGCTTGAGCACCAGGCTGATCGTCATGTCGTTGTCCGTGGCCGTCCACGACTTCAGCAGCTGGGACGTGATCTGGTTGTTGCCGTTGTAGTACAGCAGCGGCGGGCGCGATGGCCGAGAGTACCTCGGACTTGCCCTGCCCTGACGCCATGAACGGGTTCAGGTCGGCCATTTCCTCCGACGCCGTCACGTGCAGCGTCGATGAGCTGCCGCCGCCGGCGGCAGCCGAGCCTGCCGCATTGCCGCCGGAACCGTCCGAGCAGGCGGCCAGCGACAGCGCCGTGACCAGCAGGGCTCCCGTCCACCCCAGCCAACGTCTAGACCTCATAACGCTCCTCTTCACGTTCTACGTCGTGCCACGCCTCACCACTGAGCCGGTACTGACGCTCTGGACCGAACTAGGCGCACGGCAACCGGAACTGGTTTGGCCGATCGGCCCGCTTCTCCTGGCGCGGAGACTGACCAGTCGCAGTGCGTGCGAAGGGTTGTGCATACGGAACACTATGAGTGTGCCGAGGATATGTTGCGTCCTTGTCACGTTGTCGTGAACCGATTTTGGATGGTTATGACCGCCTCGTCAACCATGTGAAATCGCCGTTGCCCCTCCGGAAGCACCCGCGAGGGCCTTCTGCGGGCCGTTTTTGGGAGCGCAAGGAGGCCTGAGATCGCCGCAAGAACAGGTCTTGCGGGGACTCGAGGCCGACGTTAGCGTCTATGCATGGGTATGCTCACGACGTTCGATTACGAGAGTGTTACACAGTGTCCGCATCGGGCCCGGGCCGCCCGCCGCGCGCCAGCCCGGCGGGACAGGCGCGAGCTGACGGCGGGCCGCCGATGAGGCAAGCGCCGACAACCCTCGTTGGCCAGCCGGTCGACAGCGCCGATACGCCGGTGCCTCTGCTGGATCTTGACGCGTTCGAGCGCAACGCGCAGACCATCAGCAGCTTCCTGGCCGGGCACGGCGTCGCTTGGCGCCCGCATGTGAAGGCACACAAGTCACCGCAGCTAGCGCAGCTTCAGCTCAAGCACGGGGCCATCGGCGTCACCTGCGCCAAGATCAGCGAAGCTGAGGTGATGGCCGCCGACGGCATCGGTCACGTGCTCGTCGCCAACCACCTCGCGACGCCGCTGAAGTGGCAGCGCGCCGCGGAGCTCCAATCGGGCGCGGAGGTAATCGTCTGCGTCGACAGCATGGACCACGTCCGCCTGGCCTCGGCCGCGGCGGCGCGAGCGGGGACGCGGATCCCGCTGCTGATCGAGGTCGACATCGGCATGGCACGGACGGGCGTGCGGGGTAGCGGTGACGCGCTCGCGCTCGCGACCGCCATCGCCAGCGCGCCCGGTCTCCGGCTGGCCGGCGTCATGGGCTACGAGGGGCACCTGCTCAAGGTCTGGCCTGCCGCCGAGAAGCACGACCGCTGCGCCGCAGCGCTGGGCATCTTGACCGGCATGGCCGCCGACCTGCGCGCGGCCGGCCACGAGATCGAAATCGTCAGTTCCGGTGGCACGGGCAGCTTCCAGACCACGGCGGAACTGCCCGGTCTCACCGAGATCCAGGCCGGGGGCGGCTGCCTCATGGACCGCTTCTACGCCGAGGACTGTCACGTCGAACTCGAACCGGCGCTGACCCTGCTGACCACCGTGGTCAGCACCCAGGCGGCCGGCCGCGCGATCGTGGACGCCGGGTTCAAGGCCTGCGGCTCGCTGGCCGGCTTCTCGCTCCCGCAGGCCCTTGGCGACTCGGCCGTCACGGTCACCGGCCTGTCGGCCGAGCACGGCATCCTGGGCGTCTCCGGGCCGCCGCCGCCGGTAGGCACGCCGCTGCGCCTGGTTCCCGGGTACAGCGACGCCATGCTGGTCCTGCACGACTACCTCGTCGGGTACCGCGGCGACACCATCACCGACATCATCCCCATGCCGGCCCGCGGGCGGCTCACGTGACCGCTGCCGCGCCGGCCGACCTCGTGCTGCGCGGCGGCACCGTCATCGACGGCACCGGCGCCCCGGCCCGCGTCGCGGACGTGGCGATCCGCGGAGCCACGATCGCGGCGGTCGGGGACCTGCCCTCAGCGGCTGCTCCGGTGCTTGACGTGACCGGCCTGGTCGTCGCGCCGGGCTTCGTCGACGCGCACGGCCACTCCGATATCGCGCTGCTGAGCTCACCCCATGTGCCGAGCAAGATCCACCAGGGCGTCACCACCGAGGTCATCGGCAACTGCGGGCTCGCGGTCGCGCCGCTGGGTGCGCAGACCGATATAGACGCGGTCCGTTCACTGTTGTCCATCGTCGATGTCGACCGGGCAGTCACCTGGCGCTGGCGCACGGTGGGCGACTACCTGACCGCCGTCGAGTCCGCCGGCGTCGCGATGAACATCGCGATGCTGGCGGGTCACCTGGCGATCCGGGTGAGCTGCTGCGGCCTTGACGACCGCCCCGCCACCGCCGCCGAGATCGGCCAGATGCGGCTGATGACCGAGCAGGCGCTGGCCGACGGTGCCGTCGGGCTTTCGTGCGGGCTCATGTACCCGCCGAACTCCTATGCGGGCACGGACGAGCTGGTGGCACTCGGCGAGGTAATCGCCGCCCACGACGCGCTGTTCACCTTCCACATGCGCGACTACGGTGACCAGCTCCTGCCGTCCGTCCGCGAGGCGATCACGGTGGCCGAGCGCAGCGGCTGCCGGGTCCACATCTCGCACCTCACCGCGGTGGGCCGGCGCAACTGGGGCAAGGTCGCCCGGGCGTTTGACCTGGTCGACACGGCGGTCAGCGACGGCCTCGACATCGCCGCCGACATCTACCCGTACCTGGCGGGCAGCACGAACCTGACTCAGCTGCTGCCACGCTGGACACTGGGCGGCGGGACGGCGCGGCTGCTCGAGCGGCTCGCCGACCCGGCCGACCGGCGGCGGATCCGCGCCGAGATCACCCGGGACAGGCTGCAGGGCTGGGACGAGATCCTGCTGGCCGGCGGCGACTTCGCCGACCCCGGTGCTTTCCCGGTCGGGCAGTCGGTCAGCCAGCTCGCCCAGCGGCATGACCAGGCGCCGGAGGACGCCCTGCTCGATCTGGCGGCCGCATCCGGCGGGTCGGCGGTCATCATCGCGTTCGGCCGGTCAGAAGACGACTTGCGTACCGCACTGCGCCATCCGAAGTCGATGATCGGCTCCGACGGACTCGGCCTCGACCCCGGCGGGCCGAGCGGACGCGGCCAGCCGCACCCGCGCTCCTACGGCTGCTACCCGCGGCTACTCGGCCAGTACGTCCGTGAGGAGCGGGTGCTGTCGCTCGAAGAAGCGGTTCGCAAATCGACAAGCCAGGTGGCCGCCAGGTTCGGCATCCGCGATCGCGGCGAGGTCGCCGCCGGGATGACGGCCGACCTCGTCGTTTTCGACCCGGCGGCGATCGCCGACCGGGCGACGTACACGGCGCCGCAGCAGGTCGCGGCGGGAATCCACGCCGTGCTCGTATCGGGCGAGGTTGTCCTGCGGGCCGGGCGGGGAACGGGCAAGCTCCCCGGCGCCGTCCTGCGGCGCGGCCCCGCCTGAGCGAGAGAGCGCACACTTGACAGAGGCGAGCGGCCCCCGTGAGACTACGTATGCACAACCCAAGACAAAGGGAGGCGCCCTTGAAGGTCCTCGTTACCGGGGCGGCCGGCCGGATAGGGTCGCACCTGTCCCTCGGCCTGCTCGCCGAAGGGCATACGGTCCGGGCATTTGGCCTACCCGGTGATCCTGGCCTCGCACGGCTGGGCGACGCCGGGGCGCAGGTAATCGAGGGTGACCTCGAGGCACCGGACGACCTGGTGCCCGCCGTCAGTGGCATTGACGCGATCTGCCACCTCGGCGCCGCGCTGACCACGCACGACGTTTCCGACGACCGGTTCGTCGACGTTAACCTGCGCGGCACCTTCAACGTTCTCGAAGCGGCGCGCCAGCACGCCCCAGGGATCAAGCGGTTCGTCTACACCAGCAGTGACGCCGTCTATCTCTCCGGCGACGACGACCACGCCGTCACGATCGACGAAACCCACCCCCAGCGTCCTGGCACGGTCTACGGCGCTACGAAGGTCGGGGCCGAGCTGCTGTCGCGCTCGTACTGGAAGACCTACGGCGTACCGATCACCGTCATGCGGCCCACCGCGACGGCCAATCCGGGCGAGTTCGTCCGGCCAGACACCGTGTTCGGCCGCCGCTGGTTCGCCAGCGCGGCCATCGGATGGCTGACGACGCACCCGCGCGACGCAGCCGCCTCACCCGGGCTGCTTGAGGACCTGCGCGCGGCCGGCGAGGAAGCGCTTTACGTGCTGACCGGCCCCGACGGGGTCGCCGGCACCGTCACGTACGGCGACGCGAGGGACGCCGCGGCGGGCATGCGGGCGATGCTCGAGAACGATGCCGCCATCGGCGAAGCATTCAACATCGGGCAGGCCACGCCGGTGTCCGAGCGGGACTTCGCCGAGCACCTCGGCGAGCGGCTCGGGCTGGATGTCGTCGTGATCAAGCAGGATAAGCCGCGCCGCCACTGGCGGATCAGCAGCAAGAAGGCGCACACCATGCTCGGTTACCAGCCGCTGCGCGATCCGCTCGCCATGATCGACGAGGCCACCAGCGAGGCGGACGCGACAAGGAGAAGGTCACAGTGACCGCAGTCATGACGGCACCGCCCACCGCCGTCGACGCATACGAGTACCTGTCCGAGCTGTCCAAGGCGGGCCATCGCGCGGTGGACTGGGTCCTCGCACGGCGCAACCCTGACGGCTCGCTCGGCGACGTGGCAGACGGGTTCAAGTACCACCGCGCGCCCTGGACGTTCGCGCAGTACGGCGAGTCCGACGCCGGGCACGCGATCTGCGGCTGGATGCGGCGCAACCTGCTGACGCCGGACATGACGCTGGGCGCCCCGCCGCGGCGGCTGCTCGACGGCTGGTCGTACCGGGACTCCACCGTGATCATCGGCGCGCAGATGCTGCATCAGCACGACCTGTCCATCGGCCTCATGCCCGAGCTGCTGCGCTGCCAGGACCCGGTGTCCGGCGGCTTCGCCAACGACCGGTTGCCCGACGGGTCGATGAGCGACGAAATGGACATCCCCTACGCGTGCGGGCCCGGGTTCGCTTGCCTGCTCACCGGTCAGCTCGATGCGGCCCGCCGGGTCGCCGACTTCCTCCAGGCCATCTACGACGCCCAGCAGGAACTCCCCGAACGGTTCTACTGCTTCTGGTCGCGCAGCCGGCAGGCCCCGATCCGGCCCGGTGACCCCGGTTTCCAGCGGCGGTTTGTCGTGGAAAATCAGGAGAACCAGATGCAGCGCTGGACAATCGGCGGCATCGCGGCGGGATTCCTCGGCCGGCTGTACCTGGCCGACCCGCAGGAGCGGTACCTTACGCTCGCCCGCGAGTATCAGAACTTTTCAATGGCCGCGACTGACGACCAGTTCTCTTATCCTTCGGCATGCAAGAGCAGCTGGGGGGCGGCGCTCCTTTACCAGATCACCGGGGATCCGCAGTACCTGGCCTGGCTCGGACGATTCGCCCGATGGTATATCGACTCCCAAGAACCCGACGGATTCTGGCATCCGTGGGTTGAGAAAAGCCAGGGGGACATCATTGAGATCACGCTCGAGTACGCTATGCATATCGCGATCCTGACCGGGGCTGTCAGCTCAAGACCGCTGACGCTGACCCGCTCTTCTCCGGCGACCTGACGGTAACCGGCATGCCGGGCTTGATGAACGGCCGCGCCCGCTAAGCACGCGATTGCATACCAAACGCGTGTCCAGTGGAGAAATCCGATGACAGACGACCAGCCAGGGCTGCCGCACGATCGCCCGGCCCGCACGGCACGACCACGTAAGCCAAGCAGCTGGGACATCGCCAGGGAAGCCGACGTGTCCCAGTCGACCGTGTCGCGGGTGCTGAACAACAGCCCGCGGATCAGCAAGGCCACCGCCATGCGGGTCCTGTCTGCCGCCGAGCGGCTCGGCTACTCCCCCAACGCCGCCGCCCGGACCCTCACCACCGGACGCAGCAAGCTGATCGGCCTCGTCGTTTCCAACATCACCAACGCGTTCTACCCGGAGGTCATCGAGGCCGTCGTCGCCACCGCCCGCAAGCGCGACTACAACGTCGTGCTCTGCAACACCCAGGAAGACCGTGACCTTCAGATGTCTTCCCTGGAACTGCTCATCGAGCACCAGGTGGACGGCGCCATCCTCACCTCGTCCATGCTCGACAGCCAGCCGCTGCTCGACAAGGTCCGCCTCGACCACATCCCGCTCGTCATGGTCAACCGGACCGTGCCTAATCTCGCGGCCGACGGCGTCCGGCTCGACAACGAAGGCGCCGGCCGCATCATCGCCGCCCACCTCGCCGAGCTTGGCCATACCCGGCTCGGCTACCTCGGCGGCCTGGAGTCCACGTCAACCAACGCCGCCCGCCTCAAGGGCTTCACCACCCAACTGGCCGAACTAGGCATTCCCCTGCTGGACAACGCCATCCTGCACGGCACCTTCACCAAGACCAGCGGTTACACCCTCGCCCGCGAGATCCTCACCCGCAACCCCCGTCCCACGGCCCTGTTCTGCGCCGACGACGAGATCGCCCTCGGTGCGATGGACGCCATCCTCGACGCCGGCCTGAGCATCCCCGGCGACCTGGCCATCGTCGGCGTCGATGACGTCCCCGCCGCCTCGCTGCGCCCCATCTCCCTGACGACCGTCCGCCAGCCCGCCGCGGAAATGGGCCGCCAGGCCACGCGGCTGCTCCTCGACCGAATTCACAGCGGCCCGGTCAACGACCACGTCGATATCGTCCTCCGGCCGCGCCTTATCGTCCGCCGCACCTGCGGCGGACGCGAAACCGCCGCCTCCGCGAACAGCGTGCGATGAATTACCGGCCATCAGCGGCGGGCGGCGGCCACAGCCAGGCATGCGCCGAGCGAAAGGAAAGTGGTTCGAGTGACCTCGACCTATCTCAAGCGGGCTCAGCCGCAATCGGAACGGGCCGCCACCGACGTGGCCGCCACCGTTTCGGAAATCATCTCCGGCGTCCGGTCGGAAGGCGACCACGCTGTACGCCGCTATTCCGAGAAGTTCGACAAGTGGAATCCGCCCTCGTTCAAGCTGGACCAGGAGACCATCGACAAGGCGATCGCCTCGCTGCCCGCCGTTGTGCTCGATGATCTCAAGTTCGCCCAGCACCAGATCCGCACCTTTGCCCAGCGCCAACTGGAGTCGCTGAGCGACCTTGAGGTCGAGACCCTTCCCGGGGTGATACTCGGTCACCGGCACATCCCGATCAGCTCGGTCGGAGCCTACGTTCCTGGCGGCAGGTACCCGCTGCTCGCCTCGGCCCACATGACCATCATTACCGCCAAGGTGGCGGGCGTGTCCCGGGTGACCGCCTGCACCCCGCCGATCAGGGGCGAGCTGCCGGCGGCGACCATCGCGGCCATGCACTTCGCGGGGGCCGACGAGATCCTGCTCGTCGGGGGCGTGCAGGCGGTCGCCGCCCTGGCGGTGGGAACCGAGACGATCGGGGCGGTCGACCTGCTCGTCGGGCCGGGGAACGCCTACGTCGCCGAGGCCAAGCGCCAGCTGTACGGGGAGGTCGGCATCGACCTGTTCGCCGGCCCCACGGAAATTCTCGTGATCGCCGATGACACGGCTAACCCGGTCACGGTGGCGGTCGACCTGCTCAGCCAGGCCGAGCACGGGCCGGATTCGCCCGCGGTACTCATCACGACGTCCGAGCGCGTGGCGCGCGAGGCGCTGCGCTACGTGGAGCTGATCCTGCCGGGCATGCCCACCAGGGACATGGCCGGGCCCGCCTGGGCCGACCACGGCGAAGTGGTCGTGGTGGACACCATAGACGAGGCGTATGCCCTGGGGGACGAGTACGCCTTCGAGCATGTCGAGGTGCTGACCAGCGAACCGCGCCAGGCCCTGCAGGCCATGTCGAACTACGGCGCGCTGTTCCTTGGCGAGGGCACGTGCGTGTCCTTCGGGGACAAGGTCATCGGCACCAATCACGTGCTGCCCACCCGCGGGGCGGCCCGCTACAGCGGCGGCCTGTGGGTCGGGAAATACCTCAAGACCTGCACCTACCAGGAAGTGCGCGACCCGGCGTCGAGCGCGCTCCTTGGCGAGGTGTGCGGCCGGGCGTCCCGGGTCGAGCTTTTCGAAGGTCACGCGCGCGCCGCGGACCTCCGGGCGGCCGGCTCCGCGGCCGACGCACTGCCGTGGCTGGCGCCCGTCGTGCAAGCCTCCCGATGAGACATCTGTCCCGCATCCGGCTGGCGCTTCCCGGGAAGAGCGCCGCCGATGCAGTCCTGGGTTGGATGGTGGAGGAAAAGGAGCCGGGTGAACCGGAAAAAGCCGTCGGTGCCCAGGGATTACCGGCCGGTAACGGCCCTTTCCCCGACAGGCGGCGGCGCGGCTGCCTTTCCCCGGGTCTCGTCGGACCAGGCTGAGCAGATCGCATTCAAGTACTACGGGGTCAGCGGGAAAGCGGAACGCCTCGGCGCGGAGCATGACGACACGTTCCGGCTGGCTGCCCCGGGGGGTTCGCGGCTGCTCAAGATCAGCGTGGCCGGCGAACACGCTGACCCGGTCTCCTTTCAGACCTCCGTCCTGCTGCACCTCGCGTCCACCGCGCCCGAGCTGCCAGTGCAGCGGGTTATCCCCGCGCTCGACGGGACACCTGAGGTACGGATCTCTGACGGCGGCGGACCCGCGCGGCTGGTGACGATGACCTCGTGGCTGGACGGAGAACTGCTCGGCCGGGCCCCCACCAGCCCGGCGCTGCGGCGTGAGCTCGGCGTCACGCTCGCCCGGCTTAACCTCGCGCTTCGCGGGCTGCGCCACCCCGGGGCACGGCGCACCCATCTGTGGGACCTGCAGAACCTGGGGCGGCTCCGGGCGCTGCTCGACGAGCTGCCAGCCAGCGGCCTGCTGCCTGCCGTCGAGCGGGCTCTTCCCGCGGGCATCGCGGCCCGGATTGCGGCCGACGGGCTGCGGGCGGGCCTCACGCACTGCATCGACCGGTTCGACGCCGTGGTCAGCCCGGTCCTGGCCGAGACGGCGACGCAGGTCATTCACACGGACTTCCACGGGGAGAACCTGCTCAGCGACGGCCGCCGGGTCACCGGCATCCTCGACTTCGGCGATGCCCTGGCCGGGCCGGTCGCGATGGACGTCGGCGCCGCGGCCTGTTACCAGCTCAGCACGGGAACCGACATGCTCACCCCGGCCCTCGACGTCGTCGCCGGATACCAGGCGGTCGATCCGCTTAGTCCCGGGGACCTGACCCTGGCGGCGGAGTTCATGGTGGCGCGGGTGGCCGCCCGGATCATCGTCGCGCAGCGGAACGCGGCACGTGACCCGGCCAACCGGACGTACCTGCTGCGAAGCACACCCAAGGCCGTGGAGCAGTTCGCGGACCTGCGGCTGCTCACCCCGGACGAGATCGCCCGCTCCGTTCGGGCAGTTTGCGAGGAGAAGCAGTGACCGAGCCAGCGCCTGTGATGGTTAACGGCTTCGACGGTTCGCGGGCCGGGGACCTTCAGCCTGCGACAAGGGAACTCATCGGACGGCGCGAACGCGCGCTCGGGAGCGCGTACCGGCTGTTTTACGACCACCCGGTGTCGTTCGTGAACGGCTCGGGCGTGCACCTGTATGACGCCGACGGCAACGCGTACCTCGACGCCTACAACAACGTGCCTTCGGTCGGGCACTCGCACCCCTGGGTCGCCGAGGCGGTGTCCAGGCAGCTGCTGAAGCTCAACACGCACACCAGGTACCTGACCGACGGGGTCGTCTCGTACGCCGAGCGGTTGCTCGCCACGCACACCGTAGGCCAGGCCACGAACGGGTCCCCCGCGCACGCGGTCTTCACGTGCACCGGGAGCGAGGCGAACGACCTGGCGCTACGGATCGCGCGGCACTACACCGGGGGGACCGGCGTGATCGTGACCGCCAACGCCTACCACGGGGTCACCGCCGCGGTCGCGGAGCTCTCCCCCAGCCTGGGGCCGAACGTTCCGCCCGGGTCGCACGTCCGGGTGATACCGGCCCCCACCGGGGGGGGCGGACTTCGCCGCCGCGGTCGCCGCGGCCATCTCCGATCTGCAAAGCAACGGGCTGCGGCTCGCCGCGTTCCTCGCCGACTCGCTGTTCTCCTCCGACGGAGTGCTCCCGGATCCGGCCGGGTTCCTGGTCCCGGTCGCGGAGATCGTCCGGGCCGCCGGCGGGCTGTACATCGCCGATGAGGTGCAGGCGGGGTTCGCCCGTACCGGGTCCCATATGTGGGGCTACCAGCGGCACGGCGTGCTCCCGGACATCGTGACCATGGGCAAGCCGATGGGCAACGGGCTCCCGATCGCCGGGCTCGTCGCCCGGCACGTCGTGATCGAGGACTTCGGGCGGAAGGTCCGGTACTTCAACACGTTCGGCGGCAACCCGGTCTGCGTGGCCGCCGCCTCCGCCGTCCTCGATGTCCTCCACGACGAGGGGCTCCCCGCCAACGCCGCGGCTACCGGGGCGTACCTCAAGGACTCGGTGACGCGGCTGGCAGCCGGCAGCCCGGTGCTCGGTGACGTGCGCGGCGCCGGCCTGTACCTCGGCATCGACGTCGTCTCGCCGGAGACCGGCCGGCCGTCCGGCGAACTGGCGTCCGCGATCGTCAATGGGATGCGGGACCGCCGCGTGCTGATCAGCGCCACCGGCCCCCGGGGCAGCGTACTGAAGATCCGGCCGCCGCTCCCCTTCGGCCCGCGGCACGCCGACCAGTTCCTGAACGTCCTTTCCGAGGTCGTTGACGTCACCGGCAGCCACGGCGGCTAGCGCGGCACCGGCTCCGGCTCCGGCTCCGGTAATTCCTAAAGGAACTTGCCCATACCGCCGCCGACGTCGATGGACGCGCCGGCGATGTAGCTAGCCCGCTCACTGGCCAGGAACGCGACGAGCCCGGCGACCTCCTCGGGCTGCCCGAACCGGCCGAGCGGCACCTCCGCCTTGGCGAGCTGGCCGAAGAACTCGTCGGCAGGCATCTCGGGGGCGCGCTTGCTGTGGATGTTCTGCCATTGCGGTGTCTCGACGAAGCCGATGTTCACGCTGTTGACGAGGATTCCCTCGCCGCCCAGCTCGATGGACAGGGCCTTGGACAGGTTGAGGCAGGATGCGCGGTTGACCGACGAGGCGAGGAAGGCCGGGTCGGGGTAGCGCGCGTACAGGGCGTTGACGTTGATGACGCGGGGCGCGGCGCTGGCCCGCAGGTGCGGCAGGGCGGCGCGGATGCAGCGGATCTGGGAGAACAGCTTCACCTCGATGTCCTCGTGCCAGTCCTCGTCGGTCAGCGTGGCGAACCGGCCGGGCCGCGCCCCGCCGGCGTTGTTGACCAGGATGTCGAGCCCGCCCAGGGCGGCGGTCGCGGCCGCGACGAACTCGGTCACCGCGAGCGGGGTCGGTCACGTCACAGGGCAGCGCCAGCACCTGCTGCGCTTGCTTTCCGGCCAGGCCGGCGGTCGCGGTCAGCTCGGCGGCGGTCGCGGTCCAGCTCGTCGGCATGCCGGGAGCAGATGGCCACGGAGGCACCCTCGGCCAGCAGTTCGGCGGCGATGGCCCTACCCAGCCCCTTGGAGCCGCCGGTGACGATGGCCCGGCGGCCGGTCAGTCCCAGCTCCACCTATTCCTCACCCGCCGCGTTTCCCCCGGTCTCGGCGCCTTCGGCACCCGCCACCGCTCTCGGCTGCCTGGGCCTCGGCCAGCTTGAGCAGGCTGCTGCGCGGCGGCGCGAACACGTCGACCTCCAGGCAGTGACTGTCGGTGGCCCAGGCGCCGTGCGGCACCCAGGACGGGACGACGGCGACGTCGCCCTTGCGCATGACGCGTACGTCGCCGTCGAGGTCGAAGGTGAACTCCCCGTCGAGGACGATGACGATCTGCTCCTCCTCGTGGACATGGCGGGGAGCCTCCGCGCCCGGCTCGAAGGACACGAAGTTGGTCATGGCCTTCTGGCCGAGCACCGGCCGGAACCCGAGCCCGGGCAGGAACTCCACCGGGGTCAGCCGAGTCCACGTTGACGTACCGGCCCGGCGCGGTCGGAGTACCGCCCGGCTCCGTGGTGAAGTGGTTGGCGGCATTGTCGTGCGCAGCGTCGCTCATATGTCCTCCCGTGCTGTCCGAAGGTCGTGCGGTGAAGTTACCGTGCGGTGGAATTACAGCGCGCTCTTCACGACGTCGGCGATCCGGCGGATGCCCTCGTCGATGAGGTCGTCGGCGACCCGGCTGTAGGAGAGCCGGATCTGGTTGGCTCCAGGGCCGGTGCCTTCCAGGTAGAACGGCCGTCCGGGCACGTAGGCGACCTTCTGGGCGCGGGCGGCGGCCGACAGCGCCACCGTGTCAACGCCCTCGGGACAGGTGAGCCAGACGTAAAATCCCCCGGTCGGCGTTGTCCAGGTAGCGCCATCGGGCATGTGGGCGGCCAGCGCATCCGTCGTCAGGCCGGCTCGCCGCTCGTAGAGCACCCGGGACGCGGCGACCTGGCGGTCCAGGTGGCCGCCCCGGCCGTACTCCTCCAGCATCCGCTGGCCGAGCGCGCCGGCGCACTGGTCGGAGTTCTGCTTGGCGATGATGAGCCGGCTGACGACGTCCGCCGGGCCGGCCGCCCAGCCCATCCGGAATCCCGGGGAGAAGATCTTGGAGAACGTGCCCGCCTGCAGCACGACATCGGGCGCCAGCGACCACAGGCTCGGCGGCGGGGCCACATCACCAAGCCCGGGGGCGCCGAAGCCGAGCTCGCGGTAGGCCACGTCCTCCAGGATCAGGAAGTCGTAGCGGCGGGCGAGGTCGGCCAGCGCCTGCCTGCGCTCGGCGCTCATCGACAGGCCGGTCGGGTTCTGGTAGTCGGGGATCGTGTAGACGATCTTCGGCCGCAGTCCGCCGGCCAGCAGGTCAGCGAGCACGTCCACCCGCATCCCGTCGTCGTCGAGGGGAACGCCGCGCACGTCGGCCTCGTAGCCGCGGAACGCCATGATCCCGCCCAGGTACGTTGGCTCCTCCACGACGACGACGTCGCCGGGGTCCACGTAGCTCTTGGCCAGCAGCTCCATGCAGTCGATCCCGCCGCTGGTGATCATCAGCTCGCCCGCGCCCGGCGCCCGGCCGTCGGCGGCCGCCAGCCGGCCGGAGACGTACTCGCGGATGCCGGCCAGGCCCTCGGTGGCCGAGTACTGCAGCGCCACCCCTGGCTCCTCGCGCGATCAGCCGGGCGGCGATGTCGGCGAGCGTGCCGGTCGAGAACGTCGCCGGCTCGGGGAACCCGCCGGAGAACGTGATGACGTCGGTGGCCCCGGCGAGAGCGAGGATCGCCGTGACCTCCGAGCCGCCCAGCACCTGCGTGCGGCGCGCGAGCCGCTCGTCCCAGTCGCGGTGCGCCCTGTCGCCAAGCCCAGGGCCGCGATCCTGGTCACCTCGGTCAAGGCTCTGCTGACCCGTGACTGCGGTCATCGGCTTGGCTTCCTTTCCTCATGGCCGGGCCTCGGGGACCGGTCTCCGCCTTGGTCCGTCGGCTCGGGCCGAGGCGGCGGGGAGATTACCCTTGATGCCAGGATCTTGCAATTGTAAGAACTTCTGACTGCATACCTTACATTCAAAAGACTCGGAAGCTATCATAGCTCATACAGTTCGATTCGGCGATAGGTAACCTTCCAAATGACAATCGACCCGGCACCGCTGGCCCGGCTGGCGGAGGTTTCCCCGCCGCCCAGGCCCACGGTTGAGGTGGACGACCTCGACCTGGCGTTGCTGCAGCGCGCTTGCCTCCGACGCCCGGCAGTCGCAGCGTGCCCTGGCCAGGCAAATCGAGATGTCGCCGCCGGCGGTGGCCGACCGGTTGGCCAGGCTTGAGCGCAGCGGGGTGATCCGCGGGTACCGGGCGGACATCGACTGGGCGGCGCTCGGCCTTCCCGTCGTGGTGTACCTCACGGTGACCGCCAGCGCCGGCATGGACCTGAGCAAGATCATCCGCGAGATCCGGGAGCTGCCGGAGGCCGAGACCATGAGCGTGGTCACCGGCAGCCTCGACCTGCTCGTCCGGCTGCGCGTTCGCGACCACACCCACCTGCGTCAGCTGCTGCTCGCCAAGATCTTCCAGATCCCCGGCGTGCAGCGCACCGAGACGCTGCTGTCGGTGGCCGACGTCGAGCCAGACAACTTCACCGCCACGTTGCTCGAGGACATGATCCGGCAACGCGGCGCCTCGTCCCGCACCTGACCGGAGAAAACCAGACGGTGCCCCAGGCGCGTGCGCCTGGGGCACCGGCCCTGGGGTCAGGCAGGGTTACGGCGCCGGGGGCGGAGTCGGTCCTGGCGTGGTGCTGAGGTCATGGTTGATGACGCGTCCGGCGTAGCCCTTGGCCTGGGTGAAGGCGTAGGCCAAGCCAAGCAGTTCTGGCTCGCTGAACTTCGGGCCGACGAAGATGGTGGAGAAGGGCTTGCCGTCGGCGTAGGAGCCGTCCGGCACCACCGCGCCGGGTAGCTGGGCGATGTTGATCTCGGAGACCGTCGTGGAGGAGATGCCTCCGGTGTAGATGTCGCCGATCTCCTTGGTCTCCTGGGGGAAGAACAGCCCGTCGAGGTGGTACTTCTTCATGACGGCGTTGAAGATGTTGTCGTAGGCGTCACGTCGCTGGTCGAACGCCGACATGTCGGGTTCCACGTCAGGGTCGCCGGTGAGGCTGGCGAGGCTCGAGTCGCTCCCGAAGCCGTTGGCCGCGGCCCACGTCTTGAGTTCGGCGAGCGAGTTGATCGAGGACGTGGGGCCAAGGCCCTGGAGGTACAGGTTGAACTGATGGGTGCGGTCCTCGGTGCCTCCGCTGCCGCCCGCGGTCGTGATGTCGGCGAAGCCGCTGCCGGCGAACGGGTCCGTGACGACGGTCGCCCCCTGCGCCTTGAGCAGTTTGACGGCCTTGTCGTACAGCGCCTGGGTCTCGGGCGAGAGGACGCCGTTGGCGCCGCTGCGCCAGCCCGGTCCGTACAGGCCGATCCGCTTGCCCGCCAGGGCGTGGGACGACATGTCTTCCTGGTAGCCGTCCTTGGGCAGCTTGCCGAGGTCGACCGTGGTCTTGGGATCGGCCGGGGTGTAGCCCGCCATCACGTTGAGCATGATCGCGGCGTCCTCGGGATCCTTGACGATCGGCCCGAGGACGTCCCGGGTCGTCCCGGCCAGCGGCATGTTGCCTACCGTCGGGACCAGGCCGAACGTGGTCTTGACGCCGAACAGGCTCTCCGCCGAGGAGGGGTTCTGGATCGAGCCGCCGGTCTCCTCCCCGACGCCCGCGACGGCGAAGTCACCGGCCACCGAGGCCGCGGTGCCGGTCGAGGAGCCGCCGGGTGACCAGTTCTGGTTGAGGATGCTGAAGGTCGGTCCGTACGCGCTGTTGTTGGCGTTGTTGCCGCTCCCGGCCAGGATGGGAAGGTTCGTCTTCCCCACGATGACCGCGCCGGCGTCCAGGAGGCGCTTGACCACGGGCGCGTCCTGGGCGGGGACGAGGGGAACGCCGCCGTCGACGGGCGAGGTGACCGGCCAGGCCCCGGTGGTGGGGAGCCCGGCGAAGTTGAGGGTGTCCTTGATGACGATCGGCACGCCTTCGAGTGCGCGGGGCTTCTCGTGCTCAGCACGGCGCTTGTCCGAGGCCTTGGCCTCGTTGATCGCGTCGGGATTCATCTGGGTGAACGCGTTGTAGTCGGGCTCGTACTTCGCAATGCGGGCGAGGAAATCCTGTGTCAGTCCGACCGAGGTGAGTTTGTGTTCTTTGAACGCGTCGAGTGCCTGGGTAATGGTGAAGGTCGTGGGATCAAAAGCGCTATTGGCGTGGCCCGGGCTATCGTGCGTGGCCGCACTGGCCGGTACTGCTGCCGCGATGCAGCCGACGGCGAGGATGGTACCGACCGCTGCTCCAACGATGCCGACACTTCGTCGGCGCGAGACGCTTCCCTTTCGCAATACTTCCTGCCTTTCCTAGGGGTATCTTAAGGAAAGGCTAAGGAAGTTTTGTTTCGGGGTGATTTCTGGGAAACGATGTCAGGTTACGTTCACAAAGGGCGGGTGTTCGCTAATACTCCCGCCTCACCGGGGCCCCTCCCCGGCCGCGACATCACAGGGGCCTCCACCCGCCCCGTGAGGACCCGTCGCCCTCGGGGCACGACACCTTGATCATGTATCGTTTACCAACGATGTTGGTGGATTGCTCAACAATAGTATGCTTCAACGGACGGCTCCACGGTGGACACCAGGGTGGTACTCATGCTCATCACGACGGGATCGCCGCGCTGTGCATAGGAACGTCCGCCTGGCCGGGAGCAGGGCGCTCCTCGTTGAGTGCGCTTCCTGGCGGGAAGCGCTGCGGCTGGCCAGGCAGCTGCAGAGGAATCCCCTCGGGGGTCAAGAGGATGTCGTCCAGGGCGAGGCGTCCGTGCTGGTCGCCTTCGCCGACGCCCACGCCGCGCTAGAGGCGCGGTCAGTGCTGCCCGGGTGGACGGCGCCGGAGCTAGCCCCGGAGACACCGCGCGAGGTCCGCATTGACGTGGTCTACGACGGACCGGACCTGGAGACGGTGGGAGAGCTGACCGGCCTCGGGGCCGCAGAGGTAGTCCGCTTGCACGCGGAGACACTGTGGACCGTCGCCTTCGTGGGTTTCTCACCCGGGTTCGCCTACCTCGTCGCCCCGCACGACCGCCTGCGGGTCGCCCGCCGCACGGAGCCCCGGACTCGGGTTCCGGCCGGGTCGGTAGCGATCGGCGGAGCCTATGCCGCGGTGTACCCGCGCGAGTCGCCCGGCGGGTGGCAGCTCATCGGGCGATCCCCGACTGCCCTGTGGAACCTCAGCAACGACCCGCCCGCGACCCTCAGCGCCGGCGACCAGGTCCGGTTCACGCCCGTGCGAGAGGCGGTATCGCTCACCCGCTCCCCGGCCGCGGCCACGGCCCCAGCCGGGGACGCGACGGCAGCGGCCGCGCCTGAGGGACCCGCCCTCGTGATCGAGAAGCCCGGCTTCCAGGCGACCATCCAGGATGCCGGGCGGGTCGGCCTTGGGCATCTCGGCGTCGGACGTTCCGGCGCGCTCGACGCGGAGTCGCTGGCCGAGGCGAACTGGCTGGTCGGCAACGCGCCGGACGCCGCGGGTATCGAGGTGGCGCCAGGTGGCTTCGAGTGCCGGGCCATCGGGGACCTGATCGTGGCCGTAACCGGAGCGAGCGTGGACCTGGTTATCGCCGAGCCCGGCACCGACGGGGACCAGCGTCCGGCCCCGTTCCGTACCCCGTTCCTGCTGCGGGCCGGGGAACGGCTCTCCTTCGCGCTCCCGCGCAGGGGTTTTCGCAGCTACCTGGCGGTCCGCGGGGGCGCGGCGGTCACGCCGGTCCTGGGCAGCCGCTCCACGGATACCCTGTCCGCGCTCGGCCCGCCGCCGCTGCGGGCCGGCGTGGTCATCCCGGTGGGGGGCGAGCAGGCCGGCGAAGTCTGGTACGCGGACGGGGCAGTCGCGGAGCAGGCGCAGACGGAGCCGACCGTGCTTCCGGTGGCGCTCGGCCCCCGGGACGACCTCTTCTCCCCCGCGGCGGTGGAACGGTTCCTCGCGAGCACCTGGACGGTCGGCACCGCCGCGGACCGGGTCGGCCTGCGGCTGTCCGGCAGCGCCGGCCCGCTGCCCGTGCAGGACGCCGCCGTGCTACGGAGCGAGGGCATGGTGTCGGGGTCGATCCAGGTGCCGCCGTCGGGTGAACCGATCTTGTTCCTCAGCGACCACCCGCTGACCGGCGGATACCCGGTCATCGGCGTGCTCGAGGCGGATGCGCTGCGGCTCGCCGCCCAGCTCGCCCCGGGCGACCGTATCGTGTTCGAGCTGGCCGGCACCGCGGGCGACGCCGCGGGCGCCGGGAGGGCGAGTGAGGTGGCTCCTGCCTAGGGTGCTGGTCGCGGCGCGCGGCGTGGTGGCGGTCCGGATCATCCGCGCCTGCAAGGACCTCGGGATTCGCCACGGTCGCGGTCTACGACGACGCGGACATCTGGGCGCTGCACGCCGGGCTGGCGGACGAGGCGTACTCCCTGGCCGGAGCCGGCGGCTACGACGACATCGATTCGCTGGTGGCCGTGGCGCTTCGCAGCGGGGCGGATGCGGTCCATCCCGGAGACGGGCGCCTGGCCCTCGACGCCGCCGCCGCGGCAACCGTGAGCGGCCACGGACTCACCTGGATCGGCGCGAACGCCGACCTGCTGGCGCGGCGGCCGGCCACGCGCGCAGGACAACGTCGCGGGAACGGGGAGGCCCCCGGAGAGCAGGCCCAGGTCGACCTCCTGGCCGGGACAGCCCGCACCCTGGTACTCGGTGCGCGCGTTGCCTGCGCGACGCGCCGGGGCATCCCCGTCGCCGCACACAGCGCGCCACGGGACGCCGCGGCCGAGCTGGCCGAGCGGGCGCGGGCCTCCGCGGCAGGAGCTGGGGCTACAGGGTTACGGCGTCGCCGAGTACGAGCGCCTTCCTGGCGGCGACTGGCGGTTCCTCGGCGTGAGCACGCGCCTCACGCCCGAGCACGCGGTGGTCGAGGAGCAGTCCGGCGTCGATATCGTCGCGGCGCAGCTTGCCCTCGCGTTCAACCCCGACGCCCCGTTGCCGCAGGCGATGCGGGAGCGGTGGGCCTTCGGCTTCGCGGTCGAGGCCGAGGACCGGGCCCGGGGGGCGCTGCGCGCCGCCGGGGTGGTGCGGGCCTTCAACCTGCCGTCAGGCCCGGGAGTCCGGGTCGACCCGGCCATCAGGAACGGCCACGTCATCGTGGCGAGCCGGGACAACCGGCTCGCCTATGTGATCGTCTCGGCGGTGACGCAGGCGCAGGCCTGGGAGCGTGTGGCGCGGTCGGCGGGCGAGATCTCCGTGCGCGGGGTGACGACGGCGGTGTGGCTGCCGGACCTGACCGGGCCGGCGGACCCGGAGTTCACCGACGTCGCGCCGGATACCGGGGTCGTCGAGCTTGAGGTGCGCGGCGGCAGCACGTCGGTGCGCCTCGCGGTTCGCTGAACCGCGAAGCGCACGAAAGGCTTTCCCGAGAGATCATAACGGCGGCGGGGGTTGGCAACTGTTTGCGAATGAGCGTTCGATGGAGCTCGGTAGACGCTGCATAATCGCAGTGTGAACTTGAAGGAGTGGGCGGCGCGTGGAGGCGCCGGGTACGCGACCGCGCGGCGCTGGTTCGCCGGGGGTCTGCTGCCTGTGCCCGCGCGCCGGGTCGGGGGCCTGATCCTGGTCGGTGACGCCGCTGCCGCTTCTTCCGGGCTGAGGGCCGTGTACGCGCGGGTGTCGTCCGGTGGCCAGAAGCCGGGCCTTGGCCGGCAGGCCGGGCGCGTGACCGCGTGGGCGGCTTCTCAGGGTCTCCCGGTCGGGAGGTCGTGACGGAGGCCGGCCCGGCGCTGAGCGGTGACCGCCGCGGGTTCCTCGCGCTGCTGGGCGACCGGGGGGCGGAGGCGATCGTGGCGGGGGACCGTGGCAGGTTCGCCCGGTTCGGCGCGGAGTACGTCGAGGCCGCGCTGCAGGGGCGCCGCCTGCTGGTCGTGGACGCTGCCGGGGTGGACGACGACCTGGTGCGGGACGTGACCGAGGTCCTTACCTCGCTGTGCGCGCGCCTGTACGGCCGGGGCGCTGCGGCGAGCCGGGCCGCGCGGGCGATGAGGGTCATCACCGGGGACGCCGGGTGAAGGCCACGCAGGCGTACAGGTTCGCGCTCGACTGCCTGCCCGGCGGATGAACGGGGCTGCCGGTCGCACGCGGGCGCGTCCCGGTTCGCTTACAACTGGGGCCGCGCCAAGTGCGCCGAGCGCTACAAGGCGGAGCGGAAGTGGTACAGCGCGGCTTCGCGTCCAGGCTGGCGGGCGGGTCGGCGAGAATCCTGTCGGCCACCGTGAGCCGGACGGCGCAGCGCTGGTTCGTGTCGTTCGCCGTCGAAGTGGAGCGTGACCAGCCGGAATGTCACGCGCGCCCGGGGAGTGCCGTTGGCATCGACCTTGGCGTCAAGGCACTGCTGGCCGGGGTGGATGACCGGGGGCGCGTGATCGAGATCGCGGGGCCGAAGCCGCTGCGGGCCGCGCTGCGGCGGCTGCGGCGCGCGTCCCGCGCGCACTCGCGGAAGCAGAAGGGGTCGGCGAGTCGCCGCAAGGGCGCGGCCCGGCTCGCCCGGATCCACGCCCGGGTGGCGAACGTCCGCGCCCACGCGCTCCATAAGGCCACCACCGGCCTGTCGCGCCGGTACGAGACGGTGGTCGTCGAAGACCTGAACGTCACCGGCATGATCAGCAACCGGAAGCTAGCCCGCGCGGTGTCCGACCAGGGATTCGGCCAGGTCCGGCGGATGCTCGCCTACAAGACGGCACGGGAGGGCGGGACGCTCATCGTCGCGGACCGCTGGTACCCGTCATCCAAGACGTGCTCGCGATGCGGGGGGCGAAAGCCAAGCCTCACGCTCACCGAGCGGGTTTACCGTTGCGACGGCTGCGGCCTGGTCATCGACCGGGACGTCAACGCGGCCCGTAACCTGCTATCGCTCGCGGCCAGTGGGGCCGAGAGGGTAAACGCCTGCGGAGCGCTTGCAAGACCCGGCCACGCCGGGCAGGGCGTGCTGAACCAGGAACCCGGCACCGCGCACGCGGGTCAGACCGGGACCGCTGTCCTGCAAGGGACAGCTGCACCATGAGCGCTAACAAGCACTCATTCGCAACGGCCTACGGCCGCAGCTGCTCGTCCAGGTACAGCAGGAACGTCGGCATCCAGTGACTGCGGCCGAATCCCTCGTCCGGCTTGATGAGCGCGGCCCTGGTCACGTGCGCGGCGACGGCGTCACGCGCCGCGGCCGCGACCGGGTGGCCGTCCGGCAGAGCCCGGGCCACGGCGTCGAGGCACCAGGCCCGCGACACCAGCAGTCCTTCGAGGTGGACGGTGCCGGGATCGGCGGCGTCCGGGCTGAAGTCCGGCGTCGCCCAGTCCACCCGGGCGGGATCGGGCAGCGCACTGCTCAGCCACGCCGGCGAACTCCTGGGCGGGCAGCACGTCGGCCATCAGCGCCGCCTCGGCCAGCTCGGGGGTGAGGAACGCGTCGCCGGACGGGACGCCGTCCCACTGCAGGGCCCGCCCGTCGCCGTACATGCGCCGGGCCGCGGCGACCAGCTCGGCGGCGCCGTCCTCATCGCCGCGGCGCCGGGCCGCCTCGATGACCAGCCGCAGGCTGAACGCGGTGTTGCCGTGGGTGCCTGAGCGGATCGGGAACTGGAGCTGCCCGCCGAAGTAGCCGCGCAGCCGCTCAGCGAACAGCTCCGCCAGGGGTTCGAGCGCCCGGGCCCACCGCTGGTGCCGCTCGTCCGCGACGGCCTGGCACTCGGCGTGCAGCCTGATGAGCCAGGCCCAGCCGTACGGCCGCTCGTTGGTGGTCCCTGACGGGCCAGCGTAGAAGGCCAGGTCGGCGGCGAGGTTGTCCGGCGTCAGGTGCGCGTCGAGCACCGACGTGACCGACTCGGCCAGCGGCGCCGGCAGGCCACGGTCCAGGGCGCGGACCAGCGTCCAGTGGCTGTGTACCGCGGAGTGCCAGTCGTAGCAGCCGTAGAAGGCCGGGCTGAGCTGCCTGGGCGTCAGCAGCACGGTGTCGCGGTGCACTTCCTGGCCCCACCAGTGCGGGTACTCCCGCTGGACGGCCTCCAGCGCGGTGGTGGTCAGGAAGGCCAGGCTTTCGTCGTCGAGCGGGATCATGCGAACGCCCCCACCGGCACCGCGTGGGCGGCCAGGCCGTCGCGCAGCGCGCGGGCCAGGTCCACCGCCCCGGGGGTGTCGCCGTGGACGCACAGCGAGTCCACCTCGAGCACGAGCGGTGACCCGTCGGCCGCCTCGATCTCGGCCCCGGTGGCGATCCGCCAGCCGCGCTCGGCGACGGCCGCCGGGTCGGTGATGAGCGCGCCGGCCTGCCGGCGCGAGACCAGTCGGGCGCCCGGTGTGTAGCCTCGGTCGGCGAAGCCCTCGCGGACCACGCGCACGCCCTTGTCCGACAGGACCTTGACGGCCGGGCTGCCCGCCAGCACCAGCGCCGCCAGGCCGCCGCCGTAGGCCACCAGGGCGTCCGCGAAGGCGGAGGCCAGTTCCTCGTTGTCCGCGAGGTCGTTGTAGAGGGCGCCGTGGGCCTTGACGTACCGGACGGCCGTGCCGTGGCGGCGGCAGAACGCCTCAAGGGCGCCGATCTGGTACAGCACATCGGTGACCAGCTCGTCCGCGCTGACCCGCATCGAGCGCCGCCCGAACCCGACCAGGTCGGGGTAGGAGACGTGCGCGCCGATCGCGATCTCGCGGGCGGCGGCGTGCGCCACGGTGGCGTCGATCGTCCTCGGGTCGCCGCCGTGGAAGCCGCAGGCGATGTTCGCGCTGGTCACGTAGCCGAGCAGCGCCTCGTCGTCGCCCATCGTGTAGGCGCCGAAGCTCTCGCCCATATCGCTGTTGATGTCGATCATGCGGGCACCGCCTCCTTCAAGGGAAAGTGGCACGCGGCCTGGTGACCAGGCCCGAACGTGCGCATGGCCGGCTCTTCCTCGGCGCACACCGCCTGCGCCGCCGGGCAGCGGGTGCGGAACCGGCAGCCGGACGGCGGGGCGGCGGCCGACGGCAGCTCGCCGCGGATCGTGGCCGCCGGTGCCCGGCCCGGCACCGGGTTGGGCGCGGCATCGATGAGCGCCCGGGTGTAGTGGTGCGCGGGCGAGCGGAACAGCTCCTCGGGCGGACCGGACTCGACGAACTTGCCCAGGTACATCACGACCACGTGGTCGGTGAAGTAGTGGATCACCGTCAGGTCGTGGGAGACCATCAGGTAGCCGATGTGGTGCTCGGCCTGAAGGTCGCTCATCAGGTTGAGGATCTGCGAGCGCACCGACACGTCGAGCGCGGAGACCGGCTCGTCGGCCACGATCAGCGCCGGGCTGGTCGCCAGCGCCCGGGCCAGGCCCACGCGCTGGCGCTGGCCGCCGGACAGCTCCCGCGGGTAGCGGTTGAGCTGCGCGGCGGCGATGCCGACCTCGTCGGCCAGCCGCCGGACCCGGGCGCGGCGGTCGGCGCGGCTGATGCCGCCCCGGGCCCGCAGCGGCTCCTCGATGATGCGGTCCAGGGTCATCCTGGGGTTGAGCGCCGCGTACGGGTCCTGGAACATCATCTGGACCTCGTACCGCGCGGCCCGCCGCTCGCCGCGTCCCATGTCGGCCACGGGCTTGCCCCGCAGCCGCACCTCACCGCTGGTGGGCTTCTCCAGGCCGACCACCAGCCGGCCGAGGGTCGACTTGCCGCAGCCGGACTCGCCGACGATGCCGACGGACGTGCCGGCGGGGACCGCCAGCGTCACCCCGGACACCGCCATCACCGGGGCGGCCGACCACAGGCCGCTGCCCCGGTAGTGCTTGCTGACGTCGGCCAGCTCAAGCAGCGGCTGCTCCGCGTCGGCGGACCCGCTGGCCTCGCCTGCCTGGTGCTGGCCGGTGACGGCGCCTCCTGCGGTCATCGCTGCGCCTCCGGCAGTTGCTCGGTCTCCTGGGCGGCCAGCGGGTGGTAGCAGGTCCAGCGGTGGCCGCCTGCTTCGCTGGCCGACGGGAGCTGACTGGTGCACTCGCCGGACGCGGCCGCGCAACGGGGCGCGAACGGGCAGCCCGTCCCGGCCGCGGTCAGGTCCGGCGGGCGGCCGGGGATGGTGCCGAGCCGGGACTTGCGCGGGGTCTCCATGCGCAGGATCGAGCCGAGCAGCGCCCCGGTGTACTGGTGGCGCGGCTGCTCGAAGATCGCCTTGGTGGTACCCGTCTCGGCCTCCCGTCCGGCGTACATGACAAATACCCGGTCCGCGTGCCCGGCAACAACCCCCATGTCGTGGGTGACGAGCAGGGTGGCCATGCCGAGCTCGTTGCTCAGCCCGTCGAACAGCTCGAGGATCTGCGCCTGGGTCGTGACGTCCAGGGCCGTGGTGGGCTCGTCGGCGACCAGCAGCTTGGGCTGGCAGATCAGCGCGGACGCGATCACCACCCGCTGCCGCATGCCGCCGGACAGCTCGTGCGGGAACCGGTCGAGCTGCTCGTTCGGGCGGGGCAGCCCGACGCGGCCGAGCATCTCGGCCGCCGCGCTGCGCGCGGCGGCCTTGCTGGCCCCGCGCTGCCGCCGCAGCGCCTCACCGACCTGGGCGCCGATCCGCTTGGTCGGGTTCAGCGAGGTCATCGGGTCCTGGAAGACGATGCCGACCTCGGTGCCGCGGACGCCGCGCAGCTCGCGCTCGCTCAGGCCGACGAGTTCCCGGCCGCCGACCTTGATGCTGCCGCTGGTCTTGGCCTCGGGCGGCAGCAGCCCGGCCAGGGCGGTGCCGAGGGTGGACTTGCCGCAGCCCGACTCGCCGACGATGCCGACCGTCTCGCCGGCCCGGACCTCAAGCGAGACGCCCTGCACGGCGCGGACGACGGAATTCGGCAGCTTGATGTTCACGTCCAGGCCGGTGACCTGCAGGACCGGCGCGGTGCCTGGCTGTGCGGCCCGCTCGGCCGCGGTCGCGCTCACCCGCGCCTCGTGTCGAGGCCGAAGGCGTCCCGCAGGCCGTCGCCGACCACGTTGAACGCCAGCACGGTGAGCACGATGGCGATGCCCGGCGGGTAGGTCAGCCACCAGTACCCGGAGTAGGTGAAGTTCAGCCCGTCGGACAGCATGGCGCCCCAGTTGGTGGCCGGCGGCGCGACGCCCAGGCCGAGGAACGACAGCGCCGACACCACCAAGATGGCGTCCGCGACCTGGAAGGTGGCGTTCACCAGGATGGTGCCGATGCTGTTGGTGACGATGTGGCGGAGGATGATGGTGGGGGCGCGGACCCCCATGGTCTTGGCGGCCAGCACGTACTCGCGGCTGCGCAGCGACAGGGCCTCGGCCCTGATCAGCCGGGCGGGCACCAGCCAGGCGGTGATGCCGACCACGATGATCAGCATCGGGACGCTCGGCCGGAACACCGTGGCCAGGAAGAGCAGCAGCAGCAGGGCCGGGATGGCCAGCAGCGCGTCGACGACCCGCATCATGAAACCGTCGAGCAGCCCGCCGAAGTAGCCGGCCGTCGCGCCCCACAAGACGCCGAGCACGACCGCGACGACGGCCGCGCCGAACGCGACCTCGAGCATGGTCTGCCCGCCGACCATCAGCCGGCCGAGCTCGTCGTAGCCGACCGAGTCGGTGCCGAGCGGCCGCCCGGTACCGGGCCACAGCGTCTCCATGCTGAGCCGGGTGTGGACCTGGTCGGTGTGGTAGAGCAGCGGGCCGACGAAGGAGAACAGCAGCAGCGCGACGGCGACGACGAGGCCGGCCACGGCCAGGCGGTTGCGCAGGAACGTGCGCAGCCAGACCCCGCCCGCGGTGGCCTCGGCCTCGGCCTCGAGCGCGCCGTCCTCGGGCCCGCGGACGGCGGTGACGTTCTCGATGCTCATGCGATCCCCGCCGATACGCGAACGCGCGGGTCGAGGACGGCGTGGCCGATGTCGGCCAGCAGCGAGCCGATCACCGTGGCCGCGCCCACCACGATGACCACGCCGAGCATCACCGGGTAGTCCTGAGACGTGGCCGCGTTGAAGGCCAGCAGGCCGATCCCCGGGTAGTTGAACACGAACTCGGTGATGAGCGTGCCCGAGACGATGAACGGCAGCGTACAGGCCCGAGCAGCGTGACGACCGGGCCCGCCGCGTTGCGCAGCACGTGCCCGAACAGGATGACCCGGCGTCGTGGCCCCGTGGGACCGGGCCATCCGCACGTAGTCCTGGGCCAGCTCATCCAGGACCGAGGAGCGGGTGTAGCGGCTGAACGCCGCCACCGTCACCAGGGTGATCGTGAGCACCGGAAGCACCAGGGCCTGCGGGTCGCTGAACAGGGCGGAGAACGACCCCTGCGGCGCCTCGGCCGGGACCACGTGCAGCCGGACGGCGAGCACGTCGATCAGCAAGATGGCCGACCCAGAACGCCGGGGTCGAGTACAGCACCAGCGTCACCGTGGTGACGACGTAGTCGCCGACCCGGTTGCGCCGGACGGCCTGGAAGAAGCCGACCGGCACCGCGATCAGCACCGCGAGCACCACCGAGATGGCGGCCAGGAACGCCGTCTTCGGCAGCCGGTCGGCGAGCAGGCTGGCGACCGACTGGTTCTGCACGTAGGAGAACCCGAGGTTTCCCGACAGCACCCCGGTCAGCCAGTGCCAGTACTGCACCGGCAGCGGGCTGTCCAGGCCGTTCTGCTTGTCGAACGCGGCGATGTTCGACGGGGTGGCGTGCGTGCCGAGGATCGCCCTGGCCGGCCCACCTGGGAGCAGGTGGAGCAGGCCGAAGACGATCACCGACACGAGCAGCAGCACCACCACGGCCTGGGAACAGCGCCGCAGCAGGAAGCGGGTCACTGCGTGAAGTACCAGTTCTCAGGGGTCAGGCTCTCGATCGGGCTCTGCGGCCCGGTCCCGGCGAGCTTGTTGCTGATCTCGGAGATCTGGTAGTCCGGCTGCGGCATCCACAGCACCGGCACCTGCTGGGCCAGGTAGTCCTCGAACTGGGTCAGGCCGACGTTGCCGCGCACGGTGGCCTGGATCAGCTTGTCGGCCTGCGGGTCGGAGTAGTTGCTGGAGTTGGAGCCCGAGCCGGTCTGCGAAGATCTGGTCGCCGGTCGGGTACGGGTTCACGCCGTAGGTCCAGCCGCCGCCGTAGTTGAGCATCTCCCACGAGCACGAGGACTGCACCGGCGTGCACGGGGTGAGCAGGCTGATGATCGAGTTGAACGGCTGCGCGGACAGGTTGACCTGGATGCCGGCCTGGGAGAAGTCCGACTTCAGCGCCTGCATCTCCTGGGTGACGTACTCGATGCCGCTGGCGTACTGCAGCGAGAAGCTCAGCTTGGTCCCCGGCCGCGATGCCCTTGCCGCACTGGGTGGCGCCGGTGCCGGGGGACGCGCAGGTCGACACCCCGTTCGGGGTGACCGTCCAGCCGTGGGCCTTGAGCAGCTTGATCGCGGTCGCCGGCGCGTAGGGCCAGGGGCCCTTGGCCTCGTAGGCGTCGCTGTAGGGGTTGGCCGGCTTCGCCGGCACCGGGCCGTAGTTGGTGGTGCCGTAGCCCTTGAGCGGCCCGGACACGAAGGTCTTCTGGTCGATCAGCGACTGCATGGCCTGCCGGATGTAGGGCTGGGCGATCAGCGGCCCGGTCTTCGGGTTGTGGAAGTTCATCAGGAAGAACGTGGTGCCCCAGCTCAGCCACGGGGAGGTGGTGTAGCCCTGGTTGGCGAGCTCGCTGGCCTGCGACGACTCCTGCGTGGGCAGGTACCCGTAGTCGATGGTGCTGCCCGACCGCAGCACGTTGAGCTCAGCGGTCTCGCTGGTGTAGGGCTGCTCGACGAAGTACTTGAGCTTCGGCTTGGTCGGGCCCGCGTAGTTGGGGTTCGCCTGGAACTTGGAGTAGCCGCCCGACTGGTAGTTCACCAGCGTCCACGGCCCGTCCACCGTCTTCCACAGCGGGTTGGTGCCGTAGGTGGTGATGTCCTTGGCCTGGGCGGTCAGGAAGTTGAACACCGCCTTGGCGCCCGACGGGGTCTGGTCGTAGTCACCGACCTTGCCCGACGCCGACGTCTTGTCCATGACCTGGGTCGGCAGCGGGGTGATCTGGGAGAGCTGGTTGTAGGTGAACCAGGTCGGGTTGAAGGACCCGGTGAGCGTGAGCACGATCGTCTTGGCGTTGACGACCTTGTAGCTCTTCAGGTTGTCCGGGAACTCGCCCGGGATGTACGCGGCGAACTGGGACTTGTTCGCCTTCAGCATGTTGATCCAGAAGGCGACGTCCCGGGTGGTCACCGGCGTGCCGTCGGACCACTTGTAGTTCCCCAGGGTGATGGTCACCACCGAGTTGTTCTTGCTGTAGACCGGCAGCGCGGCCAGGCTCATGGCCGGGTCGACGACCGGCTGGCCCTTGCCGTTGCCGATCCAGTACAGCGACCGGAACGACAGCCGCTGGAACTGCTCGATGTTCGCCACGCTGTAATAGGCGGCGGTGAGCATCGGGAAGATGTAGTTCGGGCTGGCGCCCGGCAGCATGGCGTAGGTGGCCGTGCCGCCGGCGACCGCCTTGCCGGTGGCGGCGGCACTCGCGCCGCCGCTCCCCCGCTTCCGCCGCCCGATGAACTACAGGCCGTGGCGATCAGCGTCGCCGCGGCGACGGCGGCGACGGCGAGCCCGCGCCTGAGACGACTACGCCTCATCTGTACTCCCTAGGTAGATGCCGCCCGCCTCGGCGGTCCGGCATGCCTCAATCACGAGATCCAGGCCAGCCGACTGCAGCGCCATCGACATCGACGGCTGCTGCTCCGGCTTGGTGACCAGTTCCGGCAGCTGCGGGACGTGCAGGAATCCGACCATGCACGAGTGGCCCGAGCTGCCGCGCCGCCTCGGCGGCGGTATAGAACGAGTAGTTGCACAGGTAGGCGCCGGCGGTCTGCGACAGGTAGCCGGGGATGCCGGCCTCCTGCCAGGCCGTGAGGATCGCCTCGGCGGGCAGCGTGGTCAGGTGCGCGGCCGTCCCGCCCGCGGTGACCGGCACCCGGGCGACGCTGACGCCGTCGGCGTCGGCGGCGCTCTCCGGCCAGTCGGCCAGGTTCACCGCGACGGCCTCGAGGGCGAGTGCCGTGCGCCCGGAGGCCAGACCCACCCCGAGCCAGACCCGCGGCCGGCACTCCTCCATGAGCTTGGGTATCTCGGTGCGCACCCGGTCAAGGGAAACCGGGAGCACCTCGGTGCGGATATCGGGATCGCAACGCTCGGCGAGCGAGCGAACGAGCAGCGCGGACGGATTGGGGTCGAAACCGCCAAACGGGCCGAACCCCTGCACAACGGCAAACATCTCGCCATACCCTCCCATCTCTGGATGGCAGGACCGTAGCATCTTGTTGAACGATTCAGCGATACCTAAGTTGAAAGAGATGTAGATTTAACACGTCCGCTACCGGTCTCCGGCACCCTGGATTTCGACGGAAGGAACGGCAGTGGCAGGTATCAGCGAGGAGATGGCCGCCGCCCTGAGCCGCGAGCGTCCCGCGCTGACCCATGCCAGCACGGCCGGCCGGGTCACCGACATCTTGCGCACGCACATCACCCAGGGCGTGCTGCCGCCGGGCACCCGGCTGTCGGAGGAAGCGATCGGGCGGGCGCTCGGCGTGTCGAGGAACACGCTGCGCGAGGCCTTCGCCCTGCTCAGCCACGAGCGCCTCGCGGTCCACCACATGAACCGCGGCGTGTTCGTGCCCACGCTGACCCGCGAGGACGTGTCCGACATCTACGCGCTGCGGCGGCTGGTCGAGGGCGGCGCGGCCCGGCAGGCCGGCACGGCCAGCCCGGCGGCCCTGCGGGCGGTCGGCGACGCCGTCGACTCCGCCGAGGCCTACGCGGCGGCCGGCGCAGTGGCTTGACGTCCGCACCGAGGACCTGCGGTTTCACCAGGCCATCGCGGGCCTGGCCGGCAGTTCCCGTGTGGACGAGCTGATGCGGCGCTCACTCGCGGAACTGCGGCTCATCTTCCATGTCATGGAGTCCCCCGAGGAGTTCCACCGGCCCTACCTCGAGCGCAACCGGAGCATCGCCGAGTCGGTCATGTCCGGCGACGGCGAGAGGGCGGAGCGCGAGCTGCTGCCCTACCTAGCCGACGCGGAGGCCCAGATCCTCGCCTCCTACACCGTGCCCCCGCCCGCCGCGGACGGGCTCAGCGAGTTCCTGGCCCGCTAAACCGTCGGGCCCAAATGTTCGCTCACGGGGCCGGATTAAGCCGGTTTAAGATGTCCGTTGGGCCGGAGCCACATCCAAGTACCAGCACAGACGGACGGGAATCGAAATGACCTTCAAGATCTCCGCCAAGAGCGGGATGGCCGCGCTCGCGGTCGTCGGCGTCGCCACCGTGGCCGCCTGCTCGAGCAGCGGTTCCTCGAATGCCCCGGCCGCCCCGGCCGCCTCGACCGCCGGCCGTCGTCAGCCGCCGGCTCCAACCCGCTGAGCGGCGGCACCTCGTCCGGGTCGGTCATTGTCGGCTCGGCCAACTTCCCGGAGGACGAGGTGCTGGCCGAGGTGTACGCGCTGGCACTGCAGAAGGCGGGCGTGCAGGCCACCACCAAGCTGAACATCGGCGCCCGCGAGGTCTACTACCCGCAGGTGGCCAAGGGCGCCCTCACCATCATTCCCGAGTACAACGGAAACCTGCTGACCGTGGAGCTCGACCCGAAGGCCACCGAGAAGACCACCGCGGACGTCGATGCCGCCCTGGCCGCGAAGCTGCCGTCCAGCCTGACCGTGCTGAACCCGGCCCCGGGGCAGGACAGCGACTCGATCGCGGTCACCCAGGCGACCGCGGCCAAGTACAAGCTCAAGTCGATCGCCGACCTGAAGTCGGTCGCGTCGCAGCTCGTGCTGGGCGGCCCGTCGGAGTTCAAGACCCGCCACGACGGCGTCGTCGGCCTGAAGTCCGTCTACGGCCTGACGTTCAAGAGCTTCGACCCGCTCGACGAGTCCGGGCCGATCACGCTGGCCGCGCTGACCAGCGGCAAGGTGCAGGCCGCCGACGTGTTCACCACGACACCGCAGATCATCTCCGACAAGCTGGTGTCGCTCTCCGACCCGAAGAGCCTCTTCGCCGCGCAGAACGTCATCCCGCTGGTCTACAAGCCCGCGCTGACCCCGAAGATCTCCTCGACGCTGAACGCGGTTCGACGCCAAGCTGACCACCAGCGCACTGCTGGCACTGGACAGCAAGATCATCACCGACAAGCAGGACTACACCACCGTCGCCCAGCAGTGGCTGCAGTCCGTCGGCCTGGGCGGCTGACGGGGGCGATGCCCGGCCGACGGCTGCTAGCGCCGCGCCGCCGCCGCGCGCAGGCCGTCCAGGCTGCGGGCCACGTCGTCGCTGGTGGTTGACCAGTTGCTCACCGACACGCGGAGCACCGCCCGGCCGTGCCAGCGGGAGCCGGACATCCAGGCCGCGCCGCCGTCGAGCAGCGCCCTGGTGACCGCCGCGGTGCGCTCATCGGTGCCGAAGCTGGCGCAGACCTGGGTAAACACCACGTCGTTCAGTACCTGGGCCCCGTCGATCGTGGCGATGCCGTCGGCGAACGCGGCGGCGTGCTCGTGGAATCGCGTCACCAGCCCGGCCAGCCCCTCGCGGCCCAGGGAGCGCAGCACCGCCCAGACCGGGATCGCGCGGGCGCGCCGCGACACCTCGGGGACGGTCTCCAGCGAGTCGCCGGCCGCATCGTGGATGAGGTAGTCGGTGTGCAGCCCCATGGCGGCACGCAGCGCCTCGCGGTCGGAGACGATCGCCAGGCCGCAGTCGTAGGGCACGTTGAGCGTCTTGTGCGCGTCGGTGGTCCACGAGTCGGCGCCCTCGTACCCGGCCACCAGGTGCCTGGTCGCCGGCGAGGCCGCCGCGAACAGGCCGAACGCCCCGTCCACGTGCACCCAGGCATCACGGGCCCTGGCGGCCTCGATGGCCGGCCCGAACGGGTCGAACGCACCCGAGTGCACGTTCCCCGCCTGCAGGACCACGATCACCGGGGTGCCCGCCGGTACCTGGTCGAGCGCAGCGGCCAGCGCGCCGGGGTCAATCCGCCCCTGGTCGTCGGCGGCGACCGGCTCGGGCAGGCCAAGCCCCAGGTAGCGCAGGGCCAGGTCAACCGTGTCGTGCCGCTCGGCGCCAACGAGCACCCGGACGCGCGGCGCTCCGGTCAGCCCGTCCCTGGCGACGTCCCAGCCGTGCCGCTTGAGCACCGCGTCCCTGGCGGCGGCCAGGCAGGTGAAGATGGACATCGTCGCGCCGGTGACGAAGCCGACGCCGCTGCCGGCCGGCAGGCCGAGCACGTCGAGCAGCCAGGCGCTGGCGATGTCCTCCACCGCCGAGTGCGCCGGCGTCACCAGGCGCATTGCCGCGTTCTGGTCCCACGCGCTGACCAGCCAGTCCGCCGCGAGCGCCGCCGGGTGAGTGCCGCCGATCACCATGCCGAAGAACCGGCCGGACGGCATCGCGGTCAGCCCGGGATCGCACGCCCCGGCCAGCAGGTCGATGACCTCGGCCGCCGGCGTCGGCCCGGCGGGAAGCTCGGTGCCGAGCGCGGCGGTGACCTCCTTGACGGAGGCTCGCGCGGCCACGGGACGGTGGGGCAGGCTGTCCAGCCAGCGCGCCGCGTGCCGCGCCGCCTGGTCGAGTGCGATGTGCCGGTCATTCATGCCGCTAGTATCCGCCGTCCAGCGCGCCCGGTCAGCGCCCACCGCGGCTCTCAATTGGCTCCATCAGTACCGGCCGGCCCACCTGCTGTCAGCTCAGCTCAGCTGGCTGGCGGCTGGGGCCGGGAGTTGAGCCAGTCGGTGGCGCGCCGGCGCGAAGCGCGGGAGAGCCAGGCGTCCTGTACCACCTCGGCCAGCTCGGCCTGGCTGACGGCGGGCAGGTCGCGGGCGCGCAGCAGCACCGACAGGTGGCCGTTGAAGTGCGGCGTGGTGAAAAACGGCGAGGCCGGGTCGTCAACCATGGACTGCTTGTCGGCCTCCGACTCGACCCAGAAGACGATGACGTCGTCGTAGCGCTCGCCGGTCACCGGATCGGCCGCGTCCGGGCGCGGGTTGCGGAAAAAGATAAACGACTTGCCGCCCACCTGGTAAACCGGGCGCCCCTGGGAGCCGTCCACCCGCGTGACGTGCGGCATCCCCAGCGCCAGCCGGTGAACATCCGCCTCGGTCACTGGCCGCGCATCCCCGGTCGCCGGCCGCGTGTCGTCCGTCGCCATGAGCCGAGGGTACGGGAGGCGGGCCGGTGCCGCCCGGCCGCCGGGCCATGAACCGGGCGCTGTCCGCGCCGCCGCCCGCACGGACCCGCACCCAGCGGGTGGTTGGCGCCAAAGGCACCGCCCTGACCGGGCCGATGGCGCCAAAGGCGTCGTTAGAGGCAGCCGATGGCGCCAACCACCCGCGAGGGCGGCGGCGGGAAGCGCGGAGGGGCGGGAGCGACAGGCACGCGAGGCGACGGCGGGAAGCGCGGGGCACGCGCCACAACGGCAACAGCGCTCCTCAACCAGGCGCAACCGCGCGGCCCCGACTCATGACAATTGTCTGACCCGCCGCTATGTGCCGTGCGAAGCGGCTGATTCCCTTTCACCAAGGGCTCCCCCGGGGCCCGCGGAACGACGGGAAGCGGGCGATGACAGAGCAACCCTGGCCAGGCGACGACCAGCCCGGACGCGGCCCGAACTGCGGCGACGCACGCCGACCGGGACCGGACGGTCGAGCTGCGCGACGCGGCCGGCGAGGGCCAGCCACCGCCGACGGCGGCGTGCCGGTCGCCCTCACCGTCGTTCTGTCCGGGCAGGTCCGCGGGGGCAACGTGGCGGTCAGGTACCCACGCCGGTCGATGCGCCAGTGGATGCGCCGCGAGCCGCGCCCGTACCAGCCGCCGCCGCTGACCAGCTGACTGGTCAACCAGCTACCGCTCAGTCGGCCGGTGCCTCCTGGCCCCGGGTGATCAGGCTGCGGCGGTAGAACTCCGTGGTCTGGGGCCGGTGCTAGCTGTAGGCGGCGGCCTGGAGGGTGAACAGCTCGGCGTAGCGGCCGGCGGCGGCCATCAGCTCGTCGTGGGTGCCGGCCTCGGCGGCGTGGCCCGCTTCCAGGTAGACGATGAGGTCGGCCATGCGGACGGTGGCGAAGCGGTGCGAGACCAGCAGGGTGATCGTGCCCGACTCGGCCGCGTAGCCCGCCGCCACCTCGGCGTAGCGTTCGAACAGGGCGTGCTCGGCGTGGGCGTCGAGTGAGGCGGTCGGCTCGTCCAGCACGACCAGCAGCGGGTCGGGCGAACGCATGGCGCGGCCGAGGGCCAGCTTCTGCCACTGGCCGCCGGACAGGTTGTGCCCGCCGGTGTAGGCGCTGCCGACGTAGGTGGACAGCCCGTCGGGCAGCTGGGCGGGCAGCTCGGCCGCGCCTGCCCGGTCCAGGGCGGCCAGGGCCGCGGGCTCGGAAGAGAGCGCGGGCAGGTCGGCCACGCCGACCGACTCCACGGCGGCCAGGTTGAACCGGGCGAAGTCCTGGAACGCCGCCGTGCACCGGGCGTGCCAGGAGTCGTGGGCGATCGACGTCAGCGGCTGCCCGTCCACTTCGATCGCGCCCGACGTCGGCTGGTACATGCCGAGCAGCAGCTTGACCAGCGTGGTCTTGCCCGAGCCGTTCTCGCCCACGACCGCGACCGTCGCGCCGGCCGGCAGGGTGAGGCTGAGCGAGTCGAGCACCGCCCGGCCGGTGCCCGGGTAGCGGAACGACAGGTCGCGCAGCGCGATCCCGGACGTCAGCCTGGCCGGCGCCTCGGCCGTCCCGGCGGCGGCGACGGCGGCCGCGTGATGGTCTTCGAGCCACAGCAGCCGGTCGGCGGTCGCCAGGGTGGCGATCATCCCGGCCGAGCCGGCCGTGGCCGAGGCGAGCTGCGCGCGGGACCGGCGGATCAGCGACACGCTCATCAGCACCGAGCCCAGCGAGATCGCGCCGTCGGAAGCGCGCAGCACCACGAAGGCGATCGCGCCCATCAGCCCGGCGGCATACAGCAGCCAGCCGACCGACTGGATGGCCAGGATCTGGCGCGCCTCGCGGGCCGGCGCGGCGGTCGAGCGTCCCGACCAGCGCCGCGTGCATCGACCGCAGCCGCGGCGCCAGGCCGTAGGAGCGCAGCTCGCCCGCGGCCGACGCGGTCGCGGACAGGTCGAAGATCATCGTGGCCAGGCGCCGGTCGGCGGACATCGCGTCCTCCGACTTCCTGGTGATCCGCTTGGCCACCCGGTCGGCGATCAGCGGCGGCACGGTCGCCACCGGGAGCAGCAGCAGCCAGGGCGACACCGAGGCGAGCAGGACGAGCAGCGCGATGATGCGGGCCACCGACGAGACGTTGGACAGGATCTGCCGGGGCGCCGAGGCGAGCTGGCGGCGGCCGGAGTTGAGCCGCTCGACCTGGGACAGGTAGTCGGGCCGCTCCAGGTGCTCCAGCGTCGGCACCCCGCTGATCAGCTCGATCATCCGCCGGGTGCGGTAGACGGCGATCCGGTCGGACAGGGCCATCGCCTCGGTGGCGCCGATCCCGGTCAGCACCCAGGCCAGGCCGAGCAGCAGGGCGACCACCACGACGCCCCAGGCGACCTGGGTGACGTCGCCGCTGAGCGCCCCGTCGGCCAGCAGCCGGTAGCCGAGCGGGTAGCAGGTGCCGGCCACGGACCCGAGGACGAGCAGCGTGGTGACCACGGCCATCCAGCCGGGCGCGGCGCGGAACCCGTCGAAGAACAAGATGGCGGCCAGCCGGGCCAGCCGCCGGGGCGACGGTCGCCCGGCCGGTGCGGTGTCGCCGGCTGCCTGCTCGTCCGGCGCGCGGTCCCGCGCGTTGCCGCTCGGTTTGTCGCTGGTCCTGCGCAGGGCCGCGGCGCTCTCCGCGGCCGAGGCGCCGTCACCGCCGGTGTGGCGCCGGTCACGGCAGTGCTGTCCGGGGCCGCGTGCTGCTCCGTCACTGGGCGAACCTCGCTGCCTGGAGTCGGTACATCTCGGCGTAGGTGCCGCCCGCCGCCACCAGTTCGTCGTGGCTGCCGGACTCGGTGATCACGGCCGCCGTCGAGGACGTAGATGCGCGACGCCCGGCGGACCGTGGCGAACCGGTGCGAGATGACCAGCGTGGTCAGCCCGGCGGTGATCTCGTGGAAGCGCTGGTAGAAGCGGGCCTCGGCGCGGACGTCGAGCGCGGCGGTCGGTTCGTCGAGCACCAGCACCCGCGCGCCGTGCGCGGTGGCGAACAGCGCGCGGGCCAGCGCCAGGCGCTGCCACTGGCCACCGGAAAGCTCGGCGCCGCCGGGCAGCTCGCGGGCGAGCACCGTGTCCCAGCCGCCTGGGCAGGTCGTCAACGACCGCGGCGAAGCCGGACAGCTGCGCGGCCCGGAGCACGCCGTCGCGGTCGTCGGCGTGCTCCAGGGCGCCGAACGCGACGTTGTCGTAGGCGGACAGCGGGTAGCGCACCGGGTCCTGCGGCATCAGCGCGATCATGCGCTGCCAGCGGGCCGGGTCCAGCTCGCGGACGTCGGTGCCGTCCACCGTGATCCGGCCGCCTGTCGGGTCGCGGAGCCGGGACAGCAGCGAGACCAGCGTGGACTTGCCCGCGCCGTTGACGCCGACCAGCGCGGTCGACTGGCCCGCGACCAGCTCCAGGTCGGTCCCGGCCAGGACGTCGGTGGTGCCGGTCGGGTAGCGGAACCTGACCGACTCGAAGCGCACCGCCTCGCGCGGGCATGTCCCCCGGGTCGCCCGACCCGTCGAGCTCGGACGGCGGCGCCAGGTCGCGCTCCAGGCGGTCGGCGTCCGGCAGCCCGAACAGCGTCCAGGCCAGCGTGATGTCGTCAAGGGACACGTTGCCCGCGGCGGCGGTGATCGCCAGCATCGGCAGCATGATCGCCATCGACCTGGTGCTGAGCTCGTGGGTGCGGGCCGCGTCGGCGATGGTCCAGATGGCCAGCGCGTAGCCGCCCATCACCAGCACGAAGCAGGCGGTGGCCCGCGCGTGCAGCCCGCGCAGCCCGACCTGGCCGGCCCGGATCGACGCAGTGAAGTGGTGCGCGTACCGGCCGCCGAAGAACCGGGCGAGCCCGAAGACCCGGACCTCCTTGGCGTCCCGCGCCTTGGAGCCGACCCCGGTGTAGTACCAGGCCCGCCGCATCTCGGGGGTCTGGCCCCGCATGTCGATCGCCTGCTTGAGCACGGACTTCAAGATCACCTGGCGCACCGCGACCCAGATGACCAGCAGGAGGAGGCCCAGCCACCAGTAGTAGGCGGCGATGACCGCGCAGCCGAAGACGCCGGACAGCCGGTTCGCGACCGAGCCGACCCAGGTCACCGGGGCGTTGCCGGGGAAGTAGCCGGTGAGCGACCCCTCGGCCGAGGCGAGCCGGTCCAGCGTCGCCTGGTCTTCCAGGTGGGCGACCGTGGCCGGCGCGGTGACGGCGGTGAGCAGCCGCGCCTGCAGCTGGCCGGTGATCCGCTGGCTGGCCGCCATGCCGAGCGCGCCGCCCACCGGGTCGATGATGAGCGAGGCCGCGTACAGCACCGCCGCGACAACGAGCGCCACGATCAGCCGGTCGCCCGCGGCCGACGACATCCCGTCCGCGACGGCGGGCGGCACGGCGCCGACCACGAACCCGAGCGCGGCCACGACGAACGGCCCGTCGAGCGTGTCCAGCGCCGCCCAGGCGACCACCGCCAGGCTCAGCGGCCTGCTCGACGCCCACAGCAGCCGCCAGGACTGCCGCCCGCTGAGCTTGCTGCCTGTCGCTACCCGGTGAGCGATTGCTGCGGCCACGGTTGGCCACGATACTTCGCATCCCAAAAGAAGAAAAACAATTTTGCCGGAGAACGACGGCGTGGCCCCGGTGCCGACGGGCTCGATTGCGCTTTTGGCCCCGATAGAGGCAGGCGAATGCGCAAACGAGCCGCGAGGATCCTCGGTTCCCGGATCATGCCCAGGCGCCTGCCGCCGGGCCGGACCCGCGAGGCCCGGCACGGGCGACGGGCGCGGCTCCGCCGCTTCTTGCTGTTATCTCCCCCGGGTGCGCGGCCGGGCTACTGGTCGTCGCCGGTGACCGGCTCGGGGAGGGTGCCGGCGCTGGCCGGGCGCTCGCCGGTGACCGGGGGCTCGGCCGGGAAGGTGACCACGTTGTACTCGAGCAGGCGCCAGCGGTTATCCCGGCGCTCGAGGACCGACCAGGAGCAGTTGATCAGCGAGCCGAGGATCGGGATGCCCTCGGCGGGCAGGCCGAGGAGGCGCTCCATGCCGAGGCGGAGCGCCGCGCCGTGGCCGACCACCACCGCGAGCTGGCCGTCGTCCAGGCCGTCGGCGATCCGGGTGACCGCGCCGGCCACCCGGTCGGCGACCACCGCGGTGGGCTCGCCGTTGGGCGGGTTCCAGGTGACCCGCTCGGCCGGGTAGCGCTCGCGGATCTCCGCGTCGGCCAGGCCCTCCCAGTCACCGCCGAAGCGCTCGCGCAGGTCCTTGTCCAGGGTGACCGGGAGCCCGGTCAGCCGGGCCAGCGGCGCGGTGGTCTGCTGGGCCCGCGTCAGGTCGGAGGAGAACAGCGCGGCCGGCCTGAGCGCGGCCAGGCGCAGCGCGGCGTCCTGGGCCTGGGCGACGCCGACTTCGTTCAGCGGGATGTCGGTCTGCCCCTGGAAGCGGTGCTCGACGTTCCAGGTCGTCTGGCCGTGCCGCCACAGCACGAGCCGCCGGGCGGTGCTCAGGACTGGTCTCCCTGCGCCAGCCGGGCGCCCGGCCAGGGCCGCGGCGGGCAGCGGGATGACCGGACAGTCCTTCCAGATGCGCTCCAGGGCGTAGAAGACCCGCTCGTCGGCGTTCTGCACGTGGATGACCAGGTCGTTGTAGTCGAGCAGCACCCAGCGGCCCTCGTGCTCGCCCTCGCGGCGCACCAGGGTGGCCCCGGCCTGCTTCAGCCGGGCCTCCACCTCGTCGATGATCGAGCGGACCTGCCGGTCGTTGGCCCCGGAGCAGAGCAGGAACGAGTCGGCGATCGCGAGCTGGTCGCTGACGTCGTAGGCGACGATGTCATTCGCCAGCTTCTCTGCCGCGGCCAGCGCGGCGATCTCGGTGAGCTCGATGGCCCTGGGGGTGGCAGTCACGTGGCTGGTTCGTCCTCCTCGGTCGACGTTGCTTAGTATCAAGCATCTCATGCGCGCGCAAGCCAGATCGGCCGTGAACGCCGCCCCGGCCCACGAAACGGGAGCGGGTATACCACCCATCGTTATTCCTGATGAGAGGGTTTTCTACCGGGAGTAGAGGCCGCGCTTGGCGATGTACTGCACCACTCCGTCAGGCACGCAGGTACCACACCGGCTCGCCGGCCGTGACCCGGTGGCGGCACTCGCTGCTCGAGATGGCCAGGGCGGGGATCTCGACCAGGGAGACCTTGCCGTCGGGCAGGCCCTGGCCGGTCAGCCGGTGGCCCGGCCTGGTGCAGCCGACGAAGTGGGCCAGGCTGAACAGGTCATCGACGTCGTGCCAGGTCAGGATGTTGGCCAGCGCGTCGGCGCCGGTGATGAAGAACAGGTCGGTCTCGGGGCCGCTGGCCTGCTTCAGGTCCTTGAGCGTGTCGATGGTGTAGGTCGGCCCCGGTCGGTCGATGTCAACCCGGCTGACCGAGAACCGCGGGTTGGACGCGGTGGCGATCACCGTCATCAGGTAGCGGTCCTCGGCGCTCGACACGCTTCCGGTCGGCCTTCTGGTACGGCTGCCCGGTGGGCACGAAGATGACCTCGTCCAGGGCGAAGATGTGCGCGACCTCGCTGCCGGCCACCAGGTGACCGTGGTGAACCGGGTCGAAGGTACCGCCCATCACGCCAACCCGCCTGCGCCCGTTGCCCAACGCCCGTCTCCTTCACTGCTCGCTGTCGCGATGGTATAGGTCCGGAGCGGCGCGAAAATGTTCCGTCATCCCCCGGGGTCACCCCGCGCGGGACGATGCGTTCCGGTCCCGGGTGGGGCTACCATTCGAGATATGACTTCAGTGCCTGATCGTGCCAGAGTCCGGCTCACCGGCATCTCGTCACGTGCCTACGAGCACCCGGCGGACCGCTCCGCGCTTGTCGCGCTGCGCAAGCTGAGCGGCTTCGACGTGCTGCTGAGCAAGCTCTTCGGCCTCATCAACGAACGTGCCTTGCGGCTGACCTACCTGGCCGGCGCGGTCAAGGTCTCCGAGCGGCAGTTCCCGCACATCTACGCGCTGGTGCGGGACGGCTCCTACATCCTGGACCTGCCCGACGTGCCCGAGTGCTACGTCGTGCAGTCGCCGCTGGTGAACGCCATGGCGATCGGGCGCGACCGGCCGTTCCTGGTCCTCACGACCGGGCTGGTCAACCTGCACGACGAGGAGGAGCTGCGCTTCGTCGTCGGCCACGAGCTCGGGCACGTCCTGTCCGGGCACGCGGTCTACCGGACGATGCTGCTGATCCTCATCCAGCTGGCGCGCCAGGATCGCCTGGATGCCGCTGGGCTACCTGGGGCTGCGCGGCATCATCTGGGGCCTGGAGGAGTGGTTCCGCAAGTCCGAGCTGTCCTGCGACCGGGCGGGCCTGCTGGCCGGCCAGGACGTGGACGCGGCCCGGCGGGCGCTGATGAAGCTGGCCGGCGGCCCGCAGCTGTCCGAGCTCAACCCGGACGCGTTCCGCGACCAGGCGCACGAGTACGACGCCGTGCCCGACCTGCGCGACTCGATCCTGAAGGTGCTGCAGCTGCAGGGCAACACGCACCCGTTCGCGGTGGTGCGGTTCGCCGAGCTGGACCGCTGGGCGACCGACGGGTCGTACGAGTCGATCCTGTCCGGGGACTACCTGCGGCGCGACACCGACCGGGACGCCCGGTTCACCGACGAGATGCGGAACGCGGCCAACTCCTACCGTGACGGCTGGGCCCGCTCGGAGGACCCGCTGGCCGGGATCTTCCGCGGCGTCGCCGAGACCGGGGTCCGGGCCGCGTCCGGCCTGTTCGACCGGCTCGGCACACAACCGCAGCTCGGGGTCTAGGCGAGAACTGACCAACCTGACAGGCTTGCGGGAGCGCGAGGTCCCCGCTGGCGGCGCCCGTCGGCGGGTGACCTGGCTCCTGTTCCCGGGCCAGCAGGACGACCAGGTCGTCGCGGTGGACGACCTCGCGCTCGTACTCGGGGCCTAGCTTGGCCGGACAGCCAGCGGGTGGAGCGGCCCATCAGCGACGGGAGCTCGCTGGCGTCGTAGTTGACCAGGCCGCGGGCGACCGGTCGGCCCGCCTCGTCGGTGAGGTCGACCGGGTCGCCGGCCTCGAAGGTCCCGTCGGCGGCGGTGATGCCGGCCGGCAGCAGGGAGGCCCGGCGGGCGGTGACCGCCTCGACCGCGCCCGTCGTCGAGGCGCAGGGTGCCGCGGGCCACGGCCGCGTGGGCGAGCCACAGCAGCCGGGTGCGCGGGCGGGTGCCCGCCGGGGCGAAGTAGGTGCCGGTCGCCTCGCCGGCCAGGGCGCGCGCGGCGTCGCCTGCCGACGTGACCACGGTGGGGATGCCCGGCCGACGGTGGCGATCAGGGCCGAGTCGACCTTGGTGGACATGCCGCCCCGGCCGACGCCGCTGGCGCCCGGCCTTGCCCGCCTTGACGTTGGCCAGGTCCTGCGGCCCGGTGACCGTCGGCGATCTTGCGTCGGCGCCCGCCCTTGGCGCGGGTCGCCGTCGTAGAGGCCGTCCACGTCGGACAGCAGGATCAGCGCGCTCGGCCCGGCTGACGTGGGCGACCAGGGCGGCCAGCCGGTCGTTGTCGCCGAACCGGATCTCGTCGGTGGCCACCGTGTCGTTCTCGTTGACGACCGGGACCATGCCCAGCTCGAGCAGCCGGTCCAGGGTGCGCTGCGCATTGCGGTAGTGGGCCGCGGCGCATCAGGTCGTCGGCGGTCAGCAGCACCTGGCCGACGCCGAGGCCGTGGGCACGGAACGCCTCGGTGTAGCGGGCGATGAGCAGGCCCTGGCCGACGCTGGCCGCCGCCTGCTGGGTGGCCAGGTCACGCGGGCGCTTGGCCAGGCCGAGCGGGGCCAGGCCGGTGGCGATCGCGCCCGAGGAGACCAGCAGCACCTGGTGCCCGGCGGCGACCCGGTCGGCGATCGCGCGCAGCCAGGGCGGCGATGCGCGGTCCGATCCAGCGAGCCGTCCCTGGTCAGCGACGATGAGCCGATCTTGACCACGATCCGCGGGGAGCTGGCGACGTCGGGGCGGGCGGCGCTCCAGCGTCTGCCGATCCCGGCGTTGCCGATCGGTCTCGCCTGCTGTCAGCGGATCGCCGAGGTCATCGCAGGCGGTAGTCCGAGCCGCGCGGACCGGGCGCATGGCCGCCGCCCGCGGGCAGCTCCGGGTCCCAGTCGAAGACGACCGCGTCGTCGAGGTTGCCGATCAGGACCGTGTCGCCCGCCTCGGCGCCCGCCTTGGCCAGGCCTTCCTCCACCCCCAGCCGGGCCAGCCGGTCGGCCAGGTAGCCGACCGCCTCGTCGTTGGCGAAGTCGGTCTGCGCGACCCAGCGCAACGGCTTCTCGCCCCGGATCAGGTACTCGCCGCCGGGGTCACGGACGATCTCGAAGCCGGTCTCCTTGACCGCCGGCGGCCGGATCACCAGGCGGGCCGGCTCCGGCGTCGGCGCGTCGGCCCGAGCCTGCGTCGACGATCTCGGCCATCGCGAACTTCAGCTCGCGCAGCCCCTCGGTGGTCGCCGCCGACACCTCGTAGACCGCGCAGGCCGCGGGCCTCGAGCTCGCGCCTTGACCAGGTCGGCCAGGTCGCGGGCCTCGGGGACGTCCACCTTGTTCAGCACGACGATGCGCGGCCGGGTCACTCAGCCTGGTGCTGATCAGGGCGTCGCCGACGCGTCTCCTCGTAGGCGGTCAGCTCGGCCTCGATCGTGTCCAGGTCGGTGACCGGGTCGCGGCCCGGCTCGCCGGTGGCGCAGTCGAGCACGTGGACCAGGGCCGCGCAGCGCTCGACGTGGCGCAGGAAGTCGTGGCCGAGTCCGCGGCCCTCGCTGGCGCCCGGGATCAGGCCGGGCACGTCGGCGACGACGAACTGGACGTCGCCCGCCTCGGCGACGCCCAGGTTCGGGATCAGGGTGGTGAACGGGTAGTTGGCGATCTTCGGCCGGGCGGCGGACATGGCGGCGATCAGCGAGGACTTGCCCGCGTTCGGGAAGCCGATGAGGCCGATGTCGGCGACGCTCTTGAGCTCCAGGGTGAGCGCGCGCTCCTCCCCCGGCTCGCCCTTCAGCGCGAAGCCGGGCGCCTTGCGCTTGGTCGACGCCAGGGCCGCGTTGCCGAGGCCGCCCCGGCCGCCCGCCGCCGCGATGAACTGGGTGCCGGTGCCCACCAGGTCGGCCAGCACCTGGCCGTCGGCGTCGAGCACCACGGTGCCGCTCGGCACCTTGACGACCTGGTCCTCGCCGGCCGCGCCGTTGCGGTTCGAGCCCTCGCCCTGGTGGCCGTTGGCCGCCTTGCGGACCGGGCGGCGGTGGAAGTCGAGCAGCGTCGAGGTGGACGGGTCCACCTCGAGGATGACGCTGCCGCCGCGGCCGCCGTTGCCGCCGTCCGGGCCGCCGAGCGGCTTGAACTTCTCCCGGTGGACCGAGGCACAGCCGTGGCCGCCGTGGCCGGCGTGCACCCGGAGTGACGGCATGGTCGGCGAACTCCGCCACGATGCCTTCTCCCTATGACTGGCCCCTGTGACCGGCCCGTTGTGACCAGCCCGTAGGACCGGCCGTAACATGCGAATGGCGGGCCGGGAATGCCCGGCCCGCCATCGCATGCTTCGTGTCTTCGCCGTTATCCGGCTCAGGCCGAGACCTGCTCCGGTGCCTCGACGATGCTCACCGCGCGGCGGCCGCGTACCCGGCCGAACTGAACCTTGCCCGCCACCAGGGCGAACAGCGTGTCGTCGTCGCCACGGCCGACGCCGAGACCGGGGTGGAAGTGGGTGCCGCGCTGCCGGACGATGATCTCGCCCGCGTTGACCGCGCTGGCCGCCGAAGCGCTTCACGCCGAGCCGCTGCGCGTTGCTGTCCCGGCCGTTACGGCTGGACGACGCGCCCTTCTTGTGTGCCATCTCTGCTCGCCCTCTGTCCTTAAGCCCTGGTTACGCCTTCGCGGCCTTCACAGGCTTCGCGATGCCGGTGATCCGGACCTGGGTGTACTGCTGCCTGTGACCCTGGCGGCGCTTGTAACCCGTCTTGTTCCGGTAGTGGATCATGTTGATCTTCGGACCCTTGGCCGGACCGACGACCTCAGCGGTCACCTCGTAGCCGCTGAGCTCCGCCGGGTCGCTGATGACCGTGCTCACCGTCCACCACGAGCAGCGCGGGGAGCGTGACGCTCGACCCGGCCTCCTCGTCCGCAAGCTTGTCGACGGTGAGCACGTCGTCGAGGGCGACCTTCTCCTGCCTGCCACCGCAGCGCACAATCGCGTACACCCGAGAACTGCCTCTCCCTGAGAGCGTGACCCACTGTCTTTACAGCAACATTGGCATTGGCCATCGTGCCGGTAGCGGGCTCGCCATGAACCTGAACATGCCGTCTTACGTGCATGATTTGCGACTTGCGATCCCGCTCACCGCTGGCGTTTACGCCGACAGGCGCGCGACATCGTCACGTTGACCGCTCCGGAAAGCATACCAGCTCCGGCCGGTGCGCCTGGCCATGTCCGGGCGGGGCGGGCGAATCCCCCTCCGCCGCGCGCTTCGGCCCCGGCGTGGCGCCGCCGGGCCCGCGCCGCCGCCTGAGCGGCGGCGCGGGCGGCTGGCTCGCGTCCCGGTCGGCCCGGCTAGTCTGCCTGGCCGTCCGGCGGGGCGGGCTGGTCCTGCTCGTCCGGGGCCACGGACGGCGCAGCGGCCTCGTCCGGGACGGCCTGCTCCGGGACGGCCGGCTCCGTGGCGGCCTGCGGCGCCTCGGCCTTCGGCTCGCTGGCCGGGGCCGTCGCCTCGCTGGCCGGGGCCGTCGGCTCGCTGCCGACGGCCGTGGCCGGTCCCTCCGCCGGGGCGACGAATGTCGCCCCGCCAGGGGTTTCCTCGGCCGACGCCTGCCTCCGCGGCGGCGGGGGCCTCCGTCGTCGGCGGCGGGCCTCCGTGCTCGGCGGGCTGCCCGTCGAACATGCTGGCGGGCACGACCTCCGGCTCGGCCAGGCCCGCGACAATCTCCGGGTCGGTCGGCGCCGCGGTCTCGGCGGCACGTCCCGCTTTCCGCAGCCGCCGCGGTCTCGGCGGCCTGCTCCGGCTCGTCGGCCGTGTAGCGGGCGCCGGCTCGGCGGTGACCGTCACCCGGGCCACGGCGGAGCCGGCCCGGGTGCGGCGGACCGGGGCGCGTCCGCGGCGCCGGCGTTGGCCGTCTCGGCAGGCGGGGCAGTGGCGGCGGCCGGCTCGCTGGCCGGGACGACCGGGGTCACGGCGGGCGTGTCCTCGACCAGGACCGCGGTGGCGAACGCGGTGCCCGCCGCCGAGGTGCTGCGCCGGGTGCGGCGGCCGCCGTTGCCTTCGCGGCCCGGGGCCGTGCCGTTGCTTCCCGGCGCGGTGGCCTGGCCGCCGTCGGCGGGGGCGGTGGCCGCGGGCGCGGAGTCAGCCGCGGCCACGGCCGACGCGGTCCCAGCCGACCCGGTGGCGGCGAGCGCGTCGCCGTCCGCCTGGGCGCTGTCCGGTTCGGCCGCGGCGGCCTCCCTGGCGTGGTCATCGCGGCGGTCGCTGCCCCGGCGGCTCCGGCCGCCGGAACCGTTCCCCGGCCCCTTGCCGCCGTTGCCGTTGCCGCCGCCGTTGCCGGGCGCAGCTCGGGACCGCGCGGTGGCCTGAGCCGCGGACGAGCGGTGGGCCGGCTCGGCCGGCGGGTCGAGCGTGACGATGACGCCGCGGCCGTTGCAGCACTCGCACTGCTGCGAGAACGCCTCGAGCAGCCCGGCGCCGACGCGCTTGCGGGTCATCTGGACCAGGCCGAGCGAGGTCACCTCGGCGACCTGGTGCTTGGTCCTGTCCCTGGCCAGGCACTCGAGCAGCCGTCGCATCACCAGCTCGCGGTTGGACTCCAGCACCATGTCGATGAAGTCGATGACAACGATGCCGCCGACGTCGCGCAGCCGGAGCTGGCGGACGATCTCCTCGGCCGCCTCCAGGTTGTTCCTGGTGACGGTCTCTTCGAGGTTGCCGCCCTGGCCGGTGAACTTCCCGGTGTTGACGTCGACGACGGTCATCGCCTCGGTGCGGTCGATGACCAGCGAGCCGCCGCTCGGCAGCCACACCTTGCGGTCGAGCGCCTTGGCCAGCTGCTCGTCGATGCGGTAGGCGGCGAACACGTCGTCGTCGGCGTCCTCGTTGTCCGGCGAGTCCCAGCGGCTGAGCCGTTCAGCCAGGTGCGGCGCGACGTAGCGGACGTACTCGTCGATGATCTCCCAGCCGTCGTCGCCGGACACGATCAGCTTGCCGAAGTCCTCGTTGAAGACGTCGCGGACCACCCGGAGCGTCAGGTCGGGCTCGCCGTAGAGCAGGGAGGGCGCGCTGGCCGTCTTGGCCTTCTTCTCGATGCTCTCCCACTGGGCCGCCAGCCGGGTGATGTCCCGGTCAAGCTCGGCCTCGGCGGCGCCCTCGGCGGCGGTGCGCACGATCACGCCCGCGTGCTCCGGCGTCACCTTCTTGAGTATCTGCTTGAGCCTGGTCCGCTCGGTGTCGGGCAGCTTGCGGCTGATGCCGGTCATCGACGCGCCCGGCACGTAGACCAGGTACCGGCCGGGCAGGCTGACCTGGCTGGTGAGCCGGGCGCCCTTGTGGCCCACCGGGTCCTTGGTGACCTGGACGATCACCGACTGGCCCGGCTTGAGCGCCGCCTCGATGCGCTTGGGCTGCCCTTCCAGGCCGCTGGCGTCGAAGTTCACCTCGCCGGCGTAGAGCACGGCGTTGCGGCCCTTGCCGATGTCGACGAACGCCGCCTCCATCGACGGCAGCACGTTCTGCACCTTGCCCAGGTACACGTTGCCGACGTACGAGGCGTGGGTCGTGCGGTTCACGTAGTGCTCGACCAGGACACCGTCCTCGAGCACCGCGATCTGGGTCCGGTCACCGCGCTGGCGGACCACCATGGTCCGCTCGACGGACTCGCGGCGGGCCAGGAACTCCGACTCGGTGACCACCGGCGGGCGGCGGCGGCCGGACTCGCGGCCTTCCCGCCTGCGCTGCTTCTTCGCCTCCAGGCGGGTAGAGCCCTTGATGGCCCGCACGTCGTCGGCCAGGTTGTGCGGTGCGCGGACGTGCACCACGGTGTCCGGCGGGTCATCCGGGGACGCCACGTCGCTGTCGCCGGCGCCACGGCGGCGCTTGCGCCGCCGACGGCGGTTCGCGCTGCCTGACTCCGACCCGCCGTCGGCGCCCTCGGCATCATCGTCGTCGTCGCCGCCGTCGGCGGCGGCGGCGTCGTCCGCTGAGTCCGCGTCGCCGGCGTCGTCGGCTGCCCCGGCCTCGCCCCGGCTCCTGGTCCGGCCGTTGCGGCGACGGCGGCGACGGCCGGAGGCTCGGCGTCGTCGGCGTCCTCGGCCGCCTGGGCGGGCTCGGACGCCTCATCGACCGCCGCCGCGGCGTCGGCGCTGAACAGGTCGTCGTCGGCCGGCGCGGCGTCACGGGCGCGGCTGCGGCCGCGGCCGCGGGTACGGCGGCTCCCCCGGCCGCTGTCGGCGTCGGCGTCGGGCTGTTCGGCGGCCTTCGCCTCCTCGTCACCGCGAGCGTCGTCGTCCCGGCTGTCCCTCCGGGCGGCCTCGCCCTGGGCGCGGCTGCGGCTGCGGCGGGCGGGCCTGCTGCCCTCCTGCTCGTCGCCGTCGGCCTTGCCGCCCGGCTCACGCCCAGCCGAGCTCACGCCCACCCGGCTCGCGGCCGTCCTGCTCCCGCTCGCCGGCCGGCGGCGGTGCCACCGGCGCGGGCGGCTGGAAAAGCACCTGCGGCGGCTGGAAAAGCGCCGCCGGCACCGCGGGCAGCCGCCGACTCGGGCGGGCCGTTGAAGGTCGGTGCGGGACCACCTCCCGCGGCCTCGTTAGTGCCTGTGTTGGCGCCTGTCTCGTTGCTGCGCTCGCTGTCGAGCATTCGGGCAATCTCCAGTCAGGCCTCCGGGCGCGACCGCACACGAGGTGACGGCGCGCCGCGCAGAGGCGCGTAGTGATCGTTCGCCTGGACGGCTGCCGCCGCCGCGCGGGAAACGGTCACGCGCGAAGGTGCGGGCGCAGCGCCCAGGCATGGATGAGTACTTCAGCCCGGGGATGCCGGCGGTCATAGCTGGACCACCCCGGATTCGCCGAGTGATCCCTGCGCGAGCCGCGTCGTAAGCGGCTGCCCCGCCGGGAACACATCGGAAACGTCACGAAGTGCGTTGAGCACGTCGTCCGGCCGCACGGCCGGGACTGTGTGGAGAACCACCATGCGCAGCGCCGTACCCCCGGAGGCGGCAGGCCCCTCCAGCCTGCCTTCCGCATGCCCGGGTTCACCGGCGGTTACCGCCGCCGGCTGCGCACTGGCGGGTTCGGGGGAAAATCCCCCGGCAAGAGCACAAACGTCGAGGCTGACGACGGCCGCTCGCGCGTCCATGCGCCGCATCCCCTTGGAGGTCATCCGCTCTACCGGCGCCTCGGTCAGGGCGAGAAAATCGTTGACTACCGGAATCACGTTGTCCGGCGGTAGGCCGGGAAGTGAAACCTGCCACTCGGACACGGTGAGCCGGCTGGCCGGCTTTCTCCCGGTGTCCTCGGTGACAGCGATCACGTCTATCCCATCAGGCAGCGCCGCGTTCAGCCGCTCCCGTACGGTGTCGGCCTCGGCCGGGCTGGTCAGCGTGAGGCTCAGGTACTCCGCCTCGCTCGCGACCCCGGTCGGGACGCCGCCCGCGTAGGAAATCTTCGGGTGCGGCGTGAACCCGACCGAGTACGCGATCGGCAGGCCTGCCCGCCGCACGCCCCGCTCGAAGGCTCTCGCCACATCCAACTGGCTGGCAAAACGCATCTTTCCCCGTTTAGCATACCGGACCAAAAGATGCTGGGTCGTGACCGGCGCGCCGCCGCCCTGTATCACGCCCATGCTTATCTCCTGCTTGTTGCCAGCACGGGCAGCAGTCGCCGCCCGTCCAGTCGCTCTCCGGTCGGACCGGTCTGGATTTCCGTGCCCATGGCCGAGCAGACACCGCACTCGTAGCACGGCGTCCACCGGCAGTCCTCGACCTCGCCGGCGCCAGCCGGAGCGAGCGCGGACTGCCAGTCCTCCCACAGCCAGTCCCGGTCAAGGCCGGAATCCAGATGGTCCCACGGCAGTACCTCGCCGTAGTCACGCTCGCGCGTAGTGTACCAAGCCAGGTCTACTGGAAACCCGGCCAGGCCAGTCGCGCAGGCGGCGGTCCAGCGGTCGAAGGAGAAGTACTCGCTCCAGCCGTCGAAGCGGGCACCGTCCCGCCAGGCGGCCAGGATCACCTGGCCGACGCGCCGGTCGCCGCGCGACAACAGCCCCTCGATCATCGACGGCGTGCCCTCGTGGTAGCGGTAGCCGATCGACTTGCCGTAGGCCTTGTCGCCGCGCAGCGCGGCGCCGAGCAGGCGCAGCCGGTGGTCCACCACCTCGGGCGGGCACTGGGCGGCCCACTGGAACGGCGTGTGCGGCTTGGGCACGAACCCGCCAATGGAAACCGTGCAGCGGATGTCCTTGCGCCCGGAGGCCGACCGCCCGGCGGCGATGACCTTCTTGGCCAGGTCGGCCACGGCCAGCACGTCCTCGTCGGTCTCGGTGGGCAGGCCGCACATGAAGTACAGCTTCACCTGCCGCCAGCCCGAGGAGTAGGCGGTGGTCACGGTGCGGATCAGGTCTTCCTCGCTGACCATCTTGTTGATCACCTTGCGCATCCGGTCCGAGCCGCCCTCCGGGGCGAACGTCAGCCCGGAGCGCTTGCCGTTGCGCGTCAGCTCGTCGGCCAGGGTGATGTTGAACGCGTCGACGCGGGTGGACGGCAGCGACAGCCCCACGTTGGCGCCCTCGTAGCAGTCGGCCAGGTCGACGGCGATCTCGTTGATCTCGCTGTGGTCGGCAGACGACAGCGACAGCAGGCCGACCTCGGAGAACCCGGTCGCCTTCAGCCCGTTAGCGACCATGTTCCCCACCGTGGTGATGGACCGCTCACGGACCGGCCGGGTGATCATCCCGGCCTGGCAGAACCGGCAGCCCCGGGTGCAGCCGCGGAAGATCTCCACGCTGTAGCGCTCGTGGACGGTCTCCCCCACCGGGACAAGCGGCGCCTTCGGGTACGGCCAGGCGTCCAGGTCGAGCAGCGTGTGCTTGCGCACCGTCGCGGGCACGCCCGGCCGGTTCGGCGCGACCTGCCGGATACCGCCGTCGGGCAGGTAGCTCACGTCGTAGAACTTCGGCACGTACACGCCGCCGGTGGCGGCCAGCGAGAGCAGCAGGCCGTCCCGGCCGCCCGGGCAGCCCGCCTGCTTCCATTCGCGGACGATGCCGGTGACGGCCAGGACTGCTTCCTCGCCGTCGCCGATGATGACCGCGTCGAGGAAGTCGGCCACCGGCTCGGGGTTGAACGCGGCGTGGCCGCCGGCCAGCACGACCGGGTGGGTGATGGCCCGGTCCGCGGCGAGCAGCGGGATGCCCGCCAAGTCCAGCGTTGTCAGCAGGTTGGTGTAGCCGAGTTCGGTGGAGAAAGAAACGCCGAGCAGGTCGAAGGCGCCGACCGGGCGGTGCGCGTCCACGGTGAACTGCGGCACGCCGCCGTCCCGCATCAGCTTTTCCAGGTCGGGCCAGACGGTGAAGGTCCGCTCGGCGAGCACGCCCGCCTGCTCGTTCAGCACCTCGTAGAGGATGGCGATGCCCTGGTTGGGCTGGCCGACCTCGTAGGCGTCCGGATAGAGCAGCGCCCACCGGACATCTGCCTCATCCCATGCCTTGACGGTGGAGTTCACCTCACCCCCGACATACTGCACCGGCTTACGGACCTGCGGCAGTAGCGGCTCTAGCTGAGGGAACACGGACTCGACAGGCATACTCACCAGAGTACCTACGCCGGGCGACCAGCCGTCGCCGCTCCGCGCTCACCGCACCCGGGCGCGCGCCACTAGGCTGAGCAGTCGTGACGCTGTACTGCACGGACAACTACCGGACCGAGGAGCAGCTGGCGGAGATGCGCCGGCTGGAGGCGGCCGGGATCTGCCTGTTCTGCCCGCAGGAGCTGCGCGAGCACGCCCGCCAGCGGGTAATCATCGAGACGGCGCACTGGGCGGTGACGCCCAACGCCTTCCCCTACCGCGGCACCCGGCTGCACCTGCTGGTCGTCCCGGTACGGCACGTCAACGACCTGCTCGACCTGGACGACGAGTCCCTGGCCGACTTCTGGGCCGCGATGCGCCAGATCCGCGAGCGGTTCGACCTGGACCACTACGGGCTCGGCGTGCGCAACGGCAACTGCAGCTTCACCGGGGCCACCATCGCCCACGTGCACGCGCACGTCCTGGTCGGCGACCCAGACACCGAGCCCGAGGTCCCGGTCCGCATGCGGTTCAGCTCCCGCCCCCGCTCATAGCCCGCCCCGTTCGGCCGCCTGGCGCTGGTCCCTGAGAGATGAGGGGCATCCTGTGGTGCCGCCCGTCGCCAATGCCGCCCTGCTTCAGGAAACCCTGAAAAGTGAGGAACGACGGGCGTGATCACCGGAACGCTCCCCTAAGTCGAGGCGAGCGGGGTTGACCAACCGGCCGCTCGGCAGCCGGAGGCAGCGGGACGCGGCGAGGCTGGGGCACAGGCGGGGGCTAGACGAGGGCTAGACGAGTAGGCGAAGCCCTTGTCCGAGACCAGAGCTTGATCATGGAAACTTTTTTCGTAACGGAAATAAATCACGCTATACACCTAAAAAATTACCGCTAAAAAAATAGTTTCCGCGATCTTGGACAGGTCGTCCGCAACCAGTGCCAACGGAGTGACCTGAGTTCCGCGTGAGAAAGGCGCTACCTGGCCGCCCCCGCGAGCCACTCGTCGTGCCGCCTGCGGTCCTCCTTCACCCGATGCTAAGGAACTGGTCGGTCTAGGCGCGGTCTTGCGGGTCGGCGGGGGGCGGGGCGGCGGTGTCGACCCAGATCAGCTCGACGTCGGCCGCGCGGAGGATGGTGTCGCCGTCGAGCAGCGAGTACGGGCCGGCGAAGTAGCAGCGGCGGAACCCGGCCTCGGCGACCAGGCGGGCGCAGGCCGGGCAGGGGAAGGTGGTGACGTAGAGGTCAGCGCCGTCGAGCACGCGGCCCGCGCGGGCGGCCTGGGCGACGACGGACGCCTCGGCGTGGATGGCGGTGGACAGGTCGGTGCGCACGCCGCGGCTGAAGCTGTCCCGCGGGTCGCCGTCGGTGTAGGGGGCGTACTCGGTCGGGACGTGGTGGTTCCAGGCCGAGCCGAGCACCTCGCCGTCCCGCCAGGCGATGGCGCCCACCTGGCGCCACCAGTCCGAGCTGCGGCCGGACAGCGCGGTGGCCTCGGCGATCAGCGCGCGCGGGCAGGTCGGCCCGCCTCGACCCGGCCGTCGAAGCCGGCCGGGCGGCCCGCCTGGCTCCACTCCCGGTCCCAGCGCAGGAACGTGCGGTCGAAGATGAACTCGCGCCCCTCCCCCAGCAGGCCGGACGCGACGAGCTGCCGGGAGACGTCCTCGTCCGGCAGCACCACGGTCTCCGCCGACACGGCCGCGGGCAGGTCGCCGGGCTCGATGACCCGGACCGCCGTGCCGGGCACCAGCAGCCGGAGGAACGCGGCCGCCCGGTCGGGCGGCAGCGCCCGGATGTCCTTGGCCAGCGGCTTGAACAGCTCACGGAAGCCGCGGCCGAGCACCAGCACCTGCGCCGCGTCGCGGTGCCTGGCGAAGAATGCCTCATGGCCCGCGTGCACGACGGGCAGGTAGAGCACGACCTGCTTCACGGCGCGCCGATCAGGTCCGGGGCCGGCCTGCCGGGGTCAGCTTGCCGCGCCCGCTGGCGGGCCTGGCGCGGGACTTCCCGTTGCCGGACTTGCCGCCGCCGGACTTGCCCGGGCCGGACATGACGCCGGCCACCGGCGACGCCGGGTCGCCCACCTCGCGCTGGATGACCTCGCGCAGCCGCGCCGACGTGCTCACGGTGGCCATCCGCCCCAGCACCTCGACCCGGCCGCAGTAGCCGGCCTCCAGCTCGCGGATCTGCGGCCGGCGTGTAGGTCTCCTCGGTGGCGACCAGCACGTCCGGGCGCACCGCCTTGATCAGCGCCCACCTGGGATGGCTGGTCTGCTTGAGCGTGACCAGGCCGACACCGCGCTGGTGGGTGACCATGCGCAGCCGCTCCATCTGCGGCACCACCGGCCGGTTCTCCCCCTTGCGGGCCCGGATCTTCTCGTCGCTGTCCAGGCCGACGATGAGGAAGTCGCCGAACTGCCTGGCCGCCTCCAGGTACATGGAGTGGCCCTCGTGGATGATGTCGAACGAGCCGCTGGTGAGCACGACCTTGAACCCCAGCGTGCGCAGGGCGTTCACCGTCGTCTCGATCTTCTCGTAGTCCTCGACGAACCGCTGGTCGAAGTTGGAGGCGTCGGCGAACAGGCTGCTCGACACGCCGAGCGTCGGTATCAGGGGGGCAGGGCCGGAGTTCCTGCCCCCGCGCCGCCGCCGGACTGGCCGCGCGGCCTCCCGAATGGCCACCCGATGCGCCTCAACTGGCCACCCCCCTTCAAGCTAGAGCCGTTCGCTGAACCCTTTCATCTTGCCCTGTCCCGGGGCCTGACGAGCCCTAAGCCCGCGACACGGCCCCCGGGCGGCCCCGGCCGCGCGGGCCAGGTCGCCGCCCGGGGGCGGCTCAGGTCGCGATCGGGATGCTGCCGATGGCCGGGTTGGGCTGGTAGTCGGCCAGGTCGAAGTGCTCGGCCCGGAAGTCGTGGATGTCGGTGACGGCCCGCCCATCCGCGTTGAGCGTGACGGTCGGCAGCGGCCTCGGCTCGGTGGCCAGCATGGCCCGTACCGCGTCGACCTGGTCGGCGTAGATGTGCGCGTCGGAGATCGTGTGGTAGTACGCCACCGCGCGGTAGCCGGTGAGCTGCTCCAGCATGAGCAGCAGCGCGGCGTACTGGACCATGTTGGCGGGCACGCCCACCGGGACGTCGCCGGAGCGCTGGGTCATGTGCAGGTGCAGGCCGCCGTCGAGCACCCGGACGTGCACCCAGCCGTGGCACGGCGCGATCGTCGTCTTCGGCTGCTTGCCCGCCCCCCTGACCTGGTAGGGGGCGATCCACGGGTCAACGAAGTGGGTGCGCAGCTCGGGCAGCTCGCGGATCTGCTCGACCAGGTGCGCGAACTGGTCGAACGGCGGCCCGTCCGGCGTCGGGTACGAGTGGAAGGCGGCGCCGTAGGATCCCGGCCCGATGCTGCCCGGCTCGATGCCCTTCTTCACCGTCTTCTCCGGCGTGGTCCACGGCTCCCACCAGTCCACCCCGAACCGTCTCGAGCTCGGTCACGGTGGTGGCCCCGTTGATGAACGCGCACAGCTCGCCGATGGGCTTGCGCCAGAACGAGCGGATGCTGCGCTCGGTGATCACCGGGAACCCGTCGGCCAGCCGGAAGGACATGGTCTGCTGCAGGACCGTCAGCGCGTTCACGCCCTGCCGGGTCTCGGTCTCAATCCCCGTGGTCCATGATGTGCTCGAGAACCCGGCGGTACTCGGTGGACACCGGGCGCTTGTCATACGGCAGGTACTGCATAACCGAAGCTTAACGACGGCAATGCCCGCCCGGCAGTGGCTGGGCCATGAAGATGACCCCATCACGTCGCGTGGCTGCGCGCGGTCGCAGAACACCACGTCGCGGGGTGCGGGGACGGGGGCCGCCGAGCGAGGGAACCCGGGGGCGGCGGCCGGGCGTTTAAAAGCGGCATGAGGGTTAATGATCGAGGACCGCGAGCGTTCGCCCGTGGGCACTGGGCGGCCCGCGCCCTGGTCCTGGCCCTGGCCGCGGCGTGACGGTCGCGCTGGCCGGATGCGCGTCCGCGGCCGGGGCGTCGCCCGGCGGGGGCGGCAGGCAGCTCACCGCCACCACGTCACCCGCCGCTACGCAAAAGCCGGCCGCGTCGCCATCGGGCACGCCGCAGCAGCGGGCCAAGGCGGAGGCCGCCCGGATGATGCGGGCGTTCGCGGCCCCGCCGGGCGCCCGCGCCGTGGCGGGCGTCGCCGGTACCGTCGAGCCCGCTGAGCAAGGGGCCACCGATGGGCACGCCGGCCGACGGCGACATGGTGACCAGGACCGCCTGGTGGGTGGCGCCCGGCGAGCCACAGCGAGTGCTGGCCTGGGCGGCGGCCCACCTGGCGGCGGCGTACAGCCATCCAGGCACCGGAACCCTCGGCGGCGATATCTGGGGCGACGGGTTCACCCTGCCGCCGGTGGCCGGGCTGTTCGACCAGCGTGACCTCGACGTCTGGGTCCACGCCGGCTGGGCACGGGCAGACCGCGATCCGGGTGGACGCCATGGTGGGCTGGATCCCGGTCCTGGCCTGCCTGCGACACCGTCCCGGCCACGGCCCGGCTGGCCACGCTGACCCTGAGCTGGGTCAACTCAAGCGGGCCTCCGGCCAAGCCGGTGGTCAAGAAGTTCACGGTGACCGACCTGAGCCGGGTCCGCGCGCTCGCGGCGTACCTCAACCGGCTGCCGGTGAACCCGTCGGCCGAGTACAGCTGCCCGGCCGGAGAGCCGGGCAGCATCACGGTCAGTTTCCGCGCCAACGCCGGCGGCCCGGTACTGGCCACGGCCACCGGGGACATGAGTGGGTGCGGGTTCGTGACCTACGCCATGCCTGGCCGGCCCGGACACCGGGATCGGCAGCACCGGGGCAGGCGACAACCTGCTGGCCGAGGTCAACCGGGTCACCGGCCTGCACTGGACCGCGCCACCCCTGCCCTAGCGGGCAGTGGGAAGCCCCGGCAGGTAAGGGGTGGCCCAGGCGGGCAGCGAAAAGCGCCCGGCGTTCCCGCTGCCGGGGCAGGGGAACGCCGGGCGCTGGGGTCAGGCTGTTCAGGCCAGGGCGGGCGCCACCTTCTCGGTGAACAGGGTGAGGGCGCTCCGGTCGTAGGCCACCTCGGCGAAGTTGAGGATCGCGTAGCTCATGCCGAGCTCGCGGGCCGCGGTGAGCCGCTCGGCGACCAGCTCGGGCGTGCCGACGAGCGGGCCGTTGGCGAAGTCCTGCGACCCGGTCGTCGACGATCTTCTCCGGGACGCCGCAGCCGAGCATGTGGTCCCGGATCCAGGCGATGCGGTCGGCGACGTCCTTCTCGGTCTCGGCCAGGATCACGTTGTAGTTCGCCGACCGGGTGATGGCGTCGTAGTCGGTGCCGAGGTCGCGGCAGTGCTGGGCCAGGATCTCCGACTTGCGCGTGAAGACCTCGGGGGTCGCCGTCGAAGTTGGTGTACTTGCGCGTACTTGGCCGCGATCCGCAGCGTCTTCTTCTCGCCGCCGCCGGCGATCCACAGCGGCACGCCGCCGTCCTGCAGCGGCAGCGGCTGGCAGATCGCGCCGTCCACCTGGTAGTGCTTGCCGTCGAGCGTGGCCGTGCCGGTCGTCCAGAGCTGGTGCATGATCTCGACGCCCTCGTCGAGCATGCCGAGGCGGTCGCCGGCCGAGGGGAAGCCGTAGCCGTAGGCGCGCCACTCGTGCTCGTACCAGCCCGCGCCGATGCCCATCTCGGCCCGGCCGCCGGAGATCACGTCCACCGTCGCCGCGACCTTGGCCAGGTAGGCCGGGTTGCGGTAGCCCATGCAGGTGCACATCTGGCCGAGCCTGACCCGGCTGGTGGCGGCGCCGAGCGCGGCCATCAGCGTCCAGGCCTCGTGCGTGGCCTCCTGGGTCGGCACCGGCACGGTGTGGAAGTGGTCGAAGACCCAGATCGACTCGAACGGGCCTTCCTCGGCCGCCTGGGCGACGCCCAGCATGGTCGCCCAGTGGTCCTTGGTGTCGATGCCCGCGAGGTCAAGCCGCCATCCTTGCGGCACGAAAAGTCCGAAGCGCATGGCTCACAAGCCTAGCAGGCGGCACTGCCGTCGGCCGGCAGCTCGTGCGGCGGCCGGTCAGGTCCGGCGCGGTTCAGTGAACAGCGCGTGATGACGGCGGACCGACTGCAGCAGGCCGATGGCGATCATGTCGGCGAAGACGGCCGAGCCGCCGTAGGAGACGAACGGCAGCGGCAGGCCGGTGATCGGCATGATGCCGATGGTCATGCCGACGTTGACGAAGGACTGGAAGGCGAACCAGACGGCGATGCCCGAGGCGACCAGCATGCCGAACATGTCGTCGGCGAGCTGGGCGGCGCGGATGGCGCGGAAGACGATGAAGGCCAGCGCGCGCGACGATGGCCGCGCAGCCGATGAAGCCGAGCTCCTCCCCGACCACGGTGAAGATGAAGTCGGTCTGCACCGAGGGGACGAAGCTGCCGCCGGTGAACGTGCCGTGGAACAGCCCCTGGCCGTGCAGGCCGCCGGAGCCGATGGCGATCTTGGCCTGCAGCCCGTTGTAGCCGCTGCCCGCCAGGTCCTGCTCCGGGTGCAGGAACGCGGTGAGCCGGTCGAGCTGGTAGCCGTGCAGCAGCTGCAACTTGGCCACCGCGTAGACGGCGGCGGCGACGGCCGCGAGCCCGCCGAGCACCCAGTACACCCGGATGCCCGACACCACGATGATGCCGGCCAGGGTGAACACCAGCACCAGGGTGACGCCGAGCGCGGGCTCCTTCTCCACCAGCGCGATCAGCGGGGCGGCGGCGAGCACGGCGTACAGCACGTCCCTGATCGTCGGGCGGCCGGACGGCAGGTTGCGCCGCGAGATCAGGTAGGCCGCCGCCAAGATCAGCCCCAGCTTGGCGAACTCAGACGGCTCGACCTGGAAGCCGCCGGGCAGCGCGATCCATGCCTTGGCCCCGTTCACCACCTGGCCGACGGCCAGCACCGCGCCGAGCAGCAGCACGGACACCACGTAGACGACCGGGGTCCAGCGCCTGATCCGGCGGTAGTCGAGCGACGCGGTGACGAACATCAGGACCAGGCCGAGCACCGCCCACAGGAGCGGCCTTCTTCAGGTAGCTGTGCGGGTCCTGGCCGGACTGCCGCAGCGACGGCTCGGTCGCCGCCCACACCAGCAGCGTGCCGGCCGTGGTCAGCGCGCAGGTGACCACGATCAGCGGCCAGTCCCAGGACCGGGCGACGCCGCCCTTGGCGAACGCCCGGCCGAGCCGGGACCGGCGGCGCGGCGCGAACGTGCCTGCCCGGGGCCCGGCCCAGCCGCGGGACGGGATTCCGACGCTCATGAGACCTCCTCGCTGGCGCTCGTCGGCCGCATTCGCGGACGCCCTGTGCTTACTGGTTCGCTCGCAAGCTCGCTCATGAGACCTCCTCGCTGGCGCTCTCGCTCACCGGCCACCACCCTGCCGCGGCTTGGTCGCCGGCGGCTTGGTCTTCGGCGTGGCCTTTGGCGTGCTCTTGGCACCGCCCGAGGCCGCCGCCTTCACCGACGCCGCGGTCAGCTTGGGCAGCGCCGGCAGCTTGCCGCCGGGCAGGGCCGCCTTCTTGCCGTCGCCGCCGTAGATGCCCGCCCAGATCTGGCGGACCGCCGGGGCGGCCGCGTCGGCGCCGTACCCGGAGTTGGGCAGCATGACCACGACCACGTACTTGGGGTTCTTACACGGGGCGAAGGAGGCGAACACCGAGGTGGCGTTCTTCCCCGCGATCTGCGCGGTACCGGTCTTGCCCGCCACGCAGACCGAGTTGAAGCCGCCGAACGCGCTGGCCGCGGTGCCCTGGCTCACCACCCCGGCCAGGGCGGTGCGCATGTACGACAGGGTCTCGCCTGGAGACCGGCAGCTTCCGTGCCACCGGCGGGTTGATCTTCGCCGCGACCTTGCCCGACGGGTCCGACCAGGGCCTCGCCGATCCGCGGCTGGTACAGCGTGCCGCCGTTGGCCAGGGCCACGTAGGAGTTGGTCAGCTGCAGCGGCGAGGCCGTCACGTAGCCCTGGCCGATCGCCGCGATGGCCGCCTGGCCCGGCTGCCAGACCCAGCCGTCCTGGCAGTCCTCGTACTCGATCTGCTGGACGTAGGAGCCGTGCTGCCTTGCCGTTCGCGCACCAGTTCTGGCCCTTGTGGGCGTTGTCCGCCCACAGGTTGTAAAGCCACTGGCGGGTGGGGATGTTGCCGGCCGAGTCCTCGGGCAGGTCCACGCCGGTGGTCTTGCCGAAGCCCCAGGCCAGCTCCATCGCCTGCATCTTCTGGATCGGGCGCGTTCGCGCTGCGGGTGAAGTTGGCCTTGTTGTTGTCGGTCTTCCACATCTGGTAACCGATGTCGTAGTAGACCGTGTCGCAGGACTGGATGAGCGCCTCGGAGAACGACATGTCGCCCTGGCTGGCCTCGCCGTCGTTGTCGAACTTGTGCCCGGCGATGTTGACCGAGGCCGGGCAGTTGTACTGGCCGTGCAGCGGGAACCCGTCGGCGACCGCCGCGGCGGTCGACGTCACCTTGAACGTCGAGCCGGGCGCGTACTGCCCCTGGGTGGCCCAGTTGACCGCGGGCTCGCCGGACTTGGTCTGGCCGTCCAGGCCGAACAGGTAGTTGACCTCCTGCTGCGAGATGCCGCTCGTCCACACCGACGGGTTGTAGTTGGGGTAGCTGGCCATCGCGACGATCCGGCCGTCGGTCGTCTCCACGATGGCCGCGCCCTGGTTGGCCGTTGTTGCCCCCGGCGCGCGACCGGCTGATCGCGCTGTTCAGCGCCTGCTGGGCGATCGCCTGCACCTTAGAGTTGATCGAGGTGACCAGGGTGTCGCCGGTCTGGGCCTTCTTGCCGCCCACGGTAGCCAGCACGTCGCCCGCCGCGTTCACCGAGACCACCTGGGTGCCGGGCTTGCCGGACAGGGCGGTGTCGTACTGCGCCTCCAGGCCCGACTGGCCGACCAGGTCGTCCTGGGCGAACCCGGTCTGCGGCAGGTGCTCCTTGGCCATCTCGGCCTGGGTGATCGGCTGCAGGTAGCCCAGCGTCTGCGCCGGGTTGGCCCCGTTCGGCTGGGGATAGTTCGTCACCGGCGACAGCTGGGCGGTGACGCCGGGGAACAGCTTGGGCTGCTCCATGACCTGCAGCGCGACCGAGTCGCTGACGTGCTCTGCCACCGGGATCGGCTGGTAGGGCGAGCCGGTCCAGCACGGCTGCGAGACGCCCTTGGTGCACAGGCGGACCTGCTCGGTGAGCGTCTTGACCGGCGACGTGCAGCAGCGGGGCCAGCCGGGCCAGCACCGCCTTGCCGTCGTCCGTGGTGGTCTGCGACAGCCGCATCATGTCGACCGACACGGTCATCGACGTCTTGTTGTCCACCAGCGGGGCCCCGGTGTCGTCGGTGATCATGCCGCGCACCGCGGGCACCACGACCGTCCGGGTCAGGTTGTCCGCCGCGAGGGCCTTGTACTGGTGCGTGTCGAGCACCTGCAGGTACCACAGCCGCCCGCCCAGCACGACCAGCAGCGCCAGGGCGACCACGTACAGGCCGTACAGCCGCTTGCGCGAGCGGGGGATCACCGGCCCACCCCCATCAGGCGCAGCAGTCGCGCCGCACGCCCTCCGGGAGGCCGCCCCCCGGCGAGATAACCGGCCCGGCCGGCGCCGCGGCCAGGCCCGCGAGGACGACTGGACGTCCCATCGGCCGCGCGCGGCGCCGCGGCGCAGTCCCGACTTCCGCCGCAGCGCGCGGCCGCGGCCGGCCTTCCCGGACCCGATGACGGTGCTCCCCAGCACGCTGCTCCCCTTCACAGTGCTTCCGATCACGGTGCGCCGGCGGCCGGCGCCCAGCCAGCCGCGGCGCGGCGAGCGGCGCTCACGCAGCGACGGCGCCGCCGACAAGGCTGTCGCCGTGCTGCCGCGCAGCCACCCGGCCGACGGCGAGCGGCGGGCTACCGGCGTTCCCGCGCCGGACAGCGCGGACAGGCCAGACGGCGCCGACCTGGCGGCGAGCGCGTCCGCCGACGTGCGCGGCCCGGACAAGCCAGAGGCCGCCCCGGCCCGGGCGCCGCCCGTCGAGCTGAGCCAGCCGCGGGCGGGCCCCCGCCGCGCGGGCGGCCGCGGCGACCGCAGGGCCGACGTCCCCGGCGCGGGCCGGCCGAGCGCCGCCGAGCCGGACGCGCGCAACCAGTTCCGGCCGGGCGTACGCACGGCGCGCTGGCCCTGGACGCGGGCGGTCAGGTCGCCGGCGAAGCTGATCTTCGAGGTCCGCGCGCCGGCCACGGGAAACGGGCGCTGACCGGAGTTGACCGCTCCCGTTCTCCCGGCGGTGAGCGGGCCGCCGGCGGACAGGCGAAGCCGCGGGACCCGGCGCGCCGGTGACGGACGGTAGTAGTTCGCTCCGCTGCCTGCCAGCCGCAGGTCGGGCGCGGCGCCGGACGCCGCGGGCCGGATCGCGGCGGCCAGCCGCTGCGCGTAGCCGAACTCCATGGCGGGCGCGCTGCGCCGCGCGACCCGGGTGAGCCGGTAGACCAGCCAGAACACCAGCGGGGCGAGCACCAGGTCGTAGAGGATGGCACTGGGCAGCACGCTGGCTGACCGCGGCCGGGGTCACGTCCGGGTCGCTCAGCAGCAGCCCGATGCCGGCCTTGCCCGCCTCCCCCGCCGCCACGGCCACGGCCATGACGGTGAAGCGAGGTGAACGCGTCCCGCTCGGCGCTCAGCTGGGCGACGGCCGCGACCGCCCAGGCGGCGGCGTAGCCGACCAGGCAGAAGACCAGCGCGTACTCGCCGGCCATGTGGCTGGCCGGCGGGGCGATGTCGAGCGCGAGCCCGCCGGCGAAGCCGGCCAGGGCGCCCGTCCGCCGGGCCGGTGACCACGGCGATGGCGGTGACCAGCAGCAGGACCAGGTCCGGTACGGCCGAGCCGGGCAGCGGCAGCCGGTTGACCACGGTGAGCTGCACGACCGCGGCGGCGAACAGCCCGACGGCCAGGATGAGGCCGGTGACCGCCCGCCGCAGCGGTGACCGCCCCGGTGTCACCGGGAGGTCACCACGCCGACGACGCCGAGCCCGGTGAAGTCGGCGAACGGCTTGACCAGCGCGGTCGGGGTGAGCGAGCCCGGCTGGGTGGTCACCTTGGTCACCGTGCCGACCGGGATGCCTGCGACGTAGGGGCGGCCGCCGACTGAGCCGAAGGTGAGCAGCCGCTGGCCCGTCTTGAGCGTGGCGCCCGCGTTGAACAGGGTGAGCTTGAGCGGCGCGCTGCCGCTGAACGACCGGGCGGTGCCGCTGAGCGCGCCGATCTGCCCGCTGTCCGCCATCCGGATGCCGACCGTGGTGCCTGAGTCGGTGAGCAGCTGAACCGTCGCCGTGCTGGAGGTGACCCGGACCACGGTGCCGACCAGGCCGTTGCCGTTGAGCACGGTCTCGTTGGCGGCCACGCCGTCGGCGCTGCCCACGTTGATCGTCACCGTGTCGGAGTAGGAGCCGCCCGCGGCGATCACGCTGCCGGTGACGACCTGTTCCTTGCCGTTGGTGAGGTGCAGCACGCCGGCCAGCTGCGCGGCGTTGGACCTGCCGGTGGTCGCCTGGGCGAGCTGCGCGCGCAGCTCGTCGTTCTGCTTTTGCAGCGCGGCGACCTGGCCGCTGTCGCCGCCGGAGGAGAACCAGCCGGTGACGTTGCCCGCCACCCGCTCGACCGGGCCGAAGACCTTGCCGCCGAGGCTGTGCGCACCCGAGTCGCCGCCGTCACGGAAATCGACCGTGATCAGCGCGATCGCTACGACGAGCAGCGCGGCGAGCACGATGCGTGTCCGTCTCGCTTCCAGCACTGCGAAACTCCCGTCCCTTGCGCTTCGTTACGCGACCGTGCCGCTCCCCCGAGCGGCTGCCAGGCTATCGCCTGTCGGGAACGAGCACCTGGCGCAAGGTGTCGAAGTCCTCGACGCACTTGCCGGTGCCGAGCACCACCGAGTCGAGCGGGCTGTCGGCGATGTTCACCGGCATCCCGGTCTCCTCACGCAGCCGCTGGTCGAGCCCGCGCAGCAGGGCGCCGCCGCCGGTGAGCGCGATGCCGCGGTCCATCACGTCGCCCGCCAGCTCCGGCGGGCACTTGTCCAGGGTGGTCTTGACCGCGTCGATGATGAGCGTGATCGGCTCCTCCATCGCCCGGCGTACCTCGGCCGCGGCGATCAGCACGGTCTTCGGCAGGCCGGAGACCAGGTCGCGGCCGCGGATCTCCGCCTGCGGCTCGTCCTGGGCGGCGAACGCGGAGCCGAGCGCCAGCTTGATCTCCTCGGCGGTCCGCTCGCCGAGCATCAGGCTGTGCTGCTTCTTGCCGAACGTGATGATCGCCTGGTCGAGCTCGTCGCCGCCGATGCGGATGCTCTGGCTGGTCACGATCCCGCCGAGGGAGATGACGGCGACCTCGGTGGTGCCGCCGCCGATGTCCACCACCATGTTGCCGGTCGGCTCGTTGACCGGCAGGCCCGCGCCGATCGCCGCGGCCATCGGCTCCTCGATGATGTAGACCTTGCGCGCGCCCGCCTGGTGGCCGGCCTCCTTGACCGCGGACTGCTCGACGCCGGTGATGCCGCTGGGGACGGCGACCACGATGCGCGGCTTGGCCATCCGGGTCCGGCGGTGCACCTTCTGGATGAAGTAGCGGAGCATGCGCTCGGTGACGTCGAAGTCGGCGATCACGCCGTCCTTGAGCGGGCGGACCGCCACGATGTTGCCCGGCGTGCGGCCGATCATCCGCTTGGCCTCGACCCCGACCGCGACCACCTGGCCGTTGTTAGTGTTGAGCGCCACCACGCTCGGCTCGTTGAGTACGATGCCCCGGCCACGCACGTACACGAGGGTGTTGGCAGTGCCAAGGTCGACCGCCATGTCGCGGCCGAGGAACGTCAACGCATTGCTCATCGGGTGCGGCAACCCTTCCGATCATCGGGCGTTCTGAACCGGGGTCGAGCCTATCGGATAAAGCTTCAAGCAAACTTAAGAGGCACACGGCGAATTAACGCCGCGTTATCCTCCGCGAATTGCTTGGTCATTCACCTAGCTATTTACTGGTAAATCCCCACAAACACGCCCGCGGTCCGATGCTGTTGCCCGTGCGGAAGCCCCCGTGGAGTGCCATGCGGTGACGCATGGCACCTGGCCCGGCCGCGACCACCCGTCTTGCGTTCGCGGCCGGCCCGGTACTACGGGTATCTATCTAACCGGGACACCGGTTAAACGAGTTCGGGGAAGAAGATCTTGATCTCTCGCTCCGCGGACTCCGGCGAGTCGCTGCCGTGCACGATGTTCTGCCCGACCTCCAGGGCGAAGTCGCCGCGGATGGTGCCCGGCGCCGCCTTGACCGGGTCGGTGGCGCCGGCCAGCGCGCGGAACGCCTCGATGGCGCGCTCGCCCTCGGCCACGATCGCGACCAGCGGACCGGAGGTGATGAACTCGACAAGTTCGCCGAAGAAGGGCTTTTCCGCGTGCTCCGCGTAATGCGCGTGCGCGGTGTCGGCCTCGATCGTGCGCAGTTCCAGGGCGACCAGCTTCAGGCCCTTGGCCTCAATGCGGGAAATAACCTCACCGACGATGCTGCGCTGCACGCCGTCCGGCTTGACCAGGATAAGGGTGCGCTGTGCCACGAATGCTCCTTGCGTTTACTTTAGGTGCCTTTGATTGACTCCGGTCACGCCAGAGCTTACCGGCGCTGACCGGCAGCGGAGTCGCGCAGCCCTCACCCCGGTTCATCTCGTCACGCTCCCACTTCGCGGCCTAGGCCCGATACGGGCGGTCTGGGGCAGTTTGTCGTCCAGTCCGCCAGTCCGCGTTTTCCGCGACCGGATCGTCGCTTCTCGTCAGCCGTCGCCCACAGCAGGCCCGCCTCGATCCCGGCCGTGCCGGGGCAGGTGCGTAGGTCCGATTACCGGCTAGCCCCAATGCGTAGGCACCGCGGCGACTGGGACACTTACTGGCATGGTGGCATTCGGTGTCCTGATTGTTGACGACAATCACTTGTTTCTGGAGGGCGCCCGCGAACGGCTGGAACAGGGCGGCCTGCGGGTCGTCGGCGTTGCCGCCAACTCGGCTGAGGCGGTGCGGCGGACGCGGGAGCTACGGCCGGATGTCGTCCTGGTAGACGTCATGCTCGGGGACGAGAGCGGGATCGAGCTTGCCCGGCTCCTGGCCGCGGACGCCCTGGAGGGCAGGCCGGCCGTGATCTTGATCTCGACCTACTCCGCGGCCGACTTGGCGGATCCTGACGCCGAATCCCTGGTGACTGGCTTCTTGCCGAAGCAAGAGCTGTCGGCGAGCGCGATCCGCCGGATCGTCTACGCGACAGCGCCCAGCGGGCCTGCCCGGCGCTTCCGCTTGACCTTCGCTCCCGCTCAGTCCGCGGCCGTGAGGCCCCGCCGGCTGCATCGGCGCCGGCTGCGGGCCGGCCGGAACCCGGACGTACAGTGCCGTTCCGTGGCCGCGCGGGCTGAGGACCGAAATCGTTCCGCCGAGGGTCTCGACTCGGTCTCTGAGCCCGATGATGCCTGAACCGCGGCTAGGGTCGGCGCCGCCAATGCCATCGTCGCCGATGGACAGGTCCAGCGCACCGTCACAGCTATCCACGCGCAGTTCGATGACCGAGGCCTTCGCGTGCTTCGCGACGTTGGTGATCGCCTCGGACGCGATGTAGTAGCCGGTCGCCTCTACGTGCTCGTCAAGCCGCGAGCCAAGATTCAAGTCGAGTTCAACCGGCACCGCCGAGCGTCGGGCGAGCGCCTCCAGAGCCGGGCCGAGCCCAGACTCGGACAAGATGGCCGGGTGAATGCCCTGCGAGATCTCCCGCAGTTCGTCCATGGCGGTGACGAGGCCGTCAGCCAGCCGGGACAGCTCGCGCCGTAGACCGTCAGGCTGCTGCGGGCGCCGTCGCCTCGATGGTGCGGGCGTTCAGCGCAAGCGAGACCAGACGCTGCTGGATACCGTCGTGGAGGTCACGTTCGAGCCGCCGCCGCGTCTCGTCCGCCGCGGCAACGATCCGGGCGCGCGACGCGGACAACTCCGCACGACTCTGGGTGTTCGCGATGGCGGTGCCGACAAGCCCGGTGAACTTGGCCAGGCGCTCTTCTGCGCCATCGGGGAGGGTCTCGTCGATGGCCGCGATCGTCGTCACTAGCCCCCAGACGGCGCCGTCGACGATGATCGGCGCCCCGGCCACGCTACCCAGTCCGTCCGCTCGCAGCGCGTCGGCAACGACGCCGTGGAGGTGTGAATAGTCCTCGACCTCGACCCGTGCCGCGCGGGCCGTTCGCCGCACTTGCGCGACCAGTCCGGAGGGAGGGTACGACCAGGTGGTGCCGGGGTGGAACGGGATCGGCCGGTCGCTCCAGGTCGCTGTCACCGTCGTCGTGTTGTCCGCCTCAAAACGATGAACCACGCAAACAGGCAGTTGCATCACCGCAGAAACCTCGCGGGCAACGGCGGCGAAGACCTCACCCGTCGCCGCGCCCGTGGCCACCAGCGTTGCCACCCGGCGCAGCGCTCCCTGCTCGTCGGCTAGCATCCCCCGCGCCCGTTCTGACTCGGGCCGCGCGGCGGACGGCCAGAGTCGCGAACGCGCCGACGATGACCGCCACTGCCAGGAACAGGGCGAGTATGAGCATGGTGTTCGCGTCGAGGATGCGCAGCGGGGGGAGGAAGTACCAGTCGAATGCCTCGATGGTCACGATCCCGACCGGGAGCGCGTACAAGATCCCGGCCCAGCGGGCAACGGCTATGACCGGTATGAGCAGGAGCGGGACCAGGAGCCCGGTAGGCACGTGTGATCGTGCGGCTGTGCACACCACAGCCGCAATCACGAACGCGACGACGCCCACGACGACGGCCAGGGCGATCTCCGCCCAGAACCTCCCGCGCCGCCAGTTAGACCACCAGGTCACCCATCTACCTGCTTCCGGTGGAGGCCGGTGACCACCACCACCATCATCATCATCACAGCCTGTCACCTGACTCCCCTGGCCCACAATGGTTAAGCTGGGACTTTGACGTCCAGAACGGGATTCCCCGATGTCTTATTACTGTGTGTAGTTCGATATGCGACACAACGTAACGATCTGCCCGGCGCCGTGCCATCGTCGCAGCTCCCGCGCTATGCTTCCGCGCCGCAACTAGTCGATAATGCAAGCATGAGGAGCATCGTCAGGTCCGGGTGGCTCCGTCGGCCGGCCCGCGAGGCAGCGGGCGAGGCCCGTCGTGACCGGGCTTCGAGTAGTGCTGGCGGAGGACGACGTCCTCCTCCGCGAGGGGCTGGCCAGTCTGCTCGAACAGGCCGGCTATGTCGTAGCGGGGCAGGCGGGTGACGGCACGCAGCTGCTCACGCTGGCCAGAGAGACCGTGCCCGACCTGGTCGTGTCCGACATCCGGATGCCCCCCACGCACACGACCGAGGGGCTGGAAGCGGCCCGGGTAATCCGTCAGGAGGTGCCTCAGGTCGGCATCCTGGTGCTGTCCGCCTATGCCGAGGTGGAGCACGCGATTGAACTGCTGGCCGGGCGGAGGGGGTATCGGTTACCTACTCAAGAGCCGCATCGCCAACGTGGATGAGTTCCTTGACGCGGTGGAGCGGGTCGCCAGGGGCGGCTCTGTCGTGGATCCCGCGCTGGTCGAGGAGCTGGTGACCGCCCGCAGGCGGAAGGACCCACTCGCCGAGCTCAGCGCCCGGGAGGGCGAGGTGCTCGCCCTGATGGCCGAGGGACGCTCCAACGCCGGCATCGCACGGCGGCTCTTCGTCACCGAGGGCACCGTCGAGAAGCACATCAGCAGCATCCTCACCAAGCTGGACCTGCACGAGGCCGACGAGGACCACCGCCGTGTCCTCGCCGCGATCACGTTCCTCAAGTCCCGCTGACCCGGTTGGGGCTAGCAGGTATTCACGGTTCGGGCTAGCTGGAGGGCTGGCCTGGGGGCTCCCGCTGATGCGGGGAGACCCCTGGGGGACAATCGTGGTTGCTATAGCCAGAAGTACCAGGCAGCAAGGGAGGAAAGCGATGGTCGAGGCACTGCCCCGGGTGCGGGGACGAGACCGTCTCCCAAGCCTGCCGACACTAAGCCCGAACCAGGCGCACGTGTATGACGGCATCTCGGCTCTGATCCGGCATGGCCGCGAAAGTGCCCACACGGACATTCCAGCGCGCTTACTGCGGCGCGGCCAGCGAAGTGCGCCGGGTGCGCGCGGACTTGGCCGCTGTGGCCGCTGGATGCCCGGTCGCAGATGAGCTGGTCCTGCTCGCTTCGGAGCTTGTGACCAACGCGATCATGCACAGCAGGTCAGGCGAGCCAGGCGGGACATTCACTATCCGCGCCGAACTCCGCCAGGGCGAATACGCGCGGCTCGAGGTCGAAGACCTAGGCGGCGGCTGGAGCAACTACGTCGACGAGCACGACGAGCACGGCCGCGGACTCGATATCGTCGGCGCGATCGCAGGAGACGGAAACTGGGGCATAGGGACTGGCGGACCCCCGGAAAGCTGCGTCGTCTGGGCTCGCATGGCCTGGCACCCGGACGAGGACGAGTGAGCTTTGCTGTCAGAACTGGAGATACACGTTCTTGGCCTGGGTGTATCCCTGTAGTTCTTCGATGCTTTCCTCTCGGCCGAGTCCGGAATTCTTCACTCCGCCGAAGGCGGCGCCAGGAAGGTGGGCTGCGCTTGCGTTGACCCAGAGGTAGCCGGCTTGCAGGTCGCGGGCCGCTGCCATGGCGGTGTGGAGGTTGGTGGTCCAGACGCTGGCCGTCAATCCGTACGGCGAGGCATTGGCTTCGGTGATGGCCTCTTCGTAGGTGTCGAACGGGGCTGCGACGAGTACGGGGCCGAAGATTTCCTCGGTGAAGAGCGGGCCGGCGCTTCCGGAGGGGGCGGAGAATAGCGTGGGGGGTACGAAGTAGCCGGGCCCGCCGGGGATCTTGCCGCCGGCGATCAGCTCGAGTGCGGGGTCCGAGAGGCCTGCTTGGATGTAGCCGGTGACCTTGCGGTAGTGGGTTTCTGAAACCAGCGGGCCGACGTCCGTGGTGGTCAGTGTCGGGTCGCCCAGCCGCATTTGGTTCATGCGCCTGCCCACCTCGGTGATCACGTGGTCGTAGACGGAACGGTGGACCAGCATCCGTGACGTCGACCCGCACGACTGCCCTTGCCACGTGAAGTTCATTCCGCTGATGGCGCCGTCGATTGCCTTGTCCAGGTCGGCGTCTTCGAAGATGACCAACGGGTTCTTCCCGCCCAGCTCCAAGGTGACCGTCTTGACAGCGACGCCGGCGGCTTGGGCCTGGATGCGGCGGCCGACGGTTCCCGAACCGGTGAAGGCGATACGCGGCACACCCGGGTGGGTGACCAGCCGTTCACCCACCACGCCGCCAAGGCCAGGCACGATGTTCAGCACGCCGGCCGGCACGATGTCCCTGGCCAGTTCGCCGAGCCGCAGTGCCGAGACGGAAGTCGCCTCGGCCGGTTTGAGGACCACCGTGTTGCCGGCCAGCAGCGGGGCAGCGATCCTCCCGGCCGCGAACATCAAGGGGTGGTTCCACGGGATGATCCGGCCGACCACGCCAAAGGGGTCGCGCACGGTGAAGTCAAGGGCATTGCGGTTGGCCATGGGAATGGTCTCGCCGCGCAGTTGCAGCGCGAGCCCGGCGAAGTAGCGCAGTTGGTCCACGGCTATGCGGAAATCGTTACGCATCACCGTGATCGGGCTGCCGTTGTCGATGGTATCGATCCAGGCCAGCTCTTCGCCGTGTTCCTCGATCGCGTCGGCAAGTGAGGTGAGGGCTCGGGCCCGGTCGGTGATCGACGTGGCGGCCCAGCCGGGTGCCGCCGCGAGCGCCGCGTCCACGGCTGCGTCGACATCGGCTGCATCGCCCAGGGGTATCTGGCTGACAACGGTCTCATCGGCGGGGTTGATCACATCGAGAGTTGCACCTGAGGCAGCGTCGGTCAGCTCACCGCCGACCAGCATCCGCCAGTGCCGGTCGATCAAGTTTGAGAGCGTCCGCGCCGGATTCAGGGTGTGCTGCCTTGCTCATCGTCCAGTCCTTTGACGGTGGGGCCCGACGGGCCGTGTTCCGCGTGATGGTGCAGGTTCTTGCCGCTGTGGAGGTGGGGTGCTGTCATCCGATCAGGTCGGCGGCCCGTTCGCCGATCATGACCGCGGTGGCGTGCGTGTTGCCGCGCACGATGTCTGGCATGATCGACGCGTCTGCGACGTGCAGGCCCCGTACCCCGTGAACCCGCAGTTCGGGATCGACGACGGAAGCGTCGTCCGTGCCCGAACGGCAGGTGCCCACAGGGTGGTTCATGGAACCGAGGTTTTCCTGTACGTAGCTCAGCATCCGGGTGTCGTCCCAGTCCGTCTTCGGCAGGTTCTCCGTGCCGAGGAAGGCTTTCATCGACGGCGCCGAGCCGAGACGCAGTGCCCGCCGTAGTCCCTCAATCAGGCGCGGCGCGTCCGCCTCGTCGGTGAGATAGGCGGGGTCCACCAGCGGCGCCGCGTGGGGGTCGCCCGGGCGCAGGCGCACGCTGCCCCTGCTGCCTGGTGTCAGCAGCGTGACGATGCAGGAGAACCCGGAGAGCGTCATGGTGGTGAAGTCCATCAGCATCGGGGTGAGCTGGACATCAGGGGCGGGAGCGTCGGGGCCGCAGCGCAGGAAGGCGGCGGCCTGGCCGATCGAGGCCAGCGGGCCGCGCCGGGATGTGGCGTACCGGTCGGTGTTCTCCGGGCTCGTTGCGTCGGCCCACGTCTCGCCCCGGGTGACCGGCCAGCCGGCCGAGACGATGGGGTGGTCATGGAGGTTGCGCCCCACCCCGGGCAGATCGGTGACAACCTCGATGCCTTGCGCGGTGAGTTCGTCGGCGGGGCCGATGCCGGACAGCATGAGCAGCTGCGGGGTGCGCAGCGTGCCGGCGCACAGGACGACCGAGGGTGACTGCGCGATGTGCTGGCGGCCCTCGGCATCGGTGTACTCCACGCCGGTCACGGCGCGGTTGCGGATCACTACGCGCCGGACGGTGGCACCGGTCAGGACGGTGAGGCCGTCCCGGTCCAGCACGGGGTGGAGATAGCCGCGCGCCGCGCTGACCCGTTCGCCGTTGCGAACGTTGCTGTACAGGAGGCCGACGCCGTCGCGGCGTGCCCCGTTGAAGTCACGGTTCAGGTCGAGCCCTTCCTCCACTCCCGCCGTGATGAAGGCGAGCGAGAGGGGGCTGAGGTCGGGCGCCGTGGTCACGGGCATGGGACCGCCCGTACCGTGGAATTCGGACGCGCCCAGTTCATGGTCCTCCGCGCGGCGGAACAGGGGGAGCACGTCGGCCCAGCCCCATCCGGTCATACCCCGCTTGACCCAGCCGTCGTAGTCAAGCGGGACCCCCCGGAACCAGGCGAGGAAGTTGATGCTGCCCCCGCCCCCGAGCACATGTCCGCTCGACACCATGACCCGGCGCCCGCCCAGCTTCTCCTGCGGAACACTCAGGTCGGACCAGTTGAACGCCCCGGACTGCACCGCGAACGCGCCGTGCGGCGCAGCGATGGCAGGGTCGGTGTCCGCGCCGCCCGACTCGAGGACCAGGACCCTGCGCGTCGGGTCCTCACTGAGGCGCGCAGCCAGCACGCTTCCCGAGGCCCCTCCGCCGACAATGATGGTGTCGTAGTGCTCGCCGGTCCGTGTCGTAGTGTGATGCGGTATCGATACTCATGCTGCTCGTGACTCCTTATGCTACGAAATACCCGGATCTTGACCCTTCTCGCGCCGTGCCTATTCGGAGATGGGGTACCGCGGCAGCCGGGGGCCCTCGATGGTGATCCACTGGAGTTCGGTGAACGCCTCGAGACCAGTTCTTGTTTGATTCATCGATCCGGTTTTGAGCGTACCACTGATCCGGATCGATGGAACGGGTTTGTGCGTACCATGGATCCATGCGTGAGGAGAAGCGGGCCGCAAGGCTCCAGGTTCTGCAGGCCGCGGCGAAGATGCTGGAGGAAGGAGGCCGCGAGGCCATCTCGACCCGAGCGATGGCGGCCGCCGCCGGTATCACCGCCCCGGCGCTCTTCCGGCTCTTCGGGGACAAGGAACAGCTGCTCGCTGAGCTCGGGGCCTACGGATTCGAGATGTACCTGGAGGAAAAGCGGGAGGCGCTTCGCTCGAGCGAAGATCCCGTGAAAGATCTCTACCGGCTCTGGGATCTGCACGTCGACTTCGGTCTGCGGCACCCCACCTTCTACGTGCTCATGTTCGGCACGGCGGACCCCGGGCAGCGCCCTCCGGCCGCGGATGACGCGTACGCACTCCTGGTGGACCTGCTCGACCGAACCGCTGACGCCGGACGGCTTCGCGTCCCGGTGGAAGAGGCCACCCGCATGGTGTACGCGGCGGCCACCGGCGCCACATTGGCGTTGATCGGAGAGGAGGAGGCGCGGCGGGGGACGTCCTCCACGCGCTTGCGCGACACCGTGATCAACGCCATCATCACCGATGCGCCAGCATCGGCTGGGGCGGATCTGGCCTCTCGTGCGCTCGCACTCGACGCTGCGCTCGCCGCCGAAAACGGGGCGGGCCTTCCGCTACTGCCCGTCGAGACCGCCCTGCTCCGCGACTGGCTGCGGCGGCTGGCGATCTGACCGGCGCCGGCGTAAGCGCGCAGGTCAGATCGTCCTCGGGAACGTACCGCCTAGCTGACATGTACCTGGCCGACGAACGGTTCGCGGGCAACTACAACGCCGTCGAGCCCGCCCTGGCCCAGTACGTACACGACGCGATCCACGCCACGACGCCGTAACGGCGCAAGAGTAACGCTGGTAGGTCATATCTGCACGATTTCCTTCCGCAGATTAGTTACGCATGGTAAGTTCCTGGACACTCATTAGGACCACGTGCGTTCGCGGGAGAAGACCACCATGGCCGAACAGAGTCGTTCACTGGGTCGCCGCCGCTTCCTCGGCTACCTCATCGCCGCCCCGACCCTCGCGGTCGCGGTCACGTGGGCGGTCGACGCCGCCCGCCCGCAGCCCGCGCAAGCGGCGGTGCCGACCTTGCCCGAGCCGGAGGAGATCCTCGACCTCGGCGACATGCAGAACCTGGCCGCGGCCCCCACGTCCGGGCTGATCACGGTGATCGTCAACGAAGACGGCACGGCCAGCTTCGCGGTCCCCAGGGCCGAAGTCGGCCAGGGCATGACCACCGCCATCGCGATGATGGTCGCCGAAGAGCTCGAACTCCCCCTCGGCAAGGTGACCGTCACCCTCGCCGACGCCCGCCCCGAACTGCTGTTGAACCAGCTCACCGGCGGATCCAACTCCATGCGCAGCATGTACGTCCCGGTCCGGACGGCCGCCGCGATCGCCCGCCAGCGGCTCGTCGACACCGCGGCCGCGCAATGGAACGTGAACGCGTCGCAGCTGACCGCCAGCAACGGTGTCATCACCGGGCCAGGCGGTCAGACCGCGACCTACGGCAGTCTCGCGACGGCCGCGGCCGCCAGCACGACCACGGCGGTAACCGCTCAGCTCAAGCAGGCAGGCGACTTCACGATCCTCGGCACGCCCCAGACCCGTATCGACGCCCGCGACATCATCACCGGCCGCAAGCAGTTCACCATGGACCTCCAGGTCCCGAACGCCCTGCCGACGATGGTGGCCCGCCCGCCGACGATCAACGGCACGGTCGTGTCCGTCAACAACGCCGGCGCCGTCAACGCCATGCCAGGCGTCACCGATGTCGTCGCGATCACCCACGGCGTCGCCATCAGGGCCCAGACGTTCGGCCAGTGCATCGACGCGATCCAGGCGATCGACGTCACCTGGGGCCAGGGAACGGTTGACGGCCAGTCAGACGACAGTGTCGAGGCGCAGCTCCGGGCAGTCATACCCGACCTGACGACGCCGCTGTCCCTGCTCGCCAGCAGCGTCGAAGCCGACTTCTTCTTCGCGTTCGCGAGCAACAGCCCACTTGAACCCGACTGCGCGATCGCGGATGTCACGCAAGGCGGCGCCGAAATCTGGGCCAGCCTCAAGGTGCCGATCGTCGCCCAGTCGGAGATCGCCGCCGCGCTCGGCCTGCCCGTGAGCGCGGTCACGGTGCACGTGACACAGGGCGGGGGTTCGTTCGGAAGGCATCTTTTTCCTGACGCAGCGCTGGAAGCCGCCGAGGTCTCCCAGAAGATAGGCAAGCCCGTCAAGCTCTCCTGGTCTCGTACCGACAGCTTCCGGCAGGGCCGCGCCCACCCGATGTGCGTATCCCGTGTCCGCGCCGCCTACGCGCTCGGCAACGTGCTCACGTACGAGCAGCGGCACACGAGCGTGCAGACGGACTTCGGGCACGGCCTCGGCGAAATGGTCACGGCGACCGCGGCGCAGCTGCCGGTCGCCGGCGGCCTGGCCCTCTCACAGACGATCTTCGAGCTTGCGGAGTCGTCGCCGTACAACTTCGGGGTCACAGTCCAGGCGCTGAACGAGATCCCGCTGCAGTTCAACACCGGGGCCATGCGGAACATCTACTCGCCGAACGTCGTGTGCGCGCAGGAGCTGATCGTCGACCGCCTGGCGGCCAAGATGGGCCAGGACCCGGTGGCCTTCCGCAATAACTTCCTCAAGGACCAGCGCCTGCTCGCCGTCCTGAGCAAGGCCGCGAACGCGGGCAGCTGGGGCCGGTCAATGCCCGCCGGGACCGCCCAGGGCATCGCGGTGCACTCCGAATACCAGGGCGCGATAGCGGTTCTCGTCGAGATCGACTGCACTCCGGCGACGGTGAACAGGACGATCACCACCGGCGTCGCAGGCCCCCGCGTCACGAAGGCCACCGTCGTCGTCGACCCGGGCTTCGCAATCAACCCGCGTGGCCTGGAGGCGCAGATGATCGGCGGCATGGAGGACGGCGTCGCGCTGGCGCTGACCTCCAGCCTGCACATCGACAGCGGCATCCCGCTCGAAGGCAGCTGGGACAACTACTTCTACACCCGCGAGTGGAACGCGCCGCTGGACATCAACGTCATCGTCATGCCGAACACGAGCGACAGCCCGAGCGGCGCGGGCGAACTCGCGGTCGCGCCGGCGTTCGCTGCCGTGGCCTGCGCCTACGCGAGGGCTACGGGGACGATGCCGACCCGGTTCCCGATCAACCACGGCACGCTCGGCTTCACGCCGCTGCCGCTAGAACCGTCCACGCCCCAGTCGCCTACCGACGGCCTCTCCCACGCCTTCTGAAGGACATATCAGCCCATGTCAACACACACCTTCATCCTCAACGGCGCGCAGGTAACCGTCGAAGCCGAAGACAACGTGCGCCTCCTCTGGGTCCTTCGTGACATTCTCGGCGTCACCGGCCCGAAGTACGGCTGTGCGCTCGATGTCTGCAAAGCCTGCACGAGCCACATCAACGGGATGGCGTTCAACCCGTGTTCGGTACAGGTGAAGGACATCCAGCCGACCGACGAGATCACCACGATCGAGGGCTTGCCCGCGACGGTAGGCGCCGACTTGCACCCGATGCAGCAGGCGTGGCTGGACAACGACGTCGCCCAGTGCGGCTACTGCCAGCCCGGCCAGATCATGGCGGCGGTCGCCCTCGTCAAGCAGGTCCAGGCCGAAGGCCGTGCCATCACCGACCCGGACCTCGACTCGCTCCGCAACATCTGCCGCTGCGGCACCTACTCCCGCATCCGCGAGGCGATCCAGGCCGGCGCCCAGCACATGTAACCCGGTCATCGTGGATCGGCCGGACCGCTGCCAGCTAGGGCTGGGGAGGCACGGCCCAGTGCAGGCCGCTGACCCGGTTGACCTCGGCCAGCAGGTTGGCCCCTGCCCCGGTGCTGCCGATCCCGGTCTCGGGGTGGCCGGGCATGGTGTAGCTGACGAACCCGCACCCGCTCATCTCCCCGGTGGCCGAGGCCAGGATGGGACCGCCGGCCCTGGCGCGGAAGGCGACCGTGATGGTGCCAGGAAACTCGACCGGGCAGCTGTACGCGACCGGCGGGTTCACCGGCAGCCGGTTGAGGTAGCCCGCCAGCGTGCGGACTCGGGGCTGGTCGGTCACCGTCGCCGTCTTGGTCACCGGCTTGGCCGCCGGACCGCTGGCGTTGACCCAGCTCAGAGTGACCGTGGCCAGCCGCGCCGTGACCGGGACCGTGTCGCCGGGCGGCCGGACCGGGATCCAGCCGACCACGGCGTCCACCCGGATCGCGGTCTGCCCGTGCCCGGCGGGCGTGACGGAGACGTCAAAGGTGCGCTCGTTGAACAGGCCCGCCACCGGCGGCAGGGTGAAGCGGTTACCCCAGATGTCACCCCTGGTGGTCCCCGAGCCGCCGTACTCGTACGCCTTCGGCAGGTGCGCCGCCGCCCAGGCCAGCACCGCCTGCGGCTTACCTGGCGCCAGCCACCAGGCGGTCCTGACGACCATGTCGGCGTCGTCGGAGCGGCCCATCGGGCCCCCGCTGCTCAGCAGGCTCGACGGGACAGGCGACGCGGCCACGGCGTGGGCGCCGGACGGGGCCGCGAACGCCCGCATCATGCGGGCGGCCTCCGCCTTGGCCCGCTGCTGCGGCGTGCCCGCCGGCGACGGAGCGGCCGGTGACGTGGTGGCCGTCAGCTGCCTGCTGCCTGCGCCGGGCGCGGCGCCGCGCGCCGACCCGGGCACGGACCCGCACCCGGCCAGCGCGACCGCCGTGACCGAGACGGCCAGGGCCAGGGCGCGGGCGGCCCAGCGCGACCTCGGCGACGGGCGTCCGCCCCGGGCAGCCGGGCTTGAACGTCGGTAAGAGAGCCACATGCCGATTAGACGCCGCATTCCCTAGTCCGGTTCCGCCCGAGCGCCGCAGTCGGATCTGGTGACCGCCGGAGTCGCGCTGGCCAAGATCTTTGGTACCGCGTGACAAAATGTGACGCTAGCCGGTGTCACGAGGTCGTGACGGACCCTTGGAAGTCAGCTATGGTGCTCTGAACTGGGAAGATGTGGCGCGCTCGGCGGGGCGTCGCTCCGCTCCCACTTGCGGCCCAGCCAGATGCCGGTGAACCACAGCGCCGCGAAGATCGCCCCGATGGCGTACATGGCCGGAAGCACGACGCCGGACGCGATGACGAACGCCTGGAACACCGAGCCCACGTACAGGCCGGCCCGGCCGCGGCCGACGAAGCCGCACAGCAGGAGCGCGATGACCGCCACCGCGCCGCAGACCGCACCGGCGGTGCCGGCGCTGGCGTGCCCGAGCTGCTTGGCCGGGACGATCGCGAGCAGCGCGACGACCGCCTCCATGGACAACACGGTGACCAGTAGCCGCTTCATTCTTAGCCTCCCTACCTGGAAGCGTAGCCGTCGTTGGCGCTGGCGCCGACGGCGCTGGACGGGGCCAGCAGCAGCTGGGCGTCACCCGCCGTCACCACCGAGCCGGTGACCAGCACGCCCGCCGAGCCGGGCGCGCCCCCGGCGTCGGAGTCGGCGGCGTCGGCCAGCGACACGGCCACGTCGAGCGCGTCGTCAAGCCGCTCGGCGACCCGCACCCGGTCGTCGCCGAAGTAGTCGCGGGCCAGCTCGGCCAGCTCGTCTACGGGCATCGCCCGGGGCGAGGAGTTCGTCGTCACCACGATCTCATCCAGCGCCGGCTCCAGTTCGGCCAGCACGCCCTCGACGTCCTTGTCCTCGGCCACCGCGACCACGCCGATCACCCGCTCGAAGCTGAAGCTCTCGCTCAGCGCCTGCAGCGTCGCCGCCATGCCGGCCGGGTTGTGCGCGGCGTCCGCGACCACCGTCGGTGAGCGGCGCAGCACGTCGAGCCGCCCCGGCGAGCTGACCTTCGCGAACGCGGACCGGACCAGGTCCGGGTTGAGGCCCTCGCCGGAAAAGCCGGGGCCCAGGGTGATCGTGTCGCGCCCGTCGTCGTCCGCCGGGACCGTCTGGGCCACGCCGGCGAACGCCTCCACAGCGGCCAGCGCCACGGACGCGTTGGACGCCTGGTGCGCGCCGAACAGCGGCAGGAACACGTCCGCGTACGTGCCGCGCAGCCCCTGCAGCACGACCTGCTGGCCGCCGAAGGCCACCTCGCGGGCGAGCACGCCGAACTCGAAGCCCTCCCGGGCCACGGTGGCGCCGACCAGCGCGGACCGCTGCATCAAGATCTCCGCCGCCTCGGGGAACGGCTGCTGGGCGATGACGGCGGTGGCACCCGGCTTGATGATGCCGGACTTCTCGGTGGCGATCGCCTCGACCGTGTCGCCCAGCCACTGCATGTGGTCCAGCGCGACCGGGGTGACCACGGCCACCGCCCCGTCGGCCACGTTGGTCGCGTCCCAGCGACCGCCCATGCCGACCTCGATCACCGCGACGTCCACCGGGGCATCGGCGAACGCGGCGAACATCATCCCGGTCAGGATCTCGAAGAAGGACAGGGGGGCCGGCTCCTGCTCGTCAACCAGCCCGATGTACGGCTTGATCTCCTCGTACAGCTCGACGAAGCGCTCGGCGGACAGCGGCACGCCGTCCACGCAGATCCGCTCCCGCATCGAGACCAGGTGCGGCGAGGTGAACCGCCCGGTCCGCAGGCCGCGCTCGCGCAGCAGGGTCTCGATCATCCGGGTGGTCGACGTCTTGCCGTTGGTCCCGGTGACGTGCACGACCGGGAACGCCCGGTGCGGGTCGCCGAGCACACTGACCAGCGCCGCGAGCCGGTCGAGCGTCGGGTCGATCTGGTGCTCCGCCCGGCGCGACCCGATCTCCAGCTCAACCTGCCGCAGCCTCTCGGCCCACTCCGTGTCCCCGGCATACTCATTCACGCCGATCAGCCTAGCTCTACCCGCGGGTCAGATGCGCAAACGACCCCGGTCGGAGCGGCCACCACCCAGCCGCGCGAACGGCCCGATCCCCACCGGGTGGTTGGCGCCAACGGCCCCGGCGCTTCGGGGTCGTTGGCGCCAACGGCCACGTTAGAGGCAGCCAATGGCGCCAACGAGCCGGTAAGCCAGGGCCGAGGCGGCTTCCCCGCTGACCGCCAGAGGGGGGTACGGGGCCAGGGGGATTACAGCCCGGCCAGGCGGGACTCCAGGCGGGTGATGTCCGCTTCGGCGGCCGCTAGGCGCTGCCGGGACTTCTCGATGACCTCGGCGGGGGCGCGGGAGGTGAAGGACTCGTTGCCGAGCTTGGCCGTCATCGCCTGGGCTTCCTTGCGCGCGGCGGCCAGGTCCCGGTCCAGGCGCTTGCGCTCGGCCTCCACGTCCACCGTGCCGGCCAGGTCCAGCTCGACCGTGATGCCCTCGGCGGACAGCGCCGCCGAGGCGGCGAACCCGTCGGCGGGCGCGGTCAGCCGCAGCAGCGTGCGGACCGACTCCTCCTGCGCGGCCAGCGGCGTCGACTCGATGCCGGCCAGCCGGGCGGGCACCCGCTGCGACGGCCGGACTCCCTGGCCGGACCGGAACTGGCGGATCTCGGTCACCAGGCGCATCAGCGAGCCGACCTCGGCCTCAGCGGCCTCATCGGTGAAGCGGTAGGCCGGCCAGGGCGCCATCATCACCGAGTCCGCGCCGGTCAGCGCGCACCACAGCTCGTCGGTGACGAACGGCATCACCGGGTGCAGCAGCCGCAGCATCTGGTCGAGCACGAAGCCGAGCACCCGCTTGGTCCGCGCCGCAGCGTCCAGGTCACCGGACGCCAGCGGCACCTTGGCCAGCTCCAGGTACCAGTCGCAGAACTCGTCCCAGGCGAAGTGGTACAGCGCCTCGCAGGCCTTGCCGAACTCGAACTGCTCCAGCAGCTCGTCCACCTCGGCGATCACGTGCGAGAGGCGGGAGAGGATCCAGCGGTCCGCGGTGCTCAGGGTGTCCGGGCTCAGGTCGCCGATGCTCCCCGTCTCATCGGAGGAGAACGACGGCGTGGCCCCCGTCCCGGCGACCACAGCCCCGTTCAGCAGGGCGAACCTGGTCGCGTTCCAGAGCTTGTTACAGAAGTTCCGCGAGCCGGCCGCCCAGTCCTCGCTGATCGCCTCGTCGCTGCCCGGCGTGGCCCCGCGGGCCAGGGTGAACCGGGTCGCGTCGGTGCCGAAGCGCTCCATCCAGTCGATCGGGTCGACCACGTTGCCCTTGGACTTGGACATCTTCTTGCCGAACTGGTCGCGGACCAGGCCGTGCAGCACGATCGTCTGGAACGGGACCGCGTCCTGTGGTGCCTTACCGCGGTTGGCGTAGAGGCCGAACATCATCATCCGGACGACCCAGAAGAACAGGATGTCGTACGCCGTGATCAGCACGCTGGTCGGGTAGAACGCGCGCAGGTCCGGGGTCTCGTCCGGCCAGCCGAGGGTGGAGAACGGCCACAGCGCGGAGGAGAACCAGGTGTCGAGCACGTCGCTGTCCTGGGTCCAGCCCTCGGGCGGCGCCTCGTCGGGGCCGACGCAGCGCACCTCGCCGTCGGGGCCGTACCAGACCGGGATCCGGTGCCCCCACCACAGTTGGCGGGAGATGCACCAGTCGTGCATGTCGTCGACCCAGCCGAAGAACCGGGCGTTCATCTCCGGCGGCGAGACCTTGACCCGGCCGTCGCGGACGGCGTCGCCGGCCGCCTTGGCCAGGGGCGCGACGCTGACGAACCACTGCAGCGACAGGCGCGGCTCGACCGTAGTGCCGCAGCGGGAGCAGTGCCCGACCGCGTGCACGTAGGGGCGGACCTCCTTGACGATCCGGCCCTGCTCGCGCAGCGCGGCGACGATCGCCGGGCGAGCCTCGAACCGGTCTAGGCCCTCGAACGGGCCGGGGGCGGTGACCACGCCGCGCTCATCAAGGACGGTCAGCACCGGCAAGTCGTGCCGGCGGCCGATCTCGAAGTCGTTCGGGTCGTGGGCCGGGGTCACCTTGACCGCTCCGGTACCGAAGGCCGGGTCCACGTGCGCGTCCGCCACCACCGGGATCATCCGGCCGGTCAGCGGCAGCTCGACCAGGGTGCCGACCAGGTGGGCGTAGCGCGCGTCGTCCGGGTGGACGGCCACGGCTGTGTCGCCGAGCATGGTCTCGGCCCGGGTGGTGGCGACCACGATGGCATTGTCACCGCTGCCGTACCGGATCGACACCAGCTCGCCGTCGTCGTCGCTGTGGTCCACCTCGATGTCGCTGAGCGCGGTCAGGCAGCGCGGGCACCAGTTGATGATCCGCTCGGCCCGGTAGATCAGCTCATCGTCGTACAGCCGCTTGAAGATGGTCTGCACGGCGCGAGACAGCCCGGCGTCCATGGTGAACCGCTCTCGGGACCAGTCGACGGAGTCACCGAGGCGGCGCATCTGGGACAGGATGCGGCCGCCGTACTCGCCCTTCCACTGCCAGACTCGCTCGACGAACGCCTCGCGGCCCAGGTCGTGCCGGGACAGGCCCTCGCGGCCCAGCTCGCGCTCCACGACGTTCTGGGTGGCAATGCCGGCGTGGTCCATGCCCGGCAGCCACAGCGTGCGGTAGCCCTGCATGCGCCGGCGGCGGATGAGAATGTCGCTCAGCGTGTGGTTGAGCGCGTGGCCGATGTGCAGGATGCCGGTTACGTTCGGCGGCGGGAGGACGATCGCGTAGCCCGGTGCGTCCGGGTTCTCCTGCGCCTCCGGCGTGAAGTAGCCGGCCTTCTCCCAGTGCTCGTAGCGCCGCGCCTCCACCTCGGCGGGCGCGTACTGCGAGGCGAGCACCTCCTGCTGTTCTGTCACCGGGTAAGTCTACGAATCGCGACGACCCGCCGCGCCGCAGTTTCCATACCGAGACGGCCCCGACTACCCGAGCAACACACGCGTCTGCCCTGGCAGCGCACGGGGAACCCGCGGCCCTGGTCCGGCGGCGCGCAGACGAACAACCGGCGGCCCTAGTCCGGAGGCGCACGCACGCGCCGCGTCCTGGTCCGGCGGCGTACCCAACAACGCGTGGCTCCGGTCCGGGCGCGAACCCAAGCAACGCTCGCAGCCCTATCCGGGCGTAAGCAAGCAACGCACGCGGCCCTGGTCCGGCGGCGTACACACGCAACGCACACGGCCCTGGTCCGGGCGTAAGCAAGCAACGCACACGGCCCGGGTCCGGGCGTAACCAAGCAACGCACACGGCCCTGGTCCAGCGGCGTACACACGCAACGCACACGGCCCCGGGGGGGCGCACACAGGCAACGCCCGCGGCCCTGGTCCGGGGGTGCTGGCCTGATAAGATCGCGGTTTTTGCGATCAGGCCCGCGCCCCCGGACATCGGGGGGTTACGGGGCCGGGGGGATATGGGGGGCGGGTAGGCCCCCCATGCGAGAGAACTGCTCCCCCGGGAGAAACTAGCCCTTGGTCGCCTCGACGTCGGCGCGGATGTTCCCCGTGTCGTTGGCGCCCTTGTTCTGGCTGGCGGTGAGCGCCTCCGGGCCGTTCGAGTCGAAGAACTCGGTGATGCCGATCGTGGTCGAGCTGACCCAGACGCAGACCGCTCCGCTGGTCAGGCCGCCGCTGGGCTTGGTGTTGTAGCAGCCGAGCGAGCCGCCGTGCGGGCCGGCCGGGTAGCTCTTGGCGTCGGTGCCGAGCGAGGCCAGGACCGTGGCCGCCTTGTCCGGGGTGAACGTGCCCTGGTAGCCGACGAACGTGATGACCTGGCTGGCCGGCAGCTGATAGGCGGCGGAGATCGCGTCGCCCTTCACCGTGCCCGCCTTGGCCGCGGTCACCGCCGCGGTGACCAGCTTGGCGTTGTCGGTGGCGGTGGCCAGAAAGTGCGGGTCCTGGCCCTTGGGCAGCCCGCCCGCCTTGTCCGGCGTGGACAGCACGTAGGACGCGGTGGTCGTCGAAGTGCCCGCGGTCCCCTTGCTGGTTGGCGTGCCCGCCGACGGGTGCGTGGCCGTAGGCGACGAGGGGCCCGCCGGGGTGCTGCTCGCCACGCTCGGCGTGCCGCCGTGCCCGCGAGTCAGCAGGAACACGGCGGCCACGATGATGACCACGACGACCGCGCCGGTCCCGATGAGTGCGCCCCGGCCGGGCCCACGGCGCTTGCCGCCGCCGTCCCGGCCGCCGCCACGGCGGCCGGAGCCGGCCATCGGGGCCGGGCCGGTCCCGATGCGGGGCCGGCCCGGGCGCTCGGCGTCCCAGTCGTCGCCCGGGCGGTACCGCTGGTCCCGGGGGTCGTCGGGCCGGGCCGGGACCCGGTCACCGAAGCCCGGCTGCGGTGCGAAGAAGTCCTGCAGGGCCGGGTCCATCCGGGCGGCCTTGTCACGGTCGCGGCCGGGGCCGAAGCCGGGGAACTGCTGGTCCTGCCCGGGGCGGGCGGCGTAGTCCTGGGCCGCGAAGTCGTGAGCAGCGGGCTCCTGGCGGCCATAGTCCTGGCCGGCGAAGCCGGTGCCGTTGGCCATGCTGGGGCCGGTGCCGTTGGCCATGGCCGGGCCGGTGCCGTTAACCGCGGTGGCGCCGGTGCCGTTGGCCGCGCCGCGCGGGTAGTCCACCGCCGGGAAGCCGCTGCCGTCGGTCCGCGGGCGGGCCGCCCCCTGCTCTTCCCACGGCGGGACCGCGCGCCCGGCGCTGTTCCCCCAGCCGTCGTCGTCTTGTCCCTCGGCCCCCCAGCCGTTGGCCCGGGCGTGCTCGGCACCGCCCCAGTTCTGGCCGAAGGCGCTGTCGGGCGCGTAGGAGTTGTCCTGGCCGAACGGGCCGTCGGCGTTGAACGCGGTATCCGGGCTGAACGAAGGCTCTTGCCCGAAGGGGCCGCCCGGCCCGGGACCGCTGTCCGGCGCGAACTGGCCGTCCTCGAACGGGTCCGGCGGGGGGAACCCGTTGTCGCGGCCGAAGCCGTTGTCGCGGCCGAAGCCGCCGTCGGCAGCGTAGCCGTCAGGCCTGCCCGGCGCTTCGGCGTGGCCGAAGGCACCGCCCTGGCCGAACGGGCTGTCGGCGTCAAAGGCGCCGTCCGGGCCGGAGCCGGCCCCGCGGCCGTACCCCACCCCGCCGGAGTGCCGGCCACGGGGCTCGCGCCTGGGCAGGTCCCGCAGGCTGCGGCCCGGTGTGCGCTGCGGGAAGCCGCTGGGGCCGATCTCATGCTCTTCGCTGTCGCCGTACTCCGGCGGGAACGATTCCTGCGGGAACGATTCCGGCGGGAACGCGGCCGGGGTGCTCTCCGGCCCGAAGCCGGCGGGCGGTTCGCGGAAGCCCGCTGCGGGCGAGTTCTGCCCCTGACGGCCGGCGTCCTGCCCGTTCTGGGAGTTTTCAGACCCGTCCTGCGAACCCCATGTAGGAGTGGAGGACATGTCCCAGCCGCTCATCCGCCCTCATTCCCGCTCGTTATCCCGGAAGCACTTCCCAGAGGGTAGCGGGGCGCGAGGCACCGGATCGGCAATACCGGCAAAAGTAGGCGATATGCGCGGTAAAGCGCGATGGCTGGCTTAAGCCGACTTCTCCCGTGGGGTGCGGCGGGACACGTCGCGCGGCACCAGGGTCGGGTTGACGTTCTCCAGCACCACCTCGCGGGTGATGACGACCCGCTCCACGTCCTTGCGGCTCGGCACCTCGTACATCACCGGCTGGAGGACCTCCTCCAGGATCGCCCGCAGGCCGCGGGCGCCGGTGCCGCGCAGGTTGGCCTGGTCGGCGATGGCCTCAAGCGCGTCCGGGGTGAATTCCAGGTCGACGCCGTCCAGCTCCAGCAGCTTCCGGTACTGCTTGACCAGGGCGTTGCGCGGCTCGGTGAGGATCTGGATCAGCGCCTCGCGGTCCAGGTTGTGCACGCTGGTGATAACCGGGAGGCGGCCGACGAACTCGGGGATCATGCCGAACTTCAGCAGGTCCTCGGGCATCACGTCGGCGAACCCGTCCTCGGTGATGTTCTTGGTGCGGACCCGGAGCACGCTGTTGAATCCGATGCCCGTTGTGACCGGCCCGCGACTCGATGATCTTCTCCAGGCCCGCGAAGGCGCCGCCGCAGATGAACAGCACGTTCGTGGTGTCGATCTGGATGAACTCCTGGTGCGGGTGCTTGCGGCCGCCCTGCGGCGGGACGCTGGCGGTGGTGCCCTCCAGGATCTTCAGCAGCGCCTGCTGCACGCCCTCGCCGGAGACGTCGCGGGTGATCGACGGGTTCTCCGACTTGCGGGCGATCTTGTCGATCTCGTCGATGTAGATGATCCCGGTCTCGGCCTTCTTGACGTCGTAGTCGGCCGCCTGGATCAGCTTGAGCAGGATGTTCTCGACGTCCTCGCCGACATAGCCCGCCTCGGTGAGCGCGGTCGCGTCGGCGATGGCGAACGGCACGTTCAGCAGGCGCGCGAGGGTCTGGGCGAGCAACGTCTTGCCCGAGCCGGTCGGGCCGAGCAGCAGGATGTTGGACTTGGCCAGCTCGACCGCGTCGTCGCCCGGCCGGTCACCGCCGCTCTGGATCCGCTTGTAGTGGTTGTACACCGCCACGGACAGGGCCTTCTTGGCCTTGTCCTGGCCGATGACGTAGGAGTCCAGGAACTCGTAGATCTCCCGGGGCTTGGGCAGGCTGTCCCACTTGATGCCATCCGGCTCGGAGAGCTCTTCCTCGATGATCTCGTTGCAGAGGTCGATGCACTCGTCGCAGATGTACACACCTGGGCCGGCGATGAGCTTCTTTACCTGCTTCTGGCTCTTTCCGCAGAACGAGCACTTCAGCAGGTCGCCACCGTCACCGATGCGTGCCACCCAGTTTCTCCTTTACATGGGGCCGCCAGCGCCGGGCCACCGGTCGCGCCCGGCGGCAGCCGCAGCTGCAGTGCCTTGCGCTTCGCGCCGACCCGGCGTGGCGGGCATGTCCCGCCATGCCGTCAACCGCTTGTTATTTGACGGTACCGCCTTGTGGAGTCCGATGGACCCATCAAACCCCTTCAGCGGCCTGGGAGGGAAGAGGTGCAGCCCTTCCCCGTTTACGAGGCTACCGGCATGGCAGCGGACTGGCCCCGCTTCAGGGCCGTCAGCACCTCGTCGATGATGCCGTAATCCTTGGCCGCGGCCGCGCTGAGGAACTTGTCGCGCTCGATGTCGCGCTCGATCTCCTCTTCGTCCCTGCCGGTGTGCCGGGCCAGGATGGTCTCCATGGCCTTGCGCATCCGGTCGATCTCGTCGGCCTGGATCTCCATGTCGCTCGCCTGGCCGTAGCCGCCCTCGGTGGCCGGCTGGTGGATCAGGATCCGCGAGTTCGGCAGGGCGATCCGCTTGCCCTTCGTCCCCGCCGCGAGCAGCACCGCCGCCGCGCTGGCCGCCTGGCCGATGCAGCAGGTGGTGATCTCCGGCTGGATGAACTGCATGGTGTCATAGATGGCCATCATTGAGGTCATCGACCCGCCGGGCGAGTTGATGTACATCGTGATCTCGCGGTCCGGGTCGATGGCCTCGAGCGTGAGCAGCTGGGCCATGACGTCGTTGGCCGAGGCGTCGTCGATCTGCACGCCGAGGAAGATGATGCGCTCCTCGAAGAGCTTGTTGTACGGGTTCATCTCCTTGACCCCGTACGACGTACGCTCGACGAAGGACGGCAACACGTACCTGGAGGATGGGTACTGGGTCACGTTCGGCTTCTCCCTGTCTGCGGAGTTAGGTCTGCGGAGTTGGCGGGGCGTGGCCGCCGTCAGGAGGCGACCGTGCCGGACGGGGTCTCGTGGGCGCTGCTGACCACGTGGTCCACGAAGCCGTACTCCCGGGCCTCCTGCGCGGTGTACCAGTGGTCGCGGTCGGCGTCCTTGAGGATCTTGTCCAGGGCCTGGCCGGTGTGCCGAGCCGTGAGGTCCGACAGCGTCTTCTTCACGTAGCGCATCTGCTCGGCCTGGATCTTGATGTCGGTGGCGGTGCCGCCGATGCCGCCGGACGGCTGGTGCATCAGGATCGTGGAGTTCGGCATGGCGTAGCGCTTGCCCGGGGCGCCGGCGGTCAGCAGGAACTGCCCCATGCTCGCGGCCATGCCCATCGCGTACGTGGACACGTCGTTGGGCACGAACTGCATCACGTCGTAGATCGCCAGGCCCGCGTAGACCGAGCCGCCCGGGGAGTTGATGTACATCGTGATGTCGCGCGTCGGGTCCTCGGCGGACAGCAGCAGAATCTCGGCGGCGATCCGGTTCGCGATGTCGTCGTCGACCTGCTGGCCGAGGAAGACGATGCGGTTCCGCAGCAGCCGCTGGAACAGCTGGTCGCCTGGAATCACGGGGGCGTCAGGGGTAGCCGTCCTGGCGACTGGCTGGTACTAGCTGTGTCACGTGGTCACCTGCTCCGATCACTTCGGGTGTCGTTGCAATGGACATTAACGCCAGCGCGGAGCATCCATGTCCGGCACGGCCCCCTGTTCGCTTTCGGCGGAGGGCGGACGCCGCACTGTCGTGCCGGTACTAGCGGCCTTGCGCGGCACAATTACGCGGCGAGCGCCATAGACGAAAACGCGCGGCCCGGGACGACAGACGTCTGCCGGGCGCGCGCTAGTCGTATCGACCGGCTGATCGGACGCGGCCTATGCCTTCTCGGCCGCGTCGGCCTCGGCGTCCTCGGCGTCGGCCTCCTCAGCCTCGGCCTCGGCCTCGGCGACCTCGCCGCTGCTTCGCCGTCCGCCTCGGCCTCGACGACTACGGCCTCCGCCTCGGCCTCGACCTCAGGGGCTTCGCGCCGCCTCGGCGCCCGCCTCGGCCACCGCGGCCTCGGCGGCCTGGGCGGCGAGCATGGCGTCCACGTCGGCGTTGAGCTCCTCGACCTGGGACTTGACGTCGATCTCGTTGCCCGCCTCGTCGGTGACCTTGACCCGCTCGGCGGCGATCGTGGCCGCCTTGCCCCGCAGCACCTCGGTGACGGCCACGCCGATCTGGCCGGACTCGGTCAGCTGGCGGGCGAAGTACTCGGGGCTGACGCCCATCCGCTGCGCCTGGTCGGCGACGAAGTAGGACAGCTCGGCCTGGTTCACCGACAGGTCCTCGGTGCGGGCCAGCTCGTCGAGCACGAAGCTGACCTTGACGCTCCGCTGCGACTGCTCAACCAGGTCGGCGTCGAACTCCTCTTCCGTCTTCTCCAGCGACGAGAGGTAGTCCTCCCTCGACATGCGCATCTGGGCGAGCTGGTTGTCGATGTTCTCGCGGGCGTGGTGCAGCTCGTGCTCGGCGAACTTCTCCGGCAGCGGCATGTCCACCGCGTCGACGACCGCGTCGACCGCCTTGTCCCTGGCCTGGGTGGCCTGCTGGAGCTTCTTGACCCGCTCGAGCTGCTTGCGGGTGTCGTCGCGCAGCTCCTCCAGCGTGTCGAACTCGCTGGCCAGCTGGGCGAAGTCGTCGTCGAGCTCGGGCAGCTCCTTGACCTTGACCGCCTGCACGGTCACCGTGACGTCGGACTCCTCGCCCTCCGCCTCGCCCGCCGCGAGCTCGCTCTTGAACGTGGCCGAGTCGCCCGCCGACAGGCCGGTGAGCGCGTCGTCCAGGCCCTCGAGCATGGTGCCGCTGCCGATCTCGTAGGACAGGCCGGTCGCCTGCGCGTCCTCGATCAGCTCGCCGTTGCGGCTGGCGGACAGGTCGATCGTGGTGAAGTCGCCCGCCTCGGCCGGCGCGCTGCGCGGTCTTCAGGCTGGCGAAGCGCTCGCGCAGGTTGTTCAGGTACTCGTCGATGTCGCCGTCGCCGACCTCGGCGTTGTCCACGGTCACGCTGAGCGTGGCGAAGTCGGGCAGCTCGAACTTCGGCCGGACCTCGACCTCGGCCGTGAACGTCAGCTCCTTGCCGTCGTCGAGCTGGGTGATCTCCACGTCCGGCTGGCCGAGCGCGAACACCTCGGCCTCCTGCACGGCCTTGCTGTAGAACTCGGGCAGCGCGTCGTTCACCGCCTCGGTCAGCACCGCGCCCCGGCCGATCCGCATGTCGATGACGCGCGGCGGAACCTTGCCCGGGCGGAACCCGGGGATGCGCGCCTGCTGCGCCACCTCTTTGTAAGCCTTGTCGAGGCTCGGCTTGAGCTCCTCGAAGGAAACCTCGACGCTCAGCCGGACACGGGTCGGGCTCAGCTCTTCGACATCGGTCTTCACGGCGGCGTGACTCCATAAACGTTCGGATGATGGTTGCCAGGCAGTCTATGACCAGCCCGGCGTCCCTTCGCGTGCCCTTCACGATGGCGGTCACCGCCGACGGGGCACGGAAGGCCAACTGTATAGGCAGCCAAGTCTATGGCCTCCGGCCCCCCGGCCAGGCATCCTGGCCCCTTTAACCCCTCATCGTCTTAACCCCTAATCGTCGTCGCGCAGGACCAGGTGGATCAGCCAGGTCACCACGCTCACGATGAGGGCACCCTCGACGGCGGCGGTGAAGCTGGTGACGTGGAACGGCCGGTCGAGCTGGTCGTAGACGATATAGCTGGTCAGCCACAGCAGCAGGCCGTTGACGACAATGGCGATCAGGCCGAGTGTCAGCAGGTAAAACGCGCATCCGACGGTCTTGATGACCGGCTTAAGCACGACGTTGACCAGGCCGAAGATGACCGCGACGATCAACAGCGTGACCGTCTTGGCCGCGGTGTCGTGCCCGGTGAGCACGATCCCGGGGACCAGCCACGCCGCGACGCCGAGCCCGGCGGCGGCCACGAGGATCCGGAGCAGAATCTTCATGGCCCCCTTTCTACAGCAGCGCCGCGGCGCCGCCCGCCGTGTTTTGGCCTGATAAAACGGGAAAGTGGCGCGTAAATCGGGAAGTGCCGCGCATCGGACGATCGGCACCCCGGCGAGCCGCTGTCCGGGCCGCGGGCGCGGGCGTGGCAAGCACGCCGTCGTTCAGCTTTAGCCTGTGATCTTGTGTGGAGCATGAACGGGACGCGGCTGGTCAGTGGGGCGCGGCTGGCGGTGCCCGACCGGCTGAGCGGCGATGGTGCCGCAGTGGCTGGCCGAGGTCATGCGGCCGAAGAAGGTACCGGTGCCCTGGGCGACGATGACGCTGGCCGTGCTGGCCGTCTGGGTGCCGATGGCGGTGGGGTTCGCCACCGGACGGCGGGAACTCGCCCTGCTCCCGGCCATGGGCGGGCTGCTGGCGGTGATGATCGACGCGGGCGGGCCGTACTGGCCGCGGGTGGAGCGGATCGGGGCAGCCGCGGTGCTCGGCGGCGCCCCGGGGCTACTGATCGGGACGCTGATCCACGGGCGCGGCTGGATCGCGGTCGCCGTCGTGGTGTTCATCGCCGGGGTGTCGTCGGTCCTGACCCGGCTGGGCGCTGTCGGGTCGGTGACCGGCCTGCAGCTGTTCGTCTACAGCGCGCTCGGGCTGGGGCCGCTAGGCCTGCTGCGGCCCTGGTGGCATACGGCGCTGCAGTTCCTGGTCGGGGTGGCGTGGGCGCTGGCGCTGATCACGCCGCGCTACCTTGATCGCGCCGCGCGCGGCCGAGCGGAAGGCAGTCGCCGAGGTCTACTACACGCTCGCGCGGGGGCTGGAGCTGAGCGGCACCCCGGGCACCGCCGGGGCCCGGCTTTCTCTGCAGACCGCGCTGAACGCCGCCTACGACGCGGTGCTCACCCACCGCGCCAACGCCAGCGGGCGCTCGCCGCGGGACATGCACCTGCTGGCCGTGCTCAACGTGAGCCACCAGTTCGCCGAGGCCTCCGCAGCGCTGCGGGCCACGGCCGAGCGGGTGCCGCCTCTGGTCACCGGGCAGGTCGAGGGGATGGCCGACGCGATCGCCGACCCGCACGGCGCCGGGTCGGGCATACTCGGCTTCGGCGGGCGGCCGCTGGGCGCGCCTGGCGGCCCCCCACTGCCGGTCATCCCGCCCGTCTGGTCGACGACGCCCGGGGCGCTGGCGCTGCGCGAGGCCATGATCGGCCTGGTCAGGGTGCTGTCGGGCAACTGGACGCCGCCGGCCGCCGCTACCGCACGGCGAGGCGCCAGGGCCGCTGACGCGGGCCAGGGCCTGGCTGCGCGGCGTGGGCGAGCAGTTGCTCGGCGGGCGGATCGCCTGGGAGTTCACCCTGCGGCTGATGCTCTGCACCGGGGTCGCGGCGATCCTGAGCGAGGTGCTGCCGCTGGAGCGGTCCTACTGGCTGGTACTGACCGTGGTGATCATCCTCAAGCCCGACTACGGGTCGGTGTTCGCCCGGGCGGTGCAGCGCGGCGTCGGCACGATCGTGGGGGCGGTGCTCGGCACGGTGATCCTGGCCGTGGTGCCCTACGGACCGTGGCTGCTGTTGCCCTTCGGCGTGCTGGCGGCGCTGCTGCCCTACGGGAAGGCGCGCAACTTCGGCCTGCAGGCGACGTTCCTGACCCCGCTGGTCGTGCTGCTCATCGACCTGCTCGACGTGGGCGGCTGGCACCTGGCCGAGGCGCGGCTGATCGACACCGCGCTGGCGTCGGCCGTCGTGCTGCTCGTCGGGTACGCGCCCTGGCCGCTGGCCTGGCAGGCGCACCTGCCCGGGCAGTTCGCCGGGGCGCTGCGGGCGGTCAGCGCGTACGCGGACGAGGCCCTGGTGGCCACCCCGGCCGCGCGGATCGCGGCGACGGGGACGGCGCGGGCGGGCGGTCAGTCGCCGGGCGCGGCGCCCGGCGAGGGGTCACGACAGCGGCGGCGGACCTTCCAGGCGCTGTCTAACCTGCGGGCGGAGTTCCAGCGGACGATGTCCGAGCCGACGGCGGTGAGCCGCCGCGCCGCCGCGTGGTGGCCGGCCGTGGTGGCGCTCGAAGAGGTCATGGACACAGTGACCGCGGCGGTCGTGGCGATCGGCCAGGGCGCGCCGGTGCCCGCGGCCGCCTCGGTGCACACGCTGACCGGGACGCTGCGGGCGGTCGCCGACGCGGTCGAGGCGCAGGTGCCGCCGCGCCCGGGCGGGCCGCTGCCGGCCGACGCCGAGCTGGAGTCGGTGACCGGGTCCGTCCGGTCGGTGCTGTCGGTGCTGGCTGGCAGCGGCGGCGACGCCCAGCCGGCCACCCGGGGCGACGGCGCGCCCGCGCCCGCCCCAGCCTGAGCCGGGCCGAGTGGGCGCAGCCGGGCGGGTGGAGGGCGGCCCGTGGCGCCCTTCGCCCGGCGCGTGCGACCCGCGCCGCAGTGCCTGATGAGAGTTTGTTCACGCTTGACACCGGCAGAACCAACTGCTTAGGTAAACCTTAGTTAGGTCAGCCTAACCTAATCGTGACCACCACCAGGACAAATTGCGGCTGTCCGGTTCCGGAGGGACGTCTCAGTGCTGCCCACTTTCGTCATCGGCCTGCGGGAAGGGCTGGAAGCGGCCCTGATCGTCGGCATCGTCGCCGCGTTCCTCGGCCAGCAGGGCCGCAAGGACGCCCTGCGCCAGGTCTGGATCGGGGTCGCCATCGCGGTGGCGATCTGCATCGCCATCGCGATCGCGCTGCAGGTCATCTCGTCGGACCTGCCGCAACGGCAGCAAGAGGGCCTGGAGACCGTGGTCGGGGCGCTCGCGGTCGTCATGGTCACCTACATGATCTTGTTCATGCGGCGGCACGCCCGGGACCTCAAGGGCGACCTGGAGGGCGCGGCCGCGTCCGCGCTGGCCAGCGGGTCCAGCCGGGCGCTGGTCCTCATGGCGTTCCTGGCCGTGCTGCGCGAGGGCTTCGAGACGGCGGTATTCCTGCTCGCCACCTTCCACGCCTCAGGGAACGGCGCCGACTCGTGGATCGGCGCGGTGCTCGGCATCCTGGTCGCGGTCGTGATCGGCTACGGCATCTACCGCGGCGGCGTGCGGCTGAACCTGGCCCGCTTCTTCAAGATCACCGGCCTGGTGCTGGTCGTGGTGGCGGCCGGGCTGGTGATGACCGCCTTCCACACCGCCAACGAGGCGGGCTGGCTGATCGGTCGGGCAGGCGCAGGCCTTCGACCTGTCCTGGCTGGTCCGCCCGGGTACGCCGCTGTCGTCGCTGCTCACCGGCGTGCTCGGCATCCAGCCTTTCCCGGTGTGGATCGAGGCCATCGCCTGGCTGGTGTACCTGGTGCCGATGATCGTGATCGTGGCCTGGCCGGCCAAGCGCAGGCCGCGCAGCCCGCCGCCACCCCGGTCACCGCGGCCGGTCCGCAGGCCACCGCGTGATGACTAGCACGACGCAGTGACCGGCACAGCGCGGTAAGGCGGCGCGGGCGCGGACCATGGTAACCCCGCCCCCGTTCCTCCTACTCATCATCGGTGACTGCGGGCGGCGGCCTGGACGCACCCGGCCCGCCCCATGAACGTCAAGAACTCAATCGATTACCGGCACGCACCAAACGGCGGCGCGGCCCGCGCGGGGAGACCCGGCTGTCCTGCCCCGAGAACTCGAAGGAGCCCCCCGATGTCAACAAGCACCAGCGGCAGGCGAGGCAGGCTGCCGCTCGCCGCCGTCGCGACGGCCGCCGCGCTCGCCGCCGTCCTGGCGGGCTGCTCCAGCTCGCACAGCGCGACCACGTCGGCCGCGGGCTCCGGCTGGCGGCGACAAGACGACCACGGTCGCCGTCTCGCTGACCCCGCAGGGCTGCACGCCCACGCCCGCCAGCGTCACCGCGGGCGACGTCGAGTTCGACGTGGCCAACAAGAACGCCGGCGCGGTCTCCGAGGCCGAGCTGCGCACCTCGGACCTGTCCAAGATCCTGGGCGAGCAGGAGAACCTCACCCCCGGCCTGTCCGGCGGCTTCACCCTCACCCTCCAGCCGGGCAAGTACGTGATGAACTGCCCCGGCGCGTCGCAGGACGCACTGGACGTTCACCGTGACCGGCAAGGCCACCGGGGCGACCTGGCAGTCGGTGCCCGCAGCTCGCCTCGGCCGTGTCCGGCTACGGTACCTACATCAACCAGAACACGGCCCAGCTGGTCACCAGCACCCAGACGTTCTGCAAGGCCATCGACTCGGGCAACAAGACGCAGGCCGAGATCCTCTACCCGAAGGCGCGGATCTACTACGAGCGCATCGAGCCGGTCGCCGAGGTCTGGGGCAGCCTGGACACCAGCATCGACGGCCGCTGGGAGAACCCGGTCACCGTCGCGTCCCAGTTCATCGGCTTCCACCGGCTGGAGCAGCTCATCTGGGAAGACAACACCCTCAAGGGCGCGCCCGCGCTGTGCGCCGGGCTGGTCAAGAACGAGCAGCAGCTGCTGACCCTGGTCAAGAGCGCCCAGTACAACCCGCAGGAGATGGCCAGCGGTTCAACCGACCTGCTCAACGAGGCCGCCGCCAACAAGATCTCCGGCGAGGAGGAGCGCTACTCCAACGTCGACCTGCCGACGTTCCAGGCCAACATCGACGGGGCCATGGAAGTGGTCAGCCTGTTCACGCCGTACCTGCAGAAGAAGGACCCGTCCCTGCTGACCGCCATCAAGCAGCGGGACGCGGCCGTGGTCAAGGCGCTCGACACGACCAAGGCCAGCCCCGGTTACGACGACACCGGCTACGTCGAGTACTCCACCGTCCTCGACGACCAGCGCAAGGCGCTGTCCACCACGGTCAACGCGCTGTCCGAGCAGATCTCCAAGATCTCTCGGCAGGTCAGCTAACCCGCCTGCTGCTGGGTGGGCCGCCCCGGCTAGCCTCCTTCGGCGGCGGCCCGCCCAGCGCTATCCTTCATCCCCTCACGTATCCCGGCTAGGAGCCAGATGACCTTCGCACGCCGCGGCGGCACGTCGGGCCGTCCAGACACATCCACGCAGCCCGCAGGCGCCCCGGACGAGGAATCCCCCGGCCGGGGCGCTCCCCTGTCCCCGTCGCGGCGGCGGCCTGCTCACCGGGGCCGGCCTGGCCGGCGCGGGCGTGGTGGCCGGCGGCCTGGGCGGTTACTTCGTCGGCAAGCCCTCGGCCACGGCGGCGGCCACCAACGGCGGCACCCCGGGCGACAGCACCACCACCGTCCCGTTCTACGGGCCGAACCAGGCCGGCATCGCCACCCCGGCCCAGGACCGGCTGGCCTTCGGCTCGCTCAACGTGGTCGACGGCGCCAGCCGTTCCGACCTGCGCGACCTGCTGGTCCAGTGGACCGCAGGCGGCCGCGCGGATGACGGCCGGCCAGCTGGTCGGCGAGGTGAACCAGCCGGACGCCCCGCCGGTCGACACCGGCGAGGCCGTCGGCTCCCCGGTGTCCCGGCTCACCATCACCATCGGCTACGGCCCCTCGATGTTCGACGGCCGGTTCGGCCTGGCCGCGAAGAAGCCCGCGGCGCTGGTCACGCTGCCGCCGCTGCCCAACGAGAACCTCGACCCGAACTCCTCCGGCGGCGACCTGTGCATCCAGGCCTGCTCCGACGACCCGCTGGTCGCCTTCCACGCGGTGCGGAACCTGGCCCGGATCGGCAGCGGCAGTGGTCGAGCACAACTGGCTCGAACTCGGCTTCGGCCGCACCTCGACCACGTCCACGGCGCAGCAGACGCCGCGCAACCTGCTCGGCTTCAAGGACGGCACCAGGAACATCAAGGCCGAGCAGACCTCGCTGATGGACAACTACGTCTGGGTCGGCAAGGAGACCGACCAGCCGTGGCTGCGCGGCGGCAGCTACCTGGTCGCCCGCAAGATCAGCATGCACATCGAGAACTGGGACCGCGACGTACCTGTCCGACCAGGAGAACGTCATCGGCCGGTCCAAGGTCGAACGGCGCCCCGCTGTCCGGCGGCACCGAGTTCACCGACGCCCAACTTCGCCGCTTCCGGTTCCGCTGGGTCGGCGATCCCGGCCGACGCGCACATCCGGCTGGCCAGCTTCGAGCACAACGGCGGCATCCGGATCCTGCGCCGCGGCTACTCCTTCACCGACGGCATCGACCCGGAGACCGGCGGCCTGATCGGCGGGCTGTTCTTCATCGCGCTACATGAAGAACCCGAGCCAGTTCGTCAAGCTGCAGACCTCGCTGGCCTCCGACGCGCTCAACGAGTACATCCACCACGTCGGCAGCGCCGTCTTCGCCTGCCCGCCCGGCCTGTCCCGCGGCCAGCGCTTCGGCGACGGACTGTTCGCCTAACCTCGCCTCGCCGAGCGGTGCGCGGCCCGGGCCGGCTGGCCAACGGGTCGTCGATTTATGTCCACTATGTCGGCTTGGCGCGATGCGACCTTGCCGGGACGGCGAACCGGCTACGGTCGATGCGTGTTGACACGGGATGATCTGGCCGGCCTGGCCCTGGCGGCCTTCGGCCCCGGCCGGGCCCTGGCCGCAGTGTCGCGGCTGCGCGGCGGCAGCAAGAAGGGCGCCTACCGGCTGGCCTTCGACGACGGCGGCAGCGCGGTCGCCTACCTGTGGGCCGAGGAAGAGAACTACTGGCCGGGCGCCGCCGCCGCGACGCCGCCGGCCGCCTACGGCGACCCGTTCTCGCACGCCTCGGGCCTCGCCCTCTTCGAAGTGGCGCACCAGGAACTGACCGCGGCCGGCGTCCGCGTCCCCGAGGTGTACCTGGCCGACCGGAGCGGGCGGCACTACCCGGCGGACGCGGTGGTCATCGAGGATGTGCCCGGCCCGAACCTAGAGGAACGGCTGCACCGCGATCCGGTGGCCGCGGCCCCGGTCGTGGACCGCCTCGCCGCCGCGCTTGACGCGATGTACCGGCGCCGCGAGGAGCGGTACGGCAAGGTCGCCTTCGTCGCCGGCGGCGGCACTCCCCCGGCACCCGGCTGTGAGCAGGTGGTGCTCAACCGGGCCCGCGCCGACCTGGCCGAGTCCGCGCGCCGCGACGAGCGGATCGGCCGGGTCCGTTCCCGGCTGGACGCGCTGCTGCTCGACCTGGCCGCCCGGATCACGCCGCGCGCGGAGTACCGGCTCATCCACGGCGAACTCGGCCCCGACCACGTGCTGGTGGACCGTCACGGCGAGCCGGTGCTGATCGACATCGAGGGCCTGATGTACTTCGACCCCGAGTGGGAGCACGTCTTCCTGCGCCTCCGCTTCGGCTCCTACTACCCGCGCCTGGCCCGCGACGGCCTGGACGAGCATCGCCTGGCCCTGTACAACCTGGCCATGCGCCTGTCCCTGGTCGCAGGCCCGCTGCGACTACTCGACGGCGACTACCCCGACCGCGCGGAGATGCTGGAGATAGCCGAACACAACCTGCGCGCCGCCCTGGCCCTACTACCGCCAGTTTCCGGCGGAGACGACGAGGGAGCGGACCTCAGGGTGTAGGCAGCCTCTCTCACCGAGCAGAGGGCGGGAATACGCCGTTAACGTACACGACCACACAATAGCCGCCATGGGCATTAATTTCCTAGATGCGGCAAATAAGTCATGAGATTTGACCGGTTTCCGTGCGGTCATCCGTGGCATATATAGATAAATCGAGCACGCGACTAACCGGCCAAAGAGCCATGCGGCCTACAGGCAATGGCAATAACAGGACATGCGCACTGCACTAAGAGCGCCCACATACACAAACCTTGGCGCCACGCTCGCACAAGGGAGATCTCGATGTCCAAGAATTTCGCAGTAAAGGATCGTGACGGCACAATCCACCAGGAGGGAAACCGCAAGAACGCCTTCCGGGACCAGAAAGCCTACGGGGGACTGATCGTTTCCTCGAAAGACGGCACTGCCTGGAAACCCTACAAGCGCAAGCGCGTCTTCCTGTGGCTATTCCTGGCCGTGCAGGCGATCTTCATCATCTTGCTCATCGTCGCGATAACGACCGCCCACAATACCGTCTCACCTCAATCGGCCGAGGTCCTGAATCAGTGCGGCAACAACGGCTGGCAAGGCCTGTACAAGTCCTACCAGGATTGCCTGACCAGCTACAGTCGCACGCTGAGCAACGCGGGGAACGCCGGGCACGGGAATCGGGGTCGGCCTCATCGTTATCATCTGGGTGGTCGTGGACGTCCTGCTCGCCGTGATCTACGGCATCTACCGCCTAGCGCGCCGCTAAGCCTGGATCCACCGGTTGAATGCCGAGCGCGGCGGGTATCGGCTCTCGCCTCCACGACCTGTTTTCGGGCGTGTTTTCCCTGCCGCTGACGGTTCTGCGCGTGTCCGGGGGTTCCTGGGCGGGGTCTGGGGACGGTGTGCCTTGCGGCGTGGGGGCGCGGACCTGCCGGACGATCAACCGGGCCGCCGGTCACCTGGAAATATATAAGCATGTAATGTATGTCCGCATGAGTGAAGTGCAGGCATGGTGGAGTTCCGTACGGCGCAGCTTCGTGGCCGCTCTGAAGGTCGAGCGCGCCGTCTCCGACCCCAGGGCGATCGCCCGGGCCCTGGCCGCCGTCGTCGTCGGCTCGGTTATCGGCTGGGTCATCGGCGATCCGCTGGACTGGGCGATGATCACGGTGGGCACGTTCATCTGCGGTGTCAGCATGCTCCTCCCGCCGATCAGGCACCGGGTCGTCAACGCGATCGTCATGGGTACCGGGTTCCCGCTCGCGGCCCTCGCCGGGGTATACCTGCACCCCCTAGGCTGGTACTTCCTCGTCCCGCTCGGCGTCCTCGCCTACGCGGCCGGGCTCTGGCGTGCCCTCGGTGTCGCGCCCGGGATCCGCGCCTGCCTCCTCGTGATCGGGGTGATGGTTATGGCCGATGTCGTGCCCTCCACCGAGGCCGGGCTGACCATGGTCGGCTGGATAGCGGTCGGCGGGGGGCTCGTCGTCGTCGCGCAGCTGCTCCCGCCCCACGGACGGCGGCTGCCCGCGCAGCGCGCGGCGCTGGCCGCGCTATACCGGTCGCTCGCCAAGCACGCGCGCCTCTCCGCCGACCCGGCCGTACACCTTCCCTCCGTGCCCTTTACGGCCGCCCGGCGTGCGCTCGACCTGCTGCCCCAGTTCTCCCGGCCCGCGGCGGCGCCGCTGTACGGACTGCTCGCCGAGGCCGAGGGCCTGCGCCGGGCCCTGCACGCCGTCGGCGGCCGGGCCGATCTGCCGCGCGAGGAGATTGCGGCCGTACTGGACGCCGTCGCCGGCACCCTCATCACCGGACGCGCGCAGGACGTCGGCGCCGCACACGACACCGTCTCGGCGCGTGCCAATCTCACCGGGGCCGAGCTGCCCGGCCGGCTGCGGGAGGCGTCGCGCCTCGCCGAGCACTGGCGCCTGAGGCTTGGTCCCGAGGGCCTCGACGGCGTGCTGAGCGCTTTCCCCGCCGTTTCCCCCGTACGGGCCGGGGCGCGCCTGCTCCGCGCCGAACTGCGACCGGGCGCACCACTGTTCCGGCACGCCATCCGGATTGCGGTGGGCACCGTCGCCGCCGAGGCGGCCGGACGCGGACTCGGCACCTTCTGGGGCAACGCCCTTCCGAACCACGGTTTCTGGGCCGCCCTGACCGCCATGCTCGTGCTCTCCCCCGACTACGGTCACACCTTCGCGCGCGGCTGGGGGAGGCCCATAGGCTCGATCCTCGGCGGTCTCGCCGTCTGGGCGGTCCTGCTGCCCGCCTGGTGGAGCCCCGGCGCACTGGTGATCGTCTCGGTGGTGCTGTCGGGTGTCATCTTCGTGGCCCTGCGCGTGAGCCAGATCGTGCTGAGCTTCTTCATCACCGCGTATATCGTCGTCCTGATCGCACGCCTCGGCTCGGCGCCGCACCTGATCGCCTGGAGCCGCCCGGCGGAAACCGTGCTGGGGGCGCTGATCGGCCTCATGGTCTTCGTGGTAGTCCCGACGTACCACCACCACCGCCTGCACACGTTGTTCGCCGAGTTGCTGCGGGTGCAGCAGCGGCTGCTGCCGTTGCTCGTCTTCGGGTTCGCGGACGTCGAGGCCATCGACCATGCGGAGATCGACATGCTGCGCGGGCGGGCGCGGCAGGCGCGCGAACGCTTCGATGCGGCCGCGGCCAGCCTCGCCCACGAGCCGCGCGGCAGGCTCGCCCACTGGAACGCCGGCCGCCTGGCGGCCATCCAGCATTCGTTCTACGAGGTGACGCGGTGCGCGGCGCTGCTCTACGACCGGCTGCCCCATTGCGAGGCGGAGACCGTGCCGGAGACAGCGGAAGTCGCCGCGGTGTTCGCCGACCACCTGGCGAGCCTCGCCACGGCGGTCGCGGCGCGCGGCGCACTCCCGGAGGGTGAACTCCGTGACGCCTTCGACGCGGTGGCGTCCAGCAGCGGCCTCGCCGACCTGGCGGACTCCGCCTCCTCGAACGGTGTCTCCGGCACGCGGGGCCGCGCGCTGGCGCTCACCTTGGGTGCGGTTACGACGCTGGAGAACCTGAACACGCACCTGGCGTCAGGTACGTGCAGGCCAGCACTACCCGGGGCGTGACGCGGTGGATCCGGTCCCAGGCCCAGTCGCATCCAAGGTCGGACTGGGCTGCATCGAGCACCCCGCGGTCGGGGTGCCGGGCCAGGGCGAAGCCAGCCGAGCGAAGCGAGCCCGGGCGGGCGAAGCCCACCCGGGGGGTCCGGGGGGTCGTCCCCCCGGGCCAGCACTGCGGGCCACGGCGAAGGTGGCCGAAGGCCACCGAGCAGCATGCGCCGCCTCGTCGGGCTGGCCGGATTCGAACCGGCGACCTCCGCGACCCAAACGCGGCGCGCTAGCCAAGCTGCGCTACAGCCCGTACGCGGTTAAGTGTAGCGGTGCGGGCCCTCTCACCGCGCGGGTAACTTCCCCCGGTATGAATGTGCCATCGGTGTCGCCCCCTGACGGCGCATTCATACGCGGGTTCATCGGTGAAGCCACCCGTCGTTCTGCTGCGATGAAGACGATCAGCAGCGCCGTCCCAGCGGTCAGCTGACCGTAGACCGCGGGCGCGGGCCGGGCGGCAGGCGCGCGGCCGGGTCAAGTGCGGTGGGCGGCCTCCTCGGCGGCGGCCGGGTCGGCCGCGTCGCCCCAGGTGGCGGCGGAGCGGACGACGTCGGGCCTGGTCGCCTTGACGATGAAGTACCAGGCTAGGCCAAGGGCGGTCCAGACCAGGAAGACGTACGGCAGGGCGGCGTAGCTGCCGGACAGGGCCGGGAAGATGTCGTTGGGTATCGCCTTCGGTATCCAGTTGACGTAGAAGACGAACACCATGGTGACCGCGCCGAGGATGCCGAGGATCCAGGCGAGGATCTTGCCCTCGTTGAGCTTGGCCAGGTAGATCGGCGCGGCCAGCGCGACCAGGCCGTAGGCCAGCATGAAGCCGTAGGTGGCCAGGGTGCCCTCGACGCCGGTGAGCGCCGTGTCGACCGACCCCGCGGCGATGTAGGCGACGGGGATGACCGTCATCGGGACCGCCACGACCCAGATGGATACGCCCGGCGCCTTGGTGTGCTTGGTGGTGCGGGTGAAGACCCTGGGGAGCAGGCCGTCGTGGCTGAGGGAGAGCAGCATGCGGGAGCCCGCGGTGAGGCAGGCCAGCGAGCAGGCGAACATCGAGCAGGTGATGCCGATCGCGATGACGTGGCCGAGCCAGCCAAGGCCGACCACGCCGGCGAGCTGCGGCAGCGGCGCGGTCGCCTTACCGAAGCCGGCGCCGAACCCGTACACCTGGGCGTACACCACGATCAGGTAGAACACGCCGACGATGCCGGCCGACAGCAGGATGGCGCGGGGCACGCTGCGGGCTGGGTCCTTGGCCTCCTGCCCGAGCGCGCCCGCCGACTCGAAGCCGACGAATGCGAAGATGGCCAGCACCATGCCGACCACGACACCGCCCGCGCCCGACCCCTTGAGCGACAGCTGGGCGTGGTCGAACACGCCGCCGCTGTGCACGTAGACCGCGATGCACAAAATCAGGATGATCGTCACCGACAGCGACTCAAGGAGAAAGGCGAGCCGCTGGCTGATCTTGATATCCGACACCGCCATGACCGCCGGGGCAACGCCGCCGGCCAGGTACAGCAGCAGGTGCGCCCAGTGGTTGTCCGCTGAGATGACGCCGTAGCCGGACAGCAGGTTAGCGCCGTAGATCTCGAACCCGATCACGCAGGCGATCCCGGTGAACAGGTAGCCGAGGATGAGCCCCCAGCCCGCGGCGCTGCCCGCGCAGGGGCCGAGGGCACGGGTCACCCAGACGTAGAAGGAGCCGGCCGAGTTGATCCTGACCGCGAACTGAGCCGCGCAGTATGCGACCACGAGCAGGACCACCAGGCTCAGCCCGAAGGACAGCCAGGCACCGTTCCCGGCGTCGAGGAAGACGAGCCACGGAAGCAGCGCCATCGCCGCGCTCGGGGCCATGTTGGCCACCGACTGGGCGAGGACCTCGGGGAAGGTGAGGACCCTCGCCTGCAAGTTAATGCCGGAACTCTCGGCAATGTCAGTCTGGGCAGTCGCCATGCATCCGTTCCTCTTGTTGTCAGGCTGTTTACTCGGGGGCTTCGATCTGGAGGTTCGGGTTCGCGCTGTGGTGATGGCAGTGGTCGCCGCCGCCGGGGACGGGGTTGTCCAGCGCCGGGTTGCCGACGAAGAAGCCCGCGGGAAGCAGCTTGAAGCCAATCGGGTGGACCGGCATCACCGGCCAGTCCTCGGGGCGGGCGACGTGGTTGGTGCCGAAGGTGAACCACAAGACCACGTCGGTGTCGGTGAGCGGGCGCTCCTGGGCGGCGAAAGCGGGCAGGCCGGCCCCGCCGCCCGCCTGGTTCGGGTAGTCGCCGGTGGCGTACAGCTCGTCACGGTCGTAGGCGGTGACCCACAGCGGGCTGAACATGAACGGGGCGCGACGGGCGACCGCCGAGCCCGGGTGCGCGAACGGCTTGATCACGTGGTTCGGCAGGAGCTTGTAGGCGACGGGCTGGCCGAGGGTGTTCCGGACGTTCTCGTTGACGATCTTCCAGTAGCGGCCGGCCAGCGGGTCAGCCTCGCGGCGGGCCATGGTCTCGTCCTCGACCAGGACTTCCCGGGCGCGCCAGGCGTTGCCGACCGGGTTCTCCGGACCTTCCGGGTCGGCGGTCGGTGTCACCTCGTAGACGCGGTTGGCGGTGCCGTCGACCGCCATGTCCAGCCGGACGTTGAAGAAGTGCTGGTGATGCGGGCCGTAGACGTTCGGGGCGACGATCACGCCGTGCTCGGGCTTTTGCCCGTCGGCGACGACGCCGTTGGAGATCACACCGGACAGCTTGACCTCGTACTCGATCGTGCCGTCCTGGTACAGGTACCAGTAGTAGGCATACTCGTAATTGCCGACGGTGACGATGGAGGAGATGACCATGCGCCGCATGCGCCGGACTTCGACGTAGCCGGTGCGGAAGTCCGTATGTTTCCAGGCGATGCCATGGTCCTCTTCGTGCAGGCAGATGGCGTTGGGCAAGGTGATGGCCTTGCCGTCGTTGTCGTTGACCACGCCGTCCAGGTAGGCGATCTCGCCGAGGCAGTCACAGCCGAGTTCGAGCGAGTTGGTGAGCAGGCCGATGCCGTACTCGCCCTCGTCCAGCACCAGCTTGCGGTACTGCGTGTGGCCGGGGTCGCCATAGGGGACGAACATCTCGCTCAGGCTGGCCCGGTGGACAATGCTGCGCCCGGCGTAGCCGATCCGGTGCAGCACCAGGCCCTCGCGGGCGGTGAAGCCGATCCGCAGGTCCCACTTCTGCCAGGTCAGGTGGTACCCGTCCACGGAGAAGCTGGGACCCTCGTGCTGGGTGATGTCCAGCGGCTTGACGTCGGTGCGCGGGCCCTCGGGGAAATACGGGACGTTATCCGGGTCGCTGATCCGCGCGGCCGAGTAGTTGGCCTTCTTGGCCGGCAACGGCATGACGCCGTGGTCTTCGACGTCGACCACCGTCATCGTGTCCAGGTTCACCCGGGTGATGAGGCCGTCCACCGGGCGGGCGTAGCCGTTGTCCTCCGGGTCGTCGCGGACCCAGGTGAGCGGCGAGACGAAGCGGCCGTCCTCCGGCCCGAGGCCCGGCTCGACGTTCGGCGTCGACCACGGGTCGATCATGCACAGGTCGAAGTCGGTGACGCCGCGCTTGCGCATGGCCTCCTGCCATCGCGAGTCCTTGCGCACGACGTCCTCGGCGGCCAGGAACTCCTCCAGCATGACCGACGGCTGGACGCCAGGCACCCGCGTGTACTCGGTAACCTCCCCGTCGGGCAGCTTCACCATGACTTCGTAGGTGGAATGCTCGCCGCGCTCACGGATGATGATCTTCACCAGCCGGCTGGGCGCGGGCCCGCCGCCCTCGAAGGCGACGACCTCGTGCTTGGCCGGCTCGTAGAGCGAGACGTACACGAACCGGGCCGTCTCGCTGAGCCCCCGGGCGGACTTCACCGCACTCGCGGCGGCCTCGATCTCGGCTGCGGTCAGCGGGGCGAGCGGGTGCGGCGCGGGCCCGTGCGGCCCGGCCGCCGAGTCCTGGGCGTCAACAAGAAAAGCCATGCACACAGCACAGACGCTGAAGGTTACGCCGTCAATGTCTGTTTGTTACGCGTTAGTGACTCAATGGCACCTTTGCTGACTTATGCCGCATGGGTCACACGGCTGCCGCTGGAACCGCTGCGCCCGGGCCTCGCCAGCGGGCTTGACCACCAGACGTGGTGCGGGACCGTGGGGCGAGCCGGTAAGCTACTGCCGATGGCCGTTCGGCGTTCGCCTGCGCCCGTCGCGCGGGCGTAGCTCAATGGTAGAGCCCCAGCCTTCCAAGCTGGTCATGCGGTTTCGATTACCGTCGCCCGCTCTTACAGTTCCGGTGCTGGTTAAGCGCACTTTTCGCTAATTCATTTACTGCTGCCGGGATACCCGCTTAAGGCCGCATGCCCGTTGCGTGCCCGTCTTCCCGGGCCGGCCTTCATGGCGTCGGCGAACAGTTCGCCCATGCCCGCCGCGATCTTCTGGTCGCGCTCACGGGTGGCGTGCAGGTAGATGAGCGCGACCCGCGGGCTTTGAATGGCCCATGCGTTCCATCAGCTGGTGCGCTCACACAGGGCTGTGGTCATGGCGGTTTGCATATCGGTGTCCTGCGCGTCGGTGCCGCCGGGGTCAAGGTTAACCATCACGGTCACTTGGCGGCCGCCGGACGTTGCGCCACTCATCGTCTCGAAGCCCAAGATGCCGCCGTCGTGTCCCCAGAACCGGCCGCCGCACGGCAGCGGCATGCTCTGCAGGCCCAGACCGTACGCGGAGCCGGACGCATCCCCGGTCGGGATCGTGGTCTCCATCGCCTTCAGGTCAGCGGGAGGCAGCAACCTTCCCCGCAGGAGCGCACCGAGAAATCGGTTCATATCCGCACCACTGGAGACCATGGCCCCGGAGGCGTAGGCAAGCGACGGGTTGACCTGGCTCACGTCGACCAGGTCGGAATCCGTCAGCTCGGCATACCCCTGCGGGTGCGTGCCGGGAATGTTGGTTTCGTCCACGGGCACGGAGGTGTTGTGCAGGCCGAGCGGCTCGATGATGCGCCGGTTAATCTCCTCGCCGTACGAGTGGCCGGTTACGGCCTCGATGAGCAGCCCTGCGAGCACATAGTTAGTGTTCGAGTAGCTCCACCCGGTCCCGGGCGTGAACAGGGACGGATGTGCCAGAGCGATATTCAAAAAGTCCTGCGGGCTGTAGTGCGCCAGCGGATCGGCGATGACGTTCTGTAGGTCGAGATATTGCACGTAGTCGGGCAGGCCGCTGGTGTGCTGGAGCAGTTCACGCACCGTGATCTCGCGGCCGTCGTTGCCGTTGCCCCGGACCACGCCTGGCAGATACCGCTCGATCGGCGCGTCGAGTTCGACCTTGTGCTCTGCGACGAGTTGGAGCACCACGGTGGCGACGAACATCTTGGTCATGCTCCCGATCCGAAACCGGCTGTCGGGCGCCATCGGCGCACCGGTCACGACATCCGCCACGCCGCTCGTCAGCACGGCTCGGCCGTGCGCGACGCTGATTTCGACCAGCGCTCCCGGTGCCCCGTCGGTGGTGGTCAGCCGCTGCAGGATCGCGCGCACGTCGCCGTAGGGCGCCGCGGCCTTCTCGGCGACTACTGGGCCTTCGGCCGCGGACGCGGAGTGCGCTGCTCCGGTCGCGCCTATCGCAAGTCCCGCCACGACGGCGCACACGAGGATCACGCGAGTACGCATGAGATCTCCTTCTTGGCTCTTCGCGATTCCCTGGACTCAGCGCCCTGAACAGGCGTACCCGCCAACGAAATGGCGCACGGCTCCGCACGCTAACCGACATGCCAGGCAGGTATGTGTGTCACCTGTCTGCGACGCTGACGTCATTCAGCCTTGCAAGCCAGCAGACCGTCGGCCATGAGGCTTTCCCCCGGATTACCTTGGGGGCTGACTGCACCCTCAGCCGCATCCGAGGTGGCCCTTCTGTTCATCGGCGAGCGGGGCGCGATGGCGGGTGCGGGTTCGCTCCAGGCGCGTGCGGATGCCCGTGGACTGATCTCCTGGGTCGTCCCGGTCGACTCCACTATCGTGCGGGACAGACGCACGCCTTCCCGGGCCATTGGCGGGCCATTAACCCCGGTAAACAGCGGTCAACCGCGGCCACGGGAGAGCGACGAACCGCCCCGCTCAGCCTGCCTGACAGCCGGTGACATACACCTTCCAAGCTGGTCATGCGGTTTCGATTACCGTCGCCCGCTCAGAGTTCAACTGCCTTATCTGCATAGTCGAAGGTCAGCTCACTCCGGGCCGGAGATTCCAATCTAGTCATGCGGCCTCGGGCGGGACCAGCACCTCCACCTGGCGTAGTTCCTCCCCGTGGAGATCATGCTCCGTCTCGATGTCGTAGTCGGTCTGCATGTTGATCCAGTACCGCTCCGACAGCCCGAGGGCCCGCGAAAGCCTTAGGCCAGTGTCAGGCGTGATACGGCGCCTGCCGTGGACAATCTCGCTGATCCGAGTCTGGGGTAGGCCAGTCGCCTGGGCGAGCCGGTACTGGCTAATCCCCAGCGGCTCGAGGAACTCGGTAAGGAGGATCTCACCAGGGCTGATGGGGGCGTGCACCTTCGCGCTCACTAGCATCTCCCTTGTCAGTGGTAGTCCGTGATCTCGACGTCAGCAGCCCCTTGCTTGGTCCACACGAAGCAGATTCGGTACTGGTCGTTGATCCGGATCGAATGCTGTCCGGCCCGGTTGCCGACTAGCTTCTCCAGCCTGTTTCCTGGTGGGATGCGAAGGTCGTTGATATTGTCTGCCGCGTTCAGCTGGCGCAGCTTTTTCTGTGTGGCACGTTGTAGGTCCGCACCGAGGCGCGGGGCCTTTTCACGATTCCAGACCCGCTCTGTCGTGTCGTCAGCAAAGGACTGGATCACTTCCCCATGATACCGTGAAGCGTTAGTAACGTCAAGCGTTAGTACGCCAGCGGCGGCGCCGCCGCGCCCGCCGCGGCGCGGCAGGCCGACTGCGAACCGTTGCCTTAATTCGCCGCGTCGTGGCCCAGTTCGCGTACCAGTTGCAGTTGGTCGGGATGGCAGTCGCGACGTTGCCACGATTGATCCGTCCCGCTCGGCACGCCCGTAGCCTCCGCTGGCGCTTTCGCGATCGCCAGGGCAGCGGACCCTGCAAGAGCATGCCCCGCACAGGGCACCCTGGCGCGTGCCACATACGTGCCATACGCCAGGGTGCCGAGCGGTCAGCCACGGTCACTTACGGGCACTCGCCCGGCCCTGACCAGGACCGGCATTTGCGCAGCTCAGCCCGTCAGCGGGGCGACCGAACTTCCAAGCTGGTCATGCGGTTTCGATTACCGTCGCCCGCTCTCAGAAGTCGTTCGGATGCGCCTTTACGCCGACCACCTCGACGAGACGTTCGACGCCTTGGAGGTCGTCCGGGTTGGCCGTGTAGAGCGGGAGCTGATTACTAGCCGCCGTTGCCGCGATCTGCAGGTCCGACGAACGCTTGCGAGGCTGCCGGCCGACCGCACAAACCGCCGCGCAGATCTGGCCGTACAGCCTGGCTGCACCCTGGTCGTACGGCAGCGGGTCGAAGGTCGCCTCGACATGCTGCAGGACAGCCACCCGGCCCGCGCGCTTTACCGGGTCATCGGTCGCGTGCGGCCCAAAGGACAGCTCGCCTAGTGTCACTGCCGTGATCAGGATCGTTTCGGGCAGCTCGGCCGGGTCGAAGAGCCTCAGCGCGGCGATGATGCTGGTGTCTGCGACGCCAGCAGCATGGACGGTCACTGATTGGTCCCTTCATACGGATCGCGAAGATCCTGGCTGACATCCTCGTCCAGGTCGGCACGCAGTTCATCGGCATCGACTACCGGTGCCGTGGCGAAGATGGCGAAGACCTCGTCCTTCGGGATCGCCCGGCGTCTGCGGATCGGGACCATCCTCGCTAGCGGCTCACCGTTCAGCGTCAGCGTGTACGCACGCCCCTGCCGAAGGCCGCGAGTAACCGCTCCAGAGTCCGACACGAACTGGCGGACACTGACGTCGGTAGCTGGTTCCTCCGGACGTGTCATAGCACCAGGATACCTCTCCGTACCACGCTGTACCACGGCTGCGCCCACTTCTGTGTGCGGAGCCGCCATCGCTCCTACGGCTGGTGGTCAGCGCGGCGAACAACCTGGCCGCGGGCCCGCCCGTCATGGCCATCCCCGCCGAGGTGACGCTCACACCGGCAGAAGCCGCGGAACTGCTTGGCCTGTCACGACCCTTCGTGGTCAGGCTCCTCGAACGGGGCGACATACCATCGGAACTGCTGCCCGAGAGCGCATGCTCGCGCCTACCGCGGGCCTGCTCGGCAGCCTTCGCGCGCTTGGCGGCGGATGGCTCACTGTACCGGGCGGAGCCCGCCCTGCCTTCGGTCAGCTCGCGGAGTTGACGATCAATGTCGTCTTCGGCGGGCGTCTGGTCGCTCATTCCCTCGGGCATGCAGATGAATCTATCGAATTCGGAAGATTTGGCTACAGGCTCATCGATAACGAATAGGACTAGCCCGCCGTCAGCTCGCACGTGCTGTTGCTCGGCGGTACCTACCTGCGAACGCGTCTGAGCCTGTTCGTGCCCTGCGCAGGCCGCAACCGACAAGGCCGCCAGCATTCGCGCCGACCACGAGTGCGCACCCAGCCACCTCACCAGCGCCACCGACACACGCATCACCGTGTGGAAGAGACTCGCGACGTTCTGCGCATCCGCCGGACGGGCAGAAGCCGATTCCGTGCCATTGGCGTGCCATTAAGGGAGGTAAACAGCTGGTCATGCGGTTTCGATTACCGTCGCCCGCTCTTTAGGTTCTTAACCTCGGCGCGGGCTAGCGGAATTACGTCCATTGCGAAGCGGTGGGGCCGCGCCGAGCCAGACACCGATGCGGTGCTGCGGGGCAGGACCGGCCTGCGACATTACCGGGTAGTAGTGACCGGGCAGTCAGGTTGCCGGCGTTTGACTCACCCGGTTGCGCGGTCCTCGTCCGGGCAGCGCCGTGACGGCGATCGTGACCGCGACGATGCCGGCCGAGACCAGGAACGAGAGCTGGTACCCGCTGACCAGCGACCCGTGGGCGGCGCCGGTACGGTCGGCCGCGATCGTCGCGAGGGCGGCCAGCCCGAGGGCCTGCCCGAGTTGCTGCGCAGTGGCGAACAGGCCGCCGGCCAGGCCCTGCTCTGCCGGCGCCATGCCCGAGGTGACCGCCACTGAGGCTGCGGGGAAAGCGATTCCCATCCCGAACGCGGTGAGCAACAGCCCGCCCAGAAGGTTGACCGGGTAGCTTCCGTGCGCGCTGACCTGGGACAGCCACACCTGGCCGACCCCGGTAGAGACGAGTCCGGCCGCCAGCAGCGGCCGGACGCCGAAACGGGCGAGCAGCCGCCTGGTAAGCAGCATGGACGTGGCCATGACCGTGCCCGTCGCGGGGATGAGCGCGATGCCGGTCAGCAGCGGGCTGTACCCGAGTACCCGCTGCAGGTAGAGCGACGTGAAGTAGACGTAGCCGGCGATGACCGCACCCATGAGCGCCATGACGATGAGGGCGGTACGCCGCAGCGGGTCGGCCAGCACCCTCAGGGGCACCATCGGCGTGCGGGCGCGCCGCTCGGTCACGACGAAGGCAACGGCCAGGACGACTGCGGCGCCGAGCGTGCCCAGCGTCAAAGGCGCGGCGAACCCTTGCTGCTGGCCCTGGCTGAGACCGTAGATGGCGCACGCGGCAGCGGCGGTGGCAAGCACTGCGCCCGCCATGTCCAGGCGAGCGGCGCGGGGAGTGCTCCGCTGGCTGGGCAGCACGCGGCCGATGGCTATGACCAGGATGACGATGACCGGCGGGTTGACCAGGAAGACTGACCGCCAGCCGGCGTACTGGGTCAGGATGCCCCCGAGCACGATGCCGGCGCTGGCGCCCGCTGCCGTCGCTCCCTGGTAGATTCCCAGCGCCCGGGCTCGCCCCGGCCCTTCGGCGTACAGGTCGGTGACGGACGCCAGGGCGGCCGGGGCGACGGCCGCGGCGCTGGCCCCTTGCGCGAACCGTGAGATGACCAGGGCCACAGGCGACTGCGCGAGGCCGGCGCTGAGCGAGGTAACGCCGAAGAGCACCAGGCCCGTCATGAGCAGCCGCCGACGCCCCAGCCTGTCGCCAAGTCGGCCTCCCAACAGCAGCAGGGAGCCGAACGTAAGGGCGTAGCCGGTCACGATCCACTGCAGCTCGGCCGGGGAAAACCCGAGCTCCCGCTGGATCGAGGGCAACGCAACGTTCACGATGCTGAAGTCGAGCTGGAGCACGAACTGTGCGGCCGAGACCAGGGCCAGCGCCCAGGCCACACTCTGCCCTCCGGGCGTGCCGCCCGTGGCCGCAGCGGTTGCCGGGGGCCCTGCTGCGGCAGCCGACGGCACCGCCGCGTCGCCGGACGTCACGTTACCTGGTCATCTCCGGCCCGCCGCAGACCGGAACCCGGCCAGCGGCCGCGGCCGTCGCCGACCCCTGCCGGACCCGGCGCGCCGCTAGGGTCACGAAGCACCAAGAGTCCTGGCGACAAAGTCCAGCGAGCCGCCGACGGCCTTTTCGAGGTAGCCCTTCGCATGGGCGGTGCCCGGCAGGAGGTGGACCGAGGATTCGACGCCGACTGCTGCGGTGGGCTGCGCGGGCTGGTAGACGTCCAGCGTGAGGACCTCGCCGTCGGAATGGCTGAAAATGACGTCAGGCGTTGTAACCGGCCTGTCGTCTGAAGCGGCTTGCATGGTGCTCCCGTTGAGTTGCCTGTTCAGGTCATCGGTGCGGAACAGCGGATCAGCAGCCGATGGGTATCGGTGGTCACTCCGCGGTGGCGGCATAGCGGCAGTGATGACGGTCATGCCAGTGATCAGGATCGCAGCGGGACTGGCAGCGAAAAAGAGCGAATTCCCGGACGCACTGTCCGGCCAGAGCGGATAGTCAGTCGCTGGGCAGTGACCAGTCGGGAGGAAGGTCGGCGGCGAGGGCCGCGGATATGAACTGGCCCGCGATGGGCGCGGCGGTCCCGTCATCTCGCCACAGCAAGGTAAACGGCACGGAGAAGTGGGGCTCGACCGGGACCGTAACCGTGCGCTCATGCGCCGCCGCCAGCGACGGCAGCAGCAGGATCCAGTCGACCCCGGGATGGTCGTCGGCCCAGCGCGCTGCCTCCAGGTCTGGTCCGGAAAGGGTTACCGTGGGTGGGGCAATGCCCGCTGCGGACAGGGCCTGGCGCTGGTACCGCGCCCAGGCCGGGAACAGATCATCGGACGCGATGCCCAGGACCTCGTCGGCGAGGTCGGTGAACTTGGCGGCGTCGAGGGCGGCGCGGGGATGATCGGGCCGCACTCCCGCGACCAGAGGCTGGGCCGCTAGGCTGCGGCCGGTCAGGCCGTCCTCCTTCCCGGCGGAACCGAGCACAATGGCGATGTCGATCTCCCCGGCGTGCAGGCCCCGGATCAGGTTGGGCCGCCACATCGGGCGCGCCTCGACCTGCGCGTCAGGGAACTGCCCGGTGAACTGTTCCACCAGGCTGGGTACCAGGCCAACCAGAGCCGGAGGCGTCACCCCGAGCAGTACCTTGCCCGAATGGCCGGCTCCGATGCTGCGCACAGCTGTCCCGGCGGCCGCCACGTCGTCCAAAATGCGCCGCGCCCGGCCCAGCAGTTCCTCCCCGGCCATGGTGATCTCCACTTTCCGGGTGGTGCGGCTGAAGAGCGGTGTGCCCAGCTCACGCTCCAAGCCGCGGATCAGCTCGCTCAGCCTTGACGAGCTCATCTGCAGACGCTCGGAAGCCCGTCCGAAGTGCCCCTCCTCGGCGACCGCCACGTACGCGCGCAGATCTCTCAGCTCCATAAATACGACGATATCCGCGCGTGAGCAAGGCCGTTGAGCGATGCGGCACCGGCCCAGAAGTCTGTTATTCGGCGGGTTCGAGTCCGGGTGGTTTCAGGTGCGGCCGTTCGGACGCTTCATCGCGGAGCCACCGGTCGAACCATGCACGCGTGCGCCGGAGCAGGTCGAGCTGGTGATTGCGCTCCACGAACCCGTGTCCCTCACGCGGGTAGACGACGAGTTCGTGCTCGGCCCCGTACCAGCTGAGCGCACGGTGGAAGTAGATCGCCTGGCTGACCGGCACGTTGGTGTCGTCCTCGCCGTTCACGATCAGCACCGGGGTGCGGATCTTCGACGCAAACGAGATCGGGCTGACCTGGTCGTGGCGGGTGCGGGCCGGTGCCCTCCCAGCCGCAACTGCCGCTGAGCTCAGCATCTAGGGTTCCCCCTTCGCCGGTCGCGACGAGCATCCCCCAGTCGCTGATCCCGGCGGCCATCATGGCGGCCTTGAACCGGTCGGTCTGCCCGATCGCCCAGGCGGCCATGAACCCGCCATGGCTGGCACCGCCGATTCCAAGCCGGTCCGGGTCCGCGACCCCCTCGGCGATCAGCAGGTCGATCCCGCTGATGATGTCGCTCCATTCGTCTGCCGCCGACCGAGCGCGCGACCGCCGCCGCGAAATCACGGCCATGCCCCACCCCGCCCCGCGGGTTAGGCAGGAACACGGCGTATCCCGCGGTCGCGAGCCACTGTCCCGTGGGATGCGGGGCGAGCATGAACTCGTCGGCGTACCGGGCATCAGGGCCGCCGTGCACCAGTGTGACGAGCGGGAACGGGCCGTCCGCGCGGCTGCGGCCGGGCGGCAATACGAGCAGGCCGTCGAGGCCGAGGCCGTCCGATGCCCGATAGGACAGGCGTTCCTGACTTCCCCATCTGATCGCGCGCAGGGCAGGCCGGGTGTCGCTGAGCCGGATGAGCTGGCCTCCGGGCGGTCCGGCATGGACGTTCACCGGCTCATAGGAGGTGCTGGCCAGCGCCGCGATCACCTCGCCGGAACGACACGCGGTGAGCGAGTCGGCCAGGCCGTCCCGAGTGGACACGCACCCGAACCGCAGCAGGTCAGGGTCGAGCCGGTAGATCGCGGTGTCGAGCCCGTCCGCGAACAGGGCCAGCGGCGGGCCGTCCGCGACCTGCGCCAGCTCCGTCGGGCAGACAGCCATGCCCGCGGTCAGGTCACGATGCACAGCGGCAGCCGCGGAGACGGCGACATCGTAGACGGCGTCGCCGCCGAACGGTTCCGGCATTGCCAGGTAGGCCAGGTGCCAGCAGTCGTCGGCCTGCCACCAGACCGGCGACCGCGCCTGGGTCCCGACCCGGCCCAGATCACGGGCCGTCCCTGTCTCCAGATCGACCACATGCAACTCGCTGGTGATCACGCCCGGATCCTGCTCCGGACCCGCCCAGCTGATCGCCGCCAGCGCGCCACCGTCCGGCCGCGCCGCCAGTTCCACGACGTGGCGGTTGCCGAGGCCGTCCACCGTGCGCAGCTCGCCCGTGGCCAGGTCAAGCACCCGCAGCCTGCCGCAGCGCAGCTGCTGTCCCCAGACGAACGCGTCGTCGCGCTCGGCGCGCCGGCGCTCGTCCTCCTCAGTCGGCTCGTCCGTGGCCACCACGGCGACCAGGCGGCCGTCCGCAAGCGGCCAGGCATCAGAGATCTCGCCGCGCCAGTCCGTCAGGACCTCGGCCTCCCCGCCACCGACCCGTACCCGGTAGCAGCTGACGGGAGCCGGTGCGATCGGACAGGAAAAACACCGACGCCGAATCCGGCGCCCAGCGCGGATCAGAATCTGCCGCCGTACCCGCGGTCAGCTTCCACGGCGGTGAGCTGCCGTCAGCGGCGGCCACCCAGAGCGCGCTAAGGCAACGCTCTCCCCCGCGGCCGACCGGAGCGACAACATACGCAACCCAGCCCCCATCTGGCGAGACCACCGGCTGCGACGGGACGGCGCCGTCCACCACCAGCTCCGCGGTTAGCTCCGGCGCGTCTTCACTCATGCGACGCTCCTTTCCGGCAAACATCTGCACATTCAACAGCAGAGAGCCTGCCACAGCGGCCCACCGGAGAGCATCCCGATTTCGGCTGCCGGTAAGTGCGTCGGCGCCGGTAACTACCCGCCCAAACATCTTTCGCACGATGCTGGGCGGTGAGTCCGAGCGACTGTGGCCGCTCGGACTTGTTCGGGCAGCTACTCGTTCTTGCGGGCGCCAAGTTCCGCGGTGAGCTGCGGGGCCACGTCGAACAGGTCACCGACAACACCGAAGTCTGCTATGTCAAAGATCGGCGCCTCTGAATCTTTGTTGATGGCAATGATGGTCTTGGACGTCTGCATACCAGCTCGGTGCTGTATGGCACCGGAAATGCCTACCGCGATGTACAGTTGCGGCGACACGGTGACGCCCGTTTGGCCAACCTGCATGGCATGCGGAGCCCAGCCGGCATCCACGACGGCGCGCGATGCGCCGACCGCTGCCCCAAGCGAATCGGCGAGGTTCTCGATTAGGCGGAAGTTCTCGGCGCTACCGATGCCGCGACCGCCGGACACGACAACCGATGCCTCGCTCAGCGCAGGGCGGGAGCCCTTGTCCTCGACAACACTGCGGACGATTCTGGCGGCCTTGGCCGCGGCCGGGAGGCCGAACGGCACGGGTATCTCGTCCGCTACGGCGTCGTACGGCTCAACTTCAAACGAGTTCGGCCGAAACGTAATGACCGGCGTGCCCTCGCCGACTTCCGACGTGACGTTAACCGTCGCGCCGAATATCTGCTGGACAGTATGACCGTTCGTATCGATGTCAACCGCGTCGTAAATAATGCCGGATTGCAGCCGCAAGGCGACGCGGGCAGCAATCTCCTTATTCTCCGTGGTTGACGGGACCAGGACAGCTGCCGGAGACGAAAGGCGGGCGACCGCGACCAGCGCCTCGACCTTTGGTGCGACCGAGTAGCGGAGCACGTCATCGCTCTTGAGCGCGGCGAGTACGGACGGCTGATCAACTTCGTCTCGATGGCCGCCGTGGTGTCGCATCCTTCGCTGTTCGCCTACTCGACGGCGAAGTCGGCCATTGTCGGGATGATACGATCGTGCGCGAATGCGCTGGTCAGCTACGGCGTAACCGCCAACTGCATCCGCCCGAACGCCGCGACAGGTATGAGTGATGCTCAGACGCCGGAGGGTCAGGACCTCTTCCGCCGCACAGGTCGCGCTGCGAGTGACTCGGCTATCGGCACTCTCGACGATCCCGCGCACATCGCGCCGATGGTGGTCTATCTCGCGTCACCGGCGGCAGCACACGTCTCGGGACGCTTCGTGGAGGCGCGCGGCGGGCATTGGGCACTCTGGGAGGAACCCCGACCAGAGAGCACGTTCGAATGTGACTTCCTGGCGAATCCAGAGGGCGTCTACGCCGGCATCGGCGACATGCTTTCCGGGCTGTCACTCCGTGACCTGAAGATGCCGCTTCCTCCGCTCTCGGAGATCCCCGACTGGAAGACAAGGTATGGAGTTCGAGTCCCCACCTGGGACTTCGCCAGCGTCCGTGATGGCGTCGGGAGTAATCCCACGTAGCGCAGCACACCGTCCGTTGAGATCCTCAAGGAGGAGATCCTGAAGATGCAGTGCGACACGACCCCAGCGGCTTCTGGGCCGCAAGAGGCTCTGGCTGCACTTGATCGAGCGCGAGAGGTCGCAGTTCGCGGCGCCATCGGGGAGATGCTCGAGCTATGCCGTCAGCGGATACACATGCTGTTGTGCGGATCGCCGTCCACCGACGTCAGTCTGGACCCCAAGATCGCGGCACTCGCACAATACTCGACATCACCCTTCCGGAGCGACAGAAGGTGGCACTGCGGCTCGCCGACGCGCTCCGAATGAGTGATGATGCCGGTTCCGCTCGCGCGAGACGCAATCGCGCCCGCCTCTAGCGCGCACTGCTCGTACTTGCCCGGCTGGTCGCCGCTCGTCGCGACCTTGATCGTTCCGCGGACGCTCGTCCCGGCCATCCCCGCGCCGATTTCGTGCAGGAACAAGTCGGCGAGCTCGTTCGGCTGCTTGATCTTGATGTGGAAGGGGACCGCCAGTCATCATGCATGGTCGGCGAGCCCGTGGATGTGACGGTTTCCACCTGTCGCTGCCCGGAGGGCAGCCGCATCACCCCGACACGACCGGGATGGCGGCCGTCGCCGACCTCCTGCTAGGCACCCTCGCCGGGCCGCCTGGTCGGCTAGATCGTCTGACGGACGGACCTGCTAGGTCGGCTCGGGGTGCTGGGCGGCGATGCGGGTCAGGGCAACGCGGGAGTTGATGCCGAGCTTGTCGAAGGCGTGGCGGAGGTGCCCGTTGACGGTATGCGGGGAAACGTAGAGCCGCTCGGCGACTTCACGGTTGGTGAGGCCGTCAGCGACCAGTCGGACCACGGCGAGTTCCGAGCCGGTCAGGGCCGCCCACCCCACGGTGAGTCGGCGTTCAGCGGGCAGGCGGCGCTGGATCCCGAGTTGCCTGAGGCGGCAGCGGACCCGGGCCAGGTCCCAGCGGGCCCCGCAGGCGGCGTGGATGGCCAGGGCGCGGTCGAGGGCGGCGACTGCCTGGTCCCTGCGGCCAGCCCTGGTTTCGGCCACGGCCAGATCTTCGAGGGCGGAGGCCAGCGCGAGTCGCCGCTGGCCGGCTTGCAGGATGCTGACGGCCTGGGCCAGCAGGTCGGCGTCCCCGGTGAGCAGGCCACGGGCGTGGACGGCGCTGGCCAGGACTGCAGGTATCCCGGGGTTGATCTCGGCTCGCCGCTCGGCGTCGGCCGTGGCCGAACCGGCCAGCTCCCGGTCCCCGCTAGCCAGCGCGATGCGGACCAGTTGCGGGTCGTCAGCCGGGTCGAGGGGAAAGATCGGGAAGAGGGGCAGGCCCTCCTTCTCGTCAAGCGCCGTCAGCCACCGGCGGGCCTGGGCGGGGTCGTCGGCGGCCTGGGCTTGCAGGGCCAGGAGCCACGCGGCGTGCCGCTCGACAGACGGCACCCCGGACCTGAACATGACCCGGGCGATGGCCGCGGTAAGTTCAGTCTGCCGCTGGTTCGCGGTGTGCAGGGCGATACGGCCGAGGACGACCACGCCGTCGGCGTCGAGGACGCTCAGGATGAGGTGGGCCTCGTCAGGGCAGTAGCGCCCCTCCAGCGCAGCGGCCGCGTCGGCCAGGTTCCCGAGCTGCAGCAGCTGGCGGGCCCGGCTGGTCTCGAGCAACTGCAGCGCCCGGCCCTGGCGGCCCTGCTGGGCCGAACGGATGCCCTCGGCGGCTTCGGCCAGGGCCTCGTCGAAGCGGTCCATGTCGGCCAGGATCCCGCAGCGGAAGGGGGCCACCCACTGCCGGGGATCCCCGCCGAAGTCGGCGCCGGTGCGCAGAGCGGCGTCGATGTCGGCGAGGGCCGTCTCGAAGTGGCCGCGGATGTACTGCAGCGCGGCCTCAGCCAGCTCCAGGGTGAACCGCGCGGCGCTGTCGCGGGTCTGCTCGACGGCCCCCTCCACCTCTTTGAGTAGCCGTTCCGCCTGCTCGGGGCGACCGGCAGCCACGAGGTTGTGAAACAGCAGGGCGAGCGCCCGCGCACGCAGGTCCGGCGGCACCCCGGGGAGGTCGAGGGTCCGGCGGCACGACTCCGCGCGTACCTCGGGGGAGATGGAGAACAAGCTGGCGATGCTGAGGCGGACCTGGGCCTCCTGCCGGGCCGGCAGCACCCGGCGCAGCGCGCTGTCGGCGAAGGCACGCGCCTCCTCGCATCTGGCGGCGGCGTTCAGGAGGATGGCCGCCCGGGCCACTAGGGGGCCACGCAGCGGGTGATGCATGGTGGTGAGGTCGAGGGCCCGGCGGGCGAGGTCGGCGGCCTGCCCCGGATCGTTGCCGCCCAGGGCGTCAGAGGCCCTCATCAATGTGGTGATGGCGAGTTCGTCGCCAGGCGCGGCGCTCGAAGCGAGCTGGGTGGCGACCTCCACGGGCAGCGCGCCGGCGGCCAGCAGCGCGGAGGCCGCCTGCCGGTCCAGGGCATCCACGGCCGAGGAGGGCTGGCTGGCGCGCACCGCCTCCCGGTTCAGGTCATGGGTGAAGCTCAGCATCGCCCCGCCCTCGGCCAGCAGCTCGCTGCCGATGAGTTCTTGGACCGGGTCGAGCAGCGCCGAGGCGGGCAGCTGGAGGACCGCGGCGAGCTGGGCCACGGTGAACCGGCGTCCCATCGACGCGGCCATGGCGGCGACGTTCCGGGCGGCAGGCGACATCCGGGCAAGACGCCGGCGCATGCCCTCGCACACCCGGAGCGGGAGCCGGACCTGCGTCAGTGTGGCGCGCCCCGCATCGAGGCTGACCAGGTGCTCCTCGCGCAGACCGGAGAGCAGCTCCATGAGAAAGAAAGGGTTCCCCCGTACTCCTGCTGCCAGGGCCATCAGGGAGTCGTCGGGAGCGGCGCCGAGAACGTCAGCGATCACTTCTGCGACAGCGGGCTGATCCAGGCGCCCGAGAGCCGTCTGGACGGCCCCGTTGCGGTGCAGTTCGGCCGCAGCGCGTCCCAGGTCGCTGTCGGCCTCGACGGGACGGAAGGCCAGCACCCAGCCGATCGGCAGGGAAGCCAGCCGGGTCGGCAGGGTGCGTATCGCTGCTCGGGTTCCGCTGTCCGCCCACTGCAGGTCGTCGAGGCAGATCAAGATCGGCTGGCGCAACGCGGACTGCTCGAGCAGCGCCTGGATGTCCTGAAGCAGCCAGTAGCGCTGCTCGCGGGAGGCGCGCGAATCCCCCAGCGCAGAACGCTCGAGCACCGGCTCAGGCCCCCCAGACAGCGCGTCCATCAGTGCCGCCAGTTCCACCGCCGCATCGCCGGGCTCGGCCACGCCGTGGCCCACAGCGAACCCGGCCTCCCGCCCGGCCCGTACGGCCTCCTCCACCAGACGGCTCTTCCCCAGACCCGGCCCCCCCTCAAGCAGCCAGATCGTCCCGGCCCCGCTCCGCAGCCGGGCCACGTGCCCACGCAGCAAGGACATCTCGTCGTTCCGGCCTCGCAGCGGATTCGCGGCGCGCTCGCCGGTGGTCTCGTCGCCGGCCGGTCGCATCGCCGACCTGCCGTTTCCGCGTGCGCCGGGCCAGGAGTCATTGATCATGGCTGTAATGCCATGCATTGCTTCATCGCTTCATCGCTGTACACAAGCGTCCGTCACGAGCCTTTGCCTCTCGATCCGCTCTGTTAACGCTAGGAACACGCTAGGCGAAGTTGCTGCGGAATCAACATGCAGGACAGCATGCAGAACCGAGGCCCAGCTGACCAACGAGCTGATCGGGCGGGTGGTGTCGGCGGTGCGCCCGGCCCGCCCGGCAGGGGAGGCATCGTCGTGGGAGGCCCGGCGGCGCGCCCACCTGGCGATCGCAGGCAGCGAGGCGGTGGTCATCCTGGACGGATCACATTCCGTGAACGTGACACACCCGCCAGTTCAACCGGCCCCTGCTGGATTCCCTGTCGCCTGAGCTCGCACGCAGGACCAATAGTCTGATACCTAGTTAGCTACACGCATAGTCCCGCAAGGGGCGCCCTGGACCTGGCAGAGGTATGCGGTGACGGACGGTGAATCGGTGGGAGCGCTGCTGCGCTCGCACCGGCACGCGGCGAAGCTGACGATGGAGGAACTGGCCGAGGCCTCCGGCGTCAGCGCCCGCGCGATCAGCGACATGGAACTCGGACACAGCCGCAGGCCGCAGCGCCGGACGCTGAAAGCGATCATCGGGGCCCTCGGTCTCGATCGAGAAGACGAGCGCGCGCTGCTGAACGCGGCGGCGGCCGCGCGGGAGATCCCCGTTCCGCGAGTGCCTGGGTACTGCGAGCTGCCACGCGACGTCACTGATTTCACCGGCCGGGCGGCAGAGCTGGCCCGGCTGCAGGCCCTGGCCCACCAGGGCAGCGCGGCCAAGCCCGCGGTCATCGCCGTGGTGACGGCCCCCGCTGGTCTGGGCAAGACGGCCCTGGCCACCCACGCCGCCCGGCTGCTGGCCGGTGAGTTCCTTGACGGCCAGTTCTTCGTGGACCTGCAGGGCATAGCCCCGGAGCCACTTGACCCGGCAGAAGGCCTGGCGCGGCTGCTCAAGGCACTCGGCATCGCCGAACGCCGTATCCCCGCGGGAGAGGGCCAGCGCTCGGAACTCTACCGGGGCACGCTGCGCGGACGACGGTGCCTCATCGTGCTCGACAACGCGGCGAATGAGCTTCAGGTCCGCCCGCTGCTGCCCGCCGGGAGCGCCAGCATGGTGGTGATCACCAGCCGCCGGCCGCTGGCGGGGCTGGAGGACGTGCACCGGCTGCCGCTGGCGCCGCTGTCCAGAGCGGAGTCGGCCGAGCTGGTCGCCGCGATCATCGGGAAGAGCCGGGCAGCCGCCGAAGGCGACGCGATCGAGCGGATCAGCGAGCTGTGCGGGAACCTGCCGCTCGCCCTGCGGATCGCCGGCAACCGGCTGCTGAGCAGGCCGGGCTGGACGGCTCGTCGTCTGGCCAGGTCCCTTGGCGACGAGGAACGCAGGCTGGCAAACCTCGCCATCGGCGATCTGCACGTCGAGGCCGCCTTCGCGCTGTCCTACCGGCAGCTGACGCCTCCGGCTCGCACGCTGTTCCGGCGCATGTCCCTGGTTCCGGGCAGCGACAGCGGTGTGCACCTGGCCGCGGTCCTGGCCCAGTCCGGCGTCGCCGACGCCGAGAAACTCCTGGAAGAACTCGTGGAGCTCGGGCTGCTGCAATCGGCGTACGAGGACCGCTACCGGTTCCACGACCTGGTCCGGCTGTTCGCCGCCCGACGGCTCAGCGACGAAGAATCACCCGCGGACCGTGAGACGGCGCGGTACCGGATGCTCGACTGGCTGCTCGAGGTCGCGGCCGTCGCAGGCCGCTGGGTGCACCCGCAGTACGGGCCGCCGCCGGCGACCTGGAGCAGGCTGATCTTCCTGCCAACCGCCGAGTCGGCGATGGCCTGGTTGCGGGACGAGAGCGAGAACTGGTTCGCCGCACTGCAGGCCGTCGCCGCCGCCGGCGACCACACCAGGGTCATCGACGTGGCCGAGGCCATGCACTGGTTCTCCGATAAGTGGACCTACTGGGGCCACTGGCACCAGGTGTACGCGCTGTCCAGCGCCGCCGCGCGTGCCCTCGGCGACCCCGGTCTCGAAGCGCTGCACCTCAACTACCTCGCCTGGGCGTTCTCGACCTGCTTGAGCCAGTACCTGTACGCGATCGACGCCGCTACCCAGGCGCTCACGATCGCCACTGAGGCCGGCGACACCCTCCAGCAGGCCTGGGCCCACTTTTACATCGCCTGGTCCTGCATACGCCTGGGGGACTTCGCGCGCGCCGAGCAGCACGCACGCGAGGCCGTCGCCGACATGGAAGCAGCCGAACAGCGGGAAGGGTACCCGCAGGCACTGGGCGTAGTCGGAGACAGCCTGCGCGGCCTCGGCCGCCTGGAGGAGGCCCTCGACTGGCACCTGCGCTGCGTGACGCTGCAGCAGGGCTCCGACCACTGGCACGCACCCGGCACCGGTGAAGGCGTCCTCGGATTGTCGCTGAACAGGCTGGGCCTGACCTACGCGGCGATGAGCAGGTGGCGCCAGGCCGCCGAACGGTTTGACGAGGCGGCCAGCCTGCTCCGGCGGTACGGCCTGCGGCGTTTCGAAGGCGAAGCCCTGCTCGGTTCCGGGCGTGCGCTGCGCGAACTCGGCCGCGAAGCGGAGGCACGGGCCAGGCTCCGGGAAGCCCTGGAAGTCTTCACGGACATAGGCGAGGAGGACAGCGCGGCCACGGTCCGCGCCGAACTCCTGGCGTAGTCGGCCCCGCGGCGGTGACGATGATGCCGAACGCGGGCGCAGCGTTGCCTGCGGCGGGCGAGGAGCGATTAGAGATAGCACATCCGTGTCGTGTCGGCTGAGCGGTCAGGACCGATCCTGGTGCCAGATCACAGCCTCAACGGGGTCAGGCCCCGCGAAGGAGAACTCTGGTGGGAATGACCGCGACTACGCCGCCGCGGACGACGACGCCTGCGTCATGGTGGCCGAGCGCGTCCGGTGAGGCACAAGAGCGACGGCCACATCGATGACGAGAGGGAGTAACCACAATGCATCTGGCCGACGCAACAGGCAACCCCCCGGAATGGCGTGATGGCGCCGCGTGCCATCACCACGATCCCGACCTGTTCTTCCCCGAGGGTACAGCGGGCCCCGCGCTGCGGCAGGTTGACCAGGCCAAGCGGGTCTGCCAGTCCTGCCCGGTACGGGCGCCGTGCCTGGGCTTCGCCCTGCGGCACGGCCTGGCCTTCGGTATCTGGGGAGGCGCTACAGCAGAGGAACGCCGCCAAGGACCAGCCCGGCTCGGTGGTCCTGATCCCCGGCCTCCCGGCACGAGGAACATCACGATGACAATCAGGGCGGCGGAGACCTGGGCGCCTCGTTTCGCGACGGGCGCTCCTCATCGACCGGCGCGGCATGAGCGACCATCGATTGCCGGACGAGGTGCTGCTCGCGAGGCTCGGCACAGGTGACGTTGACTTCACGGTCATGTTCGTGCGCCGCTTCCAGCGGGTCGTCTTCGGCGTGGCAATGACTGTCACCGGCGATCCGGGCACGGCGGAGGAAGTAGCGCAGCAGACCTTCGAGCGGGCCTGGCGGCACGCTCAGGTGTACGACTCGCGGCGCGAGTCGGTCCGGGCGTGGATGACAACGATGGCCATGAATCTGGCCGTTGGCGTCATCCACGCGTGGCCCTCTGCGCCGGTCGCTCCGGACGACCTGTCCGGGCTGCTCACCGCGATGACCGACCCGCCGGAGCAGCTCGCGGGCGTGCATGAGGGTGCCGCCGTGCTGCGCCGCACGCTCGCCCGCCTGCCTGCGACGCAGGCGCGTGCCGTGGCGATGGCTGGCATTTGCGGCATGACGGCCCGGCAGATCGCCGACGCCGAGGGCATCCCCCTGCACACGGCGAAGACGCGAATCAGGGATGGCATGCAGACACTGCGGGACGCCCAACTCCCGCAGGATGCGGGCAATAACCGAATCGAACGATAAGGGCTGCGGCGAATTCGCCGCAGCAGGCTGAGCAGATCAGATTTTCACCAATTGCCCCGCTTTACTGAGTGGGAGAAAGGCAGCCGACCGTGCTGAAAGAACTGCTTATCAAGGGCGGCCACGTCGTGACCATGGACGCGGACCTCGGAGACCTGACCGAGGGAGATGTCCTTGCCACCGATGGCGTGATTACCGCTATCGGCAGGGACCTCCAGCCTGCGACGGCTGAGGCGGAGGTGATCGACGCGGCCGGCCGCCTGGTCATCCCCGGCATGGTGGACACCCACCGGCACGTGTGGCAGGGCGCCATCGGCGGCTTTACACCGCAGATCACCGGCGCCGGGTACGGGCCAGCCGTGCTGACCGGCATCTCACTGAAGCACACTCCGGACGATGTGTACGCCGGCACGCTGTGGGGCGCCCTGCAGGCGCTGGACGCCGGGATCACCACGATCGCCGACTGGGCGCACAACGACCAGTCCCCCGCGCACGCCGACGCGGACCTGCGCGGCCTGCGAGACTCCGGCATCCGCGGCTACTTCCTCTACGGCGGCCCGGGCCCCGCCGCCGACGACCCGAACCCGCCGCACCCCGCGGACGCCCGCCGCATGCGCGACGAGTACTTCGCCGCAGGCAGCTATGGCCGCCTCCGGATGGGCATGGCGCTGCGCGGCCCGGCGTTCACCAGCGCCGAGCGCAACGCCGACGACTTCGCCTTTGCCCGTGACCTGGGACTGCCGATCTCGATCCACGTCGGCATGGCCGGCACCGGCGAGATGGTCACCGTCCTGGAGCAATACGGCCTGCTCCGCTCCGACGTCAACTACGTGCACGGCAACTTCCTCACCGCCCGGGAATGGGACCTGGTAGCCGACAGCGGCGGCACCATGACAATCACGCCGTCCACCGACATGCTGATGCAGTTCGGCACCTTCCCCGCCACCGGACCAGCCCTCAGCCACGGCATTGTCTCCGGCTTCGGCATCGACACCATCTGCAGCGCCGGCAATGACCTGTTCTCCGAGATGCGCCTGGCACTGGCCGCCGAACGGTCCCGGGCCAACGCCACCGCCATCTCCGCGGACAAGATGGCCCAGACTGTCGACCTGCATCAGCGGGACATGCTGCGCCTGGCCACCGTCGACGGCGCCCGGGTCTGGCACCTGGATGACGAGATCGGCACGCTCACCCCCGGCAAGCAGGCCGACATCGCCATCATCGACATGCGTTCTCCGCACCTGGACGGCTTCGGCGACCCGGTCGCCGTCATGGTCCTCGGCGCAGGACCCGCCGACGTGGAAACCGTCATCGTCGGCGGCGACATCGTCAAGCGCGACGGCAAGCTCACCGGTGACCGTGTCGCGCAAGCCCTCGAGCTCATGCATGCCACCCGCCGGCACCTACGTGCCTGACCATTCCAAAGAAAGGAGCCATCACGGCCCGGGTGCTTATCGACGGATCCGCCGATGGCCTCGGCCTCACGGGCGCGAAAAGCAGGGCCCCACGCCAGCGACCGTCGCGCAATGGGGTGCCAGGTCAAGGCCCAGAAGGAATTGGCAGACTATCGGGGTTGGGTGACAAGTGCACTCGCCCAACCCCGGCCCCATTGGGCGTCTTTGGCCGCGCCGCCTTAACCACGCGGAGGGAGAAAACAACCCTTGCTAGAAGCTTGATCGTTATCGCACTAGCTTCCGCAGTCGTTCAGCTAGTAGAAATTTTTGCCGGTGCTTAGATAATGGTGCCGGCGAAGAAGTCGCAGTGCCTGTAAAACCCGGCATTGTCAAGCACGGAACCTAGTTCCTTGTCAGCCGGGCGCTGGTCGACGACGATGACCGGACTGCCCAGGCGCTTGGCTTCACCGCGGGCTGACGGAAGGGCTTGCCGGGCGTCCGTAATGTCGGTGACGAACAGGATGGGTCCGCCGGGGTCGTAGATCTGGGGTGCACGGACCAGGGAGGCGGTCGCGCCGTTGATGCGCGGATGCTCCCCGTCGTCGGGCGAGGGCCGGATCTGATCGACAGCTAGCTGCCACCAGGAGGTCTGCAGCTGCAGACCCTGTGCTTGAGCGAACTGGCTGCGCTCGGGCTCGGGGGTCGGGCATACGAACCGGATGCTGCCCCCGGCGGTCTCGTGGCTGAGGGCGTTGTACAGCTGCTGTCCGGTGTCAGCCCAGCCCCCGTCTGCGACCACTGCGTCGTCGACCGTCCAGCCTCCGCCGCGTCCCGGCGCGGCGATCATCAGGGCATCATCAGTTCGGAACCCGGTGCCGCCTCCCTTGCCGAGCACGTAGGCCAGGAACCGGCGATGCGCGGCATCCGCGTCGTTGGCCGGCCGCCAGTACACCGGGGCATACGGAGCCAGCCGGGCACGGCGCCTGGCTAGTTGGCCGACGGCCCAGCCCACATCGTCAGGGGTCAGCCTGCGCACCGTCACATCTCCTCCCGGGCGTGGGCGCCGGGCGCATCCGGCGCAGATCTGCGGGCGACGGTCATTCACGTTTGGCCATCTAATCAAGCTAGTGTCCTGAGTCCTAGTCCCGCTTCAGCACGTGACCCCGGACGGCCTCTCCCGGTGGCTTCTGTCTACTGGGCGGCTAAATGCCCGGCGTGACGCCGGCGGGACGATAATGGCTTGGTGGATAGCCCGCAGCCTCCTCGCGTGCCGTTTGACGCCGTGCGATACGTGCAGCGGTCCCGCGAAGGCCCGTGCTTCGTGTGCGCGATCCTGGCCGGGCATCCGGACTATCCCCATCACGATGTCTATGAGGACGCTGCCACGATCGGGTTCCTGGCCCGGCAGCCGACGCTGCTTGGCTACTGCATCGTCGCCCCCAAGCGCCACGTCGAAGACTGGGTCGGCGGGCTGGGCGAGGCGGAGTACCTGGCGCTGCAGCGCGCGGTGCGCCGGGTGGCCGGGGCGGTGGCCGAGGTCGTGCCGGTCGAGCGGATGTACTGCCTGAGCCTGGGCAGCCAGCAGGGCAACGCGCACCTGCACTGGCATGTCGCGCCGCTTCCCCCGGGAGTGCCCTATGACCGGCAGCAGTACTACGCGCTCATGGCGGAAAACGGCGTCCTGGACGTCGATGACAGTTCCCAGGCGGACCTTGCCCGGGCCATCAGGAGCCGCCTGTGACCGCGGGAACCCGGCAGCAGCGCATCTGCGGCGCCGCTGAGCCCGGCGTCGGCGCCGGGCTCAGCCGTGGCTGCCAGGATCAGACGCCCCAGCCGTAGGCGTCGTGTGTCGCAAGCTCACTCCAGAACGCCGGCTCGACCTGCGCTGTTACCTGGGCGGCTTCGAACATCGGCCGGATCTCGGACTCCTGCTCATGGAAAAACGACTCGAAGCTCTGCCGGTCAGGCCACTCGTCCAGCACCATCAGGCTGCCGCCGTCGTCGGAGCCGTAGAAGCGGTGCGCGATAAGGCCATGACGCCTAGCCGCTGCTATGAGGCGTTGCCCAGTCTCCGTGTTTTCCGAAGCGAACTGCTCCAAGGCCTTCGGATCGCCGACGACCTGCAAAGTCATAATTACTGACATAACTTCCCCCGGTGGCTTGTGTGGTGTCGCGGTCACTTGCATGCGAAACCTTCCCGCAGGTCAGGCAGGATAAAGCGCCCCCGATGGAACAAGTTCCCGGTGTCCGGCGCCCTATCGACCGCTCTTTCGCCCAGGAAAATACCGGGCTGCCGTGAGCCCGCCAGGGCATACTCGATGGGTGACCGCTTCGGCTACCCGTGCCTTGACTGTCCCGCGACTCCGCTGCGGCATCGTGCTCCACTCGGAGGAGGATGCCTGCCAGGTCGTTGTCGAAAGCACGACCGTCTCCGTCCGGTACGCACCGCAGTTCCCGGCGCCCCGGCGAGAGCGAGTGCTGCCGGGCCATCTGGTAGCCGTCGCTGAGGCACCGGGCGGTCCCGGCGTGGTGGTATGGCGCTGGTACGACGCCGTTGTGCTTGGGAGCGACGCGGTCGCTATCCAGCTCTGGGAGCCGGCCCACGGCAAAGTTGCCGCCCGGCGGCGCCAGGCGCAGCAGTACTACGGTCCGGGGACTCGCGCGTACCTGTCCGCAGGCCTGCCCGGCGCTCAATGGTGGGTAGCCGGCAGAGCCGTGGACAGGGCCGAGGACGCCGAGGTCGAGTTGGACGAAGTCAAACGCCTTTACACCGAGCACGACATGTGGGACTCCGCCCTCGGCCGGTGAGGAGGCCGCTCCCGGCCCAGCCTGGGCTCAGTTCTCGGACTGACCCCGCCAACCGCACCTGTATGACGCAGGTCACACTGCCATTTGCCTCGTCGGGGAAATACTTGGCCACAGCAAGCACTTGTCGTGTACAAGTAAATCGGCACGACCTCGGGGATGACAGGCGATGGCAGACAACACGACGGCGACGTCGCCTCCGGCGCATGCCGAGGCGGGACGCCGCCGGCATGCCCGCGGTCACCAGGAAGCCGTGGCCTCGCTGACGGAATCGTTTATCGATCTGCAGCGCACGGTGCGCCGGTCCAAGGCCCGGCTGCTGGCCGCCGCCGGCGACGACGTCGAGTCGGCCAGCCACGCTGCTGCTGCATACGGTGCAGGCCGAAGGCCCGATGCGGGCCAGCGCGCTCGCCGCGAGCGTGCAATCGGACCTGTCGACGGTCAGCCGGCAGGTGACCGTACTGGTAGACCGCGGGCTGCTGGAGCGCCGAGCCGACCAGCTCGACGGCCGGGCCAGCCTGCTGGCGGTCACCGACGCCGGCCGCGCCGCCATCGCCAAGCACGAGCGGGGCCGACAGGCGTTCTTCGACGAGGTACTGGCCGGCTGGACCACCGAGGAGGTGCGCCAGTTCGCACAGCAGATGGAACGGTTCACCGCTTCCTACGACCAGATCCACACCGCCCTGATGATCCGCCTGACCGGGCGCCGGAAACACACAGCCCTACCGCCGAACCGCACCACCCCGAAGACTCGGAAAGGCCCTAACGCATGACCGCCACCGCAATCCGCCGGGCTGATTCCCCATCGAACGGGGCGCTGACCCATCGTCAGATCCTGACGATCCTGTCCGGGCTGGTGCTGGGCATGTTTCTGGCCGCGCTGGACCAGACGATCGTCTCCACCGCGATCAAGACGATCGGCAACGACCTGCACAACCTGCAGGCGCAGGCCTGGGTCACCACCGCGTTCTTGATCACCTCGACGATCGCCGCGCCAATGTTCGGCAAGCTGTCCGACATCTACGGCCGCAAGCGGCTGTTCATGCTCGCCATCGTGATCTTCGTGGCCGGGTCCGCACTGTGCGGCCTGGCCACCTCGATGTATGAGCTGGCCGGCTTCCGCGCCTTCCAGGGCGTCGGCGCCGGCGGCATCATGCCGCTGGCGCTGGCCGTCATCGGCGACATCATCCCGCCCCGCGAGCGCGCCCGCTACCAGGGCTACATGATGGCCGTGTTCGCCAGCTCCTCGGTCCTCGGGCCGGTGCTCGGCGGGCTGCTGGCCGGGACGAACGCCTTCCTTGGCGTCGCCGGATGGCGGTGGATCTTCTACATCAACGTCCCCATCGCCATCGTCGCACTGATCGTCATCGCCCGCGTCCTGCGGCTCGACCACGTCCGCCGCGAGCGGCGCATCGACTGGTGGGGCTCGGTCATGCTGGCCGTCGGGCTGGTGCCGCTGCTCGTCGTCGCTGAGCAGGGCCAGTCCTGGGGCTGGACCTCGGTCGCCGCGTTCACCTGCTACATCCTCGCCGCCGTCGGCCTGGCCCTGTTCGTCTGGACCCAGCACCGGATGGGCGATGACGCGCTGCTGCCGCTGCGCCTGTTCCGCAGCGCCACCTTCTCCGTCGCCTCCGCCCAGGTCACCATCATCGGCATGGCCATGTTCGGCGGCCTGTCCGTCATCCCGCTCTACCTGCAGATCGTCAAGGGCGCCTCACCGACCAAGTCCGGCCTGCTCCTGCTGCCGCTGGTCGCCGGGCTGATGATTGCCTCCCTCGGCGCCGGGCGGCTGGTCGCCCGCACCGGCCGCTACAAGATCTTCCCCGTCGTCGGCTCCGTGCTCATGCTCATCGGCATGGGCCTGATGATCACCATCAGCGCCGACACGCCCCTGTGGCAGACCGACGTCTTCATGGCGGTCTTCGGCATCGGGCTCGGCCTGAACATGCAAAGCCTCGTGCTGGCCATGCAGAACGCCGTGCCCGCCAAGGACATGGGCGTCGCATCGGCCGCCTCGACGTTCTTCCGCTCCGTCGGCGGCACGCTGGGCACCGCGGTCTTCCTGTCCATCCTGTTCTCCCTGGCCGGCACCAAGATCGGCCAGCAGTACGCCAAGGCCGCCACCGACCCCGCCTACCTCGCCGCGGCCAAGGCCGACCCCGGCCAGGTCGCCTCGCTGCACCAGCACCTGAGCGCCGGCCTGAACGACACCTCGTTCCTCAACGGCCTGGCCAAGCCACTGGTCCACCCGTTCTTCGTCGGGTTCTCCTCCGCCGGGGACGTGGTCTTCGCTGTCGTCGCAATTCTCCTTGTCGCCGCGGTCGTGTTGTCCTCCTGCCTCAAGGAAGTCCCGCTCCGGCTCGTCTCCGGCAGCCAGGCCCGCGCCGAGGCCAGCGAGTCGCAGGGCGCCGTAGCGCAAGCCGTCGCAGCCCGCCCGGCAACCACTAGCTGAACAACCCGTCACCGGCCGACTCGCTGAATCACGAAGGCGGCCACAGCCTGCCCGGTGCTCTCGTCGGTGGCCCGGACGTGCGTCTGCCTCGCGCCCAGCGGAGCTGTGTGACGGCACGGAGACCGGTCCGGGTGTCTGCCTCGGAGCATCTTGACCCGCTCGGGCACGGTCCTCGTGATGCCGGCTGGTGAGGGAGGGCGGCCAGGCTGGGCCCTGGCGCCCCGAGGTCAGCTGCCGCTGCCGTAGGGGCGGGTGATGATCTCCAGGAAGTGACCGCTGGGATCCTCCCAGTACACGCCCCGGCCGCCATCGTTGGCATTGACCTCTCCCGGCCGGCGTTTGCCGGGGTCGGCCCAGTACGGCAGTCGCCGGTCCCGGATCCGGTCGAAAATCTGGTCGAAGTCTACTTCGGAGACCAGGAAGGCATAGTGCTGCGGGCTGACCGGGCCGTGGTCGTCGGCGAAGTCGAGAGAGACCTCGTTGCCGGTCTGGACGGCCAGGAACGGCCCGAACGGCTGGGGCTCGCCCAGGCCGAGGATCTCGGCCAGGAACTGCGCGGACTCTCGCTTGTCGCGGACGCGCACGATGGTGTGATTCAGCTCAATGGCCATCGCTGCTCCCTCACGGGTGCTGGATCGTGCAACTGGTTGCCCCGCCTGTCGTTGCCGCGCTTCCACAACGGCGATTAGCGGAACACGGGCTGATATGCCCTCCGCTGGTCTCTGCCAACCACGCCGTCCCCCGTCGGGCCGCGGTCTCTGTGGCGGTCCGTGCCAAGCAAGCGCAACCACGGCCGGACAGGGCATGCACCGCGCGGGTATGCTCCGTGACAGGATCACCTGCTCGGGTTCAAGCGGGCGGTGCCCGGGAGGTCGGGATGCGCATCGGACCGGTGCTGCTTGTCATATGGCTGATCATCGGCGCTATCGCCGCCGGACAGCGCGGCTACTACGACGGGCCGGTAGGCAGTTGCACCAAGGCCGGCACGATCGTGGTGACAATCCTCGCCGGCCCCCTCAACTACCTAGGCGTCAACCCTAAGGTCGACTGCAGCATCCCGCAGCCCAGCAAGTAACCGGGCAACCGATCGCATAGCGTCACCAGGGAGCCGGATGCCCTCCTCGGGCCTGCCGGGACGCGGCCATCAGGCATGCGCGGGCCGTCACGAGGCGGGAATCCGTACCGCCGCGTTCTGTTGGACTTTGTTGCCAGATGGGTGTTCGTTAACCCAGGGCGCGTAGACGTACGGTCATGCAGAACTCTCGTAACCACAGGGTGCGTCGTCCCCGCTTGTTCTACCCCGCGGCGGCGGCGATCGCAGGCCTGCCCTTGCTGAGCGTCATGCTGTCGGGGCCGGCGTCGGCGGCCGCCCACCCCGTGCCCGGCAAGCCGGCCAGCGGCTGGATCGGGCAGGTCAAGTGGACCTCCCAGCAGGTCGCCCCCGGCGTCACCGTGCGGAACGGCGCGCTGGCCAACCCGGCCGCCGCCCCACACTGGACGGTCACGATCGACGCCACGACGACCAGCTCCATCACGGGCGCCACCGCCGATGAGGAGGTCGGCACTCCGGCCTGGGCGGCGGCGACCGCCAGCAAGCTCACGGCCGACGGCTACACCCCGCAGGTCGCCGACGTCAACTGGCCGGGCTACGCCGACGCGCCGCACGGCCTTGAGGGCGTGCGGGTCCGGACCGGCTCCTACCCGACGCAGGCCGCTGCCCAGACGACGGTCACCGCGCTGCAGGGGCTGGGCTTTTCCACCGCGACCGCGGAGTGGACCGGCTACGACTCCGACCAGGTCATGGACGGCCAGCAGATTCACGAGGCGATCATCGACCCGCGCAAGGCGACGATCGAGGTCACCCACAACGGAACCGTGGCCCAGCGCCAGACCACCTCCTCCGTGGCCGCCGCGCTCGGCGCACTGGTCGCCACCAACGCCGGCTTCTTCATCACCTCCGACAGCTTCGGCTTCCAGGGCGTGCCTGACGGCATCGCGGTCTACAACGGCCAGCTGGAATCGATGAACAACGGTCCGCGCGCCGCGCTCATCATCGACCACGGCCAGCCGCAGATCGCGAACCTGAAGGCCACCGTCACGGTTCGCGCCGGACACGACAGCTACCCGGTCAACGGGATCAACCGCATTCCCGGCATCGTCCAGGACTGCGGCCGACCCGGTGCCACGCCCACGGCGCAGCCCCGCCAGGACATCACCTGCCTGGAGAGCTCCGAGCTGGTCCTGTTCACTGATCAGTTCGGCACGGCGACCCCGAGCGGCACCGGGTCCCAGGTCGTGCTCGACTCCCGTGGCGTCGTGGTCTCCGCGGGCAAGCAGGCCGGCGGCGCCGTCCCGGCGGGCGGCTCGATCATCCAGGGCGTGGGCACGGCGGGCGCCTGGCTCGCCGCGCACGCGGTGCCCGGCCAGCGGCTCGGCGTCAGTGAGCGGGTCACCACCAGCGGTGGCCGCACCATCCCGCTGAAGGCGGGCCTGAGCATCGCCAGCGCCGCGCCGCGACTGGTCACCAACGGCCGCACCGACATTGACGCCGTCGCCGAGGGCGTGATCGACCCGGCCGACCTGTCCTTCAACTACGCCTGGGCGGAGATCCGGCAGCCCCGGACCATCGTCGGCATCGACGGTTCCGGCCGGCTGATCATCGTGACGGTCGACGGCCGTCAGCCCGGCGTGAGCGAGGGCCTCACCCTGACCGAGGAAGCGGCCCTGATGGAGTCGCTCGGCGCGCGGACCGCGATGAACCTCGACGGCGGCGGCTCCACCGCGATCGCCGTCAACGGCTCGCTGGTCAACCACACCTCCGACGCCACCGGCGAGCGCCCCGACGGAGACTTCGTCGTCGTCCTGCCGAAGGCATAGTGCCCTAGGTCGGCCGCGCCGAGCTCGATGTCCCGTCATGCCCGCTCCCCGCGGGTATGACGGGACATTTCCGCCCGCCTCCGTCCCGGGTTCTCCCAGCAACCTGAATAAGGACGGTCCCGGCGGAGCCCCTCGTGCGCCGCCAGCATGACCGTCAGGTCCGCGTCCCCGCCCCGTGCCTGGCCGCGTTCGTCTCCGTAGCCATGATGTTCTCCTTCCGTGTTTTTTTTTTTTTTTTTTTTTATTTTCTTTTTTTTTTTTTTTTTTGGTCACTGGGTATAACGCAGGCGGGTCATGGGTGGCAGAGCGACGCTGGTAACCGGGAGGGGTTATGACAGCCAAACTCATCGTCGTTGGCGCCGACGGCTCCGCGGCAGCTCTGCGGGCAGTCGAGTGGGCCGCCAGGGAGGCCGTACTCCGAGGTGCGGGCCTGCGGATTGTGTCTGTAGCCGAGGTGCTGCCAAGGATGTCCACGCACCCGCAGGCCACGGGCATCGAGACCGTCGCCGCTCATCTCACCGCGGATCGCGACCGGGCCCTGGCTGCGGCGGCACGTGCGGCCGCCGCTACCGCCCCCGGGCTGCCGACGGAGACCGTCCCGCTGGACGGGTCACCTGCCCAGGCGGTAACCGGCAGCGCGGCTGGAACGCTCATGCTCGTCGTCGGATCGCGCGGCGCCAGCGCGTTCGCGGCCATGACCCTCGGGTCGTTGAGCCGTTACGCGGCCGTGTACGCGCCGTGCCCGGTCGTGGTGGTACGGGAAGAGCCCACGTCCACCCGTCCCCGGGTTGCCGTCGGCATACGGAGTCCTGAGGACTGCACCGCCGCGCTCGCGTTCGCGTTTAGGGAAGCGCAGCTGCGCAAGGCATCCCTGCTGGCCGTCCATGCACGGCAGTCCCCGGATTCGCACGCTGGCGAGCAGGCCGCCGGGGAGCTTGGCGCCCTCCTTGACGGCTGGCGGTCCGAGTATCCGGACGTCGACGCCGGCCAGGACGTCGTTCACGGTCACCCCGGACGGGTCCTCGCCGACCTGTCAGCCAGCTCTGACCTGGTTGTGCTCGGCAGGCACGGCAGGAACAACAGGCTGGTGCCGGGCCCGGCAAGGGTCATCCACGCAGTCGTGAGCCACTCCCACGGCCCGGTCGCGGTCGTTCCGCCCCAGCGCGCCTGACACCGGCACGTTCCCGCTCGACCTGACGTGCCTCACGCGGGTACCAGCCGACGTCGGGACGCGCCGGAAGGCTGGGGCCTGGGAGGAGCGTGATCGAGCAGTAAGCTCCCAGCCGTGGCCTCCAAGAAGCGCAAGACGGGCAAGCCTGCGCAGCGTAGGCAGAGCAAGGGACTGAGTGGCAACCCGCAGCGCCGGGCGCAGCAGTTGCAGGTCCACGGCGCAGTTGGGCAACGGCATCAGGAACCCTGGCCGATGGCCACAGACACACCAGGCACCCAGCGGACCTGGCCGTGGTGGGCGGAGTCGCACGAGACGGTCCTCAGTCAGGTGCGGGCTACCGAGTGGCCATCGCGCCTCCTCGACATCGAGGACCTGGCGGGCAGGCTGGCCGGCGACGAGTTCTACGCGCGGGTCGCCGCGCCTGGTCCCGGGTCTGGCCTGAACCCCAAGGGCTGGCGGCGGTCGCTGCTGGAGAAGGCCGGGGACGCGATGGCCGCCGACCTCGCCAACGAGGGCAGCGATGGCAACGACTGGCCGAAGCTGTGGGCTTTCCGCTGCGGGCTGGCCGACGACGAAGACGCGGAAGAGCTTGCGGCCGAGGCAGCAGAGTTCTCCGACCGCGGGATCACCCCTGTCCCCATCCCCTGGTACCAGCCGACCAACGGCTCCGGCACGCTGGTCGCGCGCGACGCCTACGGCGCCCGTTTCCTGCTCACCGCCGCGTTCAGCGACCCGGCCCGCCCGGCCGTCGCCGATCACTGGTACGCCTGGGATCTCGACTGGTGCTCGGCCGGCATGGTGGTCGGGGCCGGGGTCTACGATACGGCCGAGGCCGCGCTCGCGCACTGGCGGACCGGCGTGGGCCCGGCCGCCGCCACCGCCGGGCTCGCGCCCTGCCCGCCGGAACTCGGGGCGCGCCTGCTCGACGTGGCCCTTGATGGTGTCCTTCAGTCCGTGTCGGTGTTCGGCGATGAGCCGGCCGAGTTCTTCCGCGAATTCCCGAGGCTGTTCCGGCGGGCCGCCGCCCTGGCCCACTTCATCGACCGCCTGCTGCCGCGGCAGCGGCCAGGCGCGACGGCGGAGGACCGCGAAGCGGCTCTCGAGGCGTTCCTTGGCTGGCATGCGGGAAATGCCTGGAACTCCCCGGGTGACCGCGACGCGGCGGAGGAGGCGCTGGAGACAATCCTGGCCGAGTGGGGGCCGGACGCACCCCCGGACGAGGACGCGTTCTACGCCTGCTCTGCGCACCGGATCGAGACGTCCACGTCAATCTTGCGGGACACGTACGAGCCCGACGAGGTCAACAGGGCGCTGGCCCTGCTCCCCCACTGGGTGCAGTGGTGCGCGCGGAGGAGCGGGCTCGACGGTCAGTTCGCCGACCGGGCCCTGGAAGTTGCCCGGGCGGAGGCGGCGGTTCCGGCCAGCGAGAACCAGGGCATCGCACACCGCGACATCCGCTTCCGCCAACCGGAGTAACGCGCCTTTTCGCAGGAAAACACCCTTGTGGCCCCTTTGGGCGGCAAACAAGAGGCTGGAAGATCGATGGTTACGCAGCGTGAGACCGAGGTATGTAACGCTGCGTGACAACGATCGACCGCTAGGCGGTCGGTCACCCACGGGGATAATCGCTCACTTGGACGGGGAGACGATGGTTTCTGCCATTCTCATCACGCTCGCGAACGAGCTTGGTTCGCTGGTGACCAGCCTGGGGCCGCTAATCGGCGGGCTGCTCTAGGCGCTGGAAAGCCCGGCCCGCCCTGCGTTCGCCGACGCGGGGCGGGCCGGGCTTTGTCTGCTGCTAGTCACAATCAGTAATCAAAACGGGCGCGTGGTCCCCGTCAGTGCGCGAACAGCTGCGACTCGTCGGCGAACGCCTTGAACTCCAGCGGGTTGCCCGCCGGGTCGTAGAAGAACATCGTCCACTGCTCGCCGGTCTCGCCCTGGAAGCGCACGTAGGGCTCGATGACGAACGTGGCGCCCGCCGCGCGCAGCCGCTCGGCCAGGCGGTGGAAGTCCGGAACCGGCAGCACCAGCCCGAAGTGCGGCACCGGGACGTCGTGGCCGTCGACCGGGTTGGTGGCCCGGGCGGCCCGGTTCCCGTCGACCAGGTGGGTCACGACCTGGTGGCCGCCCAGGTTCCAGTCGATCCACTGCTCCGACGACCGGCCGCGGGGCAGGCCGAGGACTCCGCCGTAGAACTCTTCGGCGCGCGCGAGGTCATCGACCGGGACGGCCAGGTGGAAGGCGGGCCGTGCCGCCGCGTCGGTAATGCTCATACCGGCATTATCCGCCCGTCGCGCGGCGGGCGGCGGTGGCGTGCGTCACGCTCGCCGCGCGGGGCCGGCCGCGCGGCAAGTGGTCTTTCCGGCGCGGCGTTCCTATGCTCGGTGGTATGGCGCGCAAGAGCGGGGTTCTGTCGATTGTCGTGTCAGGCGCGGCGCCGGCTTCCGATGCGGGGTCGCTGGTCAAGCAGGCGCTTGAACGAAGCTGGACGGTGCAGGTGATCGCCACGCCGTCCGCGCTCGCCTTCTTCGACGCCGCGGAGGTCGAGGCGCTCACCGGCTCGCCGGTGCGCAGCCAGCACCGGGCGCCCGGCACGCCGCGCTCCCGGGTGCCCGACGCGATCATCGTCGCGCCGGCCACGTTCAACCTGCTCAACCAGTGGGCCCTGGGCGTCGCCGACTCCTATGCGCTGGCGGTGCTCGCCGAGCAGACCGGCATGGGCCTGCCGATCGTGGCGCTGCCCGCGGTGAGCCAGCCGCTGGCCACCCGCCCGCAGTTCGCCCGGTCGCTGAAGGTGCTGCGCGGCGAGGGCGTCTCGGTGCTGCTCGGCCCGGGCGGGCTCATGCCGCCCGGCGCGACCGACGAGTCCTTCCCCTGGCACCTGGGGCTGGACGAGGCGTACTCGATGACCGGATTCGGCGGCTGACCGGCACGCGTCAATAACGACGGCTGGCTCGACCCCGGCAGCTCACGCCGCATGTAGACGCGGGGCCAGCGGTGCAGCCCGTGCGCCGCCTCCCGGTCCCTGACCGCCCGCATGTCGGCGGACAACTCGCTGTCGTCCAGCACCCGGAAGCCGCAGCGCGCGTAGTACGGGGCGTTCCACGGCACCTGCGCGAACGTGGTCAGCGTGAGCGCCGGCAGGTTCTCGGCGGCGGCGTAGGCGGCCGCGTGGTCGAGTAGTGACCGGCCGATCCCCTGGCGCGCGGCGCGCGGGTGCACCGATACCTGCTCGACGTGCAGCTCGCCCCCGACGCGGTCGGCGATGAGGTACGCCGACCGGGACGTCATCGTCGCCGACCGCCACCCAGGCCCGCCCCGCGCGGGCGTACCGGGCCAGCTCGTCCAGGGGAAGCGGCTCGTCCTCGGCGATCTCCGGCATGCCCACGTCCAGGAACGCCCGTCCGGCCTCCCGCTCGATGTCTCGCAGCACCGGAAGGTCGCTGTCGCGCGCGGCTCGGATGTTCACCCGGCCCATTATTTCCCGACGGCGGACGGGCCAGCGCATCCGCGTCACCTCGGTCCCGAGCCCGCGCCGGGATGACGGCGCGGAGGAAAGGCCGCCGGTCAAAATCCCGTTGCCTCCGGTCGGGCCGCCCCGGGTAGGGTCGGCCGGATGGACCAGGCGAAGGCAGACACGGACCAGGCGGGCAGTGAGACCGGCGGACGGAGACGCCGGCGTACGAGGAGGGGAAGCGCGAGCGGCTGCGGCAGACCTTCGACGCGGTCGCGGCCGACTACCAGGAGGCGCGTCCGGAGTACCCGGCCGCGTTGTACGACACGCTGCTCGCGCTGACCGGGGTGCGGCCGGAGGCCGACGCGCTGTGCGACGTCGGCAGCGCCTCGGGCAAGGCGACGCTGCCGCTGGCGCGGCGCGGCTTCGCGGTCACCTGCGTGGAACTCGGCGCGGCCCTCGCCGCCGAGGCCAGGCGGAACCTGGCCGGGTTCGACCGGGTCACGGTGGTGAACGCGCCGTTCGAGACCTGGCAGCCCGGGCCGGCGGCCGTGGCCGAGGGTGCCGGGTTCGGGCTGGTGTTCGCGGCGACGGCCTGGCACTGGATCGACCCGGCGGTGAAGTACGCCAAGGCCGCGTCGCTGCTGCGGCCGGGCGGGCACCTCGCGTTCTGGGAGGCGGTGCACGTGATCCCGGCGGGCGGCGACCCGTTCTTCGCCGATATCCAGGACGTGTACGACGCGATCGGCGAAGGCGAGCCCACGGGCCTGGATCTCCCCGACCCCGGAAACGCTGCCGTCCCGCGAAGACGAGATCGCCGCCTCCGGGCTGTTCACCGACATCCAGGTCCGGCGGTTCGACTGGGAGATCAGGTACACGGCCGACAGCTACATCCGGCTGCTGGAAACGTTCTCAAGCAACCTGGCCATGCGCCCCTGGCAGCGGGACCGCCTGTACGGGGAGATCCGCGACCGGCTGGCCCTGCGCCCGGACGGAATGCTGCGGCGCCACTGGGGCGCGGTCCTGCACGTCGCCCGCAAGACCGCCTGACACGCCCGCGCCCCGAGCGCCCCGAGCGCAGCGCCAGCAAGCGCACCGCCGCCCGGGTCGATGGCGCCAACGGCCCCGCTCCCGGGTCGATGGCGCCAAAGGCCGCGATAGAAGCGGCCAATGGCGCCAACGACCCCATCCCCAGCGGGTCGATGGCGCCAACGAGCTATAGCGGGCGGGGGCGGGGGCGGGGACAAGCCGCAGGGACGGGAGCAAGCCGCAGGGACGGGAGCAAGCCGGCAGGGACGGGAGCAAGCCGGAGGGACGGGGACGGACGAACCGCAGCGGCGGGCGGAGCGGAACAGGTCCGTGGGCGGCGGGGCGGGGTAGCGTGGCGGCATGGGATCAGTTCGGGGCAGGCGGGTGCTTGTGGTCGGGGCGGCGCTTGTCGCCGGGTACGCGGTTGCCACGGCGGTGGCCATCAGACAGGGCTACTCGTTCGGTGCGAACACGCTGGTGCGGTGCAACCAGGGGCACTTGTTCAGCACGGTGTGGATTCCCGGGGCGTCGGTTAAGGCGGTGCGGCTCGGGCCGTGGCGGGTGCAGTGGTGCCCGGCCGGCGCATGTCGCCGTGGTCCACCCGGTCAGGGCGGCGGAGCTGAGCGAGGAGGAGCGGGCGGCCGCTATGTCTCAGCGCGACATCCGGGTGCCCTGACGAGTAATTCCATGCTGACGGCGTCGGCCCGCGCGGTCGGCACCGGGGAGTTACTCGTCCCAGGCGGCCTGGTGGGCGCAGGCCCTGGGCTGGATCATCGACGAGGAGGCGGACGACGAGGCGTCGATCGTGCCGCCGTACTTCGCCGACAAGAGCCGGTCCGTCCCCCGCGACGAGCTGATGCCCGGGATGGTGTTCCTATCGGTCGCCGAGGGCAAGACCATTAAGAACCGGCTGCACATCGACCTGGCGCCGGGCCCGGACGACGATCAGGCGTCCGAGGTGCGACGGCTGGAAACCCTGGGTGCCGCGCCGGGTGGACATCGGGCAGGGCGATGTGCCGTGGGTCGTGCTCGCCAACCCGGAGGGCAACGAGTTCTGCGTGCTCACGTCGCGCGAGTAAGAAAAATTCGTGGCCGTGTCGGATCGGCGGGTCCGCCGTTCGTGGCACGGGTGAGGGCCGCACAACGACCGCCCCGTGACCAGAAGGAGACTCGCATGAAGTACGTGCTGCTGATCCTGAACACGCCCAACGGGCCGGCCCCGGACACCGCCGAGTACGGCTCCTGGTACGCCGAGGTCGGCGCCTGGTACGAGAAGTGGGGCGCGACCGGCAAGCTGGAGACCGGGCACCAGCTCCAGGGAACCGAGACGGCCAAGACCATCCGGGCCGGCGGGGTGACCGACGGGCCGTTCATCGAGACCAAGGAAGTGCTCGGCGGCTACTCGCTCATCGAGGCCGACACGATGGACGAGGCCGTCGACGTCGCCAAGACCTGGCCGGGCGTCGACCGTGGCTGGATCACCCTGGAGGTCCGGCCGGTCTTCGAAATGGGCTAAGGCACCGAACCCCGCGCCGCTGGCCGGGCCCGACGCGCGCATGTCGCCGGGCCCGGCCAGCACGCACTTCGCCCCTGGTGTCGGGCATAGAGGTACCTGGACACCGACGGATCTTGTCCGGGCCGGAGCGCCCGATGCAATGGCGCCTTTGCCATCGGGTGCGCAGGCCCCGACACGGGGGCCGGGCCGGGCTATGGGGGAGCCCGCATGCGGGAGCGTCCCCCGGGCTACAGCGACAGCCGCGGGTGATCAGGTCGCGCTCGGCCGGGTTGGCGGCCAGGGCCAGGGCCCGCTGGCGGACCCGCTCGGCCTCGGCGTCGCGGCCGAGCGCGGCGAGCAGGGCCGCGCGCAGCGCGTGGAACAGGTGGTAGCTGTCCAGGTCGGCGGCGAGCGGCTCGACCTCGGACAGCGCGTCTTCCGCGCCCATCGCGTACCGGGTGGCGACCGCCCGGTTGAGCAGCACCACCGGGGACGGCGCCAGCTGGTACAGCCGGCTGTACAGCAGGCGGATCTGCCGCCAGTCGGTCTCGGAGTAAGACCGGGCCTCGGCGTGCAGCGCGGCGATGGCCGCCTGGACCTGGTACGGGCCGGCCCGGTGCAGCGCGATGGCGCGGTCCAGGTACACCGCCGCCTCCTCGGCCAGCCGCTTGTCCCACTGGGAGCGGTCCTGGTCCTTGAGCCGGACCAGGCGCCCCCAGCCGTCGAAGCGGGTCTTCGCCCGCGACTCGTGCAGCAGGAGCAGCGCGAGCAGGCCGAGCACCTCCGGCTCGCGGGGCATCAGCCGGTGCAGCGTCCTGGTCAGCGCGATCGCCTGGGCGGCCAGGTCGCGGCGGGCGGGCTCACGGCCAGAACTGGCCAGGTAGCCCTCGTTGAACACCAGGTAGACCACGGCCAGCACCTGGGCCAGCCGGCCGGCCAGCTCATCGGGGTCGGGGATGGTGACCGGGTCGCGCAGCCCGCTCAGCGTCTTGCGGGCCCGCAGCAGCCGCTGCCCCATCGTCGCCTCGCTGACCAGGAACGCCGCCGCGATCTGGCCGGTGGTCAGGCCGCAGACGGCCCGCAGGGTCAGCGACACCTGCGCGTCGGTGGCCAGCGCCGGGTGGCAGCAGGCGAACGCCAGGCTGAGCAGCTCGTCGTCGGCCTGCCTGCCCGCCTCGGCGGCGTCCGGCTCGCCGGCCTGGCCCCCGGCCTGCCCGCCCGCCGGCCTGCCCCCGCCGCCCGCCCTGCCCGTGCCGTCGGCCGCGTCCGCGCCGCTGTCCGGCAGCGCCCAGGCGTCGGTGGCGGCGAGCAGCGCCAGCTTCTCCGCGCCGACCTTGTCCCGGCGGATCCGGTCGAGCGCCTTGCGGCGGGCCGTGGTCGCCAGCCAGCCGCCGGGGCTGGCGGGCACGCCGTCGCGGGCCCAGTGCTCGATTGCCTCGACGAACGCGTCCTGCACCGCGTCCTCGGCCAGGCCCACGTCGCCGGTGCGCGCGGCGAGCGCGGCCCTGATCCGGGTCGCTTCCTCCCGGTAGGCGCGCTCCAGCCGCTCGCGTCCGGCGTCCACCCTGCCAGTGTTCCACGCCGGGGCCAGGGCGGGGCCCGGTCAAGGGAGTGCCCGCGCCGAGCGGGAACGACGGGCGATGAGGGGAAGACCGCCGTCGTGATGCATGCTGGTTGCGGCTGGCGGCCCGGCACCACGGGCTGGCCCGGGGGTTACCGGGCGGGGAACGGAAACCTACCATGAGCGGCATGACCGAGATAAAACTTGCGGAGCGCATGGGGCAGTTGGGAACTGAGTCAGCGTTTGAGGTGCTGGCGCGGGCCAAGGCCCTGGAGGCGACCGGGCGGAGCGTCATCCACCTGGAGATCGGCGAGCCCGACTTCCCCACCGCCGACCACATCAGCAAGGCGGCGGTGGACGCGCTGCTTGGCGGGCAGACGCACTACGTGCCCGCGCCGGGCATCATGCCGCTGCGCGAGTCGGTCGCGGCGTTCCTCGACCGGACCGGGCGGCTACGGGGCGTGTCGCCGGACCGTGTGGTGGTGACGCCGGGGGCCAAGCCGATCATGTTTTTCACCATCCTGGCGCTGTGCGGGCCCGGTGACGAGGTGCTCTACCCGGACCCCGGCTTCCCGATGTACGAGTCGATCACCTCGTTCGCCGGGGCGACGCCGGTGCCCGTCCCGCTGCGTGAGTCCAACGGCTTCCGCATCGACACCGACGAGCTGGCCTCGCTGATCACGCCCCGGTCCAAGCTGCTGATACTCAACACGCCGCACAACCCGTGCGGGTCCGCGCTGACCTCCGACGACTGCGCGGCCATCGCCGAGCTGGCCATCCGGCACGACCTGGTCGTGCTGTCGGACGAGGTCTACTGGGCGCTGCGCTACGACAGCCCGCACACCTCGGTGCTCGACTTCGACGGGATGGCGTCGCGCACGATCCTGCTCGACGGGTGGTCGAAGACGTACGCGATGACCGGGTGGCGGCTCGGCTTCGGCGTGTTCCCCGCCCCGCTGGTCGAGCCGATCACCCGGCTGGCGATCAACTCGGTCTCCTGCACGTCGGCGTTCAGCCAGTACGCGGCGATGGCCGCGCTCGACGGGCCACAAGACGGCGTGACGGCCATGGCGGCGGAATTCCGGCGGCGACGCGACGTCATCGTGTCCGGACTCAACGCGATTCCCGGCATCACCTGCCGCCAGCCCGACGGGGCGTTCTATGCCTTCCCCAACATCACTGGCACCGGGCTCAGCGCGGCCGACCTGGCCGGGCGGCTACTGGACGAGGCCGGCGTGGCCTGCCTGGCCGGCACCGCCTTCGGCGCGTGGGGTGAGTGCTATTTGCGGCTGTCCTACGCGAACTCGGTGGCCAATATCGAGGCCGCGCTCGCCGCGATGAAGTCCCTGCTCAGCTAGGGTGCACCCGGCGTGCCTGGCCTGTTACTCATGCGAACAAGCATGTCAGGCAGACCCATTGATTCCGATGAAAATGATGTTAATTTACGGTCCCGTGCGTCGGTTTCTCCTCTAAATCGTGATTTTGTCGCATTAGCGGCGGGTGGGGTCTTAGACTCTCGCTAGCCAGGCGGCGGTACGCGAGCGGCAAGCTCACCGCGTGCCGCGACTGACTCATGTCGATATTTACTTGCGGCTAAGACATGCACAGGCGAGGGCAGAGCGATGAAGGGCCCTGACGCGCTCACAGAGCGGCGAGGCGGGCGGTCAGCGCTGCCCGGAGTTGGCACAGGCTTCCCCGGAGCTAATCCGGGACCTGAGCCAGGGACGGCAGCGGGCAGCGGGACGGCAGCGAACGCCGTGCTCCCGCCAGTTACGGCGCGGCAGCCGGGCAGGCGGGCAAAACCAGGCAGGAAACCACCGGCGTCCGGGGCCCGCCGGCGCAGGCCGGCTGTCGCTGAGCAACTGGTCGGTCTCTTCCCGGCTCATCGGCGTGTTCGCCATCGCGAGCGTCATGGGCCTGGTGTTCGGCGGCCTGCGCGTCGCGGACGCGATCAGCACGTCCAACTCCTACGGACGGACCGCGCAGCTGGCCGAGCTCGGCGTGCAGTCCACCGCCCTAGCGCAGGACCTGGAGAACGAGCGCGACCTGACGGCCGCCGTTGCGGCCTACACGGACCTGCAGGGCAGGGCGACCGGCAACACCGCCGGCATCAAGGCGGACCTGAAGGCCGCGAACGCGGTCATGGTCCAGGCCCAGGCCAGGACCAACGCCGAGGTGAAGGTCATCACGCCGCTGGCCGAGGCCATCGGCAGCGGCTTCACGTCCAGCGTCCAGGGTAAGGCGGCCGGCGTCCTGTCGCTGATCGAGGGCCTGCCCGGCACGCGGAGCTCCGCGGTGGGGGCGGGGGTGGCACCCGACGCGGTCATCAACTCCTACACCAGTGCCATCGGCAACCTGTTCCTGATGGATGACGTCATCACCAGCGGCAGCGGCGACGCCGCCCTGTCCGACTCGGTCCGCGCGCTCGGCGGTATCTCCCGCGCCAAGGACGATGCGTCACAGCAGCGGGCGATCCTGAACAGCGCGCTGATCGAGGCGACGGTCCCCGACGAGCCCGGCGGCCTAAACAACCTCGGGACACCCCCGAAGGGCGGCGGCGACAGCCAGGCGCTCACCGACGCCGGCGGCCTGAGCGCGCTCACCACCGCCAACGGTCAGCAGGAAACCGACCTGTCGACCTTCAGCAATGCCGCCACGCAGCCCCAGCAAGATGCCTTCTTGACCACCGTCGGCGGCGCCGCGAACGACGCGCAGCTCATCGAGGGCTTCGTGCCGCTGGCCGGCGGTGACCCGCGATCTACCTTCATGCAAGCCGGCGGCGCCGGCTCGCTTGGCATCGCCAAAGAGGACAAGGTCGTAACCACCGCCTACCAGGACATGACTTCCCTGATCGACCAGTTCCGGACGGTCGAGCAGCAGGTCATGACGTCGATCGTCGACGGCAGCCAGTCGGCCAAGAACTCGGCCTTCGACTCGGCGCTGATCACCGTGGCCATCACGGTCGCGGCGATCCTGATCGTGCTCCTGCTCACCTACCTGGTCGGCCGTACCCTGGTCAACCCGCTGCGCCGGCTGCGGGCCGACGCGCTCGAGATCGCGTCCGTCCGGCTGCCGGCCCGGGTGGCCGCGGCGGCCGCGGCCACCGAGGCGCCCGAGGGACCGGTCATCGTCGAGCCGGTCGGCGTCCAGTCCACCGACGAAATCGGTGAGGTAGCCCGGGCGTTCGACCAGGTCCACTCCGAAGCCGTACGGCTGGCCGGTAACGAGGCCTCGCTGCGGGGCAGCCTGAACGCGATGTTCATCAGCCTGTCCCGACGGAGCGTCCCGCTGATCGACCGGCTCGCCCGGATGATCGACGGCATGGAGCAGAGCGAGGACGACCCGGACCAGCTCGCCAACCTCTTCTCCATGGACCACCTGGTCACCCGGATGCGCCGCAACTCGGAGAACCTGCTGGTGCTCGCGGGCGAGGAGCCGGTACGCAAGTGGTCCGAGCCGGTGCCGCTGGCCGACGTGGCCCGCGCCGCCGCGGCCGAAATCGAGCAGTACAACCGGGTCTCGCTCACCGTCCAGGCCGGGGTCATGGTCTCCGGGCAGGCCGCCGCCGACGTGGTCCACCTGCTCGCCGAGCTCATCGAGAACGCCACCCTGTTCTCCCCGCAGAACACGCAGGTCAGGGTCAGCGTCATGGAGCTGGCCAGCGGCGGCGTGCTGGTCGAGATCCGCGACGACGGCGTCGGCATCTCGCCCACCCGCCTCGCCGACATGAACTGGCGGCTCGACCACCCGCCGGGCCTCGACGTGTCGGTCTCCCGGCACATGGGCCTGTACGCCGTCGCCCACCTGGCCGCCAGGCACGGGATCAGGATCCGGCTGCGCCCCGGCGCGCCGCAGGGCCTGTCCGCGCTGGTCTGGCTGCCTAACACACTGGCCAGGCAGGAACACGGGCCGGCGGTCGGCGGTTCCCGGCCCGTCGGTGGCAGCACCAGCCCCGGCCTGCCCACCGGATCCCGCCCGGTACCGACAGCGGCGTCGGTGCCGGCGGCCCCGGTCCGCCCCGGCCTCGCCTCCGGGCGGCACCGCAACGGGCTGGCCGACGAGGGGGGCGACTACAACGGGCAGGGTGGCCTTCCCGGGCGCGAACTCCCCGGCCGCGGCGAAGCCCCCGGGCGGGGCGACTACTCCGGCCGGAGGGACCTGCCCAGGCGCCCCAGCCAGCCGGCCGGGGCGGGACGCGGCGGCCAGGCTGGACGGCCCGCGACCGCGTGGTTCGCGCCCAAGCGCCCGTCCAACGGCGCGGCGCCCTCCCAAGAGGACGTGGCGGCCAACTGGCAGCCGTTCGCCGGCAGTCCAGGAGCCCACGGCGGCTGGGGAGCCAACGGCAGCTGGCCGTCCGGACCGGGCAGCGACTACACCGGCCTGAACGGCGGCAGCGGGGCGGGCGCGGCCGAGCCGAGCGAGCGGACCTCCGCGGGCCTGCCGCGGCGGACGCCGCAGACCAACGCCCACCCGGGCCTGAGCACGCCGGACTTCGAGGCGCCCGCGGCCAGCGGCCCGGCGCCGGTACTCGGCGCGCCGGCCGACGGCCAGGGAAGCGGGTACCAGGAGAGCTACCAGCAGCCCGCACAGCGGGAGACCAGGCGGCAGGAGGCACCCCGCGGTGACCAGCTGCCGACACGCCGACGTTCGCCCGATGCGGTCCGCAGCCGCCTGACCGGGTTCCAGCTTGGCACTCGTGATGCGGTGCAGCCGGGCCCCGACCCCCGCGTGGCCCCTAATGCAGGAGAGGAGAACCACCGATGAGCCGCGTGTTTCGCGAGGACCTGAACTGGCTCGTCAACGACTTCACCATGCGCGTGACCGATGTCGCGCACGCGATCGTGGTGTCCGCAGACGGGGTGCCGCTCGCCCTGTCAGCCGGGATCCCGCCCGCCGCCGTCGAGCAGTTCGCCGCGATCACCTCCGGGCTGACCAGCCTCGTGGTGGGCGCGGCCCGGATCATGGAGGCCGGGATGCCGCAGCAGGCGCTGGTGGAGATGGACTACGGGCTGATGTTCGTCAAGGCGATCAGCGACGGGTCCAGCCTGGCGGTGCTCGCCGCGCCGGAATGCGACACCCGCCAGGTCTCCTTCGAGATGACCCGCCTGGTCGAGGCGGTAGGCGAGTTGCTGACCCCGGCGATCCGCGAAGGGGTGTAACCGGCGCTTTCCACCGGAAAAGCCGTAACAAGCGGTAATCGGCCGCTAGGAGCCGATTACCGCCGCCCCGGTCGGGCAACCGGTCGCGACGCGCGACCTCATACCTTTGCTAGCAGCCACATCGGCGCCACGTCGGGCTAAGATCGCCCAGCAGGGAAAGGCGCCGGGCAGCCGGAAGCCGTCCGCCCCTGGGCAGATGCCGTTACACAGCGGAGTCAGCCTTGGTGCGGCAGCGCGGCGGCACGGGGGTGCCGCTACGCAAACGGGGGGTCGGAATGCGCGTCCTTGTACTCGGTGGTGACGGTTTCTGCGGCTGGCCGACGTCGCTGTACCTGTCCGCCCGCGGCCACGACGTCACCATCGTCGACAACTTGTCCCGCCGGAAGATCGACACCGACCTGGAGGTCGGCTCGCTGACCCCGATCGCGGCTGTCGGCGAGCGGCTGCGGGCGTGGCGGGCGGTATCCGGGCACGAGATCGACTTCGTCAACGTCGACCTGGCCAACGAGTACGACCGGCTCACCGCGGTGCTGCGCGAGCTTGGCCCGCACGCGATCGTGCACTTCGCCGAGCAGCGGGCGGCGCCGTACTCGATGCGCTCGGAGAAGACCAAGCGCTACACGGTGGACAACAACGTCCGCGCCACCCACAACCTGCTGACCGCGCTGGTCGAGACGGGCGTGGACGCGGCGATCGCGCACCTGGGCACGATGGGCGTCTACGGGTACGGCTGGTCAGGCGCCGCGCCGATCCCGGAGGGGTACCTGACCGTCAAGGTGCCGACCCCGGAGGGCGACCTGGAGCGGGAGATACCGCACCCAACCAACCCGGGTTCGGTCTACCACCTGACCAAGACGCTCGACCAGCTCATGTTCGCCTTCTACGCCAAGAACGACGGGCTGCGCATCACCGACCTGCACCAGGGCATCGTGTGGGGCACCCAGACCGAGCAAACGGTGGCCGACGAGCGGCTGATCAACCGGTTCGACTACGACGGCGACTACGGCACGGTGCTGAATCGCTTCCTCATGCAGGCCGCGATCGGCCACCCGCTGACCGTGCACGGCACCGGCGGGCAGACCCGCGCGTTCATCCACATCAAGGACACGGTGCGGTGCGTGGACATCGCCATCAACCACCCGCCCAAGACGGGCGACCGGCCGATGGTGCTCAACCAGGTCACCGAGACGCACCGGGTGATCGACCTGGCCAAGCTGGTCGCCGACGCCACCGGCGGTGAGATCGCTTTCCTGCCCAACCCACGGATCGAGGCGGAGGAGAACGATCTGTCCGTGCACAACGACCAGTTCCTCGCCCTCGGCCTGACGCCCACCCTGCTGTCCGAGGGGCTGCTCACCGAGGTCAGGGATGTCGCCGCCCGGTACGCGCACCGCGCGGACCTGCGCAAGATCGTCTCCCGCTCGGTGTGGCGGGCGGGCATGACCTGCGCCGACGACCTGACGCTGACCAAGCCGGGGAGCTGACCGGGGCCAAGCGCGCCGCCGACGCCCAGTCTCGGCTGGCCGGAGTAACCCGTGCGTCCCGTCCACGATCCGGCCGGCTGGTTAGGTGCCCGGGTACGTAGAACTGCCGATGACGGGCCGGGCCACGCTGGCCGACAATCTCGTACGTGGGGCATCCAGTCGACATGCCCGCCAGCCCGGCCGGGGGGCCGCCGGCGCGGGCCGACGACATCACCGCGCTGCGCACCCTGCTGGGCGAGTCGCGGCTGGTCACCGTGACCGGCCCGCCGGGCTCCGGTAAGAGCGCGCTGGCCGCGGCGGCCACCGCCGGCCTCGCCGGCCGGTTCGCCGACGGCACGTTGACCGTCCCGCTGCGCGCCGTCGCCGACGGGGCGCTTGTCCCCCACGCCGTGGCCCGCGCGCTGCGACTGCCCGATCCGCTGCGGCTGAGTCAGCTCGCCGCCCTGCGGTCCGGATTGCGCGGCAAGCGGCTGCTGATCGTGCTCGACGACTGCGACCGGGTCGCCGACGCGTGCGCTGCCCTGGCCGCCGAGCTGACCCGCTGCCCCGGCGTCCACCTGACCACCACCGCCATGGCGCCGCTGCGGGCCGCGGGCGAACGGGTCTACCCGCTGGCCGGGTCGGCGCGGCCGGCCGACCGGGCAGCCTTCGGCCTGGCCCACCAGCTGTGCCCGCCGCGGCAGCGGCTGCTGTGGGCGCGGCTGTCGGTGTTCGCCGACTGGTTCGCCGCGGCGGACGCGGTGGCCGTGTGCGCGCACCCGCCGCTGCCCGCGCCGGCCGTGCCGGGCGCGCTCACCGACCTGGCCGCGCGGTCAGTGCTGAGCGCCTGGGGGAAGCCGGCGCGGCCGGCACCAGGTACCGGCTCGCGCCGGCGGCCCGCGACTACGGGGCGGCGATGCTGCGCGAGCTCGAACCGGAGCCCACGACCCGCAGCTCAGGCACGCGACATGACTGACTGGTCGTCGCGAATCCCTACGAATGCGGCCATTTCACGACAATTTGCAATGCGCACTTTTGCCGCGATGCACGAGACCGCACGCCGGCGATGAGGGATAATGCGGGGAGCGGAAGCGCGACTACGTGAGGTGAGCATGAACCCCCCGGCAGCGCACGGCGGTCCCGGAACCGGCCAGCGACGCTGGCAGCTCCCGGCCGACGTTTCCGGGTTCGTCGGCCGGCGGGGTGAACTCACGCGGCTGGGCCGCCTGCTCGACAGCGGGCGGCTAATCACCGTGGCCGGGCCGGGCGGCGTCGGCAAGACCAGGCTGGCGCTGCGCGCCGCCGCCGACACCCGCTTCGCCGCGGGCACCTGCCTGGTCGAGCTGTCCGGCCTCACCGATCCCGACCTGCTCCCCGACACCGTCGCGCAGCGGCTCGGCCTACAGCGCGCGCACGCGGCCTCACAGCTCGACGCGGTGCTTGACGACCTGCGCGGGCGGGAACTGCTGCTGATCCTGGACACGTGCGAACACCTGACCGACGCGGGCCGGCGATTCGCCACCGCGGTGCTGGACGCGACCAGCGACGTTAAGATCCTGGTCACCAGCAGGCAGCCGCTGCACGCGCCCGGCGAGCAGGTGCTGCGCCTCGGGCCGCTGCCGGTGCCGAGCACCGACTACGACACCGCCGCGGGTGACGCGGTCGAGCTGTTCACCCAGCGGGCCGCGGCGGCGGTCAGCGGCTTCGCGCTCACCGAAACCGACCTGCCGCACGCGATCCGGCTCTGCCGCCGCCTGGACGGCATACCGCTGGCGATCGAGCTGGCCGCGGTCCGGGTAAGGGCGCTGCCCATCGCCGAGCTGGCCGCGCGGGTGGAGGCGGGCCTTGGCTCGGGGACCGGGACCCGACGCGGCATCGTCAGCAGGCACCAGACGCTGCACGCGGCCATCGGCTGGTCCTACAGCCTGTGCACCACCGCCGAGCGGGCGGGCTGGCGGCGTCTGTCGGTGTTCGCCGGCAGCTTCGACCTGGCGGTCGCCAGGGACGTGGCCACGGGCGAGGACCTGCCCGCCGACCGGGTCGCCGACGTGCTGAACGGCCTGCTCGACAAGTCCGTGGTACTCCGGGTCGGCCAGGACCGCTTCCGGCTGCTCGACTCGGTGCGCGAGTACGGCGCGGCCAAGCTGCTGGAAAGCGGCGAAGACGCCGCCTGCCGCGAGCGGCACCTGGCCAGGTACCTGCGGCTGGTCAGCGATTTCAGCCACCGCCTGGTCGCCGACGGCCAGGTGGAGCGGCTTCGGCAACTGCGGGACGAGCACCCCAACATCCGCGGGGCGATCGAGTTCGGCCTGTCAGACCCGGCGAGCCGGCGCGCGCGACCCGGCGGCCCGCGCCCGGGCGCGGGCCTCGGCCCGGCTGGCCGCCACGCTGTTCCCCTACTGGACGATGTCCGGGTCGTTCCGCGAGGGGATGCACTGGCAGGACAAGGCGCTCGACTGGTTCACCGAGCCGTCGCCAGAACGGGCCAGCGCGCTGGCCAACCGGGCGGTACTTGGCGGCGCCGTCGGCGTACCCGAGGCGGGCGCCGAGGCCAGCGAGGCGATCGCGATGGCCGCCCGGCTCGGCGACACTCGGACGGAGGCCCGCTCCTACCTGGCGCTGCACTTCGCCCTCACCACCAGCGGGCGCTACGCCGAGGCCCTGGAAGCGGCGCGGCAGGCGCGCTGGCGGCTGGAGAAGCTCGGCGCGGATCACTCGCTGCTCACCCTGGACATGCAGCTCGCACTTACCTACGTGCACGCACAGGACTTCGACGCGGCGGTCGAGCACTGCCAGCGCCTGCTGCGCGGCCTGGGCCCCGGCGAGCGGTGGCTGCGCGGCAACGGGCAGGACATCCTCGCGCTGGCCTACTACCAGCAGCCTGGCCGCCTGGAGCAGTGCGCGCGGGCGGCGACCGAGGGGCTGCACGCCGCCGAGGAGATCGGCAACCTGGTCGGCTCCGCCTACGCCCTGGAGGTAATCGCCTGGCTGGCCGCCGACGCCGGGCGGTGCCACCGCGCCGCGTGGCTGCTCGGCGCGGCGCAGGGGCTATGGGAGCGGACCGGCGGCCGGCTCAGCGGCAGCGCCGTGCTCGAGGGCTACCACCAGCGGTCGGCCACGAGCGCCGCCCAGGCGCTCGGCACGGCGAAGTACGCCGAGCTGCACGCGGCGGGCGCCACCCGGCCGCTGGCCCAGATCGCCGCGCTGGCCATCGCCGACGCCGACGTGCTGCCCGAGCCCGCCCCCGAGGCCGTCGGCGACGCGAACGGCTGGCAGGGCGGGGACGGGCTTACCGTCCGCGAACGGGAAATCGCCGGGCTGGTCTCGCGGGGGCTGTCCAACCGGGAGATCGCCGCCCGGCTCGTCATCTCCAAGCGGACCGTAGACGCGCACGTCAATCACATCTTCGGCAAGCTCGGCCTGTCGTCGCGGGTGCAGCTGACCATCTGGCTGCGCGACCGGATGCCCGGGCGGGCGGCCGACGCGGCGCCGCCCACCGTCCACGTGTAGTCGCCTGCCCCACACCCCCCAGCGCACGAGGTCGTCATGGCTACCGGCTTGTCCCACCGCACCGGTCACCGTAACCAGGGCGCGCTGCCGCCGCAGGTGTCCGGGTTCGTCGGCCGCAGCGCCGAGCTGGCCCGGGCGGACGAGCTGCTGCGGCGGTCGCGCCTGGTCACGATCACCGGCTGCGGCGGCGTCGGCAAGACACGGCTCGCCGTGCGCGCGGCCGACGCGGCGGCGGGCGGGTTCGGCGACGGCGTTCACTTCGCCGATCTCTCGGAGCTGCGCGACCCCGGCCTTGTCGCTCCGGTGCTCGCGGCGGGCCTGGCCCTGGCCGGCCTGGACGCCCCCGGGGCGGCGCCCGGCCCGACGGACCTCGACCAGCTGCTCGCCTGCGTGCGCGGGCGGCAGCTGCTGCTCGTCCTGGACACCTGCGAGCACCTCATCGACGGGTGCGCGGAGGTGGCGGAAATCATCTTGCGCGAGGCGCCAGGGGTGACGATCCTCGCCACCAGCAGGCAGCCGCTCGACGCGGCCGGCGAGGCCACGCTGGTGCTCGGCCCGCTCCCGGTGCCCGGTCCAGGCTCGGACACGGCGGGCCAGGCGGACGCGGTCGAGCTGTTCGCGCAGCGGGCCGCGGCGGCGGTGCCCGGCTTCGAAGTCACCCCGGGCAACCTCGCGGACGTCATCGCGGTCTGCGGCAGGCTCGACGGCATCCCGCTGGCGATCGAGCTGGCCGCCCTCCGGCTGCGCGCGCTGCCGCTGCGGCAGATGGCCGAGCGGATCGACGACCGGCTCCGCCTGCTGACCGGCGGCCGCCGGTCCGGTACGCCACGGCACCAGACGCTGCGGGCCGCGATCACCTGGAGCTACTCGCTGTGCACGCCGGCCGAGCAGCTGCTCTGGGCACGGCTGTCGGTCTTCGCCGGCGACTTCGACATCGCCGCGGCCGAAGAGGTCTGCGCCGGCGACGGGCTCACCGCGCCGCAGGTCGTGCCCGCCATCATCAGCCTGGTGGACAAGAACGTGCTCGTCCGGTGCGACAAGCCGGACACCCGCGCCGTGCCCGGCGCGCCGCCGCCCGGCCTGCGCTCCCGGATGCCCGGCACAATGCGCGAGTTCGGCGCCGAGCGCCTGCGCGACCTGCCGGCCGCCACCGCGTCCGCCGCCACGGCGTCCGCCGCTGCCGCCGCTGTCCCTCCGGCCACGGCCCTGGCGGCCCCGGCCGCTCCCCCTCCGGCCACCGCCCCGGGCCAGCTGCGGCCGGCGCGGCAGGCGGCCGCGCGCGGCGGCTACCGGGGAGGCGGTCACGGGGCAGGCCCCGGCGCCCGCGTGCCGGCCGTCCCGGTGCCAGGCACCCAGACGCGGGATCAACGGGGACGGGGTACCCGGGGACAGGCCACCGGCAGCCGGCGGAGGACCCCGGGCCGACCGAGGCGGCGGTGCTCCGCCGGTTCGTCGCCTACTACCTGGCACTGGCGGAGCGGTTCGAGCGGGCGCCCGCCGCCGAGGCGCCCGGCCAGTACCGGCGGCTGCGCGCCGAGCACCAAAACCTGAGGGCCGCCTTCGACTACGCGCTGAGCCTGCCCGGCAACGACGGCGCCGCCATCGTGCTGGCCACCTCGCTGTTCGCCTACTGGCGGACGTCCGGCCGGCTGCGCGAGGCCGGGCACTGGCTGGACCGGGCGCTCGAACGCTGCCCGCGGCGGTCCGCCGCGGCCGCACGGGTGCTGGCCACCAGGGGCTATATCCGGGTGCTGCTCGGCGACTTCGACGGCGGCCGGGGCGACGCGCAGTCGGCGGCCGACCTGGCGGCCACCTTCGGCGACATGGCGGCCGGCGGCCGCGGTTACAGCGCGCTCCACCGGGCGCTCGCCTTCGGCGGGAGCACCACCGAGGCGCAGGAGGCGGCCCGGTCCGCGACCGCCTGCCTCACCGCCGTCGGCGACACGGCCGGCCTGGCCGGACCTCGATGCGGTGGACGCCCTGGTCAGGCTGCAGGCCGGCGAGCCGGAGCGGTGCTGCGAGAGCGCGGCCCGCGGCCTGGCCCGGCTCCCGGACGAGGCCTGGTGCTCCGGGCACCTGCACGGGCTGCTCGCGCTCGGCCGGTTCCTGCACGGCGACTTCGACCGGGCTAGGCGGTCGGCGATGCGCGCCCTGGAACTGCAGCACCAGGCGGGCGACGTGATCGGGATGGCCTTCGGCCTCGGCACGGTGGCGTTCATCGCCGCCGGCGAGGCCCAGTACGCGCGGGCGGCGTGGTTCCTCGGCGCGTCTGCCCCGCTGTGGGAGCAAGCCGGCCGCTGGTACACCGGCGCCCCGGCCCTGGAGTCGCTGCACCAGGTCACCGAGCGGGTCACCCAGGGCGCCCTGGGCGACGACCAGTTCTGGCGGGTACACGCGGCCGGCGCCGCCACCCCGCCCGCCCAGGCCATCACCCGCGCCCTCACCGACCCCGACCCGTCGTAGCCCCCCGTGCGCAACCGCGCCCCCCAACCGCCCCGCCAGCCCCAACCACCCCACCCCCAACCGGGTGGTTGGCGCCAAAGGCCCCACCCCAACCGGGCCGATGGCGCCAAAGGCTCCGATAGAAGCAGCCGTTGGCGCCAACGACCCCAAAGGAAGGGGGCGATGGCGCCAAGCACCCGCGTAAGGGGGGCCTGGGCGCCAGGCCGGCCCGGCCCGGCCTAGCGCATGGAAGGCGCTGCTCCGGTGCGTCTCGGTGCGGACAGCCCACGGCGGCGCCGGTCTGTGCTCTACGATTAACGGACAGTGAACCAGGGAGTACCGAACGGAACCGGGAGGCGAGAGCCGGCCCCGATCGTGAGGAAGCGCATGTCCGTCGGCCAGTCCGCGCAGCAGCAGGGGCAGCTGCCGGTGGAGACAACCGGGTTCATCGGCCGGGAGGCGGAGCTGACCCGGCTGAGCCGGTTGCTCGGGCAAGCCCGGCTGGTCACGGTCACCGGCCCGGCCGGCGTGGGCAAGACCCGGGTGGCGCTGCGCGCCGCGGCGCAGGCCGGGCCCGGTTTCGCTGACGGCGTGTGCCTGGTCGAGCTGGCCGCGCTGCGCGACCCCGCGCTGCTTGTCCCCGCGGTCGCCACCGCGCTCGGCCTGGCCGACCCCGGGCGCGGACCGGGCGAGGACGCGGTGCTCGCCGCGTTGCACGGCCGGCGGCTGCTGCTGATCCTCGATACCTGCGAGCACCTGGTCGACGCGTGCGCCATGTTTGCCGAGGCGGTCATCTCCCACGCGCCGCGCGTCACCCTGCTCGCCACCAGCCGGGAACCGCTCGACGTGATCGGCGAGAACGCCTGCCCGGTCGGCCCGCTGGCCGTCCCCGACCTGAGCGGGCCGGCGCCCGGCGGGCCGGCCGACGGCGGCGCCCGCCCGGCGGGCGACGCGGCTACCGAGGGCTTCCGTGGCACGGCCGTCGAGCTGTTCCTGCAGCGCGCGGAGGCCGCCGTCCCCGGGTTCAGCGTCACCCCCGGTGACCTGCCCGCCCTGGTCCGGCTGTGCCAAAGGCTGGACGGGATGCCGCTGGCCATCGAGCTGGCCGCGGTGCGGCTGCGGGCGCTGCCGCTGGCCGAGCTGGCCAGCCGCCTCGACCAGCGGCTCACCCTGCTAACCAGCGGGCATCGCGGCGGCCGCCACCGGACGCTGCGCGACGCGATCGGGTGGAGCCACGACCTGTGCACCCCGGTCGAGCGGGCGGTGTGGGCGCGCCTTTCCGTCTTCGCCGGCCCGTTCACGATGAGCGCGGCCGAGGAGGTGTGCGGCGGCGATCTCGACCCCGGCCAGGTCATGCCGACGCTCATCCGGCTGGTGGACAAGTCGCTGCTGGTCAGGATCGATCCCAGGGCCGGCGGGGAGCCCACGCAGTACCTGATGCTCGACACGTTCCGCGAGTTTGGTGCCGAGCGGCTGGCCGCCAGCGACGCGGCGGTCACCGCGCGGACCCGCGTCATCGGACGCTACCTGGCCATGGCCCGGTCGTTCCGCGAGCACTTTCTCGACCACGAGCAGCTCCCCCGGCTGCGCGAGCTGCGCCGCGAGCACGCCAACGTGCGGGCGGCGCTGGAGTACGCGCTCGGCGACCCGGGCGACGAGACCGCCCTGGCCGGCCAAGCCGGCCAGGCGAAGCCCGCCCACCTGGATCAGTGGGCCGCCGACGGCGTCGAGCTGGCCACCGCGCTTGTGACCTACTGGCGGGCCCGATGCCTGGTCCCCGAGGGCAGCTTCGAGCTCAGCCGGGCCATCGAGCGCGCCCCGGCCGGCTCGCCCGCCCGCGGCTGCGCACTGCTGGCCCGCGGCCACCTGCTGACCACGCTGGGCCGGGCGGCGGAGGCGCTCGCCGACGCCGACGAGGCGCTGGCCCTGGCGGGCCGGCTCGGTCACGAGGGCATGGCCGCGCACGCCCACCTGGTCAGGAACGGCGCCCTGTGCGCGGGCGGCCGAGTGGCCGAGGCGGCCCAGGAGGGAGCGGCAGCCCGGCGGCTGCTGGCCGCCCAGGGCGACCAGCTCGGCCTGATCAGCCTGGACGCGCAGCTGGCCTACCTGGCCCTGCTGAACGAGGACATCGAGACCGCGCTGGAATACGTGGAACGCGGGCTGCGGCAGCTCGGCGGCTCGCGCGAGCGCTGGCTGCACGCCAGCCTGTACCTCATCGCCTCGCTCGCCCTGTACCTGGCCGGCCGGGACATCGAGTCCACCTGGACCGTCACCCGGGCGCTGCAGGTCAAGCAGGAGATCGGCGACACGCTCGGCACCGCCTTCGCCCTGGAGATCCTGGGCTGGCTCGCCTCCCGCTCTGGCAGCCACCCGCGGGCCGCGTGGCTGCTCGGCAGCGCCGGACCGCTGTGGCAACGGACCGGCGGGCTCCTGGCCGCCACCCCCCGCCTCGAGCGGCTGCGCGCCGACGCCGTGGCCAGGTCGCAGGGTGCGCTCGGCGGCAAGCGGTTCGCCGAGCTGCTCACCCGGGGCGCCAGCCAGCCGCTGGACGCGGTCGTCCCGTTCGCGCTCAACCAGGCGGACAGCCCCGCCGACGACGGCGGGGCCAAGGCGGGGCTGCCTGTCCAGCTCACCGCGCGCGAGCAGGAGATCGCGGCGCTGGTGGCGGACGGGCTGTCCAACCGGCAGATCGCCGAGCGGCTGTTCATCTCCCGGCGTACCGTCGACGCGCACCTTGAGCACATCTTCGGCAAGCTCGGCATCACGTCCCGGGTTATGCTCACGATCCAGCTGCGCGAGTACCCGGCCGAGCCGGTCAGCGACGCGGGCGTCTGACCGGCCCACCGGGGAAAGCCAGCACTGAGCAACGCAGCGGGCGGTCGCCGGCCACCTGGCCAGCGTGTTCGGCAAGCTGGGCGTGTCGGCGGCACGGCTCGGTCCCTGGTTCGCGGACTAGTCTCCGGGCGTCCCGCCGGTCCGGGTGCCCCGACGGGCAGCCAGGGGGCGGGGCGGGGTCAGAGGTTGCCGCGCCGCTCCTGCTCGCGCTCGATCGCCTCGAACAGGGCCTGGAAGTTGCCTTTGCCGAAGCCGAGCGAGCCGTGCCGCTCGATGAACTCGAAGAACACGGTCGGCCGGTCGCCCACCGGCTTGGTGAAGATCTGCAGCAGGTAGCCGTCCTCGTCCCGGTCGACCAGGATGCCACGGGACCGCAGCTCGCCGACCGGGACCCTGACCTCGCCGATCCGGGATCGGAGCACCGGGTCGGTGTAATAGGAGTCGGGCGTGGCCAGGAACTCCACGCCGCGGGCCCGCAGGGTGTCCACGGTCGCGCAGATGTCCGGGGTGGCCAGGGCGAGGTGCTGCACGCCGGGGCCCCGGTAGAACTCCAGGTACTCGTCGATCTGCGACTTCTTCTTGCCCGCGGCAGGCTCGTTGAGCGGGAACTTCACCCGGTGATCGCCGCTGGCCACCACCTTGCTCATGAGCGCCGAGTACTCGGTGGCGATGTCGTCGCCGATGAACTCGGCCAGGTTGGTGAAGCCCATGACCCGGCGGTAGAAGGCGACCCACTCGTCCATGTGGCCCAGCTCCACGTTGCCGACGACGTGGTCGAGCGCGACGAACGCCGGGGCGGCCTGTCCGGCGAGCACGCTCCGCTCTGTTGTTTGGCCAGTCTTGGCCACGTAGCCGGGCAGGTAGGGGCCGTGGTAGCGGGAGCGGTCGACCAGCGTGTGCGTGGTGTCACCGTAGGCGGCGAGCGTCGCGACGCGCACCGTGCCGTTTTCGTCGGTCACGTCGTGCGGCTCGGCCAGCACGGTGGCGCCTGCCGAGCGGGCGTGCGCCACGCACTTGTCCACGTCGGGCACTTCGAGGGCCACGTCCATGATGCCGTCGCCGTGCCTACGGTGGTGGTCGGCGACGGGGCTGGCCGGGCTGACCGCCCCCTTGATGACGAACCGGACCTCCCCGGCGCGCAGCACGTAGGCGTGGTGGTCGCGGTTGCCGGTCTCCGGCCCCGCGTACGCCTCCAGGCGCATCCCGAACGCGAGCTGGTAGTACAGCGCGGCCTGCGTCGCGTTGCCCGCTGCCCAGACGAGGGCGTCCCAGCCGGTGACCGGGAACGGGTCACGGCTGGTGTCGTGGGCGACCACGCCGGTCAGGGTGTCGGTGTCGGGCAGTGCCTGGCTGATCGTCATCTGGTGCCTCCGCCGGTCGAGTCAAACCCTTCACTCATCAGAACGGAGGCGGCTTCCCCTAGTCAACTGCCCCATGTTCTACTAGCGGTATTGGGCATTCTGCGGAGTTATTACGCGGACAATCTAGGCAGATTGACTAGTTAGGTGGCGGGCCGGATGGCGGAGCTCGACGCGCTGGACCTGGCGCTGCTGACCGCGCTGCGCGACAACCACCGGGCCGGGGCACTGGAGCTGTCCCGGCTCACCAGGGTGGCCAGGGCCACGGTGGAGTCTCGGCTACGCCGGATGGAGCAGGCCGGGGTGATCACCGGGTACGGGCCGGACGTGGACGTGGCCGCCGCCGGGTTCGAGGTGATGGCGTTCGTCACCCTGGAGATCGCCCAGGGCGCGCTGTCGGCGGTGCAGGCGGACCTGGCGGCGATCCCGGCGGTGCTTGAGGCGTACGCGGTCACCGGGTCGGCCGACGTGATCTGCAAGGTCGCGGCGACCTCGCACGCCGACCTGCAGCAGGTGCTGCTGCGCATCGACTCCTCGCCGTCGGTTGCCCGGTCCACGTCGGCGATCGCGCTGTCCACCGTCATCGCGCCGCGCGACCTGCCGCTGCTCGGGTCCCGGCCGGCTGCGGCGGTGCCCCGCTCCCCCGCCTTCCGCTCCCCCACCGGCGGGCCCGCCTAGCCCGCGCACCCCGCGCACCCGCCCCGCGCAGCCGCGCCTCCCGCGCCTCCCGCGCCCCCCCGCCTCCCGCACCTCCCGCGCCTCCCGCGCACCCCGCACCTCACGCGCCACGCCCACGCGCACCCCGCGCATCACAGGCACCACGCCCACGCGCACCCCGCGCACGCCGTACCTCACGCACCCCGCCCACGCGCACCCCACGCACGCCGCACCCCCGTACCTCGCGCACCACAGGCACCACGCCCGCGCGCACCCCGCGCACGCCGTACCTCACGCACCCCGCCCACGCGCACCCCGCGCACGCCGCACCCCCGTACCTCGCGCACCACAGGCACCCCGCGCACCCCGCGCACCCCGCGCACCCCGCGCACCCCGCGCACCCCGCGCACCCCGCGCACCCCGCACACCCCGCACACCCCGCACACCCCGCACACCCCGCACACCCCGCGCCCCGCGCACCCCGCGCACCCCGCGCACCCCGCGCACCCCGCGCACCCCGCGCACCCCGCGCACCCCGCGCACCCCGCGCACCCCGCGCACCCCGCGCACCCCGCGCACCCCCGCGCCGAAGGAGAGTTCCCCGCCGGCCCAGGGACGCTCGTCGGCCGGGCCATGATCACGGAAACATTTTTTATAGCGGAAACTTTTTAGGCATATAGCGGTATTTATTTCCGTCAAGAAAAAAGTTTCCAAGATCTTCGACAGCCTGCCGTAACGGGTGAGACGGGAGCGGGCAGCGGGACAAGGGTTCCGCCTCGCGGCGGCGGGCGGCCTTACCCCCAGCGGGCTACCTCCCGCACCTCGTGCGGTTATCACCGCCCGCGCGGCCGCGATGGTCAGCGCGGGCGCGCACAGCCCCGGGTGCACGGGCGGGGCCTCGCGCAGGCCGAACTTACCCAGCACGGTGTCCGCCGGCCAGTCCCCCAACGGGCTCATGAACGCCGGCCAGCACCCCCAACGGGCTCATGAACGCCGGCCAGTCCCCCAACGGGCCCATAAACGCCGGCCAGCACCCCAACGGGCTCATGAACGCCGGCCAGTCCCCCAACGGGCTCATGAACGCCGGCCAGCACCCCCAGCGGGCCCATGGTCGCCGGCCGGTACCGCCAGCGGGCTCATGAGCGTCGGCTCGTGCCCACGGGGGGCTAGTGGGCGTCGGCCGAGCGGGGCGTGGGCGGGAGGGTCCACGGCGGGTCCGGCTCGGCTGGCGCGGCGACGTTGTCGGCCAGGCGGCCGAGCAGCCCGCCCAGGGCGGCCAGGTCGGTGTCGTCCAGGCCGTTCCTGAGCCGGGCGTCGAAGGCCATCGCGGCGGCGCGCAGGACGAGGAAGGCCGCGTCACCCTTCTCGGTGAGCGCGACGACCTGGACCCGCCGGTTGGCGGCGTCGCGGGTCCGGGTGATCAGGCCGTCGGCGTCCATCGCGTTCAGGTGATGGGTGAGCGTCGCCTCCCGGATGCCGACCGCCCCGGCCAGCTCGCGCTGCGTCCCCGGCCTGCGGATCTTCAGGTTGAGCAGGATCAGCCAGACCGAAAGGCTGCCGCCGTCGCGCGCCAGGGCCTCGTCGAACGCGCGGGCCACGGCGCGGGCGGTCTGGTTGAGGCGCAGCCCGATCGGCACGGGAAAGGGCTCAGGCATGGCTGTCAGGGTAACACCACCTCTCGTTCATCAGAGTTTTGCGTCTAAGAGTTTGACATCTAATGCTTCGATATCTAAGTTATACCTCAGGAACACCCTCAACGGCCAGGTGGCCCTGGTCACTGACAGAAAGGAAACATCACCATGGCCACGACATCCTTCCGAGACTCAGCCGCCGCCGGGCGGCGCCAAGCCCGCATCATGAAGGCGGTCAACGTGCCCATGCGGGCCGTGCTGCGGCTGCCGTTCCCGACGCCGCTGTCGGCGAACCTGATGCTGATCGGCTACACCGGCGTGAAGTCGGGCAAGTCATACCTCCAGCCGGTGAGCTACGCGCGCGACGGCGAGACGCTGCTGTCGCCGGGCGGCGGCCGGTGGACCCTCAACCTCAAGGGCGGCCGGCCGGTCCGGCTCCGGCTGCGCGGCCGGGACGTGCCCGCCCGCGGCGACCTGGTCAGCGACCCGGCCGAGGTCGAGCGGCTGCTCGGGGTGATCGCCGCGGGCAACCCGCGGGCGATGCGGTTCATCCCTATCCCCCGCCAAGCCGACGGCCGCCTCGACCCGGACGTGCTGGCCGCCGCCATCGCGCACGGCTTCCGCATCGTCCGCTGGCACGTGGGGGCGGCGGCGTAACCCCGGCGGCACCGGACCTTTTACGTGCCCGACCTCACTTACTACGAGTTGTAGTAATACGCGTAGGCTGGGCCTCGTGGACGTCTACCAGCACTATCTGTTCGAGGCCCGGCAGATGCAGGCGCTGTCGCTGGCCGTACACATCCCGCTGGTGTGCTTCGGCATCGCCTTCCCGGTGCTCGTGCTGTTCGCCGAGTGGCGCTACCTGCGCACCGGCGACGAGCTGTACCGGACCCTGGCCAGGCGGTGGTCGCGGATCATGCTGGCGCTGTTCGCGGTCGGCGTGGTCACCGGCACGATCCTGTCCTTCGAACTCGGCCTGCTGTGGCCGGTGTGGGTGCAGGACTTCGGCAACGTGTTCGGCCTCGGGTTCACCCTGGAGGGCTTCTCCTTCTTTTTCGAGGCCATCTTCATCGGCATCTACGCCTACGGCTGGGACCGGTTGTCGGCCCGGGCGCACTTCCTGTCCGGCATCCCGGTGGCTATCGCCGGGGTCGCTGGGTCGCTATTCGTCATCGCGGTCAACGGGTGGATGAACCACCCGACCGGCTTCACCCTGGTTGACGGCAAGGCGACGAACGTGCACCCGTGGTCGGCGCTGTTCGCCAACCCGATGTTCTGGAGCGAGTACATCCACATGTATTTCGCGGCCTACATCGTGTGCGGCTTCCTGCTGGCCGCGGCGTACGCCTGGTCGTTCCTGCGCGGCCGGCGGGGGCGGTACGAGCGGGCGGCGCTCGGCATCACCATGTCGGCCGCGTCCGTCGCCGCGCCGCTGCAGGTCATCGTGGGCGACTGGGCCGCTCGCGACGTCGCCACCTACCAGCCGGTGAAGCTGGCCGCGATGGAGGGCCTGGCCACCACCACCCGGGGCGCCGCCGAGCACCTGCTCGGCTGGTACAACGGGCACGCGGTCGTCTGGGGCGTGGAGATACCCAGGCTGCTGTCGCTGCTGGCCTTCCACAACCCGAACGCCACGGTCAAGGGCCTGGACATCGTGCCGCTCGCCGACCAGCCGCCGGTCAACGTGGTGCGGCTGTCCTTCCAGACCATGGTCGGCATCGGCACGCTGCTGGCCCTGCTCGGGCTGGTCTACCTGTTCCTGCGGTGGCGGCGGCGTGGCCTGCCCCGGCTGGTGCTGTGGGCCGTGGTGGCCGCCGGGCCGCTGTCGGTGGTCGCGCTGATCGCCGGGTGGATCACCACCGAGGTCGGCCGACAGCCGTGGATCGTCTACCAGGTCATGCGGGTGTCTCAGGCGGTCACCGGGGCCAGCGATATCCCGATCGGGTACGGCACGCTGTCGGTGGTTTACCTCATCCTGGCCGTGATCGTGTTCTACATCCTGCGGCGGCTGGCCCGGATACCGCTGCCACCTGGCCTGGCGGCGACGCCGGGCGGCCCGGCAGCGGGCGGCCCGGCGGCGGGCGGCGGCGCGGAGGGCGGCGGCGCGGAGGGCGGCGGCGCGGAGGGCGGCGGCGCGGAGGGCGGCGGCGCGGGCGGGGAACCGCGATGAGGAGCAGCCGTGGCTTACGTACCGTAGCCTTCATCCTGGCCGGGATGGCCGCTTACACCGTGCTCGCCGGGGCCGACTTCGGCGCCGGCCTGTGGACGCTGCTCACCCTCGGCCGCCCCGGGTCCGCTTCCATCCGCAACCAGGCCAGGCACGCGATGGGGCCGGTCTGGGAGGCCAACCACGTGTGGCTGGTCTTCGTGCTGGTGGTCTGCTGGACGGCGTACCCGGTAGCGTTCGGGTCGATCAGCTCGACGCTGGCCGCGCCGCTGCTGATCGCGGCGATCGGCATCATCGGCCGGGGCGCGGCCTACGCACTGCGCAGCGTCGCCGACGCCTCCGCCGCCCGGCTGGCGGAGAACCTGCTCGGCGTCTCCTCGGTGGTGACGCCGTTCGCGCTCGGCACCGCCGTCGGCGCGATCGCCACCGGGCGGGTGCCGGTGGGCAACGCGGCCGGCGACCTGGTGACCTCGTGGCTCTCCCCCGCCCCGGTCCTCATCGGGGTGCTGGCGGTGGCGTTCTCCGGGTACCTGGCCGCGGTGTTCCTTGCCGCCGACTCGCTGCGCTACGGCGAGCCCGGTCTGGCCGCCGCGTTCCGCCGCCGGGCGCTGCTGTCCGGCCTGGCCGCCGGCGGCCTGGCCCTGGCGGGCCTGCTGGTGATGCGCGGGTCCGGGCTCGACCTGACCCACGGCGCCGCCCTGGCCCTGGTCTGCGTCTCTGGCGTCGCGGGCCTGGCCACCCTGGCGCTGTGCTGGCGCTCGGCGTTCGGCCTCGCCCGGCTAACGGCGGCCCTCGCCGTGGCCGCGGTCGTCGTCGGCTGGGCGGCGGCCCAGGCCCCCCGCTTCCTGCCCGGCATGACCGTCACCCAGGCCGCCGCCGGCCACTCAACGCTCGTCGCCCTGATAATCGCCGTCGCCTGCGGCGCCGCCGTCCTCGTCCCGTCCCTGGCCTTGCTGTTCACCCTGTTCCTGCGCGGTCGGCTAGACACCCCCGAATCACACCCCGTCGAGCACCCACCGCCCGCGCCGGGCCCCGCTGCCGCCAACGCGGGACTCACCCCCGAGCCGCCCGCCCCCGCCACCCCGGCGGCCCCCGACACCACGGAACCCACGGAACCCACGGAACCCAGCGAGCCCAGCGAGCCCAAGACGCCCGCCCGCGCAGCCGCACCGGCCACCCCACCGGCACCGGCACCGGCACCGGACAACGCAACGGGACCGATCACCCTCGACACGCCAGCCGCGACCGAAGCGGCCGGGCCCGCCGGGCCGATCGATCCGGCGGGTGCGGCGAACCGGCGGGCGGCGGGACCACTGCGGGCGCTCGGGCGCCGAGGGGCGGCGGCCGTCGTAGGACTGGTGGCCGGCGCGGTGCTGCTGGTATTCACCGACGCAACCTGGACCCACGCGCTCGGCGTGGCGGGCCTGCTGCTGTGCGCCGTGTCTGTCTTCGCGATGTCTGCCGCCCCCATCGACCGCTGACGCACGCCCATCGGCTCGCCAAGGAGCCTCGTCCGGCCCGGCGCTCACCGCTCAAGCGCTTGGCACACCGACGGCGGCTCACAGGCGGTGCCGGGCGGCGGGTCACAGCGTGCCGCACTGGCGCCCAGATGCCGGCCGCTGCCCGGCCAACAGCGCCTGGAACCTACGAGGCGTCCGCGAGCCGGGGTGCGAGCAGCCTGACCCGCCGGCCGAGCTCGGCTAGCACCGCGTCGAAACTGCCCGGGTCGCCCGCCGGCACCGGGTCAGGCACCGACCAGTGCACGGCGGCCTCCCTGCCGAGTTCCTCGTGCGCGAGGTCGCACACGGTGACAAGCACGTCTCCGTCGTGCCGGACATCGCTGACATGGCGGGGCCGCAGCCGGGGAAGCGGCACCTGGTTCCGTTGCGCGGCCGCGATCGCGCCCGGGTCGATCGCCCCGGCTGGATGAGTGCCGGCCGACACGGCCGGCACCCTGCTGGCACGGCGCCACAGCGCGGCCGCCAGGTGAGAGCGGGCCGAGTTGGCGGTGCAGACGAACAGCACCCGCCGGGCAGCCGGCAGCCCCGGGCCCCCGGGCAGCGGCAGTGCGCCAGGTTCCAGCCGGAGGTAGGTACGCCGCCGGTCGCCGTCGGAACGGCGACGGGTGACCAGACCGGCCTCCTCGAGCACGCGCAGGTGGTGGGCGAGCAGGTTCGACGGCATCGACAGCATCGCGGCCAGCTCGGACGGCGAGGCATCGCCGGCGCTGAGCGTGTCGGTGATCCGCAGCCGCGCCGGGTCGGCGAGCGCCGCGTGGACCGCGGCGCGACGCTCCAGGTCGGCCAGAGTATCAGTGACCATTGACTCAATCCTTGCTGAATGACGGTCGATCGTCAATATCGGCCCGCAGGGGCCTGTTCACGGCTGCGTGGCCTGAGGGCCGGTGACGGTTTGCTTGGCCAGGTGGCGTGTCCAGGCCTGGGCGCCCAGCTGGACGGCGTCCCAGGGGGAGCCGAGGGGCGGGGTGTAGGAAAGGTCGAGGTCGCTGATCTCGTCGACGGTCATGCGGTGATGGATGGCGGTGGCGGCGATGTCGATCCGCTTGGCGATCTCCGCGATGCTTGCTGCCGAAGAGCTGCACGCCGAGGAGGCGGCCGGTGTCCCGGTCGCCGGTGAACCGCATGGCGATCTTGTGGCTGCCGGGGTAGTAGGCCTTGTGGTCGTCCGCCTCGAACGCCACCGTCACCGGGTCGAACAGGGACGACTTGGCCTCGAGGTCGCGCAGGCCGGTACGGGCGGCGGCCTGGTCGAAGACCTTGACGACCTGGGTGCCGAGGCTGCCGGCGTACTCGCGGCGGCCGCCGACGGCGTTCTCCCCGGCGACCCGGCCCTGCTTGTGCGCCGTGGTGCCGAGCGGGAGGTAGGTCTCGCCGAGCAGCCGGTGATGGGTGATCACGCAGTCGCCGGCGGCGTAGACGCGCGGCAGCCCGGTTCGCATGGCCTTGTCGACCTGGATGGCGCCGCGCTCGCCGAGCGACGCGCCCGCGCTGACCGCCAGGTCGGTCTCCGGGCCGGACGCCGGTCACGACGAGCACCACGCCCGCGTGCACAGTAACCGGCTCCCCGTGCGAGGTGACCGCGTCGACCCGCAGCCGCTCCGCGGCGCCCGGGCCGGCGCGGGCGATGCTCTTGACGTCCGTGCCGGCGTGCACGGTGACGCCGTGCGCCTCTAGCTGGGCGCGGACCAGCGCGCCAAGGTCGGCGTCCACGGTAGGCAGCACCTCGGGCAGCCGTTCGAACTGGGTAACGGCCAGGCCCCGCTCCGACAGGGCCTCGGCCATCTCCAGCCCGACGTAGCCGGCGCCGGTGATCACCGCGCTGCCGGTGCCTGTCTCCTCTAGGGTGCGCATGATCGCGAAGGTGTCGTCCATCGAGTGCAGCAGGTGCACCCCGTCGGCCGGCCCGAGCCCGTCCAGGCCCGCGATCGGCGGCCGGACCGGAACGGCCCCGGTGCCGATGACGAGCTGGTCGTAGGGCAGCGCGTCCTGCGCGCCGCCGTCCGGCCCAGTCAGGTGGAGCAGGTGGCCGGCCACGTCGATCTTGCGCGCGGTCGTGTTCAGGCGCAGCCGCATCCCGGCTGCCTCCAGGTCGGCATGGGTGCGGTGGGCGAGGTTGCGCCAGTGGGCGACCTCACCGGAGACGTAGTAAGGGATGCCGCAGATGGAGAAGTTCGGGTAGGCGTCGGCTACCACCACGGTGACCTCAGCGCCCGGGTCCACCTCGCGCGCCCGCAATGCCGCGCTGATGCCGGCGTCGCTTCCACCGATTGCCACCATGTGCATGAGTGATTACCTCTCGTCAGGTGGGACGCGCTGGTCTTCTCCGGGACGCGAGCCGTTGCGCGGCCCGTGCGGGACGACGACCTGAGCGGCCTGGGCAGGGGTCAGCGCCGGGTACAGGAACCTGATGATGAGCACGCCGACGATGCCGCCGCCGAGCTGCGCGACGATGAAAATCGGGGCGGACGAAGGGGCGATACCCGCGAAGGTGTTGGAGAACATCCGGCCGACCGTGATCGCGGGGTTGGCGAAGCTGGTGGAGGCGGTGAACCAGTACGCCGCACCGATATAGGCGCCGACCGCCGCCGGTGCGCTGGAGGTTCGCCCGGCCCGGACCAGCGCGAAGATCACCAGAATGAGCCCGGCCGTGGCGATGACCTCCGACAGCGCATGCGGGCCGCTCGCCCGGTCCTTGACCGAGATCGAGACAGCGGACAGCCCGAACATCAGGTTGGCGGCCACCGCCCCGGTCACGCAGCCGGCGACCTGCGCCGGCAGGTAGGCGGCGGCGTGCCGCCACGAGATCCCGCCCATGGCGGCGTCCGCGAAGGAGACGACCGGGTTGAAGTGCGCGCCCGATACCGGGCCGAACATCAGGATGATCGCGAAAAGCCCGGCCGCGGTCGCCGCCGAGTTCTCCAGGAGCTGAAGCCCCGTGTCGGATGGCGACAGCCGCTGCGCGGCGATCCCCGAGCCGATCACGATCGCGGCAAGGAAGGCGCTGCCGAGGAACTCCGCCGCCAGGCGGCGCAGCAGCGAGCTAGGAACGGTCGTCACACCCTCATCATGACGGACGCGTTATGACTCAGTCAAGATTGAGTCAATTAGCACTGATAAAACCCCTAAACCGGAAGAAACGTAGCGGACGTGGGGAGGCGGCGAGGGTGGTGGAGACGGCAACGGGAGGTGTGCGAGGGTGAGGGTATGAGCGATCAGCCTTTGGTGCGGGACTTGCCGGTGGGGATCGGGGCGAGCGGGCACCGGCGGGAGTCGGACTCGATGGGGGTTATCGAGGTGCCGGCCGACCGGTACTGGGGGGCGCAGACGCAGCGCTCGCTGCGTCACTTCGGCGACATCGGGGCTGACCCGATGCCGCTGGCGGTCTACCACGCGTTCGGGCACGTGAAGAAGGCGGCGGCGCTGGCCAACGGGGCGGCCGGGCGGATGCCGGAGTGGATGGCGGCGCTGATCGCCCGGGTGTGCGACGAGGTGATCGACGGGGAACTTGACGAGCACTTCCCGCTGCGGGTGTGGCAGACCGGGTCCGGCACCCAGTCGAACATGAACGTCAACGAGGTCATCGCCAACCGGTGCATCCAGCTGGCCGGCGGCGACATCGGGTCCAAGGCTCCGGTGCACCCGAACGACCACGTGAACATGGGGCAGTCGTCCAACGACACCTTCCCGACGGCGATGCACGTGGCGGCGGTGCAGGCGGTGGCGGAGTCGGTGATTCCGGCCGTGACCGCGCTGCGCGACGCGGTACGCGCCAAGGCGGTGCTGTGGCGGGACGTGGTCAAGATCGGGCGGACCCACCTGGAGGACGCGGTGCCGCTCACCGTCGGGCAGGAGTGGTCCGGGTACGAGCGGCAGCTCACCCAGGCGCTGGCCGGCCTGGAGCGGGCCTGCGCGGACCTCTACGAGCTGGCGGCAGGCGGCACCGCGGTGGGCACCGGGCTGAACGCGCCGCCCGGGTTCGCGGAGGATGTCGCCGCGCGGATCGCCGCGTCCACTGGGTACCCGTTCATGACCGCGCCCAACAAGTTCGCCGCGCTGGCCGGGGCGGACGCGGTGGCGGCGGCGTCCGCCGGGCTGCGCGGGCTGGCCGTCCCGCTGGCCAAGCTCGCTAACGACCTGCGCTGGCTCGGCTCAGGTCCGCGCGCCGGGCTCGGCGAGCTGGTGCTTCCGGCCAACGAGCCCGGGTCGTCGATCATGCCGGGGAAGGTGAACCCGACCCAGTGCGAGGCCATGCTGATGGTGTGCGCCCAGGTTCTCGGCAACGACGCGGCCATCGCCTTCGCCGCGTCGCAGGGAAACCTGGAGCTGAACACCATGCGGCCGGTGATCATCGCCAACTTCCTGCACTCGGCCGGCCTGATCGCCGGGGCGAGCCGGGCGTTCCGTGAGTTCTGCGTCGAGGGCGCCGAGCTGAACGAGACGCGCATCGCCGAGCACGTCAGCCGGTCGCTGATGCTGGTCACCGCGCTGTCCCCGGTGATCGGCTACGACCGGGCGGCCGAGATCGCGCACAAGGCCGACCACGAGGGCACCACCTTGCGGGAGGCTGCGCTGGCGCTCGGCTACCTGTCGGCGCCGGAGTTCGACCGGGTCATCGACCCGGCGGCGATGACCGGTGACACGTCCGGGCTCGCGGGGCCCGCCGCGCGGTGACCGGCAGGCGGGCGCCGGCGGGCCGGCGGGCGGCCCCGGTGCGGGCCGGGCCGTCGGTTCGGGGCCTGGTACTTGCGTTACGGGAGCGGAGCTCTGACACTGGATAGGTGAGCCCGGTTATCTGGCTGATCATCGCCGGGGCGCTGCTGCCGGCCGTCGGCTACGCCCTCATCGGCGGGCTGCGGGCTGCCCGGTGGCTCGCGGAACGGCGCCGGACGGTCCCGCCGCCGGAGCCGCTGGGCCGGCTCGCGGCCAACCTGCGGCGGCTGCGGGCCCAGCTCGACGCGGCCGAGACCAGCGACGCGCTGACCGCCAAGCGCCACCACGTGGCCGCGGTGCGCGGCGCCTACCTGGACACGCTCACCCAGGCGTGCCACCGGCTCGGCGCCGCCCCGCCGCCGGGCGACGACGCGACGCAGGCGGACATCTACCGCGCCGAGGCGGCGCTGGCCGCGCGCGGACTCGACATCCGCACGCCGGTCGCCGGGCCCGGCTCCCGGTAGCGGCCCGTCCCCCGTCGCGCCCGGCCCGCGGGCGGCTGCCTAGCTGGCCTGCTCAGATGTCATTCGGGTCGCTCGGCCTGCCCTCGCGCTCCGGCGCCGGCCGGGCGGGCGGGACCGGGGCGTCGGCCGCGGCGGCGAGTGTCAGGTTGCGGCCGGTGGCCGGGTCGAAGACGTGGATCGATGAGCTGTCGGCCCACAGCTCGGTCTCCTCGCCCTCGCGGACGCGGGTGACGGCGTCCAGCCGGGCGGTGATCGTCTCGGTGCCGCTGCCGGTGTCGGCGCTGCCGGAATCCTTGGCCAGCTCCTCCAGCTCGGCCGCGCTGACCCGCAGCTCGTGCTCTCCGGTGAAGTAGACGAAGACGTCGGAGCCCATCGACTCGACCACGTCGATCGTCGTGCGAAAGATGATCCCCCGCTCCCGGGTCCCGGCGGGGACGAGCGCGGCGTCCTCGAAGTTCTCCGGCCGGATCCCGACGATCACGTCCCGGCCGGTGTTGGCGCTCTCCAGCTCGCGGCGAAGCCGGTCGGTGAGCGGGAAGTCCCCCAGGCTGGTCCGCAGCTTGCCCTCCTCGGCCGTGGCGGGCAGGAAGTTCATCGACGGCGAGCCGATGAACCCGGCCACGAACAGGTTGTCCGGCCGGTTGTACAGCTCGCCGGGCGCGCCCACCTGCTGCAGCAGGCCGTTGCGCATGACCGCCACCCGGTCGCCGAGCGTCATCGCCTCGGTCTGGTCGTGGGTGACGTACACGGTCGTGGTGCCGAGCCGGCGCTGGATGCGGGACACCTGGGTGCGCATCTGCACGCGGAGCTTCGCGTCCAGGTTGGACAGCGGCTCGTCCATCAGGAACGCCGCCGGGTCGCGGACGATGGCCCGGCCCATCGCCACCCGCTGCCGCTGCCCGCCGGACAGGTTGGCCGGCTTGCGGTCCAGGTGCTCGGTCAGGTCCAGGATCCGCGCGGCCTCCTCGACCTTCTGATTGATGACGTCCTTGGGCGTCTTGGCCAGCTTGAGCGCGAAGCCCATGTTCTCCCGCACGCTCATGTGCGGGTAGAGCGCGTAGCTCTGGAAGACCATGGCGATGTCGCGGTCCTTGGGCGACTTGGTGTTCACCACGTCGCCGCCGATGCGCAGCTCGCCCGAGGTGATGTCCTCCAGGCCGGCGATCATGTTGAGCGTCGTCGACTTGCCGCAGCCCGACGGGCCGACCAGGATGACGAACTCGCCGTCCCCGATGTCCAGGTTGAAGTCGTTGACCGCCAGCGACCCGTCCGGGAAGCGCTTGGTGAGGTGCTCGAGGGTGATAGGGGCCATTGGTTCCTCCTGTTAGCCCTTGACCGCGCCCGACGTGAGGCCTGCGACGATGCGGCGCTGGAAGAAAAGCACGAAGATGATGATCGGGATGGTGATGACCACCGCGGCCGCCGAGATGGGCCCGGTGGGCACGGTGAAGACCGAGCCGCCGCTGAAGTACTGCATGGCGGCCGGCGCGGTCCGCGAGCTGATCGTCGAGGTGAACGAGATCGCCAGCAGGAAGTCGTTCCAGCAGGCCAGGAAGACCAGGATGGCGGTGGTGACCATGCCCGGGGCGGCCAGCGGCGCGATGACCCGGGTGAAGGCCTGGAACGGCGAGGCGCCGTCCATCTTGGCCGCCTTCTCCAGCTCCCACGGGATCTCGCGGAAGAACGCCGACAGGGTGTAGATACCCAGCGGCAGGCCGAACGCCACATACGGGATGATCAGGCCCGGCCAGGTGTTGAACAGGCCGAGCGCCCGCTCGATGGTGAACAGCGGGGTCACCAGCGCGATCAGCGGGAACATCGCGATCAGCAGGGCCAGCCCGATCAGCGCGGTCTTGCCAGGGAACCGCAGCCGCGCGACCGCGTAGGCGGCCATCGAGGCGAGCACCACCGAGATGAACGTGGAGATCAGCCCGATGCCGATCGAGTTCACCAGCGGCCGCAGGAACTGCGAGCTGGTCAGGATCCCGCTGTAGTTGCTCCAGGTCCACCCGGCGGGCCAGAACGACGGGTTGAGGACCGCGCTCGGCGTCTTGAACGACAGCGAGACCAGCCACAGCACCGGGATCAGCGCCAGGGCGATGACCACGAGGTTGGCCGTGGTCCAGCCGGCCCGCTGCCGGACGGTCAGTGCGGCCATGGAGCCGTCACCTCTTCCCCAGGTCGGAGCCGGGCGCGGCCGTGCCGAACCCGATGATGAACACGGCGGCGATGATGGCCACGCAGATGAAGATGAGGATGGAGATGGTCGACCCGATCCCCAGGTTCAGCGCGCTGAACAGGTTGTCGAAGCCGAGGATGGAGACCGACGCGGTGCCGTTGGTCCCGGCGGTCAGGATGTAGATGTTGTCGAAGATCCGGAAGGAGTCGAGGGTACGGAACAGCAGCGCGACCAGGATCGCGGGCTTCATCAGCGGGACCGTGATCCGGATGAACCGCTGCCAGGCGCTGGCGCCGTCCACCTTGGCCGCCCGCTGCAGGTCATCGGGCACCAGCGACAGCCCGGCGAGCAGCAGCAGGCCCATGAACGGCGTGGTCTTCCAGATCTCCGCGATGATGATCACGACGATGGCCTGGAACTGGTCGGTCAGCGGCGCGCTGTTGTTGAAGATCGAGGACAGGTAGCCCTGGCTGGGCGTCCAGGCGTACTGCCAGCTGTAGGCGGCCGCGACCGTCACGATCCCGTAGGGGATCAGCGAGGCGGTGCGGACCCCGCCGCGGAAGAACAGCGTGCGGTGCAGCACCTGGGCCAGCAGCATGCCGAGGACCAGCGTGATCGCCACCGAGAAGACCGTGATGATCAGCGTCACCCACAGCGCCTGCCACCAGTACGGCGAGGTGAGCACGGCGGCGTAGTTGGCGAACCCGATGATCTTCTGGTCCTGCGGCGCCGCCAGGTTGTACTGGGACAGCGACAGGTAGACCGCGTAGCCCAGCGGGTACCCGGTGACCGCCACCATCACGATGACCGCGGGCGCGATCAGCAGCAGGCCGAGGCGGCGCTCCGCCTTGGCCCCCTCCGACATCGGCGTCTTGGTCTTCTTCGTGCTTCGCGTGCGCCGGGGCGCGCGGCTCTGTGGTCGCGACGGTGGTCGCCGGACTGCGTCCGCTCACGGGACCAGCCCCTTGCCCGCCAGGGCGTTGACGAGCTGGTTGCGCATCGACTGCTCGGTGGCGACCGGGTTGATCGCCGAGGCCGGCGAGACCGGTGCGACACGTCGATCGAGACCACCTGGTAGAACGGCGTCTGCGGGCGGACGCTCGCGCTCTTCAGCGCGGACAGGATGTCGGCGTGGAACGGGTAGTCGGGGAACAGCTTCGGGTCGTTGTACAGGCTCTCGATCGTCGGCGGGACGCCGCCGACCGTGGCCCCGATGAGCTGGTTCTGCCGGTCGCGCAGGCACGCCGCCGCCTGGAAGGCCAGGTCCGGGTGCTTGGAGTACGCGCTGACCGCCAGGTTGATGCCGCCGATCGTCACCTTCGCGGGCTTGCCCGGGACGACCTGCGGGTACGGCGCCCACTTGAAGTTCTTGAACAGCTCCGGGTTGTCCGCCTTCATCGACGGATAGACGAACGGGTAGTTGATCTCGAAGGCGGCGGTGCCCGACTCCATCGCCAGCCGGTTCTGGTCCTCCATCTGCACCGACAGCGACGGGTCGGCGCCCGGCGAGTCGGCGAGCTGCTTCATGGCCGTCAGGGCCGTGACCGCGGGCGCGCCGAGCTGCGGCGCGGTGGCGGCCGGGTTCAGGATGCTGCCGCCCGCGCTGGAGATCATCGTGTTGAACCACACGGTGGCGCCCTCGTACTGCGCGCCCTGGATCTCGATGTAGTGCGGCTTGCCCTCCTTGGCCAGCTTCTCGGAGTCGGCGATCATCTCCGCCCAGGTCTTGGGCGGGGTGGGCACCAGGTCGGAGCGGTACCACAGGAGCTGCGTGTTGGTGTTGTTCGGCGCCGCGACGAGCTGGCCCTTCCAGGTGGCCGTCTGCAGCGAGGCCGGGAGCGTGCCCGCCTCGACCCGCGCCTTGTTAGCGCCGGTCCACGGCAGGATCCAGCCGGCCTGGGCGAACTCCGCCGACCAGGTCACGTCCAGGCCGAGGATGTCCATCGAGTCGTCCTGGGCGGCCAGCCGCCGGACCAGCTGCTGACGCTGGCCGTCGGCGGCCGCCGGCAGCTGCTGGTAGGAGATCGTGTACTTGCCGCCGCTCTGGGCGTTGCAGTTGCTGATCGTCTGCAGGGTGGCACCCGAGACGTCTGGATACAGGTACAAATTCAGCGTCACCGGCCCGGTCCCGGCGCTGGCGGACGTGCACGCGCTCAGCCCCGCAGCGGCCAGGGTGAGCCCGGTCACCGCGGCCGCTATCCGCGGGGCGCGGCGGCGGCGCGCCGCCGTGCGGCGCTTCTGTTTCATCATCGTGGCCCCCCATGGGCGGCGCCCAGCCGGGCGCCACCAGCCGACAGTACGCGGCTCGATAACAATAAGTATCGCTACCTGTACTCTCAGTAATTAATTCCGTCAAGGCTCCACGCCGCCTGGTCCGGCGCCGATGTAACGGGCAGGGGCGTTACGGTGACCTAAGACGGGTGTGCTTCGGCAGGTGGCGGCCCGGCCGCGGCGGCGGCGATGCGACGACGCGAGGAGGCACGATGGCAGACGAGTGGTACGACGTGATCGTGATCGGGGCGGGGCCCACCGGCGAGAACGTCGCCGACCGCGCGGTGCGCGGCGGGCTGAGCGCGGTGATCGTCGAGTCGGAGCTCGTCGGGGGCGAGTGCTCGTACTGGGCCTGCATGCCGAGCAAGGCGCTGCTGCGCCCGGCAGGCGTGGTGGCCGAGGCCGGCGCGGTGCAGGGCGTGTCCGGCGCCCGGATCGAGCCCGCCGAGGTGCTGAAGCGGCGGGACTCCTTCACCGACGACTGGCACGACGACGGCCAAGTCGAGTGGCTGAACGGCGCCAAGATCGACCTGGTCCGCGGGCAGGGCCGGCTGACCGGCGAGCGCACCGTGGCGGTCGGTGACACTGCGTCAGGCGGAAAGACGGTGCTGCGGGCGCGGCACGCGGTCGCCGTCGCCACCGGCACGGGCGCGGTCGTGCCGCCGGCGCTCGCCGACGTCAGCCCGTGGACGAGCCGGGAGGCCACCAGCGCGCACACGGTGCCGTCCCGGCTGGCGATCGTCGGCGGCGGCGTGGTCGGCTGCGAGATGGCCGCCGCCTGGTCCGCCCTCGGCTCGCGGGTCACGCTGATCTCCCGCCACGGGCTGCTCGACCGGGTGCCCGCCTTCGCCGGCGAGCTGGTCGCGGACGGCCTGCGCGACGCGGGCGTGGACGTGCGGCTGAACGCCGGCGTCAGCGCGGCCACCCGGGCGGGCGGGCCGGTCACGCTGACCCTGGACGACGGGACCTCGGTCGAGGCGGACGAGGTGCTGGCCGCGGTCGGCCGCAAGCCCGCCACCGCCGACCTTGGCCTTGAGACGGTCGGGCTCGAGCCCGGGTCGTGGCTGAGCGTGGACGACACCCTGCGGGTGACCGACGTGGACGGCGGCTGGCTGTACGCGGCCGGGGACGTCAACCACCTGGCGCTGCTCACCCACATGGGCAAGTACCAGGCGCGGGTGTGCGGCGACGCGATCGCCGCCCGTGCGGCCGGGCGCGAGCCCGCGGTGCGTGACATCGCGTCGCGGTCGTTCGTGCCGCAGGTCGTGTTCACGGTCCCCGAGGTCGCGGCGGTCGGGCTGACCCCCGAGCAGGCAGCGCAGGCGGGCATGCGCACCCGGGTCGTGGACTACGAGCTGGGCAACGTGGCCGGCGCGAGCCTGTTCGCCGACGGCTACCGCGGCCACGCCCAGATGGTGGTGGACGAGGACCGCCAGGTCATCGTGGGCCTGACCCTGGCCGGGCCGGGCACCGGCGAGATGATCCACGCGGCCACGATCGCCGTGGCCGGCCAGGTGCCGCTGAGCCGGCTGTGGCACGCCGTCCCGTCGTACCCCACGATGGGCGAGGTGTGGCTGCGGCTGCTGGAAACCTACGGCCTGTGAGCTACTGAGCGCGCCCGCACGGTCACGGAAAGAAATTTCCGCGAAGGTGTAACGCCCCGGCCCCGGGTAGCGTTTCGCTACCAGGGCTTACCCCGCAAGGAGCCCCCGGATGCCCCCCCGTCCGGGGGCTCCGCCTACTGGTTCCGGCGCGCGGACCCGGGGCGGAGCCTAATGAGTCCGTCGTCGGCCGCGGTCCGCCATCAACCGCGGCCGACGGACGGCGCTCCCGGCCGGGAGTGAGCCGCTCCCCCGCCCCCCGCGTCAGCCCCGGCCGATGTACGGCATGTTCGTCGCGGTGATCGTGAGGAACTGGACGTTCGCGTCGAGCGGCAGCCCGGCCATGAACAGCACCGCGTCCGCCGCGAGCTGCGGGTCGAATACCGGCTCCCCCTTGACCGAGCCGTCGGCCTGCGGGACGCCCGCCGCGATCCGCTGCCCCATCCGGGTATTGGCGTTGCCGATGTCGATCTGGCCACAGGCGATGTTGAACGGGCGGCCGTCGAGCGAGATCGACTTGGTCAGCCCGGTGATGGCGTGCTTGGTCACCGTGTAGCCGACCGATTCCGGCCGGGGTGAGTGCGCGGAGATCGAGCCGTTGTTGATGATCCGGCCGCCCTGCGGTTCCTGCTCCTTCATCATCCGCACCGCGTGGTGCGCGCACAGGTAGGAGCCGGTGAGGTTGGTGGCCAGGATCGACTGCCAGCCGTCGGGGGTCAGCTCGTCCACCGCGCCGCCCGGCGTCCCGGTCCCGGCGTTGTTCACCAGCAGGTCCAGCCGTCCGAACCGGGCGCGCACGGTCTCGAACAGCGCCGCCACCGCGGCCTCGTCGCCCACGTCGGCGGCCACCGGCAGCACCAGGCCGGCCGCGGCGCCGGCGCGGGCCGCAGCTAGATCTGCCGTCTCCTCCAGCGCGGGCAGGCGGCGGCCGGCCGCGGCCACCTGCCAGCCCCTGGCCGCCAGCGACACCGCGATGAGCCGTCCAAGCCCGGAGCCCGCCCCGGTCACCACCGCTACCCGTTGATCCGTCGTCATGATCATTAAGCTAGACCGCACGGCGGCCGAAGGCCATGCGGCGGCTTGGCGGTCCGCCGGGCCGCGGGTGGCTACTCGCCGGCGAAGCGGGGCGGGCGCTTCTCCAGGAACGCGGCCAGCCCCTCGGCGAAGTCCCTGCTCTTGGCCAGCTCGCCCTGGACCGACGCCTCCAGGGCCAGGTGCTCGGCCATGCCCGCGTACAGCCAGTGGTTCAGCTCCCGCTTGGCGCCCGCGTAGGAGCGGGTCGGCCCCTCGGACAGCCGGACGAGCAGCGCCGACGCCTTCTCCTCGAACTCCGCGTCCGGGTAGGCCGCGTTGATCAGGCCGATGTCCACGGCCTTCGCCGCCGGGACCGGCTCGCCGAGCATCGCCATCTCGGCCGCGCGGGCGAACCCGATGCGCGCCGGGACGAACAGCGAGGCGCCGCCGTCCGGCACCAGGCCGATGTTGACGAACGCCAGCAGGAAGTACGCCGACTCCTTGGCCACGACCAGGTCGGCGGCCAGGGCCAGGGACAGGCCCGCGCCCGCCGCCGGGCCGTTCACCGCGCTGATCACCGGCTTGGGCATCTCGCGGATCGCGGTGACGATCGGGTGGTACCAGCCGGTAAGGATGGCCGTGGTGTCCAGGGTGCCGTCGCCGGCCGCCGCGTCCGCCGCGCCCTCCTTCAGGTCGGCGCCGGAGCAGAACGCCTTGCCCGCCCCGGTCAGCATGACCGCCCGCACCTCGTCGTCGGCCGCGACGTCGCCCAGCACGTCGAGCAGGTCGCGCGACAGGGCGTTGGACCAGGCGTTCATCCGCTCGGGCCGGTTCAGCACGATGGTGGCCGCCGCCCCCGTCCGGTAAAGAAGGACCGTCTCATACTCGCGCGCTGGGTCTTGGCTCACGAGGCTCAATGTATAACGTTGAGTGATGGGAGAGAAGCTGCCGAAGAAGGCCTACGAGGACGAGCTGAACCGCCTGCAGGCCGAGCTGGTGAAGATGCAGAACTGGGCGCGGGCGTCCGGTGCCCGGATCGTGGTGATCTTCGAGGGCCGCGACGCGGCGGGCAAGGGCGGGACCATCCGGCGGGTGACGGAGTACCTGAACCCCCGGTTCGCGCGGATCGCCGCGCTGGACAAGCCGACCGAGCGAGAGAGCGGCCAGTGGTACTTCCAGCGCTACATCGCCCAGCTGCCGACGGCCGGGGAGATCGTGCTGTTCGACCGGTCCTGGTACAACCGCGCGGGCGTAGAGCACGTGATGGGGTTCTGCACCCCCGACGAGTACCACCGGTTCATGCACCAGTGCCCGACTGTTCGAGCGGATGCTGGTCGAGGACGGCATCCTGCTGCGCAAGTACTGGTTCTCGGTCAGCGACTACCGTGCAGCAGGAGCGGTTCGAGTCGCGGCTCGACGACCCGATGCGCCGCTGGAAGCTGTCGCCGATGGACACCAGAGTCCATCAACCGCTGGGAGGACTACTCCCGGGCCAAGGACGAGATGTTCATGATCACCGACATCCCGGAAGCGCCCTGGTACGTGGTCGAATCCGACGACAAGCGGCGGGCCCGGATCAACATGATCGCGCACCTGCTGTCCACCGTCCCCTACCACGACGTGCCCGAGCCCAAGCTCAAGCTGCCGCGCCGACCCGACTCCACGGGCTACGTCCGCACCGACAAGGACATGCAGACCTTCGTCCCCGACCACGCCGGGAGCCTGTTATCTCCCGCACTGCGGGTAGTACGGCAAACTGGTGCGCGTGAACAGCGGTGAGTTGCGGCAGCGGGCCGCTGAGCTGGGCGTCTCCGTCAGTTACTGGGACTGGCGGGGGCAAGAGGTCACCGTGCCCGACGCGACCCTCGCGGCGATCGTCGCCGCCCTCGAAGAGGCGCCGCCGGCGCGCGGCGAGCAGTCCGCGCCCGAGGCGGCGCCGCCCGTCCCCGACGAGCGGTCGTGGGGCTTCGCCGTGCAGCTGTACTCGCTGCGCTCGCGCGACTCGTGGGGCCACGGCGACCTGCATGACCTGGCCGACCTGGCCACCTGGTCGGCGCGCGAGCTCGGCGCCGGCTTCGTGCTGATCAACCCGCTGCACGCGGCCGAGCCCGTGGCGCCGGTCAGCCCGTCGCCGTACCTGCCGATGAGCCGGCGCTGGGTGTCGCCGCTGTACCTGCGGATCGAGGACATCCCCGAATACCAGGAGCTGAGCCCCGCCCAGCGACAGCGGCTCGCCGACCGGTCGCAGCCGCTGCGCGACGCGGCGCGGACGGCAGCGCTCATCGACCGCGACGCGGTCTGGGCGGCCAAGCGCGAGGCGCTCGACGTGCTGCGCGAGGTGCCGCTGCGCGACTCGCGGCAGGCCTCGTTCGATGAGTTCCGCGCCCGGCACGGCCAGGCCCTGCGGGACTGGGGGGCCTGGTGCGCGCTGGCCGAGGTGCACGGCCCGGACTACCGGACCTGGCCCGCCCGGCTGCGCGACCCGCGGTCCGCCGAGGCTCACGGCGGGGCCGGGGAACAGGGCGGCGGCGACCTCGCCGCCCGGGCCGAGTTCCACACCTGGGTGCAGTGGCTGGTCGCCGCGCAGGTCACCGCCGCCCAGGCGCGGGCCACAGTCGGCGGGCATGCGGATCGGCATCATCGCGGACCTGGCGATCGGCGCGCACCCCGGCGGCGCGGACGCGTGGGCCGGGCAGGAGTACTTCGCCAGCGGCTTCACCGTCGGCGCTCCGCCGGACGCGTTCAACCAGCGCGGCCAGGACTGGGGGCTGCCGCCGATGCACCCGAGGGCGCTGGCCGCAGCCGGGTACCGGCCGCTGGCCGACCTCATCGGCGCCAACCTCGCCCTCGGCGGTGGGCTTGCGCATCGACCACGTGATGGGGCTGTCCCGGCTGTGGTGGATCCCGGCCGGCGCCGCGCCGACCGAGGGCGCGTACGTCTACTACGACGCGCCGGGCACGCTCGGCACGCTAGCCGCGTCGGCCGCCGCGACCGGGTCGGTGCTCATCGGCGAGGACCTGGGCACGGTGGAGCCGTGGCTGCGGGAGGCGCTGGCGGCCAGGAACGTGCTCGGCACGATGATGCTCTGGTTCGAACGGGGCTGGTCCGGTGAGCCGCTGGCACCCCAGTGGTGGCGGCGGGGCAGCATGGTCACCGTGTCCACCCACGACCTGCCGCCCGCAGCCGCCTTCCTGTCCGGTTCCCAGGTCACCGACCGCCTCAAGCTCGGCCTGCTGACCAGGCCGGAGGCGGAGGAGCGCGCCGAGGCCGAGCGCATGGTCAGCGACTGGATCGGCGCCCTGGCCGCCGAGGGCCTGCTCCCCCGGGGCGAGCGCCCCACCGCCGACGCCTTCACCACCGCCCTCTACGCCTACCTGGCCCGCACCCCGGCCCTGCTCATCGCGGTCAACCTGGCCGAGGCGGCCGGCGAGACCCGCTCGCAGAACATGCCGGGCACCTGCGACGAGTACCCGAACTGGAAGCTCCCGCTGTGCGGCCCCGACGGCCAGCCCATCGCGCTGGAAGACCTCCCCGCCAACCCCCGCGTCCGCGCGGTCGCCCGCGCCGTCGCCGGCCAGGAGGCCAGCCAACCCTGACCCGGCCACCGCGAGCACGTCCTCTATGCCGCTTATCCGGCCGCCGCGCGCGAACAGGCGCCGACGGGCATATAGGCGACAGCTTCGGGCAGGGTGGCTAGACGCCTTGCGCCGGCCAAGCCCAGCCCGGGCCCGGGCTGTGACGTTGACTTCGACCCCCGGACACCCCGGCGACGCCTGCCCGTGGACAGGATCGGGACGGATAACGACTGTTGACAAGCACATTGAACGAGGGGAGATTGGCATGCCAATCCCGCTGCGTGAGCGGAAGGCGTGGCAGGCGCTTGAGCGCCATTACGCGGAAATCTCCGGAACGCACCTGCGTGACCTGTTCGCCGCCGACCCCGGGCGCGGCGAGCGGCTGACCGCCGAGGCCGTGGGCATCTACCTGGACTACTCCAAGAACCGGGTGACCGACGAGACGCTGTCGCTGCTGGTCGAGCTGGCCGAGGAATCGGGGCTGGCGGAGCGGCGGGACGCGATGTTCCGCGGCGACCACATCAACGTGTCGGAGAACCGGGCGGTGCTGCACACCGCGCTGCGGCTGCCGGCCACCGCGTCGCTGACCGTGGACGGGCAGGACGTGGTGGCGGACGTGCACGCCGTGCTGGCCCGCATGCGGGACTTCGCCAGCCGCGTCCGTTCCGGCGAGTTCAAGGGCTACACCGGCCGGCCGATCAGGAACGTCGTCAATGTCGGCATCGGCGGCTCCGACCTCGGGCCGGTCATGGCCTACGAGGCGCTCCGGTACTACTGCACGCGTGACATCACCTTCCGTTTTGTATCCAATGTGGATTCCACTGACTTCGCCGAGGCGGTCCGCGACCTGGCGCCCGAGGAGACCCTGTTCGTCATCTCCTCCAAGACGTTCGGCACCCTGGAGACCCTGACCAACGCGGAGTCGGCCAAGGAGTGGATCGTGTCCGCGCTCGGCTCGGCCGACGCGGTAGCCAGCCACTTCGTCGCGGTGTCCACCAACGCCGAGCGGGTGTCGGCGTTCGGCATCGACACGGCCAACATGTTCGGGTTCTGGGACTGGGTCGGCGGCCGGTACTCGATGGACTCCGCGATCGGGCTGTCCACCATGATCGCGCTCGGGCCTGACCAGTTCGACGAGCTGCTGGCCGGCTTCCACGCGATGGACGAGCACTACCGCACCGCGCCGCTGGCGTCGAACCTGCCGGTGCTGATGGGGCTGCTCGCCCTGTGGTACCGGGACTTCTTCGGTGCCCAGACCATCGGGGTGATGCCGTACGACCAGTACCTCAAGCGGTTCCCCGCTTACCTGCAGCAGCTCACCATGGAGTCCAACGGCAAGCACGTGACGCTGGCCGGGGAGCACGTCGACTACGACACCGGGGCGGTCTACTGGGGCGAGCCGGGCACCAACGGTCAGCACTCGTTCTACCAGCTCATCCACCAGGGCACGGTGCTGATCCCGGTGGACCTCATCGGGTTCGCCCGGACGCTCAACCCGATCCGCGACCACCACGACTTCCTGTCGTCCAACGTGTTCGCGCAGGCCGAGGCGCTGGCCTTCGGCAAGACCGAGGAGCAGGTACGGGCCGAGGGGACCGCGGAGGCCGTGGTGCCGCACCGGGTCATGGAGGGCAACCGACCGACCAACACCCTGCTGTGCGACATCCTCACCCCCCGGCTGCTCGGCTCGCTGGTCGCGCTGTACGAGCACTCGGTGTTCACCCAGGGGGTCATCTGGGACATCGACTCGTTCGACCAGTGGGGCGTCGAGCTGGGCAAGGCGCTGGCGCAGCGGATCATCCCCGAGCTGACCGCCGGCACCGAGCCCGAGCTGACGCACGACTCTTCCACCAACGCGCTGATCCGGCGCTACCGGTCACTCAAATCCAAGGGAGCGTGAGGCTTCGCCATGGCAACTGACTCACCGACGCAGCTCGGCATGATCGGCCTGGGCCGGATGGGGGCCAACCTGGTCCGCCGGCTGATGCGCGACGGTCACCGCTGCGTGGCCTACGACGTGAACCCGGACGCCGTCAAGGCGCTTGGAGGCGGAGGGCGCCGTCGGCACCCACTCGCTGGCCGACTTCGTGAACGCGCTGGACAAGCCGCGCAACATCTGGATCATGGTGCCGGCCGGGATCGTCGACTCCACGCTTGAGCAGCTGGTGCCGCTGCTCCAGGCGGACGACACCATCATCGACGGCGGCAACTCCTACTACCGCGACGACATCACCCGCTCCAAGGCCCTGGCGCCCAAGGGCCTGCACTACCTGGACGTCGGCACGTCCGGCGGCGTGTGGGGCCTGGAACGCGGCTACTGCCTGATGATCGGCGGCGACTCCGCCGCCGTCATGCGGCTGGACCCCATCTTCAAGACGATCGCCCCGGGCGAGGGCAGCGCCGAGCTGACGCCCGGCCGCGCGCCGGGGTTGCCCGCGTCCCAGGGCTACCTGCACTGCGGGCCGTCCGGCGCCGGGCACTTCGTCAAGATGGTGCACAACGGGATCGAGTACGGCATGATGGCCGCGATCGCCGAGGGGCTGTCCATCATCAAGGGCGCGGGCATCGGCCTGCACGAGAACGCGACCCACGACGCCGAGAACACGCCGCTGCGCGACCCCGAGGCCTACCAGTACGACATCAACGTGGGCGACGTGGCCGAGGTGTGGCGGCGCGGCTCGGTGGTGTCGTCCTGGCTGGTCGACCTGGCCGCCGCGGCCCTGGCCAAGTCGCCGAACCTGGACGATTTCGGCGGGCGGGTGTCCGACTCCGGCGAGGGCCGGTGGACCGTGCTGGCCGCGGTGGACGAGGGCGTGCCCGCCCCGGTCATCACCGCGTCGCTGTTCCAGCGGTTCGAGTCGCGCGACCTCGGCGTGTTCACCGGCAAGATCCTCTCGGCCCTGCGGTCGGAGTTCGGCGGACACGCGGAGCAGAAGTGAGCGAGCTTGCGAGCGAACCAGAAAGCACAGTGAGTCCGCGAATTCTGACTCCGAGCGCCAGCGAGGGGGCCTCATGAGCACCAGCTCGGTGCAGTCCAGCCCCGCCGTCACCAAACGCCAGGTGCGCAGCGGGCACGCCCGGCCGACGCCGCACGTCATCGTGCTGTTCGGCGCCACCGGTGACCTGGCCAGGCGGAAGCTGCTGCCCGGCCTCTTCCACCTGTTCGTGGCCGGCCTGCTGCCGGATGAGTTCCGGATCATCGGCTCGGCGCCGCCGGAGTTCGCGATCTCGGACGCCGAGTTCCGCCAGGCCGCGGAGTCCGCGTGCAACCAGTTCGGCAACTGCAAGCCGAGCGAGCACCCCTGGGACGACTTCGCCGCCCGGCTCTCGTTCGGCGCGGCCTCGCCGGAAGACCCGTCGGCGCTGGTGACCGCGGTCGAGCAGGCCGAGAAGGCGATCGCGTCCAAGCGGCGCCGGAACGGCTCGACGCACATCGGCCGGCTGTTCCACCTGGCCATCCCGCCGGTGGCGTTCGGCTCGATCGTGGAGATGCTCGGCACCACCGGGCTGGCCACCGACGACTCCCACGTGATCATCGAGAAGCCGTTCGGCACCGACCTGGACTCCTCGAAGAAGCTCAACGAGACCGTGCACGCGGTGTTCGACGAGTCACGGGTGTTCCGCATCGACCACTTCCTCGGCAAGGAGTCGGTCGACAACATCCTCGCCTTCCGGTTCGCCAACGGGCTGTTCGAGCCGATCTGGAACCGGCAGCACATCCGGTACGTGCAGATCGACGTGCCGGAGACGCTCACCGTCGAGGGGCGGGCCGGCTTCTACGACGCGACCGGCGCCTACCGGGACATGGTGGTGACCCACCTGTTCCAGGTGCTCGGCTTCGTCGCCATGGAGCCGCCGACGTCGCTGGCCGAAAGGCCGCTGCGCGACGAGAAGAGCAAGGTGTTCGACGCGCTGCGGCCGATCGACGTGCGGCACGACGTGGTGCGCGGACAGTACGAGGGATACCGGGACATCAAGGGCGTCCCGGCCGACTCCGACACCGAGACGATGATCGCGCTCAAGGTCGAGGTCGAGAACTGGCGCTGGCACGGGGTGCCGTTCTACCTGCGGTCCGGCAAGGGGCTCAAGGTCTCGCGGCAGACCGTGACCCTCGGGTTCCACGCGCCGCCGGTGCGGATGTTCCGCACCCGGCACATCGACGCGCCCAAGGGGAAGCTCAACGAGATCGTCATCGACTTCGCCGACCCCGGGTCGATCAGCGTCGACTTCATGGCCAAGATGCCCGGCCCGGAGATGACGCTCGGCGCGTCGCGGATGCAGTTCCGCTACGAGGACTCGTTCGCGGCCGCCAACGCCCTTGAGGGCTACGAGCGGCTGATCCTGCTGGCCATGCTGGGCGACCAGTCGCTGTTCACCCGGGCCGACGGCATCGAGCGGGTCTGGGAGATCTCCGAGCCGCTGCTGACCTCTCCCCCGCCGGTGGAGCCGTACGCGGTGGGGACGTGGGGTCCCGCCTCGGTCGACAAGCTCATCTCCCCGTTCCACTGGCACCTGCGGTAACGCCGTGTCGCTGACGGCTGCGGCCCCGGCATGATCCGGGGCCGCAGCCGTTTCACGCCCGCCACGTGCCGCCGTACTGCGGGACCAGCTGATACGAACGCGCGTCACGGGGTAGTGTCGTTGGCGATGCCTGGTGTCGTGTTCGTGATCAATGGCCGCGGTCATGCGTGACGGCGGCCGCATCCTGACCTGTGCCGGGATGCGGCCGAGCGCCACGGCTGGCGGGCCGTGTTCCTGGTGACCGAGAAGGCCGCAGGCCGGGATCACCGCCGCCCAGCGGGGCGGCCCTCGACGGAGCGACCTGGTCGTCGCGGTCGGCGGGGACGGGACCGTGCGCGGCTGCGCCGAGGGACTGGCCGGAAGCGGCGTCCCGCTTGGCGATGGTGCCCCACGGGACCGCGAACCTGCTCGCCCGGACGCTGCGCCTGCCCAGGAGCCCGCGGGCGGCGCTGGCCGCTGCCCTCGACTCGGCGCAGCGTCGACTGGACGATCGACCTGGCCACCGCCGACGGGGTGCCGTTCACCGCCATGGCGGGCATGGGACTTGACGCCGCCGTCGTCGCCGGGGCCAGGCTGAAGCACCAGCTCGGCTGGGTTTCCTACGCGGTATCGGGTGCCGCGCACCTGGCCGTGCCGCCGACCGCGTTCACGATCAGGATCGACGACGGCGAGCCGGTCGAGCGCACGGCCCGCTCGGTCGTCGTCGGGCAACTCCGGGCTGCTTCCTGGCGGATTCAGCCTGCTGCCCGACGCCCTGCTTGACGACGGGGTACTCGACGTGGGCACGCTGGCCCCGCACGGGCCGTTCGGCTGGACGCGGCTGGCCTCGCGGGTGCTGCGGCACAGCCGACCACCAGGACCGGATGCTTGAGCGGTCGCAGGCGCGGAAGGTCGAGATCACCGCGGCCAGGCCGCTCCCCCGCGAGGTGGACGGCGACCCGGTGGCCGACGGGCAGGACCCTCACCGTCACCGTCCGGCCGGCCGCGCTGACCGTGCGGGTACCCGGCGGCAACGGCACTGGCCGTGCGCGGAGATTTCCTGACTAAACCGCCCGGAAAAGCCGGTGGACTGAACTGTCACCGGGGCATGGCACCCTGGATGGCATGGCTGAGGATCTGACTCTCATGGCGGTTCACGCCCACCCCGACGATGAGGCGTCCGGCGGCGGCGTTCTCGCCGCCTACGCCGACCAGGGCATCCGGGTGGTCGTGGTCACCTGTACCAACGGCGAGTACGGCGACGCGCCCGGCGGCATCAAGCCGGGGCAGGAGGGGCACGACCCGGCGGCGGTCGCCCGGCTGCGGCTGTCCGAACTAGACGAGTCGGTGCGCATCCTCCAGGTCAGCGCGCTGGAGACGCTGGGCTACCACGACTCGGGGATGGAGGACTGGGACTACAAGGCCGCCGACGACGCCTTCTGCAACGTCCCGCTGGACACGGTGGCCGGGCGGATCGGCGAGCTGATCACCAAGTACAAGCCGCAGGTGCTGGTCACCTACGACGACGATGGCGCCTACCAGCACCCGGACCACGTGCACGCCAGCCGGGCCGCCCAGGCCGCCGCGGCGGCGACCGGCATCCCGGCCAAGGTGTACCTGTCCACGATGAAGAGCTCCAACTGGAAGAAGATCTTCGAGGCGCTGCGCGAGGCGGGCGAGGACGTGCCCAGCCTGGGACGAGGACTCCGACGAGGCCAAGGAACGGGCGAAGCGGTCGCTTGAGTCCGAGGCGAGGATCACCACCACGCTCGACATCGAGCCGGTCCTCGACCGCAAGCGGGCGGCGCTGTTCGCCCACGGCAGCCAGATCAGCGAGTCGTGGTTCAGCAAGCTGCCGCCGGAGATCGCCCAGCAGGCGTTCCGGTACGAGTACTTCATCAGGGCCAGCGACACGACCGGCGCGCCACTGCCGGAGGATGACCTGTTCGCGGGGCTGCGAACCGGGGCATAACCGGCTGCGTGGGCGACAGCGGTCCCCGACGGCGGGGCGGCGGCGCGCGCGCCGGTCCGCGCGGCGCGGACATGGCCGGCGACCGGGTAGCGGACGCGGCCGGGGAGCTGTACGGCGGCGACCCGGACGCGTTCACCGGGCGGCGCGCCGAGTTGGTCGCCGCCGCCCGGGACGCCGGCGACCGGGACGGCGGCCCGGGCGATCGGCGCGCTGCGCAAGCCCACCCGGGCGGCCTGGGTGGTCAACCGGCTGTCGCGCGCCGACCCGGCGGCGCCGACCGAAGCTGGTCGAGCTGGCCGCCGCGCTGCGCGCCGCCCAGCAGGCCAGGCACGGTCCCCGGCTGCGCGAGCTGTCGGCCGCCCGCGGCACGCTGGTCGACGCGCTCACCGCGCAGGCCCTGACCGCGGCCGGCCTGCCCGACCCGCCGCCGTCGCTGCGGCCGAGGTCACCCAGACGCTGACCGCCGCGCTCGCCGACCCGGGCGTCGCGGCGGACTTCGCCGCCGGGACGACTCACCCGGGCGGTGCAGTGGTCCGGCTTCGGCGTGCTGCCCGCCGACGCCGGACGAAGACGAGACCGAGGCGGACGCAGCCGGGGCCGAAACCGTGGCAGCGCGAGCCCGGATTCCGGGCGGCCATGAGCAGGTCGCGACGCCTGCCGCCGGCCGGGGATCGCCTGGGCGCCCGGGCGACCCGGCGTGAGGCCAGGACGCACGGGCGAGTCAGCCGCGACGGCAGGCCCGCCGTCAGCCGGGCGCGGGGCCGGGATCGGCCAGCGGCGCCGCAGGCGAAGGCGGCGCGTCGAGGCCGGCCGCGCCGAGGATGCGCCGCGGCCGAAGGCGGTGCGGCGGCGGCGGCCGAGCGGCCGCGCGGCGGCCAGGCGGAGGCGCCGCCGGACGCGAACAGCGGGAGGCGGAGGCAGCCGAGCGGATGGCGCGAGGAGCGCGCGGAGCGGGCCGCCGAGCGGCGGGCCCGCTATCGAGGAGGCCGAACGGGCGGTGACCTCCGCCGTCGGACGCGGCCGCAGAGGCCGTCGGCGGCCGAGGACGGGCTCGAGGCGGAGGTCCGCGACCTGGAAGGGCGGCTGGACCGGGCGCGGGCCGACCTGGCGGCGGCCCGGCGGCGGGCCCGGCAGGCCGAGGCGGCCGAGCGGCGGGCCAGGCTGGCGCTGGACCGGCTGCCGCGCGTAGACTCCCCTGGCGGGCGTGAACCTGCCCGGCGCGTAACAGGCCACAGGCTCCCGACGCTGGCGGTGGACGCGAGCGGGCGGACGCGCGAGCGCGCTTCAGGCGGGCCGACGTTACGGGTGGGCGGTCTTGATGTCGTGCTCGGCCAGGAAGGCGGCGTTGCGCTTGTCCAGGGTGTCGTAGGCCGCGTTCTCGTCCACGGCCCAGTCCAGCGGGCCGGCCTGGGCGCCCGAGGCGTCGACGTCGGCCTGGTAGACCACGGTGGCGTTGCCCTCGAGCACCGGGTACCAGGCGTCGTCGCGGACGTGGACCGAGGCGGCGGCCACGCCGCCCGCGTTGCGGACGACGACGCGACGCGCCGGGTCGAGGCCGGTGACCCGGGAGTAGGCGGCGCGGGAGGCGACCACGCCGGAGCCGCAGGACGGGGTCAGGCCCGCGCCGCGCTCGAAGGTGCGGACGAAGACCTCGGGGTCCGGCGCCTCGCCCGGCGCGGACGCGGCCGCGGCCACTGCGGACACGTCCAGCGGCAGAGGAAGGAGACGTTGGCGCCCGCGGGCGAAGACCTCGTCGGCCCGCTGGCCCAGCTCGATCAGCGCGGGCTCGGAGTACTCGGTCACGATCGCGATGACGTGCGGGTTCGGCACTGCCACGGCGGTGAAGCCGGCGAACGGCGCCGGCAGGGCCGCGTCGTCGAAGCGCAGCGGCGGCAGGTCGAGCAGGACCTGGCGGACGCCCTCGGGCGTGGACGGCGCGCGGTGCACGGCGTAGTCGCGGCCGCCGCTGCGCGATCACCTCGGTGTCGGTGCCGCGCCGGTCGAGTATGAGGCGGCCGAGGCCGCGCATGCCGTTGCCGCAGAACTCGGCCGACGAGCCGTCGGGGTTGAAGAACCAGGCCTGCGCGCTGCGGCCCGCCCGCGTCGTACAGGTAGATCCCGTCGCTGCCGCCGGTCCAGGCGCCGCGGTCGCAGACGCGCCGGACGAACGCGCGCAGCTCCGCGTCGGACTCCCAGGCGTCCGGCGCCGCGTCGAGCGCGAAGATCTCGTTCAGTGACCCGTGGGTCTTTACCAGGCGCATCGCACCTGAGCCTACCCCGCTGACGGCGGTTGCCAACTCCGCGCAGCTGCCACATGCCGAAGGCGGGATAGGTCGAGAAGCGCCCGCCCGCGGCGTAGTTGCGGACCGCGACCCGGGCCCGGTCGATCATGTTCGCCGGCAGGTCGGCTGAGCGGGTACCAGCCGAAGTGGCTGTAGCTCCGCGTCCCGGCGACCGTCAGCCGCCCGGCCGGGCGGACGGCGCAGGCCTCGCCGGCCCAGCCGTCCGCGGCCAGGAAGAACGCCATCCGGCCCGCGCCCGACACGTCGTGCAGCACGTGGGCCAGCGATACCTGCTGCGGTTCGAGCGCGATCCCGGCCTGGGCGGCCGCTACCCGGACCGCGGCCTCGACGAGGGTCTCGCGCTCGGCGAGGCGGCCGGACGGCGGCTCGTAGGCGCCGTCGCCGTACCCGGTGTTCGCGCGCCTGCCGAGCAGCAGGTCGCCCTCGCTGACCAGCAGCAGGTGAATGTCGACGATGAGCTGGATGTGACGAGTGTGCCTGGTCGCCTCGGCGGCCGGCGGCTGCATCAGGGTTCTGGTCATGACTTGATGTCCTGCCCGCTTGCCATCGTGTTTCCCCGGTCCCCGCGGGGCGGTCGACCGGCGCCGCTAACGCGCCGCGGCCTCTCGCTCCCCCGGGATCGGTAACGTACTCCAGGCTCGCTGTGGATCACCATGTGTGTAACCGGGGGCCTGGCTGTGGAATACCCCCTGGTTAGCGCGGTGAGGCTGTGGACATCACCGGCCGGCAAGCCCGCGCACGCTTGGGGTCCGCGCTGTGGACAGCGGGCAAGGTGGCTGTGGACGAATACGGCGGGAAAAACTTGCCGGGCCGAGGTCAGGACCGGCCCTCGCCCTGCTTGCGGATCTCCTTCAGCTCGTCGTGGATCCTGAAGAAGACCATGAACGCCTCGAGGACCACCCGGCTGACGCCGACGCCGAACAGCATCATGACCGGGCCGGCCAGGATCAGCACCCCGATACCGCCCCAGAAGCCGCCGAACGAGAAGCCGACGATCACGTAGGCCAGCACGCACAGCGGCCGTCCACAGCACGGCGAGCACGTAAAGCGACCCTGATGATCTTCGGGGTGACCAGCGAGCGAGAAGCTGAAGTCGAACAGCGACCCGATGAAGCCCTTGTCGCCACGCTGCTTGGGCTGCGCGGCCGGGGTCGTGCCCGCCGAGGCGTGCCACTGCGGTGGCGGGTACCCGGCCGCCTGACCCTGGCCCTGCTCCTGGCCGGGCGGGGTGCCGTAGCCCTGGTAGCCCGGGTATCCCTGCCCAAGGCCGGCCGGGGCGTACGCGGGGTCCGGCGCTCCGTACACCTGGCCGGGCTGCCCGACGTAGGTCTGCTCCTGGGCACCGTAGCCCTGGTCCGGCGCGCCGTAGGGCGGGGGCGCGGCGTAGGCCTGCTGGCCGCCGCCGACGCTGCCTGACGCCGGCGTGGCCGGGGGCGGGGTGTAGCTGGGCTGCCAGCTGGGGCGCCCCTGGGTCAGGCCGTGGTCCTGGTCCTGCCCGGTCGGCTGGAAGGAGGGTTCTGGCGGCTGACCAGCCATCGTTAGCTCCCTGGGGTTGGGCCGTCGGTCGATCGCGTTCACGTTACCTTGCCCGGCACCAGGCGCGGCGATGAGTTTCGCTGACCTGCGCAGTCGTATCTGGTACCGGTTGATCACCGGGTTTCGTCACGCGGAAGAACCGAACAAAAGGGGGCATCATGACGCAGGTGCGGGTGCTGGCCGGGACGCGCAAGGGCGCGTTCGTGCTGACCTCAGACGAGCGGCGGGAGAAGTGGTCGGTCAGCGGGCCGCACTTCGCCGGGCTGGGAGGTCTACCACCTCAAGGGATCGCCGGTGAACCCGGACCGAGTCTACGCCTCGCAGAACTCCGGCTGGTTCGGCCAGCTCATCCAGCGGTCCGACGACGGCGGGCTGACCTGGGAGCCGGCCGGCAACGACTTCACCTACGCGGGCGGCGACCCGGGCACCCACCTGTGGTACGACGGCACGCCGCGGCCGTGGGAGTTCAAGCGGATCTGGCACCTGGAGCCATCGCTGACCGAGCCGGACACCGTCTACGCGGGCGGCGAGGACGCGGCGCTGTACAAGTCGGCCGACGGCGGCGCCACCTGGCGCGAGCTCACCGGGCTGCGCACGCACGCGTCGGCACCAGACTGGCAGCCGGGCGCGGGCGGCCTGTGCCTGCACACGATCATCTTGCAGGAGCCGCGGATCTACGTGGCGATATCCGCCGCGGGGACCTTCCGGTCCGACGACGGCGGCGAGACCTGGCAGCCGGCCAACCACGGCCTGGTCTCCGAGGGCATCCCCGACACCGACGCCGACGTCGGCCACTGCGTGCACCACGTCGAGGCCCACCCGTCCCGGCCGGACACCCTGTTCATGCAGAAGCACTGGGACGTGATGCGCTCCGACGACGGCGGCCGGAACTGGACGGAGATCAGCGGGAACCTGCCCACCGACTTCGGCTTCCCGATCGCGGTCCACCCGCACGAGCCGGAGACGCTCTACGTCGTGCCGATCACCAGCGACAGCCTGCACTACCCGCCGGACGGCCGGCTGCGCGTGTGGCGGTCGCGGGCCGGCGGCAATGAGTGGCAGGAACTGTCGGCCGGGCTGCCGGAGAAGGACTGCTACGTCAACGTGTACCGCGACGCGATGGACACCGACGACCTGGAGTCGGCGGGCGTCTACGTGGGCACCACCGGCGGCCAGGTGTACTGCTCACCGGACTCCGGCGACACCTGGGCGCCGATCGTGCGCGACCTGCCCGCCGTGCTGTCCGTCGAGGTGCAGGTGCTGCCGTGACGGCCCGGCCCGGTGGCGAGGTCCAGGTCCGGGTGGTGCTCCCGGCGCACCTGCGCACGCTGGCCCGGGTGGCCGGCGAGGTCACGGTGACCGCGGCGGGCGACGAGCTAACCCAGCGGGCGGTGCTCGACGCGCTGGAGTCCGCGTTCCCCGTGCTCGGCGGGACGATCCGCGACCGCCAGACGGGCAAGCGGCGGGCGTTCGTCCGGTTCTACGCGTGCGAGCGTGACCTGTCCAACGACGCGCCGGACGCGCCGCTGCCCGGCCCGGTGGCGGCGGCGCTTGCCTCCGGCGCCGAGCCGTTCCTCGTCGTCGGGGCGATGGCGGGCGGCTGAGCCCGGTCGATTTCGTCACCATCGGTAACCACCGCCGCCGCGCCGGCGATCCTCGGTCTGCCGCCACGGCGCCGCGGTGTGCCAGGCTGTGACCATGGACCTTCCGGTGATGCCCCCGGTCGCGCCGATGCTGGCCAAGGCGGTGCCGGCCATCCCGGCCGGTGAGTACGTGTTCGAGCCCAAGTGGGACGGGTTCCGGTCGATCGTGTTCCGCGACGGCGACGAGGTGGAGATCGGCAGCCGCAACGAGCGGCCGATGACCAGGTACTTCCCCGAGCTGGTCAACGCCATCCAGGCCGAGCTGCCGTCGCGCTGCGTGATCGACGGGGAGATCGTGCTGCCGGACTTCGCGGCCGGGCGGCTCAACTTCGAGGCGCTGCAGCTGCGGCTGCACCCGGCGGCGAGCCGGGTACGGCTGCTGGCCGGGCAGACGCCCGCCCACTTCGTCGCGTTCGACCTGCTCGCCCTGGGCTCGGAGGACTACACGACCGCGGCCGTTCGGCGAGCGCCGGGCCGCGCTCGAACGGGCCCTGGCCGACGTACGGCCGCCGGTCCACCTCACCCCGGCCACGACCGACCGCGCGGTGGCCGAGCAGTGGTTCACCCAGTTCGAGGGGGCCGGGCTTGACGGCCTGGTCGCCAAGTCGCCCGACGGGGTGTACGAGCCGGACAAGCGGGTCATGTTCAAGATCAAGCACGAGCGGACCGCGGACTGCGTGGTGGCCGGGTACCGGCCGCACAAGAGCGGCGACGACGCGATCGGCTCGCTGCTGCTCGGCCTGTACAAGCCGTCGGGCGAGCTGGCCAGCGTCGGGGTGATCGGCGCGTTCCCGATGGCGGTACGGCGCGAGCTGCGGGCCGAGCTGCAGCCGCTGGTGACCACGTTCGACGGCCACCCGTGGGACTGGGCCGCGCACGGCCGCCGGAGGCGAGGGCACCCGCACCCCGCGCAGCTCGGAGTACAGCCGGTGGAACGTGGGCAAGGACCTGTCCTTCGTCCCGCTGCGGCCCGAGCGGGTGGTCGAGGTGCGCTACGACCACATGGAGGGCACCCGTTTCCGGCACACGGCCCAGTTCGTCCGCTGGCGCCCGGACCGCACCCCGGCCTCGTGCACGTTCGAGCAGCTCGAAGAGCCGGTCAGCTACAGCCTGGCGGAAATCCTGGGCAAGAACTAAAGACCGAGGTATCGCGAACGGGGGCAAAGGTCCATGGCCAGCCCGAAGACCGTGCTCGAGGTGGCCGGCCGCGAGGTGGCGGTCTCGAACCCGCAGAAGGTCTACTTTCCGCGGACCGGGCACACCAAGCTGGACCTCGTCCGGTACTACCTGGCGGTCGCCGACGGCGCGCTGCGCGGCGTCGACGGGCGGCCGATGGCGCTCAAGCGGTTCGTGAACGGGGCCGAGGAAGAGCCGTTCTTCCAGAAGCGGGCGCCGTCGTCCCGGCCGCCGTGGATCGAGACCGCCGAGCTGCAGTTCCCGTCCGGGCGGACCGCCGACGAGGTGGTGCTGCGCGACGCGGCCGGGCTGGCCTGGGTGGCCAACCTCGGCTGCATCGACCTCAACCCGCACCCGGTGCGCGCCGCCGACCTGGACCACCCGGACGAGCTGCGGGTCGACCTGGACCCGGTGCCCGGCGTGGAGTGGCCGCAGATCCTCGACGTGGCCCTGGTCGCGCGGGCGGTGCTGGCCGACTTCGGGCTGACCGGCTGGGCCAAGACGTCCGGGCTCGCGGGGCATGCACATCTACGCGCGGATCGCCCCGCGTGGTCGTTCACCGACGTGCGCCGGGCGGCGGTCGCGGTGGCCCGGCGAGATCGAGCGGCGGGCCCCCGACCTGGCCACCTCCAAGTGGTGGAAGGAAGAGCGGCACGGGGTCTTCGTCGACTACAACCAGAACGCCAAGGACCGCACCGTCGCGTCGGCCTACTCGGTCAGGCCGCTGCCGGACGCCCGGGTGTCCACCCCGCTGACCTGGGACGAGGTCCCGGGCTGCGACCCGGCCGCGTTCACCATCGACACGGTGCCCGCCCGGTTCGCGCCGGTCGGCGACCCGTGGGCGGGGATGGACGCGGCCGTCGGGTCGCTCGAGCGCGCTGCTGGAGCAGGCGGCCCGGGACGAGGAGTCCGGGCCTGCCGGACGCGCCCGTGGCCGCCGCACTACGAGAAGCAGGAGGGCGAGGAGGCCCGGGTGCAGCCGTCGAAGCGGCGCGCCCCCGCCGGCGCGGGCCCCGTCCGACGGCCCAAGCCCGACCGGGCGGCGCAAGTCGACCAAGCCGCTGATCGAGATCGCCCGGGCCAAGACCAAGGCCGAGGCGATGGAGGGCCTGGAGCGCTGGAAGGCCCGGCACGCCGACGTCTGGCCGCTGCTCGAGCCAGCCGACGTGCTGGTCGGACTCGATGCGCGGCCGCTCCTCCACCTGGTTCCGGATCCGGCTCAACCTGGAGCACGTGCCCGCGGCGCAGCGCCCGGACGCAGGAGCCGCTCGAGGTCGACTACGACCCGTGGGCCGGCTTGCCGGACGACTGGCCCCGAGCCTGAGGGGCACGGGCGACGGTCGCCGAGTGCCTGGCCACCGACTTCAGGCGGGGATGGCGGCGTAGGCGCTGGTAGAGGGGAGTCCTACGGGGCCGGGGCGCAGGGTGAGCAGGCGGCCGGCCAGGGGCTGGTCGCGGAGCTCGGCGTCGCTGAGGCCCACGCTGGCGGTGGTGACGTACAGGTTGGCCAGGCCGGGGCCGCCGAAGGCGCAGCTGGTCGGCTGGGTGACCGGCAGCGGCAGCACCGCGTCCAGGGAGGCGTCGGGTGCGAAGCGGCGAAGCGCGCCGCCGCCCCAGAACGCGACCCAGACGCAGCCGTCGGCGTCTACGGTCAGGCCGTCGGGGAGGCCGTCGGCGGAAGACAGGTCGGCGAAGGGGCGGCGCTGGAAGGCCTCGCCGGTCGCCGGGTCGTAGTCGAAAACGTCGATCCGGCGCAGCGGGGAGTCGGTGTAGTACATCCGGGTGCCGTCCGGCGACCAGCCGAGCCCGTTGGACACGGTCACGCCCCGGACGACCGGGCTCAGCGCGCCGCCCGGGCCGAGCCGGTACAGCTCGCCGAGCGGCTCGGACTCCCCGATGTGCATCGAGCCGACCCAGACGCGGCCCGCCGGGTCCACCGAGGCGTCGTTGAAGCGCACGCCCTCGTGGACGGGGACCTCGGCCACGAGGCGGCTGACCCAGACATCGCCCCGCTCAGGGGGCACGTGCAGGGTGAGCCTGCTGCCGCCGGCGGTGAGGATGCCCCCGCCCACGGCGGGGAACGCCGCCGAGGCGGCGTCCAGGTCCAGGGTGACCGTGTTGCCCGAGGGGAAGTAGGTGCGGTGCAGCTGGCCGCGCCGGATGTCCACCCAGAGCAGGCAGTCGTCTTCCGGTACCCAGTAGGGCCCTTCGCCGAGTATCGCCGTCACGTCACCGACCGGCTCGGCGACCACCGCCGTGCGCATATCCGCCACCGGAACCTCCGCTGTTGTCTCCCGGGGGGCACCTTCCCGCATGGGGGGCTCCCCGCCCCCCATATCCCCCGGCCCCGTACCCCCCGGGGCGCGCCCGATGGCAAAACCGCCATCATATCGGGCGCGCAGGCTTCTTACTGGGTGGCGACCTGGTCGGCGGTGCGGAACCACCGGGTCCAGGCGCCTGCCCAGTTATTTGACGTCTACCCAGTCCAGGGTGCGTTCCACCGCCTTGCGCCAGCCTGCGTAGCCCGCGGCCCGACGGTCCTGCGACCAGGTGGGCTCCCAGCGGCGGGCCTCCGCCCAGTTGGCCCGCAGCTCGGTCGTATCGCGCCAGAAGCCGACCGCGAGGCCGGCCGCGTAGGCGGCGCCGAGCGCCGTGGTCTCCGCGACCACCGGGCGGCTGACCGGGACGCCGAGGATGTCCGCCTGGAGCTGCATGCACAGGTTGTTGGCGGTGACCCCGCCGTCCACCTTGAGCACGTCGAGGGTGACGCCGGAGTCGGCGGCCATGGCGTCGACCACGTCCCTGGTCTGGTAGCAGATCGCCTCCAGGGTGGCGCGGGCCAGGTGCGCGTTGGTGTGGAACCGGGACAGCCCGACGATCGCGCCACGGGCGTCGGCCCGCCAGTAGGGGGCGAACAGGCCGGAGAACGCGGGGACGAAGTACAGGCCGGCGGCGTCGTCCACCTGGGCGGCCAGGTGCTCGCTGTCGGCGGCGCCGCTGATGATGCCGAGCTGGTCGCGCAGCCACTGCACCGCCGCGCCGGTCACCGCGACCGAGCCTTCAAGGCCGAACACGGCGGGGGCGTCGGCCAGCTGGTAGGCGACGGTGGTCAGCAGGCCGGACTTTGAGGCGTAGCGCTCGGCGCCGGTGTTGAGGACCAGGAAGTTGCCGGTGCCGTAGGTGTTCTTTGCCTCGCCGGGGGCGAAGCAGACCTGCCCCATGGTGGCCGCGTGCTGGTCGCCGAGCACCCCGCCGATCGGCACCGCCCCGCCGCGAGCCCCGAAGCCGAGCATGCCGTCGGCGGTGACGCCGTAGTGGTGCACCGACGGGGCGATGGCCGGGAGCATCGCCCGCGGCACGCCAAGCAGCCCGCACAGCTCGTCGTCCCAGTCCAGCGTGGCCAGGTCCATCAGCATGGTGCGGCTGGCGTTGGTCACGTCGGTGACGTGCGCTCCCCCGGCTGGGCCGCCGGTCAGGTGCCACAGCAGCCAGCTGTCCACCGTGCCGAACAGGGCGTGGCCGGCCTCGGCGTCGGCCCGCAGCCGCTCGTCGTGGTCGAGCAGCCAGCGCAGCTTGCCGCCGGAGAAGTAGGTGGCCGGCGGCAGCCCCGCCTTGCGCCTGATCACCTCGCCCGCGCCGTCGCGCTCCAGCGCCGCGGCGATCTGGTCGGTCCTGGTGTCCTGCCAGACGATCGCGTTGGCGTACGGCTCGCCGGTGCGGCGGTCCCACACCACCGTGGTCTCCCGCTGGTTGGCGATGCCGAGCGCGGCCAGGTCGCGGGCGCCCAGCCCGGCCGCGTGCAGCGCGGCGGCGATCACCGTCCTGGTCCGCTCCCAGATCTCCACCGGGTCGTGCTCCACCCAGCCCGCCTGGGGCAGGATCTGCCGGTGCTCAAGCTGGTGACGGGCCACCTCGTTGCCGCCGTGGTCGAAGATCATGAACCGGGTGCTCGTGGTGCCCTGATCGACGGCACCGACGAAGTCAGCCACGCGCGTCTCCTTCGACTTGATCGGCAACGGGGGCGGTGTGCGGGTCAGCCGCCGACGTTCTGAGGCTTGCTCTTGAGTTCATCATTGTCCAGTGACACGCCCGGCGGAGGCGGGCGGGACACCGTGCTGCGGCTGCCCGGCCGCCCGTAGCTTTGCCGAGCGTTGATTGACCGGTCAGTGACCAGCCGCCTCGGGTACTTACGATGGATGGTAGGAGCCCCGCACGGGGCCGCGGAGGGGAGCAGTCTCCATGCCCGGAGTGCTTGACGCGCGTGAGCGTGACGCGACGATGCGGAGGCTGACAGCCGAGCCGCTTGACGTGCTGGTCATCGGGGGCGGAATCACCGGGGCGGGCGCCGCGCTCGACGCAGCGTCACGCGGCCTGCGGGTCGGCCTGATCGAGTCCCGTGACCTGGCGGCGGGCACCTCGTCGCGCTCGTCCAAGCTGATCCACGGCGGGCTCAGGTACCTGGAGCAGGGCGACTTCAAGCTGGTCAAGGAGGCGCTGCGGGAACGCGACCTGCTGGTCAGTCGGCTGGCGCCGCACCTGGTGCGGCCGGTTCCGTTCCTCTACCCGCTCTACCGCAAGATGGTAGAGCGGCCCTACGTCGGCGCCGGGCTGGTGATCTACGACGCGATGGAGGGCGTGAAGCGGCCCGTCCCCCACCACCGGCACCTGACTACCAAGGGGGCGCTGCGCCGGGCGCCCGCGCTGCGGCCCGACCGGCTGGCCGGCGCGATGATGTACTACGACGCGCAGGTGGACGACGCCAGGTACACGATCACCGTGGCCCGGACGGCGGCCAGGTACGGCGCCCTGGTGCTCACCCGGGCCACCGCCCTGTCCCTGCTGATGTCCCCGGGGGGACAAATTCCCGCATGGCGGACCCCCGCCCCCCATGTCCCCCCGGCCCCGTACCCCCGGCGTACCCATGAGAAAGAGCGTATCGGGCACGCAGACTAACGGCGGCGGCGCGACGGGCAGGTCTACCGGCGCCATCGTGAAGGACGAGGAGACCGGCAAGGAGTTCGAGGTGCGGGCCGCCCGGGTGATCGTCTGCGCCGGGGTCTGGTCGGACCTGGTCCACCAGGCCAGCGGCGTGCAGGCCGGGTACCAGGTGCGGATGTCCAAGGGCGTGCACCTGGTGACCAAGCGCTCGGCCATCGACGCCGACACCGGGATGATCGTGCGTACCAGCAAGAGCGTGCTGTTCTTCATCCCCTGGGACGATCGGTGGATCGTCGGCACCACCGACACCGAGTGGACGGGCGACCGGGCCGAGCCCGCCGCCACCGCCGAGGACGTGGACTACATCCTGGGCGAGGCCAACCGGGTGCTGGCCAAGCCGCTCACCCGGGACGACGTGCTCGCCGTCTACGCCGGGCTGCGCCCGCTGGTCGCCGAGCCGCCGGCCGACGCCAGGGCCGGCGACAAGGGCGCCGGCGAGAAGCCCACGACCAAGCTGTCCCGCGAGCACGTGGTGGACGCCCCGCTGCCCGGCCTGGTCTCCATCGCGGGCGGCAAGTTCACCACCTACCGGCTGATGGCCAAGGACGTGGTGGACACCGCGGTCGCCGGCCTGCCGGGGACGGTGCCGCCCTCGGTGACCGGACAGCTGCCGCTGCTCGGCGCGGACGGGCTGCCCGCGGTGCTGGCCTCGGCCCGGCGGCTGGCCGAGGACTACGGCGTGGCGCCGGCCGTGGCCGAGCACCTGATCACCCGCTACGGCACGCTGGCGACCGAGGTACTCGACCTCATCCGCGCCGACAAGTCGCTGGGCAAGCCGCTGGTGGACGACTACCCCTACCTGCGGGCCGAGGTCAGCTACGCGGTCACCCACGAGGGCGCGCTGCACCCCGAGGACGTGCTGGCCCGGCGGGTTCGGCTGCTGATCGAGTCGGCGGACGCCGGGGCGTCGGCCGCGCCCGAGGTGGTGGCGGTCATGGCCGGGCTGCTCGGCTGGAACCGCCGCCGCCGCGCCGTCGAGCTGCGCCGCTACCAGGAGTTCGCGGCGGCCAACGCGGCCGCGCTGGCCGCGCCAGCGCCGCAGCCCGAGGTGCTGGCCCCGGTGCCGGTGCCCGCGTAACACCGGCGGCGGCCTTCCCGGCCCGCGAGGCGTCAAGCCTCGCGGCCGGTTACAAGTCCGGGCGATGAGACGCCGTTTCGCGGCGCCGCCCGGGCGCCGCCGGTCGCCGGCTGGCCAGGGCCGCTGCCAGCGGGTCGCTGCGCTTCGCTGCTCTCAGGCCTTGCGCAAACGACCCGGTCGCGGGGCGGGCTGAGCGCCCGGGAACGGGGCACCGCGGCGGCTGCGCCCGCGATTCGTCGCTGCGGGCGGCGTGCTGCTCGTTACACTTTTACGATCTGTTTACAAGAGATATATTCACCATCGGGATAGTCGGGAAGGGCTAGGACGGAGACTGCGGGTGGATCTCAACCCCTATGTGGTGCTGGGCAGCGCTATCGTCGGGCTGCTGGTGGGGCTGACCGGGGCGGGCGGCGGCGCGCTCATGACGCCGATGCTGATCCTGCTGTTCAACGTCAAGCCGTCGGCGGCGATCTCCAGCGACCTGGTCGCGGCCGTGGTGATGCGGCCGGTCGGCTCGCTGGTGCACATGCGCCGGGGAACGGTCAACTACCGCCTGGTCGGGTGGATGTGCGTGGGATCGGTGCCGATGGCCTTCCTCGGCTCGTACCTGCTGCACCTGCTGGGCGGCGACGCGGCCCAGCAGCAGAACGTCGAGATCGCGCTGGGCGCGGCGCTGCTGGCCGGCACGGCGGCGATGCTGCTGCGGTCCTGGCTCGACCGGCGCTCGGGGCAGGCGCGGACGCAGGTCATCGGCAACCTGCGGGTCCGGCCAGGCCTCACGGTCGTCATCGGCGCGGTCGGCGGGCTCGTGGTCGGGATGACCTCGGTCGGGTCCGGGTCGCTGATGATCGTGCTGCTGCTGTTCACCTACCCGGCCATCGCCGCCGGGCAGCTGGTCGGCACCGACCTGACCCAGGCGGTGCCGCTGACCGCGGCGGCCGCGCTCGGCTCGCTGCTGTTCGGGCACGTGCAGTTCGGGCTGACCACGGCGGTGGTCATCGGGTCGGTGCCCGCGGTGCTCATCGGGTCGTTCCTCTCCTCGCGGGCACCGGACCGCTACATCCGGCCGGTGATCACCTTCGTGATCTTCGCCTCGGGGCTCAAGTACGCGGGGCTCGGCACCACGGCGCTCGGCGGACGATGTGCCGTGGTCCTGCTGGCCTGCGGCGGGTACTGGGTGGCCAGGCACAAGCCGTGGCGCAGCGGCGACCGGGCCGCCAGCCGGCCAGCCGCCGTGACACCGCCGACCGGCCGGGCCGCGACGCCGGCGGCAGACCGCTGCCGCGCCAGCGAGACGACGACCCGGCGCGTTCACGGCTTTTACCGTTGGCCGTAGCACTGGCCGCCTACCGCCGGCCGCCAGGCGGGCGGAGAAGGCACGGCCGCGCGGCTGACATCCTTAGACGGTGACGGAAGAGCGATCAGGCGCCGGGGACGCAGCCGCGGCAACGCAGGCGGCCATGCAGGCGGCCATGCAGGCGGCCAGCAGGGACGAAGGGCCGCAGTACGCGCTGCCGCTGGTCATCCGGGTAGAACGGGCGACGCCGCCCACCAGGACCGACGCGCTGGAAGGCGCGGCCCGCGCGGTGCTGCGGTTCCTGACCGACCCGCGGGTCACCGCGCCGGACGGCGAGTGGGCCCCGGCCGCCAGGGCCTGGCAGGACGCGCGGATCAGGAAGGTCGTCCGGCGGGCCAGGGGCGCCGCCTGGGACCGGGCGGCCGCGCTGCCGGGGATCAGCGTGGTGCACGGGTCGGCACGACTGCGCGTCTACCCGCCGGTGCCGGTGGACGACTGGCCGGCCGACCTGGCCCGGCTGCAGGTCTCAGGTACCGACTTCGACGACCCGCGCGAGCCGGGCCCGCCGCCCGCCGGGACGCCGGTGCTATGGCTCAACCCGGCGCTGCCGATGACCGCGGGCAAGGCCATGGCGCAGGCCGGGCACGGGGCGCAACTGGCCTGGTGGGAGCTGCCGCCGAGCGCCCGCTCGCGGTGGCGGGACCTCGACTTCGACCTCGCGGTGCGGGTCGCGGGCGGCGAGCAGTGGGCGGCGCTGCTGGCCAGCGGCCTCCCGGTGGTGACCGACGGCGGGTTCACCGAGGTGGCACCGGGGTCGGCCACGGTCGTGGCCGACCACCCGGCGCTGCGCGCGACCGCCGGGGCCGGGCAGCGGACTGCCGCCCGCGTGACCTCAAGAGCCTGAGGTGAGGCTGGCACATACCGCTGAGCCGGCGGGCCGCCCCAGCGGCCGGCGCGGCGGATAGTAATTCGCTGTGGGCCATTTTGTTGGCTCGGCCGGGGGTTCTGCCCGGTTCGCCCATAGGATGCCTGCTAGACCGCTTCGCGTGTGGGAGGGCCGGCGGACATGGGGGCTCAGCGGGCCGGCGCGCCGGTTATCTCCGGATCCGTTCCGCCGCTTGCCGCCTACTTCCATCCGCGCCAGGAGACCGGGTTCGGGCTGGCCGACGGCCTGCGCCCGGGCGAGACCACCCTGCTGGTCCCGGCGCAGCCCGGCGAGGGCGGCACCGGCAAGACGCAGCTCGCGGTCGGCTTCGCGCACGCCATCTGGGCGGCCCGCGCGGTTGACCTGCTGGTCTGGGTGCCCGCCGGCGACCGGGCGGCGATCGTGGCCGGCTACGCGCAGGCGGCCGCCGACCTGGAGCCGCTGACCGGGGACGAGGCCGGCGCCGGCGTGGGCACCGCGGACAGCGCCGCCCGGCGGTTCCTCGACTGGCTGGGCGGCACCGGGCGGCGCTGGGCGGTGGTGCTCGACGGCGTGCGCTCCCCCGCCGACCTGGACGGGCTGTGGCCGCGGGGACCCGCCGGCCAGGTCGTCGTCACCAGCCAGCTGGGCGGAACCCGACCTCGCGGCTCCCGGCGCCGTGACCGCGCACCCGGTGACCGGCTTCAGCAGGCGGGAATCGCTCACCTACCTGAACGCCCGGCTCACCGCCTTCCCCGACCAGCGGATCGAGGCGCTCGACCTCGCCGAGGACGTCGGCGGCCTGCCGATCGCACTGGCCCAGGCGGCGGGGGTGATCGCGGTGACCGGGAGCACCTGCCGTGACTACCGGAACCGGTTCGCGCGGCGGCTGGGCACGATCGCCGACACGGTGGTCAACGGCTGCCCGCAGCCGCTGCTCGCCACCTGGTCGATCGCTGTCGAGCAGGCCCACGAGCTGTCGCCGGCCGGCCTGTCGTGGCCGGCCCTGGTGTTCGCCTCGGCCCTGGACACCGGCGGCATCCCCGAGGCCGTGCTCACCGCGCCCGCCGCGTGCGGGTACATCACCGGCAGCGCCGGCGCGGCGAACCCAGGCGCGGCCGCCCTGGTGCGGGCGGCCTACGCCAACCTGGAGCGGCTCGGCCTGGTGAGCGTGGACACCGCGAGCGCGGAGCGCACCGTGTGGCTGCCCGCGCCGGTGCGGTCCGCGGTCCGCGCCTACCTGGCGCCGGGCAACGTCGAGCACCTGGTCGCCGCGGCGGCCACGGCGCTGGCCGAGGCCTGGCCGCGAGCCGGGCGACCCGACGGGCGGCCCCCGGCTCAGCCAGGCGCTGCGGGACTGCGCCGCCGCGCTGCGCCCCTTCGCCGGCGACCTGCTGTGGACCCCGGGCCGCCCACCCGGTGCTGCTGCGGGCGGGCGAGTCGCTCGGCGAGTCCCCGGCCCAGCCGGAGTCGGCCATCGGGTACTGGCAGGCACTCGCCGACGCCAGCAGCCGGCTGCTCGGCTTCGGGCACGCCCACTCGGTGCTGGCCAGGGAGCGGCTCGCGGACGCGTGCGCCGCCGCCGGGCGGCTGGCCGAGGCGCTGCCCGTCTTCCAGGCGACGCTCGCCGACCGGGAGGCGGCGCTCGGGCCGCAGCACCCGGACACGGTGACCGCACGGCTGAACACGGCCCGGTCGCTGCACGCCGCCGGCCGGGACCTGGCCGGGATCGCCCTGCAGGAGCAGGCGCTGGGGGCGCGGGAGCGGATCTACGGCCCCGGGCACACCGCGACCCTCGTCGTGCGGCTGGAGCTGGCCGCCGCGTACCGGGCGGCCGGGCGGCACCCGGACAGCTTCCGGCTGTACGAACGGGCCCTGGCCGACGCCGAGCGGGAGCTCGGGCCGTCGCACCGCGACACGCTGTCCGCCCGGGCCGGCCTGGCCGCCGCCCGCCTGTGCGTCGGGCAGCCGGGCGCGGCGGTCACCGGCTACGAGCGCGCAGCTGGCCGACGCCGAGCGGGCCGTGGGGCCGGACGACCCGGTCGCGGTGGCCCTGCGGGCCGGCCTGGCCGGCGCCTACCGGGCCGCGGGCCGGTCCAAGGAGGCGGTCGGCGCCTGCCAGCGGGTGCTGGCCGACCGGGAACGGCTGCTCGGCCCCGGGCACCCCGACACGATCGCCGCGCGCGGCGACCTCGGCGCCGCCTGCCGGGCCGCCGGACGGCCGAAGGAGGCCATCGCGCACTACGAGCGCGCGGCTGCCGACGGGGAGCGGGCCGCCGGGCCGCGCGACCGGCACACGCTGGCCGCGCGGGCCGCCCTGGCCGCCGCCTACCAGCAGGCCCGGCGGCTGCGTGAGGCGATCGACGGCTACGAGCGGGTGGTGGCGGACAGCGAGCGGGCTCTCGGCCCCGGCGACACCGACACGCTGACCGCCCGGTGCGGCCTGGCCGCCGCCTACCGCGAGGCCGGGCGGACCGCCGACGGCTTCCGTACGCTCGGCCGCGCGCTGGCCGACTGCGAGCGCTACCTGGAGCCCGGCCACCCGCTGGCCAGCCGGGTCAGGGAAAGCCTGCGGGCCGCCCCGGGCGGGTTAGCCTAGCCGTGCGCCGCAGGACCAGGATCATCCGCCAGGCAGCCGGGTCGTCCAGCGTGGTCGCCTGGTCGAAGTCGCCGTAGGTCGCCGCCAGCTCGAACCCGCCGCCCGGGGTGCGCGGGCGCACCGCGTTGGCCAGCGCGACGGCGGCGGTGACCTCGGTCAGCGTCCAGAACCGGTTGGGCACCATGTCGCTGACCGTGCGGATCGTGCCGTCCGGCGCCGTCGTGGTGATCGTCATGTGCTCGTTGGTGACCTGGGTCAGCGGGTCGATCCGGTCGCCGCGGCCGCCCCAGCGGACCTCGGCGTGCACCCCGGCGGCGTCGATCGTCCAGTCGTTGCTGGTCCGCGGCTGGGGCGCGAAGAAGTCGGCCGGGTGCGCCAGCTCCACGACGTACAGGCCGCCGGCCGCGAGCTGGTCGCGCACCGTGGCCAGGTGCCGGACCAGGTCGTCGAGGGTGAACAGGTGGCAGGCCGAGTTCAGCATGATGATGGCCAGGTCGAACTGGTCCGGTGCGCCGCCGGGGCCGTCGACGGTGAAGTCGCGCATGTCCGCCTCGACCACCGCCAGCTCGACGCCGTCGGCCTTGGCCCGGGCCGCCGCGTAGCCGCACATCGCCGGGGAACGGTCGAGCGCCGTCGCCCGCACACCGCGGCGGGCGAACTCGCGGGCGTGCTCGGCCGGGCCGGCCGCCAGTTCGAGCACCGAGCCGACCGGGCCGTCGTGGTGCGCGTCGCACCACGTGGCGATGGCCGAGACCTCGGCGGGGATGTCACGGTAGGCGCAGGCGAGCTCGTACAGCTCTGGTTCGTCGTAGATGCCGCTCACCCGAGCAATCATGCCGTAGCCGGGCGGCGGCGCGTCCGTCGCGGTCGGCTACCGCGCGTAGTATCCCGGACGAAAGTGCGTGTGCAGGCCCTTTTTGCCCGTCATATGGCAGTGCCGGTAACGCACGTGACCGGCCTGCAAGTGCGGATGGCGACACCGCCCGAACATCACCCGTCAAATCCGCAACGCATCTACCGTCGCTTGACCCCGTGGGGCAGACTGACCGCATGATGACTGAGGCCGAGGCGCTCAAGACCCTGGCGCGCGAGGATCCCGCAGTCGCCGACGACGCGAGGACCGCCCTCCGCTCGCTGACATCGGGTGACGGCTTGGGTGCGATCTCGCTGCTGCGGCTGCAGGAGTTCCTCTGGTACACGCTGCCTGCCGGGACCCGGCAGCCAGCGGACGAGCCGCTCGCCGTCACCCGCGCCCTGGCCCGGGTGTTCACCCTGGCCGGGATGGAGCGCTACGCCGAGGTGTGCGCCGCCGAGGAGACAACGCGGGTCATCGGCGCGTACGCCGCCTCGCGGGCCGAGGGCGTGGCCGCCTACTCCCGGGCGCTGGCCCGCTCGGCCGCGGTGCCGCCGGACACCGACCTGCTCGCCTGGTCCTCGGTCATGGGGCCCGACGAGCGCTCCGCCTACGACGCCTGCGCCGCCGCGATCGAGCTGGCGGTCGCCGCCCGCGACCTGAAGGTCGGCGTGAGCGGCTGGAAGACCAAGCGGGCCGGGCTCGTCGAGCGCTGGCTGACCCGGCCGGCCAGCGCGCCGGGCGGCGACACCTGGCTCAGCCGGATCAGCGCCGAGCGGATCGAGGAATGGGCACACGGCCACCCCGGCGAGCGGTCCCGCCTGGCCCGCGGCGTGATGCCCCGGCTGCTCGAACCGCCGGACCTGCCCGACGAGCCGCTGCCCACGCTGGCCTGGATGCTCGGGCACGCGGACGGCGGCCTGCGGCTGACCGCGCGCCACTACATCGCGCCCGCCCTGGTCGGCGAGGCGGCTGAGCGGTTCGGCTGGGGGCCGGGCGGCACGGCGGGCCCGCCCGTCCGCCGGTACCAGGAACTCGACGTCTACCCGCTGCACACCCTGCGAGGCCTGGCGCAGCACGAGATGGGCGCGGTGCGGCGCAGCGGCGGCGCGCTCGTGCTGACCAGGACCGGGCGGCTGATGGCCGACGACGCCGCGGTGCGCTGGCACATCGGCACGGCCTCGCTCATCGGGCCGGACGATGGCGCCGACCCGGACTTCACCGTGGCCGTGCGCGAAGCGGCGCTGCTGGTGATCACGCTGCACGAGGGCCCGGTCGGCTACGAGGAGCTCGCCGAGCAGGCTGACCGAGCTGCACGCGGCCGAGGGCTGGGCGTCGCGGTCCGGCGGCAGCCTGTCCAGCGCGATCCGCGGCGAGATCCACGTGCTGCGGCACCGGCTGCGCGCGCTGCAGCTGCTCGACGAGCAGGCCCCGGTCGGCTCGGTGGCGCTGACCGGCACGGGGACGGCGGCCGCGCTGTCCGGCCTGCTGGCCCGGGCGCTGCGGCCGCGACGGCATGAGCGCGGCTGACCGCCGCTTCGCCACCGCGCCCTGGTGACCTGACACACTTACGGCCATGCGCATGCTCCTCGCCGACCACCCGCTGGTCACCCACAAGCTCACGCTGCTCCGCGACGCCGACACCGACCGGGCGACCTTCCGCACGCTCGCCGACGAGCTGGTGACCCTGCTCGCCTACGAGGCGACCAGGGAGATCCGCGTCGCCAACGTGGAGGTCACCACCCCGGTCGCCCGAGCGGCCGGCGTGCGGCTCTCGCCGCCGAACCCGCTGATCGTCCCGGTGCTGCGCGCGGGTATCGGCATGCTCGACGGGATGACCCGGCTGCTGCCGATGGCGAGCATCGGCTTCGTCGGCATGGTCAGGGACGAGGAGTCCCTGGTCGCCAGCACCTACGCGAACCGGCTGCCCGCCGACCTCACCGGCCGGGAGGTGTTCGTACCTCGACCCGATGCTGGCCACCGGCGGCACGCTGGTCACGGTCATCTCCATGCTGCGCGACCGGGGCGCGGAAGCGGTCACGGCGATCTGCCTGCTGGCCGCCCCGGAGGGCCTGGCCAGGGTGAACGAGGCCTTCCCCGGCGACTCCGTGCGGGTCGTCACCGGCGCGGTCGACGAGCGCCTCAACGACAAGGGCTACATCGTGCCCGGCCTCGGCGACGCCGGCGACCGTCTCTTCGGCGAGATCTGAACCAGAACGTCAGGATGAACGACAGCGTGGCTCCGGCCGCCACTCCCGCCCGCCGCCTGGTCCCGGCGGACTGCCTCCGGGCGGCGTGAACCTCCCGGGACGCCTGTTCCGGTCCTGGCGCGCCGCATTCATACTCGGCACCCAGGCACCCAGGCAGCGGGGGTGGTCAGTCGGCGGGCGGGGGGTTGAGGCGGCGTTCCAGCTCGGCCAGGCGCAGTTCTAGCCGGTCGACGCGGGTGCGGAGCAGTTCGAGCTGGGCCTCGTCGGCCAGGCGGCGCTCGGCCGACTTGCGGACCCGGGGGCTGGCCTCGGCGCGCTCGGCGACCATGGCCAGCGGGACCAGGCGCTGCGGGCCGTGCGGGCCGTCGACCAGTCGCGACGGGATCTGGCCGGCGCGGTACCAGGTGCGCAGCGCGGCCCGGGACACGCCGGTCTCGGCGGCGGCCTTCTCCAGCGTCACCCAGTCGGAGCCGTCGAGCCGGGCGCCGAGCTCTAGCTCAAGCTCCCACTCGTCGAGCCGGTCTTCCCAGTCCATCGGTCCCTTTCTCGCCTCCGTCCCCTTTGTACCCGCGACAACGCGCCGGCGCCACCCGCCACTCCCCCAGCGCCAATTTCGGGACGCCCCTGCCCGCCCAGCGGTCGGCCGCGATATCCAACCGGCTCGATGGCGCCAACGGCCCCGCTCCCTTCGGGTCGATGGCACCAACGGACCCGCTCCCTTCGGGTCGATGGCACCAACGGCCCCGCTCCCTTCGGGTCGATGGCACCAACGGCCCCGCTCCTTCCGGGTCGATGGCGCCAACGGCTGCGATAGAGGCAGCTGATGGCGCCAACGACCCGCCGGGGCGGACGGTGGTGGAGCGCGGATTCGACAGGTCCGGGCGCGGCGCGGGGGCCAGCGGGGCACGGTCAGGCGGCGGGGCGCGCGGCCCGGGTGAGGCGGCGGGGCCGCCCACGAGCGCCGGACAGGGCCGCTGCGCGCCCGGACTGGCCCACGGCAGACGGCCTTGATCCCCAGCATAACCCTGTTATTATCATGGTATTGACATGGTTAATAGCCAGGGCGCAGGGTGGAGGCATGTTCGAGCGATTCACTAACAGAGCGCGGCACGTCGTTGTCCTCTCTCAGGAAGAGGCCCGGCTGCTTGACCACAACTACATCGGCACCGAGCATGTGCTGCTCGGGCTGCTCGGCGAACCGGATTCGGTCGCCGGGATCGTCCTGGCCTCCTTCGGCTTCGACCGGGACGGCGTCCGGCAGCAGGTGACCGAGATGGTCGGCCGGGGCAAGAAGGCGCCGAGTGGCCACATCCCGTTCACGCCCCGGGCCAAGAAGACCCTGGAGCTGTCGCTGCGCGAGGCGCTGGCGATCGGGCACAAGTACATCGGGACCGAGCACATCCTGCTCGGGCTGATCCGCGAGGGCGAGGGCATCGCCGCGCAGATCCTGCGCGGCCAGGCCGACCCGGCCGAGATCCGCGCCGCCGTCATCGAGGCGGTACCCAAGGCCGGGCGCCCCAGAGCTGGACGAGGGCGCGGACGAGACCAACGCCGTGCTCCGCTGGCTGCGCAACCGGCTGAGCAGGCACGCGGCGAGCGTGCCCTTCCGGCCCGGCGTCACGGGGCGACGAGCCGGCCAGGCGCGGCACGCCGGCCGTGGAGGCCGCGCTGCAGCAGGCCGCACGGCTGGCGGGCCCGCTGCCGGTCGGGTCGCATCACCTGCTGCTTGCCGCGCTGGACGACAGCAACTCGGCCGCGTCGGGCGCCCTGGCGTCGCTGGGCGTTGACCTGGACGACCTGCGGACGCGGCTGCGCGCGGCGAACGTCGCGGGCACCAGCGACGAGCAGCCGGAACAGGCCGGTCGCCGCCAGATGGCCATCGAGGTCTCCGACGAGATGCTGCACCTCGTCTTCACCGACCCGGTGATGGTGGCGGCGGGCAACGAGGCGCTGCGCGCGGTGCACGCGGCGGCGGCCCGCGAGGCCGCGGCGGCCAGGGCCGGCGAGGGCGACGACCCGGGCTCCCCGGGCGCGGAGGCAGCGGTCGCGAGCAGCGTGATCCGTGGCGACCACCCGGCCGCCGCCGGCCTGACCACCGTGTGGCGGGCCCTGCTCGCCGCGCTGGCCACGGTGACCGAGGCCAGCGACCCGACGCCGCCCGGCAAGGAGGCCAAGCGGTCGGCAGAGTACCCCGACGCGCCCGGCCCGGACGACGCGTCCGCCCCGGCCGAGCCGGGCGGCCGGGACGAGCCGCAAGGTCCGGACGACCCCTGGCAACCGGGACCGGAAGCCGCCAATTCGTGAAATAGCGCGCAATGGCCGGGCAGGCGCCAACGCCAATTCCCGGCCGGCGCCACCTGACGGACCGCCAGGCCGCCAGGCCGCGATCGCAAAGCGGCACTTGTTGCCCACCGCATTCCGTTGACCCCGGATTGCCGGCCACCCCACCGGGCGGCCGGCGATCCGGGGTCCTTTCATTGGGCGCGCCTGGCCTCGCCCCGGCCCTTGCCCGTCCGGCGCTAAAACCCCAGGTCATTGCCGTAACCGCCGCTAGCCCAGGTCATTGCCCGGCCCGCGCCATCCCCGGTCACTGTGCGCCCGGCGCCGCCCCGGATCCTCACTCGCGGCCGGCGGCCGTCCCCGGCGGGCTCGTGGCGGCGCTCATGGCGGCGCCCGGGCCCGCGTGTGCGGGGCGTGGTCGCGGACAACCCCGGGACGGCAGCGGGTGAACGCCGGGGTTCGCGGTTGTCGCGGCCTGGCGGTTCGAGCGCGGCTGGCCGTGGGCGCGGCTAACGGGCAACGGGAGGGGTGAATGGAGGAAGCCGCCGCCGTTCTTCCTCCTGATTGACGTTGGACTTGGGCCGGACACCAAACGGTGGCCGGCGGGTTGTGACAGACGCGGCATTGACCGGGGAATTTCCCTTCTCTTAACGTCGAAGCTAGCTCGTTCGAGAACGGAGGGCGACGCGGCGCGGCGAGGCAGGCTTTCTCAGATACCCCCTGACTTCAACGGTGACTGTCAGCTCTCGGAGGTAAGCGGTGTCGGCTTCTGTGCACCCGCAGGCGCAGCAGATCCTGGACGGTAAGGCCGCGTCGGGCGTGCCGCCGCTGTGGGAACGGTCCCCCGGTGAAACCAGGGCCGGGGTCGACGGCGAACAACGCCGCGAACGATCCCGGCCGGGCCGCCGATCGCCTCGGTGCGGGACATCGTCATCCCCTCACGGGCCGGCCAGCTGAAGGCCCGGGTGTACTCGCCGTCGCCGAGCGCGCCCGGCGTCGTGCTGTACTTCCACGGCGGCGGCTGGGTCTTCGGCTCGGTCGACTCGTGGGACGCCTCGGTGCGGGTGCTGGCCGCCGCGTCCGGCTGCGACGTGGTCAGCGTGGACTACCGGCTCGCGCCCGAGCACCCCTTCCCGGCCGCGGCCGACGACGCGTTCGACGCGCTCACCTGGGTCGCCTCCGACGTCCGGGCTGGCCGCGGGCCGCCCGGTCGTGGTCGCGGGCGACAGCGCCGGCGGCAACCTGGCCGCCGTGGCCGCGCTGCGGGCCAGGGACGGCGGCCCGGCCGTCGCGCTGCAGGTGCTGGTCTACCCGGTGCTCGACTGCGACCTGGAGCGTCGCTCCTACCTGGAGTGCGACGGGCACGAGCTGATCGCTGAACCGGCGGGACATGGCCTGGTTCTGGGAGCGCTACGTGCCCGACCCCGCCGTCCGGGTGAACCCGTACGCCTCGCCGCTGCGCTGCACCGACCTGTCCGGGCTGCCGCCGGCGTACCTGGTGACCGCCGAGCACGACCCGCTGCGCGACGAGGGATTCGCCTACGCCGACCGGCTGCGGGACGCGCGGGTGGCGGTCGAGCACCGGCACTTCGGCTCGCAGGTCCACGGGTTCTTCACCTACACCGGCGTGCTGGACGACGCCGACAAGGCCGTGGCCGACGCCGGCGAGGCGATCCGCGCCGCGGTCGAGTCGCCCGGCGAGCCGGCGGGCCGCCCGCCGGCGCGGGCGGCCACCGACTGACCAGCCCGCGTGAGCGAGCGATTCTTCTTCAGGAAATCTTAAGAATATGCGTCGAGTGTGGTAGCGGCCGCGCGGCCGCCTACCGTGTATGCGTGAGTTCTCCGCAAGTTTCCGTGCTCGTGGTCGAGGATGACCCGGGCATCGCTACGCAACTGGTCCGCGGCCTCGAACGGGCAGGCTACGCCGCGGACAGTGTGGCCATGGGCGCCGAGGCGCTGCGGCGGCCGCCGTCCGACGTGGTGCTGCTCGACCTCGGCCTGCCCGACGTCGACGGCATCGACGTGTGCCGCCAGCTTCGTGCCGACTCCGACGCGGCGATCATCGTGGTGACCGCCCGGGGCGAGGAGTCCGACCGCGTGCTCGCGCTCGACGAGGGGGCCGACGACTACCTGGTCAAGCCGTTCGGCCTGGCCGAGCTGCTCGCCCGCATCCGCGCCGTGCTGCGCCGGGGCCAGCGGGCGGGCGCCGGCGGCGGGTCGGCCGAGGTCGAGGTGCTGCGGCACGGGCCGCTCACCGTGGACCTGCGCACCAGGAAGGTGTCGATGTCGGGGCGCGAGGTGGCCCTGACGCCCAAGGAGTTCGCGATCCTGGAGTGCCTGGCGGCCGACCCGGGCCGGCTGATCAGCCGGCAGGAGATCGTCGAGCGGGCCTGGGACGAGCACTGGTACGGGCCGACCAAGGTGCTCGACGTGCACCTGGCCGCGCTGCGCCGCAAGATCGGCGACCCGTCGCTCATCGAGACGGTGTACGGCCACGGCTTCCGGCTGGCCGACCGGCCAGCGGCGCCGACCGGGTCCGTCGAGCCGGGGGGCGAGCCCGTAGAGCCTGCCGAGCCTGCGGCACCCGTGGTCCCCGCCGAGCCGGCGGTACCCGCCGGGCCGGGCGGGCAGAGCGACCGCGCGGACTGACCGGTGACCAGGCGGGTGGTGGCCGCGCTTGTCACGCTGACGCTGGCCATCCTGGTCGCGGCGGTGGTTCCGCTCGCGCTCGGCACCATCTCCCATGCGCGGGAGGCCTTCGTCTACGACACGGCGCGCACCGCCGCGTCTGTCGCCGAGCTGGCCGCGGCTCGGCTGACCGACGACGCGCCCGACCAGGCGCTGAACAGTGCGCTGAAGTCGGCGGCCAGGCAGCGCGATGAGCTGCTGCTGCTGGACTCCCACGGCAAGGTGGTCATCGCCCAGGG
>CAVVKP010000029.1:0-400645 GCA_963748785.1 uncultured Actinomycetota bacterium | reverse complement strand
GACATGGCTAAAGCCTACGGGCTGTCTCGTGCTCGTCGCTTACTTTAAGTTCCGTCTTGGCGCCCACCGGCACGTGCCTGGTCTGCTTGATGCCCAGGATCGACAGGAAGAACGTGCCCAGGATCAGCTGGCAGCTCAGCACGAGCGCGGTCACCGACGGGATCATCAGCCGCAGCGCGTGCTCGTAGTTGAGGTGGCCGAAGGCGTGGCTCTGCCAGTAGATGAGGGAGAAGACCAGGCCGACCAGGCCGGCCACCCCCACCGCCGCGCCGGTCAGCAGGCCGCGCTCCAGTGACAGCTTGCCGAGCAGCGTCTTCACCTTGGGCTCGGTGGGCAAGAAGCCCTCCGCCCCCGCGTACACCTGGGTAAACAGCCAGAAGAGCACCGCCTGGAACCCGATGTCCACCGCCGCGCCGCAGGCGACCAGGGTGTCCACGTCCAAGGAGACCCCGCCGATGTCCAGCGGGCGGATCGCCACGGCCGCGCCGACGACCAGGCCGACGAGCAGCAGCACCAGGCCGGGGATGAAGAACAGCCAGCTTGCGGGCTGAACAGCAGCAGGAAGCGCAGGTGCCGCCAGCCGTCGCGCCAGCTGCGCAGGTGCGGCGGGCGGCTGCGGCCGTCCTTGGCCAGCGTGGTGGGCACCTCGGTGACCTTCTGCTTGGCCAGGGTGGCCTTGACGACCATCTCGCTGGCGAACTCCATGCCGGTGGCCTGCAGGCCGAGGGCGATGGCGCTGTCGCGCCGGAAGCCGCGCAGCCCGCAGTGGAAGTCGCCGATCGCCGAGGGGAAGAACAGGCGGCCGATGAACGACAGCACCGGGTTGCCCAGGTACTTGTGCAGCGGCGGCATCGCGCCGGGGGCGATGCCGCCCTTGAAGCGGTTGCCCATCACCAGGTCGTAGCCCTTGCGCAGCTCGGTCGACGAACGGCATCAGGTTGGTGAAGTCGTAGCTGTCGTCGGCGTCGCCCATGATCACGTACTCGCCGCGGGCGGCCACGATGCCGCCCATCAGCGCGTTGCCGTAGCCGCGCTCGGGGATCGGGACCACCCGGGCGCCGGCGTCCGCGGCGAGCTGCCTGCTGCCGTCGGTGCGAGCCGTTGTCGGCCACCACGACCTCGCCGTCGATCCCGTTGTCGGCGATGAACGCGACGGCCTTGCGCACGCAGGTTGCCACGGTCTCCGCCTCATTGAGGCAAGGCATGACGACGGTCAACTCCACGTGGACTCCATTCGCCGTATTACGGTGGCACTCAGACCATTTGCGCCCGTTTTGGCGTACATCGCCCTGGGCGCGGGCACGGCGGGTCGCAGATCCTACAGCGCCCCAGAAGTAGGAGGATACGGGCTTGAGGGTAATGCCTGCGGAGGTATGGCGCCGGACCACCCGGATGATCGCCGGGAACCGCCTGTTCGCCGCCGCGCTCGTTCCCGCGTTCCTGCTGCGCGTGGACGCGGAGCTCGGCTACCGCTGGCAATCGTGGTTCAACGACTCGTTCAGCTACGTCCGCGCCGCGGTCACCCTCACCCCGGGCACCACCCGCCCCTCGGGCTACCCGGTGTACCTGTGGCTGCTGTCGCCGGCGCACAGCTACCTGCTGGTCACCGCGTCGCAGCACCTGATGGGGCTGCTGGTGGCCGTGATGATCTACGCGCTGGCCCGGCACCGGTTCGCCGCGCCCGCCTGGGCGGCGGTGCTCGCCACGCTGCCGGTGCTCTACGACGGCTTCGAGATCCAGCTTGAGCACCTGGTCATGGCGGACACGCTGTTCCTCTTCCTGGTCACGGCGGCGGTCACCCTGCTGCTGTGGTCGCCGCGCCCGTCCTGGCGGGCCTGCCTGGCCGCGGGCCTGCTGCTCGGCGTCTCGTCCACCGTGCGGCCCACCGGCCTCCCGCTGCTGGCGGTGTTCATCGTTTACCTGGCGATCCGGTTGTTCCCGGGCGGCCGCTGGCGGTGGCGGTCCTTCGGCAAGCCGGCCGCGCTGCTGGCCGCCTGCGCGGTGGCCTGCGCGGTGCCGGTGGCCGGCTACGGGGCCTGGTACAAGTCCGCGCACGGCGAGTTCGCGATGACCGACTCCGACGGGGTCTTCCTGTACTCGCGGGTGATGACGTTCGCCGACTGCTCGCGCATGGCCCCGCCAACCGACCTGCTGCCGCTGTGCACCGCGGTGCCGCCGGACCAGCGGCCGATCGCCCAGGCGTACATCTGGACGGCCGCCAGCCCGCTGACCCGGCTATCGGTGCCGGAGTTCTCGCCGGCGGCCAACACGCTGGCCGAGCGGTTCGCCGTCCGGGCGATCGAGGCGCAGCCGCTCGACTACGCCCGGGTGACCTGGGACGACACGGTACGGTCGTTCGGCTGGGACCGCGACGTCTTCCCCGACCCCCAGACGTACGACGCCTACCTGTTCGGCGACCAGTCGCTGGCCGTCCCGTACAGCCCGTACCGGGGGTACCCGTCGGCGGCCGCGTACTACGCGCGGGGCAACCCGGCGACGGTCATCGTCAGCCCGTTCGCCGAGATCATCCGGGGCTACCAGCGCTACGCCTGGCTGCCGGGCACGGTGTACGGGGTGATCCTGCTCGCGGGCCTGGCCGGGATCGTCTTCCGCTGGCGGCGGGCCGGCCGCGGGGCGCTCCTGCCGTGGCTGTGCTCGGTGGCGCTGATCGTGGCGCCGGCCGCCACGGCCGAGTTCGACTACCGCTACGTCACGACCGCGGTGCCGTTCGCCTGCCTAGCTGCCGCGATGACGCTCGGCTCGGCGGGCCTCGCGCGCCGTGGCGCGGGCGGCGGCCCGCACGGCCGCCTGGCCGATACCCGCCACGACCAGCGTGATCTCACCGCGGACGCCACCTGAGGGCTCCTGGGCCGCCGCCCAGTCCGCCAGCTCGGCCAGCGGGCCGCGGACGATCTCCTCGTGCGTCTTGGTCAGCTCGCGGCACACGACGGCGGCCCGGTCGGCGCCGTGGGACTCGCGCAGCTCGGCCAGCGTGGCCGCGATCCGGCGCGGTGACTCGAACAGCACGTGGGTGCGCGGGTCGGCGGCCAGCTCGGCGAACCGCCGCGCCCGCTCGCCGGGCTTGCGGGGCGGGAAACCCTCGAAGCAGAACCGGTCGGTCGGCAGGCCGGAGACGGCCAGCGCCGTGGTGACCGCGGAGGGGCCGGGCAGCGCGGTCACCCTGATCCCGGCGGCCGCGGCCGCCGCGACCAGCCGGTACCCGGGGTCGCTGATCGCGGGCATCCCCGCGTCGGTCACCACCAGGACGTCCCGGCCCGCCTCCAGCTCGGTCACCAGCTCCGCGGCCCGGCGCACCTCGATCACGTCGTAGTAGGAGACCACCCGCCCGGCCAGCCGCGTGCCGAGCGCCGCCGCCAGCTGGCGCACCCGCCGGGTGTCCTCGGCCGCGATGACGTCGGCGCTGGCCAGCGCCTCGGCCAGCCGCGCCGGGGCGTCGTCCGCCTGGCCGATCGGTACGCCGGCCAGGGTGAGGACGCCGGCCGCGTCGTTACCCGCGCGTGCTTGACCGGAAACCGTATCGGATATTTTCCTGCTCCCCACGCGGGCTTCCCTCCACATAGCATGTCGTTCGATGACCGCTACACAAGCCGGCCAGCCGGCCAACGAACCCGACGATGGCGTCGGGCTGCCCGGCGGCGGCTGGCTGGCCGCCGCCGGTGACACGGCCGACGCGGCCGCGGAGCGGATCGCGGTGCTGCGCGCCGGCTGATGACGCCGCTGCCCGGTGACCGGCTGTGGGGCTGGATCGGGCCGCTGCTGGTCACGGCGTTCGCCGCCTTCCTGCGGATCAACAGGCTATCGGTGCCGAACGCGGTCATCTTCGACGAGACGTACTACGCCAAGGATGCCTGGTCGATCCTGAAGCACGGGGTCGAGTGGAACGTGCTCCCGAACCCCGCTAACAACTCCAACTTCCTGAACAACCTGATCATCTCAAGCAACGGGCACGCCAACATCTTCCAGTCGTGCACCGGCACCCAGTGCGGCGAGTACGTGGTGCAGCCGCCGGTGGGCAAGCTGCTCATGGCGGTCGGCGAGTGGATGTTCGGCCTGACCACGCTGGGCTGGCGGTTCGCCCCGGCGATCGCCGGCACGCTGGCCATCTTGATCATGTGCCGGGTGGCGCGGCGGCTCACCCGCTCCACCCTGCTCGGCTGCACCGCCGGGCTGCTGCTGTCGCTCGACGGCCTGGAGTTCGTGCTCAGCCGGACCGGCATCCTGGACATCTTCCTGATGCTGTTCCTGCTGGCCGCGTTCGGCGCGCTGGTCGTCGACCGCGACGTCTCGGCGGAACGGTTCGCCCGGTCCATGGTGCTCGGACCCGGTGGACGACAGCGGGCCCCGGCTGGGGCTTGAGGAAGTGGCGGATCATCGCCGGCGTGCTGCTCGGCCTGGCCTGCGCGTCCAAGCAGTACGCGGTCTGGTACGTCCCGACGTTCATGGGGCTGTGCCTGGCCTGGGACATCGGCGCGCGCCGCACGCTGGGCGTCCGCAACGCGGTGCGCGGCGCGCTGCTGCGGGACGGCAAGTGGCTGCCGCTCACCCTCGGCGTGATCCCGCTGGTCACCTACACGCTCACCTGGCTGGGCTGGCTGGTCACCAACACCGGCTACGACCGGGACTACGCGCAGCAACACGGGACCAACATCCCGGTCATCTCCCCGCTGCTCTCGCTGTTCCAGTACCACCGGGAGATGGTCCAGTTCGGGGTCGGCCTGAGCACCCGGCACCCGTACGAGTCCCAGCCGTGGGACTGGTTCTTCATCACCCGCCCGGTCGCCTTCTTCTGGAACACCTTCACCGACCCGGCCGGGCTGCACCCGGCCAAGGCGGGCACCACCGGGCCGTGGGTGCAGGAGGTGCTGGCGATCGGCAACCCGGCCATCTGGTGGGTGTCGATCCCGGCGCATGGCCTTCTGCCTGGTCTGGTGGCTGACCCGCCGGGACTGGCGGGCGGGCGCCGCCCTGCTGTGCGTGGCCGCCGGCTGGGTGACCTGGCTGCCGTTCGTCTCGCGGACCAAGTTCTACTACTACGCGCTCGAGTTCGAGCCGTTCGTGATCATCTGCATCGTGCTGTGCCTAGGGCTGATCATCGGCCCGGCGACCGCGCGGACGGCCCGCCGGGCGGTCGGTGCGGCCATCGCCGGCGTCTATGTCCTTGCCGTTCTTGTGCTGTTCTGGTATTTTTACCCGATCCTCGCGGGCAAGATCATCCCGTACTCGGACTGGCTGTCCCACATGTGGTACACGCGGCTGGATCTGACCGCAGCCGGGCGGGTAGGCCCCGGCCGGTGGTACTACCGGCCCCGAACCGGGCATGATCACCTGAAACCGCGGTTCGCGTCAGCACCGGGAGATGGCCAGCCGCCGCGCTGCGGCCCCGGACCGGACGGCTTATCAGCCTTCTCTCAGGGTAAGTTAAGCATACTTGCGACAACGCGACATATCTTGAGGTGATCTAGCTCACACGCTGGACCAACGAACCCGTTTCGTACGTCTATATGAGTGAGCAGGAACCCACGAACCCCCGGAGCCAGGTATGAGCCCGATCGAAGTAGATGACGACGACAGTCGCGCCCGGTTCGAGCGCGACGTGTTGCCGCAGCTCAGCCAGTTGTATCCGGCGGCACTGCGGATGACGCGCAACCCGACCGACGCCGAGGACCTGGTCCAGGAGACGTCGGTGAAGGCGTACGCGGCCTTCCACCAGTTCCGCCCGGGCACGAACCTGCGTGCCTGGCTCAACCGGATCCTCACCACGACGTTCATCAACGTCTACCGCAAGCGGCGCCGTGAGCCGCAGCAGGCGCTCGGCGGCGACCTGCAGGAGTGGCAGATGTCGGCGGACCGGCTGGCTCCGCCGGTCCCCTCGGCCGAGGCCGAGGCGCTCGACCACATGACCGACTCCGACCTGCTGCGCGCGCTGCGCGGCCTGCCGAACGAGTTCCGCACCACGGTCTACCTGGCCGACATCGAGGGCTACCCGTACCGGGAGATCGCCGAGATCATGGGCACGCCGGTGGGCACGGTCATGTCCCGCCTGCACCGCGGCCGCCGCAAGATCCGCGAGCAGCTCACCGACAGCGGCCTGTTCCCGGTCGCCCCCGAGGGGTCGAACGCCTAGGCCGCACTCCAGCCCAGGGCCACCGGGTCGAAGCGGCCCTCCACGTAGATCTGGTGCCACAGCGAGAAGACCACCAGCGTCCACACCTGGCGCCAGGGCACGTCCGGGTCGCTCGTTCCTGAACCGGCGGAGCACGTCCATGACCGCCCGCTTGTCCAGCCACTCCTCGGTGCGCGCCTCGCCGGTCACCTGCTCGGCGAAGCCGGAAAGCTCGCCGCGGAACCAGTGGCCGATGGGCACGGGGAAGCCGAGCTTGGGGCGCTCGGCGCTCTCCCGCGGCAGCAGGCTGCCCACCGCCTCGCGCAGCGCGAACTTGGTGGTGCCCGCGGCGGTCTTCTCCGCCCGCGCCAGCCTGCTGGCCACGCTCATCACCTCGCGGTCGAGGAACGGCGTGCGCAGCTCCAGGCCGTGCGCCATCGACCCCCGGTCGGCCTTGACCAGGATGTCGCCGGGCAGCCAGGTGTTGATGTCGACCAGTTGCATGGTGGCCACGTCGTCCAGTCCCCCGGCCTCGGCCTGGTCGAAGACCGGGCCGGTCACGTCGTAGACGGTGCCGTTGCCGAACCTGGTCAGCGCGTCGACCTCGTCGCCGGAGAAGACGTTGGCGTTGCCGATGTACCGGCTGCGCAGCGGCGTCGCGATCCGCTCAAGCAGGCCCTTGCCCCGCTGCCCCGGCGCTATCCGGTCGGCCATCGCCTGGGCCAGCGACCGGCCCGAGCCGGGCAGCCTCGTCGCCGCGCGGACCACGCCCGGCTGGTAGTACACGCCGTAGCCGCCGAACAGCTCGTCGGCGCCCTCGCCGGACAGCACCACCTTCACGTGCCGCCGCGCCTCCCGGGCGACGAACCACAGGCCGGTGGCCGCCGCGTCCGCCATCGGGTCGTCGAGCTGCCAGACGATCTGCGGCAGCCGGGCGGCGAGCTCCTGCGGGGTGATCACGTACGGGATGTTGCGCAGGCCGAGCGCGGTCGCGGTCTCCTGCGCCTCCTCGATCTCGCTGTACCCGGACCGGGCGAAGCCCGGCGGTGAACGTCAGCATGCCCGGCGCTGCTCTCGGCGGCGATCGCGCAGATGGCCGCCGAGTCAACGCCGCCGGACAGGAACGCGCCGACCGGCACGTCGCTGCGCAGGTGGGCGGTGACCGAGCCGCGCAGCGCCGCGAGCACCCGCTCCGGCGTCTCCGGCGCCGGCGACTTGGCCGACCGCAGCATCGGCCGCCAGTACCGTGACGGCCGCTCGACCGGGCCGCCCGGCCGCACGGTGACGTAGCAGCCCGCCGGCAGGCTGGTCACCGGCGGCGTCATCGTCGCCGGCGCGGGCACGTACTGGAAGGACAGGTACCGGCGCAGCGCGTCCGGGTCGATCACCGGCACCTCGCCCGGGCCGAGCAGCGCCTTGCGCTCAGACGCGAACCGGAACTGCCTGCCGCCGTCGGCCAGGCTGTAGTACAGCGGCTTGATGCCGAACGGGTCACGGGCGCAGAACAGCTCACCGGCGCGCGCGTCCCAGATGGCGAAGGCGAACATGCCCCGCAGCCGCCGCAGCGCCTCCCGGCCCTCCGCGGCGTAGGTCTCGAGCAGCAGCTCGGTGTCGGAGTCGCCGCGCAGGCGACGCCCCGCGCGCGCAGCCGCTGCGCCAGCTCGGCGTAGTTGTAGATCTCCCCGTTGTAGACGATCACGAAGCGGCCGTCGGCCGACCGCATCGGCTGCCGCCCGGCGGCCGACGGGTCGATGACCGCCAGCCGCCGGGCGCCGAGCGTGACCGCGCCGTCCGAGATCACATGCTCATCGTCCGGCCCCCGGTGTCCCATCCGTCGTACGGCGCGCAGCACCCAGTCCGCGTCCGGTTTCCGGCCCCCGCCACCCCTGAAAGTGCGAGGCACCCCGCGATCCCCGACACTCATCACCCGCTTACTCGTCGCCCGTCTACTTGGGCTGGAACCGGATGCCGCCGTCAAACCGGACAACCTCCGCGTTCATGTAGTCGTTCTCGATCAGCGACCGGACCAGGTGCCCGAACTCGTCCGCCCGCCCGAGCCGCTTAGGGAATACCACCGGCGCGGCCAGCCTGGCAAGGAACTCCTCCGCGTCCTTGCCGTCCCCGGCGATGGACTTGTAGATCGGGGTGAAGATGACCCCCGGGCAGATCGTGTTGACCCGGATGCCGACGACCGACAGGTCACGGGCCGCGGGCACGGTCATCCCGATGATCCCGCCCTTGGACGCCGAGTAGGCGATCTGCCCGGTCTGGCCCTCGATCCCGGCGACCGAGGAGGTGTTGATGATCACCCCGCGCTGCCCGTCCCCGTCGGCCGGGTCGGTCTTCGCCATCGCCGCGGCCGCCAGCCGCAGCACGTTGAACGTTCCGGTCAGGTTGACCGCGATGACCCTGGCGAAGCTGTCCAGGTCGTGCGGCGAGCCGTCGCGGCCCACGGTCCGCGCCGCGTAGCCGATCCCCGCGCAGTTCACGGCCACCCGCAGCGGGCGCCCCGAGGCCTGCGGCGGCGTCCACCGCGGCCTGCACCTCGCCGGGGTCGGTCACGTTCACCTTCGCGAACTGCCCGCCGGTCTCGGCGGCGACCCGCTGGCCGGCCTCCCCGTTGAGGTCGGCGATGACAACGTGCGCGCCCGCGGCCGCGAGCACCCGGGCGGTCGCCTCCCCCAGGCCGCTGGCGCCGCCGGTGACGATCGCGGAAGTTCCATTCAGCTCCATGAGCTGAGCATACGGCCCGCCACCGCGCTGGCGGCTTGGGATGCTTGGGGATAATGACGGGCAAGCGGTCTACGCTTGGCCGCAGCAGGGGCCCAGGGGACCAAGAGCCGGCCACAGCACGATCCTCGGGAACGCCACAGCAGGGGCCTACGGGACCCGGGAGAGGCCAGAAAGGCCAACGGAGACACGCGTGAGCCATGTGCCGCCGGGCCAAGAGGACGCCCACGAACTAACGCCGCGCATCTCGCTGAGCGACCCGGTGATCGCGGTCGACGCGATGGGCGGCGACTACGCGCCGGACGAGATCGTCGCCGGCGCGCTGGCCGCGCAGCGGGAGGACGGCGTCACCACGCTGCTCACCGGACCGCCCGCGCGGCTGCGGCCGGTGATCGCCCGGCTCGGCGGCGGTTCCGAGCTGCGGGTGGTGCCCGCCGAGGACGTGGTCGGGATGGGCGAGGGCGCGCTGGCCGGCTTCCGGCGCCCCCGGTCGAGCATCGCCGTCGCCTGCCAGCTGGTCCGGCGCGGCCAGGCCAGCGCGGTCGTGTCGGCCGGGTCGACCGGCGCGATCGTGGCCAGCGCCAGGCACCGGCTGCTCCCGCTGCCCGGCGTGCCGCGCCCCGGCCTCGCGGTCCTGCTGCCCACCCACCCGAAGCCGACCGTGCTCATCGACGCCGGGGCGACCGCGGACCCGAAGCCGGAGATGCTCGTCCAGTTCGGCCAGCTCGGCGTGGCCTACGCGCAGATCGCGCTGGGCATCGCCAGTCCCCGGGTCGGCCTGCTCACCATCGGCGCCGAGCCGGGCAAGGGCAACGCGCTGACCCGGCGGGCGCACGAGCTGCTGGCCGCCGAGCCGCAGGGCGGCGCGCTGCCGCTGAACTTCGCCGGGAACGTCGAGGGCGGCGACCTCATGGCGGGCGCGGTGGACGTGATCGTCACCGACGGGTTCACCGGCAACGTGGCGCTCAAGACCCTGGAGGGCGCCATGCGGTTCGCGGCCGGCGAGCTGCGCACCGCGCTCACCAGCACGCGGGTCGCCCGGCTCGGCGCGGCGCTGCAGCGCCGTGGCCTGCGCGAGCTGAGCCACCGCCTGGAACCGGACTCCTACGGCGGCGCCGCGCTGCTCGGCCTGGGCGGGACCGTGGTGATCGCGCACGGCGCGTCCACCGCCAACGCGGTCACGGCCGCCTGCGTGCTGGCGGCCAGCCTGACCCGGGGCGAGATCACCGAGCGGATCAAGGAGCGGGTCGGCGTCAGCGAGCCGCGCCGCGGCACCCACTTCCTGCGCCGCGACCGCAATCCCGAACGGTAACGCCCGGTTATATATCGGTCGGCGGCCCGGCCCTCGGCCGATAGTCTTGAGGCATGGCAGATCCACAGCAGGTCCTCGGCGCCCGGGTGCGTGACGCCCTCGTCGCCGCGTACGGCGCGGGCTACGCTGACGCGGACCCGCTGATCCGGCCGTCCGCCTTCGCCGACGCCCAGTCCAACGTCGCGCTGCCGCTGGCCAAGCGGCTCGGCAAGGCGCCGCGCGACATCGCGGCCGAGATCGTCAGCCACCTGGACGTCGCCGACGTCGCCGAGCCGCCCACGGTCAGCGGCCCCGGCTTCGTGAACTTCACCCTGAAGGACGACTGGATCGCCCGGGCCGCCACCGAGGTGCTCGGCGACCCGCGCCTGGGCACCCCGGTCACCGACAGCCCCCAGACGGTCATCGTCGAGTACTCCTCGCCCAATATCGCCAAGGAGATGCACGTCGGGCACCTGCGCTCGACGATCGTGGGCGACGCGATCGCCCGGGTGACCGAGTTCGCCGGCCATCACCTGATCAGGGACAACCACGTGGGCGACTGGGGCACGCCGTTCGGCATGCTGCTCGAGCACCTGGTGGACGTGGGCGAGGACTCGCCCGAGGCGGGCCTGCTCCGCACCGACCCGAACGCCTTCTACCAGGCCGCCCGGGTCAAGTTCGACGCCGACCCGGTGTTCGCCGGCCGGGCCAGGGAGCGGGTGGTCAAGCTGCAGTCGGGCACCGACCCGGCCACCGTGCAGCTGTGGGAAGACCTGGTCGAGATGTCCAAGGCCTACCTGCGGGACACCTACGCCCGGCTGCGGGTCACGCTGACCGACGACGACATCAAGGGCGAGTCGTTCTACAACGACATGCTGGCCGGCGTGGCCGACGACCTGACCGCCATGGGCCTGGCCCGGGTCAGCGACGGCGCGCTGTGCGCCTTCCCTGCCGGGTTCGCCAACCGGGACGGCGAGCCGCTGCCGGTGATCATCCGCAAGAGCGACGGCGGCTACAACTACTCCTCCACCGACCTGGCCACGATCAGGTACCGGGTGGACAAGGTCAACGTCGACCGGGCCGTCTACGTGGTCGGCTCGGACCAGGCGCTGCACTTCAAGATGGTCTTCGCGGTGGCCGCCGAGGCCGGCTGGCTGCCCGCGGCAAGCGGTTCGAGCACGCCCAGATCGGCATGGTCCAGGGCCAGGACGGCCACCGGCTGCGCACCAGGGCCGGCGACCTGGTCACGCTCAACTCCCTGCTGACCGAGGGCGTCGAGCGCGCCCGGGCGATCCTGGACGAGGTCGAGCGGGACGACGACGGCCTCGACCTCGACGCGATCGCCGAGGACGTCGGCATCGGCGCGGTCAAGTACGCCGACCTGTCCACCGCGCGGGACAGCGCGTACACCTTCGACTGGGACCGGATGATCTCCTTCAAGGGGAACACCGGGCCCTACCTGCAGTACGCCACCACCCGGATCAGGTCGATCTTCCGCCGGGCGGCCGTCGACGAGGCGGCGCAGCGCGGCCCGATCGCCATCACCGCGCCAGCCGAGCGGGAGCTCGCCCGCAAGCTGCTGGAGTTCGGCACGGTCGTCACCCAGGTGGCCGACACCGCCGAGCCGCACCGGCTGTGCGGTTACCTGTTCGAGGTCGCCAGCCTGTTCACCGCGTTCTACGAGCAGTGCCCGGTGCTCAAGGCCGACGACGAGGAAACCAGGCAGTCACGCCTGGCCCTGTGCGCGGCCGTGCTCCGGGTGCTCACCTCCGGCCTCGGCCTGCTCGGGGTGCCGCTGCCGGAGCGGATGTAAGCCGAGCAGCCGCAGCGCGGGCTGGGGCTCGCCGGGCAGCCGGACCGGCTGCGCGGGGCGGTCGAGCAGGGACAGGTAGCGCTGGCGGGGCACGTCCTGCGCGCCGAGCGAGCGCAGGAACGGGCTGTCCCACTGCGCGTCGATTGCCCTGCCGCCGGCCGCGGCCAGCCGGGCCCGCATGTCGGCGACGGCGATCGCGCCCGCGCCCGGGTGCCAGCCGAACAGCGAGTCGCCGCTCAGCACGCCACTGACGCCGACCCCCATCGCGCCGCCCACCAGCTCCCCGCCCAGCCATACCTCGATGCTGTGCGCCCAGCCCGCCTCGTGCAGTTCGATGAGCGAGGCGAGCAGCTGGTCGGTGAGCCAGCGCGGCTCGCGGCCCTCGCGGCAGGCCTCGGCGACCCGGCGGAACGCGGTGTTGGCCGTGGTCACGAGGTCGTCGCGGCGCAGTCGCTTCCTGACGTTGCGGCCGAGGTGCACGCCGCCCTCGCCGATGACCAGCCGGGGGTCGGGCGACCACCAGGCGGCCGCGTAGGGGTCGGCGCTGCCGTCGCCGACGATGGCGATCGTGCCGTCCGCCACCTGGTCCTCGTACCTGATCTCGTTGAGCCCGCGGAAGAACTCATCCGGCGCGGGCATCGGGACGATGCCCCGCTGGTACGCGGCGAGCACGCTGGCCGGGCTGAGGTCGGCGCAGAAGGCCACCGGCGCGTCCGGCTGGCCGCCCCCGGCGGGCGGGACGGGGAACCTGAATGACTCCCAGTCCGGGTAGCGGCTAGGCGACATGGGCCGACAGGGGGGCGCGGTCCGGCGCGGGCAGGTAGCCGGTCTGGATCAGCCGGTCGAGTTGCGCTCCAGCAATCCCCCGCTGACCGGCGCGAAGGCGATGCCGCTGCCGCGCAGCGCGCGCTCCGTGTTGTCCCTGGTGTAGGAGGGGAAGACGCGGCTCAGGTACATCTCGGCCACGGTGAGGCCGTCGGCGCCGCGGTTGACGAACAGCGGCAGGAACGCGGCCATCGGGTGCGACGGGTCGCGGGCGGACTGCCGGGCCAGCTCACGGACCCAGTCGCCGAACTCGACCGCCTCGATGCGGTAGCCGCGCTCGCGCAGCTTGGCGACCAGGGTGGCCAGCGGCGCGCTTGCCGGGCTGGCCAGGTGATACGTGCGTCCCGTGGCGCCCTCGGCCACGGACACGTGCCTGATCGCCGCCGCGCAGGTGTCGGCGGCCACGAAGTCGAGCGGCAGGTCGATGTCGGGCGCGAGCCCGGTGTCGGTGATGAACCTGATCAGCGCGGCCATCTCGGTCGAGGTGCTCCAGACGCCGGTGCGCAGGCTGCCGACGATGTCCAGCGGCCGGTAGACCGCCACCGGCAGCCCGGCCGCGCCCGCCGCCCGCAGCAGCTCCTCGGCCACGTACTTGGTCTCCACGTAGCCCATGCGCAGCAGCTCGGGGTGGGCCAGCGGCGTCTGCTCGGTCACCGCGCGGGTGCCCGCCACGCCGAGGCCGGCCAGCACGGCGGTGCTGGACACGTAGTGCACCGGGATGCCGCGCTCCAGGCCGGCCAGGCGGATCACCTCCCGGATGCCGGCGACGTTGGCGGCGCGGAGCCCCTGGTACGGGTAGATGAAGTTCACCTGCGCGCCGACGTGGTAGATGATGTCCACGGTGCGGGCGAGGTCGCGGAAGGCCGCGTCGGGAAGCCCGAGCCCCGGCTGGGCCAGGTCGCCGGGCAGCGGCACCACCCGCTCGGCCAGCGGGGCGGGCAGCTCGTAGCGGGCGGCGGCCTCCCGGATGCGGGCCAGCGCGGCCACCTCGTCGGGTGCGCGGACCAGGCAGTGCACCCGGGCCCCGGTGGCCGCGGTCAGCTCGCTGAGCAGGTGCGCGCCGAGGAACCCGGTCGCCCCGGTCAGCAGCACGTCGCGGGGCGCCCGCCACTGCGGCTCCCGGCGCGGCGAGGTGGCCCGGCGGACCGGGACGCCGAGCCGGGACTCGGCCGCGAAGTCGATCTCCGCCTGGTCGCCGTCGGTGCTCAGCTTGCCCGCGCTCGCCTCAGCCGGCGGCGGCGGCGAACCCGCGCAGCGTGGGGTCGCGCAGCAGCCGCCGGGTGAGCGGCTGCACCGAGTCCGCCGGGATGCCAAGCAGCGACCGGGTGTGCGCCAGCATCTCCGCGGCCAGCAGCGAGTTGCCGCCGAGGGCGAAGAAGTCGTCGTCCAGCGCAACGTGCTCCCGCTGGAGCAGCCTGCCCCACAGCGCGGACAGCGCGGCCTGCACCGGCGTGTGGCGTTCGGCCTCGCCGCGCGCCTGCGCGGTGCGGCTGTCCTGGGTCGGCAGCGCCGCGGCGGCCGCCTGGCCGGCCGCGCGGGCCTGCTCCGGCGCGGGCGGCCGCGCCGCCGGGCAACCGGTGGCGGGCGTTGAACGCCGACGGGATCATGTAACCGGGCAGCCGGTCGGCCAGGTAGTGCCGCAGGCTCGCGGCCGACGGGTTGCGCGGCGTCCCCTCCCGCGTCGTGTAGTAGGCCACCAGCCGGGTATCGGCCGACCGGCGGGTCGTCGCGGTCACCGACACCTGGTCGATGTCCGGGTGGCCGGCCAGCACGCTCTCGATCTCGCCCGGCTCCACGCGGAAGCCGCTGACCTTGAGCTGGCGATCAATCCGCCCCTCGATCTCCAGGCTGCCGTCGGCGAGCCAGCGCCCCAGGTCGCCGGTGCGGTACATCCGGCTCCCCGGGGCGCCGCCCGGGTCGGGCAGGAACCGCTGCGCGGTCAGCCCGGGGCGCCCCAGGTAGCCGCGGGCGACCCCGGGGCCGCCGATGTAGACCTCCCCGGCACGTCCCGGCGGGCACCGGCTCGAAGTTGTCGTCCAGTACCGCCAGGCGGGCCGGGCCGGCCGGGCCGCCCACCGGCACGACGGCCGACGGCCGGGTGCCGGGGAGCCAGGCGCCGACGTCGCACAGGGCCGAGGTGATCGTGGTCTCGGTCAGCCCGTAGGCGTTGAGCAGCCGGGCCCACGGCGCCGCCCGCAGCGCGGCCCGGCAGTCGCCGCGGTCGGCCAGTTCGCCGCCGGTGATCATCAGCCGCACCGAGCGCAGCCGGCCGTCGGACGGCTCGGTCAGCGCCAGCACCTGGTGCCAGTAGGCGGGCGTCAGGTCGAGCACGGTGATCCGCTTGCGCTCGACGTCGCGCAGCAGCTCCGAAGGGGCCAGGGTGCCCGGCGGCGGCAGGATCAGCGTCGCGCCCCGGGTCAGCGCGGTGAACACCTGCTCGATCGAGGTGTCGAAGGCCATCGCGGCCAGCTGCGCCACCCGGTCGTCTTCGCCGATCTGGTACTCGCGGGCGATGTCGCCGATGACGCCGGCCAGGCTGGCGTAGCTGACGCCGACCGCCTTGGGGTCGCCGGTGGACCCCGAGGTGTAGATGGCGTAGCAGAGGTTGTCCGGGTGCGGCCGCGCCTCCGGCGCGGTCGCCGGGTGGCCTGGGAGGTCCGCGTCGAGCTCGCCGGCCGGCAGCAGCCGCGTGCCGCATTCACCGAACGCGTCCGCCCCGGCCGTGATCACCGCCACCGGGCGCACCTGCGCGCAGATGCGGGCGAGGCGCTCGGCCGGGAGGGCCGGGTCGAGCGGCAGGTAGGCGCCGCCCGCCTTCATCACGGCGAGGATGGCGCGGATCAGGCCGACGCCGCGCTCCAGGTGGACGCCGGTGACCGTCTCCGGCCCGGTTCCGGCCTCGGCGAGGTAGTGCGCCAGCCGGTTGGCCGACTCGTCCAGCTCGCGGTAGGTCACCCGCGTCCGGCCGGCCACGACCGCGGTCGCGTCCGGGCGCCGGGAGGCCTGCTCGGCGAACAGCTCGTGCACGAACCGGCCGCCGGCCGCGCCATCGGGGCCGCGGCCGTGCCCGCACGCTGTCCGGGGTGATATCGCCCCAGCCGCCCTCGACGGCAGCCACGCACTCCGCGGACGACATGACCTCGGCACCCCGCCGCCAGCCGGGCGGCAGGGCGAGGTCTGCCCGCCACAGCGAGTGCTGTCCCAGGTCGTTCCGCACGACAACGAAGTCATCTCGGTTTTGTCCGGGCTGGTCCACGATCGTCACCAAGATTTCTCATGCAAAGTCGCCAATGGGCCGACAGAACTGCCGACCCTCCCATTTTCTGCCCCCCGTACCGGTCAGCAACACTCGGTCCAATTATCAACAAATTGCTCCAATTGCCAACGAACACGGCAGGTAGCCAAACCGGTCAGGCTGGGTAGATTGCATTCACGAGCATCGACGCAATACGCGGGAATGCGGCGAGCCAAGGGGGAATGCCACGGAAGCGAAGCGGTACCTGCTGGGCGGCTATGGCCTGTGGGTCGCGCTGCTCGTGGTGGTCTACTACACCGTCAGCGGCCTGAGCCTGGAGGCATGGGGCCTGATAAGCCTCAGCGGCGTGGTCGCCATGCTGGTGGGCGTGCGGCTCAACCGCCCCGCACGCAAGGCGCCCTGGCTGCTGGTCGCCACCGCGCTGGCCTGCTTCGCGGCCGGTCAGCTCAGCTTCCTGATCGCGCCGAAGCTCGAGGTGATCCTCCCGTTCCCGTCCTATCGCCGACGTGCTCTACCTGATGACCTACCCGATGCTCGCGGCCGGGGTGCTTATCTTCGTTCGCCTGCGCACGCCGGGCGGCGACCGGCGCAGCCTGGTCGACGCGCTAACCCTGACGCGCTGGCCTGGCGCTGCTGTCGTGGACGTTCCTGATCCGGCCCTATGTGCACAACCCGGAGCTGACCGCGCTGCAGAAGGCGTCGCGATCGCCTACCCGCTCGGCGACGTGCTGGTGCTCGCGCTGCTCGCCCGGCTGCTCGCTGCCGGGTGCCGGCCGGACCCGGTCTGTGCAGTTCCTCACCCTCGGTGCCTTCGCCTGCCTGGTATCCGACACCGCCTTCGGCGTGCTGCAGCTGCACGGAGAATTTCACAACGGGACCATCGTCGACCTGGGCTGGGCGGTGTTCTACTCGGCCTGCGGCGCCGCGGCGCTGCATCCGAGCATGACCCAGGCTGACCAAGCCGGTCCCGAGGCAGCAGGTCGAGGTCTCGCCCGCCCGGCTGGCGCTGCTCATGCTGGCCTCGCTCATCGCCCCGGTGGTGCTGCTCACCGCCCTGCCCGGCGGCGCCACCTCCGACGTGAGCGTGGTCGCGGTGTTCTCCGCGATCTTGTACCTGCTCGTGCTCACCCGGCTGTGGGACGCGGCCAGGTCGCACCGCCGCGCGCTCGACCGGGAGCGTGTGCTGCGCCAGGCCGGCCTGTCCCTGGTGACGATGGCGGACGTGCCCCAGGTGGCCGGCGCGGTCAAGGACGCGGTCGGAGCGCTGCTGCGCGGCAATTCCCAGGGCGACGCGCTGCTCGGCGTGCGGATCGACGGCGAGCTGCGGGCAGTCGACCGCAGCCCGGACCCGGCGGGCGGTAGCGAGCTCGGGCAGCTCGCCGACTCCTGGCTGTCGCTGGTGAGCGGCGCCGACCCGATTCTCACGCCGATGTCGCAGCTGCCCGACCAGGCCAGGACGGCCCGGCCGGGTGCCGACTGGATGCTGCTGACGCCGCTCACGCTGCAGGACCGCCCGGGCGGCGACACGGTCATCGGCCTGATCGCGGTGTTCGGCGAGCAGCGGGTGCTTTCCGACCTCTCCGCGACGCTGGAGATCCTCGCCCACCAGGTGGCGCTCACGCTGGAGAGCATCATGCTGCGCCAGGAGGCGATCCGGCAGCGCAACGAGGCCTACTTCCGCGCCCTGGTCCAGGACGCCTCGGACGCCATCGTGATCGTGGCCGACGACGGGACGGTCAAGTACGCGACCCCGTCGACCGCCGTCATCTTCGGCGACATCACGGTGGAGGGCGAGCGGTTCTGGGACCTGGTGGCGCCCGACGACCGCGACGACTTCGCGCGGACGTTCATGCGGCTGCGCGAGCGCGCCCGGTTCGGCCCCCGCGTGGTGGACCAGCAGACCACCCGCCGGGACGGCCGGAGCGTGCACATCCAGGCCAGGTGCAGCGACCTGCGGGCCGAGCCGAACGTCGCGGGCCTGGTCTTCACGCTGCGGGACGTGACCGCGCAGTACCAGCTGGAGGAGGAGCTGAAGCACCGGGCGTTCCACGACGCGCTGACCGGGCTGCCCAACCGGCTGCTCTTCCAGGACCGGATCGCCCAGCAGGTCGCCTGGGCCAGCCGGACCGGGAAGGTGGCCGGCGTGCTGTTCATCGACCTGGACGACTTCAAGGTGGTCAACGACACCAAGGGGCACAGCGTCGGCGACGAGCTGCTGATCGCGACGGCCGGGCGGCTCGCCGCCCTGGTCCGCGAGTCCGACACCGCGGCCCGGCTCGGCGGCGACGAGTTCGCGCTGCTCGTCGGGGCGGCCGAGGACACGGCGGCGGTGGAGGCGGCCGCCGAGCGCATCGTGGCCGCGTTCACCGAGCCGTTCACCCTGGCCGGCGGCCTGGTCACCGCCACCGTCACCGTCGGCGTCGCCACCACCAGGGACAGCACGGACACCGACGAGCTGCTGCGCCACGCGGACCTGGCCCTGTACGCGGCCAAGTCCGCCGGGAAACGGCAGTGGCGCCGCTACCAGCCTGTGCTCAGCGCCGGCCTGATCAGGCGGCGGGAGATACAGGACGCGCTCGAGGAGGCGGTGGCCAGGTCGGCGTTCTCCCTCGTGTACCAGCCGATCGTGGCCCTCGACACCGGGGAGCTGGCGGGCTTCGAGGCGCTGATCCGCTGGCCGCACCCCGAGTGGGGCATGATGCACCCCGGCCAGTTCATCACGCTGGCCGAGGAGACCGGGCAGATCATCCCCATCGGTGCCTGGGTGCTCGGCCGCGCCATCGAGGACATCGTGCGCATCCGCAAGGCCGCCAGGCAGGCGCCGCCCGCCCCGAGGAACGGCCACGGGGCGCGGAAGGCCGCCGCCGGGCCGCCGGGCGGCCCGACCTGTACGTCAGCGTCAACGTGTCGGCCCGCCAGTTCGCCGACCCCGGCTTCGCCGACGCCGTGCGGCAGGCGCTGGCCTCGTCGAGCCTGGAGCCGCGGGACCTCATGCTCGAACTGACCGAGACCGCGCTGCTCCGCCGCGACGAGCGGCTCCACTCCGACCTGGCCGAGCTGAAGGCGATCGGGGCGCGGCTGGCCATCGACGACTTCGGCACCGGCTACAGCTCGCTCAGCTACCTGCGCGACCTGCCGATCGACGTGGTCAAGATGGACAAGTCCTTCGTCGAGGGCATCGCCGACTCCGACCAGCGCCTGGCCCTGGCCGAGGGCATCGTCCAGATCGCCCGCACGCTCAGCCTCGAGGTCGTCGCCGAGGGGATCGAGACCGAGGTGCAGCGGGACCTGCTGTCCACGATGGGCTGCCACTACGGCCAGGGCTACCTGCTGGCCATGCCGATGCCGGCCGGCCAGGCCGAGGAACTGGTGCGCAGCGGGTTCACCGCCAGCCCCCTGGTGCCCGAGCCGCGGGCGATGACTTAACCAGCAGCCCCGCGCCTAGGCACCGCCGACCCTCCTGCCCGCCTGCCCCGCCGGTAAGCAGCCCGTCATCACCCTGACGTGCTGCTTACGTGACCTGCGAAGTCGTATCCCGGCGGCGGATCCGCGGGCAGTCTCGATGCTGTACAACCCCAACGGGCGCGCGGGGCGGGCGACGTCCAGGCAAGGAGGCATCGATGATTAACAGGAACATGCGCGGCACCCGCCGCGTTTCCATGCGGGCGCGCCTGGCCGTCGCGGCGGCGCTGCTGGCCGGCGGGGGCGCCGCGGGCGTGGTCGCGATCGCCGGCCACGGCGGCGCGGCGGCCGCTCAGTCGGCCGGGTACGCCACCAGGTACCACCAGCCGATCAGCGCGACCAAGGCGCTGTCCTCGGCGATGAACGGCTGGTCGAGAACGCCGGGCCGCTCGCTCGCTACCCTCTCGCAGATGACACCGATCAGCCCTTACGCCGATATGCCGTTCCACCACGTGCGACTGGTCGTGCAGCGCGGCACGGTGGCCCTGACGCAGCGGGCCCAGTTCGTCGTCAAGTCCTCGAACGGCAAGCTCGCGCTGTGGCACGTGAATGGCAACACCAAGTTCCTGAACGTCGGCGGGAGCACGACCGGGATGGCCGCCATGACCGGCGGCATGATGATGGACACGGGCAAGATGAACACGGTCACCCGGGTCCTGGGCGGCGGCGACCTGGTGTTCGTCTTCGGCGAGCGCGAGAACCACACGCTCAAGGCCCAGCTGATCCTCTTCGCCAAGCCCATGCCGATGGCCGCCAAGCCGACCGCCACCCCCAGCATGATGCCCACCCCGGGCATGACGGGCACCCCGGGCATGACCGCGCGACCCCGTCGATGACGCCACCCGCCCCGACCATGCCCGCCGCCCCGACGATGCCGGCCATGCCCGCCACGCCGGTCCCGACGGGCTCGGCCCCGGCGTTCTCCGGTACGCACAGCTAACCCACGGCGACGCACCGGCCCCGGTGCCCGCGGCCGGCCAACGCGCCGGCCGCGGGCACCGTTGCGTCTGCCGTTGTCATGCAGGCGCCACGCCGGTCACGCGGGCACCAGATCGGGCCGGATATGCCAGGCCGTACAAGACGAATCGCACGACTTAGCGTAATCTCGGATGAGGGAGCGGACATCGATCGCGGGCCCGGCGGGTCCCGCTCGTAGCGAGGAGACGACAGGGTGAGCGGAATTGTCTTGCTCGTGCTCATCGGCGTGCTCGTCGCCTGGCTGGCGTCCAAGGGCCGCGGGAAGATGAAGCTCCCGTTTACCGGGAAGCACTGGGGCTGGGTCATCGTCGTCGTCGTCGTCGTGCTGGCGATCGCCTACGGCGCGAGCGGGCACGTCTCGCAGCACTAGCGGGGACGTATGGTCGCTGACCTTCGGCCAGCTCCCCGGGTGCTAGTGCTGAGTGCTAGCCCGGGGGACGACCCCCCGGACCCCAGCACTAAGGGACCGCCGTGTTCGCTGACCTTCGGTCAGCTTCCCGGAACCTAGCGCTGAGTGCTAGCCCGGGGGGACGACCCCCCGGACCCCCCGAATGCGAGCTGCGCTCGCGCGCAGCGGGGTGCGTTCGCGCCCGGCAGCTTCCCGGACCTAGCGCGAGTGCTAGCCCCGGCTCGACGGCACCAGGATCTCCACCAGGTTTTCTGGTATATGCCCTGGGTATGACCGTAGTGCGATCTTGAAACCGGGGGGTTTCATATGGATCGGACGACTCACGGCCTTGCACGCGATCCCGTCCCAGCACCATCCGAACGTGTGAGGCCGTGACCGACGGGGCCCCGGCCGAGTCCCGCAGGACCAAGTGCGCCTGCGGCGGCCGGGGCCTTGTCATGTCTTCCGCGTCACACCTGGCGCTGCGGGCTGCGCTGGCGGCAGAATAACCGTGCTGCCAATACCCTCGCGGTACCGATAGCCTAGAAAGCGCCGATTACATCCCGCCGGCGGCCATGGCCAGCGGGATGTCCAAGTTTCTACCGACGTGAGGTCTTGCTCGTGCCTACCGGCAAGGTCAAGTGGTATGACGCCGAAAAGGGGTTCGGCTTCCTCGCCCGCGATGACGGGGGCGAGGTCTTCATGCATTCTTCCGCGCTGCCTGACGGGACGACCACGCTGGCAAAGGGCCAGCGGGTCGAGTTCGGCATCGTGGAAGGGCGCAAGGGGGCCCAGGCGCTACAGGTGCGGGTCCTCGAGGCGCCGCCCAACGTCGCTGCCACCGCGGCCAAGCACGCGCGCAAGAAGCCCGATGAGATGATCCCGATCATCGAGGACCTCATGAAGCTGCTCGACGGGATCTCCGACGCCTACCGCCGCGGCAAGCACCCCGAGCCGAAGGAAGCGAAGCAGATCGCCACCCTGCTCAACGCCGTGGCGAAGGACATCGAGCCTTAGACGGCAGCGCGCCCGAGTGCCCCGCTACTCAAGGCGGGCGCTCGTGGCCGCGCGCAGCCGCGTCCGGTGCCGCCGCTGGGTGATCAGCACCAGCGACACTGCCAGCGCCCCGGCGCAGATGCTCAGGCCGACCTGCCCGTTGTCCAGCATGGAGACCAGCACGCCGGCCAGGCCGCCGGCCACGTTCGCCACCTGGTTCAGCGTCTCGGAGACCGCGTACGTCGACGACCGGATCTCGTCGCCGATCTCGCGGCCGACGATCGAGTCCTGCCCGAGCTTGGCCAGGCTGGCGCAGAAGATCGCGGTGGCCTCGACCAGGACGGCGGCGAGCAGGCCGAATCCCCAGGCGCACAGCGCCGTCACGACCGGGGCGACGCACAGCACGGAGAACATGATCACATTCGGCGCCCGGCCACGGAAGAACGACCCGAGGACCATCGAGGCCAGGCTGCCGACCGACAGGCCGAGCGCAAGCGCGCCGAGGGCGAAGTTGTGCGACACGGGGCGGCCGAACAGCGTCCCCAGGTCCACGCTGCGCAGCAGGAACGCGAGCAGGAACAGGATGTAGCCGGAGAACGCGCGCAGCACGGCGTTGATCACCATCGCGTCGGCCACGACCGGGCCGACGTTGGTGAGCGTGCGCCAGCGGCTGCGGCCCGGCTTGCCGCCACGCTGCCCGGCCGCGGGCGGCGGGGCATCTGCGGGCGCGGCGCCCCCGGGCGGGGCAGCGCCCGGGGCGGCGGCCCCGGGCGCGGGCATCGCCGGGCGCGGCGGCACCCGGCGCGGGGCCGGCATCGGGCCGCTCAGCCGGCGGCAGCGGCAGCGTGGGGCGTGGCATGTCCGCCCGCGTGGGCGCCTGGCCCAGCGGGGCCGGCATCGGCGCCGCCGCCTGACCGGGCGCGGCCTCAGGCGCGGGCGCGGGCCCAGGCGCGGGCGCGGTGCGACGGGCCGGCCGCGGCTGGCGGCGCGGCCGCCGGCACGTCGATCTGCTCGGGCAGCCGGAGGGCCAGGATCATCGCCCCCAGGTAGATCAGCAGGCCGGCCCGGAGCGTCCAGGCGGCGCCGGCGGAGAACTGGACGCCGGCCGCCAGCCCGGCCGCCGCCGTCGACGTGGCGATGGAGATCAGCCCGCCCCGCGCGTTGGCCGTGACCAGCGTGAGCTTGGGTGGCAGCAGCCGCGGCGTGACCGAGGCCTTGACGACGCCGCCCGCCTTCTGCAGCACCAGGATGCCGAACGCGGCGGGCAGCAGCGTCACCGAGTTGCTGACGTCCGCCGACATGGCGTAGCACAGCAGGCCGCGGGTGAGCATCGTGCCGGCCAGCACGAAGCGGCGGCCCTGCTGTATCCGGTCGAGCGCGGGCCCGATGACGGGCGCGAGTATCGCAAACGGCGCCATCGTGATGATCAGGAAGAGAACGACCTGGCCGCGGGCCTGGTCCACCGACGTGCTGAAGAAGAGAGTTCCGGCCAGGGCCACGGTCACGAACGCGTCGGCAGCCCCGCTCACCGCCGTCATCTCGAACAGCGTGCTCAGGCCGGTGCGGTCCGCGCCCTGCGCGCCGGTGGCCCTGCGCACCAGCTTCCCGGCGCGCCTGGTGACCCGGCCGGCGGCCCGCCCGGTGCCGCGGAACGCACGGCCGGCCGCCCGGGCTGCCCCGCCCGCACGTCCCGACGCATCCGATACCCGCATGTTCACAGTATTCTAGGTCTGCGGCACTGCTACGAGCCCTGAGAGTAGATCCTGCCGGGCCGGCCTCGCCGCGAGAGCTCCGGGAGCGAGAATTGGCAGTCGTGAGCACGATCAGAAGCCGCGCGAAGGAACCAGACCAGGCCTGCGCGGACGCCGTTGATGTTGCCAGGCGGTCTCTGGCCGAGGATGCCGGGGTGAGCCCGGACACGATCGGTGATCACCTGGGCGTGGAGTCTGTCGGCGATCGTGTCGTCACCCACCTCTTCGAGTGCGCCGACCGGGCCTACGCGGGCTGGCGTTGGGCGGTCACCGTGACCCGGGCGCCGCGGTCCAAGCTGGTCACCGTGGACGAGAGCGTCCTGCTGCCCGGCCAGGACGCGCTGCTCGCCCCCGCCTGGGTGCCCTGGCACGACCGGCTGCTGCCGGGCGACGTCGGGATCGGCGACCTGCTCCCGGCGAGCCCGGACGACGAGCGGCTGGTGCCGTTCGCCGTGCTCGACGGGGATGACGCGGTGACCGACTGGTTCCTTCCGCGCACCGACGCCGAGGACGCCGAGGCCGGGCCGCGCGAGCTGTCCGAGCTGCCCGCGCCCGGCCGTTCGCGGACGCTGTCGGCGATCGGCCGGGACGACACGGCGGAGCGCTGGTACACCAGCGACCACGGGCCGCGCACCCCGCTCTCCCACGCCGCGCCCGCGAACTGCGTGACCTGCGGGTTCTTTGTCCCGCTCAGCGGCAGCCTGGGGCGCGTCTTCGGTGCCTGCGGTAACGCCTTCGCCCCGGACGACGGCCGGGTGGTGTCCGCGGACCACGGCTGCGGCGCGCACTCGGAGTCGGTGCTCGCCGGGTCGACCGCGCAGGCGGCCGTTCCGGTGATCGATGAGTTCGGCTACGACCTGGTGGACTTGCCCGGCGTCTCGGTCGAGGAGGCCGTTTTCGAGCCGCTGTCGCGGGAAACGTACTCCGAGGAGGGCTGAGCTTCCGGCGGCGATGCGGGCCGGGCCGCCGCGGCCCGTTCCCGCTCGGCCGCGAGCCTGGCCCTCCTGCGCTTGAGGACCGGTACGTACCACAGCCCGAACAGGCCCATGCCCGCCCCGGCCACGCAGGTCCATATCCACCAGCGCGCGTCGCCGGGCAGCGACGCGCGGACGCACAGCAGGACAACGAGCGCGATGGCCCAGCCCGCGGTGATGACCGCGGTCACCCGGCGGTCATCCGCCTCCCTGGGCGGTGGCGCCGGGCGCCGCTCTCCCGGACCGGACAACCCACTGTGGCTCACCCCCTAAGGCTAGTGTCATTCCTGAGGTCGGGCCCCATTCCCGGACGGCCGGGCCGATCGGGCCCGGCGTTTCGGGCCCGCGGTGGCATTTAGCACCTCGCCCGGCATGATGTACTTGGTGAGATGGCTCAGGCGCCAGTATCTGACACGCCCGGGAGAACGTCCTCCCAGAAATCAGACCTGCAGTCCGATGCGGGGCTGGCGACCGCGATGCGGATCTCGATCAGCAGGCTCGCACGGCGGTTGCGCGTGGAGCGCCTCGGGCTGGGCGGGACCGAAACCGTGCTGTCCGACATCCAGCTCGCCGCGCTGTCCGCGCTGGACCGCCACGAGTCGATGACACCAGGCGAGCTGGCCGAGCACGAGAAGGTGCAGCCGCCGTCGATGACCCGGGTGATCGCCGTGCTCGAGGAGCGCGGCCTGGTACGCCGGACGCCGCACGCCGACCGACCGCAGGCAGGTAGTGCTCACCGTGACGCCCGCGGGCCAGGACCTGGTGCAGCAGGTCCGCCGCCGCCGCGAGGCCTGGCTGGCCCAGCGCCTGCAGGAGCTGGCTCCCGAGGAGCGCAAGATCCTCCGGGCCGCGGCCCCCATCCTGGAAAAAATCAGCCAGTCCTAGGCCTGCCGCCCCAGCCTCATCGCCCGCCGGGGCGGCATACCCTGAAGCCGTGACTAAGGTGCCCCGCTGGCTGCTGCCCGCCGTGCTCGCGCTGCTCGTGCTGGTGGTGCTGATCGGCTCGCTGGTGCACTAGCCCATTCGCCCGGCCACGTAGTCGACGCACGCGGTGAGCGCGGCCACGTCGTCGGGGTCGACTGCGGGGAACAGGCCGATCCTGAGCTGGTTGCGGCCGAGCTTGCGGTACGACTCGGTGTCCACGATCCCGTTTTCCCGCAGCACGCCGGACAGCGCGTCCGCGCTGATGCGGGCATCCAGGTCGATGGTGCCGACCACCGGGGACCGCATCGCCGGGTCGGTCACGAACGGTGTGGCGAACGCCGATCCCTCCGCCCAGGAGTACAAGATGTCAGCAGAACGGAGGGTGCGTTCCCGTGCCCACGCCATGCCTCCGCGTTCGAGCAGCCACTCGACCTGGCTGGCCAGCAGGACCAGCGTGGAGACCGCGGGCGTGTTCAGCGTCTGGTCCTTGACCGAGTTGTCCACCGCCGCCTTCAGCGACAGGAACTCCGGTATGTACCGGCCGCTCGCGGCGATCTCGCCGATCCGGGCCTGGGCCGCCGGGGACAGCAGCGCCAGCCACAGCCCGCCGTCGGCGCCGAAGACCTTCTGCGGGGCGAAGTAGTAGGCGTCGTACTCGGCCGGGTCCGCCGGCAGGGCGCCCGCGGCGCTCGTCGCGTCAACGAGCACCAGGGCGCCGTCGTCCGCGCCCGCCGGGCGGCGGATGTCCATGCACACGCCGGTGGAGGTCTCGTTGTGGGTGAACGCGTAGGCGTCCACGCCGGACTCGGCCCGTGGCAGCGGGTGCGTGCCGGGGTCGCTGGCGATGACCGACGGGTCCTTGAGCCAGGGGGCCCGCGCGGTCACCGTGGCGAACTTGGCCGAGAACTCGCCGAACGCCAGGTGCTGTGACCGCTCCTTGAACCAGCCCGAACGCGGCCGCGTCCCAGAAGGCGGTGGTACCTCCGTTGCCCAGGGCCACCACGAAGTCGTTATTCAATCCGAACAGCTCAGCCAGGCCTCGGCGTACCCGCCGCACGACCCCCCGCACCGGGGACTGGCGGTGCGACGTGCCGAGCTCCGGGGCGGCCGCGACGGCGGCGGCCTGCTCGGGGCGGACCTTGGTCGGGCCGCTGCCGAACCGGCCGTCCTTCGGCTTGAGGGTGTCGGGAATGACGATGCTGGTCACAGGGAAAGGGTAGCTCGCGCGGGAGGCGCGCCTGGCGCCTGCCGCGGGGCTGGCGCCGAGGCTAGGACAACGCGTCCGCGGCACCGGCCACGTCGCGGGCCGGGCGGGCGCCGGGTCCGGTGTACCGGGCTGAGGGGCGGATGAGGCGGCCGGTTAGCTTCTGTTCCATGATGTGCGCGGCCCAGCCGGCCGTGCGCGCGCAGGTGAACATCGACGGCGTGATGTCCGCGGGCACCTGGGCGAAGTCGAGCACGATCGCCGCCCAGAACTCGACGTTGGTCTCCAGTACCCGGTCGGGGCGGCGGGCGCGCAACTCCGCCAGCGCGGCGGTCTCCAGCGCCAGCGCGACCTCATACCGGGGCGCGCCGAGCTCCTTGGCGGTGCGCCGCAGCACCCGGGCCCGCGGGTCCTGGGCCCGGTAGACGCGGTGGCCGAAGCCCATCAGCCGCTCGCGGGAGTCGAGCACGCCCTTCACGTACCCGTCGGCGTCGCCGGTGCGCTCGACTTCCTCGATCATGTGCAGGACCCGGGCCGGCGCACCGCCGTGCAGCGGGCCGGACAGCGCGCCGACCGCGCCGGACAGCGACGCGGCCACGTCGGCGCCGGTGGAGGCGATGACCCGCGCGGTGAATGTGGAGGCGTTCATGCCGTGCTCGGCGGCGCTCACCCAGTACGCGTCCAGGGCCCTGGCGTGCCGTGGGTCGGCCTCGCCGCGCCAGCGGATGAGGAACGCCTCAGCGGCGCATCCGGCCTCATCGATACGTCGCTGCGGTACCTCGGGCACGTCGGCGCCGCGCGCGGACTGAGCCACGAACGAGAGCAGCTGCGCACAGGCCCGGCCGACGTCCTCGCGCGCCTGGGCGGCCGTGATGTCGAACAGCGGGCGCAGCCCCCACCGCGCGCCAAGCGCCGCGACGCCGCTCTGCACGTCCACCCGGACGTCCCCGGTGCTCACCGGGAGTGTCACCGCGTCGGCGGCGGGCAGGCCCGGGCGGAACGCGTCGTCGACGAGCAGCCCCCACACGTCGCCAAACGACACGTGGCCGACGAGGTCCTCGATGTCCACGCCCCGGTAGCGGAGCGAGCCGCCTTCCTTGTCAGGCTCCGCGATCTCCGTCTCGAAGGCGACGACGCCTTCGAGCCCTGGCTTGAAATCGGACATCCTTACCTCACCTCTCCTCGCCGGTAAGCGAGCCATATGGCCAATTCGGGGCTTTTTTGCCAACCCCAGCCGTCAGGTCTATTCAAGTCCCCAGCTCAACGGCGACGACAGCCAGCCCCTGCGTAAAGATCCGCGATTATTTACGAGGACGTGCATCTCGCGCGCTTTGCCACCGGGCGGCGCGAGCCCGCGCCCCTAAGATCTACGGGTATGAACGCACCGCTGACCCCGGAGTTGCTCGACGCCGACCCGGTCAGGCAGTTCGGCAGCTGGCTCGGCGAGGCCGTGGCCGCCGGGCTCCCCGAGCCGAACGCGATGGTGCTCACCACCGTCGGTGACGCGCCCCACGCACGGACGGTGCTGCTGAAGGCGCACGGCCCCGAGGGTTTCGCCTTCTACACCAACCGCACGTCCCGCAAGGGCCGCGACCTGGCGGCCAACCCCCGGTGCTGCGTGCTGTTCCCCTGGTACGCGCTTGGCCGCCAGGTGACCGTGGAGGGGGCCGTGCGGCCGCTGTCCCAGCGGGAGAGCGAGCCGTACTACCACTCGCGGGCGTGGCTGTCGCAGATCGGCGCCTGGGCGTCGCGGCAGTCGACGGTGCTCACGTCGCGCGCCGAGCTGGAGGACCGGGTGGCGGAGCTGTCCGCCCGGTGGCCGGAGGGGACCGAGGTCCCCATGCCGGATTTCTGGGGCGGGTACCTGATCGTGCCGGAGCGGATCGAGTTCTGGCAGTCGCGGCCGAACCGGCTGCACGACCGGCTCAGCTACCGGCGCTCGGGGGATGAGTGGGTGATCGAGCGGTGGTCGCCGTGAGGCAGCGCCCCGCTGTCGCACGTTCCCGCGGTGGTGACGCGGCGCGTAGCATCACAGTCGGGAGGACAGTTGCAGTGAATGCCCATGGACTTATCGACACCACGGAGATGTATCTCCGGACGGTGTTCGAGCTTGAAGAGGAGGGGATCGTCCCGCTGCGGGCCCGGATCGCGGAGCGGCTAGCGCAATCCGGCCCGACGGTCAGCCAGACGGTCGCCCGGATGGAGCGGGACGGCCTCCTGCACGTGGCCGGTGACCGGCAGCTCGCGCTCACCGACGCGGGCCGCATGCTGGCTACCCGGGTGATGCGCAAGCACAGGCTGGCCGAGTGCCTGCTGGTCAACGTGATCCAGATGCCGTGGGAAGAGGTGCACGTCGAGGCCTGCCGGTGGGAGCATGTCATCTCCGAGTCCGTCGAGCGGCGCCTGTTCGACCTGCTCGGCCATCCGGAGCGCTGCCCGCACGGGAACGTGATTCCCGGTCTCGACGAATTGGAGACCGAGGCCGGCATCGCCGCGACGAGCCCTGATGAGACGATGACCGATGTTATTGTCGGGGTCAATGTGAATGTGCGGGCCACTGTTACGCGGATCACTGAGCAACTGCAAGGTGATCTGGACCTGATGCTTAAACTGAAGCAGGCCGGGATACAACCCGGACGCGAGGTGTTCCTCGGGGCGGTCGAAGGCGGAGTCCAGGTGCGCGGCCTGGACGCGGGCGCAGAGCCGCCGGTCGAACTGTCAGCCGAGGTCGCCTCGCACGTGTTTGTGTCCAGAGAGCAGTAACAGCAGCACTGCGCGGTAGCAGCACCGCTGCGCAGCACAGAGAACCGTCCGTGGACCGGAGCGTGACCATGACGCGCTGGAACGAGAGCCTGCCAGCCGAGCTTGTGCTGAGCCAGGCTGAGATCGGCGTGCTCGTCGCGGACCGGGGCGGAAACGTAGTGTTCTCGAACGAACACATCGCCAGGCTGCTGCGGCTGGACGACCCCGCCTCCTCCCTCATCGGCAAGCCGCTCAGCGGCCTCGGCCTGCTCCCGGACAGCGAGCCGGGCCGGGCCGAGGAGATCACCCGCCAGGTGCTGCACGGCATCTCCTGGGACGACACGTTCGGCGGCCACCGCTCCGACGGCAGCCTGCTGTTCGTCAGGGAAATAGCGGTGCCCATGCGCGACCAGGCGGGCAACGTGGACGGCATCGTGCTGCTGATCACCGAGGCCGGGCGGCGCGACGCGCAGCGCGAGCCGGACCGGCTACGCCTGCTCGAGCGGATCGGCCGGCGGCTGGCGGGCTCGCTCGAACTCGACGCCACCCTGCGGGAGGTCGCCCAGATCCTGGTGCCGAGGTTCGCCGACCACTTCTTCATCGACCTGTTCAGCGGCGAGAAGCTGGTCAGGCGGGCCGCGGCGCACGCCGGCGACTGGGAGCCGCCGGCCGGCACATGGGCGCGGGTCGGCGAACCCATCGAGTACCCGCCGGGCCACTTCGTGCAGCAGGCCATGTCCCGCCTGGAGACCATCGTCGTCCCCGACCTGCAGGCCGACTACTACCCCGCGCCGAGCGAGGAGTCCCTGTCCGCCGCCGACCAGGCCGGGCTGACCTCGGTGCTCGCGTCGCCGCTCTACGCGCGCGGCGAGCTGCTAGGCGGCATCTCGCTGGCCCTGTCCAGGCTCACCGACCGGCCCGACCCGCACTACGACCTGTCCGACGGCGACCTCATCGGCGCCATCGCCAGCCGGGTGGCGGTCGCGATCGACAACGCCAGCCTGTTCGAGGCGGAGCGACGCACCGCGGAGGCGTTCCAGCGGTCCCTGCTGCCCAACGTGGCACCGGAACTCGACGGCCTGGAGGTCGCGTTCCGCTACGTGCCCGCCAAGCCGCTGACCACCCAGGGACAGGGCATCCAGACGCAGGTCGGCGGGGACTGGTACGACATCATCCCGCTGGCCGCCGGCCGGGTCGGCCTGGTCATCGGCGACGTCGAGGGCCGGGGCGCACGCGCCGCCGCGACCATGGGCCAGCTCCGCGCCGCCCTGCGAGCCTACGCGCAGGACGAGAAGTCCCCCGCCGACATCATGCGCAAGCTAGATGAGTGGGTCCGCTCCACCGCCCCGGTCGGCGTGGGCGGCGACCCGCCCACCGTGTCCTGCATCTACCTCATCTACGACGCCTGGTCCCGCGAGCTGACGTTCGCCAACGCGGGCCACGCGGCGCCGCTGATGACCCTGGACGGCAGGGTCCGACCGCTGGAGGTCCGGCACAAGGGCGTGCTGCTCGGCGTGCGCGGCCGCGGCATCCGCGGCCTGCCGACCTACCGCGAGCAGACGGTCACCCTGCCGCCCGGCGCCGCGCTGGTGCTGTACACCGACGGGCTGACCGACCGCCGGTCCCGGGCCGACGGCGACGGGCACTACACCGATGCCGAGGCCACCTCCCTGCTGCGCGAAGCGCTCGCCTCCGCACCTGCGTCGGCCGAGGCCCTGGTCGTGGCGGCCGCGGCCGCCGTGCCCGGCGACATCGACGACGACATGGCGATCCTGGTGTTCCGCTCCTCGTCGGACGACCTCGCGTTGTTCGAGCGTTCCTTCCCCGCCGAGCCGATCATGGTCTCGGAGGCCCGCAAGCTCGCCACCGCCACCTTCGCCAGCTGGGACATGGACCCCGACCAGGCCGACCTCGCCCTGCTGCTGGTGTCCGAGGTGGTCACCAACGCCGTGCTGCACGCCTCGGTCACGCCCAGCCCGGCCGGCCGCCGGTTCGACCTCGAACTCGACCCGCTCGACGGGCCCGCACCCGGCGGCTTGAGCGTCGGCGCCCTCACCCCGGCCTCCGGCCTGGCCCTGGGCGCGCACGCCCCGGTCTACCGCCCGCGCGAGTTCACCATGCGGCTGCGCCGCGGCGCCGAAGCGGTGTGGGTGGAGGTCTTCGACCCCGACCTGCGCCTCCCCCGGCTGCGCACCGCCCGCGCCACCGACGAGGGCGGCCGCGGCCTCTACCTGGTCGAGCAGCTGGCCACCCGCTGGGGCTCCCGCCCGACCCCCGAGGGCAAGGCGGTCTGGTTTGAGATCCCGCTCGACGGCAAGTCGGCCTAGCGACGGCGGGCGGCCGGCGGCGGCCGGCGCGGCGCGGGGCGGGGCTGAGAGTCGCCGCAGTCCGTAGGGATGAAGATCTTGATTTTCCTGCGCGGGCCAGGGTGACTCCCGCAGTTAAGTGACGTGTCTCACATACCTGGTATCCGTGGCTTTTCGCCGGGCAGGCTCCGGAGGTACCGGACCGGATGATGATAACCAAATGCGGCGCGGAGGCTGTGCGGAGGCGCGCGGCGCGGCAAGCCCGCGAATGCCGGAAATGTTCCGTTAATATTCCGGGCCGACTCTTGTGCCCCGGATACCTTGTATCGACTATTGCCGTTATGACTCTGGGGACGGTATCGGCACAAAGCAGGCGCTTTCTCATAGCGCTGGCGGTGACCGTGCTTTCGCTCGCGGGGCTGGCCGCCGCGCCAACGGCGCACGCGGCCAGCGGCACTGCGGCGATGACGCTGCGTCAGGCGTTCGACAACGTAGGCATCACTACCGCCTCAGACGCCAGCGCCGGGGACTACGACGGCATCGGGGAATCGTTCGACGCCTCCCGCCTCGCAGCGGACGCCCTCTCGCCCGGCAAGTCGCTGCTGCACGACGGGCTCTCGATTACCTGGCCCAACGTCGCGCCCGGCAAGCCCGACAACGTGGTGGCGGACGGCCAGGCCATCACGCTGTCCGGTAGCGGGACCACCCTCGGGGTCGTCGGCGCCTCCGCCTTCGGCACCACGGCCGGGACGTTCACCGTGCACTACGGGAACGGGACGTCGAGCAGTCAGACGGTTTCGTTCGGGGACTGGATAAATCAAGGCGCGGCGTCGGGGACCGACACCGTCGCGACCACCGCCGGCTGGAATCCCGGCGGGACTGTCCCCGTCGGCCTGTACTATGCGGCGATCCCGCTGACGCCGGGGCAGCCGGTCGTCTCCGTGACGCTGCCAACAGTCAGCGCCGCCGTCGGCAGGAACGTGCCGTCGATGCATGTGTTCAGCCTGACGGTCGGGTCGCCCGGCGCGGAGGCTGCGGGTGCCCCCGGGGCCGCGTCGTTCTTCGACGAGGGGCGCAAGGACTGCGTCGGCACCGCGACGAGCACCGGCTCGAAGGTCTGGTACACGATCGCGGACGGGACGCTGTCCGACGTATACGCGCCGACCATCGACAACACCGACGTCAAGAGCCTCGACCCGATCGTCACCGGCCCCGGGTTCACCGCGCTGCAGCCCCGCGACATGACCTACACGGTGGCCGCGCTGGACAGCACAGGGATGGCCTGCCAGATCACGGCGCACGACGCCGCGCACGATTTCAACGTGGTCACCGACGTCATCACCGACCCGGCCGCGGAGGCCGTCGTGCTGCGGTACACGCTGGTCCCGCTGACTGGCGCGCCGTCCGGGATGCACCTGTACCTGCGGTTCAACCCGCTGCTCAACGGCCACGGCGGCGGCGGTTCGTCCAACTCGGGCGGCGAGTCGGCGACGGTCGTGTCCACGCCGCACGGAGACGTGCCGCTCTCCTACTCGACGAATTCGTTCAGCGAGGCGGTGAACCGCTCGTACGCGACACCGCTCTACGCCGCGCTGACGGGCGCCCAGCCATTCACCCAGGTGGAGAGCGGATACGAGGGCACGGCGAGCGACGGGCTGACCGAACTCGACTCCGCCGGAACGCTGACGTCCGCCGTGGAGTCCGGTGGCGCGCCTGACGCCTCGGACGGCAACGTCGCGCAGACCGTCGCGCTGCCAGGGTCGGGCGACACGGTGGCGCTCGGCTTCGGGTCCACGTCGGCATCGGCGCTGCAGGCGGCGCTCAGCGGGTCGGCGAAGCCGTTCACCGCCACGTACGCCGCCTACCAGGCCGGCTGGCACGCCTACGACGCGAAGCTGCGGCCGCCGTCGTCGTTCGGGCACGTGAGCGCCGCCGAGTCGCGCGCGTACTACCTCAGCGCGAACGTGATCAAGGCCAGCACGGACAAGACCTTCACCGGCGCGAGCGCGGCGTCGCTGGCCAGCCCGTGGGGCCAGGCGGTGCCCGCCGGGCAGGCGTCGTCGAACGGGCTCGCACCGTACTTCGGGTCCTACCGCGAGGTGTTCCCGCGGGACGCGTACGAGACGTTCACCGGGTTCCTCACCGACGGCGACCTGAGCACCGCGCAGCAGATGGTGAAGTACTGGTTTTCCGACCTGCAGCTGCCCAACGGGTCGTTCCCGCGCAACGGGCTCCTGAACGGCAAGGCCGCGCCGGACACCGGCGGCCTGCAGCTCGATGAGACGGCGGACCCGATCCTGGCCGCCTGGCAGGCGGGACTAGGGTCGGACCGGGCGCTCTACGAGGACCACATCAAACCCGCCGCCGACTTCCTGGTGGCGAACGGGCCAGCCGACGGCGTGGAGCGCTGGGAAGAGCAGACCGGATTCTCGCCATCCACGATGGCCGACGAGGTCGCGGGCCTGGTCGCGGCCACTTCGATCGCGCGCGCGCAAGGGGACACCGCGTCGGCACGGCTGTTCCTGGCGAGCGCGGACAACTTCCGGCGGCTGATCCTCACCACCACGGTCACGGACAACGGGCCGCTGTCGTCGCAGCCGTACTTCATCCGGGCCAGCAAGAACGGCTCCCCCGACACCGCCTTCTCCTACACGCTAGGGAACGGTAACCCGAACTCCGTCGACCAGCGGTCCGTCGTCGACCAGGGATTCCTCGAGCTGACCAGGCTCGGCGAGCTGCCGGCTTCGTCGCCGCTGATCACGAACTCGCTGGCGGTCACTGGCGCGGCCCTGTCAGCGCCCACGCCGTCGGGGACCGGAGTCATGCGGTACAACGGCGATGGGTACGGGGACTGCGAGCAGTCGGTGTTTTCCGACTGTTCGGCGAACGGGGAGCCGTGGGCAACCAACGACCAGGGTACCGGGCACCCGTGGCCGGTGCTGTCCGGCGAGAACGGCGAGTACCAGGTGCAGGCAGGGAACTCGTCCGCGGCGTCGGCTGACCTCGGCTTCATGCTCAACTCGGCGTCCGGCGTCGGCCTGGTACCGGAACAAGTCTGGAATTTTCCTGATGTGCCAGCCTCGCCGTTTGGATCGGACCCGGCCACCGCGTCGATCGGATTCACCGATGGGCAAGCGGACGGCTCCGCCGCGCCGCTGACGTGGGCGCAGGCGCAGCTGCTTCGGCTGGTCGCGGACATGGCTTCCGGCCGGGTGACCGAGCAGCCATCGATCGTCGCTGACCGGTATGCGGGCGCCGCCGGGGCACCCGCCACCGCGCCGCTGAGCGTGACCGCGCCGGTCGCGGTCAGCGGCGGGAACGTGCCGGCGAACCTGGCCAGGCCGAGCGCGACGGTCGACGCCTCCTCGACGGCGATCACCGGGACTACCGCACCGGGCGCGACCGTGGACGTGGCGGTGACCGGTACGGCGCAAGGCGCGTCGGTGCCGACGACCACGGTCACCACGGTTACCGCGGCCTCCTCGGGCGCGTTCTCGGCCACGGTGGCACTCCAGTCGGGCACGGACTCGGTCGAGGTCGCCGCGACGGCCCGCGGCGCGACCAACGAGGCGATCTTCACGGTCGACGACCTGCTCGTGCCCGGCACCGTGATACTCAACGCGGCGGCGGCGCCAGACGGTGGCAGCGGCCCCGGCACGTACGCCTACCCGAACGGCACGAACTCCGACGGCTCGCCGGTGTTCGCACCGGACTCGTTCCGGCTGAACGGCCTGACGGTGACGGACTCGGGTTCGACGGTCACGTTCCAGATCGGGATCGCGAACCTGCAGCCCACGTTCGGAGCGCTGCTTGGCTCGCAGCTGATCGACCTGTACATCCATGCCCCGTCCGGGAGCGTGCCCGCCGGGGAGACGCAGTCCACCGCGGCGGCGGGCGCGTTCAACTACTCGATCGCGCCCGCGGACGCGTGGAACCAGTTGATCGAGGTGGACGGGTTCGGCACCGACGACTGGGTGACGCCGTCCAGCGCCACTGCCGGCCTGTCCGGCTCGTCGAGCGTCGGCACGCCACAAGTGTCGGTCGCGCAGCTCAGCGCGTCGAGCTCGGGCGAGACGCCCGGCATCGTATCGATCACCGTGCCGAAGTCGGCGCTCGGCACGCTGGGTCCTGGCTGGACGTTCACGGCGACGCTGACCGGGCAGGACGGCTTCGGCGTCGACGACGCGCGGCAGTTCTCGGCGACGCCAGGCGGCTTCACGTTCGGCGTGTGCTCGACGGCCGCGGCCGGGGAGGCCTCGCCGCCAGCGATCTGCTCCAGCAACCCGGCCGACGTCCCGTATGTCCTCGACACGATCCCGCCGGCCGGCGTGAGCGTACAGACCGAACTGGACCCGACCGCTCACCCGTCCGGCGTCCAGTTGCAGGGCGTCACGGTCCCTGCGAGCTCATAGTGTCATCGGCGCCCGGATGGCACCGGGCGCCGATTCCGCGCTCGCAGTTACTTACGCTGCCATCAGCATTCCGTCCACTGCCCTGCGGTGCTGACCGTTAATGGCGACACCGACAGGCACGGCGCCCAGCCGTTCGAGTACAGCGGCCGTAAACGAGGCCGAGCCGAGTTGATGCTCAAGATCCCGCTGCAGGTAAGCGTTGCCCACGATGTCTCCAGGCTTGCTCCACCCACCGGAGCACCTCCTGGCGGTTGAGAACGAGCTCAACACCCGCCCCAGACGCATCCTCAACGACCAGACACCAGCCCAGCTCCATGGGGCCGAGTGTCCCCGGTGCGGCGCGTGCCGATCAAGCCAATTTCGCGCTGCCCGCGACTGCGAGCGTGGCCGCAGGCCGGAAACTGACCCGCGGTCGTCGTCCGCTCAGGGGTCGTGCGATACCTGGTCTCCAGCCCCGCCGTGGATCGCCTCGGCTGGGTCCTCGACGGCTTGAACGGCGCGGCCGACTGGGGCGCAGACGCCGCCGAGGTCCTCTCGCCCGAGTTCGCGGCGCTCATGGCGCCGGATGTGTTCGCCGAACGGGTACGGCAGCGCGCGGCGGCCTTCGCGCCGGGCATCGTGATCGGTTTCGACACGGGCGGGCACACGGCCCAGGCCCGGGTTCGCGTCCGGGACGGCAGCGTGCAGGTGGTCACTGCCCCACCGAAGACCTGGCTACCCGGACCCGGTGGCGAAGCCTCGCGAGCGCCGTCGGGGCGGAGTTCAGGGTCGTCGTCTGCGCGTGCTCCGACACCGACCTGCACCGGGCCCGGCAAGAACGCCGGCAGCATGGCATCCCCGGCTGGCACGAGGGCGGCGACTGGGCCTGCGTCCAGCGGCGGCTGGCGGAGTCCCCGCCGTGGACCGGCGAAGTCTTGACCGTCGACGCCGCCAATCCGCTGGCCCAGAACCTAGCCAGCGTCCTCCAGTACGCGACCGGGTGACGGATCGAATCACCCGGCCTTAGTCGCGGATGCCTCGTTCGAACATATCTTGGAAAGAAGGCGGTCCAAGCGTATCAATTTCCCTTGTGATTCGATATAGTGTTTGAAGTGGAAATCGCGCCAAGGCGGGCCGAGAGGAGGGGCTGATGATCCAGCAAGTACCTTCCATCGGGGCACTTCCCGGTCACGGTTTCCCCGGGCCATCGGCGCCTCGAACCGGCTCCGTTCTCGCCACGGATGATGACTTTGACCTCGACGAGCACCTCGACTGGCTTATACGGGAGATCGACGAGGGCCGCCAGAGAGTCCCGCCCGAGCCAGCCGTCGAGGGCCCGGCGGTCTCGGTCAGCCTTGGCGACGCAATCGACGTGGACCCCGCGCTACTGGCCGCGATGTGCGGCCCGGACGGGCTCGGCGGCCAGGCGGTCAGCGTACCGTTCGGCCAGGATCAGGCCGCCGACACGCTCCGCCCGGGCGCGGTGCTCGCAGCCCTCAACGCGCAGGCAGTCGCCGAGCGCGATTCCCTCACCGACGACCAGCTGATCGGCGCGCTCAGGGCAGCGCTGCGGCTAGCCAATCATGCCGCGTGGCAGCAGACGGTGGTGATCGCGGAGTTCGCCCGCCGTCGCCAGGCCCAGTTTGAAGACGCGAAGGCCCGCGGCGTCCCGGTCGGCTGCCGTGCCGGTGAGTACCCCGGTGAGGAGCTTGCCATCGAGCTGGTCGAGACGGGAGCCTGCGTCGGCGCCAGGATCGATGCGGCCGCCGACCTGACCACCCGGCTGCCCCGCACCCTGGCCGGCATGGCCGATGGCACGATCGACCTGACCCGGGCGGCCACGATCGCCGCCTATACCCGCGGCCTGACCGATGCCAACGCCGCCTACGCGGACGAGGTCCTAGCGGCGGCTGCCCCAGGCAAGCGCCCCGACCAGCTGGCCCGCAAGGCGGCCGCCCTGGAGATGAAACTCGCCCCCGAAGCCGTCGCCGCCCGCAAGGCCCACGCTCGCGACACCGCCCAGCGGGTCGAGGCCCGCCGCGAGGACTCCGGCAACGCCTCACTGTCCGGCCGCGAGCTCGACACCGCCGACGTCATCGCGTCCAAGGCCCACATCGACGCCATCGCCATGAGGCTCCGTGACTCCGGGCTGGTCGAGGGCACCCTGGGCCGACTGCGCGCCCTGGCCCTCATCGACCTCACCCAGGGCCGCGACCCCCTCGACCGAATCAAGCTTCAGCCTGCCGCTGACCCGGCCGTCGTGGGCCAATGGCGGCCGGGTGGCCCCAGACACCCGGCGAGCGCCCCCAGCGGGCCAGGCCAGGCACCAAGCGAGCCGGGTGAACCGCAGCGCGGACAGCACGACCCGGCCAGCCGCGTCAGCCCAGACACCGCTCCCGCCCCGCTGCCCGCCCTCATCAACCTCCTGGTCCCCGCCGGCACCCTGCTCGGCTGGGGCACCGCCCCGGCCGAGGCCGCCGGCTGGGGCCTGCTAGATGCCGACGAGACCCGGGCTCTCCTCGCCGCCGCCACACGGCACCCGAGGACCCGCTGGTGCATGACGATCGTCGCCCCCGACGGCACCGCGCTAGCCCACGGCTGCGCGGCCGGCCGACACTCCTGGCCCGGAAATGACCAGCCGGACCCGCGGACCCCGCCAGGCAGCCACCTCAGGCCAGACCCACAACCTCGCAATGCTGTCCATGCCGGGGTACGCGCCGGCGCTGTCGTCGCGCCCGCTGCCACCGGGCCGCCGCAGTCCGCCCGGCTACTCGACCTCCTGCGCCGCCTGAACATCACCCTGGAGCCCGTCGCCAGGGACGCCTGTGCCCATGTGCACGCCGAGGAGCGCTACGTGCCCAGCCGCAAGCTGAGGCACCTCATCCGTGCCCGCACCCAGACCTGCACCGCCCCCGGTTGCGACGCCCAGGCCGTCTACTGCGACTTCGACCACACGGTCCCGTACCCCGACGGCCCCACGTGCGAGTGCAACCTCACCCCGAAGTGCCGCCGCCACCACCGGACCAAGCAGGCCCCCGGCTGGCAGGTGACGCAGCCAACCCCCGACACCACGGTGTGGACTACCCCGTCAGGCCGGTCCCACACGTCGGCCCCTCAGAGTATGAACCGTAAGCCTGTACCGCCGCGGTCGTGTGACCCCTAGGCGCACGGCTGGCTCGCCCCCTATCCAGGAGGCCATCTCCGCCTATCGCAACTGGTCGAACGAACTCTCCGCCTGGTTCATGGCTAATGGTGCCGGTTACCAGCGCGCGCTTCTTATCGCCGCGGCGACACTAAACGGGGTTGACGCGGCAGCGGTCTTCGTCGCGGCAGACCGCCTCAGCGCACGAGTCGGATTGCCACGCCCGCCGGGCGGCGGACTCGTTGGAGATGGGGTAGACAAGCTCATCGGAGATATCGGTGCCGACCTCACTAACGACGGTCGGATCCTCCTTCCTCGTCCTGCCTATCCCGCGTCAGTCCTTGATCATGTGTGGCAGTATCGTCCTCAGCTACGCGCCGACCTGAAGGCCTGGCTAATCGGCCTGCCGGAATCGCTAGACGCCAATCAGGCCCGCGGTGTGGGCGATACGCTCATCGATCTAGCTGTCAGGCAGGCTGATGCGCCTTTGATTACCAACGCGGTGAACTCCTGGGCCACCCCAAAGCAGGTATACCGGGATCTCGCCGTCGCCACCCTGACCAAGGCAGCCGTCGATGATGGCATCGGCCGCGCGGTTCGACGAACCATGTACAGGTGGGCGACCAACGCGAGCACGGACGAGAACCTACAGGTCACCATCGCCGATGTTTGCGGGGGACTATTCGGCAGGACATTCCCCAGCAATGCCCTAACGCGGTTGCGTCATCTCGCGCTGCGCGGCTCCGATACGGTGCGTGAGCATGTCACCAAGTCCCTACGAGAGCTAGCCGCCACTCCAGAGCTACGCGATTTCATGCTGCGCGAGATTGTCGCCTGGTCTGGGATGGGCACCAGGGCACGTGGCCCGGCAATGAACGCATTCCTCGCGCTCGCTCTTGAGGACACCGCCAATCTCATACCGCGCACGACCTCGGACAGTGACCGCATCGAGTTGCTCGCAGCGGGGCTGCGCGCCACCTTGCGGGACCCCGATCATGTGCTCAAAGCTCGGGAGGCCTGCTGCGTTTGGCTGGAAGCGGTAGCGGGCAGCCCGGTAACAGGTCGTGGTGGCGTTCTAGGTAGTGCAGCGCCACCCAGCCAATCGGCACCGGAAGCCAGAACGTCAGCAGCCGGAACCCCAGCACCGCGCTGACCGCGACCCCACTGGGCACGCCCGCTGCGGTGAGGCCGCCGATCAGCGCGAACTCGACCGGCCCGACCCCGCCAGGAACGGGGATGAGCGAGCCGATCGCGCTCCCGGTCAGGTACACGAAGCCGATCTTGGCGATGGGCACCGATCCGCCGAATGCCGCAACGCAGGTGGCCAAGCAGGCGATGTAGGCCAGGCTGAGCAGCAGCGCGCCGCCAAGTCCCTCCGCCAGCTTGCGCGGGTGCTGGGCGATCTCGACCAGCCTGGGCACCACCGTGCCGAACGTCGGGGAGATCCGCGCGCGCACCAAGCGCCGCCCGGCTGGGACGGCGACCACTAGGCCGGCCAGCAGGACCAGGCCGCCGACCACGAAGTAGGCCCAGGTCGGGGGGTCGATCGGGCTCTTGCCCCCCGTTCCGGCAATGGCGCCGAACAGGGTGAGCAGCAGGATGTGCAGCACGAAGGCGACCACCTGGGACACCGCGATGCTGGCCACGGCGGCCGGCGCGGGTACCTTCCGGCGCTGCAGGTAGCGGACGTTCAGCGCGGCGCCGCCGACGGCGGCCGGCGTCACCAGCGTGACGAACGAGCCGGCCACCTGGACCAGGAGCGTGCGGACGAATCCGAGTGGTTCGTTGACCCAGCCGGACACCGAGAAGGCCGCGCCCGCGTAGGTGACCACCGAGAACCCGAGCGCCGCGGCGACCCACCACCAGTCCGCCGACGCCAGCAGGTGCCCGAGACTGGCCTTAGCCAGCTCGCCGGCCAGCAGGTAGGCGGCGGCGACGCTGGCGACCAGGGTGACCAGGGTGCGGAACCGGAGGCGCTCCAGCTGTACCGGGGTGACCTCACCGCCGGGTACGGCCGCGAGCAGTTGCTTGCGCAGGGTCGGCAGGACGCTGCGGCGGCGGCGCAGCGCGTGCCGGGTGGAGCGGACCAGCGCGACCGGCTGCAGCAGCGGCAGCACGGACACCAGGCCGCCGCCGCCCACCTTCTCGATCGCGAGCTTGGCCGATTTCTCCGGGCCGACGAGCAGTGCAAGCTCGACGATGAGCTGGGCGAGGTCAAGGCGTTTCTGCAGGTCACTGGCCGCCACTTCCCCGTCGCCCGGGTCGAGCAGCATCACCTGCCCGTCGTTAGTGACCAGGATGCGGTCGGCGGTGAGGCCGCGGTGGGTGACGTGGTGGGCGTGCAGCCGGGTCACCGTGTCCCAGACCAGGCTCAGTTCTCCGTCGGTGCACCGCCTCCGCTGGGCCAGCGTGGTGCCTGAGCAATGCTCGTAGGCGAGCACCGACGAGTCCGGGCCGACGCGCACCAGCTTGCGCAGCTGGGGCGTGGGCACGCCCGCGTCCTGCGTCGCGTAGGCCAGCAGCGCCCGGCGTTCGACGGTGCGGTCCACCGACAGCGGCGCGTTGCGCGACACCTGGCCGCGCACCCGGAGCCAGCGGTACAGCCGGTAGAACGTGCCCGCCGCCTGCTGGTCCCGGTCGAACACGACCACGTCCAGCTTGCCGCCGTCGGCCATGGCGACCGCGTACTGCCGGCAGCCGGCCTCCGCCCCGGCCGCCGTCTGCCGCATCCGCCGGATGGCGGTCACCGCCAGGTCGCCGGCGGACAGCGCCTTGGCGATGGTCAGGGCTGCAGGGCGCTGTGACGTGGAGCCGGCCGCGTACCGCACGGCCAGGCCGATCGCGCGGCCGGCCAGCAGGGCCAGCAGGATGGACAGCACGGTCGTGTGCAACGCCGCCAGCTGGACCACCGCGTACACGCCGACGGCGAGCCCGAGTGCGTCCCGCCAGCCGCGCCGCCCGGTCAGGCCGATCATGGTGGCGTAGGCGACCAGCCCGGCCAGGTAGGGGTCGAGGGCGTTGACGTGGGTGCCGCCGGGCCGGGACATGATGATCGCGTAGTAGAGCCGCGAGGCGGCCTCGCGCGACAGCAGGTTGTTGACGATTTCGGCCGCCACGCCGGCCAGCAGGCCGGTGGCCACCGCCTCGAACAGGCGGCGTACCTGGCGGCGGACCAGCTGGGAGACGGCCAGCCCCAACGGCAGGACCAGCAGGGCGAACAGCGCGATCGGCGGGGCGACGGTGAGCAGCGGGGGCGGCACCCGCCGGCTGGCGCCGACGATGTCGGTCTCCACCCCGTTTGTGGTCGCGCTGGCCGCCACGGCGGCGAGCGCGATCACGAAGATCCAGGCACAGGAGATGACACAGCGCAGCGCGTCGACCGGCTTGCGGATTCGGCGCTCAAGCTGGTCACTGACCTGGATCACGCTTGACTGCGTCACAACGATGATCGTTTCACCTGTTCGCGGCCATTCGGACGCAGCGGTGGCGTCTGGGACAAACCAGTTATAACGCGCGGGCGACGCGACAGCGGCCCGGGCCGTGGCTGGCCCGGGCCGCTGTCGTCCTGCGCGAGATGACTTGGACTTAGAAGTCCATGTCGCCGCCGCCACCGGGGGCAGCGGGCGGAGCGGCCTTCTCGGGCTTCTCCGCGATGACGGCCTCGGTGGTGAGGAACAGCGCCGCGATGGACGCCGCGTTCTGCAGCGCCGAGCGGGTGACCTTCGCCGGGTCGATGATGCCGGCCTTGAACATGTCGACGTACTCGCCGGTCGCCGCGTTCAGGCCCTCGCCAGCCGGAAGGTTCTTCACCTTCTCGGCCACAACGCCGCCCTCAAGGCCGGCGTTGACGGCGATCTGCTTCAGCGGCTCCTCGACGGCACGGCGCACGATCTGCGCGCCGGTCGCCTCGTCGGCCGTCAGGTCCAGCTTGTCGAAGGCGGTGCGGGCGGCCTGCAGCAGCGCGACGCCGCCGCCGGGCACGACACCCTCCTCGACCGCGGCCTTGGCGTTGCGCACCGCGTCCTCGATGCGGTGCTTGCGCTCCTTGAGCTCGACCTCGGTCGCCGCGCCCGCCTTGATGACGGCGACGCCGCCGGCCAGCTTGGCCAGCCGCTCCTGCAGCTTCTCGCGGTCGTAGTCGGAGTCGGTGTTGTCGATCTCGGTCTTGATCTGGTTGATCCGACCCGAGATCTGGTCCTCGTCACCGGAACCGTCGACGATGGTGGTCTCGTCCTTGTTCACGACGACCTTGCGCGCCCGGCCGAGCACGTTCAGGTCGACGTTGTCCAGCTTGAGGCCGACCTCTTCGCTGATGACCTGGCCGCCGGTGAGGATGGCGATGTCACCGAGCATGGCCTTGCGGCGGTCGCCGAAGCCAGGGGCCTTGACCGCGACGGACCGGAACAGCCCGCGCATCTTGTTGACCACCAGGGTCGCCAGCGCTTCGCCGTCGACGTCCTCGGCGATGATCAGCAGCGGCTTGCCGGACTGCACGACCTTGTCGAGCAGCGGGAGCAGGTCCTTGTTGGCCGAGACCTTGGAGTTGACCACGAGGATGTACGGGTCGTCCAGGACGGCCTCGAGGCGCTCCGGGTCGGTGACGAAGTACGGCGCGATGAAGCCCTTGTCGAAGCGCATGCCCTCGGTGAGCTCAAGCTCAAGGCCGAAGGTGTTGCTCTCCTCGACGGTGATGACGCCTTCCTTGCCGACCTTGTCCATGGCCTCGGCGATCATCTCGCCGATCGCCGGGTCGCCGGCCGAGATGGACGCGGTGGAGGCGATCTGCTCCTTGGTCTCCACGTCCTTGGCGAGCTTGGACAGCTCCTCGCTCACCGCCTCGACGGCCGCCTCGATGCCGCGCTTGAGCGACATCGGGTTGGCGCCGGCGGCCACGTTGCGCAGGCCCTCGCGCACCAGCGCCTGGGCGAGCACGGTCGCCGTCGTCGTGCCGTCACCGGCGACGTCGTCGGTCTTCTTCGCTACTTCCTTGACAAGCTCGGCACCGATCTTCTCCCACGGGTCCTCGAGCTCGATCTCCTTAGCGATGGACACGCCATCGTTGGTGATCGTGGGGGCTCCCCACTTCTTCTCGAGTACCACGTTCCGGCCCTTGGGGCCGAGGGTTACCTTCACGGCGTCGGCAAGCTGGTTCATGCCGCGCTCGAGGCCGCGCCGGGCGTCCTCGTCAAACGCGATCATCTTCGCTGCCATTGGTTCCAGTCCTCCGTGGCGTACGTTAGGACCGGCCGAAGCCCGCGACGGACGGCATGCCACGCGGCAGTCCCTTCCTGCCGCTCAGCGGTGCCTCATCGCCCGATCCCGCCGTTATGGTTGTCACTCTCCTGGGGAGAGTGCCAAGTCCCATGTTTAGCACTCTCATAGGGAGAGTGCAAACGTCGTGACCGCGTGCTGCGCGTTCACTGAACCCGCCCGGCACTCCTACGCCAAACGACTACAGTGAACTGGCACGCCATCTGGCCAGCGAACCGCCGGTCCCGTTGAGAGGGTTGTTACTTTCCGTCATGAAAGCTCTGGTCCTGTCCGGCGGCTCCGGAACGCGCCTGCGCCCGATCACGCACACGTCGGCGAAGCAACTGGTCCCGGTGGCGAACAAGCCGGTACTTTTCTACGGGCTCGAGGCGATCGCCGCCGCGGGGGTCACCGACGTGGGGATTATCGTCGGCGACACCGCGCCCGCCATCGAGGCCGCCGTGGGCGACGGCTCGGCCTTCGGCATCAAGGTCACGTACATCCGGCAGCAGGCGCCGCTCGGCCTGGCGCACGCCGTGCTGGTCGCGCGGGACTTCCTCGGCGACGACGACTTCGTGATGTACCTGGGCGACAACTTCATCGTCGGCGGGATCACCGGCCTGGTGGAGGAGTTCACCGCCAGCCGCCCGGACGCGCGAATCATGCTGGCCCGGGTGACTGACCCGCGCGCGTTTGGCGTGGCCGAGCTGGACAGCGTGACGGGCCGGGTCAAGAGCCTGGAAGAGAAGCCGAAGCAGCCCAAGAGCGACCTGGCCCTGGTCGGCGTCTACCTGTTCACCCCGGCGATCCACGAGGCGGTGGCGAGCCTCAAGCCGTCCTGGCGCGGCGAGCTGGAGATCACCGAGGCGATCCAGTGGCTGCTCGACAACGGCCGCGAGGTCAACTCCACCACGATCACCGGGTACTGGAAAGACACCGGCAACGTCACCGACATGCTTGAGGTGAACCGGCTGGTCCTGGAGTCCCTGGAGCCGCGGCTGGACGGCGAGGTGGACGCCGAGTCCGAGATCATCGGCCGGGTGGTCGTCGAGGCGGGCGCGAGCGTGCATGCCTCCCGGGTGGTCGGCCCGGCGATCATCGGCGCGGGCAGCCGGATCAGCGGCGCCTACATCGGGCCGTTCACGGCCATCGACGAGGACTGCTCGGTGACCGACAGCGAGATCGAGTACTCGATCGTGCTGTCGAGCGCCTCCATCGCGGGCGTGGGCCGCATCGAGTCCTCGCTGATCGGCCACCACGCGCAGGTAACACCCGCGCCCCGGGTACCGCGGGCGCACCGGCTAGTGCTCGGCGACCACAGTAAGGTGCAGATCAGCTCATGAGGATCCTGGTTACCGGCGGCGCGGGCTTCATCGGCTCGCACTACGTCCGCACCCTGCTCAACGGCGGCTACCCGGGCTATGAGGATGCCCAGGTCACGGTGTACGACAAGCTCACGTACGCCGGCAACCTGGCCAACCTCGCCCCGGTCAGCGACAGCCCGCGGTACACGTTCGTCCAGGGCGACATCTGCGACCCGGCGAAGCTGGCCGAGGTGCTGCCCGGCCACGACGCGGTGATCAACTTCGCCGCCGAGTCGCACGTGGACCGCTCGATCGCCGGCGCGGCCGAGTTCGTCACGTCGAACGTGGCGGGCGTGCAGATCCTGCTCGACGCCTGCCGCACGGCCGGGATCGCGCGCATCGTGCACGTCTCCACCGACGAGGTCTACGGCTCGATCGCCGAGGGCGCGTGGACCGAGCGGTCGCCGCTCGACCCGAACTCCCCCTACTCGGCCGCCAAGGCCGGCGGCGACCTCATCGCGATCGCCTTCGCCCGCACCCACGGGGTCAACGTCTCGATCACCCGGTGCTGCAACAACTACGGGCCGTACCAGTACCCGGAGAAGCTCATCCCGCTGTTCGCCACCAACCTGCTCGACGGCAAGCCGGTGCCGCTGTACGGCGACGGCCAGAACGTGCGCGGCTGGATCCACGTGGACGACCACTGCCGCGGCATCCAGCTGGTGCTGGAGCAGGGCGAGGCGGGCCGGGTCTACAACATCAACGGCGACGTCGAACTGTCCAACCGCGAGATCACCGCGGCGATCCTGGACAAGACCGGCGCGTCCTGGGACGACGTGGTGCCGGTCGAGGACCGCAAGGGCCACGACCGCCGCTACTGCCTCGACGACTCGCTGCTGCGCTCGATGGGCTACGCGCCGCTGACGTCGTTCTCCGACGGCCTCAAGGCCACCATCGAGTGGTACGCCGACAACCGCGACTGGTGGGAGCCGCTGCACCGCCCGGCGCCGCCGGCCCGACCGGCCGCACGGTAGGCAGCGATGACCCGCTGGCTGGTAACCGGGGCCGCCGGGATGCTCGGCCGCGACCTGACCGACCTGCTCAGCGCGCGCGGCGCGGAGCTGACCGCGCTCACCCGGTCTGACCTGGACATCACCGATGCCGCCGCGGCGACGGCCGCGGTAGCGGCGGCCAAGCCGGACGTCGTCGTCAACTGCGCCGCCTGGACCGGCGTAGACGCCGCCGAGGACCACGAGGCGCAGGCGCTGGCCGTCAACGGCCGCGGTGCCGCCAACCTGGCCGCCGCGTGCGCGGCGGCAGGCGCGGTGCTCGTCCACCCGTCCACCGACTACGTCTTCGACGGCAACGCCGCCGCGCCGTACGCCGAGGACGCGCCGACCGCGCCCGGCCGGCGCCTACGGCCGCACCAAGCTGGCCGGCGAGCGGGCGGTCCGCGCCGCCCTGCCGGGCGCGAGCTACATCGTCCGCACCGCCTGGCTGTACGGCGCCCACGGCAAGAACTTCGCCAAGACCATGCTGCGCCTGGCCGCCAACGGCACCTCCCCCGGCGTCGTCGCCGACCAGCACGGCCAGCCCACCTGGACCGCCGACGTCGCGGAGATGATCTTCGCCCTGATCGACAAGGCCGCCCCGCCCGGCACCTACCATGCCACCAGTTCCGGCGAGACAACCTGGTTCGGCTTCGCCGAGGAGATCTTCGCCCGCTCCACCCAGGGTCAAAGCCAAGGCGATGATGAACGACGGCGGCCAGCTCCCCGTCCCATCACCACAGCCGAGTACCCCACGCCGGCCCAACGGCCGACTTACAGCGTCCTCGGCCACGCGGCCTGGCACGCCGCGGGCATCGAGCCCATCGGCGACTGGAAGGACGCGCTCGACCGCGCGTTCCCTGAGATTCTTAAGCAGGCGGAGGCCTGAGAGGCCCTGCCCTGGCGACGGGTGACAGCCGAGCCGCCTTGAACTTAGCCGGGCGCGCCGCCGTCGGACGCCGACGTGACTCGTGCGGCCGCCCCAGCCCGCGGCCCTTCCCCTTGGCTTCCCTCGGCCTGCGGCGCGGCGTCGATGCCGCGGCGACGGGTCGCTGCGGCCAGGCCGGCCACGAGCAGGTCGCTGATGGTGTTGACCGCTCGGGAGACCAGCGCTACCGCCATCGCCGACTCGCGGCCGATGAGCGGGCTGAGCGCCAGGATCAGCAGGGCGTCGCGCGCGCCCGCGCCGGCCGGGGCGAAGATGATGACGAAGCCGACGCACCAGGCGAACGCGTACCCGCCCAGGGCGATCAGGAAGGTCCGGCCGACCGGGGCGCCGAGCTTGTCGGCCAGGATCCAGATCTGCACGCCGTTGGCCAGCCAGGCCAGCAGCGCCCAGCCGAGTGCCTTGCTCAGCATCGTGAGGGTGACCGGCTGGTCCAGGCCCGGCCGCTTGGTCAGCTTGAACAGCCGGTTCAGCAGCGGGTTGAGCACCCTCGGGTAGAGGCAGACCAGGATCACCGGGACGAAGATGAAGACCCAGTCGTAGCCGGACGAGTAGTGCGCGAACGGCAGCGTGGCCGCGGCGACGAGCAGGCCGGAGGCCAGGGACAGGACCATGGTCAGGACCGAGGCGCTTGCCGACCGCGAGCGGGGCACCTTGGCCCGGGCGCCCAGCTCCATCTGCGTGAGGATCGGCCAGACCGAGCCGGGGATGTACTTGCCGAGCTGGCCGATGAAGAAGATCCGTCCGGCCGTCGTGGTGCGCACCGGCGAGCCGAGCCCGGCCAGCAGCGACTGCCACTGGCGGAGCGTGGCGAACTGCATCACCAGCAGCGCGAGCAGCGCCTCGAACGAGGCCAGGAAGCCGATCTCGCCCAGGGCCTGGTGGACCTGGTTCCACTCCTTCTCGATCGCGTACACGCCGATGCCGACGGCGATGACCACAACCGCGATCTTCAGCCAGCGGCTGCCGAGCGTTCGCTTAACGAGCTGTTGGCCCTTCAAAGCCTCATCCTTGCCGTTGGGTGAGCGCGTCATGCCCTAGGCTACGGACATCATGCGCACCATCGTCTTCGGTACTTACGACACCGCGATGCACCCGCGCATCGCCACCATCGCTGAGGGCCTGGCCGCCCGCGGGTTCGACGTGACCGAGTGCAACATCCCGCTCGGCCTTTCCACCGCGGACCGGGTCGACATGCTGGCCAAGCCGTGGAAGGCCGTCGGCCTGGTAGCCAGGCTGGCCAGCCGCTGGGCCGGGCTGGCGGCCAAGGCCCGCCGCCTCGGCCGTCCGGACGTCGTCGTCGTCGGCTACCTCGGGCACTTCGACGTGCACCTGGCGCGGCTGCTGTACCGCCGCGGCCGGGTGCCGATCGTGCTCGACCACCTGATCAGCGCGGCGGGCACCGCCAAGGACCGTCGCCTCGACGGCGGCGGGGCCTCAAGCCGAAGGTGCTGCGGCTGATCGACTCGGCCGCGCTGCGCGCCGCCGACATCGTGGTGGTCGACACCGAAGAGCACCTGGACATCGTGCCGGAGAAGTACCGTCCCAAGGCCGTGGTCGTGCACGTGGGCGCGCCCGCTCCCTGGCACGCGGCCGCGGTCGAGCCGTCCGCGGGCGCCGAGGGACCGCTGAAGGTCGTCTTCTACGGGCTCTACACGCCGCTGCAGGGCACCCCGGTGATCGGCGAGGCGCTCGGCCGCCTCGCGGGCGCGCCGGTCCAGGTGACCATGATCGGCGGCGGCCAGGACGAGGCCGGCCACCAAGCGGGCGGCTGCCGCCAACACCGCGGTGCGCTGGCTCGACTGGGTGCCCGCCGCCGAGCTGCCCGCGCTGGTCGCCGCGCACGATGTCTGCCTCGGCATCTTCGGCACCGGCGACAAGGCCCTGCGGGTGGTACCCAACAAGGTGTTCCAGGGCGCCGCCGCCGGCTGCGCCGTGGTCACCTCCGACACCGCGCCGCAGCGCCGCGTGCTCGGCGACGCGGCCGTCCTGGTGCCGCCGGGCGACGCCAAGGCGCTGGCCGACGCGCTGCTCCGGCTGGCCGAGGACCGCGAGGCGGTCCTGAAGCTGCGTCACGCGGCCAGGCAGCTCGCCGCCGAGCGGTTCACGCCCGAGCAAGTCGTCGGCCCGCTCACCGACCGGCTGCTTACGCCGCACGCCGGGGCCTAGCTATCCCGGGATCGGACGATCAGGTCCGCGAGGAGGGCAAGCGACGCGATCAGCAGCCCGGTCACGAAGATCAGCACGGTGTCCGTGGCGATCTTCACCGGGTGCAGCGCCACGTCGACGATGCCCTTGACGATGCCGATGCCGAGCAGGGTCAGCGCCAGCGGCATGAGCGCCTTGAGCGGGTTGAAGTACATCGTCATCCGCAGCACCTGCAGGATGTACCGGTACGCGTCCTTGCCGAACTTGAACTTCGACTTGCCCGCCCGCTTGGCGTAGTCGATCGGCAGGAAGTACATCTCGTGGTTGTTCGCCAGGAACGACATGGTGATCGTGGTGACGCAGGAGAAGCCGGCGGGCAGCAGCCGCAGGTAGGGCAGCGACACCTCGCGGCGGAACGCCCGCAGGCCCGAGTTGAGGTCGGGGATCGTCGCGCCGGTGAGCTGCTCGGCGAACTTCCTGATGAACCACTTGGCGGGCACCCGGAGCATCTTGTAGGTGCCCTGCTCGCTGGTGCGCGCGCCGACGACCTGGTCGATCGTGGTGTCCTTTTCCAGGATCTGGACCAGCTCGGGAATGCGCTCGTTCGGGTAGGTCATGTCGGCGTCGGTCCACACGACGATCTCGCCGCGGGCCCGCTGGGTGCCGATCCGGCGCACCGTGCCTGAGCCGCTGTTGCGGTGGAAGTTGACCACTTCCATCTGCGGGAAGCGCGGCGACGCCTCGTAGAGCTTGGCCAGCGTGTCGTCGGTGGAGGCGTCGTTCACGCACATCAGCTCGTACTTGTACCCGCTGGCGTCCATCGCCGCCGTGATCCGCTCAATCTCGGCGATAACGTGCCCTTCTTCGTTATAGCAAGGAAGGACAATCGTTACGTAAGGCGGCGCGGCAATTTCCGTTTCCCGCGCGGTTTCATATTCGGCAATCACTTGGCCGGCTCCCAACTGTAGACCGTGAACCTCTGGGGAAGCGTGTTCCTCGGCGTACCGAAGACTACGTGCTCATCGATGCTCGTATCCTGCGCCATCACGAATTTCACGGAGCCGTTACCAAGCTTGGCAAGCGCTGTGCTTGTGGGCGCGAGGACGATCGGGTGCCGGCCCGCCTGCTGGATGGCCCGGACGTCGGCCAGCGCGGTCTTGCCGGAGATACCGTCACCGGGGATTGTCCCGGCGTTGCGCGGCACGCTCTGCAGGCCCGGGTAAATGGTTGTGCCGATGCCAGCCACCGGCACGTCGCACGTTCCCCTGATGGCCTCGGCGAACTGCTGGTTCATCGTGTAATCGGCGATGAGTACCGACGAGTTCGCCGGAATGCCGTCGCAGATCTTGTTGACCGCGGCGATCTCGCCGACATAGGCGCGCTGGAACGCGAGGCCGTCCGAGTAAGGCATGACGCCGATCGGGCCACCCGACTTGAGCCCGAGCCCGAAGTTGCCGATCAGCGGCGGCAGGAACAGCGCGGCCCCGCAGACGGCGACCACGAAGACCCGGGGCGACCGGCGCAGCCAGTCCGGCACGCTCACCAGTTGCAGCGCCCGGGACTTGCGGGCGAGCCAGGCGGTCAGCCACACGGCGAGCAGGATCAGGCCGGGCAGCACGGCGGGGACCAGCCGGCGGCTGGCGTACGGCTGGTGCGCGGTGATCGCGGGCCGGAGCAGGAACTCCGTGATGGTCCAGCCGAACGTCACCAGGGGCAGCACCCACAGCGGCGCCTCGCCCTTGGCGCACCGCCTGCCGAGCATCGCCGTGGCGATCACCGCGAACGCGATGGTGGCGGCGCCGGTGTACCAGTACACCCAGTGCAGGCTGAGCGGCGCGTACTGCAGCGCGTGCCAGTTCCGCTCCACGTAGGGCCGGATGATGAAGGCGGCGATCACGACGAACGGCAAGACGGTGATCGCGGTGGTCAGCCGCGGGCCAGGGTTGCTCAGCCCCGAGCCGCGCCGCCGCAGCCACCAGACGGCCACCACGGTGATCACGATCAGCGCCACGAACGCCTCGGCCAGGGGCTTGACCGAGGTGCTGTTGACCCGCAGGTACGGCCGGGTCAGGAAGACGGCGTCGACAGCGCCGTACACCAGCCCGACGACCACCCCGGCGACCAGGGGGATGACCTGGCGCTGACGCCGGAGCACCAGCAGTCCGGCGTAGGGGACGACGAACAGGATGTCGGCCGGGCCGTCAATTCTGACCAGGAGCGTGATGCCGAGCAGCAGCCCGGATACCGCCGCGAGCACGTGGGAGGACGACCGGAAGTGCGACCGCCAGCTCGCCCGCCAGCGCTCGGCGTCCTCGGCCCGGTTCCGGCGCTGCGCGTCGACCCACAGCGACAGCGCGCCTAGGAAGAGGATCATCGCCAGCGGCTCGCTGTAGGTGTTGCGGCTGGTGTAGGCCATGGGAATCCCGATGCCCATGACCAGCGTGGCCAGCGGCGCCCAGCGGGGACCGACCAGCCGCGCCACCAGGCCGCCGAACGTGAACAGGCCGAGCGCGCCGAGCACCGGGGCCCAGAAGAGCGCCAGCCGCGCGCCGCCCGCCCAGAAGCCGAGCGAGAGCAGCATCGGGAGCCCGGCCATGAACTGCGGCACGATGGAGTTGCCAACGTGATAGAAGGCGGCGCTCGCGAAGGTGATCGCCGGAGCGTGGCCGAAGGCCGCCGCGTCCGTCGGCATCGGCAGCGACCCGTGCCCGGAGATCCAGCTGGCGAACTGCATGTACGACGCGGCATCGAGCTGGACGATGACGAACTGGGAGTGGTAGACGGCCTGGAAAACGCCGAACGCGACCGAGATGGCGATCAGTGACCACAGCACCCAGCGGGGCGTCGGGGTGGCGCGGCCGTCGTTTGCGGTACCCCAGTCGGCCGACCCGGTGACCGAGGGAATGCGCCGCCAGACATAGGGAACGGCGGCGGCGGTGAGCGCCAGCCAGCAGACGATGACCGGCACGGGCTTGAACCACCCGAGCAGCAGCAGCGGGAAGCTGGTCAGCAAGAAGGGCAGTGCCACCAGGGCGGGGAGCACGGTCAACCGCCCGAGCAGCAGTCCGGCGGAGTCCTTGGCGTCGCGCTCTATCGGGCCGACACGCTGCCGGGCGGTGTCAGGCTTGCTGTCTACGCTCAATGAAGGAACCCATCTGCTCTGGGCATTTCGCGGTCTCGTGCCCGGTCGCCGGAGTACTCACCGAGGCGCTCTGAATTATAGGAAGGTAGTGGGTCTTTACGTGCTTGTTCCTGACAGGTCTGATATATCCCTGGCCGCACCACCACGAGACCGTTCTACCCGTATCCGCCTAGACAGACACGGAGCGTAACACTGTCGTAACGGAAAGTCAGCCTCGCGATTCGACCTGCTCGGCCAGCCAGCGCCGCGGCGCGCTCGCGGCGGAGGGCGCGGCCCGTTTCGCTGACATCATACGGGCTGACGAGCACGTTGGCGGCCTGGCCTCAGCCAAGTGCCTCAACTTGCTCCGCCAGCCAGCGCCGCGGTGCGCGGGCGGCAGCGGCGCTTGCGATCGTCGCGCTGCGTTGTTGCCGCTCGGCAGCCGGCATGACCAGGCCGGCATGCATCGCGAGAGCGGTAGCGCTGACGTCATACGGGTTGACGAGCAATGCGGCCTCGCCGACCAGCGCAGCGACACCGGCCTCCCTGGACAGCACGACCGCGCAGCCGCGCTCGCTGAGGATAGGCCCTTCCTCGGCCACCAGGTTCATACCGTCCCTGATCGGGTTGACCAGAAGCACGTCGGCAACCCGGCAGGCTGCCAGCGAACGTGGATAGTCGTCCCTTACCTCAAGGATAATCGGTTCCCAGTCTGGCGTCCGGAACTCCGCGTTGATCTCGGCGGCCAGCTCAGCGACGCGCGTCGTGTATGCCCGGTACGGGGCGAGATCGGACCGCGACGGGTAGGCGAACGCGAGATGGGTCACCCGGCCCCGCCACTCCGGACGGGTGACAAGAAGCTCACGGTAGGCGGCCAGGCCGCGCACGATGTTCTTCGACAGCTCGGTGCGGTCCACCCGCACGATCAGCTGCCTCCCCTGGGTCGCCTCGGCGAGCGCGCGCACGTGCTGACGCACGTCGTCCTGGGCCGCCCGGGCCCGCAGCTCCTCGGCGTCCACCCCGAGGGGGTGCACCGCCACCTCGGTCACCCGGCCCCGGTGGGTGACCCGGCCCGCGCCCTGGCCGTCGCGGCTCACCCGCGCGCCGAGCACCTCCTCGCAGCAGTCGAGGAACGCCTCGGCCCAGCGCGCGGCGAGGAACCCGGCGTGGTCCGCGCCGAGCATCCCGTCGAGCAGCGCCACGGCCACGTCCTCCGGCAGCATCCGGTAGTACGCGGGCGGCGCCCACGGGGTGTGCTCGAAGTGGGCGATCCGCGCGCCCGGGCAGCGCTCGCGCAGCAACCGGGGCGCGAGCGCCAGGTGGTAATCCTGGATGAGAACCCGCGATCCCGGCGCGCACTCCTGGGCGAGCGCCGCCGCGAACGCCTCGTTGTACCCGGTGTAGGCGGCCCAGTCGGCCCGGAACGCCGTGTCGAAGTGCGGCTCGTTCGGCGGGTCGAAGAGCAGGTGGTGCACGAACCACAACACCGAGTTGGCGATCCCGTTGTATGCGGCGGTGAACATGTCGCTGGGGATGTCGAGCATCCGCACCGGGACCTCGCCCGGCTGGCCCTCCGCCCGGCCGGGCTGGCGGACGGCGGCCCGGTCGGCCTCGCTGAGCGCCGCGCACACCCATAGCGCCCCGCCGTCCGCGGTGGCCGCGCCCAGTGCCGACGTCAGCCCGGACACCATGCCGCCGCCGCCGCGCCGGGCGCCCAGCGAGCCGTCGGGGGCGTACCTATAAGAAACGGGGCCCCTGTTGGAGGCGACAATCAGCAGCCGGCTCGGGTCGTTAGCCATAGTGGAACAAGCGTAGAGGAATCGCCTTCCGGCCGGTTGCGGGGGGAGGCATCCGATGGTTTACAGTGTTATCGAAGCAAGAACCCCGGGCCCCCGACAACTGAATACCTCATCCAGAGGGGTGGAGGGATCGGCCCTGCGAAGCCCCGGCAACCATCGCGAGTAACGCACCTCAGTAAGGCGAGGCAAGCGCGCGACGTGGTGCCAAGTCCGGCCCGTGGTCAAGGTGACCGCTGGGAAAGATGGGAGAGAGAGGCCTCGCCCCATGACAGCTCAGACCGACGCGCCCTCCGGCGACCAGCCGAGCGCCCTTCGTCTTGGCAACGCCACCGGCCTAACCTGCCGGGAGTGCGGCAACACCGTGCCGCTTGGCCCGTTCTACGCCTGCACCGAGTGTTTCGGTCCGCTGGAGGTTGGCTACGACCTTCCGCGGCTGACCAGGGCCGACATCGAGGCGGGCCCGCAGAACATCTGGCGGTACGCGCCGCTGCTGCCGGTCCCGCAGGACATCGCCACCCGCCGGACCACCGAGCCGGGGTTCACCAGGCTGGTGCGCGCCGACGGGCTCGCCGCCGAGCTGGGCATGCGCCGCCTGTGGGTCAAGGACGACAGCGGCAACCCCACCCACTCGTTCAAGGACCGGGTCGTGGCGGTGGCCCTCGCCGCGGCGACGGAGATGGGCTTCAAGGTGCTCGCCTGCCCGTCGACCGGCAACCTGGCCAACGCGGTCGCCGCGGCGGCCGCCCGGGCGGGCATCAGGTCGGTGGTCATGGTGCCGGCCAACCTCGAAGAGCAGAAGATCCTCACCACCGCGGTGTACGGCGGCACGTTCGTCACCGTGGACGGGAACTACGACGACGTGAACCGGCTCGCCTCCGAGCTGGCCGGCGAGCACGAGGACTGGGCGTTCGTCAACGTGAACGTGCGCCCGTACTACGCCGAGGGGTCGAAGACGCTCGGCTACGAGATCGCCGAGCAGCTCGGCTGGCGCCTCCCGGACCAGGTCGTGGTCCCGGTCGCCTCGGGCGCGCAGCTCGTCAAGATCGACAAGGGCTTCTCCGAGCTGATCGAGCTCGGCCTGGTCGAGTCCAAGCCGTGGAAGATGTACGCCGCGCAGGCGACCGGCTGCTCGCCGGTGTCCGAGGCGTTCGCTAATGGCTGGGACGTGGTGCGGCCGGTCAAGCCGGACACGATCGCGAAGTCGCTGGCCATCGGCAACCCGGCCGACGGCCCGTACGTGCTCGACGTGGTGCGCCGCACCGGCGGCGTGGTGGCCGACGTCTCCGACGAGGAAGTGGTCGACTCGATGCGGCTGCTCGCCCGCGCCCAGGGCGTCTTCGGCGAGACCGCGGGCGGCGTCACCGTCGGGGTGCTGCGCAAGCTGCTCGCGGCCGGCCAGCTCGACCCGGACGCGGAAACCGTCATCATCAACTCGGGCGACGGGCTCAAGACCCTGTCCGCGGTCGCGTCCTCGGTGACCGTCCCGGCGCCGATCAAGCCCACCGTGGAGGCGTTCGAGGAACGGTTTTAATCACCGTCTCCCTCAGGCAATCATCACGCCAGGCCACAGGGGCAATTTGGCGTCATGAAGTCTGCGCAGGCGGTAAGGTCGTTCCTGGTTGCTGTCGGCAAGGCATCGTGCGAGCGTGTGAGCGTGCGTTGGGCGTCTCGTCGGGTCGCGACCGACGAGTTCCGCGGTGACAAGGGCGGGGCTCGAGGCCCGAGCAGCAGTTAGGGAGTTGTTTGGAATGGCTCAGGGCACCGTCAAATGGTTCAACCCGGACAAGGGCTACGGCTTTATCGCCGTCGACGGTGGCAAGGACGTCTTCGTCCACTTCTCAGCGATCCAGTCGGACGGGTACCGCAGCCTCGACGAGGGCCAGCGCGTTGAGTTCGAGATCACGCAGAGCGACCGGGGACAGCAGGCCGAGAGGGTTATTGTCGTCTCCTAAGCTCTCTGATCTGGAGCAGAGCTCTCTGGATCTGGATTAGCCGGGTGTGCCTCGGTGTGGCCGGGCCCGGTTCCCTGTGGGGAACCGGGCCCGGCTGTTTTCTGCTGCTAGTCTTTTCGGCGTGAATCCGCTTGGCATCGAAGGCGCCTGGGTGTACACGCCCCAGGTCCACCAGGACGATAGGGGCAGTTTCGCCGAGACGTTCCGCGGCGCGGAGTTCGCCAGCGCCCTCGGGTACCGGCTCGACGTCGCGCAGGTCAACTGCTCGGTGTCCCGGCGCGGGGTGATCAGGGGTATTCACTATTCCGATGTGCCGCCCGGCCAGGCGAAGTACGTGACCTGCGTGTCCGGTGCGATCCTCGACGTGGTCGTCGACCTGCGGGCCGAGTCGCCGACCTTCGGCAAGTGGGAGGCGGTCCGGCTGGACGCCGAGACCCGTCAGGCGGTATTCCTCGGCGAGGGGCTCGGGCACGCCTTCATGGCCCTCACCGAGGGCGCGACCGCGCTGTACCTGTGCTCCACGCCGTACGCACCCGGGCGCGAGCACGGCGTGCACCCGCTCGACCCGGCGATCGGCATCGCCTGGCCGCTGGAGGACGGCGTGGGGCCGGTGCTGTCGGACAAGGACGCCGCCGCCCCCGCGCTCGACGAGGCCTTGCGGGCCGGGGCGCTGCCCCGTTACGCGGACTGCGCCGCCCACCTCGAGGAGCTGCGCTCGCGTTAGCCGCTCAGCCCACAGTCAGGAGGGCGACCGTCGCGCCGTTCTCCTGGTAGAGCGTCTGCACCTGGTAGCCGAGAGTCTGCAGCAAGGCGCTCTCGGAGGAGGTCACCGCCGAGAACGGGTCCGGGGCCAGGTGGTTCACGAACACCACCCAGATCCGGGGTGTGCCGGTGAGGCAGGCCGACGGGTCCTCGCACTCGACCGGCTGCAGGCTGTTGGACTGCACCTGGGTCTGCGCCTGGAAGACCGGCATCGGGACGTTGCCCCGCAGGTAGTAGGCGACGCTGGTGTCAACCTGGTAGTGGTTGGAGTCGCTGACCTGGTAGGCGATGCCGTCACCCGGCCGCGCGTGCGCCCGGATCACTGCCGCGGCGGCCTGGTAGTCCACCGGCTGGCCGTTCGACGGCATCTCCGGGTAGGCCCACAGGTTGTGCGCCTCGTTGTGCCGCACCGCCAGCTGGTCGTGTACCCCGACCAGGCCGACAAGCACGGCGAGCACGGCCGCCATGGTGAAGCGGGGCGGCAGGGCGCCGGTGATCCGGGACAGCCGGCTGCGCCGGAACCGCTCGGCCAGGAAGGCGATGCCGAGCCCGCCGCCGACCGCCCAGCCGGTGATGCTGAACAGCATGTACCGGAAGGTCCAGTAGGAGGTCGGGCCGCGGGAGATGATCCAGACGGCGATGACCGGGACGACGGCGAGCGCAATCGCGTAGCCGGCCGCGGTCCGGCTCCGCGCACCGGTGGCGGCGAGCAGTGCCGCGATGCTCAGCAGCATCACCGCGATGGTGACGGGCACCGAGGAGAACAGCTCCTGCCAGAGCCCGCCGGTGACCCCGACGAGCTGCGCGACGTGCGGTGACACCTGCTGGCCGATCTGCCAGCCCTGCTGCTTGTGCCCTTCGAGCACCAGCGGGGAGACGAGCAGGGCGCCGACCACCACGGACAGGCAGAACCGCCACACCAGCAGCAGCGGCGTGCCCTCCGGGGCGAGGCGGCCGCCGGGCAGCGCCTTGCCGCTTTCCGGCGTGCCGTCGCCGCCGACCCGCACCGTGCGCTGGATGAAGTCCCACAGCACGAGGGCCAGGTGCCCGGCCGCCACGCACAGCGCGATGAGGTTGCTCGCGCCGGCCGCCGCGAGCACGATCGCGTACAGGCCCCACCGGGACCACGACGACGGCCGGTCCATGGCCCGCAGGAACATCAGGGTGGCGAGCGCCGCGAAGAGCGTGGCGAACGCGTAAGGCCGCGCCTCTTGCGCGTACCGGGAGACGCTGGGGATCAGGGCGAAGACGAGCCCGCTGGCCAGGCCGGCCAGTCCGCCGCCGAGACGCCGGCCGATGAGCGCGACCACCGCCGCCGCCGCGGCCATCGCGATGACCGACGGCAGGCGCATAGCCGTGGCGGAATCGCCGAAGACCGCCATCCACAGGTGCAGCCCGAAGTAGTAGATGCCGAGCACCGCGTCGATGTTGTGCAGCATGGCCCACAGCTGCGGCAGGCTGCGGCTCGCCGCCGACCAGCTCGCCAGCTCGTCGCGCCACAGCTGCGGCACGCCGATCTCGTACAGGCCGAGGGCAGCGGTCACCACGACCGGCACGGCCCAGGTCAGGTAGGCCGTCACCGGGCGGCGGGACGGCACCTGCGCGGGCGCCGGCACGTCAGGCGCGGGGCGGGCGGTAATCGGATTCACGACGGTCAGACCCTACTGCACGGGATGTGCAGTCGCCACCAGGCGTGGCGGTATACGTAGCCACTGATGCCGGGCAGGTGGCACGTGTGCGCGGCGGCGGCGACGACGGCGGTCCATGGCGGGCTCTCCGAACGGTTGTTGGTGACGCGGACGTTGAATCCAGTGACGACGGCTAGCAGCATGGCGAACACCGTGACCGTGTCCATGCCATCACCGTCGATGGCCAGGGCTTACGCTCCGTTTGAGCGCGCGGGCGGAGCATGGCGACGATCGCCGTGTACAGGAGCAGTGCAGGCGCGATGACGTACCGCGGCTGCACCACGGGCAAATTGTCGACGATCTCGCCGACGAACAACAGCACGCTGAACGCAAGGGCGGTTACCGCGAGCGGCCAGGCCAGCGCGGTGCGCCCGGCAAGCGCGATGACGACAACGAGGACAACGATAGCGCACGCACCCCAGACCAGGGCGTCATGTATCGCCATATTCGGGGTATCCAGCGGGATGGGGTGGCCTTCGCCGTTGGTGCCCGGCCCGCCCAGGGCCGGCTCCAGCCGCGCGGCCAGACAGGACAGCCGACCGCCCGCGCCGCGTCCAGCCGCGCCAGTTCATCCGCCTTCGTCTGCCCAGTCACCTAATTCCGTTTCTCCCTGGGCGCCGTCGGCCGGACGCCCCCCAGGTAGATGCCACTCACAATAGCCGCTAAATCAGATCGGCCCTTGGATCAGCCAGTAGGCTGAAGTTCCTGATATCCGCGCGCCTCTGAAATGGCCTGTATTAAGGCGCGGTCAGCGAGAGGCTATGCAAAGCGACCATGAGTCAGGAAACGGGCATTAACCCAGTATCCGGCCACGAGAAACGGGACCGTCGCACTGGGGACCGCGGCTCGCCGCCGGGCTCGTGCGATGGCTGCGGGAGGACGTTTTCCGCCGCACCGGCAGCCAGCCGGCCGGCGGGCGGAAGGCCATGCTGGCGGTGGCCTGCGTGGTCGCCGCCACCGCGATCAGCCTGAGCCGGACCGTCGGGCCAGGGTCACTGAACACGATCTGGATCGAGGACGCCAAGTTCCTGCTCAGCCAGGCGCTCAACCAGCCGTTCTGGAAGGCGCTGGCGTCGCCGATCAGCAGTTACTACCAGGAGCCCGCGCGGATCTTCACCGAGATCGCGGTCCGGTTCCCGCTTTCCGTGACTCCGGCGGTCATGTCGGTCTTCGCGGCGGCCCAGTACGCGATGTACGGCCTCGTCGCTTATATCGCCAGCGGGCCGCACCTGCGCAGCCCGTGGCTGCGGCTGCTTATCGCGGCGCCCGTGTGCGCGATACCGCTCGCCTATACCCAGGTGAACAATGACCTGGTGACCGTGCAGTTTTTCGGGCTTTACGGGGCATTCTGGACCGTGCTGTGGATTCCCGGTACGCGCGCGGGCCGGATCTTGTCCCCCCTGATTATGGCTACGGTGTCCTGGACGGCCGCCTTGAGCATTGTGCTCGCCCCGCTGGTGATCGCCCGGCTACTCGTGGACCGGTCGAGGAACGCCTGGTGCCTGGCGGTGCTGTGGGCCGGGGGCGTGTGGCTCCAGTTCAGCGAGACCGCGCTCGGCCGCAGCCACCACGACCAGTTCGGCCGCAACAGCCCGCTGTGGGTGCTGCAGAACTACGCGTTCCGCGTGGTGCCCCGGGCGCTGTTCGGCGAGCGCTCGCTCGGCGGCGCCGGGGCGGACTACCGCGGCTTCTACGCGCCGCTGCACATCGTCAGCGCCGGCGGGCACGACGCGCTGATCGCCTGCGCCTGGCTGGTGATCGCCGTCGCCGTGGCCCTGGCCGTCTTCCGGTTCACCGACCCGAACTGGACGCTGGCCGGCGTGGCCGCCCTGTTCAGCGTGGCCATCTTCATGGAACCGATGCTCATCAACACGCCCGTGGTACAGCCGCGCTACGTGGTCGCCCCGGCCCTGCTGCTGTACACGGCGGTGGTCGCGCTGCTTCGCCCCCGCCTGCCGGCCGCCGAGGCGCGCGACCCGGCGGCGCGGGCCGCGGCGGCCGTCCGCTGGCTGCCCGCCGCTGGATTCGCCGTGCTGCTCGTGGTGGCGGTGACGCTGAACTTCCGGGTCAGCAACGGCCGGACGACCAGCCCGCCGTGGACCAGCGTGGTCGCGAGCGCCAAGAGCGTCTGCGCCGATCCCGGCGTTTCCGCGTATACGTTCGTTCACGAATGGTGGTGGGTGACGATCCCCTGCCGCAAGGTCGGGTAAGGTATCCGGCGCGGATATTTACCAAACAATCTTCGTGCGGTGATTTACCCAGGCCGCCGGCCAGGCAGGGCTCGTTGCCTTAAACTCGGTGATCCCCACAAAGGGCCTAATCACCACAAGTAGGAGCTGAGGACTCACGATGGGTCACAACGGACAAATCCTGCGTGTCAGCGTCATCGGGACCGGTTACCTGGGCCTTACCCATGCCGTCTGCATGGCGGATCTCGGCCACCAGGTCCTGGCGATCGACGTGGATGCCGAGAAGGTCGCCAAGGCCGCCAAGGGCGAGGCGCCGTTCTTCGAGCCGGGGCTTGAGCCGTTGCTGCGGAAGAACCTGGACGCCGGCCGGCTCCGGTTCACCGACTCCTTCGCCGAGGTGGGCGCGTTCGGCGACGTGCACTTCATCTGCGTGGGCACGCCGCAGGCGAAGAACGGCGAAGGCAACGCGGACCTCAGCTACGTGTTCGGCGCGGCGGAGATGCTGGCACCGCACCTCACCCGTCCCACCCTGATCGTGGGCAAGTCCACCGTGCCGGTCGGCACCTCGCGGCAGGTCATCGACCGCGTCCGCGCCGCGTCCCCGGCGGGCGAGCAGGTGAACTTCGCGTTCAACCCGGAGTTCCTCCGCGAGGGCTACGCGGTGCAGGACAGCCTCACCCCGGACCGCATCGTGTTCGGTGTCACGTCGCCCTCCGCCGAGGAGCTGCTCCGTCAGGTGTACGCCACGCCGCTCGCGTCCGGCATCCCCGGGCTGACCATGGACCTGGAGACGGCCGAGTTGGTGAAGGTGGCGGCCAACTCGTTCCTCGCCACCAAGATCTCGTTCATCAACGTGATGGCGGAGATGTGTGAGGCGTCGGGCGCCGATGTGATCAAACTCGCGGACGCGATCGGCCTGGACGAACGGATCGGCCGCAAGTTCCTCTCCCCCGGCCTCGGCTTCGGCGGCGGCTGCCTGCCCAAGGACATCCGCGCCTTCCGCGCCACGGCCGCTTCCCGGGGGGTCGATTCCCTGGTTGACCTGCTCACCACCGTGGACACCATCAACCTCGGCCGGCGCGAGCGGGTCATCAGCCTGGCCCGCGCCGCCCTGGGGGGCGACGTGGCCGGCAAGCGCATCGCGGTGCTCGGCGCCGCGTTCAAGCCGAACAGCGACGACATCCGCGACTCGCCCAGCCTGGCGATCTCCGGCAGCCTCGCCGACGAGGGCGCGGTCGTCAGCGTGCACGACCCGGTCGCGATGGGCAACGCGGCCCGGGTCCGCCCCGACCTGCGGTACGCCGAGTCGGTCCACCAGGCGGCCGAGGGCGCCGAGCTGGTGCTGCACCTGACCGAGTGGTCGGACTTCCGGGCCATCGACCCGGACGCGCTGCGGTCGGTCGTCGCCAGCCCGGTGCTCATCGACGGGCGCTGCACGCTCGACGCCGCCGCCTGGCGGGCGGCCGGCTGGACCGTGCTCGTGCCCGGCCGTCCCAGCTAGCGAGGGGCCCTGACCGGCCAGGGACGCCAGCAGCTCCACCACGCCGGACGGGCCGTCGACCACGAGGTCGGCGGCCTCGGCCACCCGCGGCGACTCGGCGCTGCCGCTGGCCACCGCGCAACCGGGTACGCCGGCGCCGCGCAGCTCACCGACGGCGGCGAACGCGGCGAGGTCTCCGAGGTCGTCGCCGCAGAACAGCACCGAGCGGGCGGCGCGCTCCGCGGCGAGTTGCCGCAGTGCCGCCCCCTTGTCCATGCCGGGCGGCCGCAATTCGAGCACCATGCGCCCGGGTTCCACGGTGAGCGCCGCGCCGCGCGCCAGCCGTCGCAGCGGCTCGCGCAGCAGGTCGAGTGTGGCCGCGGGGTCGGCCGTGCGCCTGGTGTGCACGGCGAGTGCGGTGCCCTTGTCCTCGATGGCGGTCCCCTCCGGCGCCCCCAGCGCGGCCAGCAGCCCGGGCAGCGCCTCCCGAACCCGCTGCACGCCTGGCGGCGCGGCGGGCGCGCTGAGCTTGCCCTCCTGCCAGCGCTGTGCGCCGTAGTGCCCGAGCACGATGAGGCCGGGAACGACGGCCAGGCCGCCGAGTGACACCGCGTCGGCGGCGGCCCGGCCAGTGATGACCGCCACGGTGCCGGCCCGGGCGGCCAGCGCGGCGAGCGCCTCGACGGCACCGGGCGCCGGCACCGCGGCGGCCGGGTCATCGACGATGGGCGCGAGGGTGCCGTCGTAGTCACTGGCGATCAGCGCGCCCGCCGGGTCGGCCGCGATGGCGGCCAGGCCGTCACGGCCGGCGGGCGTCTTGGCGGTTGGCACTGGCACCGCTACTTGGTACCCGGGCGGGGCGAGCGTATGCGCTGGCGGCGGGCGCGCTGCGCCCGCAGCCGCTTGACAAGCACCGGGTCGAACCGCAGCGCCTCTGGGCTGTCGATCAGCTCGTTGAGCAGCTGGTAGTACCTGGTCGCGGTGATGCCGAGCACCTCGGCGATGGCCTGCTCCTTCGCTCCCGCGGTGCGCCAGGTGCCGCGCTCGAAGGCCAGCAGGCCGCGCTCACGCTCCGACAACGCCGCCATCCCGTATCCCTGCCCTAAGCTCCGTTGGGTGGCCCGGTTTCACTGTCTCACGTTCCTGACCGACTACGGCCTGGAAGACGCGTTCGTCGCAGTCTGCCACGGTGTCGCCTCCCAGATCGCCCCAGAACTGCGCATCACCGACATTACCCATCTGATACCGCCGGGCGATATACGGCGGGGCGCGGTAATCCTGGCGCAGGCGGCCCCGTACTTCCCGCCGGCCGTGCACGTCGCGGTGGTCGACCCTGGGGTGGGGACGGACCGGCGCGCGGTCGCCGTGGCGGCGGGCGGCTCGCTGTTCGTCGGACCGGACAACGGCCTGCTGTCGCTGGCGGTGGCGGCGGCCGGCGGCGCGACCGGGGCCGTCTCGCTTACCGACCCGGCGCTGTGGCTGAACGACGCGGCGGCCACGTTTCACGGCCGCGACATCTTCATGCCGGTCGCGGCGCGGCTGGCGGCCGGGCTGCCTTTCGAGGCGGCGGGCGAGCCAGCCGACGTGGCCAGCCTGGTCACGCTGCCGCCGCCGGAGTGCCGGCTCACCGGGAACGCGGCCCACGTGGAGGTCGTGATCGTGGACCGGTTCGGCAACGCGCAGCTGTCACTGCCGGGGACCGAAGCCGCCCGGGCCGGGCTGGTGCCCGGGGCGGACGTCACGCTGTCCTGGGACGGCCGGGAGCTGGCGGTGCCGTTCGCGCGGACCTTCGGCGACGTTGCGCCGGGTGAACCGCTCTGCTTCCGCGACAGCGGCGGCTGGGTCGCCGTCGCGGTCGCCGGCGGCGACGCGGCCGCGCTGCTCGGCCTGCGGCCCGGGACGCGGGTGACGCTGACGACCCGCGGTCACGGTGGCCCCAATGACCCTAACGTCACTAAATAGTTAACTGCCAGCGCATTCCATGGCCGCAAGTCACGTGACAGCATTAGGGTCGATTTTCGGCTTACCGCCCGGTGCGGGCGGTCCCCGTTCTGGTCCGGTCGGGAGTGCGCGTGACCACCGTGGCTCGACTGCTGCGCGGCCTGCTGCCCATCCTGGCGGCCTCGGCCGCCACGGTGAGCGCCGTGCTGCCCGCCTCGGCGGCGCCGACCGCGAGCGCGGTGAGCGCCGCAGGCCAGCCCACCGCCACGACCGCCAGCGAATGGTGGCTCGCCGCGGTGCACGCCAGCCCACCGCGATCAGGCCAGGGAGCCGGCGCGCCGGCGGCAAGGCCGCCGGGCGCGGGCGTGACCGTCGCGGTGCTCTCCACCGGGGTGGACGCCGGCCACCCGGACCTCACCGGGGCGGTGACCGCGGGCCCGGACTTCGGCAAGACCGGCCGCGCGCCCGGCAGCCCCTACTGGGGCGCCGAGGGCACGGCGGTGGCCGCCCTCATCGCCGGGCACGGCCACGGGCCCGGCTCCAGCCAGGGGATCACCGGGATCGCGCCGGGGGCCCGCATCCTGTCGGTGCCGGTGACCCTGGAGTACGACGACCCGCTCAACTCCGACGCCGCGATCACCCGGCGGCTGCCCGCCGCGATCGCCGCGGGCATTAGGTACGCGGCCGACCACGGCGCCTCGGTCATCGCCCTGCCGCTCGACCCGGGCACGCTCGGGCCCGGCATGTCCGGTGACCCGGCGGCCGCGGGCGGCAGCGCGGCCGAGCGCGCGGCGGTCAGCTACGCGCTAGCCCGCGGCGCCGTGCTCGTCGCGCCCGCCGGCGACAACGGCGCGGAGGACCGCTCGGTCAACTACCCGGCCGGCTACCCGGGCGTCATCGCCGTGGGCGCCACCACGCGCGACGGCGGGCTCGCACCGTTCAGCAGCACCCGCGGGTACGTCGCGCTGACCGCACCGGGATCGGACACCATTCCGGACGTCCCCGGCTCCGGTGCCACCACGGGCGGCCCGGCGGCCGGCCTGACCGTGGCCGCGCCCGGCGGCGGGTACGCCTCGCTCGCGTCAAGCGACATGTCCGCCGCGCTGACCGCGGGAGTGGCCGCCCTGATCCGCTCCCGCTATCCCCGGCTGACGGTGCCGGAGGTCACCCGGGCCCTGGAGCAGGGCGCGACGGCGCCGCCTCGCCCGGCCGGACAGGCCGCCGCTCCCGGCTGGGGACACGGCGAGCTGAACGCCGCCGCCGCGCTCGCCGCCGCGGCCACCGCCGCCGCGGCGCACCCAGCCCCCTCGCCTTCCGCCTCGCCGTCGGTGCCGTCGGCCACGCAGCAGGCCGTTGCCGGGCCCGGCCGCCGCCCGGCGGCCCCCAGGCACGACCCCGGCCACCTGCTCCGCTCTCTCGTCGTCGGGCTCGCCGCCGCGGCCTGCGCGGCGATCGCCTGCCTGATCGGTGCGCTCTCGCTGATCAGGCTGCGCCGCCGGCGGCGCGCCGCCACGCTGGCCGGCCGGCGGCCCGCCCCGGGCGCGGCGCCAGCAGCCCCAGGCACGCCCGCGGTCAGCCGGCCCCGCAGGCCGAGCCCCGGGTGACCGGGCTGGTTCTCTGGTCGGCCGGGCAGGCCGCCCGGGCGGGACAGGCCGAGGCGCCGGGACCGGCCGGCCGGCAGCGCCAGGAGCCGCAGCCGCCGTGGGCGCCCGCCGACCCGCCGGGGATGCCGGTACCCGCCGCCGACGCGTTCCTGCCCGCGCCGCCGCCGGATCCGACCGCCGCGCCGCCCTGGGGAACGTTCGCCGCCTGGCCGCCCAGTGAGCCGCAGCCGAAGCCGGAGGCGCCGACCCCGCCGTGGGAGAAGTCGCCCGCCGAATTCGCCACCGCGCCGCCGGAGGAGCCGGGCAACTGGCCGGTGTCGAGCACCGGCCCGATGTACGTGTGGAACCCGGCCGCCACCACCGGACCGCTGAGCGTCCTCGACGACCCGGATGACGGGCGCGACGGCTAGGCCGGCCAGCCGGGCCTTCACGTCGGAGGCGTACTCGTGCACGTACTCCTGGCCGGACAGGTCGGCGATCGTGCGCATGACCTCGTCGGCGACGGTCCGGCGCGCCCGGGCCGGCGGGTCGCCCGCCAGGTGGCCGAAGTCCATCGGCTTGCCGATCCTGATCTCGATCCGCGTCGGGCGGGGCAGCGACGCGCCGGGCGGCAGCATCTTCCGCGTCCCGAGCATGGCCACCGGGATCACCGGGGCGCCGGTGTTCAGCGCCAGCCAGCCGAGGCCCGCCCGGCCGCGGTACAGCCGCCCGTCGGGTGACCGGGTGCCCTCCGGGTAAAAGCCGAACAGGTCGCCGGCGCGGAGGATCTCGGCGGCCGCCTCCAGGGTGGCCTGCGCCGACCTGGCCTCGCCCCGTTCGAGCTTGAGCTGGTTGGTCGACCGCAGGTAGGCGGCCCAGATCCGGCCGAGCGGCCCCTTGGCCGAGAAGTACTCGGCCTTGGCCGGGAACACCACCGGCCGGGGGATGACGAGCGGCAGGTAAACGGAGTCGATGACCGACAGGTGGTTGGAGGCGAGGATCGCCGGACCGCTCGCGGGGACGTGCTCTAGCCCGATCACCCGGGGACGGCCGAGGAGGTGCAGGGTCGGACCGATGACGACACGCGAAAGCTGATATTGCACTCGGGCGTCCTCTACCTCGGGGGAAGGTGCTAAACCTCGGGGGGTCCGCCTGCGACGGGGGTCCGGCGAAGGCGGTACCACGATAGCGTGCCCCTCCAGCCGCAGCGGAAACTGGGGTTACCGCGGCCGCCATGCCCATCGTCAGTGGCAGGGCGAACGGGAGCGCTACGCCGGGCACCAGGACCCCGGAGTCGTCGGCGAGCCAGCCGAGCACCAGCACCAGCCAGCAAAGCCAGGCGAGCGCGCGCAGCGGCGGGCGGGCCGCGAACGCGTCCGCGAGCGTGCGCAGCCGCAGCCGCGCGGGCAGCCAGAGGGCGACGGCGGCTCCGGCCGCGGCGACCGGGACCAGCCAGCCGAGCACGCTCAGCGTGAGAGATCCCACATTGGCGCCGACCTTCCTGGCCAGCAGGTCACCGCCCCGGCCGTGCAGCAGGTTCCCGGCGAACGCGCCCAGGTCGGAGACGCCGGCGGCGGGCAGGAAGTAGCTCGCCACGGCGAACCCGGCCAGCAGCACCAGGCCGCTGGCCGCGACCGGCACCGCCCACCGCCCGCCCACCCGCACCCCGGCCAGCGACGCGACCAGCAGCACCAGGCAGGGGACGAGCGCGATCGTGCCGCCCGCCTTGGCGCCGAACCCCGGCCAGCCGGAGGCGAACACGGCCACCAGCCCGACCGCGCCGGCCGCCGCCGCGGGCGACGGGGGACGGGCGCGCGGCACAGCGGGGCGCGGCCCGCTAGCGACCCAGGCCGCTGCGGTGAGCGCGCTGACGCAGTACACGCCGAGCGCGTCGTTGCCTATGCCGTAGTAACGGCCGCTGACCAGCAAAGACAGGCCGAACGGCGCTTCGAGCTGCAAGCGGGAGCCGGCCATCACGTCCACCGCGAGCAGCGCCACCGTGGCCGCGCACACCGCGCCGAACGGGCCGAGCGGATCGCGCCGCCACGGCCCGGCCAGCGCGCCCGCCGACACCACCAGCGTCCAGCCCGCCGTCATCCCGTACAGCCACCAGGCCGGGTGGGCGAGGCCGGCCCACGGGAACAGGTTGGCTAGGTAGGAACCGAGCGGCACGGCCGACGCCACCAGCCCGGCGGCCCGCCAGCACCGGGCGCGGCGGGCGCGGCTCCGGGGGTCACCGCCCGTAAGCAGCAGGGCGGGGACGGCGAAGGCCAGCGCGCCCGCCGCCGCGTAGCCGAGGAAGAACCAGCCGTGCGTCGATATCCACACCTGCTCGGCGACCTCCCGGCGCACCAGGCCGGCGACCGTGCCGGCCAGGTCGCCCCGGTCTTCCCGGGTGATCCGCGCGCCCGCGGTGCCCGCCGGGACCTGGCGGCCGAGCCAGCCCGCCACGGTCGGCGTGAGGTCGGTGAGCGTCACGATGCCGGGCCGCCGCGTGGCCGGTGACCCGAGCAGCCCGCGGGCGTAGCCGGGGCCGGCCGCCAGCGCGGCCATCAGCTGCGGCGGCCCGGCCGGGTCGGTCCGCGCGGCGGCGGCCGCGCCCGGTGCGGTGACCAGGAGCAGCGTGCCGGGCGGCAGCTTGGCCGTGAGCGCGGCGAGGAGACGGTCGACGGCGGAGGCACGCGCCCGTTCCTGCGCTCCTTGAGGTACTTGTCCCAGGTCGATCACGGTCAGCGGGCAGCGGGCGAGCACCGGCGCGGACAGTTCATCGGCGGACGGCAGGTAGGAGGCGACGGCTCCGGACGGCGCGGCCAGCGCGAGCGCCGCGCCCGGGCCGACGGCGGTGGCGCAGCCGCCAAGCGCGGCGAGCAGGCCCCAGTCCGGCGACTCGTGGAAGGCCTGGTTGGCGCGGACGATCCCCGGCATCGCCGGGACGCGGGCGCCGCCGCCGTCGCGGGCGACGGCGGGCAGCGGCGCGCACGGTCGCGGCCCCTGGGCGCGGGCGGCGGAGTTCAGCGTCAGCCAGCCGTCGGCGGGGCAGGCCAGCGGCTGCTGCGCGTACGCCACCAGCGCGCCCACCGAGCCGGCCCCGGCCAGTTTCCACAGTTCCGGCGTGCCGGACGGTGACACACTGTCCCAGGTCAGGCCGGGGATTCCGACGATCACGACGTGCCGGGCCGCGGCGGCCGCCTGTCGGGGCGCGGCGGCCTTGGCGGGTGCGGCGGCCCCGGCGGGGCCAGCGGCGAGTACCGCCACGGCGAGCGCGCCGAGGAGGCAGAGCGCGGCCAGGGCGCCGCAGGTCAGCCGCCGGGCCGCGCCGGTGGCCGCGAGCCGCGCACCCCCCGACGCCCTGTTCACCCGGTCCACGGTAGTCCCCCGGAGCCCGCGGGGCGGGCGGTGTCGCAGGCCCGGGTCCGGCCGGTTAGCCAGCGCAGATGGACTGGCTGGCCGTCCGCGCCTGGATCGACGCGACGGGAGCCCCGGACTTCCCGGCGCCCTGCTTCACCGGCGCCGACGGCGGGCCGGACGGGCTGCCAGCGGGCGTGGCGGTCGGCGAACCGGACGGGTGGCGTCGACGGGTCCGGCTGGCGAGCCGGACGGGGTGGCGCCCGGCGTGGCCAAGGGCTCGTCGCCGGCCGCCGGCGACGACGGCCCGAACAGCGTGCTGCTCGCGGGCACGTCGTCGCGGAACGAGGCGAAGATCTTGTTGTCTTCCGGCTGCGTCCACACCACGTTCGCCCCGTCGCCGCGGGGCTGGTTCGGGATGGTGAAGAACGCGATCTTGGCCGACGGGATGCCGCGCAGCGACTGGCCCAGGTTGTACAGGCCGGTGACCCCGCCGAGCTGACTGTCGATCGACAGCGACTTGGTGGTGGCGTCCAGGAACCGGTAGATCGCCAGCGGGTTGAGCAGCTTGCTCTTCACCCGGCTGACCAGCGAGGACATGAACGCCTGCTGACGGCCGATCCGTTCGAGGTCGCTGCCGTCGCCGAGGGTGTACCGGGCGCGGACGTAGCCGAGCGCCTGCTTGGGCGTCAGCAGGTGGGTGCCCGCGCTCAGGTGCAGCCCGGAATTCGGGTCGTTGATCGGCGTGGGATTGCACTCGTAGACACCGCCGAGCGCGGCGACCATGTCCTGGAACCCGGTGAAGTTGACCACGACGAAGTGGTCAATGTAGATGCCGGTGTCCTGCTCGATGGTCTTCACGGTGCAGGCGACGCCGAGCGTGGTGTGGTTGCCGTCCAGGTTGCCGAGGGCGAAGGCCTCGTTGATCTTGAACTGGCTCGGCGCGGACATCTGGCCGTTGCCTTCCTGGCAGGCCGGGATGTCAACCCACGAGTCGCGCGGTATCGACATCACCTCGGCCCACTGCCGGCTGGCCGGGATGTGGATGATCATCAGGGTGTCCGACTGGTCGGTGACCAGCCCGCTGCCGAAGGCCTTGCCCAGGCCCTGGCGCGAGTCCGACCCCAGGACCATGATGTTCTCCGCCTGCGGGTGCGAGTCCACCGGCTGGCTGCCGAGCAGGCCGCGGATGTCGTCCTGCTCCAGGTTGGTGTTGAAGTGGCGGAGCACCAGGTAACCGGTGGCGGCCACGGCGACGAGCAGCAGCGACAGGCTGGCCGAGCCCCAGATGAGCAGCCTCCGGTGGCGGACGTACCAGGGGGCCATGCGCCACCACCCGTTCAAAGCTTGATCGCGACCGGAAAGAGATCTCCCCAACGGGCGGCGGGGCCATGCCCCAAAAATAGCAATTCATGTTAAATCTCCCTGGAGACCCGACGTGCGGGAACCGCGCCAGCCCCGGCGGCCGAACCCGCTCAGTAAGTCAGCAGCAAGAGCGACAAGCCCAGCGCCCGCAAGCCGCGTTGGGCCGGATGGCCTCATAGGAAATTACTGCACCATTGTTTGGCTCTGACCAGCCATAACGCCCAGGAATGCAGCAGCCCCGGACCCTGATTACCTCGGGTCCTGGGGCTGCCGTGCGTTCGGGACGGGTGCGAGCACGCGCGGCGCGGGCGCGACGTCAGCTGACGCAGATGCTCTGGTTGGCGGTGCGGGCCGGGATGCTGGCCGGCGCGCTCGGCGTGGCCGACGGCTCGACGCCGAACTTCCCGTGGCCGGCGGACGCGGGCTGGCGCGGCCTGCGCGGCCGGCTGAGCCGGGGCGGCGAACAGCGTGGGGCTGGCGGGCTTGTCGTCGCGGTACGAGGCGAAGATCTGGCCGTCCTCCGGCTGGGACCAGAGCACGTTGGCCCCGTCGCCGCGCGGCACGTTGGGCAGCGTGAAAAAGGCGATCTTGCTGGCCGGGATGCCGTGCAGCGACTGCTCCAGGCTGTAGATGCCGGTGATGCCGCCGAGCTGGCTGTCGACGGTGAGCGAGCTGGTGGCGGCGTCGAGGAACCGGTAGACCGCCAGCGGGTTGAGCAGCTCGCTGCGTGCCCGGCTGATCAGGGACGACACGAACGCCTGCTGGCGGGTGATCCGGCCGAGGTCGCTGCCGTCGCCGATGCCGTACCTGGCCCGCACGTAGGCGAGCGCCTGCTGCGGCGTGAGCATGTGGTGCCCGGCCGACAAGACGATGCCGGAGGTCGGGTCGCTGAACGCGGTCGGGTTGCACTCGGGGACGCCGCCGAGCGCGGCGACCATGCCCTCGAACCCGGTGAAGTTGACCACGACGAAGTGGTCGATGTAGATCCCGGTGTCCTGCTCCAGCGTCTTGACCGTGCAGGCGGCACCGAGCGCGGTGTGGTTGCCGTCCAGGTTGCCGATGGCGAACGCCTCGTTGATCTTGAACTGGGTCGGCGAGGACTGCTTGCCGTTCCCCATGGTGCAGGACGGGATGTTCACCCAGGAGTCGCGCGGTATCGACATCACCTCGGCCCACTGCCGGTTGGCCGGGATGTGCACCAGCATCATGGTGTCCGACTGGTCGGTGGTCAGGCCCGCGTAGGCCGGGCCGAGCCCCTGCCGGCTGTCGGAGCCGATCAGCAGGATGTTCTCCGCCTGCGGGTGCAGGTCGGCAGGCTGCTTGCCGACCAGGCCGCTGATGTTGGCCTGGGCGATGTTGCCGTTCAGGTGCCGGTACACCAGGTAGCCGGACACCGCGACGGCGACGAGCACCAGCGCCAGGCTCCCGGACGTCCAGGCCAGCAGCTTCCGGTGCCGTCGCGGCCATCGCATAGTCACGATGTGCAACGTAACACATGCGCAGCGTAGTTAACGGGAAGGCGACACGGCCCGTCCCGAAGGCCGCCTACCCCGCACGTGACACTGGCCAATAAATGCACCGGTACCGGAATGCCCCTTTTGCCACGCCGATTCCACGCGCCTTTTTGGCGCACGGACGGACGTGTGGCTGCGCTGCCGAAATTGCCGTTCGGTCTTTCGGGACATAACGCAGACGAGGTTTGCGCAGATTCAACGGCGCTAGCCTGCTTTTACTCCGCCGTCGGCCCCTTCGACCCGGCCTACCGGCTGCTTGGCGCCCTCGGCCGGGCCGGTTCCGTCAAGGCGCAACTCATCCGCTGAGGCGCCGCGGGGCCGCGTGTTCAGACCCTCCACGAGACATCTTTCCTGATCACCCGGGCGGGGTTACCAGCCACGACGACCTTGTCCGGGACGTCCGAGGTGACGACGCTGCCCGCGCCGACGATGGCCCCGGCGCCGATCGTCGCGCCGAGGATCGTCGCGCCGCAGCCGATCCAGGCGTTGCTGCCGAGCGCGACCGGCCGGGCGCGCGGCTGCGCCACGCCGTCCACGATCAGCACGTGCAGGTTGCCGTCGAGGATGTTGGTGTTCCACGAGATGGCGCAGGACGGCGCGATGCTGATGTGCTTCGCGCAGGTGACGGCGGCGTTGAAGTGGATGGTCGTCTCCCCGCCGATCTCCAGGTGCGCGCCGTGATGGACCAGGATCCGCGCGCCGCGGCTGATCACCACCCGCCCCTGGCCGCGCACGCTGAGCCGGGCGCCACGCATCAGGTGCAGCGAGGCGGACGCGCCGGCGACATGACGGCCGATGACCAGCCGGGCGCCGCGGGGCACCCGGATCCGCGCGCCCCGCTCCAGCCGCACCCGCGTACCGCGCAAGATGATGATCCGGCCGCCGAAGCGGGCGCTGAGGTAGAGCGAGCGGACGATGGCGACCCGCAGCGCATCCCTGGGAATCACGGGCTCTTCCACCACCGGACCGCGGGCAGGGCTTCGGCAGCCGCCGGATCGCACGCGACGTAATTGCCCTCCACGAAGGTCTCCAAGTCCGCGTCCCAGCCGGGGTAGAACTCGACGCCCTTCGGGGTCAGCTTGCCGACCGGTACCCAAATTCAGCGAGGAAGTCGAACGCGTCCCGAAGAAAGGCGCGGGCGAAGACCCAGCGGTGGTTGTACTCGAACTGGACGACACCAATGCGATGCCCGGCGAGCAGGTCCCGCGCCCCGCGCAATACGGTGAGGTCGTGCCCCTCCGTGTCGACCTTGACGAGCGCGAAGCGGTGAATGCCTGATCGTTCGGCGTAGGAATCGAGGGTGACGGTGGGCACGGTCTCGGCCCTCGCCACATCGCCCGGTGCCAGGTGCAGCGAGTTGGTCCCCGCGGCGGGGGCCACGACATGGAAGGCCGCCGCGCCGACCCGGTCGCTGAGCGCCACTGGGCTAAGGGTCGCCAGAGCGCCGTCCAGCGCCTGCGCGAGCCGTTCATAGGCCCGCGCGTCGGGTTCGAAGGCGTGCAGTCGAGTATCCGCCATCCGCTCCGCCGCCGAAGCGGCCGCGAGCAGTGACCGTGACCAGTGGCCAACGTTCGCGCCCACGTCGGCCACGTGAACCTCCCCCGCTGGCGCGGCGCCGAGCACCCAGCCTTGCAGGTTCGACTCACCGTCGGCCCTCATGTCGTTCGGGTAATCGAGGCGCGCGCGGAGAAGGACGTAACGTGCCGCGCGGATCACGGCATGCCGCCCGACAGTCCCGCAGGCGGCGTCAGTAGCGGCCGCCGCAATCCGACGGCCGACGATGCTCACGTTAGACACAAGGTGATACTACAGAGACACGATCGGTAATTGCGATACGCTTGAGGAATGATCGGGACCGATATCCAGGAGACAAATTCGGGCATCAAGGTGAATGTCGGATGCGGACTTTCTCCCACTCCCGGATGGCTTAATTTCGATAATTCGGCCAGCGTTCGCGTCGCACGCTGGCCGGTCATTTCCTCCGCACTGGCGCGGCTGGGCTTCCTTGCCCCGAAATCTGCGGAACTGGCGGAGATGGCCCAACTGGGCGAGGCGGGGTTCGAAGACGCGGCCGTGATGGAGCCCGGGATCGACCAGGATCGCCGACCCGGCCCAGCTTGACCTTCGGGAACGCGCGGCTGGGAGCGTTTTATGTCGAAGCTGTCCGGCCGCGCTAGCCCGCTGGAGCAGGCCGCCGCACAGCTCGCCGTGGGCGCCGGCGTGGTCAGGTACGTATGGGCGCATCCGGCCAACTCGGGGCAGCGGCTGCGCGCACTGCTGCGCGCCACCCTTTACCAGGGCAATGCCCGGGTGCTGCGCCGCCGCGCGCTGGCCAGGCTCGGCGAACGGTCCCGGCTGTGGGTTGACCTGCACCGCACGGCCGCGTCGATGGTGCTGTACGCCAACCCGCCCGACCTGCCCGAGATGCTGGTGTGGCGGCGCGTGCTGCGGGAGGGCGGGCTCTTCATCGACGTGGGCGCCAACGTAGGCACCTACACGATCTGGGCCGCCGAGCAGGGCGCGGAGGTCATCGCGCTAGAGCCCGCCGCTGACACCTTCAAGCTGCTTGAAGAGAACATCGCACTCAACGGCTACCCGGTGACGGCGGTGCGGGCGGCGGCCGGCGACCACTGTGGCAGCGCGCGGTTCACCACCGGGCTCGACGCGGGCAACAGCCTGGCGGCGGACGGCCCGGCCGTGACCGATCTGGTCACCGTGGACTCGCTGATCGGCGAGCGGCGGGTGGCCGGGATGAAGGTCGACGTGGAGGGCTTCGAGATAGGCGTGCTGCGCGGCGCCGCCCGCGCGCTAGCTGACCAGCGGATCGACATGATCCAGATCGAGTGGAACCAGGCGTCCACCTTCGCCATGGGCACCGACCGCCGTCCCGTCGCCGAGCTGCTCGCCGGCTACGGCTACCGTCTCTTCCGCCCCGACGCGGCGGGCCGCCTCGCCCCGGCTGGCGAACCGGGGTTCGGTGCCGATGTCTTCGCCATTCCAGAACCGGGGGGAACCTGCCAATGAACGCCGCACCAGTGTCCACCGCGCCGCCGGCCGCGCGCAGCCGTCGCACCGGACGCCCGTACGTCTACCACCGCACCAGGCAGCTGTTTCGAGCGCGCGCACCCCGACGCCCCTGGCTCACGCCGGCCGCCATCGACTGCTCGGCACCCTGCTGCGCCCGGACGACCGGGGGCGGAGTTCGGCCCGGCGCCACCCGTTCGCAGCCGGACGCCGCGCTGACCAGCGTCGAGCACGACCCCCAGTGGCACGAGGCGGTAACCCGGAGGCTGGCGGAGCGGCTCGGCAACGTCGACTACATCCTGGCGCCCGGCGACCAGCCCATGGAGCGGCGGCGACAGCGCCTACGCCAGGACCGCCCTGTCCTTCCCCGATGCCAGCCTGACTTCGCGCTCGTTGACGGGCACTACCGGGACGACTCGGCCAAGTTCATCCTGCCGAAGCTCAAGCCGGGCGGAATGCTCGTCATCGACAACGTCAACTGGTACTTGCCGTGTAAGTCGGCGGCGCCTAACTCGCGGACGGCCGCGCTCGGGCCGGCCAACGGCGTGTGGGCCGAGGTGTGGCAGGAGCTGGCCGCTGGCGTACGATCTCGGACCAGCTCGGCGTGTGGGACACCGCCATCTTCATCAAGCGCGCGCGCTAGCTGGCCGCCGCGCCGCGCCCGCTCAGGCGTGACGCTCGGCTCCCGGCGCGCGGCGGGGAGGCGGCCGGGCCGTGACCGCGAGTGTGTTGAACGGCGCGACCGCGACGGGCACCAGCTCGCCGGGGACTTGGTCGCCGTCGTACAGTGCATACCCGTGCCCGGTCAGGATGGCGGACACTGCCGCCGTATTCGGCGCCGAAACCTCGCAGATCAACGCGGGCGAGCCCGCCAGCACCCGCCCGGCGCCGCGGAGCACGGCGAGCTCCGCCCCCTCCACGTCCACCTTGAGCACGTGGGGGGCGGGGAACCGCTCCGCCAGCCAGTCGAGTGTGACCGTCGGCACCAGCCGCGTCGCCCGCACTCCGCCGGCCATCGCGCTGCCGAAGCCGACCAGGTGGCTGGTGGCCCGGTTGCGGCGGGCGATATTGAACCGGGCTACGGACACGTCGTCGCTGACGGCCGCCGGCAGGATCTCCACCGGCGCGCGCCGGGCCGTGTCGGAGCCGGCTGCCGAGCGTCGCAGCAGCCCCACCAGGTCGGTGTCGGCCTCCACGGCCAGCACGCGTCCCGCCGGGTCCGGCCACCGCCGCCGCGGCAAAGCTGAACAGTCCCAGGTTGGCGCCGATATCCCACACGGTGTCGCCCGGGCGGACCACCTCGGCCGCCAGCCGCAGCAGCGCGGGGTCCACCCGTGCCATGGGGCGGGCCAGGTAACGCAGCCCGCCCTCGGTGGACACGTAGATGCGCGCGCCGCCGAAGGGCGGCGGCAGCCGCCTGCGGACAATGACGCGATGAGACGCTCGCTCAAGCGCCAGCCGCAGGCCCATCATGCCTCCGTGTAGTCATTACGACACTATTCGCTGTCACCCTACTACGCTGTGCCCATGTCCATGAGCAAGCTCGCGCGCACCGCGTCCGACGTACTGATCAGCCGCGCCACCTGGGGCGGGAGCCAGAACTTCCTCGGCGCCCGCTGGGTTGAGCGAGTGGTCGCCACCGTGCCGCACCCGGCACGCGAGCGAGTCGCGCTGCGGTTCCTGTCCCTGTCACCGCACTACTTCTACGACCGCGACCTGGTCGCCGAGCACGCACGGAACCGCCGGTCACGGCAGATCCTGGCCGATGAACTGCTCGCGCCCTACCTGACGCCGGACACCCGCGTACTCGACTACGGCTGCGGCCCCGGCTACCTGGCCGCCGCGGTGGCCGGGCTGGCCGGCCAGGTGCACGCGGTCGACATCTCCCGCGGCGCGCTGGCCTGCGCCCGGGTACTGAACGGCGTGCCAGGCGTCATCTACCAGACACCCGATGAGTTCCGCGCCGCGGCGGAGCCCGTCGACGTGGCCTACTCGTTCGCCGTGGTGCAGCACCTGCGCACCGACGCCCTCGTCGCGGCGCTCACCCTGCTCGCCGGGTCCATCCGGCCCGGCGGGCTGCTGCTGCTCCACTTCGCCGTGCCCGGCCACCAGGGCTACCGCACCGAGCGGCACTGGCTTGAGGACGGCTCGCTCACCGGGCGCGTCAAGCTGCGATACGGCCTGAACTGCTTCGGCCGCTCCGCCGACGAGATGACGGAACTGGTGAGCCGCAGCGGCTTCACCGACGTGGCCGCCCGCCCGCTGGCCGGGTCGGTCACGATCCCCGGCGACGACATACCGGACCAGCACTTCCTGACCGCCCGGCGCGTCTTCGCCGCAGTACCGGAAATAATCACGACTACATGATTACTGCCCGGATTTCGACCACCGCACGGTCGGCATGCCCTCGGCAACCAACGACGCGCAGGCGACGTAGTTGCCCTCCACGAACGCTTCCAGCTCCGCGTCCCAGCCCGGATAGAACTCGACACCCTTCGGGGTGAGCTTGCCGACCTGGTAACCCGACCCGCTCAGGAGGTCGAACGCGTCACCAGGAACGCGCGGGCGTACACCCAGCGGTGGTTGCACTCGAACTGGACGACGGCAATGCGCTGCTCCGCGAGCAGGGCGCGCCCCGCGCAAGACGGTGAGGTCGTGCCCCTCGGTGTCGACCTTGACGAGCGCGAACCCGGGAATCCCGGCCTGCGCAGCATAGAAGTCGAGCGTGCTGGTCAGAACGGTTCCGTCGCCACCGGACCGACCAGCGGCGAGTGCAGCGAGTTTGGTCCCGGCGGCCGGCCGGCCAGTAGGCATGAGACTCCGGCTCATGTCGTTTGGGGAGTCAAGGCGCGCGCGGAGCAGGACGTAACGCGCCGCGCGGACACCGGAAGGGCCGGCGCGGGGAAGTGACTAGCTGACCAAATAGCATCGATTACAGTGAGCGTTTGCCTATACTCACTGAGTGACCACCACCGAGGATCTGGCGTCGCTGCGGGACCGCCTCGTACGAGTCCGTACGTGTCCACGCACAGCGGACCCGGCTCGCCCGATGCCACCGGGTCAGCTACCGGCGCGACATCCGCCCGCTTTTGCCGCCCCCGTCCGCTGGCACCGTGTTGGACATCGGCTGCGGCTCGGGTCAGCTGGTGCGCTGCCTGCTCGACGACGGCTACGACGCGGCAGGTATCGACGTCAGCCCGGAGCAGGTGACGCTGGCCCGCGCGGCCGGCGTCGGACAGGTGCACCAAGGTGACTACCGCGTCCTGCTCGCGGACGCACGGGCTGAGTTCGCCGCAGTCACCGCCACCGATCTGCTCGAACACATGACCAAGCCGGAAGTACTCGATACCTTCGACGCGGTGGCACGCGCGCTGCGGCCAGGCGGCCGGTTCGTCGCCCGGGTCCCGAACGCCGTCAGTCCCTTCGGCGGGCACATCAGGTACGGTGACTTCACCCACGAGACCTGGTACACGGCGCTCAGCGTGCGGCAGCTCGCGGCCGCCGCTGGCTTTAGCCGTGTCCAGGTGGCTGGCTGCCCGCCGCCGCGTCACGGCGCGGCGAGCGCGGTCAGGGCCACGCTCTGGAAGCCCGTCAGCGGCTTCCTCAAGCTCGCGCTCGCCGTGGAAACGGGCGCCGTGCGTGGGCATATCGTTACTCAGAACCTAACCTTTGCCGCCGAAAAGTCGCGGGACGGCAGCGGGCAGGATCCGACGACAGCAACGGCCGCAGGCCGTTGAGCACGCAGTCCCTGGTCACGGAGCTGCAAGTAGCCCGTGCGGCACTGCGCAAGCACCACCACATCAGCGGTGCTATCGCCAAGACGGCCTGCTTCAATATCGCGTCCACGGTGGCCGCCGCACTGAGCGGCATCATCATCGCCCGAGCGGTCGGCCCTACTGTGCGCGGCGAGTACGCCGCCGTCACCGCATGGTTCGGCGTTGCTGCTCGCGGCGGGCGAGCGCAGGCCAGCCGGCGGCGGTCTGCTTTCACGTTGCCCGCTACCCGCGCCGTGCCCGCGGGTACGTCGCCACCTCCCGGGCAATGATGCTGATCACCGGGACGATTGTATTGGTCACCGGGCTCCTGTTGGCGCCTGTCCTCGCTCACGGGAATCCGGGACTCGCGCAGGCCTACCGACTTGCCTTCGCAGCCTCGAGCATCGCCTTCGTCGGCGCCAGTTATACCTTCTCGCTGCAGGCCAGGAATACCGAAGCGGTGGAACCTCGTCCGCGTGAGCCAGCCGGTCCTCGCTTTCACAGCGGTCACGATGCTCTGGCTGCTCCACATGCTAACGCTTCACACAGCCATCTGGGTGCTGGCCGTGACCATGACGATCCAGCTCGGTTACGCGTACTACTGGTGCTGCCGCACCGGCCTGGCCCCGGGCCGAGCCCGGGCCAAGCTGGTCGGGCCGCTCTCACGATACGGGCTCAGTCAGCTAGCTGCGGTGGCCCCCGCCACGGTCAACACCTACCTGGATCAGCTCGTGCTCTCCCAGCTCGTCCCGCCGGCGGACCTGGGCCGCTATGCCATCGCGGTCTCGGCCACCCTGGTGCCCGTACCGCTGGTCTCCGCTATCGGCAACGTAGCCTTCCCCCAGCTCGCTGCCCGGCGGAACGCCGCGCCGGGCGGCAGCCGCCTGCAGTTCGCCGCGGTGGTGGTCAGCGCCGGGCTGGCAACCGCCGTGCTGCTACCCATCGCCGCGAGCGCCTACTGGCTAATCCCCGCAGTCTTCGGGACTGCCTACCGCGGTGCTGTGCCGCTGCTCTGGCTCCTCTCCCCTGGCGGCATCTTCCTCGCGTGCGGGCAGGTCGCCGGCGACTTGCTGCGCGGCATCAACAAGCCCGGCCTGGTGGCCGTCGCCCAGGGACTAGCCGCCGTCTTCACCGTGCTCCTGCTCATCACCTTGCTCCCGAGCATGGGGGTGACCGCCGCGGCCGTCGCCTCGACCGTTTCCTACGGGATCGCGCTCGCCATGATGATCCACTGGCTGCGCCGACCGCCGCGCACCAGGTCAGCACGGCACCGACGAGCGTGTGGCTTAGTAAGCGAAGTGTTGCGAGTCCGGACGTGCGTAACGATCAAGGAGAAGCTCTTGAGAATAGGGATCATCGGCCTCATCCCTCTAGACTCGTTTGCGGCGAACATCATGGACGGCCTGCGCCGCATGGGACACGACCCGGTCTCCGTCGGCTCGTCGTTGTCTGCAGGCGGCCGCTACGTCTCGGCAGCCACGGCGGCAATCAGGAATTTGCTCCCCGCATTTGACGAGCGCGGGCAGCGGCACATCGCCCGGGCGGCGATCGAGGCCGAGTGCGAGATCGTCATTAACGTGGAACAGCGGCTCATGCCCTCCGTCGTGCAAGAGCTGCAGCGGAACGGGATCAGGGTCGGCATCTGGTTCCCCGACGCGGTGCTGAATATGGGACGGCAGCTCATGCTGCTCGCTCCCTACGACGCGCTCTTCGTCAAGGAGCCACACGTGGTAGACCGGCTGCGTGCCGTCATTGACCTGCCGCTGTTCTACCTGCCCCAGGCGTGCAACCCCCGGCTACACCGGCCGCTGACCGAGCCTGGCACCGAGCCGTACCTGGTCATCGCCGGGAACATGTACCCGAGCAGGGTACGGCTGCTCGAACGGCTGCACGCGAAGGGTCTCCCGCTCCGGCTATACGGCGCGGACTTCCCGCGATGGATCGGTGACACTCCCCTGCGCCAGGTCCACACCGGCCAGATCGTGTTGGGGGAAGACAAAGCACGGGTTTTCCGGTCCGCCGTGGCGGTGCTCAACACCATGCACCCGGCCGAGGTCAACGGGGTCAACTCCCGTTTGTTCGAGGCGGCGGGCTCCGGGGCAGCGGTGCTGACCGAGTTCCGGCCCACCTTGCCTGATCTATTCGCCGTCGGCGAAGAGGTCCTCGCGTTCGGCGACTTCGACGAGCTGATCGCCCAGGCAACACGGCTGCTGGCCGAGCCGGGGCTAAGCGCGAAGCTCGGCGACGCCGCGGCGGCGCGCGCCCACGAGAGTCACACGTTCGAGAAGCGCCTGCCGGTCATCCTGGAGAAGCTGTCATAAGTGCTCGCCTGCCTATCCGATCGGGGGAATGTCGATGATTATCAGGGAACTGATCCGTCCGCTGCCGGGCATCCGGCAAATTTCGCTAGTCTGCGGCAGCGGATGGCTTCAGCGACTCGGCCAGCTTCTGGGAGGAGCAACTACGCCCAGGGGCTGACCAGCGGCAACGGGTCGTACGGAGCGCTGGCCGAGGGCAAGCGCCAGTTCCTCAACGAGCTGGTCAGGGCGCGCGGCGTGCGCAGCGTGATCGAGTTCGGCTGCGGCGACGGCAACCAGCTCTCGCTGGCCGACTACCCCGGTACACCGGGCTCGACGTGTCGCGCACCGCGATCGGGCTGTGCCAGCGGCGGTTCGCCGACGACCCCAGCCAAGAGCTTCTTCCTCTACGACGGCGCCTGCTTCACCGACAGGGCGGGGGTCTTCACCGCCGACCTGGCGCTGTCCCTGGATGTCGTCTACCACCTGACCGAGGACGAGGTCTTCGATACCTACCTCAGGCACCTGTTCGCCGCCAGCCAGCGGCTGGTGGTGATCTACTCCACCAACGCCGAGCACAGGGGGACCGCGCCGCACGTCAGGCACCGGCACTTCACCCCCTGGGTGGAGGCCAACTGCCCGCAGTGGCGGCTCGCCGGGGTGACCAAGGGCCCCAACACCGAGCTGGCCAGGGCCGACTTCTTCCTCTACGAGCGCTCGTGACCAGCGAGGCGACCTTGACCAGCCCCGCCCGTGAGGGGGCTGGGAGCACGGCGGCGCACACTCACCGCGCCCCGCCGGCCAGCCAGGCACTGCTGCTGGCACCGTCGCAGGGGCTCGGCGGCGGAATCGAGCGGTACGTGCAGACGGTGCAGTCGGCGTTCGACGAGGCTGGCGTGACCAGCCGCCGGCTGGACCTCGCCCGCCCGGGCCCGTCCGGGCACCGGACGCTGCTCACCGCCGGCCAGGCCGCGCTCGGCTGCCATGACCGGCCCGGTCCGCCTGGTCATCGCGCACCGGGCACTGCTCCCGGTCGCGGCGCTGCTGGCCCGGTCGCGCCCGGTGGACGGCATCTCCGTCATCTGCCACGGCAGTGACGTCTGGGGGAGCCGGTGGGCGCCGCGGTCCCGCGCCGAGGGCTGGCTGATGCGGCGCGCCGATGTGCGCCTGGTGGCGGTAAGCAGCTTCACGGCGGGTGCGCTCGTGCATCGCGGACCGGCAACGATCCTGCCGCCCGGCCTGTCGCGCGCCTGGTTCGGCGATCTGGTCAGCGCCGCGGACCGCGCGCACCGGTCCGGCGTCGCCGCGCCCGGCAGGCAGGACACCGCCTCGGGCGCGGAGCTTGAGGTGATGACAGCGTTCCGGCTCGCTGAATGGCGGGAGAAGGGGCTCCCGCAGCTCACCGAGGCCATCGCCGCGCTCGGCCGTCCGCAGATCCGGCTGACCGTGTGCGGCAGCGGCGCGCCGCCCGCTGAGCTGCTGGCTCACCTCCGCCAGTTCCCCTGGTGCGAGCTGCGCCCCGGGCTGAGCGACGCCGAGCTGGCCACGCGGTTCGCCCAGCGCCGGCCTGTTCGTGCTCGCTACGCGCACGCGGCCTGGCCGGCGCCCGTGCGGTGAAGGATTCGGCCTGGTCCTGCTCGAAGCGCAGGTGGCCGGCACGGCGGTGATCGGCCCGGCGCACGGCGGGTCACCCGACGCCTACCTAGACGGCGTCACCGGCGCGACCCCGAGAGACGAAAGCGTGCCGGCCCTCGCCGAGGTCCTGCACGAGCTGGCCGGCCAGCCAGCCCGGCTGGCCGACATGGGCGCCCAGGGCGCGTCATGGGCCCGGGCCCGCTTCAACCCGGACCGGTACGCGGCGCTGGCCGTCAGCCGGCTGCTCTGAACGCGACTGGAGGCTTCCCCGTGGTAACCAGCGACCTGCCCGCGGCGGTCAGCGCGCCGCTTGCGGCGGCGAAGACGCAGCAAGCGGGGCACGCGTCCTCGTCGTCGCGCCTGATCGCCGGCCTAGTGCTGGTCAGCGCGGCGGCGGCGCTCGCCGTCGTGGCGGTGTCGGTTACCGTCCGCCGACGACCAGATCCGGTGGGGCTCGATCGCGCTCGGCCGCGTTCTGCGCCGGCCTGCTGGCGCTCATGGCGGCGGCAGCCGGCCACGACGGGCTCGGCCTAGCCACCTGGCGGATCGGCCCCTGGTCGCTCGTGTGGGGCTCGTTCGCCTTCGGCCTGGCCACCATGAGCTGGATCGGCACGGACGCCGGGCCGTCGGCCATGATCTCCCCGGGGAGCATCCTCCGCGCCCTGTCGATGATCGCGGTGGCACTCGCGCTGCTGACCGCCGGCTACTGCGCCGGGCCCCACCGGCTGGCCGGCGGCCGGGCGCGCCGGGCTACGGACCGGTTCAACCGGCGGTTCACCGACCAGGTCCGCAGCCCGCTGGTCCCCTGGGTACTCGCCGGCGCGGGTCTTGCCGCCCAGCTCGGGTACGCCTCCCTCACCGGGCACTTCGGGTACGTGGGCAACGCCGCGGGCGCCGTCTCCACCGCGTCGGGCTACAGCCAGTACCTCGCGGTCGCCGGGGAGTGCGTGCCGCTGTCGGTGGTGGCGGCCGCGATCCGCGCCTGCCAGGCCCGGACGCTCGGCGCCTGGGGGACGCTGGTCGGCCCTGTTCGCGACGGCGATCGCGGTCGGCGCCGTGGCCGGCGGCAAGGCCAGCTTCGTCGTCGCCATCCTCGCCGTGATCATCCCGTACACGGTCATCCGCCGGCGGGTGCCCACCGGTGCCATCCTGGGCGCCGTCCTGGTCTTCCTCCTCATCGTCATCCCGTTCAACCAGGCGTACCGCACGAAGGCGCGCGGCACGGTCACGCTGAGCACCAGCCAGGCCATCGCCGCCGCGCCGGCGGTGGCCGGACCAGGTAGCCAAGAGCGACGTCTCCCTGGCCGTTCTCGGCGAGTCGGCCAGCTACCTGTCCGAGCGCCTCCGGACCATCGACACCCCGGCCATCGTCATGCAGCAGACGCCGTCCCAGATCCCCTACGCGAGCCCAGGGGAGCTGCTCGATCGCCCCGTTCGTGGACCTCATCCCCAGGATCTTGTGGCCGGGCAAACCGATCCTGGCCCCCGGGTACGAGGTCAGCCAGGAGTATTACCAGCTCCCGCCGCAGGTCTACACCTCGTCCAACGTCACTCCCGAGGCGGACCTCTACCGGCACGGCGGCTGGGTTCCGCTCGTCGTCGGGATGTTCCTGCTCGGGTGCGCGATCCGCATCATCGACGAGGTGGCGGACCTGCGCCGCGGCGTGCACGGCGCCTTCCTCATCATCTTGCTGTTCCCCGACATCGTGCAGGCCGGCTCGGACTGCGCCACCCTGCTCGCCGGGATACCCGGCATGGTCCTGCTCTGGCTGGCCGTCGTCCGCCTGTCCTTTACCCGGCGGACCGCTGCGGCGTCATGACCTCTGGCGCCCGACCGCGACGGCCGCGCGCTCGTACCCGGCGGCCGTCGCGCCGATGGTGAAGCTCGCCAGCCTGTCGTGCAGCAGGGCCCGGCGGGCGGGGCATCGCGGGCGGCGCGGGAGAGGGCGTCGGCGAGCGCGCCGACGTTGCCTGGCCGGGAAGATCTCCCCGATGCCGGCCACCAGATCGGGACCGCAGCCCACCGCGTCGCTGACCACCGGCACCAGGCCGCAGGCCATGCCCTCGTTGACCACGAGGCCCCATGGCTCGCGACCGCTCGGCAGGGCGAGGATGTCACCAGCGGCGTACCATGACGGGAGCTCCGCCTGGTTGATGAAGCCGAGGCAGCGCACCGGCAGCCGCCGCTCATAGCGATCGAGTTCCGCGCGCAGCGGCCCGTCGCCGAGCAGCAACAGGTTGAGCGCGCCGCCGCACCGCTCAATCGCAGCGGCCAGGTCGAGCGGCCGCTTCTGCTCGATCAGCTTCCCGGAGAAGACGACGGTCGGCCGCCCGGGGTCGAGGCCGAGCGAGGCCAGCCGCCCGGCCCGGGCGGCCCGGGCGGCGTCGGCCATCACCCGGAACCGCTCGGTGTCCACGCTGTACGGCGCGCGGAACTGCGGGATCCGCCCGTAGCGGCGGTAGAACGCGGCGTTGCGCTCACCGATGGTCAGCGCCCCCGAGGCGCCGCGCACCACCGTGCCCGCGACCAGGTGCCGCAGGGCACGGCGCGCGCCGGACGCCGACGACTCGGCCTGCGAGTCGCCGCGCAGCAGGTACGGCACGCCGAGCGCGCGGCACGCGGCCGCGGCGAGCAGCATCTCGGGAGTCGGCGTGACCGTGCAGCACCACGACGTCCTGCCGGCGCAGCCAGCGGCTCGCCGCCGCCACCCAGGCGGGCTTGCCCGCGAGCGGCCTGCGCGGCAGTTCGGTGGAGCGGTAGCCGCCGAGCAGGTCGATGTCCCAGGCCAGGGTGACGCCGAAGCCCGGGTCACGGAACGGCTTGGCGCCCATGCTGCTGAGGTAGGCCACCTCGAGGTCAACCACGCCGCGCCGGGCGAGCTCCTGGTAGAGCGGCGCCTGGTACTGGATCGGGTGCGTCGCCAGCACCCCGAGGCGCGGCCGGCGCGCGCTGCGGGACGTCGGCTGGCCGCGGCTGTCCCGCTGTGCGATCGGCATGCGTCGCTCCTGCTCGAAGAGAAAGGGAGTTCAGAACGATGGGGTGGCTGCGCGCGGCAGCTCAGCCGAGCGCTCCGCCGGGGTGCACGACGGCAGCCGGGACTCCGCCTGGAGGCCGTCCACCGCCGCCTGGTACCAGGCATGGAAGAAACAGAAGCGCAGCCCGGCCCGGCCGTCGAGCACGCCAAGCCGCACCACGTACATGTAGAGGAACATCGCCAGCGGCCGGGCCGGGACGGCCGGGAAGACCAGGTCCTTGAGCACGGCCCGGCTCAGCGGCCTGGTGTCGGTCCGGTCCCGGTTCCGGAAACGGCGCAGCCGCTCGCGCACCGGGAGTGGCCGACCGCGCCTGCGCTGCTCAAGCTCGGCGTAGCGGACGTGCTTGTGCAGCCAGCTGGCCAGGCCCTTGCGGTCCTCGTCCACGATGTCGTTGGCCAGCCGGCCCACCGTCCCGTCGACCGGGCCCGCTCGCCGACCAGGCTGCCGTCGTAGCTGGCGTGCCGCCGGTCCACCAGCCGGACCACCCAGGAGCCGCGGTACCAGCCGCAGTGCCTGATCCAGGTGCCGAGGAAGACCAGCCGGAGCCGGTGGATGAACGCGGCGCAGTCCGTCGCCGCGTAGCCGTCCGGCGATCTCCGCGGCGAGCTGCGGCGACACCCACTCGTCCGCGTCCACGAAGTACACCCAGTCGTTGCGCACCTGCGGGCTGCCGCAGCGCGAACTCCCGCTGGCCGGAGAAGCCGAGCCACGGCTGCTCGACCACGTCGGCGCCGAGCTTGCGGGCGAGCGGCACGGTCTCGTCCGTCGAGCCGGAGTCCACCACGACCACCTGGTCGGCCCACGCGACCGAGGCCAGGCAGCGGGCGATGTTGACCTCTTCGTCCAGGGTGAGCACGACGACGGTGAGCGGCACGCTGCCCGGCTGCGGGTCGTCGCCCGCCCGGTAGGGCCGCAGGCCGAGCCGGGTCACCGGCTCGCGCCCCTCGGGCCGGTGCCGAGCATCCAGTCGAAGTAGGCGTCCGGGTCGAACGGCGCCGGGTCCGGCGTGACCCGGGCGGCCAGCGCGGCCCGGGTCGCGTGCAGCAGTGACTCGCGGTCACCGGGGACGTAGCCGTGCAGCGCCGGCCCGGCGATCTCCCGGTTCTGCGGCGAGTCCACCGCGATGACCGGCTGGCCATTGGCCCGCGCCTCGGCCAGCGGGCAGCCGAACGACTCCAGGCTGGTCGGGAAGTAGACGGCCCGGCAGCGGGCCCACAGCTCGGTCACCTGGGCCACGTCGACCCGGCCGACGAAGTGCAGCCGGGGGCTGGCCGCCAGCGACGCGGGTACCTCGTCGGGACGCGCGGTCACCACCAGGCGGACCGCGTCGTCGAGCACGTCGTCCACCGCGGTGAGCCACTCGGAGATCCGCTCGGCCATCCGCTTGTACGGCGCGAACAGCACCGGGCAGAGGATCAGCGACCCGGACCGCTGCGGTCTGACCTCGGTAGCCGACAGCGGGTGCATGCGGACCACGAGGCGGTCCGCGACATCGGGCAGCGCGGCCGCGACCCGCTCGGCCATCGCCGTGCAGGGCGCGACGAGCACATCCGAGCGCCGGGCCGCGTGGTGCACGATCGCCGCCTGCCGCGCCATCGCCGTGCGGAGCCCGGGATCGAGCTCCGCCGGCCTCCGGACGGGGCCAGGAAGTGCAGCGCGTTGCCGAGCAGCGTCCACCGCTCGCCGCCCGGGGTGAGGAACCCGACGTTGTTCAGCGCGATCCGCCGGCCGCGCCGGGCCGTGGTCGCCTCACGGGCCGCCAGCCAGGCCGCGCTCAGCGACCGGGTGCTGCCGATCACCTTGACGTCCGGGCAGGCCACGCCGCTCCAGGTAGCCGGTGAGCTCGGCCCGGTACCTGGCCGCGCCGCCCATCTGGGCGCCCGCCAGGTCAATGGTCACCGCCGCTGTCACTGCCGCCCCCTTCCGGCGCCGGACTGGTGTTGCGCGCCCGCCGACCGGGTGAAGGCGAGCAGGCGCAGCGGCTCGCGGGCCGCCGGCTGGCCCGTGCACCGGCGACCAGTCCCGCGCCCCTGGCCGCCCCCTGCCACCAGCGCGACCCGGTGCCGCTGCCGCGACGTACGCAGGTAGGCGAGGTACTGCGCGGCGCGGTCGCCGGCCAGGGCGGCGGCGCCGGCCAGCGGGCTCCTGGCGGCCAGGCACAGCGGCCACTCCAGCCAGCGGACCGGATGGGTCACCCGGGGCACGGTGCACAGCAGAACGCCGCCGGGCCGCAGCACCCGGGCGCACTCCGCCAGCACCACGGCCGGGTCGGGCACGTACTCCAGCACGCTGGACGCGACGACCGCGTCCAGGCTCGGCGGCGCGAACGGCAGCGCCCGCCAGCCCGGCTCGAGCCCGGCCCACCGCACCGTCTGCCCGCGGTCGGCCGCGGCGGCCTGCTCCAGCATCCGCGGGGAGATATCGCACCCGGTCACCCGGTAGCCCGCGGCCGCCAGGTGCCGCGCGAGGTCGCCGCTGCCGCAGCCGAGGTCGAGCAGTTCCCCGCCGGCGGCGGCGTGGTCGCGCACCGCGGCGGCGAGCTGGGTCAGCCGGCCGGCCAGCCGGCCGTCGGCCGCGTACTTGCCCGGCCAGCCCGCCGCCTTGCCGTCGAACAGGGACCGTACCTGGTCCGCGTGCCCGGCAGCGGGCGTCGCGCTTCGCGTCACCGTGGCGTCACTCATGGCCGGCCGGCACCGTGTCGCCGGGTACGGCACCGTGTCGCCGGGGACGGCGTCCCCGGTCAGGGCGGCGGCCGGGGAGAGGCTGGCCGGGCACGGTCAGCTCGGCGCCGTCGTACCCGCCCGCGCCGTGCCGGACCGTGGCCCGGGCCGCCGCCCGCAGCGTGGCCCGCATGGTGGCCAGCATGTCCTCGGTGGGCAGCGCGGCCGTCCCGGTCACCGCCTCGCGGAAGGCGGCGGCGAGCGCGCGGTGGCCCTTGTCCTGGCGGCCCTTCCACAGCCGCTTGCCGTCCAGCTCCGCGAGGCGGAAGTCGTCGATGACCAGGCGGTGCGCGCCCGCGTGCACCTCGATCCACTCCTTGCCCGCCGTCGGCACGGCGCTGCCGTAGCCGATGGCGGCCAGCGAGCCGTCGGCGAAGCGCAGCGCGATCGCCGCGTCGTCGGCCGGGCCCGCCGTGGCCGCCGCCTGACAGCGCGGTCACGTCCTCGACCGGCGCGCCGACCAGGGCCTGCGCGGTGTCGACGAAGTGGCAGACCTCGCCGAGCAGCCGCCCGCCCTGCCGGGGGTCGTGGTACCAGTGATCGTCGGGGACCGGGCCGGCCGCGACCCGGTAGACCAGCAGCTTCTCCCCGGCGACCGCCGCCAGCGCCTGGCGGGCCGCGATCACGGCGGGCGACCAGCGCCGGTTGAAGCCGACGGCGAGCACCCGCCCGGAGGCCAGCCAGGCGGCCCGGACCTCGTCCAGCTCGTCCTCGGTGAGCGCCAGCGGCTTCTCGCACCACACGTGGCGGCCGGCGGACAGGCGCGCTGACGGCGAGCGACGCGTGGGTGTCGTGCGGGGTCGCGATGACCACGGCGGACACGTCGGGCTCGGCGAGCACCTGGTCGGCGCCGGCCACCGCCTTCTCGAAGCCGTGCCGCTGCGCGGCGCGCGTCGCGGTCAGCCCGCTGGCCGAGGCGACCGCGGTCAGCCGGCTGAAGCCGGCGGCCCGCAGCGCGGGCAGCAGGGTCCCGGTGGCGAACGCGCCCGCGCCGATCAGCCCGATGCCGCCCTCCCGCGCGGCCGAGGCGGCCCCGGTTCCGGTGACCTCAGCGAAGCCGTGGCTGTCCGGCCGCACGGTGTTCGCAGGCCCGGGGCGGGCCGCACCTGGACCTGGTGGTCCGGGTCGGCGGTGCCCGGGTAGCCGATCCTGATGGCCAGGTACGGCTCGGTCCGGTTCTCGATGAGCTGGTAGGCGGCGACCGCGTCGCCGATGTCGAACGCGTGCGTCACCAGGTCGCCGACGGCGAGCCGGCCCGCCGCGATCAGGTCGAGCACGGCCTCGAAGTTGCGTCCCTCGGACCAGCGCACCTGCCCGGCCGGGTAGTCGACGCCCCACTCCTCGTAGGACGGGTCGTACCGGCCGGGGCCGTAGGAGCGGGCGAACCGCAGCGACAGCTCCCGCTCGTAGAACGGTGTCCGGCTCAGTTGCAGGCCGACGTCGCCCACGATGACCACCGCGGCCCGGTCACGGCACAGCGCGGGCACCCGCATCACCGCGGCGGGCGACTGGCCGGCCGCGCAGACCAGCACCGCGTCGGCGCCCCGGCCGCGGGACCAGTCGAGCACCCGCTCGGTGGTCTGGTCGCCGCGCTCGTCCAGCGCGAGCACGCCGGTCCGCGGCGGCGACCTCGCGCGGGTAGGCGGCCGGGTCGATGCCGGCCACGTCGCAGCCGGCCGCCATGGCCAGCCGCGCGGCCAGCTGGCCGATGAGCCCGAGGCCGACCACGACGACCTTGGACCCGGGCCCGGCCTCGGCGATGCGCAGCCCGTGCAGCGCGATCGACGCGATGGTGGTGAACGCGGCGTCCTGCGCGCTCACCCCGTCGGGCACCGGCGCGCACAGCAGCCCGGGCACCGCCTGGAACTCGGCGTGGTTGGCCTTGCCCGCGCCGCCGGTCGCCACCAGCTGGCCGGGCCTGATCCCGGTGACCGCGCTGCCCGCCTCGATGACCACGCCGGCGGCCGAGTAGCCGAGCGGCACGTCCTTGGCCAGCCGGGCCACCACCTGCCGGGTGGCCGCGATGCCCTCGGTCTTGGCCTTCTTGATCACCTGGCGGACCAGGTCCGGCCGGGCCCGCGCCTTGGCCAGCAGGCTGGACTGCGCCAGGGACGTGACCGCCCGCTCGGTGCCGGCCGAGATCACCGAGGACACCGTGCGGACCAGGACCTCGGTCGGCTCGGGCACCGGCCGCGGCACGTCGAGCAGCGTCACCGGCCCCCCGCTGACCGGCTGGACGATCTGTTTCACGTTGGCTCCAGTTGGGATTGCGCCCGGCGCCAGACGGTGCTGATCTGGACGGGCAGCTCGAGGGTGAGGGTGCAGGAGAGCAGCGGGGCGGTGACGGTCCGGCCGAAGCCGGCCCCGGCGCGGCGCGGTGCCCGCGGTCAGGGGCGGCGCGATGACCGCGGTCTGGGCCGACTCCCCTGCCGCGGTCACGGCCACGTGCAGGTCGCCCGCCGCGCTGGTGACCACGGCGCCGCCGGGCACCGGCCGTAGCCGCGTGCCGGGGGCCAGGTGCCAGCGCACGGTCACCTGGTGCCGGCCCCGCCCGGTCACCGTGTCGTCTACGCGCAGCTCGCCGGCGCGCACCGTCCACCGCCTGTGGTGGACCGGCCGTCCGGGCAGGTGCCGGTAGCCGTCGTGGGCGGCCTCCACCGTGACCGTGTCGCCGGCCGGGTCCGCGCGGGCGGCCAGGTCGAATACCCGGGCGCGGCGGCCGGCCCGGAAGGCGCCCCACACCTCGGTGGAGTCCTGGCCGTCCACCTCCAGCGTGTTGTGCGCCGCGGTGGAGCGCTCGCGGTCGCGGGCGGCGCCGGGCGCGTAGGTCGACGTCCCGGTGTCGATGAGCAGCGGCTGGCCGTCCAGGTGGACCACGCAGCCGAGCGTGTCCGCGTGGGCGTGCGCGGGCAGGTCGCGCGGGCAGGGCGGCCCGACGTCGGCGAGCACGTGCCAGCCGCCCGTGGCGACCCGGGCCAGGCCGGTCTCTGGCAGCAGGCGCAGCGGCCCGCCGGGTGCCGGGCTGGCCGCCAGCAGCGCCAGCAGCCCGGGGTCGACCGGGAACCCGTCGTTGAGCAGCGGGACGTCGCCAGCCGGCGTCAGCACGGCGCCGAGCCAGCCGCGCATCGCGGTGATCGCGTCGGCCAGTTCGAAGGGCACGGCCCGGCCGGCGGCCCGCAGCAGGTGCTCGACGTCGATGAGGTCGCCGAGGACCTGGCAGTGGTACGCCGGCGCTCGCTCGTAGTGGCCGCCGTCGGGCAGTAGCTGGCTCCTGGTCTGCCGGACCAGCTGGCCCAGGGACAGGGCCAGGGCCATGTCGTCGCCGAAGAACACCGCGAGCCCGGCCAGTGCCTTGAGGTTCTTGACCAGGTGGTTGCCGCCCACGTCGGTTTCCAGGTTGCGGCGCAGGAAGCCGGCCAGCGCGGCCAGCTCGCCGCGGAACGCCGTCCTCGATCCGGCTGCCCTGGGCGAGGTCGCGGTACAGGCCGCAGAACGACCAGGCGCGCAGCGCCGCCGGGTACGGGTGCCAGGCGGGCCCGCGGCCCCAGGCCACGGCGCAGTGCCATGACTCCCAGATGCCGGCGAACAGCTCCCGGTCGTCGGCCGGCGCGGCGAGCAGCCAGGCCCAGTCCCAGTAGTACAGGTGAAATCGCCAGAGCAGGGGCGCGTCGGCCGCCGCCCAGTCCGCCTTGGCCCAGCGGGCGGAGCCGTCGTCCGCGGGCGGCGCGATGGCCCGGGGCACGCCGAGCAGGCGCGTCTCCCCGGCGTGCAGCGCCGCGCGGTCCCGGGGGTCGCGGGCCAGCCGGGCGTCGAGCGGGCGGAAGGCCGGCCACCCCGGTCCGGCCGCCGGGTCGGGCCCGGCGAGCAGCCACCGGCCGGCCAGCGGCACCGCGCGGTCCAGGGCCGCCCGCTGCGCGCGCAGCCGGGCCCGCTGCCCGAGCTGCGCGGGCCGCAGCCGCACCACGGTGCGGCCGAGCCTGCCGAGGTCAGCGGTGCTCACCGGCCGTGCCCCTGGAGCCCTTCCAGTCGCGCGGCCGTTTCGCCGGTGACGGCGAGGTAGTTGGCGCACAGCGGCGACCGCTCGCGCACGCGGTCGAGTGCCAGCCTGACCCGCCCGGTGACCGGGTGCCGGGCGGCGTCGATGGCGAACAGGACGTAGCCCCGCTCGGCCAGCCACTCGAACGGCGTCTGCGCGGTCGTCGTCGAGCAGCTCGGCCGCGTACTCGAAGATGACCGCCGGCGCGTCCCGGTCGATGACCCGGGCCGCGCCGCGGACCACGGCGTCCTCGTGCCCTTCCACGTCGATCTTGATCAGCGCGACCCGGTCCTCGCCGCAGACGTCGTCCACGGTCACCACCGGAACCGTCATGGTCCTCCCCGGTCAGGTACGCGTGCCGCAGCAGGCTGGCCCTGGCCCGGTTGGTGTCGGCCTCGCCCGGCCGGTAGAGCCTCATCTCGCCGGGCTTGTCGCTGGCGGCCGCGTTGCGCAGCCGGACGTTGGACAGGTTGTTCAGCGCGACGTTCCGCCCGGCCCTGGCGATCACGCCCGGGTCCGGCTCGATCGCGATGACCTCGCCGTCCGGGCCGGCCAGCCGGGCCAGGCGCACGGTGTGCACGCCGACGTTGGCGCCCACGTCGACGCAGCGGTCCCCCGGCCGGACCAGCAGGGCGAACAGCTCGGCGAAGTGCGGCTCGTAACTGCCGAAGGCCCATAGCTGCCATTCCAGGGTGCTGGACAGGTCGGCGTCGAAGACGTCGCCCGTCGCGGTGGTCACCCGGGTCACCGACTGCTGCGGCAGGTAGCGCGTCCGGGCGTAGGAGTTGTACAGCAGCCGGGCCGGCCCGCGCAGCGGCACGTGCTTGCCGAGGACGGGGGCGAGCGGGCTCTTGGCGAGGCTAGGCATGGCTCCTCTGCATGGACTTCGGTTCGCTGGTGTGCGGTACCGCACCGGGCAGCAGGCCGAGCGACTCGGCCTCGCCGCGGATGCCTTCGGCGAACGACCTGGGCGCGTAGTCCAGGTCACGGGCGGCGTCGTCGATCGGGAACGCCTTGTCCTCGGCCAGCCGCTGCCACTGCTCGGCCCGGATCCGCGGCCGGCGGCTGACCCGCTCGTAGCCCCGGGTGGCCGCGATCACCGGTGCCAGCGGCACCGGCACGAGGCGGACGCGGCAGCCGACGGTGGCCGCGGCGGTGCCGAGCAGCTCGGCGAACGTCAGCGGCTCCGGGCCGGCCACGTCGTAGCGGCGGCCCGCGGCCTGCGGCCGCTCCACCGCGTTGAGCACGGCGCCGGCCAGGTCGGCGACGTGCACCGGCTGCTGCAGCCGCTCGCCGCCACCGGGAACCGGAAGCACCAGCGGCAGGCGGCCGCCTGACCGCGTCGCCGGCGCCAGGAAGCCGGGCGCCGGCCAGCCCTGCCAGCCCGTGCCAGCAGCGTGAGCAGCCGGGACAGGTTCCGGTCGCCGGCGGCGCCGTAGATCATCGTCGGCCGCAGGATCGTCCACGACAGCCGGGAGGCCCGGACCGCCACCTCGGCGGCCAGCCGGACCGCCTTGGACGGGGCGGGCAGGGCGGTGGTGACCGCCGTGGTGGAGACGAAGACGGCCCGGTCGAGTCCGGCGCCGGACGCGGCGCCGATGATCGCCGGGGCGTGGCCGAAGCCGAGCGACGCCAGGTTGACCAGCGCGTCGCAGCCCACGCTGGCGAACGCGCCCGCCGAGCCCGATGGCGTCGTCCAGGTCCCCGGCCAGGGGGATGGCCCGGTGCGCGGCGACGACCTGGGCCGCGGCCTCCGAGCGGGCGAGCGCCACGCACGAGTGCCCGCGCCGCGCCGCCTCGGCCAGCACGAACCGGCCAAGGAAGCCGCTGCCGCCGGTCACCAGCAGCCTCATCGCTGGCCTCCCTGCGGCGCCCGCGCGCCCGATACGGGCGGTTTCTCCTCGAGGATCTTCCGGTACTCGCGGGCCAGCGCGGCCCGGTCGTAGCACCGCTGCGCGAAGGACCGGCCGGCCCGGCCGAGCTCCGCCCGGCGCCGGGGCGCGGCGGCGAGGTCGGCGATCGCGGCGGCCAGCGCGGCGCTGTCCTCCGGCGGGACCACCACCGCGCCCGCCTCGGCCAGGATCTGCGCCGCCTCGCCGCGCACCGAGCCGACCACCGCCTTGCCCGCGGCCAGGTACTCGAACATCTTGGACGGGATGAACGTGGCGAACAGCGGCACGTCCCGCAGCGGCACCAGGCAGATGTCCGCCGCCGCGAGCAGCGCGGGCATCTCGGCGTTGGGCACCCCGGGCAGCAGCGTGACGTTGCCGAGCTGGCGCCCGGCGACCCGCTGCTCCAGGCGCCGCTTGTCCGCGCCGTCGCCGACGAAGGCGAACCGCACCGTGCCCCCGCCCGCCGCGGCCCCGACGGCGCCGACGCCGTCGGGCGCGCGGCGGGCGGGGAACCCGTCGAGCAGCGACGCCGCGTCGGCGATGGCGGGCAGCCCCTGCGAGATCCCGTGCGTCCCGGCGTAGAGGACCAGGCAGTCGTCCGGCCCGGCACCGAGCCTGGCCCGCAGCTCGGCGCGGGGCGGGCAGGTCCGGGGTGAACCGGCGGGTGTCTACGCCGTTGCGGATCGTGTGCACCTTCGCGGGCGGCACGCCGCGCCTGATCAGGTTGTCGCGGAAGCCCTCGCTGACCACGACCACCTGGTCGGCGGCGGCGTAGGCGGCGAGTTCGAGCCGTTCGAGCAGCGCGATGACCCGGCGGTTGGTGAGCACGCCGAGCTCGACGAAGATCGCGGGCCACAGGTCGCGCACCTCGACCACGAACCGGGCCCGCTTCAGCCGGGCGAGCAGCCACCCGGACAGGATGGAGAAGAAGGTGGGCGAGGACACCAGGACCACGTCCGCCGGGCCGCTGGCCCGCCAGCCGAGCAGCACGCTGCTGACCATGAAGCTCAGGTGTCCGAGGGTCTTGCGGGCCATCCCCTCGTTGGGCGTGGCGTACAGCCAGGTGCGGATGACCCGGTACCCGTCCGTGCGCTCCCGGCGGAACACCGCCCGCCGGTAGGACGGCGGCAGCACCCCGGTCGGGTGGTTGGGCATCCCGGTCAGCACCGTGACGTCGTCGCCGTCGGCCGCCCAGGTCGCGGCCAGCCCGGACAGCCGGGCCTGCGGCGCGCCGGTCTCCGGCGGGAAGTAGTGGGTGACGATCAGCACGCGCATGTCAGGCCTCCCAGCGTGCCGCGCGAGCAGGCCGGGCGAGGCGAGGTAGACGGCGAGCACGCCCAGTCCGGCCAGGTCGGCGAGCACCCGGCCCGCCGGGCCGCCGAGCACGCCGACCACGCCGAGCAGGCAGAGCAGCACGGTCAGCGCCGAGGTCAGCAGGGTGACCTCCTGGTGCGACAGTCCCACGTCGCACCAGCGCTGGTAGACGTGGCGTGCGGTGCGCCTCCAGCCACCGCTCGCCGTTCCTGATCCGCCGCTGCAGCGTCCAGGCCACGTCGGCCAGGTACAGCGCGACCGGCCCGGCCACCGCCTCGGCCGGGCACGCCGAGCAGCACCAGCCGGACGGCGAGCACCGCCAGGGCGGCGCCGATCGAGTAGCTGCCCACGTCGCCGAGGAAGACCCGGGCCCGCACCGCGTTCCACGGCAGGAAGAGCGCGGCGCCGCAGGCGAGCGCCAGGCCCGCGGCGACGCCGAACCCGTCGCTCCGCCAGCCCGCCAGGCAGGCGTAGGCGACGCCGCCGATCAGCGCGTGGGCGCCGGAGATGCCGTTCACGCCGTCCATGAAGTTGAACGCGTTGACGAAGCCGACCAGCCAGGCCGCGGCGGCCACCACCGCGAGCGCGGCCACGGCGGCGGGCAGCCGCGCGCCGGAGACCAGCAGGGCCGCGACCGCGACCGCCCCGGCCGCCTGCAGGGCGAGCCGGGACAGCGCGGGCAGCCCGCGCAGGTCGTCGAGCAGGCCGAGCAGGCCGAAGAAGGCCACCGCGACCACCAGCGCCAGCCGCGCGCGGTCGATGTCCGGCGTGATCAGCACCGCCGCGACCAGGCCGACCGCGATCGGCGCGCCGCCGCCGCGCGGCGTCGGCACCGAGTGCGACGACCGCGCGCCGGGCACGTCGAGCACCGCCAGCCTGCGCAGCAGCGCGATCATGAGTGGCTCGGCGACGATCACGATCGCGCCGCAGACCACGACCGCCCACACCACGCTGTCCCTCGGCACGTTCGGCATGCTAGCAGCGTCGATCACTATAAGTTACCGATTTAACACTCTTAGTCATCGAACGTGTCGCCGCCGGGTGGCGACCGGCAGGCGGGCCTAGTTCAGACCGGAAACCGACTCCAGCCGGCGGCGGCGCGCTGCCGAAGCACGGCCGGCGAGCAGCGCCTCGGCGCCCTTGGCCACGATGGCCAGCGCCACGGCCGCCCGCATCTGAGGCCAGCTTCCCCGGCTAGCGGCCGCGACGGCCCGGCTGGCCCGAGGACTCGGCCATGCCGTTCTCCCGGTTGCGACCGTGCCGGGCGCCGCCGGAGGCGGGCAGGACGTAGGGCTGATAGCTGTCGTAGTAGCCGTACTCGCCCTGCGCGCCGGCCTTGTTCAGCACCGCGCCCACCACCGGCGCGCCGCCCTGGGCCAGCTTCTGCGCCGTGCGCCGCAACTCGGCCCGCCTGGTCTGCCCGGCCGCCGCGACGACGCAGGACCGCGTCCACGTAGCCGGACAAGATGATGGCGTCGGCCACCGGCAGCACCGGTGGGCTGTCGATCAGCACCAGGTCGAACCGCCGGGTCAGCTCGGCGATGACCTCACGCATCCGCGGGCCCGGCGAGCAGCTCGGTGGGGTTGCCGTCGGCCGCGCGCGTGCCCAGCGCGTACAGGCCGTCCAGGTCGGGCACCGGGATGACCGCGCTGCTCGAGCGGCTGCTCGCCGAGCAGCACCGAGGAAAGGTCCGCGTGCTCGCTGGGCGCGAAGAACTGGCTGAGCCCGGGACGGCGCAGGTCACAGGAGACGAGCACGACGAGGGCGCCCGGCCTGGGCGAAGACCGCGCCCAGGTTGACCGTGGTCATGGTCTTGCCGTCGCCCGCGTTCGGGCTGGTGATCAGGATGGTGCGCAGCGGCCGGTCCTGCCCGGCGAACTGCAGCGAGGTGCGCAGCGAGCGGTACGCCTCGGCCGGCTGCGAGGTGGGGTCGCTCACCGAGATGATCACCGGGCGAGACTTCTTCCGCCACGAGGCGACCACCGGCACCGTCGCCAGCACCGGCGCGTCGACGATCAGCTCCACCGACTCGCCTGAGGTCAGGGTGTCATCGAGGTTGTCGCGCAGGAACGCGGCGCCGATGCCGAGCACCAGCCCGGCCACCAGGCCGAGGACCGCCTCCTGCACCGGCTTGGGCGAGCTTGGCGACGTGGGCGTCACGGCCGGCGTCACCAGCTGCAGCCCGGTGGAGGCCGTCGCCCCTGTCACCTCGAGCTGCGCGAGCTGTCCCTTGAGCACGGCCTGCTGGTTGGACTGCGCGACCGCCTGCGCGGACGTCTTCGGCAGGCTCTTGATCTGCTTGCCGAGCGCGCTGATCTGGTGGCCGAGCTGGTTCTCCGCCGTGGTCAGGCTGTTGATCGCGGTCGCGGTCGACCAGGAGACGAACGCCTTGGCGTAGGTGTTGGCGATCTTGGCCGCACGGGCCGGGTCGTGGTCGACCGCGGTCACCGCGATCACGTTGGTCTGCCCCACCTCGGCAGCGGAGATCGCCGGGACGCTGCCGAGCTTCTTGCGCACCGCGTTCTGCACCTGGGCACTGGTGACCAGCTGCAAGCTCGGTCTGCACGTCGGCGGAGGTGACCGCGCTCTGGCCCGACGCCCGAGCTGAGGTTGACGTTGCCGGTGGACTGCATCAGCAGCTGGGCCGTGGCCGAGTACTGCTTGGTCGCCGTCAGCGACAGGGCGAGGCTCACGCCCAGGCCGAGCACCGCGAGGGCGGCGACCCACCAGCGCCGCCTGTGCAGCACGTGCAGGTAACCGCGCAGCGTCGTCTCAGCTCCAGGCTCAGCCATCAAGTTCCCCCAGATTCCAGTTATCTCCGAGCACGCGAGCTGACCGCCAGGCCGGCCCGCCCCGCGACGCTCATCGCGGTCACGGGAAACAGCGAGCCTAACGTACACGAATAATCACCGAGAGTGATTGAATACCGGGGATGGCGTCGATCCTCGTGTTGTGTACCGCGAACGTCTGCCGGTCGGTGATGACCCAGGCCATGCTGTCGGCGCGGCTGACCGCCCAGGGCACGGCCGCCGACGTCACCTCGGCCGGCCTGCTCAGCGACGGCCAGCGGCCACCGGACGCGGTCGCTGGCGTGCTGGCCGCCCGCGGCCTCGACGTCTCCGCCCACCGCAGCCGCCGGGTCACCGCCGCCGACCTGGCCGCCGCCGACCTGGTCATCGGCCTGGCGAGGGAGCACGTCCGGGAGGCCACCGTCTTGCTGCCGCCGGTGCTGGCCGCGCGCGTTCACGCTGCGCGAGCTGGTCCGCCGTGGCCGCGAGGCCGGCCCGCGCGCCCCCGGCGAGCCGCTGGCCAACTGGCTGGCCGGCGCGGCCGGCGGCCGTGACCGCCGCGCTGCTGCTCGGCAGCGACCCGGCCGACGACGTGGCCGACCCGTACGGCGGGCCGCTGTCCGGCTACCAGGCGGCCGCGAGCCTGCTCGACAAGCTGACCGCGGAGCTGGCCGCGCTCTGCTGGCCGCGGCGCCCGGGCTGGTAAGGCGCTGCGGCCAGGCGCGGCGGCCGGCGCGAGCCGGAGGGCCGGCACGGCGGGCGCGGTCATCGCGTACTCGGCAAGCCGCTGCCGCAGGGCGGCGTCGTCGTCGAGGGCGAGGGCGGTCAGCTCGTCCGGGTCAATCGGCTTGACCTGGGCGTGCCTGATCAGCGGGTGGCGCGGCCGGTGGTCGGTCTCCTCGGTGCCGAGCAGGTCCTCCGACAGCTTCTCCCCCGGCCGCAGCCCGGTGTAGACGATGTCGACCGGGTGGGCGGACTGCGCCGCCAGCCTGCGCGCGATGTCGGCGATCCGCACCGGCTCGCCCATGTCGAGGATCAGCACCTCGCCGCTGCCGCCGATCACCGACGCCTGCAGCACCAGTTGCACCGCCTCGTCCACCGTCATGAAGTAGCGGGTGACCTCCGGGTGCGTCACCGTGAGCGGGCCGCCCGCCCGCACCTGGGCCGACAGCGCGCCGAGCACCGAGCCCCGGCTGCCGAGCACGTTGCCGAACCGGACGCTCAGGTAGGTGCCGTCGGCCAGGCCCGCCCGGTGCGCGGTGAGCCGCTCGGCGAGCTTCTTGGAGTAGCCGAGCACGCTGACCGGGTCGGCGGCCTTGTCGGTGGAGATGTTGACGAACGACTCGGCGCCGCACGCCGCCGCGGCCTCCAGCACGGTCAGCGTGCCGAGCACGTTGCTCTGCACCGCCTCAGCCGGGTAGCGCTCGAGCAGCGGCAGGTGCTTGAGCGCCGCCGCGTGGAAGACGATCTGCGGGCGGAACTGGTCGAAGACCTCGCGGATGCGGCGCGGGTCCCTGATGTCGGCCAGCACGGTCTCGTCGGAGTCGAGCAGCGCCCGGCCGTGCAGCGTCGAGCTGCACCTCGTGAAGCGCCGACTCGTCGCGGTCCAGCATGATCAGCTCGGCCGGGGCGAACTGGTGCAGCTGCCGGCACAGCTCGGAGCCGATCGAGCCGCCCGCCCCGGTGACCAGGATGCGCTTGCCGGTGAAGTGCCCGGCGATGGCCCGCACGTCGGTCCGTATCTGGCGGCGGCCGAGCAGGTCGCTGATCCGCGGGTCGCGCACACCCTCGATGCGCGCGCTTCCGCTGATCAGCTCGGTAGTGGTCGGCACGATCTTGGGGGTGAGGCCGCACTGCTCGGCGCGCGCGGTGAGGTCGCGGATGGCGCCGCCGCTGGACCGGGCGAGCGCGATCACCACCACCGCGGCGCCGGTGGCGGCGGCGACCTCGGCCATCTTGGTCCGGTCGCCGAGCACCGGGATGCCGTGTACCCGCAGCCGCCGCTTGGCCGGGTCGTCGTCGAGGATGGCGACCGGCCGGTAGGCGCCGTGCGGCTCGTCGAGCAGCCGCCTGACCAGCACTGTCCCGACTTCGCCCGCGCCGAACACGATGACGTTGATGCCCGCCGTGCTCTCCCGGCGGTGCCGCCACCGGCCGGGGCCCTGCCGTGCGGTGAACACCACGTACCTGGCCGCGGCGATGGTGGGCAGCGCGATGAGCGCCCCGACGGCCACGGTCCTGATCGGGTGCGGCTGCCCGGTGACCAGGACGCCGGACAGCAGCGTGAGCGGCACGAGCATCAGCCCGCCCGCGATGAACACGCTGATCACCTCGTCCAGGCTGCCGCGCGGGTGCCGGCCGCGGTACAGGCCGGCCAGCAGCCCGCAGGTCAACGACAGCGCCGGGATGGCCAGCACCACGCCGGCCAGCAGCGGCCGGCCGGCCACGCCGCCCGGCATGTCGCCGGTAACCCAGGCCGCGTAGCACAGGCCGGACACCCAGACGATCGCGTCGTAGCCCGCCTCGGTGCCGGACCGGACCAGCCGCCGCACGGCGTTGGCCGCCCACTGCCTGGCCAGGGCGCCCCGCTGCCAGGAAATCGCCGAGTCGACGTCAACCACCTGCGTGTTCACTGATCCCCCCGTCCGGCCGGATCGCGCACCGACCCGCCCGGCCTCCCGATGGCCGTGATGTGGACGCTGCGCACGCTGCGTGATATTACACTGCGTAATCGACTTGCCGCCTAAAGTAGCGATGAGTATCGGCGCGCCATTAATGGAGGATCGACGATGACGAATACTCGCAGCCAGGGATCGGTGGCCGACGGCGGTCGCCCCGGTGTCCGCCGTCAGCACGGCATCGCGGCTCAGCGGGCGGCGCCGCACCCGCATCGCCCTGCTCACCGCGGCCACCGCCATCCTGCTGATCGGCGCGGCGGCGGCCGGCGTGTTCGGCTACCTGACGATCGTGCGCGGCGCGCCCGTCACGGCGACCACCGGCGCGCCCCGCCGGTAGGGCCGCCCTCGCCGCGCAGGACCATCAGGTGCTACCGCAACAGGGCGAATGCCAGGTCCGCATCGGCGACCGCCTCGGGGCGGACGTCGCGCGCGGCCTGCCCGTCGGCGATCTTCTGCCAGTTGGCCCGGGCCAGGACCCGCTGGATCGCCAGCACCTGGGCGGCCCGCAGCCGGGCCGCGAGGCCCGGGCCGAGCGCGCCCGCTAGCGCCTCCTCATCCGCGGCAACGTACGGGCAAGCCGTCCGGCCAGGCTCGGCGTGTCGAACACCAGCCGGTGAAACGCCACCACCTGCGGATGGTCGTTGAGGCCGGTGACGGGGTCGAACCGGTCGAGGCCGCCAGGAAGTGCCGGTGCAGTGGCGTCACCGGCGCGACGCCGGGTTCGCGTTCGCGAACGATACGCGCGGCTTCGCCCTGGTGGTCCGCGAAGCGGTGCAGCACCAGGTCCTCCTTGGTCGGGAAGTACCGTTTCACAGACACCTCGTCGAACCCGTGCGCCAGGAACAGCGAGATCGCCGCGTCGGCGATGGCGTCGCGGGTCCGCGCCTGCGTGCCCTGTAGCGCCGGGCGGCACCGGGCGGTTCGACTACCCATGTGCACTTGTCACCGTTGTCGCGGGCATTTTTCGAAGTTGATTACGGATGACAGGTTTTGCCTGGTGTTAGCGGGTAGGCGGACCTCACGGAATCCGGCCGGGTCTGGGGTCCCGAGACCGCGGCCGGGGGACACGTGCAGAGGCCACTGCGGCCCGGCCGTCAGCGAGACACGGGCTCCCGTGGGGCGTCTGCCCAGACGGGAGGCTGGACATGAAAGGCAACACGCGAGCGGCGACGGCGATCGCCGTGGGCTACCTGCTCGGCCGGCGAAAGAAGCTTCGGACCGCGACGCTCATGGCGGCGGGTACGGCGGTCGGCGGGGCGGCCGCGGGGAAGGCCTTGCGCCAGGGGATGAAGAAGGCGGGCTCGGCCGAAGCGCTCGGCAAGGTCACGCCGCAGCTCGGCGAGGTGTCGAAGACCCTGCGCGGTGAGCTGGTGACGGCGGGGAAGGCCGCGGCCACCGCGGCGGTCAACAACCGGGTTGACGCGCTGACCGAATCGATCCACCAGCGGGCCGAGCGGCTCCGCACCCCGCAGGCGGCGGGAAGTGCGCTGCGCGGCGATGAAGACGACGACCGCGACGTGGACGACGAGGACGAGCGGTACGAAGACGAGACCGACGAGCTGGATGAGGAAGACGAGCCGGACGACTACGAGGACGACGACCTAACCGACGAGGACGAAGGCCTGGACGAGGAAGAGGAAGAGGAAGAGGAAGAGGAAAGCCTCGGCCGGCGCGGCGGCGGAGCCGCGCGGCAAAGGCGCCGGTGACCAGGGCAGTGAGGTAGTGACATGGCGCAGGAGAACGGCAAGGGGCCGGGCGGCCGGCTCAAGGCAGAGGCCAGGGGGCTGGCGGACGCGGTCGCCGAACGGGCCATGTCCTCGGTGCGCGACAAGGTTGAATCCACCGCGGGCAAGCTGACCAGCTACGCGACGGGCCAGGGCAGCGACGGGCTGAAGGCGGCGGCAAGCGGCGTCGCGGACGTGGCCCAGGGCAAGAGCCCGGTGCGGTCGATGCTCGGCGCGGGCGCGTCGATGGCGAAGGACAAGGTGTCCGGCATGCTGGGCGGCGGCGGCGGCGGGTCGGGCGGCGGCGGCCAGAAGCTCAAGGTCACCAACATCGTTGAGTCCATCGAGGTGGGCGTCCCGATCCGGGTCGCCTACAACCAGTGGACCCAGTTCGCGGACTTCCCCACCTTCATGAAGAAGGTGGAGAACGTGGACCAGTCCGACGACACCACGGCCAACTGGAAGGCGCAGGTCTTCTGGTCCCACCGGGCCTGGGAGGCGACGATCACCGACCAGCGCCCCGACGAGCGGATCATCTGGCACTCCGAGGGCGAGAAGGGCCACGTCGACGGGGCCATCACCTTCCACGAGCTGGCCCCGGCGCTGACCAAGGTCGTCGTGGTCCTGGAGTACCACCCGAAGGGCCTGTTCGAGCACACCGGCAACCTCTGGCGGGCCCAGGGCCGCCGGGTCCGGCTGGAACTCAAGCACTTCCAGCGCCACGTCATGTCGACCACGCTGCTTGACCAGGACGAGGCCGAGGGCTGGCGCGGGGTGATCGAGGACGGCGAGGTGGTCAAGGACCACGAGACCGCGGTCGCCGAGGAGCGCGAGCAGGAAGGCGCGGCCGACGCCGGCAGCGACAACGACGCTACCGAAGACAAGGCCGCCTCCGAGGAGAAGGCCGCGCGCGGGAACGGGTCCCGGCGCAAGCGCCCCGCCGAGGCGGCGAGAAGCGGCCGCGCGCCGCAGCCGACGAGGCCAAGCGGGTCCCCCGTCCGCGCCCGGCCCGCAACGGCGCGGGAAACGGACAAGCCAAGCAGCGCTCCGGGTCGGGCTCGGCGCGCGGCCGGTCACGCTAGGCGGAGGGGCAGTGCGATGACCACAGCGACGCAAGCAGGCGGGCCGGCACAGCCGTCGTCGTCGTCGTCCGGGCTCGCCGACGTTATCGACATCATCTTGGACAAGGGGCTCGTGATCGACGCGTACGTACGGGTGTCGCTGGTCGGCATCGAGCTGATCACCATCGACGCGCGCATCGTGATCGCCAGCGTCGACACCTACCTGCGCTTCGCCGAGGCCGTGAACCGGCTCGACATCACGCAGGACAAGAAGGACCTGCCCGGCCTGGTCGGCGACCTGGAGGAGGGCGGCGCCAAGAAGAAGACCAAGGGCGCCCTCGACGCGGCCGGCGACAAGCTGCGCGACTTCGCCGGCGACGGGGACGATGAGCGCGGCTCGCGCCGGTCACGGCACGAGGGAGGCTGAATGAGCACGCAGACGAAAGATCAGCAGGCCACGGACGAACGCACGGCTGTGTACGTGTACGGGATCGTGCCCGCCGATGTCAAGGTGCAGGCGGAGGCGGCCGGCCTCGGCGACCCGCCGGGCGAACTCCGCGCGGTCCGGCACGGTGACCTGGCCGCGCTGGTCAGCGACGTGCGGCTGGACCGCCCGCTCGGGCGTCCCCAGGACCTCCTCGCGCACGAGCAACTGCTCGACGCGAGCGCGGCCGAGGTACCGGTCCTCCCGCTCCGCTTCGGCTCCGTCATGGCCAGCGACGAGGCCGTGGCGCGGGACCTGCTCGGTGAGCATCACGACGAGTTCGCCGACGCCCTGCGGGAACTCGACGGGCACAGCCAGTACATCGTCCGGGGCCGGTACGCCGAGCAGTCGGTGCTGGGCGAGATCATCGCCGATGACCGGCGGGCAGCCGCGCTCCGTGAGGAGATCGTCGACACCGACGCGGACGCCGGGCGCGAGCAGCGGCTAGCGCTCGGCGAGCTGATCAACCAGGCGATCGACGCCAAGCGCACGGCCGACACCCGCACGCTCGGCGAGGCACTGTCGGACCAGGTCGCGGCCAGCGTGGTCCGGCCGCCCACGCATGAGTTCGACGCCGTGCACGCCGCCTTCCTGGTGCGTAACGACCAGGCCGGGCAGCTGCGGCAGGCGGTGGAGAAGCTGGCCGAGGAGTGGCAGGGGCGGATCGAGCTGCGGCTCATCGGCCCACTTGCCGCCTACGACTTCGTCGGTGGCGCCGCCCCGCCGGCCGAGCCGACCGGGTAGGGCTGGGGAGGCGACCGTGGACCTGGTGACGCTGCCGCTACGGATCCCGTTCCTGCCTGTCCAGGCGCTGATCAAGCTGGGGGAAGTGATCGCCGACGAGGCCGAGCGGGAACTACACGACCCGGCGCGGGTCCGGCGGGAACTGGAGGAGGCACAGCAGCGGCATGCCGCCGGCGAGATCTCCGACGCCGAGCTCGCCCAGATCGAGGAGGAGTCCACGGCCGCCCTGATTACCCGGCCTTCGGCTCCGCCCGCTCCCCCGCCCGGTGAGACAGACGACGACAGGGGGCTGATGGACGATGGCTGAGCGACGACGGGTCAGGGACAGGGACACCGACGAGACGACCGGCGAGGTCAGGCACATGTCCGCCGCCCGGGCCGGGCGGTACGGCCTGCGGCGGGTGGCCGAGCTGACCGGGAAAGAGCCCGAGGGGGTGACCGGCGTGGCCCCGTCGGAGGACGGCTGGCTGGTCACCGTGGAGGTCGTCGAGGACCGGCGGATCCCGTCTTCGACGGACCTGCTTGTCCAGCTACGAAACCGAAATCGGCGGCGACGGCGAGCTGCTGGCCTGCCGGCGGGTGCGCCGCTACTCCCGCGGCCGGGGCGACAGCGACGGAGACGGCTGACATGCCCGCCGACAACCTGCCCGCCACCGGCTCGGGAGCCGCGCGTTACTACGGCGGCTCCGGCACGTCCGGCGGCGGCAGTCCGGCGGGGGCCGGCCCGTCAACCTCGGCGACATCCTGGAGCGCGTGCTGGACAAGGGCCTGGTGATCGCCGGCGACATCCAGGTCAACCTGCTCGACATCGAGCTGCTCACGATCAAGCTGCGGCTGGTGATCGCCTCGCTGGAAACGGCGCGCGAGGTCGGCATCAACTGGTGGGAGAACGATCCCTGGCTGAGCGCCGACGCCAGCCGCCGAGCCGAGGCACGGTCACCCGACGGCCACCGCGAGCTGCGCGCGGAGAACCGCCGCCTGCATGACCGGATCAGGGAGCTGGAATCCGGCGACGCTGAACCGGAATGGGATGAGGACGAGGAAGTCGTAACCGGAGAGCCGGCCGGCCGGCCAGCCGGACACGGCGCCCCCGCCCAGACTGGGATTCCGGTGACGCGGATGACTGAGGGAACCGGAGTCTGGGTCTACGCCATCACCGAGGACCGCCCCGGCGCCGCCCTTCCCCGGCTCACCGGCGTGGCCGGTACCGGCGTCCGCGCCGCCCCGGCCGGCGAGCTCACCGCGCTGGTCAGCGACGTTGACCTGGCCGAGTACGGTGAGGCGGCGCTGCGCCGGAACCTGGAAGACCTCGACTGGCTCGCAGAGGTGGCCCGCGCCCACCATCGCGTGGTCGACGCCGCCGCGAGCGCGTTCCCCCTGCTGCCCACCAGGCTCGCCACCGTCTACCGCAGCGACGCCGCCATGTCGGCCGCCCTCTCCGCCCGCGACCGCGAACTGCGCGCCGCGCTGCGCCGCGTCGGCGGCCGCACCGAACTGGGCGTCAAGGCCTACGCGCTCCCGCAACCCGCATCGCCCGCCGGGGACGACGCCGCCAGCGGACACCCGGATGCCCAGCGCCCCGAGGGCGCCGGCCTCGCCTACCTGCAGCGGCGCCGCGCGCAAATGGCCGCCGCCCGGGACACCCGCGACGTCGCGACGGCCAGCGCGCAAGCCCTGCACGCCGGGCTTTCCGCCCGCGCCGTGCTAACCCGGCTGCACCCGCCCCAGGCACCACAGCTCAGCGGCGTCCACGAGCCCATGCTGCTCAACGCCGCCTACCTGGTGGACACCGGCCGCGCGAGCGAGTTCGCCGAGGCCGTCGCGGTCACCGCCAGCGCCCACCCGCAGCTCCGCGTCGAGCTGACCGGCCCCTGGCCGCCCTACTCGTTCGTCACCCCAGACGACACCCCGCCCGCCGAAGGCGACCGCTGATGCCCGGCACGCTGTACGGGGACCCGGACGCGCTGCCCGGGGCAACAGACACCCTGCCCGCCCAGCGCATCGCCCTGGTGGACGTGCTCGACCGGGTCCTGGCGGGCGGCGTCGTCATCTCCGGCGACATCGTCCTGTCGGTGGCGGACGTGGACCTCGTGGTCATCTCGCTGCGCGCCCTGCTGTCGTCGGTCGGCGCCCTGGCCGACCCGACGGCACCGGAGCCCGAATGACCGAGGCACAGCCGCCCGGCCCGCCCGGTCCGCTACCCCCTCGACCCCGACGGCGACCCGGAGGCGGCCGAGCGGAGCCTGGCCGCGCTCGTGCTCACGATCGTGGAACTGCTCCGCGAGCTGATGGAACGCCAGGCCCTGCGCCGGGTCGAAGACGGCACCGTCTCCGACGAGCAGGCCGAACGGCTCGGCTACACCCTGATGCGCCTCGACGAGCGAATGAACGAGCTGGTGGAGAAGTTCGGCCTGGAGCGCAAGGACCTCAACATCGACCTGGGGCCGCTCGGCCCGCTGCTCTGACCTCCCGCGACCTTAAGCTCCTGAGAGCATGTTGGCCATGGCGATCGTCTGGTCCGCCCGCGGCGCCCTCCGGTCGAGTTCCCGGTTGAGCGTGATCGCGGAATTGATCAGCGACAGGTGGGTGAATGCCTGGGGGAAGTTCCCCAGCTGCTCACCGGTCGGCCCGATTTCCTCGGAGAACAGGCCGAGGTGGTTGGCGTAGGTCTGCATCTTCTCGAACGTCAGGACCGCGTCGTCCAGCCGTCCGGCCCGGGCCAGCGCGTCCACGTACAGGAACGTGCACAGGGAGAAGGTGCCCTCGTCGCCGTGGAGCCCGTCGGGTGAGGCCGTCGGGTTGTAGCGGTAGACCAGGCTGTCGGAGACCAGCTCGTGGTCCATCGCCCGCATGGTGGACAGCCACATCGGGTCGGTCGCGTCGATGAACCCTTCGACCGGCATGAGCAGCAGCGAGGAGTCCAGCACGTCGGTCGCGTAGTGCTGGGTGAACGCGCCGACCTTGCTGTTCCACCCGCGCTTCATGACCTGGTTGTAGAGCCGGTCCCGTTCGGCGGCCCACCGGGTGACGTTGGCGGGGCGCCCGGTGCGCTCGGCCAGCCGGATCGCCCGGTCGAGCGCGACCCAGCACTGGAACCGGCCGTAGGTGAAGTCCTTGCGGCCGCCGCGGGTCTCCCACACCCCCTCGTCGGGCTGGTCCCAGTTGTCGCAGACCCAGTCGATGATCCTGGTCAGCGACAGCCAGCCCTGGTAGCGCGATCGGCAGCCCGCGCTCCACGCCGCCCAGTATCCCGGCCAGCGCCTCGCCGTAGATGTCCAGTTGCAGCTGGTCGGCGGCGCCGTTACCGATCCGGACCGGCCGCGAGCCCCGCCAGCCCTCGAAGTGGTCCAGGGTCGTCCTCGGTCAGGTCGGAGGTGCCGTCCACGCGGTACATGATCTTCAGCGGGCCGGACAGGTCGCCCGCCTGCTCCTCGGCCCGGTCGCGCAGCCAGACCGCGAACTTGGCCGATTCCTCGAGGTAGCCGAGCGAGCCGAGCGCGTGCATGGACATGGAGCCGTCCCGTACCCAGGTGAACCGGTAGTCCCAGTTCCGCTCGCCGCCCGTCTGCTCCGGCAGCCCGAACGTGGCCGCGGCGACCGGCGCGCCCGTGGGGTGGTAGGTCAGCAGCTTGAGCGTCATGGCGGACCGGGTGACGGTCTCCCGCCACCGCCCCGCGTAGGTGGACCGGCCCAGCCACCCCTTCCAGAACGCCACGGTCTCCCGGGCCAGCTCGTCGAGCTGCTCGGGTTCCAGCGGCTGGGGATCGCCGCCCATCGACTCGAGAATGATCCCGCCGCTCTCACCCTCACGCAGGGTGAAGGTGCCGCGCACCCCGTCACCCACCCGTTCCGCTACCATTCCCCCCTCGGCGGCGCTCCGCCTGCGCGTGCCGTACAGCGTCAGGTGCATGCCGCTGTCGGTCCGGAAGACCACGCCGGAGCCTTTCGCCTCCACCGTGTGGCTGGCGCGCCCGTAGTCGAACCGGGGCTGGATCTCGGCCACGAACTTCATCGTGCCGCGTGCCACCCGCAGGTGGCGGACCAGCCGGTGCCGGTCGGTCGGCTTGCCCTCGATGACCGGCATGTAGTCGACCACCTCGCCCACGCCGTCGGGCGCCATGAAGCGGGTCATGAGCATCGCGGTGTTCGGGATGTACATCTGCTTGCAGACGTACGGCTCGCTGGCCGGCTTGATGGAGAAGAACCCGCCCTTCTCCGCGTCGAGCAGGGAGCCGAAGACGGTCGGCGAGTCGAACCGCGGGCAGCAGAAGAAGTCCACCGTGCCGTCAGTGGTCACCAGCGCCGCCGTCTGCAGGTCTCCGATCATCCCGTGGTTGCTGATATCCGGGTAGCGCTCCACGTTTCCCCCTACGGTCGACGCCCGGCGCCCGCGGGGCGCCCCTGCGAGACACTGTCGCCCGCCGGGGTGCCCGGGGCATCACCCGAGCGGGGTGATGGTAGGCCCGGGCCTGCCTTGACGGCCGTACGGGGAATGAGGAAGGCGAGCAGCAGGCCCCCGAGGGTGAACACGAGCAGCATGATCAGGCCAACGGCGAAGGGCTGGCCCTCGGGCAGCGCCACGGCCACCAGCACCGAGCCGACCAGCGCGGTGCCGAGCGAAGAGCCCAGGTTGGAGACGCTGCGGGACAGCCCGGAGATCTCCCCCTGGTCCTGGTCGGGGAAGCTCGACTGGACAACGTTGACGGACGAGGTCAGCATGACCCCGACCCCGAGGCCGAACAGCAGCAGCCCCGGCACCCACGTCCAGACGGCGGAGTGCGCCCTGACCAGCGTCAGCAGCAGCACCATGCCGGCGGCGGCGGCCACGAACCCGCCGATGATCAAGGCTCGCTGTGAGCGCCGGCGGGCGAGCCGGTCGGCGGCCGCCGAGGCGATCAGGATCCCGATCGTCGCCGGGGTGAGCAGCAAGCCGGTCTTGACCGCGTTGTAGCCGTTCACCTCCTGCAGGTAGACCGAGATGACGAAGAATGACCCCTGCAGGACCAGCCACTGGATCATCTGCGTGCCCAGGCCCAGGTTGGAAACCTTGTTGCGGAACAGCTTCAGGCTGAGCAGGACGTCCCGGCCCTTGCGCTCGGCGAACCGGACGTGCAGGAAGAACCAGGCGAGGAACACGGCGCCGATCAGGACGTAGATCCACACCGGCGAGACCGAGCCCTTGGGGAGGATCTGGGTGCCGCCAATGACCCAGGCTTCCCGCGAGGCGCCGAAGCCGTACGTGCGCGACTGCAGCAGCCCGAGCACCACGAAGAACAGCCCGGCGGCGGACAGCACCGCGCCGGTCAGGTCGAACCTCGGGCGCTGGCCCGGCCACCCCGGGGTCGGCGATCTTGCGGGCGAGCCAGGCGATCACGGCGACCACCACAACCTGCAGCCCGAAAGACGCCCGCCAGCTCAGCGCGGTGGTTACCAGGCCGCCGATGAGCGGCCCGGCCGCCGCCCCGAGCCCGCCCGCCCCGCTGACCACCCCGAAGTAACGGGCCCGCGACGCGACATCCGGGAAGGCGACGGTGATCAGGATGTAGATGGGCGGGATCATCAGCGCCGAGCCCACGCCCTCAAGCAGCGAGTACCCGATGATCAGCGGCAGCAGCCCGGGCGACAGCGCGGCGAGCAGCCCGCCCGCCCCGTAGATCGCCAGGCCGATGATGAAGCAACGCTTGCGGCCCCAGATATCGGTCAGCTTGCTGCCCGGGATCATCAGCGCGGCCATCGTCAGGGTGAACAGCGTGATCGCCGTCTGTACCCCGGCCACCGTGGTGTTCAGGTCCTGGGCGATCGCGCTGATCGCGACGTTCATGTTCGTCGCGGCATAGCTGGCGATGAACTGCGCCAGTGCGAGCGGAACGATCATCGACCGGCGGCCTGCGGGCGTCACGCCCCCAAGCTGTCACCTGGCGGGCACCGGGTCCTCACCCGCAGCGGGGGATTCGCTCCGGAGCATCGTCGAGGGGAGGCGACGCGGGAGAGCTGCGTTCTACGTGTACTCCGCCAGCCGGCGCCGTACGCCGAGGAGGGTCAGGGCGCAGGCCGCCACCGCGCAGACGGCCGGGATCGTCCCGCCCCACGGGGCTGCGTCCGCCTGGCCGGCTTGCACGGCGGTGGTGAAGGCGCTGGAGTTGATCGTGGTGAGCGCGGACAGCGCCGCGTCGTAGCTGTTGAACGCCCCGTCGGACTGGCTGGGCGCGGTCCCGGTGTCGAAGGCGATCGCGGTGCCCCGGCTGGTCGCGGCCAGCGCCCGCAGCCGGCGGTCGTCCCGCTGGTAGGCCTGGTAGGCCAGCAGGGTGCGGACGGCCGCCGCGCGCTCGCCGGGGAAGGTGATGTTGCGGAACTCGGCGCCCAGGTAGCCGCCGAACCGCACGGCGCCGTCGCGCTGGTAGTCGCTGATGTCGGCGGCGAGGGCGGCGTCGTAGCCACCGATGGTCACGGTGCCCACGTTGGCCAGTTGCTGCGACTTGCTGAGGAAGGACTGCTGGTACTGGGCCGCCCGGCCGGGGTCGATCAGGTACCGGCTCTCGTCCGCGTTGGCGTCGTAGCTCACCGCGCGGGCCTGGGTGAGGGCTACCACGGAGTCGAAGGCGCTGACCTTGGCCACCCGCAGGTGCTGCATTTCTCCGCCGAGCTGCACGGCCGCCGCGACGGTGGTCCCGGCCACCAGCAGGAAGGCTAGCGCGAGCGACGGGTTGACCAGCCGGCGGAACCGGACGGCCAGGAAGACCTGGAGCGTGCCCAGGACGACCAGCAGCGCGGCGCCGACGATGACGACCAAGGCGATCGCCAGCGCGGCGGAGCCCCGGCTGCCCTGGTACGTGCCGTCCAGCTGGGCGGCGCTGGTGCCGGTGAGCGACGATACCGGGGGGAGGATGCTGGCCCGCATCAGGTCGGTCGCCTGCTGGTAGTAGCCGACCGAGGCCGCGGGCGGCACGCCGACGCTGCCGCCGCCCGGGCCGCGGGCGCTGAGCAGCGCGTCGGCGATGAGCGCCTCGTACTGGCCGAGGTTGTCGAGCACCGACCGCAGGTGGGCCTGTGTGGTGGCGTCGCCCGCGTTGGCTGCCACCGCCGCTTCCAGGTTGGCGTCGGCGGCCTCGCGGTCATGTCCGTAGATCGTGATGTCCTGGGCCCGGGTGGCGCCTAGCGCCGGATCGGCCCCGGTCATCAACACGTTCGCGGCCTGCGCGTCCATGTCGTTCAGGGTGAAGTACAGGCCGGTCGCCGCGTTGACCTCGGACCCGTCCGGGCCGCCGATCGACGCGAACCCCGCGCCGAGCCCGCCGAACGATACCGCCGCCACCGCGCCCAGGCAGCCGGTGAGGGCGATGGCCAGCACCGTGAGCGCGGCGATCTTCCCGGGCGTGGTCTGCGGCAGCAGCGCGCGCAGACCGTTCCTGACGAAGCCCTCTGCGCCGCCGGGTGTGCCACTCGCCGTGCCCGAGGCCGGCGGAGATATGGCCGGCCAGCTCCCCTACGGTGACGAACCCAGCCATGACGACCCTGCCCATGCCGACCCGGCGATTACTCTTTTACCGGCTCGAAACTACTCCCGGTGCTGGCGGCCGGGCCGGGTCGCGCCGTTAGGGCCCTGTTAGGGTCAGGCCGGACGCGGCAGGCCTCACCCCGTGAGTCCGCCGCGGGCGGTCACGGGCGGGCCTGGTAGCACCCGCTCCCGTTCATCATCACCGTTGTGAGCATGAGGAACGGGCGCGTGCATCTCGCCCCCGGGCGGCGGAACCGTCAGCAGGCAGCCCGTCCGGACCGAAGGGCGTCCGCCGGCCGCGAACTGGCGCCGGGCACCAGGCGGCTGAGCGCGGGGTGACGTGGCCGGGTCAGCTGCGCGGCTCGTAGCGGACCGGGGGGAACGCCTGGGCGGTGACCGCGCGCAGCTCGCTTAGGCCGCCGGTGACCAGGCCGCGGGCGCGGGCCTGGACCAGGACGTTGCCGATGGCCGTCGCCTCGGCCGGCCCGGCGAGCACCGGCAGTCCCGCGCGGTCGGCGGTGGCCTGGCACAGCAGGGCATTGCGCGCACCGCCGCCGACGATGTGGATAGTGGCGACGGTGCGGCCCGCGAGCCGGGCGGCGGTGCGCACCGCGTCGGCGAACGCCTGCCCCAGGCTGTCGGTGATGCTCCGCACGACCTGCGCCCGGGTTTCCGGCACCGGCTGGCCGCGGGCACGGCACCAGTCCGCGATGCGGGACGGCAGGTCGCCGGGCGGCAGGAAACGGGGGTCGTTGACGTCGAAAATGGCCGTCGGCCCCGGCTCCTCGGCGGCCTGGGCGAGCAGCCTGGCCAGCGTGCCGGCCCGCTGCGCCCCGGTCGCCGCGCCGTCCCACCACCTGATCGACTCCGACAGCAACCACAGGCCCATCACGTTGTGCAGGAACCGGACGCGCCCGTCGACGCCGCACTCGTTGGTGAAGTTGCTCGCCCCGGCCTCCGCCGACAGCACCGGCGCGCCGGCCTCGACGCCGACCAGACCCCAGGTGCCGCAGGAGATGAAGGCGAAGTCATCGCCGGCGGCGGGGACCGCGACCACGGCGGAGGCCGTGTCGTGCGAGCCGACCGTGGTCACCGGCAGCGCCCGGCCGACCGTGACGGCCACGTCGCCGCTGAGGGCGCCGACCGGGGTGCCCGCGTCGACCAGGCCGGGCAGCAGCCGCCAGGGGACGGCCAGCTCGCCCGCGAGCCCCGTGTCCCACTCGCGGGTGACCGGGTCGAGCAGACCGGTCGTCGAGGCGTTGGTTCGCTCGGCGATCTCGGCGCCGGTGAGCCAGTAAAGGATCAGGTCGGGGACGAGAAGCAGCCGGTCGGCCACATCAAGCAGACCGGCCAGGCGGTCGCTGGCCAGCTGGAAAACGGTGTTGAACGGCAGGTGCTGTATCCCGGTGCGGCCGAACAGGTCCGGCTGGCTGATCCGCCCGTGCACGTCGGCCACCCCGGCCGCGGTCCTCGCGTCGCGGTAGTGGTACGGGATGCCAAGCAGCGCGCCGTGCCGCAGCAGCCCGTAGTCGCAGCCCCAGGAGTCGATGCCGACGCTGACGATGTCGCCCGGGGCGGCGCGCTCGGCAGCCGCGAGCCCGGACAGCACCTCGCCGTACAGGCCGAGGATGTTCCAGTGCAGCCCGTCGCGGGTGCGCACCGGGTCGTTGGCGAAGCGGGCCACGGGGCGCAGCCGGAGGCCGTCGCGGCCGAGCCGGCCCAGGATCACCCGGCCGCTGGTGGCGCCGAGATCGACCGCCGCGACCGCCGGCGAGGTCATCGCAGGAACGCGGCCGCGACGCCAGCGTCCACCGGCACGTGCAGCCCGGTGGTGTGGTCCAGGTCAGGCCCGCACAACGCGAAGACCGCGTTCGCCACGTGCTCCGGCAGCACCTCGCGCTTGAGCAGCGTGCGCTGCGCGTAGAACTCGCCAAGCTTGTCCTCCGGCACCCCGTACACCGCCGCGCGCTTTGCGCCCCAGCCCCCGGCGAAGATGCCCGAGCCGCGCACGACGCCGTCGGGGTTGATGCCGTTGACCCGGATACCGTGCTCGCCGAGCTCCGCCGCCAGCAGCCGCACCTGGTGGGCCTGGTCGGCCTTGGCGGCGGAGTAGGCGATGTTGTTCGGCCCGGCGAACACCGAGTTCTTGGAGGCGATGTAGACGATGTCGCCGCCCAGCCGCTGCGCGATCAGTGCCTTGGCGGCCGCCCGCGCGACCAGGAACGAGCCCCGGGCCATCACGTCGTGCTGCAGGTCCCAGTCGGCGGCCGTCGTTTCAAGCAGCGACTTCGACAGCGACAGCCCCGCGTTGTTGACCACGAGGTCCAGGCCGCCGAAGGCGAGCAGCGCGGCGTCGACCGCCGCCTGCACCTGCCCTTCGTCGGTGACGTCGGCGCGGACGCCCACGGCGACGTCGGCGCCGCCGATCCCGGCGGCCGCCCGCTCCGCCTTGGCCAGGTCGAGGTCGGCGATGACCACGCAGGCGCCCTCGGCGGCGAGCCGCCGCGCCGTGGCCAGGCCGATGCCCGAGGCACCGCCGGTGACCAGGGCCACCCGCGTGGCCAGCGGCTTGGGCTTGGGCATCCGCTGCAGCTTGGCCTCTTCGAGCGCCCAGTACTCGATGCGGAACTTCTCGCTTTCACCGATGGGCGCGTAGCTGGACAGCGCCTGCGCGCCGCGCATCGCGTTGATCGCGTTGACGTAGTACTCGCCGGCGACCCGGGCAGTCTGCTTGTCCCTGCCGTAGGAGAACATGCCCACGCCCGGGATCAGCACGATGGCCGGGTCAGCTCCGCGCATCGCCGGGGAACCGTCGGTGGCGTAGCGCTGGTAGTAGGCCGCGTACTCCTCGCGGTAGGCGGCGTGCAGCTCGGCCAGCCTGGCTACCGCCTCCTCCACCGGGGCGGTGGCAGGCAGGTCGAGCACCAGCGGGCGCACCTTGGTGCGCAGGAAGTGGTCGGGGCAGCTGGTGCCGAGCGCGGCCAGCCGCGGGTGCTCGGCGCCGGCCAGGAAGTCGAGCACCGCCTCGGCGTCGGTGAAGTGGCCGACCTGCGGCCGGTCGGCGCAGGCCAGGGCGCGGACGTGCGGTGCCAGCGCGGCCGCCCGCCGCCGGCGGGCGGCCGCCGGCAACGGCTCGTAGCCGGGCAGCCGGGCGCCGAACGGCTCCGCCTGGCCGTGCTCGGCGATGTACCGCGCCGCCGTCTCGATAATCCACAGCGAGTTCCGCTCGGCCTGCTCCGAGGTATCACCCCAGGCGGTGATGCCGTGGCCGCCAAGCACGCAGCCGATCGCTGCCGGGTTCGCCGCCTTGACGGCCGCGATGTCCAGGCCAAGCTGGATGCCCGGACGGCGCCAGGGCACCCAGACGACCCGTTCGCCGAAGATCTCGACGGTGAGCTTCTCGCCGTCAGCGGCGGTGGCGAGGGCGATGCCGGAGTCCGGGTGCAGGTGGTCCACGTGCGAGGCGTCCACCAGGCCGTGCATGAACGTGTCGATCGAGGGGGCGGCGCCGCCCGGGCCGAACAGGCAGTGACTCAGCGCCCGCACCATCTCGTCCTCGTGGTCGAGGCCGCGGTACACGCCGGGCAGGGCCCGGACCCGGTCGAGGCGGAGCACGGCCAGGCCGCTCTCCCGCAGGGTTCCCAGGTCACCGCCGGACCCCTTGACCCAGAGCAGGTCGGCGGGCTCCCCGGTGACCGGGTCGGTCTCGGTGCCCTTCGCCGAGGTGTTGCCCCCGGCGTAGTTGGTGTTCCTCGGGTCTGCGCCGAGCCGGTTCGAGCGGGCGATCAGGTCGGCGACGGCCGGGTTGGTCATCAGGTTCCCCTCGTGCTGGTCGGGTCGGGTGATCGGGGCTACGCGCCCCAGCTGGCCTGCCGGCCGCCGGCGCGCTCGGACTCGATCCGCTCCTGGTAGCCGGACGCCAGGAAGGCGGCCATCGGGTCGGCGGGCAGGCCCCGGGACTCGCGCCAGCGCGCCAGCGCGGGCCGCACGTCGGTGTAGAAGGCGTCCATGACGACCTGGTTGGCCGCGAGCACGTCACCCGCCGCCTGCGCGGCGCCGAGCGCGCCGGCGTCCACCAGGAGCGCCCGCGCGGTCATCTCCTGGACGGTGAGCACCGACCTGATCTGACCGGGGATCTTCCGCTCGATGTTGTGGCACTGGTCGAGCATGAACGCGACGTCCGGGTGGCCGTACCCGCCGCCGTTGATGACCTCGCCGATGATGCGGAACAGCTGGAACGGGTCGGCGGCACCGACGATGAGGTCGTCGTCGGCGTAGAACCGCGAGTTGAAGTCGAACGAGCCGAGCTTGCCAAGCCGCAGCAGCTGCATGACGATGAACTCGATGTTCGTCCCTGGCGCGTGGTGGCCGGTGTCCAGGCAGACCACGGCGCGTTCGCCAAGCGCGGCCGTCTGCGCGTAGCTGGTCCCCCAGTCGGGCACGTCGGTGTGGTAAAACGCCGGCTCGAAAAACTTGTACTCAAGCACCAGGCGCTGGTCGGCGCCGAGGCGCCGGTAGACCTGGGCCAGCGATTCGGCCAGCCGGTCCTGGCGGGCCCGCATCGAGTCCTGCCCCGGGTAGTTGGTGCCGTCGGCGAGCCAGATCTTCAGGTCGCGGCCGCCGGTCTCGTGCAGGATCTCGACGCACTCGTAGTGGTGATCGATCGCCTTGCGGCGGACCGCCTGGTCGTGGTGGGTGAGCGAGCCCAGCTTGTAGGCGTCGTCCTGGAACGTGTTCGAGTTGACCGTGCCGAGCCGCACGCCGAGGTCCTCCGCGTGCTTGCGCAGCGCGGCGTACGAGCCGACCTTGTCCCACGGGATGTGCAGGGCCACCCTGGGCGCCAGGCCGGTGTGCGCGTGCACCTGCGCGGCGTCGGCGATCTTCTCGAACGGGTCGCGGGCGGTGCCAGGCGAGCCGAAGACCTTGAACCGGGTTCCGGAGTTGCCGAAGGCCCAGGACGGCAGTTCGATCGCCTGCTTGGCGAGCTCGTCGAGAACCGCGGTGGGGAGGTCCGTCATGACTGCTCCGTCCTAGGGTGTTCCGTTCGGGCCGTGCTGGCTTCTAGCCAGCGAATGAATCGATTCATCTCTGTCATAATAGCAGCATGGAACGGACAGCGGCCAGGGTGAAGGACGTCGCTGAGCGGGCACAGGTCTCGGTCGGAACGGTCTCCAACGTGCTCAACGAGGCCCCGTCGGTCGCCCCCGAGGTCCGCCAGCGCGTGCTCGCGGCCATTGCCGAGCTCGGCTACGTCCGCAACGACGCCGCCCGCCGGCTGCGCACCGGCCGCAGCCTGGCGATCGGCGTAATGATCCCCGACATCCGCAACCCGTTCTACACCGACATCGTGCGGGGCGCCGGCGAGGCGGCCTGGCGCCGCAGGCTCTCGCTGATCCTCGGCAACGGCGACGACGACCCGGACCGCGAGCGCGCCTACCTCGACCTGTTCGACCAGCAGGGCGTGCGCGGCGTGCTGGTGGCCCCGTACCGGGAAATCGGCGACCGGGTCGACCGGATGCTGGAGCACGGCATCGGCGTCGTGCTCATCGACCAGCGGAGCCTGGACCCGCGGGTCAGCTCGGTCGGCGTCGATGACGCCGCCGGCGCCCGGCTCGCGGTGCGGCACCTGACCGGGACCGGCCGCGGGGACCTGGTATTCGCCGGGGGCTCCGACCAGGTCACCCAGGTCGCCGACCGCCTGGCCGGCGCGTCGCAGGCGGCGGCGGAGGCGGGCGCGGACCTGGCCGTGCTGCCCAGCGAGGGCATGACGGCCAGCGACGGCGCGCGGATCGCCCGGCGGATCCTGGCCGGCTCGCCGAGCCGGCGCCCTTCGGGCATATTCGCGGTCAACGACCTCGTCGCCCTCGGCATCATGCAGGAACTGCTCAGCCACGGCATCCGCGTCCCCGGTGACGTCGCGATCATCGGCTTCGACGACATCGACTTCGCCGCCTCGGCCACCGTCCCGCTCACCACCGTCCGCCAGCCGCGCGAGCTGCTCGGCGCCACCGCCGTCGACCTGCTGCTTGACCCGGCGGCGGGCCACGGCCACATCAGCTTCGCCCCCGAGCTGGTCACCCGGGCGTCAACCGGGGCGGCCTGATCCGGCCCTCGGCGTCCAGAGCCAATCGAGTATTCGTTCATCAGCCCCGCCACCGTCGCCTACCACCTGAGCAAGGTCTTCGCCAAGCTCGGCGTCAGCTCGCGCAGCCAGCTCGCCCGCACGCTCCCCGCACAGCCGGACACGACGCCGGCGGCCACGCCGCAAGGCTAAGGGGCGGCCTCGTGCCAGTAGTGCTCCCTAGCCGAGGTTCACACTTCACGACCTGCGGCACTAGCGGCTTCCTGAACGAGTCACCACTTCAGCGGCAGCCACGGTGACGGCCGTGACCGCCACGACCGAGGGCCACGCGCCGACCCGCTTTGCCAGCGGGTGCGAGCCGCCCATCGCCGCCACGTACACAGCGCCCAACCCGGCCGCCGCGGCCGGCCCCGCGCCCGGTACCACTCCCGGGCGCACCAGGCCCCCGCCAGAGCGAACAACGCCCCGCCAAGCTCACGGCGCCCAGTCCGCCGCGCGACGAAGAACCCGCCCACGAGCCCGGCCGCGGCAACCGCAGAGGCCCCAGAAATAGAAGCGTCACTCACATGCCGCACGCTATCAGCCGCACCTGGTTGCGGCCGCCGTTGCCGGTGCAGATGATCAGGTGGGTGCCGTCTGTGGTGTTGAATCGCGGATCATCCAGGCATTTGCGTTCGCGGACCGCGCGGACGCCTGCTCTTCCTCGGTTAAAGCGCGGTCACCATCGCGGTAGCCGGGATGGACTCCGGCGGTGAGTCCGTTGTGACCGGCGATCCGGGTGAGCAGGTCATGGAGCTGCGCCCGCTCGGCGGCATTGAGCGGGGCGCAGATGTCGTCTTCGTGCGCTGCGCCGATCTGGCCGAGCTTGGCCATGAGGCGGGTGCCGTCGCTGGTGAGGTGGAGGGCGTGGTGGCGGCGGTCGTCGGGGTTGCGGCGGCGCTCGGTGAGGCCGCGTCCCTCGAGCCCGTCGAGGAGGAGCACCAGCCGGCTGGGCGGCGTGCCGAGCTGGCGGGCGAGGGCCTGCTGGCTCTGCCCGGGCTGCCGGGCGATCAGGCGCAGCAGCCCGGTCTGAGCCGGGGTGAGGTCCAACGGGGTGATGCGCCGGGCCCAGCGCGCCGCAGCTTCGGCGCCGAGCTGGGCGAGCAGGAACGCGTTCCCGCCGCGCCGTCCTTCTCCTGGGCCGCCGGCCCGGTCATCCGTCATGGGCGATCCTCACCCCGCTATCGTACTCACTTGACAATCATACACAGAGGATAACTATTATTGCCTGTATACGAATCAGGATCCGAACCCGGGAGAGGGACTCACCATGGCCACCAGCACGCCGACGTCCGCCGCCAGGCCGGCCCGTCCTCAGGGCGGCCCGCCGCTGCTGCTTCCCGCGCTCGCCTACGGTGCCGTGATGGTGGCCGGCGTCGTGCATTCCGTCCGGGTGCCGGAGCCGTCTGCCACCGCAGGCACATCGTGAGCGCCGAGGCCCCCGCCCGCACGCCCGCCGCCCGGCCCGGCACAGAACCGGGCCGCATGGCCGGCCGACAACTCACGGCCGGCATCGGCCTGTCCGTCTTCTTCGCTGCCGTCCTGGGCGCGCTCACCTCGCTGGCCGTCCGGGCCGCCGCTCCCCACTGGGCCCGCACTGACGGGCTGACCGTCCTGATCGTCGCGGAGGCTTACCTCGCCGTCATCGCCGGCCTGGTCATCGCAGCCGGCGGGGCCGACTCGCGCCCGGGACCTGCTGGCCATCCGCCGTCCCAGCGCCCGGCAGGTAGCCTGCTCCCTCATCGTCCTTCTCGCCGCGGTGGCCGCCAGCCTCGCTGTCTCGCTGGCCTTTAGCCCGCTCACCGGCGGCATTGCCGCCACCCTGAAGCAGGTAGTGCGGTCCGGCAGCGACGAGGCACGCATGCCGACGGCAACGCCGCTGGTCTGGGCGCTGATCGTGGTCCGGCTGGCCGCCCTCACCGGCCCCGCCGAGGAACTGCTCTTCCGCGGCGCTCTCTACGGCTGGCTCCGGCGGTACCTGCCCGTTGTCGTCACGATCACCGTCACCGCCGCCCTGTTCGGCCTCGAGCACGCCTACTACCCGATCCTGCTCCCGCTCGTGCTCAGCTACGGGCTGGCCGCGGGCTGGGTCCGTCACCGCACCCAGTCCACAGTGACAACCATCGCGATGCACATCACCGTCGACTTCGCCCTCTTCGCCACCGCAGTCGCCCTCTCCTGATCCCCGAGACGCGCCAGGCGTCACGCCACCCCTCGCGGCCTCAACGGTCAAGGTGCTCGCACCAGGAGCTAGGCCACACGAGTGGCTGCTGGCGGCCGGGTCGAGGACCCAGACGGGCTCGGGCACGTCCTGGGCCCAGACGCACCAGGCGGGCAGTCTCTTCCGTCCTCGGTCGGTGGCGAACTCCCTCTCCCCAAGGGTGGCGCTTGTCAGCAGGAGCGGGGAGCCTTCCCAGGGGCGCGGGTGGCCTCGCAGCGCCTGCAGGAGCTGGGCCGGGAAGTCGGGCGGGGCCTCGATCGGTGAGGCACCACGTGGGATCAGACCTGACCGGACGGCGGTTAGGTCATACTGACGCCATGGGACTGCCTGTTGACCCGGTGCTGCCCGGAGCGCTGCCGTCAGGGCGGGGCCACCGGATGGCCGGGGCCTGGGCGGTCGCCGTCACGATGAGCTACTCGCTGGTGCTCGCCGCTGGCGGCGGGTACGTGTTCTACGCGTCGGTCCGGCCTGTCTCGTTCTCCGTGGACTTCTTTCCCCTTTTTGACCTTCCCTGGGTGCTGATGTTCCTGGTGCTGGGCGTCGCGTGGGTGGCGGGGCCGGTGATACTGCTCGTTCTCGGCTTGATCCATGTGCTGCGGCAGCCCCGTTACCGGTGGCGGTCAGCTGCTGGCTGGCTGCTCGCGCTGGCCGCGGCCACGGCGATCGGCTTTCTGATCTTGCACGATTTCCACCTGCTGTTCACGGCGTACCCTCGTGACGAGGCCGGGGACCCGCTGGGCCCGTCCCGCTGGGCTCCGGGTGGCCCGTACTGGCAGGCCCTCGTCGCAGCGGGCGGAGAGCTGGCCGTAGGCGGCATCCTGATCGCCCTTGTGAGTGCCTCGCTTGGAGCGTTGCCCCGAAGCCTCCGGCTCTCACGTAATCGGACGAGACGCTGAATGCCTGACAGCGATAAGTGCGTCAGGGCTGGCGGAGCGTGTCTGTCAGGCTCCGCCTGATGCGACATCGTGGCTTCACTTGATGCGTGACGATCCCGTTCATGTTTCGGGAGTTGAACGTGGTCGAGCAGAGGTCCAGGGCTTTTCTTGAGGTCCTGGACGACATCCTGGTCACGCAGGTGGCCGAGCGGTTCGGGGTGTCCCGCGAGACGGAAGCCCGCGGGGCCTGCCGGGTAATGTTCGCTCATGACATACCCGCCGCGTCCCGTAGGGAGCGCGGCCCGCTGGCTGTTCCGTCAGCCTGCCGCGTGCACGGCGGTCATCATGCTCGCCGCGTCGGGCCTGGGCTGGGGCGCGGACGTCGCCTGGGGAGCGATCCAGACGTGGGGCACGCCTACCTGCTCCTGGCCGCTGCAGGTCAAGGGCGCGCCGAATGCTGCCCAGGCCGGGCTTGCGCGCTGCTATGTCCGCGACCTCAGCCAAGGGGACACCGCCGGGCTCCAGGCCGTGGCCGCCGGCATCCCGGCGGTCCGCATCACCCGCGCCGACCTGAAGTACGCGGCGGACGCACGCGCGGGGCTGGCCACCGCGACAATCACCCCCAGCCCCGTCGACACAACCTTCGCCATCGTGTCCATCACGTTCGCCGACGGCGCGCATGAGGAGACAGGCATGCTGAACATGGTCGCCATGGGCGGGTCGAGCGGCTGGCGCATGAGCATCGGGACCGATGCTGCCCCGGACTCCGGGCCGCCCCCCGCGGTGTTTTCACCGGCCGCCTCGTCGGCGTCCTAGCCAGGACACCGACGATCCCGATCCAGCCACCTGGCAGCCCAGTGACTGCGCTCGAGCCAGAAACTCGAAGCACCGCCCGCCGCGGGCCCGGTTGCTTATTCGTGCCTGGTCCGCCGCCAGCGACTGGCGGCGGCGGGAAGCCGTATGGGGCCGGCGAGGCGGGGACACCATAGGCGGGCGAGGAGGGAACAGCGTACGGTCCCTGGGGAGGCTGGGAGCCGTAGTGGAGCGGCGAGGCCTGTCGAGCGCGGGGGCTGCGGACGACGGTGGAGCCAACGATCATGTCAGCGCAGGTGCGGGTGATGAACAGGCCCACAGAGGCTGGCCTGGCCCTGGCCGCTTTGCGCTTGGCCGGCTTGCTACCGCGAGGTTCACCCAAGGCGGCCGGCAGCCGTTTGCCAGGTGCTGCCGGGCGGCCGGTCGACGCTGGGCGCGGGCCCGCTCAAGCCGGGCGGCCACGACGTATCAGACGCGCCGCGATGGCGACGACGGCGGCCTGCGGCAGCGTCACGGCGGCACGCTGCAGGCCGGCCGCCGCACCCCCGGTCACATCCGCGGCGTACGCAGCCAGGAGCAGGCCAGTCGCGGCGGTGCTGGCCAGCAGCCACGGACGCCAGGACCGCCACGCCGGATCGCGGCCGAACCGCCGTGCCAGCGCGAGCTGCGCGACGACCAGGCCGACGTAGACCAGACCGCTGACCACGTCATGCGCGCTGCCGTGCCAGGAAGCGCCCGGTTCGCCAGGCGCATTGAGCAGCAGGTGATCACGGCGCAGCAGGCCAGCCGCCACCGTCAGCAGCCCCGCGCCCTGGACCAGGGCAGGCCCAGGCCCGGCACCGCGCGCAGGATCTGTGCGCAGCGCTGTGCGCAGCGCCGCACCGAACGCGAACGTGCACCCGCCGAGCACCACGAAACCAGAAATCATGATCCACGGGTCTCGCGCGTCCGGGGCCGCCAGGCCGCTGAGCTGGAGCCCGCCGGGGCCTTGCCCGGTCTGCCGCAGCGAACTGGCGATCCACGCGCCGGTGAACGCGGCCGGCCCCGCGATGCCGGCCGCCGCCCCGAGCCGGAACAAACCCCGTCGCACGCCGCTGACCACAACACCATTCTGCAACGTCAACGCAGCCCGCCAGTCTCACAGCGAGCCCCGGACCTGTCGTAAGGCGGCACCGCATCGCATTCCCGCCGGGTCTCCCCGTCATCGCCGCCACGATGTGACCCGAACGCCCGGGCGGCGCTACAGGCAGCGCTCACGCGGCGGAGCTCGAAGGCGAGCCACCGACCAGCGTTGATCACGACTTCCTAATCGCCGACTCGGTGCGCTACATGAGCGGCGCCTGCAGCGTCGCGATCCCGGCACGGCGGGTCACCGGCGGACGATCCGTGCAGCGCCGCCGGTCCAGCCGCCGACCGTCCGCCGTGATGAACAGCGGCCCGGTGCCCTCGCTCGCCGGCTGCGCGGGGTGAGCGGATCGTTGACGGCTTACCTTCAACCGGGCCTGTGATACATCCGCTGCCATTTCGCAGCGCTTAGATTCATTAAAAACGGGCTCGTTGCTCCCGGCATGGTGAGGCGTGCTGGCTACCCCCGGCAGTCAGGGAGCTGAGGATGTCGGCGACTGGGATGGTCCGGGCTGCCTCGGGCGGGCGGGATACATACAGCTCGGCGCAGTGCGCGTCTAGCTGCAATTCTGGTGCGGGGTCGAGCCCCCGCACGCGGACGCCGGCGAGGGCCGCCTGCCGTTCCTCCTCGTTGGCGAAACGGCGCTGGGGAACGCAGTACCCCTCAAGCCGCTCGGTGACGAGCCCTAGGTCACCCAGTGCCCCAGCGATGGGCGTGTAGTCCACCCAGCGCAGGCAGAGCGCGGCGACCCACGGCGGATCATCGCCGCTGGCCTCCACGATCGCCCGGAAGGTCTTCTCGCCGACGTAGCCGACCCCGCCGGTCACGGTGACTAGATCCGCGGCGGCGAGCGCGTGCGTGATCTCTTCGTCTGGCTGGCCCGTCTCCAGGTCGGCGACCAAGCCTTGGTCCAGCAGGCCGGCGAGGGTCGCGTAGCGCACCGCGTTGTCCGCGACGTCTAGCCCGATGACCGACACCGGGTCCGGCCGGGAGTGCTCCGCGAACCAGCGCCGGTCGATCTCTGCGATGTCATTAGCTGCCGCATTCTCGAGATGCCCGTAGTGCTCATAGAGATCGGCCAGCTCGATGTCGTGATTGAGCAGCGCGGCGTTGGCACTGTAACCGCAGCAGACGTCAAGCACCGTCTTGTCCGCCCGGCCACCCATCTCGTCAAGAAGCAAGTCGAATACCGCGGCCCCGTGAGCCGGAATCTCATAGTCAAGCACGCCGAGCGTGCGGTAATAGGATCGGGGATCAGGCTGATTATAGACATCGCCGAAATCGGCCTTGGACTGGTAATAATCGGATTCGCCATCGAACGGCATCCGGCTGCCCGCTCCCTCTATGGTCGTCTCTCTTTTCCTTGCCAGGCCAAGGATTTGCCTTTTCATCCCTATCATCGCACACCAGGAATCTTGAGGTGACATACCTAACAACCTTCTGACATACAGGGGCCTTTGTGGCCCTGACACAATCCCTGAACCGGGACATTGTCATCTTCCCCTAGAGAATTGATGGCCGATACCGCCCCGCCACCCCTCCCCGTGGTCAGATGGCCTCCTTGAGTCAGCCCGGCAGCGGCGGCCAGCAGACCCGCGACTGGCTCGCCGACCCGGCCCCGGCGGTGCGACTGCTTGTCGCTGCCCACGGCGTCACCGGACTGCTTGTCCCCGGCGGCAATGAGGTCCAGGAATGCCAGGTTGGTCCGCCTGCAGCCCGCAAGGATTAGGGATTTAGTTTTCCCGATCGCGGAGGGAACACACTGGAACTGCACCGGGCACGTGACAGAACCAGTTCAACTACGTCAACGGACTCGCCAGCGCGCAGGTCTTCCCGCTATGCCCGTCCACCGCAGTAATAAGATTGGTTGGATGCGCCGCGCATATAGGCTACGCGCGCACGGGCCCATCGAGGGAGGACGACAGAGCGTGACGTCCGTTGCAGTGCCTGGGCCACGCCGATCACCGATTAGGAATGCCTACCATTTGCGTGGGCTATCGCTGCTCTTTGAGTACATATCACCTATTCGGTTATCGTTCCCGGTGCATTGCTGCGAGCTGGAACGACGCGGCGCTGCACCGAATTCCGGGACGGCGCCCGGACGTGAGCAGCACGGGCCTCCCGGGACCTGTGTCGGCCGGGGTCGCCTGGCTGACAGCGGCATCCCGTAATGCATGAGATCATCCTGAACTATGCGCAAAGACCTGTGGGAATCTCCTGAGTACGCCGCGGTCGCCGAGCATGTCCGGCGGCTGCACGAGCCGGCTTTGGGCAGGCCGCACCACGTCACCGACCTCGTCACGACGACCGACGCCAGCCGCATCGTGGTGACCGGGTCGGTCTATGACGAACTCGAGGGGCTGCCACGCACGGCCTTGTACGAGGTGCGGGACGGCGCGCTGCACGCGCTGACTTCGGGTGGCGGGTCAGCCAAGTCCGCCCGGTTCGCGCCGGACGGGTCATCCCTGGCCTTCCTGTCCGACCGGGCCAAGGCTGAGGTGTTCCAGCTCTACCTGCTGGCCGACGGGCAGCTCGGCGAGGCCCAGGCAGCGCCTGCTGTCCCCGGCACGGTCGAGTATCTCGCGTGGTCACCGGACGGCACCCGGATCCTGCTCGGGGTCGCCGGGCTCGGAGCGGAGGTGGCTGACGCGCAGGGATCGGGAACGGCCGGCTCGGGCGAGTCCGGGCTGCCGTCCTGGTACCCGCAGGTCGAGGCCGGGACGCCGGAGGACGCCTGGCGCGGCCTGTGGCTCTACACCCCGGCCTCCGGCGAGCTCGCCAGGGTCTCGCCCGACGGGCTGAACGTCTGGGAGGCGGCTTGGTCCGGCCCCGGGCATGTGCTGGCAATCACCAGCGAACAGCCCGGTGAGGACGACTGGTACTCGGCGGTGCTCAGTCGGCTCGATATCTCGACGGGCGAGGTGACCGAACTGCTCCGCAGTGACGTCCAGCTCGGGCTGCCTGCCGGGACATCCGACGGTACGAGGGCCGCCGTGGTAGAGGCGGTATGCAGCGACCGGTTGATCGTGGCGGGTGACCTGATCCTGCTGGACCTGGTGGCCGGCACCAGGTGCGCCGTAGACACCGCCGGGACAGATGTCACCGCGGTCCAGTGGATCGACGGAACGCGGCTCGGCTATATCGGCCAGCGCCATCTGGACTGCGTGGCCGGGATCGCCTACGCCGGGGAGGGACCCCTGCCGGAGACGATCACCGGCAAGGAACTGGTCGCGTCCGCGCAGTCGTGGGCGAGCTGGTTCAATCCGGCCGGCGCCTTCACCTCCGACGGCCGGGTCGTCGTGGTCCGGGACGACTACGGCCTTCCGCAGCAGGTCGCGATCGTTGGCACGGGCGCCGACCAGGTGCTGGCCTCCCTGGCCCATGCCGGCACCGACTACATCCGATCGGTCGCGGGCTCCGCGACGAACGTCAGCTGGAGCGCACCCGACGGGACAGCGATCGAAGGAGTCCTGTGCACGCCTCCCGGAGCCGGGCCGTTCCCGCTGATCTTGCACGTCCACGGCGGGCCGATCGGGGCCTACCAGCGGAGCTGGGCGATGCATGGCCACGTGGTACCCCTGCTGGTCTCCCGCGGATATGCCGTCCTGCACCCGAACCCGCGCGGTAGCTCCGGGCGGGGCCGGGAGTTCGCCGCCGCGGTCGTCGGCGACATGGGCGGCGCGGACACCCACGACTACCTGTCCGGAATCGACGCCATGATCGAGCGCGGGATTGCCGACCCAGCGCGGATCGGCACGATGGGCGTCAGCTACGGCGGATACATGTCGGCTTGGCTGGTGACCCAGGACCAGAGGTTCAAGGCCGCCGTGGCCGGCTCGCCGGTGACTGAGTGGTACAGCTTCACGTTCACCACCAACATCCCCCGCTGGGGACTGTGGTTCCTGGGCAACGCCGATCCCGAGGAAATCGGCAACCAGGTGCACACCCGCAGTCCGGTGATGCACGCGAGCAAGGCCAGGACACCGACCCTGCTCACGGCGGGCGCGAAGGACCGGTGCACGCCGGCCGGCCAGGCGAGGGCGTTCTACCAGGCACTGATCGGCCATGGCGTCGACTCGGAACTGGTGATCTACCCCGAGGAAGGACACGGCGTCAGCCGGTTCCCGGCCATCACTGACTACCTGACCCGGCTCGTGACCTGGTTCGAGAGGTACATGCCGGCGTGATCTCGTGCTATGCGTGCGCGCCGGATGCCCAGTTCGGGCACGGCCCCGACGCCGAGGACCATAACGGCCCAGAACGGCGGCACTGCACGCTCAGCCCAAGTCCAGAGCCGACCAACGAGGCGGTCGCCGCGATCCTGAACGCGCTGCACAGCGAACGGTTCGCTGACCTGGCTCCCGACGAAGTCTGGGCTGTGCTGCTGGATCGAGGGCACCTACCTCGGCTCGGTCTCCACCTACTACCGGGTGCTGCGCGAGGCCGGTGAAAGCCGCGAGCGCCGCGCGCAGAGCACCGCCCTTCAGTAACCTGAGTTGGCTCACGTTGCTTGGCAGAGAGGGCGAGCGCGCGGGGGCATCACCCGGACCGGGTGATGGTTCTGGAGCGCGAGGCCGGCCGACGTTCCTGATAACGACCCGGCGGGCTGGTGGATCGCTGGTATAACGACTCCGCCAGGCATTCCAGCGTCTTCCGCACCAGTGCGTGGACGTGGGGCGGGTCAAGGACGGTCATGTGAGCACCGGGCACGTCAATCACCGTGAGCAGTCCTTCGACCACCGGGGTCCAGCCAAGGTCCCTGCGCCCTGCCATAATCTGCCCGTGCCGGGTGCGCACTACCGTAAGCGCGCCAGGGTAACTCTGGATTCGATGGTTCATGAGAAGCCTGTTCATTGCGACCTCGTCTCTTTCCGCGAGCGAGAGCAAGTCCTCCCCCTGAGCGATGCTCCGTGAACGCACACGGCGACGGATGGCCGAGCGCAGCCGGCCAAACCGGTCACTGAGCGGTGCGTCGCTCGCATAGAGGAAGTTGGACACCAGCTCCCCGAGGTAGTAGCCCAGCCTGCTCCGCAACCGGATGCCGTCGATCAGCAGCACGCGGGGCGCCGGCTCCCCAGCGTCGATGAGCCTACGTCCCACCTCGACAGCGAGAAGTGCGCCCGCGGAATGCCCGATCAGGGTGACCTGGCCGGCCGGCTGGATCATCCGCACTCGCCTGACGCCATCCTCCGCCAAGGAAGCAAGGGTCAGCTTTCCGCTGCGTAGGTCTTCATTGCTGGTCAGGTGAAGGCCGTAAGCCGGCTGACTTGGGGGGAGAAGCTCGGCAAAGCGCCTGAGCTTCAGTATGCCTCCCAGGTAGACGTGGAAGAGAAAGACGGGCGTAGCGCTGCCCCCCGCGTGAAATACGAAATCGGCGGGCGTGGCTGAGGATGCCGAACCTCTCCTCAGGAGGTTGGCGAGTCCGGCGACAGAGGTGTCGGCCAGGGCATCGCTCATGCGCAGCCGTACACCCGAATCGCGCTCGAGCTGAGCCAGGACTCTCAGGATGCCGAGGGAAGTGCCGCCCAGATGATGGATGAGATCGTCAGAAGGCTTAATGGGGCCAGCAAACCCTGTCACGTCCGCGACGATCTTGATGACTTGCGCGGTGAGTTCATCTGTCTCCTCGACCTCCCGGCTGGCGCGGCCATGGGACCAGCGGGGCAAAGATGCCTCATCGAGCTTTCCGCTGACGGTCTTCGGAAATTCACCCAGCGGAACCACGGCCGTCGGCTGCATGAAGGGCGGCAGACTCTCCGAGAGATACTCTTGCAAGGCCGCGACGTCAACGCCTTGGTCAGATGGCACCACGTAGGAGACCAGGTGCTTCTGGTCGTGCACGACTGTCCTGGCGTCGCTCACCTGCGGATTCGATCGGAGCAGCGCATCGATCTCGCCGAGCTCGATGCGGTGCCCGTTGAACTTAACCTGCCTATCGGATCGTCCGAGGTAGAATAGGACACCGTCGTCACGGCGGTACCCGAGATCACCAGTCCGGTAATAACGCACTGGATCAGACCCCAGGCCGGCACTGACCACGAAGCGCTCGGCAGTCGCGGTCGGATTGCCCACGTAACCGTCGGCCACTTGCGCGCCCAGGATGCAGATCTCACCGGTCTGCCCATCGGCAAGGAGGTGGCCGTGTTCGTCCAGGATAAGCACCGCGGAGCCTGGGACCGGCAGCCCGATCGGAATAGTCTCTAGCACTGGGGCAGTCACTTCAGCAACGGTGACGGAGACTGTGCACTCTGTAGGACCGTAAATGTTAAGTAGACGACCGACTCGCCTTGAGGACAGTATCCGTTCGGCCACATCTCGCGCTAGTGCCTCGCCGCCGGAAAGCAGCACCTTCAACTGAGGTAGCAGGCTTGCGTCCAGGAGTTCATTGGCGACGGTGGGCGTGCTGACCACGAATGAAACAGGCCTCGTCAACTCGCCAAGGGCGAGCGCGTGCGGGATCACGTGTACCGTGCCGCCCACTGACAGCGGCACCAGTATCTCTACGAAGCAGAGGTCGAAGCTAAGAGAAGTTGACGTAGCGCTGGAATCCTCATGAGTCATACCCAGGGATTTCACTGCCCATTCAGTGAAGGCCGAGACGTTTTCGTGGGTAACGCAAACTCCTTTGGGCCTACCTGTAGAACCAGACGTGAAAAGTATGTACGCCCAACCTTCTAGTTCCAAAGGGATCGATTCCGACGAGAAGACGGACGGGGCCACCTCCTCCGCCTGTTCGTGGTCGGCCTGCTGCAGCGCCGGAATCCACACTCTCTCGCTCCCGTAGAGATGCAGATCCAGCTTCTCCGATATCACAGCTACCGCATCTGCCTGGTCCATCATGTACCGCAGGCGCGATGGCGGGTAGGAGGGGTCCAGGGGGAGGTAAACACGCCCGGAGGCCATGATGCCGAGCATGGCGGCGATCGCGTCTGCACACCGCGGGAGATGCACGGCGACGACGCCGCCCCGGGGAATGTTCTGACTATCCAGGGACTGAGCTACCAGTTCCGACTTGCGTCGCAACAGATCATACGTCCACTCCTCGCTTCCCTCTGTCACCGCAACCGCGCGAGGCGTTTGAAACATCATGCTGCGAATTGTAGAAATGAACCCCAACGGCACTCTCACTTGCGCCTTGCACCCCAAGAAAGTCACCACAACCGCTAATTAGAGACGAGTATCTTCGCATAAAAGTCTCGCTGGATCGCCGCCATTCCATCCCATCGCAAATGACTGACAGCTTCCCTCCCCGCCCTGCCCAGCTCCAATTTGAGCGTTTCATCTTGGAGAACCTTAAGCAAGGCTTCACCAAAAGCCGACGTATCAAAGGCGGGAATCTGTATGCCGCCTCCCGGCGATACGACAGAGCGAAGGCAGGGGATATCGAAAGCAACAACCGGCGTTTCTACCGCAAGGGATTCAGCCGCCACCATCCCGAATGTCTCGTATCGGCTGGGCATGGCAACCACTTCGGCTGAGGCAAGCAGGTCGAAACGATCTTCTGGCGAGATGTGGCCGGTGAACTTAACCCTGCCACCTATCCCGCGGGCGTCGACCAGTTCGCGGATCCTGCGCTCGTCCGGTCCCGAACCTGCGATGACGAGTAGGCGGTCGGTGCGGTCGGCGACGGACGCGAAGCTCTCCACTAGCAAGTCCACGCCCTTTTGGGCGATCTCCAGCCGTCCGAGGAACAGAATATCGCGGCGCGGGCGACTTCTCGCCGCGAAAGCCTCATCAGGAAGCGCGTTCTCGATTACCTGGACCTGTGCCCGGTGATTCCTGCTGCGCAGCTGGACGGCCAGGTCTTCCGACACCGCCACGAGGTTTCTGTGCGAGGAGAGTCCGACTTTCTCTACGAGATGGAAAGGCAAGCGGTACTCTGTCGCCTTTTCCTGGGCGAACAGCCACTGCACCATGCCGACGACTGGCCGGCTTGTCAGCCACGGAACTGCCACTGAGGAGAACGGTGCCGCGAAATCCTCCACGACCAGTTCACTCGGATACCGGACCAGCACCCAAGGTATGCAGGAGAAATAGGTGAGGAAACTAAGCTTCTGCCCCCAGGGGAGGCCAACGTGAACGTAGTGAACGCCGTCTTCGACGCGTGGCTTGCAGCCCGGGTACCGGGCACAAACGGCCGTGATCTGATAAGTGCCGGCCAGCCGCCGGTCGATCTCAAGCGTACGGACCGAGCCACCGCCAGATCCGGGGCGGCGGGGATCTTCGAAGGCTAGATGCAGCACCCGTGGACGCTGCGAGCTGACCAGGCTCCGGCCGTATAGCTGCAGCGCTCGAAGCGCGGGAAGCGCCTCCCCGACCAAAGCGACGATGAGCCACAGTACGGGGTCTCCCCGCAGGAGCAGCAGCGCAAGGCCAGGAACCACTACTATTGCGACTTGCCAGGCAAACCCTCGAAAGACATTCGGCCAGTCCGGCCGCGCGAAATGCAAGACGATCGTTCCGAGATTGACCCCTCCTACGGCGAGGCCGCCTAGAGAAATCCACGGCAAGAGGCTGGCCAGGTCGCCGTGACCGGCCGAAGCGAAGTCAGTGACAGCACGTGAAGGGAGGGTGGCTACAGTAATTGACGCAGCGCCACAGACACGTATCCATGCCCGAATGCTAAAAGCAGCGAAATTGAAACGAGACTCAGCCAACCGCACTATCCGGGGAAAGGCGATCCTCGGTGCCGCCATGGCGACTGCGATAAGCAAAACTGACACTGATGCGGCCACCGAATAGCCGCGAGTTGACAGAATCCATAGCGGCACTACGACGAAGCTGCAGTTAAGTACGTAGCTGAGACAGGCGGCGGACACGACGACCGCGGGGGCTGAACCAGCACCGGCCGATGGAGCCCGTCGTGACCCGCGCCCAACCTCCGGACTCATCGCGCACCCGTGATCGCGCGTACGTCGAAGACCTCCAGTGACCCCTCGGAAGGTCCGTTCGCTCGGAAGACAAGCTTGGCGTGCGCGTCGAGGTACCGCTCGAATGCCGCAGTTCCGACTCCATACCCCTGACTGACGAGCTGAGTGCTCAACAGGACATAGTCGACGTGGTGCTGCTTGAGCTCAGGGACGGTCGCCCACTGCCCCAGTTCCACGCCCGGCAAGATGAACTGAGCGGTGGTGTCGGTAACTGACACAGTTGATCCGGCTGGAAGGCCGGTCTTTGTCCAAGCGACTAGTTGCCGGTACTCGTCGTCTGGCGTCCGGTGCACCGCAACCCAGACCAGAGCGTCGATCACCAGGAGTGCTGCGAGCACTGCCGTAGCAACCCTTTGCCAGGGCAACCCCAACTGTGAAACACCGATCACGAGCGCACATATCGACGGCATGAGCAGCAGGTAGTACATCTGCTCCTCAAGTGTGCCAAAGAGCGTGGCGTACGCAAGGTAGCACGCGGCTGCAAACGCCCACATGCTCACCAGAACGCAGGCCCGGCTCCTGCCACCTGCCGTCACCTTCCACTGCCGTCGGCGGCGGAAGATGACGATAAGGCTGACCAGTCCAGCAATAGCACCGCTGGCGAGCAGCACATAAGTCACGCCGTAATGACTGGCGTTCGCAGCCACCCGGGAAACCAGCGACACGTGCACGGTCGCTGAATTAAAGCCGGTTACCTGCTCCGTGCCGATCAGCCGACGCACTCCGGAGCCGACTTGATCCCACCATACGCGGAAGCCCCCCGTTAGTATGAGCAGGACCTGAGAAAGGAGATAGCCGCTGATCATGATGGCTAGCGCGAGTGCCGCCTGCATTCGTTTAAGCGACCACCCGGTCACAACGCAAAGAAGCAGCATCAGGGCTAGTACCAGCCCGAAGTACTCCTTCGAGCACATGCTCGCCGCGGCCGCCAGCCCACCGAGGACCGTCAGCGCCCAGGACCGTTGGCTCGATCTGACTTTCATCGTCAGGACCAGCAACAGAACTGCGAGCACCGCGGCCAGTTGGGCCGGGGCCTCCAGCATCACATGATCGTCATAGAAAATCTCAAACGGATCTAGCGCGACTACAGCCGCCGCGGCTACGCCAGCTTTCCAGTTCAGCAGCATGGTTGCCAGAATGTAAACCAGACCACATGAAACGGCGCCGCATAGGGCGACGAACGGACGCAGCGCGAGCAATACGTCGAGTATACTCCCATGGATGCCAAGCAACTTGATGACCAGGGCGTAAAGCCCAAACACCGCGGGCGGATGCAAGTCAAAGGGCGTGCCGTACAGGGTCAGCCCGTGACCTGTCGCCAAGTTGTCCGCGATTCGGCCGTAGGTCACTTCATCGATGAATACGTCGTAGTAAGTAGTAACACCTACAACACGAATCAGCCACGCCGAGCCCACAAATGCCAGCGCTGGCAGCCAGGGCGTCAACATAGGAAACCAGTAACGCCCACTTCGCCCATCAGGCATGTGGTGCCCCTGCAAATGAGTTGCGCCTGGAGGGGATTCCATCGGTCGATTGTCAGCAACAGCCACGCGTATCGTTTCCTTAGAGCAAAAAGTGCGGTTTTATTCTCCGCGAGAGTCTGCTAGTGGCAGGAGCTTCTCTTGGTCAGATTTGCTCGCCGCGTCAGTTCCAGGATCTTTGCTGAGGTTTCCCGACAGCACGCTACGGGAGGTGGCTAGCCGAACGGCGTGAGCCGGTATATCCCCGCGCATAAGCGCCTTCAGTGCGCCTAGCTCGTCGCACCCGATCAGGAGCGCGCTGATCCCGCGTTCATCGGTGGCGATGATGTCGGTCGCACGCAGCGTCTTCCGCAGCGTGCGCTCAAGGTCCCCGCTGGCGTCCGGCGCCCATGACGCGATCGTCGCGAGGTCAATGGCCTGACGCCGTTCCGGAACTCGTAGCTCTCGGTGCCTCATCTCGGACACCAGAACACTGGCCAGCCGGTCGGCGCTCGAGTCCCATGAGAAGTTGGCCGCCCACCGCATGGCTTGCGCTCCGATGGCACGCTGGCGCTGTGGGTCGGACAGTTCGGCGATTGCGCCGTTTAGAGTAGTGGCCAGGCTCTCGCCCGGCTGGACAAGCCATCCCGTGATTCCGTGCCGAACAGAGTCCCGCAGGCCCGGGACGTCGTAGGCAACCGCGGGCGTCCCTACCGCACTGGCCTCCATGACCGTGAGGCCCCATCCTTCGGCCATGGACGGTGCCACGGTAAGCCACGCTTCGGCCAGCAGCTGATGCTTGGTCTCTTCCGAGACGCGGCCCGGGAAAGTCACCACTTTTTCCAGTCCGAGCTGTCTGGCCTGTGCCTCAAGTCCCTCGCCGGCTGGACCGCTGCCCGCGATGGTCACCCGGAGATCCGGCCAGTTGACAAGCAGATCTGGCACTGCTTCCACCAGATGGTGCAGTTGCTTATGCGGGACGAGACGGGTGACAACAGCAACCGTAGGCCGTGGAGACCGCGGCGTGCCGCTCGGTTCGAGGATATCCATCCCGTTGGGAACTATGTAGATGGGGTTGCGGAGTCTCAACTCCCCACGCATTTCGGCGCGAGTGGACGGAGAAACGGCTACGAACGGGAGATTCTTATATACACGCCGGCTTACCCGGCCCTCCAGTAGCCGCCCGACCTGATTCATCGGCCAGTGGAAGTACATATCGAACTGACGCTGGTGCACATGATGCACAACACATATGACAGGCATCTTCGCCGGTACCCAGAGCGGCGCGAAGAACGGAATGCCATTCTGAAAGTCAACGACAGCGTCGAAGTCATTTGCATGGCGGCGCAGGTAGCGCGCGGCAGCAAAATAGATCCCGAATCGACCTCCCTGGCGTACCACCTTATATCCGTTCAGTGTTTCAGACGCCGGCGCACCTTGATGTTGCGATGTGAACAGGGTAACCGACGCTCCGGCTCGGACAAAGCGTTGAGCGATTTCCTCTGTATATGACTCAGCTCCCCCCGACTGCGGGTTGGACCGATCACGCCAATTAAGGAGCAGTATCTTTTGCCCGGCCAGCTGCTCAATTGCAGACATCAGATTACCCTTCGACTATTCAGCCGATACAGATCTATGGCGGCACGGGTACCGTCCCGGAACGCATCCAATTTCGACCCCTTGGCGTCTGTCCAGGTGACCGGGACCTCTGTAATGGCGACACCCATGCGCGAGATGATATGGAGCATCTCTACATCGAAAGCGAATCCGTCGATCGTCAATTGGCGCGCGACGGCCCTGGCCAGGTCACCGTCGAAGAACTTGAACCCGCACTGTGTATCGGTCAGCTGGCGGAGGATCTGCTGAGACAGGGCACGGAAGACCATGCCACCGAGCGCCCGGTGCGCTGGCTGACGCTGGGCGAGAACCGCTCCGCTCATCCGGCGTGAACCGACGACGGCCCCGCCCCTGGCGAGCAGTGGCATCACGACATCAAGCGTCTCGATGGGGGTCGCCAGGTCCGCGTCCATGTAGCCGACGTAGGCCGCACGAGACGTCAGGATCCCGCGTCGGACCGCCGCCCCCTTTCCAGGACGTGCGCAGCCAGTCAGGTGAACCGGTACCCGGGTGGACCGGATCTTCGCCGGGAGGTCTGCCGTGTGGTCGAAGCTGCCGTTGTCAATCACCACGACGGACGATGAATAGGGCTGCGCTTCTAGGTACTCGATCGTGCGCAGCAGGGTCTGCGGCAGCCTCTGGGCTTCGTTCCTGGCCGGTATCAGGATCTCGAGATGGCAAGCATCTCGATGCAGCACAGCGGGGACGTCCGGATCTCCAATGATTGGCAGAAGATTAGAGATATTGTTCGTTTGCGTTGCTATTTCAGCAGCATTAACCGTCATCTGCTCCACCCCCCAGCAGATTCCGCGGCGCCGTCACGTCCACGCGCGCGTATCTACGAATTCCTGTGTCTTACTGGTCGAACTAATCGTTGGCTTCTCGAGAATCGGCCCTGCTAATCAGTGATTAGCAGGGCACACCTCCCGGACAGGAGCTAACCGTGCGAGCGGCCTTACCGGAAAGCGGCATTGGCAGATGATTAACGTGTAATCATCTGAACGCCTACACCGCTCCCACGCTCCCTGAACACCCTCCCTGGCGCAGGTCATCCGGTGCCGTCAAAGGTACGGTATAGCACGCTCGCCGGATCTGCCCGAGAAGCTTTGAAAAGTTACTCGGCTGAAACCAGTGATTTGCTGACCATTAGCGACATTGTTTACCGCTCGGTAATGCTGTTTGCGCGATTACCGTGGCCCGAGGCAGTCCTGTCCCTGATCGCATCGGTCCCAAGCCGCTGGCGTCTGATCCCCGTCACAGCCGCCGGCTCGCACGGCCCGGCCAGGATCCCCGCCGGGCCGACCAGCGTGGCCAGCATTGGGATTTACCTCGGCCACGGGGGCGACTGCGGCCTGCGCAGCGACTGGGCAAGCGGACCCACGTTCGCCCTTGGCGGCATGACCTGCAGGTTCATCTCGTGGTGCTGGTGCTTGCCGACACGTCCACTACGACCGGGAAGAAGCTAATGCCTCCGCCGCGGCCAGGGCTCGAAGGCCCGATTCCTCACGTGATTAAGGGAGTTACCTTGGTTATATGGTTACGACGGGAGGTAGACGGGTGCCCGGGGCGACCGCGAGGAAACGGTCTCCGGGTTGCTAGAGTGAAGTGCGTGACCCTGCCGCCAGTTGCGCGTAGCACAAAAGATGGGCAGAAGCATAACAAATGACTGGCCAACACCCGACAGCCCAGAATTCTCGCATCAATAGGCGATGGAAAGTCGGCGTCGCGCTTGTTATTGCGCTTGTACCTGCGGGCTGGGGGTTGTCTGCGCTATTGGCGAGCGGCGGCACCATTAACAACACAGACACCACCGGGAAGGTGTCGGAATCTCCACCGATGCTCGCACATCCCGCGGTGGCCGCCACGCCGGGCGCTGCCTCCCCGAGTGGCACGACAGTCTTGAACCGCTCGACCGGACGTCCACCTCACCCGGCACTGAGGGTACCGGGCGAAAGCAGCACACCGCCGCATCCAACGCGGCAGGCGGCCAGGGCGGCAACTCCCGCACGTGGTCCGATGCTTGGCGCTGTCGGCCCGGCGGCAAGTGACACAACGCTTGCCTTGGCAGGATTCAAGGCAGTCGTCCTGAACGTCAACTGGTCAAACATCGAGCCGAGCGAAGGCAGCTATTCGGCATCGGCTATAGCCCGCGTACAGGCAGAGATCGACACCGCCTTGGCCGCTGGACTCAGCCCGAGCCTGGACATCGGAGTGCAGTACGCGCCTTCCTGGATCTTCGGCGTCGGGGGCGGCGCCCAGTTCGTCGATCAGTACGGAGACGGATTCACCGGCTCTCAGTCGTCGGGCAACTACGTAGCAAATGCGGTCACGGATATGAATGTTCGCACCCAGTTGGGTGAATACATCAACTATCTGGCCTCGCGTTTGACAGGACTAGGCTCCGTCCGGCTGGGCGGCGGAGCGTACAACGAACTGTGTTACCCCGCCGGTGACGCCGGCTCGAAATCCAACGCCTACTGGTTCTACGATGCTTCATCGCAGGCCACGCTGCCCGCGAGCGTGCGGGGCTGGAAGCCGGGATCGGGCACCACAGCACAAGCCACGGCCTTCATGAACGCCTATAACGCCGCCCTAGTCAACTACGGCGTCTGGCTTGAGCGAACGGCGGCGGCCGCTTTCCCGTCCAGCGTGCAGCTGGAGATGCTGCTGCCCGGCTGGGGCGAGCGCCCCGGCGACGTCCGGACCGCCGAACGCGACTTGCTGGACAACAGCCCGGCCGAGGTCAACCAGGGACTTGACTGGACCGATCTACTAGCGCGGCTTTCCGCGAACGGCCGGGTTGTTGCTTATACGACCTATGCCGATGCGACGCAAGGCGTAGCCGACGACCCGGATCCAGCCACCTACATTCACAGCATCTTGCCTGCGGGCATGCTGGAGGGAGGTGAGTCCACCGGCAACGGCCAGAGTACCGCGGCGGGCATGAACCTTGAGTTCACGTATGCGAAAAAGTGGAACTGGTACGTGGCCAACTGGTTCTTCGTCGGGCAGCCGCAGACTCTGGCTCAGCTGGGGGCTGCCTTCGACGGGACTAAGTGATAGGGACCGCACCCGGCCCACCCAGGAGGGGGACGGGCCTGCGCTACCCGCCAGGAGAGACGGTCCGCTACCCGTACGGACGCGTCATTTGCCCCGGTAGCGGGCGGGGCGCCGCCACCTCGTCTAGCCTGGCTACTGCGGGGACGGGCGGGTTTCCCTCGGTGCCCGCCCCGGCAGCCGGCCATGGCAACAGAAGCAATCATTAGCGAGCAACGGCTGCGGTACCCCGACCATAATCCTCCAAGCTAGGACCGCGCCAAAGAACTTCAACCTAGCGACAGGTCGATGATGTAACATCATCCGGGATGGCGAGAATCTACAATCTTGGCCACCTAATCTATTATTGGGAAATAATAGGGAACGATGATGTCGGCACCAGGGTTGATCTGCTTCCAATTTCAGTGGCGGGTACACATCGCGCTCAGGCTGTAGCGCCAACATTACGGTAAGGACTGCCCATGCGCAGCGTGGGTGAATAATGATTAAGGCATGAGTGCCGAGCAGGTCTCGGAGGGCAGTCAGGCTCACGATGAGGGACCCAGTGCTGCGCACGGAGCGCTATGGATCACCATCGGCACGGTCTCCATCGGGCTTTCCAACTATGGTTACTCACTGCTACTCACGCACCTGCTCAGCGTAGCCGAATATTCTGTCTTCTCTGCCAGTCAGAGCCTCATTCTGTGGGCAACCAATGTCGCGACCGTATCGGTCCCCTGGATACTTGCTCAATCCATGGCTCGGGCCGAATCAGAGAGCGAGCGGAACTCGGCGATTCGGTTCGCCAAGCTCATCAGCAGCACAACAGGGATCGTCGCGGGGCTCGTCGTTGGCGGAATAGCGACGGCTCTCTCTGGCGCAGAGTCGGCGATTGTTGTTGCTCTAAGCACCTTCATCATATTCCTCGGAACGGCAACTACCGGTTGGCTGCAGGGCGACGAACGCATGCGCTCGCTCTCGCTGCTTTACATCGCTGAGAACGTGCTTAAAAATGTGGCAGGACTCTTCCTTGTCACTGTCGCGGGACTGAAGGGCATAGGCGCACTGGCCGGATTCGCGATCGGCGGCCTTGCCATGCTAGCGCGCTGGCCACGAACGCACAGAGACGACAAGCAATCGTGGCGTGAACTGATAACGAAGGATCTGCTTAACCACGCTTTCGCCACCGCCGGGGCACAAGGACTGGTCTCGCTATTCGTCGCGGTCGATGTGGTGCTCGTCGCACTGCTCCCCGGAAATCGTGCCCTGGCGGCAAGCTATCAAGCCAGTACCACCCTAACCAGAATTCCGCTGTACGTCGCCGCAGCGATCGCGACAGCCTATTTCCCGTCGCTATCGCGCCAGTCATCGAACGGGGTGATCGCAGCGCAGGCAGTGCGACTGTATGCCGCTACCGGCCTGCCACTCATGGCGATCCTCGCGACCATCCCCAGCCCGCTGACAACGATACTGTTTCCCAGTCAGTATGGCAGCGTTGATGTAATGCTTAAATACACCGCAGTGACTGGCTTCGCAGCGGGCGGCATCAGTCTGGTGACGACATTCTTTCAGGCTGCGAATGACTACTCATGCCTGAAGTGGCTGGGCGTGGGCCTGGCTGGTTACGTGATCGGCCTTATTACTGGATGGCGACTCGATGGCGTTGTCGGGTTTGCCGCGGGTGGAGCACTGGGGTCAGCAGTAGCCCTCCTGCTTATCGGCTACCACCTGTTGCGCAGGCGAGGACTGGTAGTGCTGGCGTGGGTACGTCTCATAGAGCCTGCGATAGCGGCTGCCGCGCTTCTTCTGAGCAGGTCATACTGGTACCTCTGGCTAGTCGTCGCCTTCGTCTTCGGAGTGCGCGCTGTCATACACTTCTTGCGCCCTGGCAACCGCGATGAGAAGTTGCCACGGTGGGCCAGTTCCCGCGATGCCGGGGTCGAAGAGTCGGTTTCTGCCACTAATCTACTTATTGAGACCGTATGGCGGGGAAATGCTGCCAAAGACATTGACGAACAGCTCAATCAACTGCTAGAAATTGCCCGTGTTAACGGAGTCGAAGGCAGGCTTGCGCAACTATATCCAGGGCAACTTGCGGACGTACTTTCGCGAGTTCATGGGGCCACTTATCTGTACGCCGCAGTCCTCCGTGATGCCGGCAAGCGGCTACAGCATGGCGGGATTCCCGCAGTACTTATCGAAGAGGGCCTCAGCGGGTTTCGCAGTCGCGGAAATGTTGACCTGGTGATCCCAAAGCAATACTGGAGATATATACCACGAATACTTTCCGATGAGAATTCTATTTATATAGAAGAAGCCGGGAAGATCTTCATCCATCCTCCCGCCGGGCCTAGCATTTACATTTACCCAGATCTTTCTTGGCTGGGCGCCCAGTTCCTGCAAACAGGTCGGCTGCTGGCACATTCGGTGAGAACTCGTGATGGAATTCTAGTGCCTTCCCGAGCGGACTATCTTCGAATCCTGCTTGGACACGCAATTTTCCAGCAGCAGTCCCTTGACCTTTCCCAGTTGCTGGTCCTCTGGGGGCTCATACGGCGTCCTGCAGTGATCATGGCAGCGCGCACCGAAGCGGCTAACGAGGGGTGGTCCGATGGATTTGAACGAATGCTTTCCCTTGCTAGCGACTCCATTGACTGCCTAGAGCAGGGCCAAGAGATCTCACTGCCAGTTCAACCTCCTGTGCGAGACCGGCGGGCAACGCGGTGGCAAACCGCGTTGCCGGAGAACTATTAGCGGCACCGCCGTTATTCTCTCCTGATCGGGGCGCAGTTTTCCCCTGCTCTTCCAGCGTCAGCGAGTGCGTGCTGGCCTGGTCAAGCAAACGGCAGACCCAGTTCCGCGGGTTTACGTCGGGTCCTCGCCATCGAGGACGGCGCCGACCCGGTGCAGGGCCGCGAGTATCTGGTCAGCCTCGGCCGGCGACATCGTTTCGAGGCCCGCGAACGAGGTGCAGACCTCGGTCATCATGCCCTCGGCCGTCTCCTGCCCCGCCGGAGTCAGCCGGATCAGGACGCCGCGCAGCACGTCCGGGTCGGCGATCCGTTCCACCAGGCCGGGTGCGGCCAGCCGGTCCACCTGCTTGCTGACCGCGCTTGCGCCCAGTAGCAGGCGGTCAGACACATTGGGCATGGTTCGCTGCTGCTGTCTCCCGGTGCTCAGCTCGCGTTTGTCACATTGACACATAGCGCATCGCGGTATGCGGGTCCGCGTACGAGGCCTCCTCTCGTACGTCGCGCAGCGGTACGTCGCGCAGCGGTACGTCGGCGCCGCGGGCAGCGGTCGAGCTGCCGTCGGCGGCTTGCGGCCGCGTGCGTCGATCTTCGCTGGTTAAGTAGCTTGGCATTCCCGCCGCGTGCCAGCACCGCAGGGAATCTCGGCATACCCGGGGTGCACTGGAAAGCGACTATCCGGGAGCTTCAGGGAGTAATCCTGACGCGTCATAACTGATGTGGGGGTTTGCCAACATGAAGATGACGCCAGAGCAGGAAGCGGCCTACGCGCTGAACTTTGGGGTCTCCCGCGACGACTTGAAGCCAGATGTTCAAGCTGAGTATGACCGCCAGTTGGAGGCCCGCCGTAGCAAGGACCGGGTTGCCGGGCCGGACGCGGTCTTCCCGGCGCTGGGAGTGCAGGTGCGGGGCGCGGTCGTGGAGGGCTACGGAACGCCGCCGGGCGCAGCAGCACTAGGCTCGCTCGCAGGCGCTGAGGCCCGCCTGACAGACGGCTCACAAGCGTGGAGCCCCGGCCGCGCTCTCTTCATGCCGGTAGGACTTGCTGGGCTGGCTACCAAGACCAAGGCTGCCGCGTTCGTGATCTTCGCTGACGGGAAGTACCACGAGACCGAGCTAAATGGCAACGTGAGCTGCCCCGCGTTTTCTGGACAGGGAACCAACGGCTATTTCACGCTGCTTCCTGCCCGTTCAGGTATTCATCCAGGACCTCTTGCGGGGCCCGATACCCGAGCGTGGAGTGGAGACGAGTCCTATTATAGCGGAGCTCGATCCACCGCGCAATATCATCCATCGCCGATTTGCGTGTCGCGTATGCCGTGCGGTAGACGAGCTCATTCTTCAGCGTGCCGTTCACCGATTCTGACAGGGCATTATCGTAGCATATCCCAGTGCGTCCCACCGATTGCCTGATCCCGAGTTCTCCCAGGACCTTGGTGAACTCGGAAGATGTATAATTGCTGCCGCGGTCAGAGTGGAACACCGCCCCTTCCGGCAGCTCCATGTTTCGGGCGGCCATCCGGATCGCCCGGGAAATCAGCGGGGTCTTTTAGTGGTCGTCCATGGCCCAGCCGACTATCTTGCGGGTCGCGCAGTCGATGACCGTCGCGAGATAAACCCAGCCTTCCCATGTATCAATGTACGTGATATCGCCGACCATCTTCTGTCCGGGCTTATCCGCGGTGAAATCACGGTTCACCAGGTCCGGGATGGGGCCGGCCTGGCCGTCCTGCTCGGTCAGTGAGTAGCGCCAGGGCCTGGGCTGGCAGGGAACCAGGCCCAGGTCGCGCATGATCTTCCGCACGGTCTCGTCATCGACGGCCTCGCCGCCGCGAACCAGGGCGGCGTGGATCCGCCGGTACCCGTATTCCTCGTTATTCGCCTCGAACAGCGCCTGCACCTTAATTTCCAGCAGTTTCCTGCGCCGCGCCGTCTCGCTTTGCGGCCGGCTCCTCCAGTCATAGAATCCAGATTTTGACACATTCATCAATTCACACATCTGCCCGATGGCGGGAACATTGCCCTCAGCGGGTAGCACGGCGCACTCAGCGTCGATGAACTCGTACCTGTCGCTCACCGATGATCCTTCGCAAAGTACGCCGCGGCTTTTTTCAGAAAAGCATTCTCTGTCTCAAGGTCCCGGACGCGGCGCTCCAGCTCCCGGACGCGCTCGTCTTGAGGCATATCGGACGGCAGAGGCTGCCCTGCTTGCTGCTTCCGGTACGCCTTAACCCAGAACCCGAGTGTAGTATCGTTAATACTGAGTTCCCGCGCCACCTCGGTAATTGTCCGCGGCGGCGAGGAGTCGACCACTTTCTTTACGGCCTGCTCCTTGAACTCGGGAGTGTAACGTTTCGGCTTGCTTGGCACTTAATCCCGTCCCTTTCCGAAGAGAATCCTATTGGATTCCCTGTCCGGAAGGTCTGGGGCACCTCAACGCCGCGGTCAGGGAAGCGCAGGCGCAAGCCGTTAAGTTCAACCTTCTGGCTGCCCCGCCCGCTGCGCCGCCCCAGCAGCAGGAGGATGTCAGCCGGCGTCCTCCGTAAGCTGGCCAGCCTGCGCGACGAGTGCCTGCTGACGGATGAAGAGTTCGCAGCCAAGCGCGCGGAGGTCATCGCGCGTATCTGAGAGCCGACGCAACGGCATGCTGGGCTGGTATCCGCGCTGGGGTGGGTAACCCTGCCCATAGCGCCGCAGCACGAATGGGCGGATCGCCCGACGCGGCGCGCGGCCGCGGGTTCCTATTGTCGCCTTACCGATACAGGAGGCGACGGCCATGAACACGCAGTACATTGAGACGCTGATCATCGGGGCCGGGCAGGCTGGGCTTGCGATCGGCTACCACCTCAGGCGCCGCGGCCACCCGATGCTGATCGTCGACGCGAACGCCCGGATCGGCGACAACTGGCGGCAGCAGTGGGATACCCTGCGGCTCTACACTCCGGCGAAGTACGACAAGCTCCCCGGCCTGCCGTTCCCGGCGGCCCGCTGGCATTGCCCGGGCAAGGACGAGGTGGGCGACTACCTGGAACGGTACGCGCTTCGCTTCTCCCTTCCGGTGCGGACCAGTACCCGGGTGGACCGGCTTGAGCCGCGGGCGGACGGCGGGTACCTGGCAACGGTCAGCGATGGGAAGATCAGCTGCGAAAACGTGGTCGTGGCCACCGGCACCTTTGGTCGCACGCCGAACGTGCCTGCCTTCGCCGCCGAGCTTGACTCCTCGATCCGGCAGCTGCACTCCAGCCAGTACCGGCGGCCTGGTCAGCTCCGGCCCGGACCCACACTGGTGGTCGGCGCCTCGCACTCGGGGCTGGACATCGCCTACGAGCTCGCCGAGTTCCAGGAGGCGATCCTCTGCGGTCCGAGCCGCGGCAACATCCCGTTCCGCCCTGAGTCCCGCGGGGCTCGCGTGCTGATGCCGGTGGCTGTGTTCGTGTTCAGGCATGTGCTGACCCGCCGGACCCCGCTGGGCCGCAAGGAAATGAACGAGGTGCGCTTGCACGGCGGGCCCGCCTTCCGGATCAAGGAGGACGACCTGGACCGCCGCGGCGTGGTCCGCAACCAGGCCCGGATGACCGGGGTGGTCGACGGCCGGCCCCGGCTCGGCGACGGCACGATCCTCGACGTGACCAACGTGGTGTGGTGCACGGGCTTCAGGCAAGTCTTCGACTGGATCGGCCTGCCTATCCTGAACGAGCACGGCTGGCCGACGGAGTACCGTGGCGTCGTCGATGCCGCACCCGGGCTGTACTTCTGTGGCCTGTCATTCCAGTACGCGTTCAGCTCTATGGTGTTCCCCGGTATCAGCCGGGATGCCGACCATGTCGCACGGCAGATCGCAGCCCGCTCGGCGACGGCAGATCGGAGCGCTGCGTAACCGAAGGCGCGCACGGTAGCCTTGGTTCAAGGCGATATGCAATGGGCGTAGTCGAGGAGCTGATCCGGGCCCGCGAGGCATATGACCGCCGCGAATGGCTGGCGGCCTACGGCGGGCTGTCCGACGCCAGCCCGGATGAGTTCACCGCTGACGATTTCGTCCGGCTTGCTACCGTGGCCTACCTGCTCGGCCGGCGCAACGACTGCGTGCAGGCACTGCAGCGCGCCTACCAGCTCAACCTCGACGCCGGTGAGCTTCTCGCCGCGGTGCGCAGCGCGTTCTGGCTCGCCTTGGTCCTGCTGACCAGCGGAGAGACGGTTATCGGCGGCGGCTGGGTGGCCCGGTCGCAACGGCTGCTCACCGAAGTCGACGGCGATGTCGCGGAGCGCGGCTATGTGCTCATCCACCTGATGTACCGGCACATCTCCGCCGGTGAATTCGCCACCGCGCACGAACTGGCTGAGCAGATCACTGGGTACGGGCACCGTTACCGTGACCCCGATCTGATCGCGATCGGGCTATCCAGCCAGGGTCGGCTGTTGTTGTACGCCGGTCGCGTGCCCGACGGTCTCGGGCTGCTCGATGAGTCGATGGTCGGCGTCGCGGCCGGAGAGGTATCCGTGATCTTCGCCGGGAACATCTACTGCTCGATGATTGAAGCATGCCAGGAGATCGCCGACTTCGACCGGGCAGCCCGCTGGACCGCAGCCCTGACCACCTGGTGCGCGGAACAGCCGGGCCTGGTGCCGTTCACTGGCCAGTGTGCCGTGCATCGGGGACAGATCATGCGGTCGCAGGGCGCCTTCGACGAGGCCCTCACCGAGTTCGACCTGTCCGTACAGCGGTACCTGGCCGACGAGACGCCAGATCCAGCTGGCCTCGCGATGACCGAGTGCGGTGATGTGCTGCGCATCCGCGGTGACCTGGCTGGGGCGCAGGCGGCCTACGACCGGGCGGTCGCCTTCGGCCACGAGCCGCAGCCCGGCTTGGCGCTGCTCTGGCTCGCCCGTGGCCGCACCGAGGCGGCCGGCGCGGCCATCCGCCGGCTGCTCGCCGAGGCTGATGACCCGGTACACCGCTCGCAACTGCTGCCAGCAGCGGTGGAAGTGCTGCTGGCAACCGGCCGGCAAGACGAAGCTACCGCCCTGGCCGCCGAACTTGAATCCATCGCGGCCTCGTTCGGCTGTCCATCAGTACAGGCACGCGCTGGCCGCGCCACCGCGCTGGTCGCGCTCCAATCCGGTGATCCGGCGGCCGCGATGCCGCTGCTGCGGCAGGCCTGTGCCGTCTGGGAACGGCTGGGCGGGCGATACGAAACCGCGCGGTGCCGCGTTCAGCTCGGCCGGGCCCTGCGAGCCCTCGGCGACGAGGAGTCAGCGGTCACCGAACTCGCGGCCGCGCGGCGCACCTTCGCCGCACTAGGCACTGCGCCTGCCGAGCGCGAGGCCGCCGCCCTGATCACCCCCATGTACCCCAGCCGCCTCACCGCGCGGGAGGTGGAGGTGCTGCGGCTCGTCGCAGCAGGGAAATCCAACCCCGAGATCGCTGCACAGCTCTTCCTCAGCGAAAAGACCGTCGCCCGCCACCTGAGCAACATCTTCACCAAGCTCGGCGTCACCTCTCGAACCGCGGCGGCCGCCTTCGCCTATGAGCATCAGATCAACTAACGATCTTCAATTGCGGGGTTACCGAAGGGAGTGAGGTCGGGGCCTCCATGGCCGGGCTGTCACAGCCGTCTCACAGACTGGTGAGACGGCACTGGACTTGGGCGCCCTGGCTGCACACCTGATGGACCCTAAGCCGCGTAAACGGACCGGTGGACTGGGCCGGACATCCGGCACGAGACTACGGAACAAAAGCGGATGCCTCCGGCGGGAGCCTCGGGCTCCAGGATGGACGCTCCCGCCTGGTACAGGTTGGCAAGTGGCTGAGGTGGAAGCCTGACCATCCCGCCATCGGCCCAGGGCAAGCCGAGCAGACCATGCGCCACGGGCCAAGGTCGGTCAGACAGTGGGGGTGCTCCACCTTGACCCGTGGCGCAAGCCCCGCTCCCCGGCGGGTGGGCCGACGGTGACGGGATGACCAGCAGCGAAAGTGCGGCCGGCCCCCGACGCGACTGCACGCACCGCCACACCCCGGCACAGGTTCGCCCTAGAAGAGATACGAACGTGTGCCGCAGATCCCGGGGCGCCCACCCCAAGCCCAGGCCGGCCGCCTCGGTGATCTTCCGGAACTCGCGCCTCACGTTAGACGCATCCAGCGGTGTCCCGATGGTCGAGGTAAATACGAGACCGTGTTCCTGCCACAGGGCACCAGCAGCCAACTGGTCCTCCGCCTGAAGCCTGCGGTGCTCCCTCAGGGCTTCGATCGCGGTCAGCGGCAGCGCGAGCGTCCGCCGCGACTTGGCCAGGGGACTACCCCCAAGAACCCGCAGGCGACGCCGCAAGACAACCGCCACGGCACCCCCCTGACCCCGGGGGCCCGCACACGCCACCACCACGCCCGCAAGCACCACCGCGCAGCGCGAGCACGCCCGCACACACCAGGCACCAGCCCCGAACAGCAAAAAGGGGCGCCTAACGGCGCCCCCAGCCCGACCGTCCCAGCCCACACCACACGTCAGCCGGAACGTCAGACCCAAACGTGAAGATAGACCTCACCGAAACGTTAAGACCACACTGGAGCCGGTGAGCGGATTCGAACCGCTGACCGTCCGCTTACAAGGCGGATGCTCTACCCCTGAGCTACACCGGCCGGCGACTGCCGCGGCCTGCGGCTGCACAGTCCCTGCAAGCGTACCGTTCTCGCGCTGCCGTGGGTAACGGGTTGCCGTGTACAGCCTCGCTGACCGACTCCGCGGCGCAGCCTTTACCCGTAACCACCCGACCGCAAGTCGACGACAACCAGCAATGCGGTCTAGACCTTAGGTATAGGCCAATTTTCGAGTATATTCACGTGGAAAAATGGGCAACATGTTGCTAGCGCATAAATTCTCCATTTCTTGCCTCACGTCGACCCTGGCCCGCCCGGACCGGTTGCCTCATCGTGAAGAACAGCCGCAGCGGCGGGCAGGAACTCGACGAGAAGGCAACACCATGGAAACCATCAGCCAGCAGGCGGCCAATCTGCGCACGACGTGGGAGACCGACCAGCGCTGGACCGGGGTCAGGCGCGACTACACCGCCGAGGACGTGATGGGGCTGCGCGGCTCCGTGATCGAGGAGCACACGCTGGCCCGGCGGTCCGCGTGACCGGGCGGATTCAAGTCGGCTCCCTGCGGGTCGCGACGTGCCTGTACCAGTTCCTCCAGGAAGAGGCCCTGCCCGCCGCCGGGATCGACCCGGCGCGGCTTCTGGCCCGGCGTCGCGGCGATCATCGCCGACCTCACGCCGACGAACCGCGCGCTGCTCCGGCGGCGTGACGAGCTGCAGGAGGCGATCGACGGCTGGCACCGGGCGCAGCGCGGGACAGGCGTGGGACGCGGCCAAGTACCGGGCGTTCCTCGAGGAGATCGGCTACCTGGTCGCCGCACCCGGGCCCGTTCGAGGTGGAGACCAAGGGCGTGGACCCGGAGATCGCGTCGGTGGCCGGCCCGCAGCTGGTCGTGCCGGTGACCAACGCGCGGTTCGCGATCAACGCCGCCAACGCGCGCTGGGGCTCGCTGTACGACGCGTTCTACGGCACCGACGCGATCAGTGAGGACGACGGGGCGGCCCGCGGAGGCGGCTACAACCCGGTCCGTGGCCGGCGGGTGATCGCACCGGGTGCGCACCTTCCTCGACGAGGCGGTGCCGCTCGACCGCGCGTCGCACCGCCACGTCGACCCGCTACCAGGTCAGCGGCGACGGGCTCATGGTCGCGACCATGGCCGGCGTGGCACGCCTGGCCGACCCGGCCGCGTTCGCCGGGTACGCCGGCGACCCCGCCGACCCGTCCAGCATGCTGCTGCGCCACCACGGGCTGCACCTCGAGATGGTCATCGACCGCGCCGGGCCGATCGGCGCGACCGACCCCGCCGGGCGTCCAGGACGTGCTGGCTCGAGGCCGCCGTCACCACGATCGTCGACTTCGAGGACTCGGTCGCGGCCGTGGACGCGGACGGACAAGACCGCCGCCTACCGCAACTGGCTCGGCCTGAACACCGGGGACGCTGTCGGCCGAGGTCGCCGAAGAACGGCGCAGTCTTCACCCGCCGCCTGGACGCCGACCGCGCCTACACCGACCCGGACGGGCCGGCCGTTCATCCTCCCCGGCCGGTCCCTGCTGCTGGTCAGGAACGTCGGCCACCACATGACGACCGACGCCGTGCTCGACGCCGCGGGCGCGCGAGGTCTTCGAGGGCATCCTCGACGCCATCGTCACCGCCGTCGCCGCGCTGCCCGGGCTGCGCGCCGAGGCGCGCCCGGCGCAACAGCCGGGCCGGGCTCGGTCTACATCGTCAAGCCGAAGATGCACGGCCCGGACGAGGTCGCCTTCACCGTCGACCTGTTCGGCCGGGTCGAGGCCCTGCTCGAGCTCGGCCCCTGACACGCTGAAGATCGGCCTGATGGACGAGGAGCGGCGCACCTCGGTGAACCTCGCCGCCTGCGTGCACGCGGCCAGGGACCGGATCGTCTTCATCAACACCGGCTTCCTCGACCGCACCGGGGACGAGATCCACACCTCGCATGGAGGCCGGCCCGCTGGTCCGCAAGGCGGCCATGAAGGCGCAGCCCTGGCTCACCGCCTACGAGGACCACAACGTCGACGTCGGCCTGGCCCACGGGCTGCCCGGCCGCGCGCAGATCGGCAAGGGCATGTGGACCATGCCCGACCTGATGGCGGACATGCTCGCCCAGAAGATCGCCCATCCCCGTGCGGGAGCATCCACCGCCTGGGTGCCCTCCCCGACCGCCGCGACCCTGCACGCGCTGCACTACCACCGGTCGACGTCCGGCGCCGTCAGCAGGAGCTCGCCAGCCGGGCGCCCGCGCACGGTCGATGACATGCTCCGGGTCCCGTTCGCCGATCCCGGTGACTGGAGCGACGCCGACCGGCAGGCCGAGATCGACAACAACGTGCAGTCCATCCTTGGCTACGTCGTCCGCTGGGTCGACCAGGGCATCGGCTGCTCTAAGGTCCCGAACATCAACAACGTCGCCCTGATGGAGGACCGGGCCACGCTGCGCATCTCCAGCCAGCTGCTGGCCAACTGGCTGCGTCACCGCATCATCACCGAGGAACAGGTCACAGAGAGCCTTGAGCGGCTCGCCGCCGTGGTCGACAAGCAGAACGCCGCCGATCCCGCCTACCGCCCCATGGCTCCCGACTACTGCTCAAGCATCGCCTTCGCCGCCGCCCGTGACCTCATCGTGCACGGCGCCGCCCAGCCCAACGGTTACACCGAACCCATCCTCCATCAGCGCCGCCGCCAGGCGAAGGCGGCGACCACCTGAACCCCGTCCGGTCAGGCACCATCGAGCGTGAGGCGGGTGCACCGACATCCTGCTAGGGACTGCGATCAGGACAGGCTGTCCCGACGGAAACCCAGATGTCACCGGCACCCCCACTTGATAGCCTCGGGCCGTGCCAGAGCTACAGCGGCTGCATCGCGGCCATGCCCCGGCAATCCTGGCCTTCGAGCTGGCAAACCGCTCGTACTTCGCCGCCTTCATCTCCGACCGCGGGGATGAGTACTTCGACCAGTTCACCGAGCAGCACAGCGCCCTGCTGGCTGAGCAGGAGGCCGGCGCCGGCGCCTACTACGTGCTCGTCGCCGAGGACGGCTCAGTCCTAGGCCGGTTCAACCTGTACCGCTTCGAGGACGGCACTGCCGAACTCGGCTACCGGGTCGCGCAGCACACCGCCGGCCGCGGCCTGGCGACCGCGACCGTGCGGGAACTGTGCCGGCTGGCGGCGGCCCGGCACGGGCTGCGCACGCTCAAGGCTGCCACCTCCCGTGAGAACGCCGCGTCCCAGAAGGTGCTGACCAAGGCCGGGTTTGTCCCGGTCAGCCCGGCCGATCCGGCCCACATCGGCGGTAAGCAAGGCACCTGGTACCAGCGCGACCTGACCGCCGTCGACACGCCGCAGCAGCGCTATTTCCACTCGTAGGCCTTGGTCGAGGCCTTGCCGCTGTCGTCTGTCTCGTACTCGAATACGACGGCCATGCCGTTGAGCCGCGCCAGCCGGTCCGACGTGGTCTGGTAAAAGATTGCCCCGCGGTAGGTCACGGCCATGCCGTGACCGGTGAGCCGCCCGACGCCCTGGCCGCGCCAGGCGGCCACCTCGCCGTCCTCGGTCAGCGTGACGCCCTGGCCCTCGCCGAACAGGCTCCCGTCCGGCCGGGTGACCGAGGTGTAGGTGCCGTTGTCGGTCACCTGTGCGCCCAGCAGGGTCCCGTGCTGCTGGAACGACACCTCGACCCTCCTGCCGTGGACATCATCGGGTAGCACGCGCAGCCCGGTGATCTGGCCCGTCTCCTCGCCGATCTGGTTACCTAGCATGATGCGAACCTCCCTGTTCGCTCTTGATCGCTCGTATCGTCAGCCCAGGATGAGGTTGTGAACCGGCTCGGGAGGGCCGGGGTCGGGCCCCGCCTGCTGGAGGGCCGGGGGTTAGCCAGCACTGCCCCTGGTAAATCGGGCCCGTGCCGCCGGCGAAGTCGCAGGCAACGAATGCCTCGTCCCCGGTCACCAGCCGTCACGGCCTGCCGGGATGGCGAACTCTGCTCTCCCTCGCCTCCAGGCTCTCACTGGTCACTGGCGCTGGCAAGGGCGGTCCCGGCAAATCTGCAGCTCAGATGGGTTCTGGCGGGCTGTCGCGGCTGCGTAACGGACTAGCTCAGGCGGCCTGGCCTGCGTGAGTAGCAACCCCGGCCGGAACGGGCGCCACGGCAGCTCAGCTGATCCTGCTGGGCCGCAGGAACGCCTCGTGCCGCAGGTGGTCGTCCTGCCCGGTGAACGCCTTGAACGCGCCCAGCCGGTAGGCGTCTCCCGTCCGGCGCGGCTGCACCTCGATGTGGAAGTCCCGCCGCAGGTGCGCGAGGTGCCGCTCGAACGCTGGAATGTCCGGCGGTGCGGCCAGGCGCCGCCGGATCTGGTCCATGGTGAGGAAGCCGCCGTCGTCGCGTAGCACGGCGTACACCGGGTCGTGTGTGGCCGGAGACTGCTCGACCAGGTCGCACGGCGTGCCCTCGTGGTCGAGGGCACGCCGGACCTGGTCGCCGATCGCCCGGGCGACCGGCGGCGGGAAGGCGTTGCCGATCTGCCGGTAGTTCGCGGTCTTCCTGCCGGTGAACTCCCAGCGGTACTCAAGCCCGTCCCAGCCCTGAATCCGGGCGACCATCTCGCAGGTGAGCTTGGGCAGCAGGGTTAGCGGCGCGTCGGCGGCCGGCGCAGCGTCAGCGACCCCGAGGGCGTCCACGCCGAGTTCGCGCCACGCCCGCTTGGCCCGGGTCGGCCCGAGGTCGGGGCCCCCGTGCTTCTTCGACCCCCCGACGATCGTGGGCGCGATGTCGTTCGCCCTCGCCGCCCAGTCCGCGGCGCCTGGCCAGCCGTTGGCGGCCATCAGATCGAGAAGTGTCTCGCCCACGGTGGCGGTGTCTCCGGGACGCGGCTCGGGCCAGGTGTAGTAGGCGAAGTCCTCTGGCCGCATCGCGACAAGCACGAACCGGGGCCGGAGTTGCGGAACGCCATAGTCAGATGCTTGCAACAGCCGCCAGTCGGCCGCGTAGCCGAGCTCTGCAAGGCGGTCGAGCACGTGCTGCCGGTAGGCTCCGAACCGGGGCAGCGACAGGCCCCGGACGTTCTCGAGCAGCAAGGCGCGCGGCCGGACGATGCCACACAGCTCTATGGCCCAGGCGAAGAGGTCGCGCTCATCGGTCGCACCGAGTTGCTTGCCCGCGATGGTGAACGGCGGGCAGGGCACCCCCCCGGCTAGCAGGTCGATCCCCGCGTACTCGGCGGGGTCCCAGACACAGGGGTTAGCGACGTCGCCGACGGAGACCTTCCAGTGCGACCGGTTGTGCCGGAGCGTCGCGGCGGCGTTCGGATCAAGCTCGACGGAGAGGTCGTGCTCGAAGCCTGCCAGCTCAAGTCCGAGCGACTGCCCGCCCGCACCGGCGCAGATCTCTACCACCCGGTACCGCGACAACTCAGCCTCCTCGATCCTCGCGGGTGGCAAGCACCTCACCGCCCATGTAGAACATCATGGCGCAAATTCGTCACGCAACGGTGGATCTACGACGGTTGGAAGGCGTGTTCGACTAGACGCGTACTCACTCCTGGGCATCTGGCAGGACCGGCGCGGTCCGCACCGGGTCGTCCGGGCGCGCGACTGCCCATTCGCGGCCGTCAAGTGCGACGAAAGGAAGTCCGGCGTGACCTGGCCCGCGTGCCGCTAGCCTGACGCTGACCGACTCCCCCAAGCCCGGCACCGGCACCTGTAGCGCCTCCGCCACGCGCCGGTGGCTTTCATAGTGGCCGAGTATCACGATTCCCTCGGGCCGCAGGCTGCTGCGCGAGCCGCCGTTCCCCCGAATCCGCTTCATGTAGTCCTCCTGCTGTGCAACGGTGGCGACCACCGTGCGGCTGATGAGGCGCTGCTGCGCAAGCCGGAACAGCATGTCCACTCGCTTCGTCCCGTACCTGGAGCAGGTGAAGATCCGATGGACATCCACCGGAGCAATCCGGAGCAGCGCGTTCTCCGGAAGCTCACGGTTTTCGAAAAGCCAGGTGACCGTGGCCTTGCCCGCGGCGCTCAGGCGCCGTTTCAAATCCCGGTTTCCGCGAGCCGCGGTCAGCAGGCGGTCATCCGCACGGACCAGCCCGAGCGACCACCGGCCCAAGCGGTCACTGGCCCACAGCCCGAGGATGATGTGCCCGAGGGCCTCTGGGGGGATCATCCAGTCAGCCAGGTCTTGTGAGTACTTGCAGTCCACGTCGATGCCGCAGATGGCGAAGTCCATCGCCGTTCCGTCGGCGAAGCCGAACTCGCGCTGCAGGTTGATCTCCAGCAGCGTTCCGAAGTGGGTCTTCTCCGTCTTGAACAGCTGATCCCAGCGGTACCGGCCCGTATGCTGGCCGTCGAGCAGCATGTCATACGTCCGCCGCAGGACCCTGGAGAGCCGCGTTCCGTCGGGGTCGCCGGACAGCAGCTCATCGGCAACTGCCCTCAGCTCCGGGTCGCTGGCCGACTCGGCGTACCCGAAGTCGGACGGTCCGAAGAGGGTTCCGTCCACCGTCACGACAGCAGGGTAACCTCACCCAATCGCTCGGCGGCAGCACGGCCCGCCGCCGCTCGCCCAGTTCCTCGCGGAACTCGCTGAGGTCGGCGGCGCAGTGCGCCCCGGCGAGTGCGGCGACCTCGCCGAGCAGCGCCTCGGCTGTCTCGACCGCCCGGGTGAGGTCGCCCGCCGACAGCACGGCCAGGCGCTCGGCGAACCGCTCGGGGGCCAGTCTCAGCCCGGTGATCAGGCTCCGCTGCCACTTGAGCTGGCGATGCGGCAGGTAGACCCGGTTGAGGGCCAGGACGGCGCGGACGGCGGCCTGGCCGGCGCGAGCCAGCAGGTCGGTGACCGCGAGGTCGTCACCCCGGCTGACCATGGCCTCGCGGGCCGCCCAGCCCCGCAGGGCCGCCGGGGCGAGCGCCTGTTCCACCAGGGCGCACACCAGGCTGTCGGGGAACGTGTCCGCCCGGGCCTGCCAGGACGCGACCAGGCCGGCGCCGATCAGCGGCCGGGAGCGCCGCAGCGCGGCCAGCCGCATGTGCCGGACCGGCTCGGTGCTCGACCGCAGGACCACGTCATCGATGAACCGGTCGATCGAAGCCACCAGGAAGTTGCTCACCGTGACGTCGAGGTCCCCGACGCGGTAGTCGTCGCTCCACTCCTCGTCGTCGGGGTCGTAGCCCCACAGGTTCGACAGGTCGGCCCCGAGCGCCTCGACCGGGGCGACCCGGTCCGCGTCGCCAGGCGGGCTGGTCCAGTAGCAGTCGATTTCGAGGTCGGAGAAGCGGTCGGCCACGCCCGCGCCGACCGACCCGGCCACCGTCAGCGCGGCGACCTTCGGGTTGCCCCCGCTGGCCGCGGCAACGCGTGCGGCCACCGCCAGCCGCCAGGCGGCGTCGGCAGTATCCACTAGATCTCTACCGTGCCGCCGCTACGCCAGTAGTAGCCGTCTTCGCGGGACAGGAAGTCCTCGTCGACAAGGTAGCGGCGCAGGGTCGCGTGGTCGTCGTGGAGGGCGCGGATCACCCTATTGATTTCGGTCTCGCTGTAGCGCCGGCCGGGTTCGAAGGACTGAGCAATGCAGTCGAGCAGCAGCAGCCGCTTAGCCCGCCTGACCGGGATCTGGGCCAGTCTCCCGTCGCGCATGAAGACCTGAAGCGCGGCCGGGATGACCGGCGTCTCCTCTTGCGGCACCCAGGCGATGCTTCCCGCCGCGCAGCGGCCTGTCAACTGATTTCCCGGCTCCGCACCGGCCCCGCCGATCTCCGGCACCACGTGGCCTCCAGTTCGCGCTCTGGTTCAGCCCGCTGCCGTTATATCGCTGGAAGATTGAAATTGAACACCCACGGACAGCCCCGAGTCTCACCCTCCGGCAGGCGGCCGGGCACGGAAGATATTCGGTCAGCCGCTGGTTACATGTCCCGATACACTGAGCAGCACCAGGCGACGACCCGGCCATCACCGGCGAGCCCCCGGAAGAACAGGCGCCAGCCCCAGTAGAACCGGGCGGGTCCGGCCCGTCACAGCCGGTCAATGAGCGGCCGTCAAGCCCGAACGGAAGACGTGGCGAGGCGGCAAGCGAGGTGGTACCGCGGTGTGCCCGCGCGGGAGCGGGCGCGTCGCCCTCGCGGCACGTGCCCCACGACCAGGGCACGGGCAGCGAAGGCAACGCGAAGCCGAGGAGATCATGGCCACCTACCCGCGCGCGGGCGCGTCAGAGGTTCCCGCCCAGCCGGACTTTCCCGAGCTTGAGCAGCGGGCTCTCGCCTACTGGAACGCGCACGGCACGTTCAAGCAGTCGATCGGGAACCGCGACGGCGCGAGCGAGTACGTCTTCTACGACGGCCCGCCGTTCGCCAACGGACTCCCGCACTACGGCCACCTGCTGACCGGTTACGTCAAGGACATCGTCCCGCGCTACAAGACGATGCGCGGCGCGAAGGTCGACCGCCGGTTCGGCTGGGACACCCACGGCCTGCCCGCCGAGGTCGAGGCCGAGCGGCTGCTCGGCATCTCCGGCAAGGCCGACATCCTCAAGATGGGCATCGAGACGTTCAACGAGGCCTGCCGCGACTCCGTGCTCCGCTACACCAAGGAGTGGGAGGAGTACGTCACCAGGCAGGCCCGCTGGGTCGACTTCGAGAACGACTACAAGACGCTCGACCTCCCCTACATGGAGAGCGTCATGTGGGCGTTCAAGCAGCTCCACGACAAGGGCCTCATCTACCAGGGCTTCAAGGTGCTGCCCTACTGCTACCGGTGCGAGACGCCGCTGTCCAACCATGAGCTGCGGATGGACGACGACGTCTACACCGACCGGACCGACCCGAGCGTGACGGTCCGGTTCAAGCTGGAGACCGGCGAGTGGATACTCGCCTGGACCACCACGCCGTGGACCCTGCCGTCCAACCTGGGCGTCGCGGTCGGCCCGGACATCACCTACGTGACCGTGGAGACCGAGGACGGCGAGCGGTACATCCTGGCCAAGGCCCGCCTGGCCGCCTACGAGAAGGAGCTGGCCGGGGCCAAGGTAGTGGCCGAGGCGAAGGGCAGTGACCTGCTCGGCCGCCGCTTCCAGCCGCTGTTCGACTACCTCACCGACACCGAGAGGTTCGGGACCGGCAACGCCTGGCAGGTCATCGCCAGCGACGACGTGACCACCGAGGACGGCACCGGCGTGGTGCACATGGCGCCGGCCTACGGCGAGGCCGACGCTCTCGCCTGCCAGGCGGCGGGCATCCCGATCATCCTCACCGTCAACGAGCAGGGCAAGTACCTGCCGCTGGTCACCGACTGGGCGGGCGAGCACGTCTTCGAGGCGAACAAGTCGATCATCGCCCGGCTGAAGGCCGACGGCGCCCTGGTGCGCCGGCAGGACTACACGCACTCCTACCCGCACTGCTGGCGCTGCCGTAACCCGCTCATCTACAAGGCCGTCTCCAGCTGGTTCGTGGAGGTGACCAAGTTCCGTGACCGGATGGTCGAGCTGAACGAGCAGATCACCTGGGTGCCGGAGCACGTCAAGCATGGGCAGTTCGGCAAGTGGCTGTCGAACGCGCGTGACTGGTCGATCAGCCGTAACCGGTTCTGGGGCTCACCGATCCCCGTCTGGCAGAGCGACAACCCGGACTACCCGCGCACCGACGTATACGGCAGCCTGGACGAGCTGGAGCGCGACTTCGGCGCCCGCCCGGCCGACCTGCACCGGCCGTCGATCGACGAGCTGACCCGGCCCAACCCCGACGACCCGACCGGGCAGTCGGTGATGCGCCGCGTCCCCGAGGTGCTTGACTGCTGGTTCGAGTCGGGCTCGATGCCGTTCGCCCAGGTGCATTACCCGTTCGAGAACCGCGAGTGGTTCGACAGCCACTACCCGGGCGACTTCATCGTCGAGTACATGGGGCAGACCCGAGGCTGGTTCTACACGCTGCACGTGCTGGCGACGGCCCTGTTCGACCGGCCGAGCTTTCGCACCTGCGTGAGCCACGGCATCGTGCTGGGCAACGACGGCCGGAAGATGTCGAAGTCGCTGCGGAACTACCCGGACGTCAACGAGGTGTTCGACAGCTACGGCTCGGACGCGATGCGCTGGTTCCTGATGGCCAGCCCGATCCTGCGCGGCGGCAACCTGGTCGTCACCGAGCAGGGCATCCGCGAGGGCGTGCGGCAGGCGCTGCTGCCGCTGTGGAACTCGTACTACTTCTTCGCCCTGTACGCGAACGCGGAGGACTACACGGCGCGGGCCCGCACCGACAGCGGCCACGTGCTCGACCGCTACATCCTGGCCAAGACCAAGGCCGTCGTGGAGGAGGCAGGCGCCCAGCTCGACAGCAACGGCATCGCCGCCGCCTGCCAGGCGCTGCGCGACTACCTGGAGCTGCTGACCAACTGGTACATCCGCCGGTCACGGTCGCGGTTCTGGGCGGGCGACACCGACGCGCTCGACACGCTGTGGACCGTGCTTGAGACCGTGACCAGGGCCGCGGCGCCGCTGCTGCCGATGACCGCCGAGACGATCTGGCGCGGCCTCACCGGCGGCGACAGCGTCCACCTGGAGGACTGGCCGGACGTGTCCGGCTGGCCGTCCGACGACGCGCTCGCGGACACCATGGACCTGACGCGGAACGTGTGCAGCGCCGCGCTGAGCCTGCGCAAGGCCCGCCAGCTCCGGGTCCGGCTGCCGCTTGCGTCGCTGACCGTGGCCCACCCGGACGCCCGGGCGCTGGCCGAGTTCGCGGACATCATCGCCGACGAGGTGAACGTCAAGGAACTGCGCCTGGAGCCGGACCCGGCCACCCTGGGCGAGTTCCAGCTCACCGTCAACCCGCGGGTACTCGGCCCGCGCCTGGGCAAGCAGGTCCAGCAGGTCATCAAGGCGGTCAAGGCCGGCCAGTGGTCGCAGGACGGCGACGTGGTGACCGCGGCGGGCGCCGAGCTGACGCCGGGCGAGTACGAGCTGCGGCTGGCGGCCGCCGACCCGGACTCGACGGCGGCCCTGCCGGGCAGTGGCGGCCTGATCGCGCTGGACACCGCGGTGACGCCGGAACTCGCCGCCGAGGGCACCGCGCGTGACGTCGTCCGGGTCGTGCAGCAGGCGCGCAAGGACGCGGCGCTTGACGTGTCCGACCGGGTCACGCTGGTGGTGGGGGCGGACGGGCCGGTGGCCGACGCGGTCCGCGCGCACGCCGAGTTCATCGCCCGCGAGACGCTGGCCACCGAACTGGTCGTCGTCCCGGCCGCCGAGGTGACCGGCGCGCCGCAGCCGGTCGGTGACGGCGGAGAGGTCCGCGTGGCGGTCGCCGTGGCCTGAGCGACTCGGCTGGCCAGCGGGCCGGGCCCGGTTAACGACCGGGCCCGGCCCGCTTCCTGGCCTTGTCCTTGATTTCGTCCGGTAGCGCGGCGGCGGCGAGCAGGCCGGGCAGCAGGTCCGGTTCGGTGGTCAGCGCGCGGAAGGTGGCCGCGACCGTCACCGCGTGCCCCGGCCGGTACTCGACTGTCACCGGGTCGCCCGCGGTCACGGCGCCCGGCGCGATGACCCGCAGGTAGGCGCCGGGCAGCGCCGCGCTCGTGAACCGCTTGATCCAGCCGTCCCGCGCCAGCCAGCCCTGGAAGGTGCCGCACGGGATACGCGGGCAGGAGACCTCAAGCACCAGGTCCGGCCCGATGCGCCAGCGCTCGCCGATCAGGGCGCCGCTGACCTCGATGCCCTCGGTGGTGAGGTTCTCGCCGAAGACGCCGTTGCCCAGCGTGGAGCCCAGCTCGGCCTGCCACCAGTCGAGCTCTTCCCGCGCGTAGGCGTAGACCGCCTGGTCGGAGCCCCCGTGATGCTTGACGTCGTAGACCCGGTCTCCGGCCAGCCCGACGGCGCCGGTCCCTTTCGGACCGGGCGCGGTCACCTGGACCGGGCCGCCGACCGGCCGCTTGTCGATGCCCGTCACCGTCACCGGCTTCCACTGGTTGGGGCGCGGCACCGCGACGTTGACAGAAAGCACCCGCATAAGCCCAGCCTAGGCAACGGAAACCGCGCGGCGGCTAACGGGTTTTCCGCCGGGACTAGGCGTTGCTGGCCCGGCCCCGCATCCCGGCGATCTCGTACAGCGCGACGGACGCGGCGATGCCCGCGTTGAGCGACTCGTTGCCCGCCACCATCGGGATCGACACCAGCATGTCGCAGGCGGCGGCCACGACCCGGGACAGCCCGCGCCCCTCGGACCCGACGACGAGCACCATCGGCCCGTCGGCGATCGACATTTCCCGCAGGTCGGTCGTGCCCTCGGCGTCGAGCCCGGCGGCGAAGAAGCCGGCCTTCTTGTACCCCTCGATGGCCCGGGTCAGGTTGACCGCCTGGGCCACCGGCAGCCGGACCAGCGCGCCGGCCGAGGCCTTCCACGCGCCCGCGGTGACGCCCGCCGACCGGCGGGCCGGCACGACCACGCCCGTGGCGCCGAACGCCGCCGCCGAGCGCACGATCGCGCCCAGGTTGCGCGGGTCGGTGACGCCGTCCAGGGCCACGATCAGCGGCGGGGTCGCCCCCACCTGCACGGCCAGGTCGTCCGGGTGCGCGTACTCGTAGGGGCGCACCCGTAGCGCGACGCCCTGGTGGATCGCGCCGCCGGTCAGCCGGTCAAGCTCGGAAAGGCCAGACTCTAGAACCGCGATCCCGGTCTCGGCCGCCAACTGCACCGACTCCGCGACCCGCTCGTCTTCATGGGCACGGCCCGCGACGTAGAGGGCCATCGCCGGGATGCCCGCCCGCAGCGACTCGACCACCGAGTTACGGCCGGCGACCATCTCCGGCCCCTCGCCGCTGCCCCGGGTCGCGGAGTGCTCATAAGAGTCATAGGAACGGGAGCGTGGATCCGCCCCACGTCCACTGTTATCCCGGTCGGCGCCCGGGCGTCCGCTGGCGGCAGCGCTCCTGGACGCGGCCCGCTGCGCGGGATGCCCCGGGCGCATGTGCGCGGGCGGCGTGGGCTTCTTGCCCTCGAGCTTGTCGCGGCGGTTGCCGCCGGTACCCGGGCGCGGCTTGCCCCGCTTGGAGTAGCCGCCGCCGCCCGGCGCCCGGCCGTCCCGCGCTGCCCTTTTTCTGCCCGCTCATCGAGACTCCCTTTTTACCGCGCCAGCTCCCACCGGGGGCCTTCCGGCGTGTCCTCGACCACCACCCCGGTGTCCTCCAGGGTGTCCCTGATGGAGTCCGCCGAAGCATAGTCGCCCCGGGCTCGCGCCGCCTCCCGCTGCCTGAGCGCGAGCACGACCAGCGAGTCCACCACCCCGCGCAGGCGGCCGCCCGGGTCGGCGGCCTGCCAGGCCGGCGCGAGCGGGTCGAGGCCGAGGACCGCGAGCATCGACCGCACCTGCGCTAGGCAGGTCACGGCGTTCTCCTGGTCCCCTGTGCTTAGAGCGTAGTTGCCGTCCCGCACTGTCGCGTGCAGTGCGGCGAGCGCGGCGGGCACCCCGAGGTCGTCCTCCATCGCGGCGGTGAAGGAGATCGGCAGCCGCGGCGGCGGCGGCGCGGCGTAGCCGACGGCGTGCTGCGCCCGGCCGACGAAGCGCTCGATCCGCTGGTAGGCGGCGGCCGCGTCCTGCAGCGCCTCGGGGGTGTACTCCATCTCCGAGCGGTAGTGCGCCTGGCCCAGGTAGTAGCGCAGTTCCTGCGGCCTGACCCGGTACAGCGCCTCCGCGGCGGCCAGCGCGTTGCCCGCGGTCTTGCTCATCTTCGCGCCGCTCGCCGTGGTGACCAGGCCGTGGTGGACCCAGTAGCGGGCGAAGCCGTCGCCCCCGGCCAGCGACTGCGCGCGCTCGTTCTCGTGGTGCGGGAAGATCAGGTCCTGGCCGCCGCCGTGGATGTCGAACGTGGCGCCCAGGTAGCCGACGGCCATGGCCGAGCACTCGATGTGCCAGCCCGGGCGGCCGGCCCCCCACGGGGTCCGCCAGGCGGGCTCGCCCGGCTTGGCCCCCTTCCACAGGACGAAGTCGCGCGGGTCGCGCTTGTGGGCCGAGTGGACAGCATCCTCGGCGAGCAGCATGTCAGCCGGGCGCCGCCTGGACAGCGCGCCGTAGTCGGGGACGGTGCTCACGCTGAAGCACACGTCGCCGCCCGCGGTGTAGGCGTGCCCGCTCGCGACCAGCCGCTCGATGAGCGCGATGATGTCGGGGACGTGGCCGGTAGCCCGGGGCTCGGTGTCCGGCGGACGGCAGCCGAGCAGGCCGTAGGCGCTGGCGAACTCGCGCTGGTTCCGCTCGGCCAGCGCCCACCAGGGGGTGCCCTCGGCCGCCGCGGCCAGCAGGATCTTGTCGTCGATGTCGGTGACGTTCCGGCAGTACGTCACCGACAGGCCGGCCGCTTCCAGCCAGCGGACCAGGATGTCGTAGCAGACAGCGGAGCGGAGGTGGCCGAGATGCGGTGCTCCCTGAACCGTCGCGCCGCACAGGTAAACCGAGGCCTTCCCCGGCGTGACCGGCTGGAACTCGCGCAGCGACCGGGATGCCGTGTCGAACAGGCGGAGCGTCACCCTGGTTAGCGTACGGTATCCGGTCCCGCGCCGCCCCCCGTGCGTCCGCTCTGCCGCGGCCTGCGGCCGCAGGCCGCGGCAGCGGCGATATCCCCGGTCAGCGGGCATCCGCGACACACGCTGCCAATCGTTCCAATTCAGTGCCAACACCGCTACCGTGGGCATCGCGTGACAACGAAACTACCCGCGAGGGCCCTCCCGCGCGCAGCCCCTCCTGGCAAGCGAAACGACACCCGATGAACAGTCCCCTCCCGGCTACGCCGCCGGCGGCCCGCCGCGGCGTGGCCCGCCTCCTGGTGAACCTGCTGGTCGCCCTCGTGGTCGTCGCCGTAGCCGCGGCGACGTTCGTCTTCTCCTACGACGGAGTGCACGCGATCGCGCTGCTCGGCGGCATGTCGCCCAAGCTGGCCCGGTACTACCCCGGGCTCTTCGACGCGGTGCTGGTGATCGCCTGTGTCGCCATCGTCGTGCTCCGCGACGGACGTGGTGGGCACGGCTGTGGGCGTGGCTGGTTACCATCGTGGTGCTCGGCGCGATCGGGACGACCGACGTGCTGCACGCCATGGACTACTCGCTGCGCCACCGGGTCACCGAGGGCGTCGTCGCCGGCGCGCCGGTCGTCGCGGTGCTGCTCGCGTTCAGCCTGCTGCTCATCATGCTGCGCCAGTCGCGGTCGCCGGGGTCCGGTGACCGGGACCATGCGGCCGGGCCGGCGGTTGCCGCGCCGGCCGACCTGCCCGCGCTCCCGGCGGCGGTCGCCGACGCGGAGGCGGCCACCGTGGAGACGCCCGCCGTGAGACGCTCGCCGTCACGGCCGACGCGGTACCGGCCGGCGCGGTGCCGGCCAGCCGGGCGGTCCGCCCGGCGGCGACGCCGATCGCCCTGCCCGCCGGCCCAGGTAGCGCCGACGGACCCGGCGGACGCGGCGACGGTCCGGGCGCCCGGCCCGCCCGGGGCGCGGCGGTACCGGGCCTGCCCGCACCGGGACAGGGGCAGGCGCCGGGCGAAGGCCGGCCGTCGGCGAAGCCGCCGACCCACCGGTGCCCGCCATGGCCGCGGCCGGTGAGCCACGGCAAGGAAGACGCCGGCCATGTCCCGCCCGGCGACCGAGCCGGACGAGGTGACTCGAACCCGGTGCCCGACGCTGGTCCTGGCGCGGCTCAGCGGAGCCTGCCGGCGCGCCGGGCAACGCACCGAAGCCCGCCGATACGCAGCCCGGCGGACGAGCCCGCCCCTCCGACGGCGGCGTCGCCTGCCATGCCCGCCCCGGCGGTACCCGGGCGGGCGCCGGACCAGCCCGAGCGGCCGTCAGCCCGGTCGGGCATCAGGTACGCGGGCGGCGGCCTGTCCAGGGCCTCGCGGCCCGCGGCGGCCAGGCCGACGGCCGAACCGGCTCCGGGGTCCGCCCCGGCCCCGACCACCGGGACGCCGGCCGCGACGACCGGCTGGCGGGCCTGGTCTACACGGCGAGGGAAGACGGTACCGACGCCGGGGAAGACGCGGCCGCCAGTGACGACGCGGCCGCCGAGGGGCGCCCGCACCCCCAGGGGGACGCGGAGCGCGCGCAGGACGAAGCGGAGGCCGCCGCGCCCGCTGGGCGCAAGCACCCGGAGCGGGACGACGACGCCCCGCCGTTCGCCACGGCACCGTTCGCGTCCGTCCCCCGGCTCAACCGGGTCCGCTCGATGCCCGCGCCGCCCGCCGACGACGACGGACGAGGACGGGTAACCGCGGCGCCGCGCGCAGTACGGCAACGCGCGGGACGGCCAATCAGTACGGGACGGCAGTCAGCGCGGCACGACCAGGGCGGTGGCCATGGCCGCGATGCCCTCGCCGCGCCCGGTGAGCCCGAGGCCGTCGGTCGTGGTCGCCGACAGGGAAACCGGAGCGCCGGACAGTGCCTCGCGCAGCACGGCCACGGCCTCGTCCCGGCGGGGGCCGATCTTGGGCCGGTTCCCGACCACGCACACCGCGACGTTGCCGATGGCGAACCCGGCCTCGCCGACCAGTCGCGCGGTCTCCCGCAGCAGCGCGACGCCGGACGCCCCGGCCCACTCCGGCCGCGACGTGCCGAAGTGCGCTCCGAGGTCGCCCAGCCCGGCCGCGGAAAGCAGCGCGTCACAGGCCGCGTGCGCGGCCGCGTCCCCGTCAGAATGCCCGGCCAGCCCGGTCTCTCCAGGCCACTCCAGCCCAGCGAGAAACAGCACGCGCCCAGCCTCAAAGGGATGCACATCCACCCCAAGCCCAACCAGCGGCATCTTCTCCACCGCAGCAGAGTACTCACTGGTGCCGGGCGCAACGCGGGCACCGCCCGGGAAAGGCGGAAGGGCGCGGGTAACCTCCCCGCGCCCTTCCGCTACTGCTATTGGCCTGAGGCAGGACCCCTAGGTGGTCAGGACCTCGTCGAGCAGCGCCTCGGCCTTGTCCTCGTTCGTCTTCTCGGCGAGCGCCAGTTCGCTGACGAGGATCTGCCTGGCCTTCGCGAGCATCCGCTTCTCGCCCGCGGAGAGGCCGCGCTCCTTGTCCCGGCGCCACAGGTCCCTGACTACCTCGGCGACCTTGTTCACGTCACCCGAGGCGAGCTTCTCCAGGTTGGCCTTGTACCGGCGGGACCAGTTCGTGGGCTCTTCGGTGTGCGGCGCGCGCAGCACCTCGAACACCTTCTCAAGCCCTTCGGCGCCTACCACGTCCCGGACGCCGACAAGTTCCGCGTTGTCCGCGGGGACTCGCACGGTCAGGTCACCCTTATCGACCTTCAGGACCAGATAGGTCTTTTCCTCGCCCTTGATCGTGCGGGTCTCAACGGCTTCGATGCGAGCAGCCCCATGATGGGGGTAAACGACGGTATCGCCGACAGTAAAAGACATCTGGCAAGTACCCCTTCCGCTGGAGGCTATCCTACCACGGCCTAGACCACCGATAAAATGCCCTTGTCGGCAAATATGCAGGTCAAAACGCTAATTTCGAGCACACGACAGCGTGTCGAACGGCATCCGCAGGCGTCCGGCGCACGGTCGCGAGCGCGCCGTCTCCCGCTGCCTGCCGTCACGGGTTGCCGCCACGTGGGCGCTGCACGTAAGGCCACGGTCCGATACGTCGCCGCTGACAATAGAGTACCCAGTCTACCCGAGTGATCCAGCACACCTCCGTAAATCACATCCGCGCGAGTCGGATCAGGTCGCGGGCTGGCTCATACTGGAGTGAGGGCCGGTGGCCGCCCGGCTACCACCGGAAGAGGTGTCAGTGAGCTTCGCCAGCGAGCCGGGGCGGGATGACGGCAACCTGCCCCCGATGCAACATCGTGGTCCCGGACGACGCCAGGGACCTCGACCGCGACGTGCTCGCCTACCGCCGCGAGATGCGCGCCAAGCGGAGGCGGCAGCGGCTGCGGCACCTTTCCCGGCCGCTGCGCGCGGCCGGGTTCGGCAGGCCCACGGCCATCATCCCGCTGATCGCCGTCTGCCTGGCGATCTCCCTGGTCGGCGGCGCGGTGCTGTCCGTGGCGACGATGAGCCCGGCGTCGGCGCCGACGCTGAGCGGGCCGCAGGCCGGACAGCCCGCCGCGCCGGCGGCGACACTGGCCGCCCTGCCGCCGGGCAACGTCCAGCTCGACCGCGGCGCGGTGGCGGTGCGGACGCTGACGACCTCGGCGATCGCCCTCGTCCCGGCGGACTGCGACTGCGGCACCGGACTGCAGCGCCTGGCGGGCCAGGCGGCCGCCGCGCACGTCAAGCTGTTCTTCGCCGGCACCAGCCAGCCGATCGCGCAGCTCGACGCCCTGGCCGACCGCTACGGCGCCCGGGGTGGCCACCGCCGCCGCGGACCGCGACAGCGTCCTGACGATGGCGTACCACCCGGACGGCCTGACCGTGCTGCTGGTGTTCAAGGACGCCAACGCCGAGGTGCTGCGCGACCTGCGCGGCGAACTTCGATGCTCTCCACGACGTTGCACCAGCTGGGCAAGCCGAGCGCCGCCCTGAACGCCGGCCAGCCAGCCGCCTCCTGACCACGCCGGGCCAAATCGCCTCCCCGGCGTATCGGGCGTTCCGTGGACCGATACGATTTCTACGGCTCGTAGTGGACCGCTAGGCCACCTGGCCGTAGCGGGAGTGGATTCCACCTCCCGTACCCCTGAATGAGGAGGCATTCGCCGTGATCCGCGCACGCTCCGGTAAGACCGCCGGCCGCCTGTTGCTCGGTGCCGGCGTCCTGGCCTTGCTGATTCCGGCCATCGCCGGGTGCGAGGCGGGCGCCCACGCCCCGACGCTGGAGTTCCACTCCGCGTCCGCGGGCGCGAACGGCACCGTCAACGGCATCATGATCAGCAACGCCTTCGTGCTCGGCGCGCCATCAGGCGCGACGGTGCCCGCCGGGTCATCGGCCGGCCTGTTCGTGTCGCTCTACAACGGCGGCAACAGCTCCGACACCCTGCTGAAGGCCACCACCCCGGCCGGCAGCGTCTCGTTCACCGGCGGCTCGGTTTCCCTCCCCGCCAACGCCGCCCCGGTCAACCTGACCGGGCCGCAGCCCAAGGTCGTGGTCGACAACCTGACCAAGCCGCTCAACGGCGGCAGCAGCATCCCGGTGGTCTTTGACTTCCAGCACGCCGGCACGGTGAAGCTGCAGGTCCCGGTGATGTCGCAGAACTTCTACTACTCCACGTTCTCCCCGGCGGCGGCGGCGGGCTCGGGCGAGACCAAGACCCCGGACTCGTCCGCGACGGCGCCCGCGCTCGGCTCGGGCGGCTCGGACGGCTCTGCAGCTCGGCGTCGGGCGACTCCGGCTCGGCGTCGGGCGGGTCGGCCAGCTCCACGCCGACGGCGACCCCGTGACGCGGTAACCCGGCGTAAGAACGACGCGGCCCGCCCGCCAGCTCTGCTGGCGGGCGGGCCGCTTTGTCAGTACCTGCCCGGCGGGCGCTCAGCCGGCCGACTCGAACTTGTACCCGAGCCCGCGCACGGTCACGATGTGCCTGGGCTTGGCCGGGTCGGTCTCGATCTTGGCGCGCAGCCGCTTGATGTGCACGTCCAGGGTCTTGGTGTCGCCCACGTAGTCGGCGCCCCACACCCGGTCGATGAGCTGCATCCTGGTCAGCACCCGGTCGGCGTTGCGCAGCAGCACCTGCAGCAGCTCGAACTCCTTCAGCGGCAGCTGTACCTGGTCGCCGCGGACGCTCACCACGTGCCGCTCCACGTCCATCCGCACCGGGCCCGCCTCCAGCGTGGCGTCGGCGACCTCCTCGACGTCGCCGCGCCGGCGCAGCACCGCCCGCATCCGTGCCACCAGCTCCCGCGACGAGAACGGCTTCGTCACGTAGTCGTCGGCGCCGAGCTCGAGACCGACCACCTTGTCGATCTCACTGTCCTTGGCGGTCAGCATGATGACCGGCACGCTCGATCGCTCGCGCAGCGACCGGCACACCTCGCTGCCCGGCAGTCCCGGCAGCATCAAGTCGAGCAGCACCAGGTCGGCACCGGTGCGGTCGAAGGTGTCGAGCGCGTCCGGGCCCGTTGCGCAGACCGCAACCTCGAACCCCTCCTTGCGGAGCATGTAGGAGATGGCGTCGCTGAACGACTCCTCGTCCTCGACCACGAGCACGCGTGTCACTGAAGTTCCCCTCCTGGGGTCGAGCGGGCATTCCTAGGCGCGCGGCCGGTCGGCACTGTCGTCGTCATTGTCACTCCGCAGTGATAGCCACAGGGTGAAGGTCGAGCCCGCGCCCTCCACGCTCCGCACGGTGACCCGGCCGCCGTGGGCGACCGTCACGTGCTTCACGATGGCGAGACCGAGCCCGGTGCCTCCGGTAGCCCGCGAGCGGGCCGGGTCAACACGGTAGAAGCGCTCGAAGATCCGCTCGAGATCCCGTTCCGGGATGCCGATGCCCTGGTCGGCCACGCTGATCTCAGCGCCGCCGTCACCAGGCCGCTTCACGCAGACCACGACCCTGGTGCGCTCCGGGCTGTACACGACGGCGTTTTCCAGCAGGTTGCGGACCGCCGTCACCAGCAGGTCCTCCTCGCCGAACACGCTCAGGCCGCGTACCCCGATCGACGCCAGCGTGATGCCGCGGGCGTTCGCCTTCATCCGGCAGCGGTCGAGCGCCTCGGCCACTACCGCGTCGAGTGACACCGGCTTCGGGTCGGGGATGGGCTCGGCGGCCTGGATGCGCGACAGCGTGATCAGGTCCTGCACCAGGAAGGTCAGCCGGGCCGCCTCCTGCCGCATCCGCCCGGCGAAGCGGCGCACCGCCTCCGCGTCGTCGGCCGCGTCCTCGATCGTCTCGGCTAGCAGCGCGAGCGCGCCCACCGGGGTCTTGAGCTCGTGGCTGACGTTGGCGACGAAGTCCCGGCGGACCTCTTCCACCCGGTGCCGGTCGGTCTGGTCCTCGGCGAGCACCAGGACGAGCCCGCCGCCGCCTACGGTGCCGGACAGCGGCGCGACCCGGACCGCGAAGGTGGTGGTCCGGCCGCCGAACCGCGGCACCGGCACCTCGAACTCCGCCTCGCGGATCTCGCCGTCCCGGCGCACCTGCCTGGCCAGCGCGGCGAGTTCGCTCACCATGAGCCGGTCGCCCTTGACGATCCCGAAGGCCCGGGCCGCCGCGCTCGCCCGCAGCACCCGGTCCTCGCTGTCCACGACGACCGCGGACGAGGATAGGACGGAGAGCACGGACGCGATTCCGGGTGGCAGCTTGGTGGGCTGCTGGCCCGCGCGAAGCCGCGCGTTCCTCGGCTGTCCGCGCCCCGTTCCCGGTGCGGGCCTTCACCGCCATGCCGCCTCCAGGACCGGGAAAGATGCGGGCCACGACAGCGGCGCACACGGGCGTGACCAGTCCATACTCACATATCTGATGGTATGCGGAGCATCCGGGGCGTCCACAATCGGGAGGTTACGGGAAAATCCACTCTTTTCTCGATGTTCACCTTCGGGCCATTGACCAGACACCTCTTAAGCATGGACTATTCACCGGCAGCCCTGGTGTCGTTCTCCCAGGCTTAGCGTCCCTGGTTCTTGACCGCCTCAGCGGCCGTCTTGGCCGCCTCCGGGTCCAGGTAACGTCCGCCGGGTTGCCGCGGCGTGAACGCGTCGTCGAGCTCGTACAGCAGCGGGATGCCGGTCGGGATGTTCAGCTCGGCGATCGCCTCGTCGCTGATCTTGTCCAGGTGCTTGACCAGCGCGCGCAGGGAGTTGCCGTGGGCCACCACGAACACGGTCTTGCCCGCGGCCAGGTCGGGGACGATCGAGTCGTACCAGTAAGGGAGCAGCCGCCAGACGACGTCGCGCAGGCACTCGGTGCGCGGCATGAGCTCCGGCGGCAGCAGCGCGTACCGGGCGTCGCCGATCGGGGAGAGCGGGTCGTCGTCGGCCAGCGGCGGCGGCGGGACGTCGTAGGAGCGCCGCCAGGTCATGAACTGCTCGTCGCCGAACTCCTCGCGGGTCTGCGCCTTGTCCTTGCCCTGCAGCGCGCCGTAGTGGCGCTCGTTCAGCCGCCACGTGCGGGTGACCGGCAGCCAGCCCAGGCCGGCCGCCTCGAGCGCGACGTTGGCCGTCGAGATCGCGCGGGTGAGCACCGAGGTGTGCACCACGTCGGGCCGCAGGCCCGCGTCGGTGAGCATCCGGCCGGCGGCCGCAGCCTCCTGGCGCCCCTTCTCGGCTAGGCCGACGTCCACCCAGCCGGTGAACAGGCCCTTGGAATTCCATTCGCTTTCACCATGACGCAGCAGCACTAGGGTTCCCATGCCGGTCAGCCTAGCTCGCGGCCTCCTGGCTGCACAGCGAGGCCTGGGTCACGGCGTGGTGCATAACGGACCGTCACCCGGAAGATTTCGGCACGCGGCGCGGTTGGTTACAACCGTGTCCAGCCTGCCGAACGGCCTTCCGCGACGGATCGCCACGCTCAGCGTCCACACGTCCCCGCTCGACCAGCCGGGCACTGGCGACGCCGGCGGGCTCAATGTATACGTCGTTCAGGTCGCCAGGCTGCTGGCCGAACGGGGCACCGAGGTGGAGATCTTCACCCGCGCGGTGTGCCGTGACACGCCGCCGCTGGCCGAGATCGCCCCGGGCGTGCTCGTGCGCAGCGTGCCCGCCGGCCCGTTCGAGGAGCTGGACAAGCACGACCTGCCCGCTCAGGTGTGCCCGTTCACCCTGGAGGTGCTGCGCGCCGAGGCCGCGTCCGAGCCGGGCCGCTACGACCTGGTGCACGCGCACTACTGGCTGTCCGGCACGGTAGGCGCCGCGGCCAAGGAGCGCTGGGGCGTTCCGCTGGTGCAGTCGATGCACACCCTGGGCAAGGTGAAGAACGCGGCCCTGGCCTGCGGCGACGCGGCCGAGCCCGTCGCGCGGATCAGCGGCGAGCTTGAGGTGGTCGCCGCCGCCGACCGGCTGATCGCCAACACGGACGAGGAGGCGCGGCAGCTCACCGAGATGTACGGCGCCGACCCGGCCAAGGTGAAGACCGTCTACCCGGGCGCCGACCTGTCCGTCTTCCGGCCGGGCGGGCCGGCGGGCAAGCTGGCGGCCCGGCGCAGGCTCGGGGTCGAGCCGGACGCGGTGCTGCTGCTGTTCGTGGGCCGGGTGCAGCCGCTCAAGGGGCCGGACGTAGTGCTGAAGGCCGCGGCCAGGCTGCTCGAGGCCGACCCGGGTCTGCGCGGAACGCTGCGCGTCGCCCTGGTCGGCGGCCCCAGCGGGCGGCAGCAGCGCGCCGACCCCGACGGGATGCGCGAACTGGCCGCCCAGCTCGGGATCAGCGACCTGGTCCGGTTCGAGTCGCCCTGCCCGCAGGAGGAGCTCGCGGACTGGTACCGGGCGGCGACGGTGATGCTCACGCCGTCGCACTCGGAGTCGTTCGGCCTGGTAGCGCTGGAGGCGCAGGCCTGCGGCACCCCCGTGGTCGCCGCCAGCGTGGGCGGCCTGCGCACGGTGGTCAGGGACGGCGACTCTGGTGTCCTGGTAGACGGCCACGACCCGGCCGACTGGGCTGGGGTCATCGGGCGCCTCATCGGGGCGCCGCACCGCCTGCAGGCCCTGTCGGCGGGCGCACTCCGACACGCGTCCGCTTTTGGCTGGTCCGCGACGGTAGACGGGCTGGCCAGGGTGTATACCGGGGTCATGGACGAGGTAACCGCGCGGGTGGGTGCATAACCGCGATGGTGGCCGGCGATCATCCTCCCATTTTGGCGATCCAGGCTGCCCTGGACGGCCTCGGACTGGACTACGAGCGACCGGAGCCGTCCTCCTTCCTGGTGAAGCTGGAAGGCGAGCACAAGCTGGCCACGATGACGTGGCTGATCGCCGGGGAACACAGCCTGCAGGTCGAGGCGTTTTTCTGCCGGCAGCCGGACGAGAACCACGCGGCCTTCTACCGGTTCCTGCTTGAGCGCAGCGCGCGCATGTACGGCGTGCACTTCGCGCTCGACCGGACCGGTGACGTCTACCTGACCGGCCGGCTGCCGCTGTCCTCGGTCTCCGAGGCCGAGCTCGACACGCTGCTTGGCTGCGTGCTGACATACTCCGACGAAACGTTCAACGAGGCGATCCGAATCGGGTTCACCAGTGCCATCCGGCGGGAATGGGCATGGCGCGAGAAGCGCGGTGAGAGCCTGGCCAACCTGCGCCCGTTCGCGGGCCTCATCGCCGGACGTGACGAGCAGAAGAAGAACGGCACGTGACGCACCCTGTACCAGGCCAGTCTCCACCTGCCGGTGCATACCATCGGGGTGCATACGATGCTGTGCGTCCTCTTCGCTTTGCTCACCGCCGGCAGCAACGCCTGCGCGGCGGTGCTGCAGCGCAAGGCGGCGGCCCAGGTGCCGCCCGAGCGGTCCATGCACATCTCGCTCCTCGCCGACCTGGTGCACCGCCGGGTCTGGCTGGCCGGGATCGGCATGGTCGTGGTCGCCGCGGTGGCCCAGGCGGCCGCGCTGGCGACCGGCCCGATCGCCCTGGTGCAGCCGATCTTCATCATCGAGCTGCCGGTCACCCTGGTGCTAGCCGCGCTGGCCAACCATAACCGCGCGGCGCTGAAGCGGCTGCCCTGGGCCGCCATCATCACCACCACCGCGGCGCTCGGCCTTGGGCTGGCGATCGCGCAGCCGCACGGCGCGATCGAGTCGGCCCAGACCACGAGCTGGATCGTGGTGCTGATCGTCACCGGCGCCATCGAGGCCCTGCTGATCGCCAGTGCCACCGGCATCAGGGGCGAGCCGCGGGCGGCGCTGCTCGGGCTGGCCGCCGCCTGCGGTTACGCGCTGACCGCGGCGCTGATGAAGAACGCGATGGCCGACCTGGAGGGCGGGGCTGGTCCAGTTCTTCACCAACTGGCACATCTACGCCACCGCCGTGGCCGGAGTCGGCTCGCTGTTCCTGCTGCAGAACGCGCTCCAGGCCGGCAGCCTGGTGGCATCGCAGCCGATGCTCACCGTGGGCGACGCGCTGATCAGCATCAGTTACGGCGTGGTGCTGTTCAGCGAGGGACTGCGCGTCGGCTGGTGGCTCGTACCGGAGATCATCGCGCTCGGGTTCATCATCCTCGGCTGCGTGCAGATCGCCAAGTCACCGCTCGCCCAGGAGGCCTCCGGTATGGTTGAAGGAAACCGCCTCCCCTGTACTCTTATTCTATGTGAACAGGCTGGGCGACCTCGAACGTGCCATCATGGAAGTCCTCTGGCAGACTGATTCATCGCTGACCGTAAGACAGGTCAGCAACGGGCTTCCCCAGGACCTGGCTCACACCACGGTGATGACGGTCCTGGACAGGCTCGCGAAGAAGGGGTTCGCGCGCAGGGAACGGGACGGCCGCGCCTGGCGGTACCGGCCCGCGGCGACCCGCGAGGCATACGTGGCCGAGCTGATGCTGACCGCGCTGGAGCAGACCGGCGACCGGGACGCGGCGCTGGCCAGGTTCGCCGCAGAGCGTGTCCGGTGACGAGGCCGAGGTGCTCCTCGACGCCCTGTCGGGCCTCGAGCGGGAGCAGCGGGAGAACGAAGAAGAAGGAGACAGCGGGGTCGGGTTATGAAGGCAGTGGCCGACGCGGTACTTCTCGCCGCGGTCGCCGCGGGAAGCGTGCGATGCGCACAAGCGATGCTGCGTGCGTCATGGCCACGTCGTTCCCCGGCGGCCGCGATTTTGCTGTGGCAGGCGCTCGGCTTGGCCGGGGGCCTGGCCGCCGTTGGCGCGCTGATGGCCGTCGGCGTCAGCGGCGAGGGACCGCGGGCAGGTGTGATCGGCGGCCTGGCCTCGCTGGTCAGGCGGCTGGCCTACGGCCAGCTAGTCGCGCCCGCACCAGCCGCTGCTGCTCACCATCGTCCGGCTGGCCGCGCTCATGGCGGGCTTCGTCTTGTTCACCGTGCTGTGCGGGGTGCTGGTCATGGCGTTCGCCGACGCGGTCAGCGCCCGGCGCCGCCAGCGGGAACTGCTCGCCCTGCTCGCGTACGGCGACCCCAAGGTTCCCGGCGCGCTGGTGGTCGATCACCCGGTAGCGGCCGCCTACTGCCTGCCGGGCATCCGGTCGCAGATCGTGGTCAGCGTCGGCACGCTTGACCTGCTCGCCCCGGTCGAGCTGAGCGCGGTTCTCGCCCACGAGCGCGCCCACCTGCGCGCCCGGCACGACCTGGTGCTGATCCCCTTCACCTCGCTGCGCCGCGCCTTCCCGAGGTCCCGGGGGATCGCCCAGTCCTACCGGACGGTGGCGCTGCTGGTGGAGATGATGGCCGACGACCACGCGCTGCGGCTGCGCGGCCTGCTGCCCAGGGAGCTGGCCATCGCGCTGCTCCGGTTCGGCACCGCAGGGTCCGGCAGCGCGCCGGCCGGCGCACTCGCCGCCGCCGAGGGCGAGCTGACCGCCCGGGTCAACCGGCTGCTTACCCCGCAGCCGCCGCTGTCCCGGGCCGCCCACGCGGGCGTGGTCCTCGCGGCGGTGCTGCTGGTGACGTTCCGCTGGTCCTGCTGGTCACGCCCGTAGACGCTTACCCGCTCTACCAGGGGCCGTAGGGCCCGGAAGAGCGGCGCCTTGCGGTACTCCTTGACCTTGGGCCGCACGCCGGCCAGGTAGGTCGCGGCGGCGACGAAGGCAAGTACCGACAGGAAGCCGGTGACGCCGCCGTAAGCGGCGGAGTACAGCCCGAGCACGAACGCGATGCCCAGGATGATCAGCCAGATCGGCTTGGTCAGCTTGCGGAGCGCGTTGTCCATCATGCTGGCCGCCGCGAGGAATGCCGGGGCAGGCCGGATGATGGCGTCGATGAAAGCCCACGCCTCCACGATGAACGCCGCCACCGCGAGCGCCATGAAAAAGTAATTGAGCGGGGTGTACGCCCCGTCGCCTAGTACTGAGACCACGCCAACAACCTACCTTGCCGGCCCGCCTACACGCGGTCCGTGGCGTCGGCCCACCCATCCCGGCCGTCGGCCGGGCCGCTCTTGTCCGCGGGCGGCGTGTCCGAGACCGGCGGCGTGTCCGAGACCGGCGCATCCGAGACCGCCGCATCCGAGACAGGCGTTTCCGAGACCGGCGTGTCCGAGACGGGCGTGTCCGCGGCCGGCGCGTCTGTCCCGGCCCACGGCTTGTCCCGATGGATCGCGACCACCTCGGCGATCGGCGACTGCGGCTGGCTCTCCTTGCGGAAGGACTCGTAGATCTCGATGAGCACCTGCTTTTGCCGCTCGGTGAGCTGCGGGTCGGTGAGCAGGGCCGCGCGGACGCCGGAGTCGCCCGGGCGGTCCTCCAGGATGCCCGCCTGCACGTACAGGGCCTCGGCCGAGATGCGCAGCCCCTTGGCGATCTGCTGCAGGATGTCCGCGCTCGGCTTGCGCAGCCCGCGCTCCACCTGGCTCAGGTAGGGGTTGGACACGCCAGCCTGCTCGGCTAGCTGGCGCAACGAGATCTTGGCCTGCTCCCGCTGCTGCCTGATGAAGTCACCGATGCTGTCCATGTTCGCCATAACATTATGGTAACTCATCTGCTTGCAATTGCAAACGGCCAGCAAGCAGTGTCCGGAGCCGGCTGGTCAGGTGACCTGGAGCGTCGCCAGGTGCCTGCGGGCGAACGCCAGCGTCTCGGCCAGGTCGGCCTGCCGTTCGTCCCTGGTCGCGGCGTGCCGCGTGTTCACCTCGGCCACCACCATGCCGCCGTAGCCGGTGGCCGAGATGCCGCGCAGCAGCTCGGCGCACGGCTGCCTGCCCCGGCCGGGAACCAGGTGCTCGTCGGGCACCGGGCCGTTCGACACCCCCGTACCGTCGGCCAGGTGGATGTGCGCGAGCCGGCTGCCCAGGTCGTTGGCCATGGCGACGGCGTCGGACGCCGAGGCCGCGGTGTGCGACAGGTCGAGGGTGACGTTCGGCACGTCGAGCTTGGTGGGGTCCCAGTGCGGCGTGTAACCGGACACCTCGCTCGTTCCCGCCCGGATCGGGAACATGTTCTCCACCGCGAAGGTGACGTCGGTCTCCTCCGACATGCGGGCGATGCCCTGCTCGAACCCCCGGGTGTACTCCCGCTGCCAGCGGAACGGCGGGTGGACGACCACGGTCTTGGCCCCGAGGCGCTCGGCCAGGTCCTTGGCCCTGACCAGCTTGGCCCACGGCTCGCGGCCCCAGACGAGCTGGGTGAGCAGCAGCCCGGGCGCGTGCACCGCGAGCACCGGTACCTGGTGGTAGTCGACCAGCCGGGCCAGGGCGTCGCCCGACTGGCTGACCGGGTCGGTGTAGACCATGACCTCGAGCCCGTCGTAGCCGAGGCGGGCGGCGGTCTCGAAGGCGTCGGGCGTCCGCTCCGGGTAGACGGACGACGTGGACAGCACGACAGGGATCGCGGGTAGTCCGGACAACGGCTGCGCCCCTCCTCCGGCTGCGACAGTCACCCGACTAGCTTATGTCGCGAACGGGGCCGTCCGGCGCGGCGCGCCCCGTGGCCGCCGGCCGGGGGCGAATGTCGGCGGGTGCCGGTATGGTGCGGCCATGGCGAAGTCGACGGCGGCGTTCCGGTGTACCGAGTGCGGCTGGCAGGCGGCGAAATGGGTCGGCCGGTGCGGTGAGTGCCAGGCCTGGGGAACGGTGGCGGAGACGGCGATGCCGCGGCTGGTCCGCGCCGGGATCAGGGCGGCCGCCTACGGCGGGGCGGGCAGCGCCCGGCTGGGCGGCGGCCCGGTGTCGACCGCGGCGATGCCCATCGGGCAGGTTGACGCGGCACAGGCGTCGGCCAGGCCGACCGGCCTCGACGAGCTCGACCGGGTGCTCGGCGGCGGCCTGGTGCCAGGCGCGGTGCTGCTGCTGGCGGGTGAGCCAGGCGTCGGCAAGTCCACCCTGCTCCTGGAGGCGGGCGCGCTTGTCGCGGCGTCCGGCCCGGTGCTGTACATCACCGGCGAGGAGTCCGCCGCCCAGGTGCGGCTGCGTGCGGACCGGCTCGGCGCCGTGCACGAGAACCTGTACCTGGCCGCCGAGACCGAGCTGGACGCGATCGTCACACACGTGACCACCGTCGAGCCGCGGCTGCTGATCATCGACTCCGTGCAGACCATCGCCGCTTCCGAGGTGGACGGCGTGCCCGGCGGCGTAACCCAGGTCCGTGAGGTGGCGGCGGCGCTGACCGCGGTGGCCAAGGCCAGGGCGATGTCCACCATCCTGGTCGGTCACGTCACCAAGGACGGCTCGGTGGCCGGGCCGCGCACCCTGGAGCACCTGGTGGACGTGGTGCTGCACTTCGAGGGGGACCGGCACTCCCGGCTGCGCATGGTCCGCGCGGTCAAGAACCGCTACGGGCCGACCGACGAGGTGGGCTGCTTCGATCTGGGCGAGTACGGCCTGATCGGGCTGGCCGACCCGAGCGGGCTGTTCTTGTCCAGGCACAGCGAGCCGGTGCCCGGCACCTGCGTCACGGTCACGCTGGAGGGCCGACGGCCGCTGCTCGCCGAGGTCCAGGCGCTGGTCGGCCACTCGGTGCTCGAAGTGCCGCGCCGGGTCACCTCGGGGCTCGACGCGTCCAGGATCGGGATGGTGCTCGCGGTGCTGCAGCGCCGGGCCGACGTCAAGGTAGGCAAGTCCGACGTGTACGCGGCCACGGTGGGCGGCGTGCGGCTCACCGAGCCGTCCGTCGACCTCGCGGTCGCGCTGGCCATCGCCAGCTCGGTCGCCAACCTGTCACTCCCCCAGGGCGTGATCGTGGTCGGCGAGGTCGGCCTGGCCGGCGAGGTGCGCAACGTCGCGGGCGTGCCACGCCGGGTGGCCGAGGCGGAACGGATGGGGTTCCGCCAGGCGATCGTCCCGGTCGGCTCGACCACCGGCGCCGCCCCGGGCGGCGGGATGGAGGTCACCGAGGTAGCCGACGTCCGTGAAGCCCTGAAGGCCGCCTTTCGCGGCTAGCCGGCCGCCGCGCCCCGGCTAGCCGGAAGCCGGCGGCCGTTACTTGGTCACGGTGAACTTGGCGACCGGGCTCGACATGCTGCCGCGCACCGCGACCGCGTCCAGCGTTCCCGTGCCGCTGGCCGGCAGGGCGCCGGCGCAGCCGCCGGGACCGGTGGCCTTGCGGTTCCAGCTCAGCTTCAGCACCTGGGGCACGCCGAGGGTGAACCGCACCCGCTTGGCGGCCGGCGGATGGCACGCCGCCGAGTCCCACACCACCCGGCCATGCCGGGTCACCACCACCTTGACCGTGCCGGGGCCATAGCGCAGCGTGCATGCCTTGGGCGAGGTCGAGACCGCGTACACGCTGAACGTCGGCCGCTCGCCGGCGGCATAGGCGGGCTTGCTGGTGAACAAGCTGAGCACGACGTCGGCGGGCACGCACGCCGCCGCTCCCGCGCCGGAGCCCGGCGCCTTGGCGGAGTCGGCGCCCTTTCCGGCTGCCGTGCCCTTGGCCGGGGGCGTGCCCTTGGGCGAGCCGGCCGGCGTGGGCGAGCCTGCCGGCGACGTGCCCGGGTGGTAGGAATGGCTGACCTTCTCCTTCGCCGTGGCCGCGAGCTTGGCCGGCGCGGTGCCCGCCCCGAGGCCAGACGTGGTCGCGCCCGGGCCGGGTGGCGCGCTCGGCTTGGCTGGCGGCGTGACGCCCCATGCGGCCCCGGTGGCGGCGGGCGGCAGGGCCTGGGCTCTGATTCGCGCGTCCATGGACGCGCGGGCGGCCGGAGAGGTGCGGGCGGGCGCGGCGTGGGCGCCGGGGAACAGCCAGGCGCACACCGCCACCGCCACCGCGCCGCCGCAGAGGATCAGGAAGCGGCGCCGCCAGAAGGTGCCGTCGTCGCTCGGTTCCCAGTCGCCGCCGTCACCGTCGTCCGGCCCCCGGTAGCCGGGCGTCTGGTACTCCGCCGCGTCGTAGCCGGCCGCGTCGTAGCCGGCCGCGTCGTAGCCGGCCGCGTCGTAGCCTGGGCCGCCGTCATCCCCGGCATCGTAACCGGGCTGGTCGTCGTCCGCCGGCCCGTAGCCAGGGTCGTAACCGGGCTGGTCGTCGTCCGCCGGGTCGCAACCGGGCTCGCCGTAGTCCGCCGCGTCGTCACCGGGATCGTGGTAGTCCGCTGCGTCGTAACCGGTTGCGTCGTAATCCGGTGCGCCGTGGCCGTCCTTGCGCCCCTCTTCGTTACTGTCCGCATCCATCCGCATGAAAAAAGTATGCGTCTGATTACACTCAGTATCTGGAAGACGCGCCGGAGCAGGTCAGGCCGGCAGGGCGTACCGCCCGTCGGGCAGCGGGTCCACCAGGCCGTCGGCGACGAGCCCGTCAAGCGCGCGGGCCCGCTGGATGCCGTCGGGCCAGACGGCGTCCAAGCGCTCCTGCGCCACCGGCTCGCGTGAGTCCCGCAGCACCGCAAGCAGCCGACCGCGGCACTGCCGGTCCGTGCCCTCGTACGTCTGGCCGACCGGTCGGGCCTCGGCAGCCGGCGGCCGGCGGCCAGCCAGGCGCACCGCCCGGCGACCGGGCAGTCCGCGCACCGGGGCGCCGCCGCCGTGCAGGTGAGCGCCCCCAGCTCCATGACGGCCACCGACCAGCGGGCCGCGACGGCGTCGTCAGCGGGCAGCAGCGACTCGGCCAGGCGGTACTCCGCCGCCGACGGCTGCTGGCCGGGGAACTCGCGCCCGGATTCAACCCGGGTCAGCACCCGGCGCACGTTGGTGTCGAGAACGGCGTGCTTGCGGCCGAACGCGAAGACGGCCACCGCGGCGGCCGTGTATGCGCCGATCCCGGGCAGGGCCAGCAGCTCGTCCCGCGTCGCGGGCAGCTCACCGCCGTACTTGCTGGTCACGATCGTGGCGGTCTCGTGCAGCCGCAGCGCGCGCCGGGGGTAGCCGAGGCGCCCCCACTGGCGTACCGCCTCGCCCGCCGGGTCGGCCGCGAGCGCCGCCGGCGTCGGCCACCTTGCCAGCCAGGCCTGGTAGGCGGGCAGCACCCGGCTGACCGGCGTCTGCTGCAGCATGATCTCGCTGACCAGCACCGCCCAGGGCGACACGCCCGGCGCCCGCCACGGGAGATCGCGGGCATTGACGGCGTACCAGCCGAGTATCTCATCGGCGTAGGGCGAGGACATGAGGAGCATTATGGCGCGAAACGGCCCGGGAACCAGTGGTTCCCGGGCCGTGACGTGTCGCGGGCTGAGCCGTCAGCCGCGCGCGTCGGACTAGCCGAGCGCTTGCGCGGTGCCCGGGCCCTCGCTCGACGGCGAGCTAGCCGGGGCGGACGGCACCGACTCCGACGCCGTGGCGGAGACCAGGGCCGCCGTGTCCGGCACCGACTCCGGCTTGGGCCGGCCGGTGAAGGAGAACTTCGCCTCCTCGCCCTTGCCTTCGACGTCGACGACCACGATCGTCCCCGGTCGGAGCTCGCCGAACAGGATCTTCTCGGACAGCATGTCCTCGATCTCCCGCTGGATCGTCCGGCGCAGCGGCCGGGCACCGAGCACCGGGTCGTAGCCGCGCTCGGACAGCAGCGTCTTGGCCGCGGGCTTGAGCTCGATGCCCATGTCCCGGTCCTTCAGCCGATCGTCGAGCTTGGCGATCATCAGGTCCACGATCTGGAAGATCTCGGACTGCTCCAGCTGGTGGAACACGACGACGTCATCGACGCGGTTGAGGAACTCTGGCTTGAAGTGCTGCTTGAGCTCCTCGCCGACCTTCGCCTTCATCCGGTCGTAGGACCCTCGGGTCTCGCCCGCGCGGGCGAAGCCGACCGACACGCCCTTGGAGATGTCCCGCGTCCCCAGGTTCGTGGTCATGATGATCACGGTGTTCTTGAAGTCCACCGTGCGGCCCTGGGCGTCGGTGAGTCGCCCGTCTTCGAGGATCTGCAGCAGCGAGTTGAAGATGTCCGGGTGGGCCTTCTCGATCTCGTCGAACAGGACCACCGAGAACGGCTTACGGCGGACCTTCTCGGTGAGCTGGCCGCCCTCCTCGTACCCGACGTAGCCGGGCGGGGAGCCGAACAGCCGGGAGACCGTGTGCTTCTCCATGTACTCGGACATGTCCAGCATGATCAGCGAGTCCTCGTCGCCGAACAGGAACTCCGCCAGCGTCTTGGACAGCTCGGTCTTACCGACACCGGACGGGCCGGCGAAGATGAACGAGCCGCCGGGACGCTTCGGGTCCTTCAGGCCGGCCCGGGTGCGCCGGATGGCCTGAGACAGGGCCTTGATGGCGTCGTTCTGGCCGATGACCCGCTTGTGCAGCTCATCCTCCATGCGGAGCAGTCGCTGCGACTCTTCCTCGGTGAGCTTGAAGACGGGGATGCCGGTCGCGGTGGCCAGGACCTCGGCGATGAGCTCCTCGTTGACCTCGGCGACGACGTCCATGTCGCCGGCCTTCCACTCCTTCTCCCGGGTGGCCTTCTTCGCCAGCAGCTGCTTCTCGTTGTCCCGGAGGGCAGCGGCCTTCTCGAAGTCCTGGGAGTCGATGGCCGACTCCTTCTCCTTGCGCACCTGTGCGATCTTCTCGTCGTACTCGCGCAGGTCCGGCGGAGCGGTCATGCGGCGGATCCGCATCCGCGAGCCGGCCTCGTCGATGAGGTCGATCGCCTTGTCCGGCAGGAACCGGTCGCTGATGTAGCGGTCCGCGAGCTGCGCCGAGGCGACCAGGGCGCCATCGGTGATGGACACCCGGTGGTGCGCCTCGTAGCGGTCGCGCAGGCCCTTGAGGATCTCGATGGTGTGCGCGATTGTCGGCTCTGCCACCTGGATGGGCTGGAAGCGGCGCTCAAGCGCGGCGTCCTTCTCCAGGTACTTGCGGTACTCGTCCAGCGTGGTCGCGCCGATCGTCTGCAGCTCGCCGCGGGCCAGCATGGGCTTGAGTATCGAAGCCGCGTCGATCGCGCCTTCCGCGGCACCCGCGCCGACGAGCGTGTGGATCTCGTCGATGAACAGGATGATGTCGCCGCGGGTGCGGATCTCCTTAAGCACCTTCTTCAGGCGCTCTTCGAAGTCGCCGCGGTAACGCGAGCCGGCCACGAGCGCGCCCAGGTCGAGCGTGTAGAGCTGCTTGTCCTTGATCGTTTCGGGCACCTCGCCCTTGACGATCTTCTGCGCCAGCCCCTCGACCACCGCGGTCTTGCCGACGCCAGGCGCACCGACCAGGACCGGGTTGTTCTTGGTGCGCCGGGACAGCACCTGCATGACCCGCTCGATTTCCTTCTCACGACCGATCACCGGATCGAGCTTGCCCTCACGGGCGCCCTGGGTGAGGTTGCGGCCGAACTGGTCGAGCACCAGGGAGGTCGACGGGGCCGACTCGGTCGAGCCGCTCGCGGCGGAGGTCGGCTCCTTCCCCTGGTAGCCGTGCAGGAGCTGGATGACCTGCTGGCGCACCCGGTTCAGGTCCGCGCCCAGCTTGACCAGCACCTGGGCAGCGACACCGTCGCCCTCGCGGATCAAGCCAAGCAGGATGTGCTCAGTCCCGATGTAGTTGTGACCGAGCTGCAGCGCCTCGCGCAGCGATAGCTCAAGAACCTTCTTCGCACGGGGGGTGAACGGGATGTGCCCAGACGGCGCCTGCTGGCCCTGGCCGATGATCTCCTCGACCTGCTGCCGCACAGCCTCCAGGCTTATCCCAAGCGACTCGAGCGCCTTGGCCGCAACACCCTCGCCCTCATGAATGAGGCCGAGCAGGATGTGCTCCGTGCCAATGTAGTTGTGATTGAGCATCCTGGCCTCTTCTTGGGCCAGGACAACAACCCGCCGCGCCCGGTCGGTGAACCTCTCGAACATGTCGTCGCTCTCCTCACAGCGGGGATCCGGCAGGTTTCGGCGTTCCTGCCTGCTCCGCATGGTAGCCGCGTGCCCGACCCTGTACGTAACGCGATTGTGCGCCAACTACAGGACACGTTCCCCGGACACCCGGCCTTCACCCCATCCAACAGCGCGGAATGGCAGCGTAGTTCCAAGTACGCCACCAGCGAACGCGCTGGGTTACCCGCTGCGGTACGCCCCGGGCGAACACGCTCCGGCGCGGGGTGAGCGACCCCCGGCCGGCCCTCGCCTAGTGCGCGGCCTCGTACTCGGCGACGATATTCGCCGGGATCCGGCCGCGCTCATTGACCTTGTGCCCGTGCGTCCTGGCCCACTCGCGGATTCGCGCGCTCTGCTCGCGGCCCGCGCCGTTCCGCTGGCGGCGACGGCGCAGCTGCGACCCACCGGATTTGCGCGCGTGGTCCACATACGCGGCCAGCTCGGTGCGCAGCTTCCCGGCGTTCCCGGAACTCAGATCGATCTCATAGCCCACACCATCGAGACCAAAGCTCACGGTCTCCGTTGCCTCACTACCGTCGATGTCATCGAGCAGTAGCACCTGTACCTTCTGCGCCACGAGATTCAGCCCTTCTGCGGAGAGACCATTTTACGGTTGCCCAAACATATACCCAGGTCTTGACCAAGACAATTAGAGGGGTGCCCACTTTTCACGCGCCACCTTTAGCCGGACGCTCAACCGCCCAACAGCAGCGGGCAAGACGGTGTTCACGTCTTGTATCGGTCAAGTGACGTATCGAACAATGCGCCCACAGTTGGCATATCACCCGGTACCAGGCTGCGGGATGTGCGCAAACTCACGATCGCAGTTATCTTCCGCACAACGAACCCCGTGCCAGGCGGTGCCGCCGGACGGAATGGCGCAAGTGCGCCAACGCCCATAGCCCGCGCGCACCGCCACATAGGCCGTGTCAAGCTTGGATAAAACGTAGATGTTGTGAAATGTCAGCTTGCGCCGTGCCCGGGGTCCGCCTGTCCGGCGCCCGGCTCCGCGTCGTCTGGCCCGGGCTCCTCCAGCGCGGCACGGCGGCGCTTGGGCGCCAGTTCCTTGCGCACGATCGCCCATGCCCCGACCAGGAAGGCTACACAGACGATCGCCGGGGCGGCGAGCGCGGCGAGGTCCTGCTGCAGCATGTAACTACCTCGGCCCGTTTAATCGGTCGCGGTCCGCCGCAGTAGGCGCGGGCACTGGGCGGCGACCGGAAGACTGGTGGGGGTCTGCCCGCGGTACGCAGCCTACCCGCCGTCGGCCTGCCGTCTTTACAGGCGGACCAGCATGCGGGTGTTTCCCAGCGTGTTGGGCTTCACCCGGTCCAGGTCGAGGAACTCGGCCACGCCGTCGTCGTAAGAGCGCAGCAACTCGGCGTACACTTCCGGCGCGACCGGGGTACCGCTGATTTCGAAAAAACCGTGGCTCGTGAAGAAGGGCACCGCGAACGTCAGCACGAAAACGCGGGATACGCCAACCGCGCGGGCCCGGTCAAGCAACTCATCGACGATGAGGTGCCCGATGCCGGCGCCCCGGCTGCGCTCATCAACCGCGACGGTTCGGATCTCCGCCAGGTCCTCCCACATAACGTGCAGCGCGCCGCATCCGACAACCGCACCGTCAGTTGACGTCGCGGCTACGGTGAACTCAAGGATGTCTTCGTAAAGGTTCACCGTGTGCTTGTCGAGCAGCCGGCCCGAGCCCACGTTCTGATCGATGAGCCCGCGGATTTCCGGGACGTCCCTGGTGCGGGCTTGCCTGACTATGTACTCCATCGCGGCACTACTGTATCGCTTAATTAGAATCGGCCGGCCACGCCGGGTATCGGCATGGCCGCAGCTAAAGCGCTTCGCCGCGGGGTCACGCCGTTACGATCCGCCGTCGGTTGCGCCGGCCACGTACCACATTCCGGGCAAACCGTGCGGCCGAACCGGTGCATCCTTAGGATGTCTAAATCTTCCGAGAGTCGGTTGGCAGCGGCTTGGCTATCTAATATCGTGCATCGACGTGCATACAGTCAGTCGGCGAGTCCTTCCGGTCGTCGTTATAGCGGCCACGGTAGCCGTCATGCTCCAGGGCGGCCCGAGCGAGGCACAGACGGTCCGCTCGCAACCGTCACTCAACACCCTGGTCGCCCAGGCCAAGCAGTTGTCGCAAGAGGTGGACTCGCTCGGCCAGCAGTACGACGGCCTGAAGATCCAGCTCGCCCAGGCCAAGTCCCAGGTCAAGGTAGCCAACCTGGCGGCCCAGCGGGCCGAGCAGGCCATGGCGGGCAGCCAGAAGGCGGTCGCCCAGCTGGCCGCGATGGGCTACATGAACGGCGGGACGGACCCGGCGCTGCAGATGCTCACCAGCAGCAACCCCGACCAGTTCCTCGGGCAGGCGTCCACCGTCCAGCAGCTCAACGACGAGGCGGGCATGCGGCTGAGCACCCTGCAGCGCGAGCAGCTCGCCGCCACCCGGGCGCAGGTGACCGCCAAGGAAGAGATCGCCACCGCCAATCAGCTTCAGTCGCAGATCAACGACAAGGTCACGACGATCAAGTCGAAGCTGAAGGTCCTGAACAGCGCGGCCATGGCCCAGGCGATGGACGTGTTCAACAAGACCGGGTCTTACCCGAACATCGTGCTGCCCGAGGCCACCAACGTCGGCACGACGGCGCTGCGCGCCGCGCTCACCCAGCGGGGCAAGCCCTACGTATGGGGTGCGGCAGGCCCGGACTCGTACGACTGCTCCGGCCTGGTCATGTGGGCGTTCGCCCAGGAGGGCATCTCGCTGCCGCACTACACCGGGTCGCAGTGGAACTCGGGGATGCATGTCTCACGGGACGACCTCCAGCCCGGTGACCTGGTGTTCTTCTTCCAGGACATCAGCCACGTCGGCATCTACCTGGGCAACGGGCTCATGGTCGACGCGCCGAGCACCGGACAGGACGTCCAGGTGCAGGCGGTGTTCTGGAACGAGTACGTCGGCGCCGTCCGCATCGCGTAGCGGATTCACGGGCCCGGGGCTCAGCTGCCCCCGTGTGTCCGCTCCCAGACCAGCCGCAGGCCGATGAGCGTCAGCCACGGCTCGTGGGCGTCGATGATCGGCACTTCCTCGATCACCAGGGGCGCGAGGCCGCCGGTGGCGATCACGGTCACCGCGCCCGGGTCGCCGGGCGACAGCTCGGCGGCCATCCGCCGGGCGATCCCCTCCACCTGGCCGGCGAACCCGTACACGATGCCGGACTGCAGCGCCTCGACGGTGTTCTTGCCGACCACCCGCGGCGGCCTGGTCAGCTCCACCTTCAGCAGCTGCGCCGCGCGCCGCGACAGCGCGTCGACGGAGATCTCGATACCGGGGGCGAGCGCGCCGCCGACGAACTCGCCCTTCGCGCTGACCGCGTCGAAGTTCGTCGAGGTGCCGAAGTCGACCACGATGGCCGGGCCCCCGTACAGGTGCACGGCGGCCAGCGAGTTCATGATGCGGTCGCTGCCGACCTCCTTGGGGTTGTCCATCCGGATCGGCACGCCGGTCTTCACGCCGGGCTGCACGATCACCGACGGCAGGGTCGGGTAGTAGCGGTGGCACATGTCGCGCATCTCGTGCAGCACAGACGGCACGGTGGAGCACAGCGAGATCCCGGTCAGGTCCGCTTCTTTGACCGCGGCGGACCGGGCGAGTAGGCCGTGCAGCAGGACGGCTATCTCGTCCGCCGTCCGGTCGGGCACTGTCGTCACCCGCCAGTGCTCGACGATCGTGCCCCCGTCGAAGACGCCGAGGACCATGTTGGTGTTTCCGATATCAATCGTCAGCAGCATGCCGCTCCGTCCCAAGCTTCACCACAACGTTGTCGACAAGGCGTGCCAGGACCGACGCGCCGGGCGGGCGGCGGTCACCGGCGGTCGCCGAGCACGCCGAGCAGGCGCTCGGCGTCGCTGGCGCTGAGTATCCCGGCGGCGAGCGCCCGGTCGGCGGTCAGCCGGGCCAGCCCGCGGTAGGCGGGAAGCGCGGCGGGCGCGTGCTCGGCGATCGCCGCGATGTCGGCGGCGACCGTGCCGTCGTCGCCGCGCGCGGCCGGCCCGGTGAGCCCGGCGTCGCCGAGGCGCAGCGCGTTGTCCAGCGCCCCGCCGAGCAGCGGGCCGAGCATACGGCCCGGGTTGTCCGCCCCCGCCTCCTGCAGCAGGCTCGCCGCCTGGGTCACCAAGGTGGCCAGGTGGTTGCCGGCGAAGGCGAGCGCGGCGTGATACAGGGCGCGCTTTTCCTCGGCGATGAACACCGGCTCGCCGCCCATCTCGATGACCAGCGCCTCGGCGGCCGGGCGGAGCGCGTCAGGCGCTGTGACGCCGAAGCTGACGCCCTTGACCCGGTCCGCGTCGTCCTCGCGCCCGGTGAACGCCATCACCGGGTGCAGCGCAAGCGGCAGCGCGCCCGCCTGGGTGGCCGGGCTGAGCACCCGCAGGCCGTGCGTGCCGCTGGCGTGCGCGATCAGCCGCCCGGCGTACGGCGCGCCGGTCGCGGCGAGCCCTTCGATGAGGCCGGGAAGCACGTCGTCGGGAACGGTGACGAGCACCAGGTCCGCGTCCGCGAGCACCTGGTGCGGCTCGGCCAGCCGGGCCCGGGGGAAGTTGTCGGCCACCCGCCGCCGGGAAGCCGCCGAGACCGCCGACGCGGCCACCACCTCGTGCCCGGCCCGCGCGAGCGCGCGGGCGAGCGCGGTCCCCGCCCGGCCGGGCCCGACAACTCCGACCCTGAGCCGGGCCGGATGCTCATTCGTTCCAGTCTCCACGAGTACCGGACAGCCCCCTTACGCTGGCGAACGCCCTGACAAGGATAGCTACCCGCGCCCGCCGTGCCCCTGACGGCCTCACCCAGCCGAGGCGGCCGCGACGGCCGCGACGGCCAGCGCGCCGCTAGTGGTCGAACGGTGACGGGGGAGGCGGCGGCGGGACTTCCTCAACGTCGCCGGGATCGCCGGGGACGCGGCAGCAGTACTCAAGGAACAGCGCGGCCGCCAGCAGCACCAGGCAGGAGCCGAAGGACAGGCTGGCGACGAGCAGGTCGCCCTGCGGCGTCGGCGCGTTCGCCCGGCCGGCCAGGTAGATCATGAACCCGGCGCAGATGCCGGCCAGCAGCGCGGCGGTCTGCGAGCTGGCCTTGGCCAGGGCGACGATGCGCGCCACGAACAGCGGCGGCGCCGGGCGCGCCCCCCGCCGCCCGGCGATGCGGGCCCGCAGGTCACGGCCGGCCCAGGCCTCGGCGGCCGCCGCGATGAGCAGGGCAGGGACGCCGGTCCAGGTGAGCGGGGGCAGGCTGGCGTACACGGCGGTGAGCACCGCCCAGGTCACCGCGGCGGCCGCGGCGATGACGAGCCCCAGCGTCCACGGGCGGGTCGGCTTCACGAGTCCGCCTCCGGAAGGACGATGGTCACCTCTGACCGGCGAATTCCGGTCGTGTCGAGGCCGACGAGCAGCTCCGCGACCGGCCCGTAGCCAGGGAGTTCGGCGTCGGGGTCGATGTCATGCCAGGGGACAAGCACGAATGCGCGCTCATGCGCTCGCGGGTGCGGCAGCGTCGTAGCGCGGAGCCGGGTCGTCCCCCCGGGAGATAACTGCGCTCGCCGGCCACGGTGATGATGTCGATGTCCAGGGTGCGCGGCCCCCAGCGAACCAGGCGGACCCGGTCGAAGGCCGCCTCGACCTCGTGCAGCCGAGCGAGCAGCTCGCGCGACGGCGCGGTGGTCTCGATGAGCACGACGGCGTTCAGGTAGTCGGGCTGCGCCGGGCCGCCGACCGGCACGGTCTCGTAGACCGGCGACACTGCCGTCACGCGCACCTCTGTGAGCCCGGCGATAGCGTCCACCCCACCTTGGAGAATGTCTCTCCTGTCCCCGAGGTTACTGCCCAGGGCGAGGACGGCCGACCGCATGCGCCGTCACGGGCGGGACGCGGCGCGGTAGGCGGCGGCCACCCGGACGGCGTCGGCATTGGCCGGGACGTGGTGCACCCGCACGCACCACGCGCCCGCCGCCGCCGACCAGCGCGGTAATGGCAGCCGTCTTGGCGTCGTTCGTCCGAGTAAGGACGGTCCTCACGCGGCTTTTCGTCCGTGCGGGCGGGGCTGATAAGATCGCGGTCTTTGCGATCAGGCCCGCTCGCGCGGACAGCGGGGGGTACGGGGCCAGGGGGATATGGGGGGCGGGCAGCCCCCCATGCGGAAGGACTTCCCCCCGGGGGATCGGTCAACCGCGACAGGTAACGCTTGCGCGACGCGCCGACAAGCACCGGGAAGTCACGGCCGCCGATCGTGGCCAGCTCGGACAGCCCGGCGAGCAGCTGCCAGTTGTGCGCGTCCGGCCCGTGCGCGGCCGGGTTCTTGCTGAACCCCAGCCCGGGGTCGAGCACGATCAGCGACGGGTCCACGCCCTCGGCGGTCACCGCCTCGATCCGCTGCTCCAGCTCGTCGTGCACCTCGCGGACCACGTCCTGGTAGACCGCCCTGGAGTACATGTCGTGGCTGTGCCCGCGCCAGTGCATCACCACGTAGGGGATGCCCGCCTTCGCCACCAGCCGGGGCATGTACGGGTCGGCGAGCCCGCCGCTGACGTCGTTGACCAGGCTGACGCCCGCTCCGAGCGCCCACTCGGCCACCTGCGCCCGCATCGTGTCCACGCTGACCACGGCCCCGGCCTTGACCAGCTCGGTGATGACCGGCTTGACCCGGCGCAGCTCCTCGTCAACGGGCACCCGCTGCGCGCCGGGCCGGGTCGACTCGCCGCCGACGTCGACGATGTCGGCGCCCTGGGCGATCAGCTCCAGGCCGTGCTCGACCGCGGCCGTGGCGCCGAACCAGCTCCCGCCGTCGGAGAACGAGTCGGGTGTCACGTTGACCACGCCCATGACCAGGCATCGGTCCGCCGGAGGCGTTCCGGCCAGACCAGGCAGATAGACCATACGGGGAATGTCTAGCGCAGTCAGGCCGTGACGTGGTCGGCGGGCCGCTGGCCCGGCTGGAGCACGGCGGCTCAGCGCGTCGGCCGGCCCGCCGCGCGTACCGCCGTACCTCGAGCCGCGGCCAGACCAGGAACGCCTCCGCCTCCAGCGCGGCGACCGCGATCCGCGGCATGTCCCGGCCGCCGGGGAAGACGAAGAAGCGCGGCTCCCACACCGGGCAGAACTTCGCGTTGAACTTGTACAGCGACTCGATCTGGAACCACCGCGACAGGAACACCAGCAGGCCGCGCCAGGCCTTGGTCACCGGCCCGGCGCCGATCCGCTCGCCCCGCTCGAGCGCGGCGCGGAACATGGCGAAGTTCAGCGACAGGCGCTTGACGCCCAGCCCCGGCGCGGCCTTGATGGCCTCCACGATCAGGAAGTCGTTCAGCCCGGCCTGGGCGGTCTTGTCCCGCCGCATCAGGTCGAGCGAGAGCCCGTCCCCGCCCCAGGGCACGAAGTGCAGCACCGCGCGCAGCACGCCGTTCTCCTCGGCCGTGACCAGCACGCAGTTCTCGTCGCCCGGCGCGCCGAGACGGCCGAGCGCCATCGAGAAGCCGCGCTCGACGTGGGTGCCGCGCCAGCGGTCCGCCTCGCGGACGATCGCGGTCGAGCTCGGCCCGGGGGATGTCACCGACCCGGCGGACCTCCGCGGTGTAGCCGTTCTTGGCCACCCGGTTGACCATCTGCCGGACGTTGCGCATCTGGCGGCCGGAGAGGCTGAAGTCGGCGACGTTGACGATGGCCTCATCGCCGAGCTCGAGCGCGGTCAGGTCGCCCTCGCGGCACCACACCTCGGCGCCCAGCTCGCTGCACCCCATCACCGCGGGCCGCCAGGCGTGGCGGGCCGCCTCGCCGAGGAACGCGGCGATCGCGCCCGGCCAGGCCTCCGGGTCGCCGAGCGGGTCGCCCGAGGCCAGCATCACGCCCGACACCACGCGGTAGCAGATGCCCGCCTTGCCCGACGGCGACCAGATCACGCTCTTGTCGTCGCGCAGCGCGAAGTAGCCGAGCGAGTCCCGCTCGCCCTGCCTGGCCAGCAGCCCGCGGATCTTCTCCGCGTCGGCCGCGGCCAGCCGGCCCGGACGGCCGGGCCGAGCGGAGGAACAGGTAGATGGTGACGATCAGCGTGAACGCGCCGAGCGCGCTGGTCAGCACGTGGTACAGGTCACCGCGCGGGTCGGACGCCCACTGGACCGGGCCGTAGACGCCGACCAGTTCGTAGAGCACGTCCTGCACCCGCTGGCCGACCGGGTAGCTACCGGCCAGCGGCCCGAGCGCGAGGTAGCCGAGGCCGATCGCGAAGTCCATCGCGATCAGGCCGATGAAGACCCGCACCGCGGTCCGCCTGGTGCGCGGGTCGCCGACCGCGTAGAAGTCCTCGTGCCGGTAGAGCAGCACGAAGCAACAGCACGATCGCCACGATGCCGGACGGCCGAGATCAGGTGCGGGAAGTGCAGGAAGTGGATGACGCTGTCGAACGCGAGCAGCGCGAGCACCGCCTGCCAGGCCCGCCGCTTGCGGCGGCGCAGGCCGCGGGCGAGCATCAGCAGCAGCAGGCCGATGATGACGTCCGAGGTGCGGGTGACGTTGGTGAGCGTCCCCGGCACGACCGCGTTGACCTTGTGCAGCCTGTCGTGCCAGCGCGGGCTTGAAGACGGCGAGCACGTCGGATAGGCCGATGAGGAAAGTCAGCAGTGCGGCGGCGCCGGGCAGCCACGCAAGCCGCTTGTTGCCCTTACTCGCCGGCACCCCGGCTTGACACCGCGGTCCGCGTCGTCCGACGGAAACGCTCTCGCTCATGTCATCTGATTTCTTGTCAGGCCCCGGACCACGGGCCAGCAGCGCAGTCATGACACCCCGCCATGTACCGCTTCCCTGATCTGCTTAAGAACTCGCTAATATCCGGTGCACCGCTCGTGGTGTGCTCCGGGCCGCGACGACGACCGTGTTTGCCAGTCACAGACAAGGTACCCTCAATCCCCCGCGGCCGACCGAGTGAGCGGTGAAAGATAAGTCGGCCATTTGATTACACGCACGGCGGAAGGACCCGGTTCAAACATTACGGTCCATTTACGGTCAACCCCGCAGGAAATCGGGGTAACCCGTGACGCATCGCATCGCGATAAACGGAGGAAACCTCCGAGTATTACCTATTACCGAAGAGCAGCGACATTGCCTCGGCGCGGGTCCGCGCCTCCCGGCGGAAGATGCCGCGGACGGCGGAGGTGACCGTGGTCGCGCCCGGCTTGCGCACCCCGCGCATGGACATGCACAGGTGCTCGCACTCCAGCACCACGACCACGCCGCGCGGCTCCAGGATGCGCATCAGCGCGTCGGCGATCTGGCTCGTCATCCGCTCCTGCACCTGGGGCCGCCGCGCGTACACGTCGGCCAGCCTGGCCAGCTTGGACAGGCCGGTGATCTCGCCCTTGGCGCTCGGGATGTAGCCGATGTGCGCCTTGCCGAAGAACGGCACCAGGTGGTGCTCGCACATGCTGTAGACCTCGATGTCGCGCACCAGCACGATCTCGTCGTGCTCGGCGTCGAAGACCGTGGTCAGCACGTCCTCGGGCCGCTGCCGCAGGCCCTGCGAACTGCTCGGCGTACATGCGCGCCACCCGGGCCGGGGTGTCGATGAGCCCGTCCCGCTTCGGGTCCTCGCCGATCGCGAGCAGGATCTCGCGGACGGCCCGCTCGATCCGGGCCAGGTCAACCGGGCGGACAGGGGCTCCTCGTCCGCCTGCCGCCGACGCCGGCGCGAATCGGTCCACCGCAGGCTGGTCGTTCATGGTGCCCGCCCTGTTAGTCGTTGGTCTCGCCGGAGCGTGCCGTTGCCCGGCGCCGTAGCCGAGCACCTGGCCGTTGGCACCCGGGGATCGGTCGACGCCGGAACCCGAGCTGGCCGCGAGGGCCAGCTCCTTCGGCGACATGACCGGCGGCCGGTCCGAGGGCAGCCGCTTGCCGTAGCCGGTGTAGGTACCGCGGACGGGCCGCCGCTGCACCGGCGCGAAGACCTCGAGCACCTGCTTGCGGTTGAGCGTCTCGTGCTCCAGCAGCTGGAGCACGAGGTTGTCGAGCACGTCGCGGTACTGCGACCAGGATCTCCCAGGCCTCGTCGTGCGCGGACTCGATCATCCGCTTGATCTCCTCGTCGATCGCGGACGCGATCTCCTCGGAGTAGTCCCGGCTGTGCGATCTGGCTCATGCCGAGGAACGGCTCGCTGTCGCCGTTGCCGAACTTGCGGGCGCCGAGCCGCTCGCTCATGCCGTACTCGGTGATCATGCTGCGGGCGATCGGGGTGGCCTTCTCGATGTCGTTGGCGGCGCCGCTGGTGGGCTCGTGGAAGATCAGCTCCTCCGCGGTCCGGCCGCCGAGCAGCATGGCCAGCTGGTCCTGCATCTCGGCCCGGGTGACTGAGGAACTTGTCCTCGGTCGGCAGCGCCATGGGTGTAGCCGAGGGCCCGGCCGCGCGGGATGATCGTGATCTTGTGCACCGGGTCGGCGTTCGGCCATCGCGTGCCCGACCAGGGCGTGACCGCCCTCGTGGTACGCGATGATCTTGCGCTCCTTCTCCGACAGCAGCACGCTCTTGCGCTCCGGGCCCGCCATCACCCGGTCGATGGCGTCTTCCAGCGCCTGCATGTGGATCTGCTTGCCGTTGGTGCGCGCGGTCAGCAGCGCCGCCTCGTTGATCACGTTGGCCAGGTCCGCGCCGGTGAAGCCGGGGGTCCGGCGGGCGATGATGTCCAGGTCGACGTCGGGCGCGAACGGCTTGCCGCGGGCGTGCACCTTGAGGATGCCCTTGCGGCCCGGTCAGGTCGGGCTGGGCCACGACGATCTGCCGGTCGAAGCGGCCCGGGCGCAGCAGCGCCGGGTCGAGGATGTCCGGCCGGTTGGTGGCGGCGATCACGATCACGCCGCCCTTGGTGTCGAAGCCGTCCAGCTCGACGAGCATCTGGTTCAGCGTCTGCTCGCGCTCGTCGTGGCCGCCGCCGAGCCCGGCGCCGCGGTGCCGGCCGACGGCGTCGATCTCGTCCACGAATACGATCGCCGGGGCGTTCTGCTTGGCCTGCTCGAACAGGTCGCGCACCCGGGAGGCGCCGACGCCGACGAACATCTCGACGAAGTCGGAACCGGAGATCGAGTAGAACGGCACGCCCGCCTCGCCGGCGACGGCGCGGGCCAGCAGCGTCTTGCCGGTGCCGGGCGGCCCGTAGAGCAGCACGCCCTTGGGGATCTTGGCGCCGATGGCCTGGAACTTGGCCGGGTTCTGCAGGAACTCCTTGATCTCCTGGAGTTCCTCGATGGCCTCGTCGGCCCCGGCCACGTCGGCGAAGGTGGTCTTCGGCGTGTCCTTGGTGATCAGCTTGGCCTTCGACTTGCCGAAGTTCATCACCCGGGAGCCGCCGCCCTGCATCTGGCTCAGCAGGAAGAAGAAGAACAGCGCGATCAGCAGGTAGGGAACGAAGGTCTCAGATGATGGACAAGAAGCGTGCTGGTCTTGGGGATCTGCACGTTGTAGCCGCCGGGCAGCTGGTTGCTGTCAACCTGCTTCTGCAGCAGCTGCTGCAACTGGAAGCCCTGGCCGCCGATGAAGTCGCCCTGGAACTGCTGGCCGCTCTTCGTGGTGATCTGGATCGTCTGGTTCTTGTCGGTGAGCATGGCCGACTTGACCTTGCCCTGCTCGATCAGCTGGACGATCTTGCCGGTGTCCGCCTGCTGGTAGCTGCTACCGGAGTTCGCCCAGCCCAGAGTGATCGTTATGACCAGGACCGCGAGCAGTACCAGCAGTAGCGGTCCACGGAAAAAGCGCTTCAATTCCATTGTGAGCGACCCCGTGGCGGGCCGTTCCCTCCTGACCAGCCTCACGTCCCGCCGACCACCGACGGCACTGCCTGCCCTGCGCTGCCTTGCTGACCGGCTGCGCGCGAGCCAGCCGTGTCCGATGCATGATAGTTCCCTGACGGTATACCAACGCTACACGCAGCGGCGCTGTGTTCCCCGTGGCCGCAGCAGCGCTGCCGCCGCTGCCGGCCGTCAAGGCCGGTCACGTCACGTCTTCCCCGCCTAGCTGGCGCGCGTACTCCCGCAGGCCAGCGCGCGGTCAGCTTCCCCCGTAGACCTGCGGCGCCAGGGTGCCGATGAACGGAAGGTTGCGGTACCGCTCGGCGTAGTCGAGGCCGTAGCCGACCACGAACTCGTCGGGCACCTCGAACCCGGTGTAGGCGACCTCGACCTCCATCTGGGCCGAGGACGGCTTGCGCAGCATGCGTGCAGATCCCCACCGAGGCCGGGTCGCGCGACTTGAGGTTGCCGACCAGCCAGGACAAGGTCAGCCCCGAGTCGATGATGTCCTCGACGATCAGCACGTGCCGGCCGCTGATGTCGGCGTCCAGGTCCTTGAGGATGCGCACCACCCCGGAGGACTTGGTGCCCGAGCCGTAGGACGACACGGCCATCCAGTCCATCTGGACCGGCAGGTGCATGGCGCGGGCCAGGTCGGCCATCACCATCACCGCCCCCTTGAGCACGCCGACGAGCAGCAGTTCGCGCCCGGCGTAATCGGCGTCGATCTGCGCCGCGAGCTCGGCCGTCCGGAGCTTGAGCTGCTCGGCCGTGATGAGCACCTCTTTCAGCGTCCGGCCCCATGTCGGCAGCGTCCATAGCGAAGCCCTCCGCTAGATCACGCCGATCACTGACGGTCGAAGACGACCTCGCCAGACCGCCGGGCGACGCGGACCCCGCCGGGCAGGTCCACCCACCGCTGCCCGTGCCAGTCGGTGACCAGCTCGGACAGCCGGTCGACGTGCGCCGCCGTCAGCGCGCCCGCCGGGCACCCGGCCGCGAGCGCGGCCGGCCGCAGCACCCGGCTGCGCACGGCACCGGGCAGCCGCGCGAGCGCGGCCACGGCCAGCGGCGTGCCAGCCCGCGCCCGTTCGTCGCTCGGCGATCTGCTCCAGCACCTCCGCATCATCCCGCAGCCGGTCCGGCGGTGCGCGCGAGGGCCTCGGCTATCCCGGGGCCGAGCGCCGCCTCCAGCGCGGGCAGCGCGTCCAGCCGCACCCGGACCCGGGCGTACCGGCGGTCCGCGTTGTGCGGGTCTGACCACGGGCGCAGGCCGAGCGCCTCGCAGGCCGCGGCCGTGACCGCCCGGCGCACGCCGAGCAGCGGGCGGGCGAAGACGCCGCGCCGCCGCGGCATCCCGGCCAGCGACCGCGCCCCCGAGCCCCGGGCCAGCCCGAGCAGCACGGTCTCCGCCTGGTCGTCCAGGGTGTGCCCGAGCAGCACCGTGGTCGCGCCGGCTTGCGCCGCCGGCCTTCTCCAGCGCGGCGTACCGGGCCGTGCGGGCGGCCGCCTCGGGGCCGCCGCCGGCCGTCCACCGTCACCGCGACGGAAAGGCACCGGGTCGAGGCCGAGCCCGCGCAGCGTCCCGGCCACCTCGGCCGCGCGGTCCGCCGACCCGGGCTGCAGCCCGTGGTCCACGGTGACCGCGCCGGCGCGCAGCCCGGCCCGCGGCGCGGTGAACGCCAGCGCGGCCGCCAGGGCGAGCGAGTCCTGCCCGCCGGAGCAGGCGGCGAGCACCAGGTCACCGGGGTGCAGCCCGGCCAGCGACGCGCCGGACGGCGATTGCGGACCTCGGCCACGGCCGGCGGCAGGGCACCGCCCACGTGTCAGCCGACCCGCTCAAGCCATTCGCGCGGGTTCTCGATCTCGGTCCGGGTGGGCAGCGTCTCCGGCGAGGTCCACACCTTGTTGAACCCGGCCATGCCGGCCTCGGCCACCACGGTGGAGACGAAGCGCGAGCCCTGCTCGTACTGCTTCATCTTCATGTCGATGCCGAGGATGCGGCGCAGCAGCTGCTCCGGCCGGCTCTGCGAGCCGCGGCGGTGGGAGAACTTGTCCCTGATGTCGGCGACGCTGGGCACCACGCTCGGGCCGACGGCGTCCATCACGTAGTCGCCGTGCCCCTCGACCAGCGTCATGACCGCGGTCAGCTTGTCGAGCAGCGCCCGCTGCGCCGGGGTCTGGATCGCCTCGATCAGGCTCTCGCCCTCGCCGCCGCGCACCGCGCCCGCCACCGCCGTCACGGCCGACCGCATCCGGTCGAGGATCGGCGCCGGTGTCCAGGTCCGAGGCGAGCAGGAACTCCGTCATCATGCCCTGCACGTAGCCGCGCAGCCAGGGCACCGAGGTGAACTGCACGCGGTGCGTCTCCTCGTGCAGGCACACCCAGCGGCGGAAGTCGTGCGGGTCGACGCCGAGCTCACGCTCGATCATCACGATGTTGGGCGCGACCAGGGTGAGCCGGCCGACGCCCGGGGCGGGCGCGGCACCCGCCGACCCGTTGACCCCGGTCGACGCGCCGCGGCCGTGGCCGTTCGGGCTGGTGCCGTTCGCCCCGCTGCCCGGCGCGCCGCCCTCGCCGGGCGGCAGGAACAGCTCGTACTGGCCGAGCACCCGGGACGACAGGTAGGCGAGGATCAGCCCGGCCTGCATGCCGGTGACCCGCGAGCCGACCGCGCCGACGACCGACCCGGCGGCGGGCACGGAGTTGCCCCGCTCGGCGAGCCGCTCCGCCAGCGGCTCGAGGACCACGCGGAAACCGCCCACGTTCGCCTTGATCCACCCCGGGCGGTCCACCACCGCGACCGGGCCCACGGCCCCCTGGCTGGTCAGCCCGGTCAAGTCACGGACTGGCTGCTGGACAACGGCGGTCAGGCCGCGCAGCTCTGCCACCACTGCGCGGGCGTCGGCGAGGCTGACCTCGGGACCCTGCCTGGCGAACCTGACGCCGGTCGAGATCGCCACGTCCCAGTCGATCATCTGTGCGCTGCTCACAGTCCTACCGTACGTGCTCGCTGATGGTAACGGGAGGGTGAGGCACGCGTTCACCCGCTTGTGGCCAGGCCGGCGGCGGCCGCGTCGATCGCGTCGGCCGCCGCCTGCAGCTGGCCGGCCCGGGCACACGGGGCGCCATGATCGCGAAAAGCAGCAGCCTGCCTGCCCGGTCGTACACCAGGCCGGCCAGCGTCGCCACCGTGGACAGGTTGCCGGTCTTGGCCCGCACGACGCCGCGCGCGGCGCCGCCGTCGCTCTGGCCGATTCCGCCGAAAACGCTGTTGCCCGCCAGCAGCGTGCCCGCGAAGCCCGCCACCGGCAGCCCGGTGATCACGCCGCGCAGCCGCGGCGTGTCCTGCGCCAGCTTGAGCACCCGCACCAGGGTCTCCGGCGCGATGGCGTCCTTGGGCGACAGGCCGCTGCCGTCCACCAGGCTGATCGGGGTGGTGACGCCGAGCCGGCGCAGCTCGGTCTCGTCGCCGAGCGCCGCGCCGCTGAAGGTGGCGGGCAGCCCCAGGGCGATCGCCACGTGCCGCGCCAGGACCTCGGCGATCACGTTGTTGGACTCGAGCAGCATCTGCTCGGTGATCTGCACCAGCGGCGGCGAGGCGACGCTGGCCAGCGGCCGGGCGCGGTGGCGGGCGGGCGGGACGGCCCCGGTGAGCCGGTGACCGTGATGCCGTCGCGCCGCAGCAGCCCCGCGAACGCCGCGGCGGTACTGCCCGCCGGGTTCGTCGCCCGGGGCCGGTAGTTGACCGGGTCGTCGGAGTCTTCCAGCGCGCCGCCTGGGGTCAGCCGCCCCTGGTCGGCCGTGAGCGCGCTGATCGGTGTGACGTTGCCCGTCGTGATCAGGTCATTGGCCCATCCCGGTGCCATATCGGGCCCGCTGAACAGCGCGGTGTCATACCCTAGCCGGACGGAGTGGCGCCCCTGGGCCCGCAGCGCGCGGGCGGTGCCCGCCGCGAGCTGGGCGAGCGTGGCCGGACGCGGGTAGTCGGAGGAGGGATATGCATTGACGGCGAGGGTGGGATCACCGCCTCCCACCAGCACGACGGTGCCGCCCGCCTGGCGAACGGACGTGGTGAACCGCGCGTCCGGGCCGAGCGCGCCGAGCGCCGCGACCGCCGTGACCAGCTTCGTGGTGGACGCCGGGGTCGCCGGGGTACTGGCGTTGGCGGAGTAGAGCACCTGCCCGGTTGCCGCGTCGGCGACCTCGATGCCGACGCCGTTCCCGGTCGCCGACGGCGCCAGCTTGGCGCTGAGCATGGCCGCAATACCACTCACGGTAGTTGGCGCGGTACGCTGCGTCAGCGAACTGGTGGTTCCGAGCGATGGCAGCACCGGTGTGGCATTGACCACAGGGCGCGTGGCGGCGACGGGGACGTGCAGCCGCGCGAGCCGTGGCGGGAGCATGCGCGCGACGACCAGCCCTGCGGCGATTGTGAACGCGTTGAGCAGGGCAAGTGCTACCAGGGCCGTCGTCCGTGTGCGGCGCACGAGCATACCTTTCGGGGTGCTGCGGGTGGCCACAGCTTAGGGCTTGCACCTACTGCCCGCACTGGGACCCGCCGTCCGGTCGCACCACAGCGACCGGCGACAATGGAGTAAATCAGCAACTAATGCGTGGAGCGAACATGGACGTCGAAGTCGTCATCGAGATCCCCCGCGGTCAGCGGAACAAGTACGAGGTCGACCACCGGACCGGGCCGGATCAGGCTTGACCGAATGCTTTTCACCTCGACTAGGTACCCGGCCGACTACGGGTTTATCGAGGACACCCTGGGTGGAGACGGCGACCCGCTGGACGCGCTCGTGCTGCTTGAGGAGCCGACCTTCCCCGGCTGCCTGGTGACCGCGCGTGTCATCGGCATGTTCCAGATGACCGACGAGGCCGGCCCAGACGACAAGGTCCTCTGCGTTCCGGCCAGCGACCCGCGCATGGAGCACCTGCAGGACATTAACGACGTGCCCGAGTTCGACCGGCTGGAGATCCAGCACTTCTTCGAGGTCTACAAGGACCTGGAGCCGGGCAAGTCGGTCGAGGGCTCGCACTGGTCCGGTCGCGCCGAGGCGGAGGCCGAGGTCGAGCGTTCCCGCAAGCGCCTCATCGACCACGAGGCGCTTTAGCGAACGGCTTTCCCGAGCTGACGGGAAAGCCAAACACCTCAACATTAAGAACGTCGCGTGTTTTTCACCCCGAACGCCCGCCCGGACTTAACTCAGGCGGCAGCGCTCGGGGTGCTTCACGTCGGCCAGGATCATTTCCGCGCGGGCGGTGACGGCGGCGTGCGCGTCGCGCAGGTTGTCGCCGCCGAAGCCCGCCAGGCCGCCGGAGACGAGGGTGGCGATCCCGGCCGCCCGGGCGGCCGCCTGGCACTGGCCCGCCCGCGACAGCAGCGTCATCGCCCTGACCGCGGCTGCGGCCCAGTCGGCCGCGGCCAGCTGCAGGTAGCGCGGCGCCCGGACCAGCCAGCCCGGGTCGGTGGCCGGCACGCCGAGCCGGTCGAGCACGTCGGACGCGAGCTCCAGGCCGGCCGCGGTCTCCGCCAGGCCGTCGTCGTCGTTCCCGGTCTTGATCAGGCAGCGGCCGAGGTGGAACCGCGCCCTGGCCAGCCCCATGTCGCGTTCCTCGGCGTCCGCGGCCGGCGCCTTCAGGTACATGCCGGTCACCTCGCGTAGCAGCTCGATCGCGTCCCGCGTGCTTCCGGCCGCGTCCGAGGCCAGGGCGATCCTGGTCAGCACGTCGATCCGCGGCACCTCGTAGGCAGCCGGGTCGGCCACCGCCAGTTCCGCGTAGTGGCCGGCCGACTCGGTGAGCATGGCGATGGCCTGCCAGGTGCCGCCGCCGTAGCGGGCGTGCGCGCACAGCGCGGCGGCCAGCTCAGGCTGGTGCCGCGCCTGGTCACCCGCCGCAGCGCACAGCTCGCGGCTGATGAGCAGGGCCCGGCCCGAGTGCCCGGCCGCCTTGTCGTGGCTGCCCTGCAGCGCCGCCCTGATCGCCTCGCCCAGGTGGAAGTCGTACCGGCGCTCCAGGGTGCTGCGCCGCTGGGCGCTCTTCCCCGTCTCGGCGCGGGCCGCCGCTCGGGTACGAGCCGACGGTTGGCGAGCTGACCGCTCGTTCCGGGCCATGAACATGCCGCGAACCTCTCACCGCTGTGACAACCTCCGACCGACCCTCTTCAAGATCGTGACATAACGGCGTGTAACAGGCAATACACAATCCGAGACTATTTATGGCCTGATCGCCGCATTACCTGATACGCCGGGCACCCTGAAGAGGAGCACGCCGCAGCCCATACCCGTCCTGACGTGCTAAGACACCGTTGTCGCGGTAACCGAGCTTGTCGCGCGCTCAGGCGCTGCGCTCGTCCTCGCCGCACGGCTCGCCCTCGCCGTCGCCGTCGCCGTCGCCGCCCGCCGGCTCGCCGGGCTCCCGGGCTCCCGCGGCCACCAGGTCGAGGAAGGCCGAGGTCCTGGTGAACGTCTCCCCCATCGTGTGCCCGGCCAGCAGGTCCTGGTAGGCGTGGTAGCGGCTCATCTCCCACTCCTGGCCCCGGGGCGGCAGGGTGCCCACAGCGGGCGACGGCAGCGACCGCCAGACCCACTCGGTGATCGCCGCGTCGCCACCGCGCTCGCCGGCCAGCGGCGTAATGAAGTCGGCGTGATCGGCGTAGTAGCCCATCCGGTTCCGGACGAACCGCAGCCCGCCGAACGTGGTCTCCGTGTCCCGCCGCACGTCGTCGGCGAGATCCGCCAGCGCGGCCTCATAGGCCTCCGGGTAATACCTGAAAACCGTCGCGTCCACGATCGTCACCCACCAGACGGCCTCGCCGATGACCGCGAACGCCTGGGCCTGGTCCCTGGCCCTGACCCGGCCGAGCCGCTCGGTGGTGTCGCGCATGGCGGTAAAGGACCAGCTCAGGGCGCTGATTCCGGTGCGCCGCGGCCCGCGCACATCGTCAGCCCAGTTCTCGCTGCCCCACCTTTCCTGACCCTTGTTGGCCTCGTGCCAGTTTTCCCGGTTCCAGGCCACCCGGCAGCGGGCGGAGCAGAAGCGCGCATGCTCCCGCTTCGGCTCGAATTCCGTGCCGCATCGCACGCACCGCCTAGTCTCCGCCATCCGGTCATGTTACGCGTAACAGCGACCGTTCCCCCAGGCCAGTAGGCCGAACATCGGCGGAACACCAGGTAACAACCATCCCCCAGCTAGGCGACCCCGCTTAGGCGGCGGGACGGGTCACGCCGATGAGCCCCGCGTAGGCATAGATGCTCTCGACCCGGACGAATGCCCCCGTGTACGGCGCGTCTACCATGCGGCCGTGGCCGATGTAGATGCCGACATGGTGGATGGTCACCGGGTCGGCCACGTTGGTGGCGTAGAAGACGAGGTCACCGGGGCGGAGCTGGCCCAGCGGCACGTGCGGCCCGGATACCCACTGGAAGCCGGTCCAGTGGGCGAGGCGAACGCCCGCCTTCGCCCAGGCGTCCATGGCCAGGCCCGAGCAGTCGTACGTGCGGGGCCCGGCGCCGCCCCACTGGTAGGGCTGGCCGACCTGGGTGAGCGCCCACCGGACGGCGGCGGCCCCCTGCGCCGCGCTGGCGCCCGCGTCGATCGACCACTCGGGCGAGGCCACGCCGGGTGCCGCGCCCGCCGGGCCGCCGGCCAGCACGCTGGCCGGGAGCGAGGTCACGGCCCCCTGGCTGGGCGGCTCGCGCCCCTTTCCCGGCGCGGCCTTGCCCGCGCCGGGCCGGGATTTCGGCGCCGCCAGCCTGGCTGCGCCAGCCTTGGCGCTGGCCAGCTTGGCGGTCAGCCGGGCCCGGGCCGTCTTGGCCTGCCGCACCGCGGCCGCCTGGTGGCTGACCGCGGCCGCCACGGCGATCTTGAGCTGGTCGGCCGACCTGGTGGCCGACCGCTGCCTGGCAAGCAGCGCGGCCGCCTGCTGCGCGAACAGGCGGGTGACCAGCTCGTCGGCCTGGCTGGCGGCCACCAGGTCGCTGCGCTGGCTGGCGATCACCTGCTGGATCCCGAGCGCGCCAAGGAAGTCCCGCGGGTCGGTGATCCCGGAAAGCACGACCTCGTCCATCGACGGGCCGCCGTCCGCCTTGTAGTCCTCGGCGGCCTGCTGCCCCAGGCGGCGGCTGGCGTCCCGCTCGGTGAGCCGGGCGGCGGCCAGCCTGGCGGCCGCCACCCGGTACCCGGACGCGGCCTGGCCGGCCAGGGTGACCTGGTGGTCGTAGTCCTCGGCTAGCACCTCGGCCTTGGTCCGCAGCACGGCGGCCGTCGCGGCCAGCGACGCGGCCTTCACGGTCGCCTTGGCCAGCGCGGCCGCCCGCTGCGTGACCAGGTCCTGCGCGGCGCTCAGCACCCCGCGCCCGGACGGGCGGTGCGGCTGCCCGGCGGCCGGCGCGGCGTTCGCCGTCAGCGCGGGGGGCGGCCAGCCGGACGCGCCGGCCGCGACCGCGGTCACGATGACGGCGGCGCGCAGGAGACAGGCCGCCGCGCGGCGCCGCCCCTTTTCACGCATCACAGTCGTCCCCCTATGCGGTCGTAACGCTACTCAGGGTATTCGAAGTAGGTCAAAAACCTGGGCAGATACGTGCTCCGTTATTGTCGTGGCCGGGAATACTTTCCTTGCCGGTATGAAGCACGGCGTCCGATGATCCACACTTAGCTATGCAGGGTTGGGCAGTAAGGAGGACCGGTGGACAACACCGAAGGCGTGCTGAGACGTGCACCTTTGTTCGACGGGCTTGACGACGAGGGCGCCCGCGCGCTCCGGCGCCAGATGGTGGAGGTGAAGCTCTCCCGGGGGGAGCACCTGTTCATGGAGGGCGAGGACGGCGACGCCCTGTACGTCGTGATCGACGGCAAGATGAAGCTGACCCGTGCCGCCGCGGACGGCCGTGAGAACTTGTTGAGCGTCATCGGCCCGGGTGAGATGTTCGGCGAATTGTCACTGTTCGACCCGCGGCCGCGGACCTCGTCCGCCAGCGCGGTGACCGACGCGGATGCTGGCGTCACTCAAGCACGAGGCGCTGACGCCGTGGCTGCGCGAGCGGCCCGAGGTCTCGCTGCACATGCTGCGCGCGCTCGCGCAGCGGCTGCGCCGCGCCAACGACGTCACCGCCGACCTGGTGTTCACCGACGTTCCCGGCCGGGTGGCCAAGAACCTGCTCGACCTGGCCGAGCGCTTCGGCAACCAGGAGCCGGACGGCCTGCACGTTCATCATGACCTGACCCAGGAGGAGCTGGCTCAGCTCGTCGGCGCGTCACGGGAAACGGTCAACAAGGCCCTGGCCGACTTCGCCGCCCGGGGCTGGCTGCAGATCTCGGCCCGCTCGGTGCTGATCCTCGACTCCGAGCGCCTCCGCAAGCGCGCCAGGTTAGGTACCACGCGCTAGGCCGCGCCGCCCAGGTAGTCGAGCTGGGCACGCACCGACCGCTCGGCGGCCGGCCATAGCGACTTGTCCACGTCGGCGTAGACCACGGCCACGATCTCGGCCGGGGTCTTCGCCCCGCCTGCCAGCGCGCCCCGGACCTGGTCCAGGCGCTCCCGGCGGTGCGCGATGTAGTAGTCGAGCACGCCTGCCGGGTCTCGCAGCACCGGGCCGTGCCCGGGCAGCAGCGCCCGCAGCCCGGCTTCGTCGGCGAGGACCCGCAGCTCGTCGAGCGTCCGCAGGTAGTCGGCGAGCGACCCGTCGTCGGCGATCACCGTCGTGCCCCGGCCGAGGACGGTGTCCCCGGTGAGCAGCGCCCCGTCGGCGGCCAAGCAGCAGGCTCAGCGAGTCGGCCGAGTGCCCGGGCGTCGCGATGACGCGCAGCTCGCATCCGCCGGCGTCGAGCACGGTGCCCGCGCGGAAACCCTCGCTGCCCAGCCGGTGCGCCGGGTCGAGCGCGCCGACCGGCGCCCCGGTCAGCTCGGCGAACCGCGCCGCGCCGGCCGAGTGGTCCAGGTGCCCGTGGGTGAGCACGATCTGCGTCACCCGCCGGTCGCCTGCGGTGGCCGCGTCGAGCACCCGGCGCAGGTGGTCCTCGTCGTCGGGACCGGGATCGACCACGGTCACGGCCGACGAGCCGGGCTCGGCGATCACCCAGGTGTTGGTGCCGTCCAGCGTCATCGGCGACGGGTTGGGCGCGAGCACGCACCAGGCGCGCCCGGTGCCCATGCCGCTGACGGCCTTCCCGTCCGCGCCCGGCCTGATCTCGTTCACCGCGGGTACTCCACGTCATCCGGGATGTGTCCAGCCAGACCTCGCCGTCGCCGGAGAGGACCAGGCGCGGCGTTACCGGCTCGATCGTGCGCTGCTCGGCCAGGATGCCCGCGACGTCGTGGCCGGCCGCCTCGGCCGACGCGAAGTGGTGCAGCGTCGCCGCCGTCGGCGGGAGCAGCGAGATCTCGCCCGCCTTGGCGGCGGCGATGGCGGCCGACGGGCTCAGCCAGGCGACGTGGTCGGACTCGGCCGCGTTTCCGGCCGACCTGCTGCCCGGCAGGCAGGGCGGCGGCGAAGAACCGCGCGTCGAACCGGCGCGACTCGCCTTCCGGCGTGATCCACCGGGCCCAGGGCGCCAGCAGGTCCGCCCGCAGCACGAGGCCGCGCCGGTCGCAGCAGCTCGGCGACAGGCTCAGCGTGCCCGCCGACAGGGCCTCGCCGGTCGGCTTCCCACGACGGCCCGGCCGGCGCGGCCAGCTGCGCCGCCGGGCTCACCGGCCAGCAGCACGCCCGACTCCTCGAAGGTCTCCCGCACCGCCGCGCAGACCAGCGCCCGCGCGACCTCGGCCGAGGCGCCGAGCCGCGCGCCGAACTCCTCGCGCCGACGGTCCCTGCCAGCCGGTTCCCGCGCCATAGTCGGCGGGGTCCACCGAGCCGCCGGGGAACACGTAGGCGCCGGGGGCGAACTTCATCGCGGCCGTGCGCCGCAGCATCAGCACCTCGATGCCCGCGCCGCCGCCCTGGCGCGCAGCACCATGACCGTAGCCGCGTCCCGCGGCGAGGCGGGGGCGATCCGCCCCGCCGCGAGGTCGTCCAGCCGGCTGGCCAGCCTGCTGCCGAACGCGTCCAGTTGTATCCGCACGCCGCGCCCGCCTACGCCGACTTCGGCGATCAGCTCGACCTCAACCGGGGCGTCGAGCGGCAGCACCGCCATGCCGACGGCGCTGCGGGCGTGCCGCCCGGCCTCGCCGAGCGACCTCGCAGCAGCAGCTCGCTGGCGCCGTTGGCGACCTGGGCCTGCCCGGTGAACGCGGGCGCGCTGGCGACGAAGCAGGTCACCTTGACGATCCGGGTGATCGCGTCGAGGCCGCCGGCCACGCTGGCCACGGCCGCGAGCGCGTTGAGCGCGGCAGTGCGGGCGAGCGCGGCCGCCTCCTCCGCGGTCACCTCGTCGCCGACCTTGCCGGTGCGCGACCAGCTTCCCGTCCGACCAGCGGGAGCTGGCCGGAGGTGTAGACGTAGTTGCCGGTGCGCACGGCGGGCACGTAGGCCGCGACCGGCGCGGCCACCGGCGGGCAGCGTCAGCCCGAGCGCGGCCAGCGCTGCTCAGTGACGCTGCTCATGCCTTGGGCCGCTTCATGTAGGCGACGAGCTGCTCGGAGTTCGGGCCGGGCAGCACGGCGACGAGCTCGTAGCCCTCGTCGCCCCAGTTGTCGAGGATCTGCTTGGTCGCGTGCGTCAGCAGCGGCACGGTGACGTACTCCCACTTAGTCATGGCCGAAACAATAGCCGCAGCCCCACGTCCCGGCCCGCCCTCGGGTCGATCGCGCAGGATCCCTGCCCGACCGGGTCGATTGCGCCAAGGCCGCCGATAGCAGTAGGCGATGGCGCATCGAGCCGGTCGGGCGGCGGCCCGGGGGGTGGCGGCCCGGGCAGCTGGGGCTTACCGCTCGGGGCGGCGGGCTCCTCGGTGGGCTCGGTCTCGGCGACCTCGGGGACGTCGGGGACCGGCGGCACCGCGGCGTCGGGCAGCGGGGGCGAGTCGGGCAGCGCGGCCGTCGCCGGGCACCGGGGCGCCGAGCTCGGGCGCTGAGGTGTTCGAGATCGCCGCCTCGGCCGCCGCGACCTCGGCGTCGCCCCGAGGTCGTCCGGCCTCGGCGTCGGCCAGGGCGGTCGAACCGGTCGGCGGCGGCCTGGCCCGGTGCCATCTTCTCGAAGAACCGCAGCAGCTCGACCGGGACCGGCATGACCAGCGTGCTGTTCTTCTCGCGCCGCCACCTCGACCACGGTCTGCAGCAGCCGCAGCTGCAGCGCGGCCGGGTCCTTGGCCATCACGCTGGCCGCGGCGGCCAGCCGCTTGGACGCCTGGTACTCGCCGTCGGCGGTGATGATCCGGGCGCGCCGCTCCCGCTCGGCCTCGGCCTGCCGGGACATGGACCGCTTCATGCCCTCGGGCAGCGACACGTCCTTGATCTCGACCCGCTCGACCCGGACGCCCCACGGCCCCTCGGTCGGCTCGTCGATGATCCGGCGCAGCTCGCGCGTTGACCGACGTCCCGCTCGGCCAGCAGCTGGTCCATCTCCGACTGGCCGATGATCGACCGCAGCGACGTCTGCGCCTGCTGGGAGACCGCGTTCATGTAGTTCTGCACGTTGACGGTCGCCTTGATCGGGTCGACGACCCGGAAGTACACCACCGCGTCGACCCGGACCGACACGTTGTCCCGGGTGATGCCGTCCTGCGCCGGGCACCGTCATGGCCACGATCTGCATGTTGACCTTCTGCAGCCGGTCGCCGACCGGCCGGATCACGGTCGAGCCCGGGCTCGACCACCTGCGGCTGCACCCGGCCGAACCGGTACAGCACGCCCTTCTCGTACTGCTGTACCACCTTGATCGACCGCCCGAGAGCGATCATCCCGGCCAGCACGACCAGCACGATGACAAGAATCAGAACCGCCACGCCGAGCACCTCCTGCGAGAGTGACCCTACTGCCAGTCGGCCATGCGGTATCATCCCTGCTCGCCACGGCGACGAGCCATCCAGCCGCAGTCTCCGTCACGCGCAGCCTCGTTCATCCGGGCGTATCTCGACCAGCGTGCTACGCCACCAGTCAGCGCGGCCCGCTTGACGGATAGCGACGCGACCGGAGATGCCGCTAGGTGCGCGCAGGCGCTGGATAGCCTGGGCAGGCCGATGACGCGCGAGGGACACGGACTGGGACGGCGTGCGGCTGCACGTCGTGACGGGCAAGGGCGGGACCGGCAAGACCACGGTCGCCGCCGCGCTCGGCCCTCGCCCTCGCCCACGCCGGGCCGCAAGGTGCTGCTCATCGAGGTCGAGGGCAGGCAGGGCATCGCCCGGCTCTTCGACCGCCCGCCGCTCCCCTACGAGGAGCGGAAGATCGCCATCGGCCCGGGCGACGCGTACGACGGCCGCGACCCGGGCGGCGACGTGTACGCGCTCGCCATCGACCCCGAGGGCGCGCTCCTCGACTACCTGCAGATGTTCTACGGCATGCGCAGCGCGGGCGTCGGCGCTCACCAAGCTGGGCATGGTGGACTTCGCCACCACGATCGCGCCCGGGCTGTCGCGACGTCCTGGTCACCGGCAAGGCCACCGAGGCGACCCGGCGCAGGCAGGCGGGCACGCCGAGCGGCTTCGCCTACGACGCGGTGGTCCTCGACGCGCCGCCGACCGGCCGCATCGGCCGGTTCCTCAACGTCACCGCCGAGGTCTCCGGCCTGGCCAAGGTCGGGCCGGTCCGGTCGCACGCCGACACCGTGGCCAACGTGATCAAGTCGCCGCAGACCGCCGTGCACTTCGTCACGCACCCTGGAGGAGATGCCCGTGCAGGAGACCCTGGACGGGATCGCCGAGATCCGGGGCGTCGCGGGGCATGCAGGTCGGCGGCATCATCGTCAACATGTCCCGGCCCGGCGCGTGCCGAGCCAGGCTGGAGCTGAAGGCGCAGCCGGACCTGCCGGCCATGGCCGCGGCGCTGGGCTCGGCCGGCCTGTACGACACGGACGGCCTCGCCGCCGCGCTGGCCGAGGAGCTCAGCGAGCACCTGCGCCTCGATCGAGCTGGCCGACCGCGAGCGCACCGAGCTCGAGAGCGGCTGGCCAGCCGCTGTACGAGCTGCCGCTGGTCGCCGAGGGGATCGACCTGGCCGCGCTGCACCAGCTCGCGGCCGAGCTGCGCGAGCAGGGAGCGGCGTAGGAGCCGGCAACGCACTGGGAATAGGGAACAGCAGGAGATCATGAGCGCCGAGAACCGCCCCGTCTGGACATCGACAGGATCATCGACGACCGGCGCACCCGGATCATCGTCTGCTGCGGCTCGGGCGGTGTGGGCAAGACCACCACGGCGGCCGCGATCGGGCTGCGCGCCGCCGAGCGCGGCCGCCAGGTCGTGCGTGCTGACCGTCGACCCGGCCCGCCGGCTGGCCCAGTCGATGGGCCTGACGTCGCTGGACAACACGCCCGCGGCTGGTGGACGGCATCGACGACGAGGCGGGCGGCAGCCTGCACGCGATGATGCTGGACATGAAGCGCACCTTCGACGAGATCGTCGAGGCGCACGCCGACCCGGACCGGGCCGCGCAGATCCTGGCCAACCCCTTCTACCAGTCGCTGTCGTCCAGCTTCGCCGGGACGCAGGAGTACATGGCGATGGAGAAGCTCGGCCAGCTGCGCCGGTCCGACGAGTGGGACCTGATCGTGGTGGACACGCCGCCGAGCCGGTCGGCGCTCGACTTCCTCGACGCGCCGGAGCGGCTGGGCCGGTTCCTCGACGGGCGGCTGATCAGGGTGCTGACCGCGCCGGTGAAGGCGGGCCGCGCCTTCGGGCGGGTGCTCAACGCCGGCCTGTCGGTGATGACCGGGGCGCTGACCAAGCTGCTCGGCGCGCAGGTGCTGCGCGACGTCCAGACGTTCATCACCGCCTTCGACACGATGTTCGGCGGGTTCCGCGAGCGCGCCGACGCGACCTACCGGCTGCTCCAGGCGCCCGGGCACGTCGTTCCTGGTGATCGCCACGCCGGAGCCGGACGCGCTGCGCGAGGCGTCGTACTTCGTCGAGCGGCTGGCCGAGGAGCGCATGCCGCTGGCCGGCCTGGTCCTGAACCGCGTGCACAGCGCGGGCGTCAGCCAGCTCAGCGCCGCGCGCTCGCTGGCCGCGGCCGAGACACTGGAAGCCGCGCACCCGGGCGGCGACGCCGACGGCTCGGGGGACGACGGCTCGGCGGCGGCGCTCACCGCGGCCGCGCTGCGGCTGCACGCCGCGCGGATGAGCCTGGGCCAGCGTGAGCGCCGGGTGGCCGGGTCGTTCGTATCGACGCACCCGGCGGTCCCGGTGAGCGAGGTACCTGCCCTGCCAGACGACGTGCACGACCTCGCCGGGCTGCGCCGCGTCGGCGGGTGGTTTACCGGCGCCGCCTCTTCCTGACGCCGCCGCCCCGGCACGGCGGAGAACGAACAGCGCCCGAGAAGATCTCTGCGAGAGTGACTGGTGTTCGGTCGGCGCCGTTGCCGACCCGGCGACCAGCATGCCGCCGGACTCCCCGCGCGCTGGCCTCAGGCGCTAGCGCACGAGCTCGTCGATGTCCTGACGCTCGTCGATGTCCTGACGCTCGTAGCGGTCACGGGCCTCCTCGAGCAGTTCGCGCCACGACGTGACATCGGGCCGACGGCGCAGCAGAGCGCGGCGCTCGCGTTCGGTCATTCCGCCCCAGACGCCGAACTCAATCCCGTTGTCGAGCGCGTCCGCAAGGCACTCGGTACGGACCGGGCAGCCCCGGCAGATGAGCTTGGCGCGGTTCTGGGCAGCACCCTGGACAAACAGCTCGTCAGGGTCGGTCCCCTTGCAGGCGGCGCGTGTGGTCCAGTCGGTGATCCACATGTGCCCAACTCCTCTTGATCGCCGGGCACACGTGTGCCCGGGCGGTCTGCGATGACGGATTGCATGTCCGTGCGGGGTGTGCGGCCACCCGGTCACGGTTACCTGTTCGTGATAAAGAAAGTTACGGAAGTCAGGGGCGTCCCTGCCAAGACCCCGGTATGGCCATTTCAGAGATAGTCCTAACGGGCTATGTACAGGCCGGGTGAGTAGTCATTCCCTGGTCGATTGAGTACCCCGTGTAACGAAACGTCCAGCGTGCGTGGCCTGCTGGCCGTGACATCATTGCCGGTAGTACCGTGCACGCCCGCGTACGCTATGACGCGTGCAGCTCTTGAACTGGACAGCCAGCAAGACCAATTCCGTGGCGCGCATCGCTTCTCATGGCCGTGCTCGGCGGGGTCCTCGTGGCGGCGATGGCGCTGCCCGTGGTGGCGGCCACCGGGATCCTGGTCCGGAACACCTCCGACAGCTTCACCGCGCTGCCGGTCACCGACTCCGGCCTGCCGCAGCGGTCGGCGATCTACGACAGCGACGGCAAGCTGCTGACCTACGTCACCGGCGTTGACCTCGGGCACGGGCATGACGTACCCCGGCATCAACCGGCAGCCGGTGACCTTCAACCAGATCTCCAAGCCGATGCAGGTCGCCATCGTCGCGATCGAGGACGACCGCTTCTGGCAGCACGGCGCGCTCGACGTCAAGGGCACGCTCCGCGCGCTGGTCAACGACCTGCAGCACAAGTCGGTCCAGGGCGGCTCCACGCTTGAGCAGCAGTACGTCAAGAACGTGCTCCTCCTGCAGTCGTCGCCCGACGACACCGCCGCGCAGCAGGCGGCGACCGAGGACACCCTGTCCCGCAAGATCGACCAGCTGCGGATGGCCGTCCAGGTCGCGCACTCCATGTCCAAGCAGGAGATCCTGGCCGGGTACCTGAACGACGCCTACTTCGACCAGGGCGCCTACGGCATCGAGGCCGCGGCCGAGACGTACTTCCACACCACCGCGGCCAAGCTCACCATGCTGCAGGCGGCCACGCTGGCCGGCATCGTGGAGAACCCGTCCGCGTACGACCCGGCGGACCAACCCGGCGGCCTCGACCGCAGCGGCGCAACACCGTGCTGACCCGGATCGCGCAGACCAACCCCGAGGCGCTCAAGCGCCGCCGACGCGGCCGCCCTGGAGAAGCAGAAGCTGGTCCTGCACTACCACCCGCTGCAGAGCGGGTGCACCGCGAGCACCGTCGGCAACGCCGCCTTCTTCTGCGACTACGTGATGCACACCCTGCTGCTCGACACCCAGCTCGGCGCCACGACCGCAGGACCGCGCCAAGCTGGTCGCCACCGGCGGCCTGAAGATCTACACCACGGTCAGCGAGCAGGACCAGGCGTCGGCGACGCTGGCGGTCAACCACGTGCTGCCCCCCAGCTCCAAGGCTTACAACCCGGCCCACAACGCCGCCACCGAGGTGCTGGTCCAGCCGGGCACCGGCAAGGTGCTCGCGATGGCCGAGGACCGGCCCTACGGCACCGCCAAGGGCGAGACCGAGGTCAACTACGCGGTCAACAGCCAGTACGGCGGCGGCGCCGGCGTGCAGACCGGCTCGTCGTCCAAGCTGTTCACCCTCATCACCGCCCTGGAGCAGGGCATACCGTTCGGTTTCCAGATGACCGTGCCCGGCACCCAGACGGTCAACGGCTTCACCAACTGCCAGGGCGACCCGACCAGCCCGGGCATGCGTCGTACCAACTCCGAGGGCCCGGGCACCACCACCGACACCCTGTACACCGGCACCACCGGGTCGATCAACGTCTTCTTCGCCCACCTGGAGCAGAAGGTCGGCCTCTGCAACACGGTCAAGACCGCGGCCAACCTGGGCGTGACCCGGGTGGACGGCACATCGCTGCTGTCGCGGCGGACGGCCCCAACCTGCATCGTCGCCGCCGACAACTACGCCCTCCTTCACCCTCGGCACGGTCAACGTTGCCCCGCTGTCCATGGCCGCCGCCTACGCGGCCCCGGCCGCCAACGGCGTCTACTGCACGCCGATCGTGCTGACCAAGATCCTGGACGGCGCGCGGCAAGAGCCTGCCGGTCCCGTCGGCCGGCTGCCACCGGGCGATCCCGGTCCGGGTCGCCGAGGCGGTCAACTACATCCTGCAGGGCGTGTTCACCGCGCCCAACGGCACCGCGTCCGGCCTGGGCCTGTCCAATTACCAGGCGGCGGGCAAGACCGGTACCTCCAACGTGGAGAGCGGCAACGGCACGCCGTACGCCGCGTTCGCGGGCTACACCACCTCGCTGGTCGGCTACGTCTCGGTGTTCAACCCGGTCTCGCCGACCGACGTACACGATGACCGGCCTGAGCGCCTGCTACCGGCTGGAGTTCGGCGGCGTGAGCTGCCCGGACGAGATGTTCGGCGCTAACGCGCCCGGCTGTCGGTCTGGCACATGACCTTCGACCACGCCAACCTGCACGGCTCGTGCAACTTCACCCCGGTGCCGCCAGGGCAGTTCCCTGTGGAGCCAGGGCGACGGCCAGGCGGTTAAGCAGCCGCCGAAGAAGGCCAAGAAGGGCGGGAACGGCAACGGCGGACCGGTAACGGCGGCGCCAACGGCGGCCCCGGCGGCGGCGGCCCCGGCGGCGGGGGCGGTGGCAACTGGCGGCGGCGGCGGCGGCAACGGCGGCGGCCCGGTATTCCAGCCGTTGAACCAGGGCACGGCGACCGAGACCGCGCAGTCGACGCGCAGCGCCGGGGACCACGGCCACAGCCGGGTCGACCGCCCTGAGCCGTCCGCGTCGGCGACCAGTGACCGGCTGGCGCGCGCCGAGTTGCGTGCTAAGCGGCCGGTCCTGCCCGACGAGGTGGTAGGCGCCACTCCGACGGCGTCCATCCGCCAAGCTCCGCAGCCGTCGCCGGGAACTGCCTGGTCTAGCCCGCGCCGAGCTGGCGGCGCACCTCGGCGGCCACCCGCGCCCCGTCGGCCCGGCCCGCCACCTGCGGGCGTGACCGCCTTCATGACCTTCCCCATGGCGGGCATCCCGGCCGCGCCGGTCTCGGCGATGGCCGCCGTCACCAGGGCGGTCAGGTCCTCGTCGGACAGCTGCGCGGGCAGGTACGCCGGCCAGCACGTCCCCCTCGGCCCGCTCGGCCTCGGCCTGGTCGGCCCGTCCCGCCGCCGCGAAGGCCTCGGCCGCCTCACGGCGCTTCTTCGCCTCCCGGGTGAGCACCTTCAGGACGTCGTCGTCCGACAGCTCGTGGGCGGTGCCGGAGACTTCCTCGTTGGTGATCGAGGCCAGTGCCATCCGCAGCGTGCGCAGCCGCACCTGGTCCCGCGACCGCATCGCGTCGGTCAGGTCTGCGCGGAGCCGTTCCTTGAGATCAGTCACGCCCCTATCCTGCCCCACACGCGCGCAATCCGCTCATCGTTAACCGCCCGCCCCGCCCTGGCCCCGGCTGGCGCCCCGTCACCCGCCCGCCGCGCGCGCTCGCCCCGGCCGCCCCGGCCGCCCCGGCCAGATCCGTCCGGCCGGACACCGGCGAGCAGATCAAGCCGCAGGTGGTGGGGGGTGACAGCGGGCCGCCGGCCATATGGCACGATGGGTGAGTGCGCGCACGAACGATAACCACCGCCGCGGCCCTCGCCGGCGCCGCAGCCATCGGCTACGCCTCGGTCATCGAGCGTAACTGGTTCGCCCTCCGCCATGTAGCGGTCCCGGTGCTCCAGCCGACCGCGGAGCCGCTGCGCGTGCTGCACATCTCCGACCTGCACCTGACCCCCGGCCGGCACCGGCTGATGGCGTTCGTCAGGTCGCTCGCCGTCGCTCGACCCCGACCTGGTGGTGAACACCGGCGACTCGATCGCCTCGCCGGACGCCATCGGCCCGCTGCTGGACACCCTGGGCCCGCTGCTCGAACTGCCCGGCGTCTTCGTCTTCGGCTCCAACGACCTGTACTCGCCCAAGCCGAAGAACCCGGCCCGCTACCTGTGGCGCACCAGCGCCGGCGACCACGACCGCGACGAGCCCGACCTGCCCTGGCAGAAGCTGGGCGAGGAACTGTCCGCCGCCGGCTGGCTGGACCTCAACAACCGGCGCGGCCGAGCTGACCGCCAACGGCCTGCGCGTCGCCCTGGCCGGCGTCAATGACCCGCACGCCGACCGCGACCGCTACGACCAGGTCGCCGGCCCGGCCGACCCGGCCGCCGACCTCCGCCTGGGCGTGCTGCACTCGCCCGAGCCCACGGTCATGGACCAGCTTCGCCGCCGACGGCTACGACCTCCTGCTGGCCGGCCACACCCACGGCGGCCAGCTCCGCGTCCCCGGCTTCGGCGCCCTGGTCACCAACTGCGGCATCGACCGCGGCCGGGTCAGCGGCCTGTCCATGCACCCCCAGATCTCCCCCGAGGGCGGCCACACCGCCTGGCTGCACGTCTCGGCCGGCCTTGGCACCTCCCCGTGGGCCCCGGCCCGGTTCGCCTGCCGCCCCGAGGCCACCCTCCTCACCCTCATCCCGCGAACGGCCTGAATCGGTGCGCGAGCCGCTCAAGTTATCCGCTAAACTAACGGAGGTTCCTTCGGGAGCCCCCTGCAGCGGGGTGTGGCGCAGCTTGGTAGCGCGCTTCGTTCGGGACGAAGAGGTCGCAGGTTCAAATCCTGTCACCCCGACGCAGTAGTTGCAGGTAGAGGGCCGTAGCGTCAGAAATGACGGTGCGGCCCTTTGTCATTGCGAAACCAGAGCACATGCTCAGCGATGGGGTGCGGGCATAGATCGCACTCGCTCGGAGGCGACCACACCCCCGAGTCGACATTCACAAGGCCAGCATGGCACTGAAGCGGTATGAGGCTCGCGGTAGATGCGGTGAATGTAGAACCGCCCGGCCGCGTCCGCGATGGTGCTTGCCAGGCGGGGGAGCCTGCGGCTTGACTGGCAGGGGCCGCGTGCGCGGCACAGGACGCGGAGCTGATCTGCGGGGAGGAGACACCGGGCGTGGAGGAGCTGGGCGCCGCGGCGCGTGCCGCGGGAGTCGAGGTGACGGCCGAGGTGCGGTTCATGCACCAGGACCAGGCGATCGTGCAGCTCCCCGGCGAGCAGGTGCTCGTCCGGGTGCCGGCCGCCGAGCTGGCCGGGTCGCTCGGGGTCGGCGTGCGGGACCTGCCCGGCCGGGCGGCGCGGGTGACGGTGCGGGAGACGCCCGAGGACGGGCGCGTGCTGTCGGGCTGGCGCCGGCTGGACAGCTAACGACCGGTGAGCGCCATCGAACGGCCTATGCCGCCCCTGAACGCCGACGAGCGCACCACGCTCGAAAGCTGGCTCGAGTTCCACCGGACCACGCTGACCATGAAGTGCGCGGGCCTGGACGATAAGCAGGCCGCCACCGTGTCCGTGCCGCCGTCCGGCTTCACCCTGACCGGGCTGGTCCAGCACCTGGCCGAGGTGGAGCGGAACTGGTTCCGCCGGGTGCTCGCCGGGGAGGAGCGTCCCGCCGATCTACGATCCGGAGGCCGACCCGGACGGCCCCGACGGCGGCTTCGACCTGGCCGACGATGCCACGCTGGGCGCCGCCCTCGCCACCTGGCACGCCGAGGTGGACCGCGCCCGGGAGCACTGCGCCGCCCGCGCCCTGACCGATACCGGCCGCTTCATCGGAGCAGGACGTCAGCCTCCGCTGGATCTACGTCCACATGATCGAGGAGTACGCCCGGCACAACGGCCACGCGGACCTGGTCCGCGAGCGGGTCGACCGGGTCACCGGGGTCTAGGCCCGGCCGACCGCGCTGATGCTGATAAGGGGATTAGCCCCACTGGCCGGGCTGGTAGTCACCGCCCTGGTGCTTGAGCAGCGCGTTGAAGCGGTTGTAGGTGTTGATGATGGAGATGGTGGCCACCAGCGCGGCGAGCTGGTCCTCGTCGTAGTACTTGGCCGCGTTGGCCCAGGCCTCGTCGGTCACGCCGCCGGCGCCGTCGGCGAGGCGGGTGGCCTGCTCGGTCAGCTCGAACGCGGCCCGCTCGGCGTCGGTGAAGACCTTGGCGTCCCGCCAGGCCGCCACCAGGTTGAGCCGGACCGAGGTCTCGCCTGCGGCCTCGGCGTCCTTAGTATGCATATCGACGCAGACCGCGCAGCCGTTGATCTGGCTGGCCCTGGTCATGACCAGGTTGGCGGTCCCGGCGGGCAGGGCCGAGTGCGGCGCGGCCGGGCCGCCGCGTTCACGTGCTTGACGAACTTCTGCAGGATCTGGCTGGACTGGAAGTCGAGGCGCGGTTCCATGGTGCATTCCCTTTCGGTGCCTTTCGGTACACCACTGAAGACACGCCGCGCGCGGCCAGTGTGACCGGTGCCCGCCGTTTCCGGCGAAGTTTCCCGGCCGCTGTGCAACGGGAGTGACGGTGATCTCGTATGAGGGATGTCCACGTGGGTGTCCATTGCCAGTGCCGAAAAAACGAAGGGACGGGTGCCCGTGAGGTGGCCTGCGGAGCGAGATCGCGAGTTCACCGAGTTCGTCATGGCGCAGCGCGCCGTGCTGGTGCGCGTGGCGGCGCTGCTGGTGTCCGGTGACGTGGCCAAGGCCGAGGACGTGGTGCAGACGGCGCTGACCCGGCTGTACCTGGCCTGGCCGCGGGTCAGGACGGACACGGTCGCGGCCTACGCGCGGCGCTGCGTCGTCAACGCCGCGCTCGACGACCGCCGGAGCCTGTTCAGCCGCCGCGAGCAGGTCGCGGCGGAGGTACCGGAGGTCGCCGTCGTCGACCCGCCGACCGACGACGCGGCGGCGCTGGTGGCGCTGCTCGGCTCGCTCCCGGCCGGGATGCGGGCGGCGGTAGTGCTGCGGTACGTCGAGGGGCTCAGCATCGCCGAGACCGCGGAAGCCATGGGGTGCAGCGAGGGAAACGTGAAGAGCCAGAGCGCTCGCGGGCTCGACCGGCTGCGCGCCGCCCTGCCCAGTCACGCCCGCAACGCCACCTGACCACGGCACCCGTCCCAGCTTTTCTAAGGAGCATTCACATGCAAGACGTAACGGACATGCTGCGGACACTGCCGCGGTCTGTCACGCCGGCGCCCGCGGGGCCGGACACCGTCGCCGCCGACATCACCCGCGGGCACCGTGCCCTCCGCCGACGGCGCCGCCAGCGCATGGCCGGCCTGGCCGGGGGCGTCGCCGTGGTGGCCGGCGTGGCGGTAGCCGTCACCCTGCCCGCCCAGGCGAGCCACCCCGCGCCGCCGGCCGCGTCCAGCACGGCGGGCACGCACTCGGCGATCCGGCTGGTCGCCTACACCGGCGCGCAGCCGTCCGGCTTCACGGTTGGCACCGTGCCCGCCGGCTGGAGCATCGTCTCGTCGAACGCGTACTCTTTCGTGCTCGCCCCGCCCGGCACGCCCACCGCGCCGTCCGACGACGGCCAGGGGGTCAGCTTCATCGGCCGGATCGTGGTCATGCTGCAGGGTGACGCCACGCTGGCGCCGGGCGCGAAGGTGACGACGGTCACGGTCAACGGCCAGCCGGGCAAGCTCGCGCTCAGCGATGCCAGTGACGGCAAGCTCCGCTCCGAGATGCTGTTCTACCCCGACGCGCACGGCCACCAGGTCCTCGTCCAGGTTCCCTTGTCGCTCGGGCTCAGCAACGCGCAGATCGTGCGCTTCGCCGAGGGCATCTCCGTCACCAGCGCGGCCAAGGCCGGGGTCGGCTGATCCGGTAGGCCCGGCCCAGCGCCAGGGACCGGCGGTTCATCGACGGCGTGTTCCCCGCCTGCGCCCTCAGTGATTCGGGGGGTAGCTGACCGGGGCCTTCTCCTGTGAATGGCAGAATGAGGTGTTAAGCATGTAACCCAAATGAGTGGACCGTGCGTCTCTCTCATCGGGAAAGTGAAGTGTCGGTCGGGCCCGTGAGCGGGTATGCACCTCTGCTGCCTGTTGCGCCGCCGGAACTCGCCGTGCACCACCGATGGCGGAGGGGAGGGCGGCATGGCGTGTCGCGGCTCATCTGGCTGCGGCCTGCGGGAGCTGTGCAACCGCGCGGCGCTCACGGTCAGCGGCTACTTCCGCCGGCGGCCGGACCCGGCGGCGGAGAGCACGCTGCGGGCCGCGTTCGCCGAACTCGACGCCGGCCTGGCCGAGATACTCGGCGACCGCACCGCCCAGGACCCGCCCAACCACGCCGGCAGCCGCGAACCGGGCTGCGAGGACCCCGGCGACGCGGTGACGCCGGCCCGTCGTCCGCCAAGCCACCGCTCGGTCTCCGTAACGCAGCGCGCCGCCGGCGCGGGACAGCGTCCCGCTCCGGCGGCGCATCGGCCTTGCCGCTAGCCTGCGGTGATGGACCTGTGGCCGCCGCCGCCGAGCAGCCCGGAGCGCGGGGTCGGCGGGGCGATCGGGATCGGCGGCGGCTTCTGGCACGCCCTGTGCCGCCGCGCTTCTTCGGGTCGATGTCCATGCGCAGCGCCAGCGCCGGGCACATCTGCACCGCCTGCTGCGCGTCCTTCTCCAGCCACGGCGGCACCGGGATGGGCAGGATGACCGGGTAGCCGGTCCTGTCCAGGTGGATCAGCTCCGGCACCAGGTGCGCGCACAGGCCGTGGCCCTCGCACCGCACCCAGTCCACCACGAGCTGCTTGGCGCTGGCCGTCTCCGGCCCGTCCGGGAGCGGCAGCATGCCCCGCACCGGCCGGCCGCAGGTGGAGTGGAACACGTGCGCCGCCAGGTCCTCGGTGAAGACCTCAAGCGCCGACAGCACGAACCGCGTGGTGCCGTCCGGGTGCGAGCAGGCGCCGCGGCCGTTCACCGCGGCGGCGGCCCGCCGGGCCACGTCGAGCGCCTCGATGCCGCCCGACCCGTCCACGATCGCCGCCAGCGCGCGGGCGATCGACGGCAGCCCGAGCTTGCACGGCCCGCACTGCCCGGCCGACTCGCCGGCCAGGTAGCTGGCGACCCGGGAGACCTCGCCGAGCGGGCAGGTGCCGTCGCCGAGCGGCAGCACGATGCCGGAGCCGAACGTGCCGCCGGCCGAGGCCAGCCCCTCCCGGCCCACCGGGACCTGGTAGGCGGTCTCGCCGTCCAGCCACATCCCGTGGTAGCCGCCGACCAGCACGCCGTCGCCGGCCGGCGCCTGGCAGATGTCGAGCACGGCGCCGAGCGGCACCCCGGTGGGGCACTCCACCACGGCCGGGTGCTTGGCCGACCCGCTGACGCTGAGCAGCACGGTGCCGGGCTCATCCGGCACGCCCACCGAGGCGAACCGCTCCGGGCCGAGCAGCGCGAGCACGGCGACCTGCGCGAACGTCGACGCGTTGGACAGCATGGTCGGCAGGTCGTCGACGCCCTTCTCGGCCGCGAGCGTCTTACGGCCGGGCGGCACCGGCTTCTTGCCGTTGATGCCGCGGATGAGCGCGCCCGACTCACCGGAGATGAACCGCTCCGGCTGCTGGACGACGCGCACCAGCGAGCGCAGTCCCGGCTCGGCGGCGATGGCGGCCTCGACGGAGCGGTTGGCGAGCTCGTTGCCCGTCACCCCGACGATGACCTCTTCGGCCCCGATCGCCTCGGCGACCAGCGCCGCGCCGCTCAGGATCAGGTACGGCGACCTGATCATCAGCATCTTGTCCTTGAACGACCCGGGCTCGCCCTCGGTGGCGTTCACCACGACGATGGTCGGCTGGTCGGTCTTCTTGGCCGCGTCCACCACCGCCTTGAGCTTGCGGGCGAACGGGAAGGCGGCGCCGCCCTGGCCGCGCAGGTCGACCTGGGTGGCGGCGTCGATGAGCTGCTGCGCGGACATCCGGGGAAGCGGGCCGAAGATCTCCGTGTGCGCGCCGAGGTCAAGCCGTCCCATGCGGTCCAGGCCGGCCGTCATCCGGGCCGCGCCGATGCGCATGATCGTGGGGACGTCAAGCTCGGTCGCGTTACTCGGGTTCATCGCGCACATCACCGCCGTAGCGGTGGTCGCGCGACCCCCGGTAGCCGGGCATGCCCGGGCCGGGCTCGCGGTACCGGAGGCCGAGGTCAGCCTCGGGGGCCCCGTCGTCCCACGGCGGCTGGTCGGGGTACCAGTTCCCGTCGTGGCCGGGCGGCGGCCACGAGGAGCCGCCCGGGTGAGCCGGCCGCTCGCCGTAGCGGTCGCGGGCGCCGTCCGGGTAGCCGGGGCGCCGCGCGGGGCCGGACTGCGGCGCCGGCCGTCCGGGACGCTGACGGGGGTCGCCGGCGGGCAGGCACCGGCCCGGTAGCGCGCCCGGCGGGCGGTAGCCGGCCGAGGCGCGGGGCATCGGGCCGGTACCCGCCGGCGGGCCTGCGGCGCCGTCCCAGCCGGCCGGGCGGCCCGACGCCCGCCTGCGGCAGCGGGCCGGTCGCGGCGCGCGGGAAGGGGCCGGTGCCCGGCCAGGACCGCTGCCCGTCGATCGGGGGCGCGGGATGAACCGAGGTCGGTACCCGGGGCACCGGGCCGGTCGGCGGCCCGGGGCACGGGCCGGTGGCGTACGGGCGGCAGCGACGCCGGTCGTCCGGCCCCGCGCGGCGGCCCGGCCGGGGACGCGCGGCATCGGCCCGCTGAGGTACGGCGGCAGCGGTCCGGTGTCCGCCGCGCAGCGGGCCGGTCGGGACGCGCGGCATCGGCCCGCTCAGGTACGGCGGCAGCGACCCGGTGTCGGCCGCCGGCAGCGGGCCGGTGGGCACGCGGGGCAGCGGGCCGCTGTCGTACGGCGGCAGCGGGATCCGGTGTCGGCGTATCGGCTGCGGACCGGTCGCGTAAAGCGGCTGCGGCCCGGTGTCCAGGCGCGGCAGCGGGCCGGAGACCGTCGGAGCGCGGCGCGCCCAGGTAGCGCGGCGGCCCCTCGTAGCCGGGCTCGTAGTACGGCTGGCCGGCGCCGGCCGGCGCGGCGCTCCCGGCGCGGCAGTGCGGTCAGCACGGGCGCGCCCAGCGGGGTGGACATCGCCGGCATCGCGCCGGTGGTCACGCCGAGGCCGGCCTGCTGCCGGGCTGCGCGCCGCGCCGAGCTGCGCGAACATGGCCGCCGCGCGCAGCGGCGCGGACGACGAGGCGGCCGACTGCGGCACCGGCGGCGCGCTCAGGTTCTCCTTCGGCTTCAGCGAGTTGCTGAGCACCCGCACCGCCAGGCCGAGCAGCGACGAACGCGACCACGAAGCCGTAGCTCCAGTCCACGTACGGCTTGCCGGGGCGGCCGGCCGAGCAGGCCGTGCCAGACACCGAAGACGAACGACAGGTAGGAGGCGTAGTGAATCGCCCGCCAGCGCCAGGCCTTGCCGCTCGCGTTGAACCGGCCGCGCATGATGCCCGTTATAGCAAGCAGGATGATGAGGTCCGAGGCGATCGTGCCCAGGCCGATGTAGAAGGTGCGGAACGGTGACAGGAACGGAATCACCGCGTCGAGCACGTGGACGCGCTGGGCGAGGATCTCGGTGACGATGTGGACGATCAGGAAGGCCACGGCGCCGAAGGACGCCGCGCGGTGCGCCGACTGGATGAACACCCGCCGCCCCGGGCTGCAGGAACATCCGGTCGGTGGCCACCAGGCCGAGCCCGACCGACGCGCACAGCCCGATCAGGGCGAAGACGCCGGCGTAAAACAGCATGAAATGCTGGGTTGCCGCGCATATGACGTGACCAATGCTGGTCAACGCGAGGAAAGCGATAACAACGGCTATGCCGGCGATCGCGATCGTATAGATCTTCGTCGCGTGCTCGGCCGCCACCCCGCCAGTCGAGGGGCGAGCGTGCTCACGGCCGCGGGGACGGCTGCGAGTCGAGGCCACGAGTTACCTCCTGGACAGTCAGTGAAGGGTGCCTGCACCGCGTCACTCCACTGCGCGCCCGCCCGCGCCGGATTTGCGTCACTTGGCGGTTCTGACTGTATCAGCGCAGATAACCATTGAGACACGAAACGATATGAATAAGCATCCTTGACTAGTTATGTCTTCTGAAAACGGACATGCGTGTAGCGCCGACCGTTAGACCTGTGCTATCGGCCCGCAGTAGTCTACTTGCAACTAGTCCCTGGCGCTAGGCGGTCAGCTCCGCCGCGACCAGCTCCGCGATCTGCGCGGTGTTGAGCGCGGCACCCTTGCGCAGGTTATCGCCGCAGACGAAGAACTCGATGCCGTTCGGGTCGTCAAGCGACTCGCGGACCCGCCCCACCCAGGTCGGGTCGGTGCCCACGACGTCGGCGGGCGTCGGGTACTCGCCGCGCTCGGGGTCGTCGTTGAGCACCACGCCGGGCGCGGTGCGCAGGGTCTCCCAGGCGGCCTCCCGGCCGACCGGCCGGGAGAACCGGGCGTGCACCGCGACCGAGTGGGTGGTCACCACCGGCACCCGGACGCAGGTCGCGTTGACCCGCAGCCCCGGCAGGCCGAGGATCTTCCGCGACTCGTTGCGGATCTTCAGTTCCTCCGACGACCAGCCGGCGTCCTTCACCGACCCCGCCCACGGCACGACGTTGAGTGCCAGCGGCGCCGGGAACGGCCCGAGGTCGCCGACCACGCCGCGCACGTCGCCGGCCCGCTGGCCGAGCGTGCGGGTGCCGGCGACCTTGTCCAGCTGGCCGTAGAGCGTGTCGATGCCCGCCTGGCCGGCGCCGGATGCCGCCTGGTAGGAGGCGACGACCAGCTCCTCAAGCCCGAACGCGCAGTGCAGCGCGCCGACCGCGACGATCAGCGACAGCGTGGTGCAGTTCGGGTTGGCGATGGCCCCCTTGGGCCGCACCAGGGCGTCCTGCGGGTTGACCTCGGGCACCACCAGCGGCACCTCGGGGTCCATGCGGAACGCGCCGGAGTTGTCCACGCAGACCGCGCCGCGCGCGGCGGCGACCGGCACCCAGGCCGCGGACACCTCGTCCGGCACGTCGAACATGGCCACGTCGACGCCGTCGAACGCCTGCTCCGACAGCGCCACGACCTCGGTCTCCACGCCGCGGACCGGCAGCCGCCGCCCGGCCGAGCGGGCCGAGGCGATCAGCCTGATCTCCCCCCAGACGTCCTGCCGGGTGGACAGCAGGTCGAGCATGACGGTGCCGACCGCGCCGGTCGCGCCGACGACGGCCAGGGTGGGACGCTGCCCGGAAGCGCTCATCGCCCGGTCCCCCCGTACACGACGGCCTCGACCTCATCGGCTTCGAGGTCGAACGCGCGGTGCGTCGCGTTCACCGCGATGTCCACGTCGCCCTGGGTGACCACCACCGAGATCCGGATCTCGGACGTGGTGATCATCTGGATGTTCACGCCGGCCTCGGCCAGCGCGGCGAAGAACTTGGCGCTGACGCCCGGGTGCGAGCGCATGCCCGCGCCGATCAGCGAGACCTTGCCGATCCGGTCGTCGTACAGCAGCTCCTGGAAGCCGACCTTCTCCTGGGCGGCGCGCAGCACCTCAAGGGTCCGCTGCCCGTCCGCGCCCGGCAGGGTGAACGAGATGTCCGTGCGGCCGGTGGCGACCGCGGACACGTTCTGCACGATCATGTCGATGTTGACGCCGGCCTCGGCGACGATGCCGAAGATCCCGGCGGCCGCGCCGACCTTGTCCGGCACGCCGACCACGGTGATCTTGCCCTCGCTCCGGTCGTGCGCGACCCCGGAGATAATCGCCTGCTCCATCCCGGCCTCCTCCGCCTTATCCCCTGCGTGCCCGCTGACCCAGGTACCCGTCTTGTCGCTGAACGAGGACCGCACGTGGATCGGCAGGTTGTACCGCCGGGCGTACTCCACGCACCGGGGTATCAGCACCTTCGCGCCGCACGCGGCCATCTCAAGCATTTCCTCGTAGGTGATCCGCGGTATCCGGCGCGCGCCGCGCACCAGCCGCGGGTCCTCGGTGAACACGCCGTCCACGTCGGTGTAGATCTCGCAGACGTCGGCGCGCAGCGCGGCGGCCAGCGCCACCGCCGTGGTGTCCGACCCGCCGCGGCCGAGCGTGGTGATGTCCTTGGTGTTCTGCGAGACGCCCTGGAACCCGGCCACGATCGGGATCGCGCCCTCGGTCAGCGCCGTCGAGATGCGGCCCGGCGTGACGTCGATGATCCGCGCCCGGCCGTGCACGTTGTCGGTGATGACGCCGGCCTGCGACCCGGTGAAGGAGCGCGCCTCCATGCCCAGGGTCGCGATCGCCATCGCCAGCAGCGCCATCGAGATGCGCTCGCCCGAGGTGAGCAGCATGTCGAGTTCGCGCCCCGGCGGGGCGGGCGTCACCCGGTTGGCCAGGTCCATCAGCTCGTCCGTGGTGTCGCCCATCGCGGAGACGACCACGACGACCTGGTTCCCGGCTCGTTTCGTCGCCACGATGCGCTTGGCTACGCGCTTGATGCCCTCCGCGTCGGCTACCGAAGAACCACCGTATTTTTGCACGACAAGGGCCATCGGGCGCGCCGCTCCTCCCAGTATCAGTTGGCGGACCGCCGTCGAGTCTAGCCGGGCCCAGGCGGGTGGCCCAATCAATTCCCCACTCCGCGATGAGCCGGTGTTCTTCCACCGTACAGGGCATCTACCAGGAAAAATTCACGCTTATCGGGGCGGCGGGTCTTACACGTCGAGCAGGCGGCGGCCCTCGAAGGCCCGCCCCAGGGTCACCTCGTCGGCGTACTCCAGGTCGCCGCCGACCGGCAGCCCGCTCGCCGGGCGGGTCACCCGGATGCCCATCGGCTTGACCAGCCGGGCGATGTAGGTCGCGGTGGCCTCGCCCTCCAGGTTCGGGTCGGTGGCCAGGATCAGCTCGGTCACCTCGCCGTCGGCCAGCCGGGTCATCAGCTCCCTGACCCGCAGGTCGTCCGGCCCGATCCCGTCGATCGGGCTGATCGCGCCGCCGAGCACGTGGTAACGGCCGCGGAACTCGCGGATCTTCTCCACCGCGGCGACGTCCTTCGGCTCCTCGACGACGCAGATCACCGAGCGGTCGCGCCGGGTGTCGGCGCAGATGCGGCACTCCTCGCCCTCGGCGACGTTCCCGCAGGTCTTGCAGAACCGTACCCGCTCGGTTACCTCGATGAGCGCCGTCGGCGAGCCGCCTGACGTCCTCCGGGTCGGCGGCGAGCAGGTGGAACGCGATCCGCTGCGCGCCCTTCGGCCCGACGCCGGGCAGGCGGCCGAGCTCGTCGATGAGGTGCTGGATGACGCCTTCGTACATGGCCGGCGGTCAGTCCTTTTTGCGGTCTTCTTCGTCGAGCGCCGCGCCGTCGATTCCGTCCGCGTCGTCGTCGTCCTCGTCGTCGTCTTCTTCGTCGTCCTCGTCGTAGTCGGCGCCGAGCTCGCCGCCGTAGCCCGGCAGGCCGAGGCTGGACAGGTCGAACCCGCCCGGGGCACCGACTCCACCGAGGCCGCCGCCGAGCGCGCCGAGCTGCCGCTGCTGGAGATCGACCGCGGACTCCCACGCGTCGCGCACCGCCGCGAGCACCAGGTCGGCGATGGTTGACGCGGTCTCCGCCGTGTCGGCCGGGTCGATCACGCTCGGGTCGATCGTCAGGTCGACCAGCTGGCCGACGCCGCTGACCGCGCCTGCACGGCGCCGCTGCCCGGCCGTCCCTGTCACCTGCGTGTTCGCCAGTTCCTGCTGCGCGTTCATCGCCTGCTGAGCCGCCGCGAAGATCTGCTGCATGTCAAAACCGCCAGGTCCCATAACCCGAAGCCTACTTGCGCCCGCCGACGCTTTAGGCCGTTCGCCACGGGTGGCGCGCCGACTTCCGCCGGCCGGCGGGCCAGGGCCACGGCGCCCGCCACGCCCCCGCCGCGCGGGCGGTCAGTCCTCGTACTCGCGCGATGATCTGCCCGCCGAGTTCCCGCTGCACCAGGGCCATGCCGGTCAGCTCGTTCACCGTGGTCGACGAGGACATGTCCTCGTCGTCGGGGTCGAAGTCATCGTCATCCGGCGCAGGAGGTGGCGGCAGCGGCGGCAGGTCACCGCTGGGCCCCCCAGGGGTGATGAACGACGGCGTGTTCCCGCCCGGCCCGTTAACCGCTTCCCCCAGCGACACGGCCGACGCGGCGGCAGCACCGGGACCGCCGGAGCGCCGCGACCCGGGCTGCGCACCGTCCGGGGACTGCCCGCCCCCGGCGGCGCACCCGGCAGCGCGGCACCCGGCAGCGCGGCACCCGGCGACGCACCCCCCGGTAGCGCGGCACCCGGCGACGAGCCCCCGGCGGCGTGATGGTTATCCGGACCGGGATGACCGTCCGGCGGCTGGCCTGGCTGGCCGAAGGCCGACGGCGGCGACGGCTGCCCGAACGGCGGGGCCGACGGCGCCGGCGGGCGCCGGCGCGGGACCGGGCCCCGGGCCGGGACGGCGGCTGGGCGAGGGCGCGTCACCGCCGCCGGTGACCGCGCGGATCGTCACGTTGATGCCGAACATGGTGTTCAGCACCTGCTTGAGCGGTTCTTCGTACTTGCCGCCCTGGAAGCCCTTCACGTCACCCTGGCGGGGGAAGCGAAGGGTGAGCACCCCCTCGTCGTAGGAGGCCACGCTCGCGTTGCTGATGACCATCCAGGCAACCCGGCCCTTGGCCTTGATGGCCTCGACCACGCTGGGCCACGACTGCCTGAGCTGATCGACGCTGACCGAGCCGCTCGGCGCGGCGGCGGCCTGGGCGGCCTGAGCGCCGGGGTCGCCCGGGGCACCGGGCGCGTGAGTGAAGGGCGCGGCGGGCCGGGCCGGCGGGGCAGCCGCGGGAGCGGGCGGCGCGGCAGCCGCCGGGGCGGGCGCACCCGATCGCGGCTGCGCCGGGCTTCCTGGCTGCTGCGGGTCACCACCGGGCGGCGCGGCGCTGCCCGGCTCGGTGTAGCCCGCCGACGGCGCGGGGCTGGCCGGCTGCACTGGGCTGGCCGGCTGCACTGGGCTGCCGGCTGCGGGGCGGCCGCGAGCGGCTGCCGCCTGCGGCTGGCTGGGTGGCTGCGGGCCCTGCGGCGCCTGGGACGCCGCCGGGGCCGGCCCGCTCACCGGCGCAGCGGGGGGCTGCTGGGGAGTAACCCGCCCCCGTTCTGCTGAGGCCTGGGGGTGATAGGCCGGGGCGGGCGGCGCGCTGGCGGCGACCGCGGCCGCGCCCGACTCCAGCCGTTCGAGCCGGGCCAGCAGCGAGCGCTCGTCCGTCGCGGCGGCGGGCAGCAGCACCTGCGCGCACATCAGCTCGAGCAGCAGCCGGGGCGACGTGGCCCCGCGCATCTGGTCGAGCCCGGCGGCGACGATGTCGGCGGCGCGGGTCAGCGAGGCGAGGCCGTACCGGCTGGCCTGCTCCCGCAGGGCCTCGGCGCGGTCCGGCGGCGCGTCGATCAGCCCGGTGCCGATCGCGTCGGGCACCGAGGCCAGCACGATCAGGTCGCGGAACCGGTCCAGCATGTCGGTGGCGAAGCGGCGCGGCTCGTGGCCGCCCTCGATCACCCGGTTCACCGCGCCGAACACCGCCGCGCCGTTCCCGGACGCGAAGGCGTCCACCATCTCATCGAGCAGGCTCGCGTCGGTGAAGCCGAGCAGCGCGACCGCGCGGTCGTACCTGATCCCGGACTCGTCGGAGCCCGCCACCAGCTGGTCGAGGATGGACAGCGTGTCCCGCGCCGACCCGCCGCCCGCCCGTACCACCAGCGGCAGGACCGCCGGGTCGAACCCGACCTGCTCGGACTTGAGGATCTCCTCGGACAGCTCCCGCATCACCGACGGCGGCATGAGCCGGAACGGGTAATGATGCGTGCGTGACCGGATTGTCGGGATGACCTTGTCCGGCTCGGTCGTGGCGAAGATGAACTTCAGGTGCGGCGGCGGTTCCTCCACCAGCTTGAGCAGGGCGTTGAAGCCCTGCTGCGTCACCATGTGCGCCTCGTCGATGATGTAGATCTTGTAGCGCCCGGCGACCGGGGCGTAGAACGCGCGCTCCCGCAGGTCACGGGCGTCGTCCACGCCGCCGTGGCTGGCCGCGTCGATCTCGATCACGTCGATGCTGCCCGGACCGGACGGCGCCAGCGCGACACAGGAGTCGCACACGCCGCACGGGTCGGGCGTCGGCCCGTTGACGCAGTTCAGCGAGCGGGCCAGGATGCGGGCGCTGGACGTCTTGCCGCAACCGCGCGGGCCGCTGAACAGGTAGGCGTGGTTGATCCGGCCGCTGCGTAGCGCCTGGCGGAGCGGGTCGGTGACGTGCTCCTGGCCGCGAACTTCGGCGAAGGTGGCGGGCCGGTACTTGCGGTACAGGGCCAGGGACTGCGTGTGAGACGCGCCCTGACTGGTCGCTTCGGAGTCTGCCGCCATGAGACCTCATCCTCGCAGACCTACGCTTGCCCCCGCGGCCGTAAGCCCGCCCCACAGCGGTGGCAGGCCCTAAGCCCGCCCCGCGGCCGTAGGCCCAGCCTGCCCCGCGGCCGCAGGCCTAGCCGCCCTAGCGGCCGCAGGCCGCACCGGGGGTTCCAGGGGGTCGTCCCCCTGGGCTAGCACCCTCCGCGAGCCCCGGGGAAGCTGGCCGAAGGCCAGCGAACACACCGAACCGAGCGGAGGACCCCCCGCGCACCCGTCAGAGCCCGCGTACCCTTGCTGCCTTCCGGCCCTGGGGGGGTTGGCGAGATAACGCCGCACGGGGGGTCGGTTGGTAAGTCTAGTCAATCGCGGCACCGTTCGCGCCCATTGACCCGACCTTCCTTCGCAGCAGCACCGGCGGGCCCCGCGATCGCGGCGGCGGGGTCCGCCCGTCGAGGACGGCCCTACCTCCCCGCCGGATCCGGTAAGCTACCCAACGGAGGATTCGCCTAGTGGCCTAGGGCGCACGCTTGGAAAGCGTGTTGGTGGCAACGCCTCAAGAGTTCGAATCTCTTATCCTCCGCCAGCTTGACCAAGGCAAACGTTAAGGGCCGGTCCCATCGGGGAACCGGCCCTTCTCCGTCTAGTCTCAGTTGGCCTTCGGGACGGGACGCGGAGTCCCTGCGCCCGGTCCGTCATTCGTCGTCCTGCGCTGGACCATCCCATGATGGCCATGGCGTGCGTTGTCGGGACGTTCAGGATGGCGAGCACGGTTGCCGCGGTGTGCCGGGCGTGGTGCAAGCGTCCCTCTAACCCAAAGGAGAAATCCACGATCACAGGACTGAACAGCCTCGGGGTAATCACTCTCTTTGTCGAGGATCTGCCTGCCGCGAAGCAGTTCTACACGGACGTGTTCGGCCTTGAGGTGATCCACGAGGACCGGCACGGCGTGAAGCTGCTCAACGGCCCGGTAGACCGGCCGTGGGGCCCTCGCACGGCGACATTCGCCGACCCCGCGGGCAACATCTGGGAAATAGCGGGAGACCCGAAGTAATCCCCGCCCTGCGGGACTGCACCGGGCCGGCTCTTGCCGCTTGATCCGCCGGACGCCCGCCCGCCGACAGCAGCAGGAAGTGGCGAGGGAAGCACCCCCACCCGTTCGGTAAAAATCAGATTCTTACTGAACGGGCAGTGGTGCCTCCCCTGCACCTGTTTAAGCCTCCAAGCGAAGGCAGGCGTTCCGGCTCAGCCGGTGACCGCCACGCCGTCAGGTACGTTTCCGACCGATACGGGGGCGCCGGGCGTGCCAGTCGCGACGGTGACCGGAACGACGTTGTTGACGTTGGTGTCCACTACCCAGGCCGTCGTTCCGTCCGGGCTGAACGCCACCGCGGTGGCGCCGGAGCCAGTCGGGATGAAAGTCCCCGGCGTGTCGGTCGCGACCGTGATGGGGGTTACGCCGCCGGCGCCTGCGTCCGCCACGTACGCCGTTTTCCCGTCAGGTGAGACCCGGACCCACTGCGGGGCCGCGCCGGTCGGCACCGTCGCGGACACAGTATCCGTCGCCGCGTCGATGACCGACACTGAGGACGAGCCGCCGTTCGTGATGAACACGTGGCTGCTGTCCGGGGTGACCGCCACGCCGAACGGCGCGGAGCCGACCGTGATCGTGTGCGTGACCGTGTCCGTCGCCAGGCTGACGTCGCTCACCGTGCCGTCGCCCTGGTTGGCGACCCACAGCTGCGAGCCGTCCGGGCTCACCGCCAGTCGCTCCGGCTGGGTGCCGACCTTGACCGGCGTACCTGCGGTCAGCGTAGCGACGTCGATGGGCTGGACCGTCCCGTCGCCGAAGTTGGTCACCCACACCGTCTTGCCGTCAGAAGTCGCGGCCACGTCCGCCGCGACGCTGCCGACCGGGATCGTCTTGATCACCGCGTTCGTCGTGGTGTCGATCACGGTGACGTTGTTGCTGTTGTTGTTGGCCACGAACAAGTCTCCGTCAGCCACCGTCATGCCGTCGGGCCCGCTGCCCACCGGGATGGCCGGCCCGGCGGTGTGCGTCGTCGTGTCCACCGGGGTGACCGTGTTGTCGCTGAAATTGTCGACGTAGGCGGTCGGGATGGACTGCCCCGGCTGCGCGACCGTCACCAGGAGTGAGACGCCAGGGATGATGGCCCCGTTCGAGGCGTGCGCGGCCAAGGCGACCTGGTAAAAGCCAGTGGCCGTCCCCGCGGCAGCCGAGACTGTCACTGTCGTCTGCGCGGTTCCGCCTGCCGGGGCGGTGACCGTGGCGCCGGCCGGGGTCGCCGACAGCCCGGACGGCGCGGTCGCCGTCCACGTGACGGTCGCCGGGCCGGACGCGCCGAAGGTGTTGTCGGCCTTGACGGTAACGGTCGTGCTGGAGCCGGGCGACAAGCGCACCTGGCCGGGGCTGACGTCGAGCGTGGCGGTCGTGCTCGGCGGGAAGTGCACCGGCCCCGCGCCGAAGGACGGCGGAGCATCGTCAGGCGCCGAGCCAAAGCTCGTGTTCGGGGTCGTGGACAGGGTGAAGTCGAGCTCATGGGTCTGGCTCGGGTCGATATAGGTGTGCTGCGAGGGCTTGCCGTCCACCTTCAGGCTCTGCACGTAGGTGTCGCCTGCGCCCTGCGCGTTGACCGTCAGGGGGCCGAACGCGCCGTGGATGATCGCCTGCGGGAACATCGGTGTGCCGAGCACCAGCATCGGCACGCCCGGCGTCTGCGGGTACAGCCCGAGCGCGGCCCAGACGTACCAGGAGCTCAGGGCGCCCAGGTCGTCGTTGCCGGGCTCGCCGCCCGGGGTGAGGGAGTACAGCTGGCTGGTGATCTCCTGCACGACCTGCTGCGTCTTCCACGGCGCGCCGGCACTGTCGTAGATCCACGGCGTGTCGAGCGACGGTTCGTTTCCCTGCCAATGGAACGGCTCGTTCGGCCCGGCGTTCAGCTGGGTGAAGTAGGTGTCCAGCCGGGCGATAGTGGCCTGGTCGCCGCCAATGCCCTGGATCAGGCCCTGGAGGTTCTGCGGAACCATCCACGTGTACTGGGCCGCGTTGCCTTCCTGGAATCCGTCCTGTCCGAATCCCCCGCCGGTCTGCACGGGGGGCCCGGACGGGAAGGCGCCGGAGGCGTCGCGCGGCTCGACGAAGCCGTTCGCGGTGTCGAAGACGTTGGCCCAGTTCTGCGACCGCTGCGTGAACGTCCCGGCTGTGGAGCTCTGGCCGAGGTCGCTAGCCAGCCGCGAGGTCGCGAAGTCGTCGAGGGCGTATTCGAGGGTCTCGGAGGCTCCGTTGGGCACGGGGCTGATCGAGTCGGAGCCGATGTTCGGGACGTAGCCATTGGCGATGTAAGCAGCTCCGTTCGGGCGCGCGACGTAGAAGCCTTGGCCGACGGAGGTCTTGCCGTCCGCGCCGTTGACCATGTCGGTAAGCGCAGCCGAGGCGTTGAAGCCGCGCGCGCCAAAGGCGTAGGTGTCGGCGAGCAGCGGGTCGGCGGAGTCGCCGTTCATGACCTCCGAGTAGCCGTTCGCGACCGGCCACTTGGGCAGCGCGCCCCCGCCCTGCGCCGCGTCGTTCAGCAGCGACGTCGCCATGTCAGCGGCTACCTTGGGGTCGATCGTGGCCAGCAGCGGCACCTCGGACCGGTAGGTATCCCAGATTGAATAGTTCGCGTACTGGGAGTGTCCCGGCTGGACCCGGTGGATCTTGTCATCGAAGCCGATGTATTCGCCGTTGGCGTCGTTGAACAGGCTCGGCTCGAGTGATGCGTGGTACAGCGCCGTGTAGAAGGTCGCTTGCGCGGTGGGGCTGCCGCCCCGGATGGATATCGTGCGGAGCTGACGATTCCACGCGGCGGTGGCGTGCGCCGCGACCGTGCCGACGTTCCAGGTGTGCGCCTCGGCGGCCAGGTTGCTCAGCGCGCCCTGAACGCTCACGTACGAGACGGCAACCTGCATACCCACGTTCGGGTCCTTCGTGGTGTTGAAGGTGACCCAGCCTCCGGCCACCACACCGGAGCCCTGCTGACCCGCCGCGGACGTGTTATTCGGTGCGACCCGGTTCGTGTCGAAGCGCTTCGGCTGCGGGCTCTGCTTTCCGCGCTCGGTCACGGACGTGCTGCCGGCCGTGCGGGTGACGTGCGCCGCAGTCGTGCCGCCCCAGGTGCCGGTGGACGTGAACGACTGGTTGAACCGGGCGGCGAAGTACACGGTGTAGGTGTCCGGCTGGCCGCAGAAGCCGCCGCTGGTGACCGCGCCGGTGATCTCGCGGTTGCCGACTGCGTGGAACGTGGCCGCCGACCCGCCGTTGGCGCTGTCGGCAACCTTCACCAGGAGCTGCGCCTGGGTGGTCGCGGGGTAAGTGAACTGGGCTACACCGGTGCGGTCGGTAACCGCTAGGTTGGTGTGCACCCCGCCCGCGGTGACAGAGTACGCACCGGGGTGCGCGCTCTCGGTTGAGTGGCTGAAAGGTGCCGATACCGAGGTGGGGTCGGCGGGCAGCGCACCGGTCGCCGGCAGGATCGGGAAGTCCCCGGCGATTGGGCATCCGGGCCCCGATAGGTGGGTCAGGCTGAATCCGGTGATGCTGGAGTCATCGTGGTTGTACCCGCCGCCGTCCGGTCGCGACGGCGTGTCCGGGCTCCACTGCATCATGCCGAACGGCAGGGTGGCACCAGGGAACGTGTCAACCTGGCCGACCTCGGCGCCGCCACTGCCGGTGCCGACCATCGGGTCGACCAGTGCGGCCGGGTCGGTCGCGGCGGGCGAGACGCTCTCAGCAGGGGCCGCGGTGGAGGCGTCAGCGGCTTGCGCGAACGCCGGGGTAAGCATGGCTGCGGTCAGCCCGGCGGCCGCGAGCAGGGTAGCCCCCACGGCCGACGACGGGCCAATGATTCGGGAGTTTTCGTGAAAAATCCAGTCACATGTTACATAAATCCACAACTGCCCACATATTGTCAACTGTCTGTCTCCAGGTCAGGCGGCCCTTTCATTGCTCGATCACTTGCGGCCGATAGGCACCTTCCTTCCGCCTGTTTTCTTCCCGTTTGTGCAGGGAGTGAGTGTCGCACCCGGGCTGGTATGGCCCATCCGTTCGCCAGCGTCCAGCACGGTTCAGACTGCCCTAGCGGCAATGGGCCATCACAGGTCAGGACGGTAGCGGCCCATCATGGGCAGTAGTAAGCAGAATTGAATCTCTTAACCTCCGCCGCCCTGACCAGCGTCAACAGCAAAGCCAGCCCGGCTCACGGGCTGGCTTTCTTGCAGCGTGGTCTCAATTGCGGTCTTGCCGCGTGACGTGCCCGTCTGCGCAGTCGCCGGTTTCTGGGCACCGGTAGGCGCGGTGCCAGGCGGGCTGCTTCCCGCCGCTGCGCAGCGGCACCACGTGCCAGCCCCAGGCGGCGCACCACTGCGCGATGTCGACGAGCGTGCGGACCTGCCGTGCGGTCGGCGGCGTGGCGGTCGCCTGGTACAACGGCACCCGGCTCCCGACCAAGCCACCAACCCTGTCCGTCAAAGCGAGGCAACCTCAGTGCCACAACGGACGGGCATCAGGGGCAGCAGCGGACCTGACTGGACCACACCCCGCGCAGGATCAGGGGAGAGTGTCTTGCGCAGGTCATAGACGTTTTCACTGCGCTGAGAATGTGTGTTCAGGGCGGGGTCGAACCGCCGACCATCCGCTTTCAGGCGTAGCGATCCTCCACATTAGCCAATCCGTACCCTGGCCGGACGGAGACCGCGGTTCGTCGGCCGCTGCGGTTGGCACCGGACGTTGCCGTCAGTGTTGCCGTGAACGTCACCCCGGCTCAGCCCGCCCGAAAAAAATTGCGAAATAGTCATAGTTCTGATTTGTTAGGTCATGGGTGCTTAAGTTCCAATATTGTCCTATAGCGACATTGGAGGAAATATATGCACCTGATAGGCAGGAAGCCTAGACCCTCACTTGCTGCCGCGCTCGGCGTGGCCGCCGTCTGCAGCTTTGCTGGTGTCGCCGCGAGCACGCCGGATGCGCATGCGGCGACCCGGGATTCCGGTAACCGGGCTTCCCGGGTTCGGGCAGGCAGTCGTGGACATGGCGACGAGCCGTGTCTTCGTCAGCGAGGGCACTAACCCGAGCAGTTCCAACAGCACGACGCCCGCCCAGGGCATCGTCGTCACGGACCTGTCCGGCAACTACCTCACCACGATCGACGAGGGAACCGGCGCGCAAGGGCTCACCCTGGCGACCGACGGCAAGCTGTACGCGGCGCTGTCCCTGGCGGGCAAGGTCGCGCAGATCGACCCGGCCACCTACAGCGAGACCGACTACCCGCTGCCGGCCGGCGACGTCCCGCAGCACGTGGCGGCTCAGAGCGGCAAGGTGTGGGTCAGCTACGACACCGGCACTGCCGGCGCCATCGGCGACATCACGCCCGGCGAAACGTCCTCGTTCCAGGACGACAGCATCCTCTCTCCGTCACCCTGGTCCTCGGCGCCGTTGCTCGCCGCCGATCCCAGCGACGGGGGCACCGTCGTCGCGGCCTCGACGGGCCAGGCACCCCCCGCCTTCGCCAGCTTCGACGTCTCCGGCGCCACCCCGGCCGTCAATGCCCACAGCTCCTCCGTGTCCGATTGCGTGGGGCAGGCAACGCAGGTAGCCGTCCTGCCTGGCGGCGGACGATTCACCGTGGCCTGCAACCTGGGCGGCCCCCAGTTTTTGTGGTCGGACCCTGTCTTCAGCACGGTGGACCTGAGCGAGCAGGGCTTGTACGGGAGTCTCGGTGAGCCCGGTTCGATCGCGGTCGCACCAGACGGCGCGGCAGCGACGGGGAGCGTCACCTCCAGCCAGCCGGACCCGCACGCTGACGACCTGGCTGTCTTCGACCCTGGGACGACACAGCCGGCGACGCAATCGTACGCACTGGAAGGCACCTGGGGAGGCTTCGGGTCCGGCCCGGCGAAACTCGCGCCGGGCGGCCTTGCCTGGGGCGATAGCACTGTGCTGGCCGCGGTCCTGGCTGAGGACTTCGGAAACAACACCGCACCGAACCTCTACGAGGTGCACGTCATGACCCACCCGCTGCTGACCCAGTCCCAGATCAACCTGTTCGGCGTCAACCCCGAGCCGCTGGGCCAGAGCATCACCATCGCGGGAGGGCTCACCCAGTTCTTTGACAATCCTGCCCCTTACCCGGGCCAGACCCTGACGCTCAGCCGCACCTCCCCGGACGGGACCACGGTCCAGATCGGGCAGACCACGACGAGTTCCAACGGCGGCCTCTTCACCTTCTCCGACACCCCGCCCGCGCTGGGGACGTACACCTACACCGTGAGCTTCGCCGGCGACCCGGCCACGAATACCGCCCCCGACACCATGTCCCGGACGGTAACGGTCCTGAAACCGGCCCAGGCCTCGCTGCAGCTTCCGCAGGCTGTGCCGGCCAACCAGAGCTTCAAGCTCACGGGAGTGCTCACTGCCAACGGCGCTCCCGCCGCGGGCAAGACGATGAACATTTTTCGCATCGCCCCTGACGGAACCGATGTTCTGGTAAGCCAGCCGGTGACGGACTCCGACGGAGCCTTCACCATCTCCGACACCCTGTCCGCACTGGGCACCTACACCTACACCGCGAGCTTCTTCGGCGACGAGGACACCGGCCCCGCGAGCGCGACCGGCACGCTGACGGTCCTGGACCCGGCCAAGATCACGCTGCAGCTCCCCAAGACCGCGCTGCCCAACCAGACCATCGACGCCAGCGGCTCGCTGGCCTTCGCCAGCGGCGCCTCGGCTAGCGGGAAAACGGTCACGGTTACCCGCTCCAACCCAGACGGGACCACCACCACGATCACCGTCACGACGGACACCAAGGGCTCGTTCAGCTTTAAAGACAAGCCTTCAACCGCCGGCACCTACACCTACACCGCTCGCTACGCCGACAGCGCCACCGGCACAGTCACAGGTCAGGCGTCGGCAAGCGTCACGGTAGCCAAGGAATCCTAAATCGAACCCGCAACGAGCCCGGGAGGACACCTCGTCCTCCCGGGCTCGTTCACCCCGGCCACCAGTCTGCCCCGTCCAACCTGATAGATGCCAAAGGGTTTCAGCCTGCCAAAGGAGCCGCGTCCAGGGCCTGTTCTGCCCAGATGGATTTGCCGTTGCTTGTCTGGCGTGTTCCCCAGCCGCGGGTCAGCTGGGCCACCATGAGCAGGCCGCGGCCGCCCTCGTCGAAGGTGCGGGCGCGGCGCAGGTGGGGCGCGGTGCCGCTGGCGTCAGAGACCTCACAGATGAGGTGACGGTCGAGGATCAGCCGCAACTGGATGGGCGGGTCGGCATGGCGGATCGCGTTGGTCACCAGTTCGCTCACCAGAAGCTCGGTGACGAAGGCCGCCTCCTGCAGATCCCACGCGGTGAGCTGAGCGACGGCGAGCCTGCGCGCCTCGGACACGAAGGCCGGGTCGGCCGGCACGTCCCAGGTGGCGACGTGCCGGGCGTCCAGCGCGTGGGTACGGGCGACCAGCAGGGCGATGTCGTCAGCGCGGCGTTCGGGAGGCAGTGTGTCGAGCACCGTGTCGCACAGGTCGTCCAGGGAGGCGGCGGGCTGGCCCAGCGCCTTGCGCAGCCGGGCGATCCCCTCGTCGATGTCCTGATCGCGGGATTCGACGAGCCCGTCGGTGTACAGGGCGAGCAGGCTGTCCTCGGGGAGGGAGAACTCCACGGCCTCGAAGGGCAGGCCCCCGAGGCCCAGTGGAGGTCCCGTGGGCACGTCCACCAGGTCCACGATGCGCTCCGGGCTGACGACGGCGGGGCGGGGGTGACCGGCGCAGGCCATCGTGCACACCTGGGAAACCGGATCGTACACGGCGTACAGGCAGGTGGCGGCGTAGCCTTCGACTGCCTCAGCGGCATGGTCGGTCGGTGAGGTGCCGTCGGTCTCCGCCTCCGCCGCGAGCCGGAACACGAGGTCGTCAAGGTGGGTGAGCAGTTCGTCCGGGGGCAGGTCGACGTCGGCGAGGGTACGGACGGCGGTGCGCAGCCGTCCCATGGTGGCGGACGCCTGGATGCCGTGGCCAACCACGTCGCCGACCACCAGGGCGACCCGGGCGCTGGACAGCGGGATCACGTCGAACCAGTCGCCGCCCACCCCCGACATCGCCCCGGTGGGCAGGTAGCGGGAGGCGACGTCGACCGCGGCCTGCCGCGGCAGTCGTTGCGGCAGGAAAATCCGCTGCAGCGCCACCGCGGTGTTGCGTTCGCGGGTGTACCGGCGGGCGTTGTCGATATAGAGCGCGGCGCGGGCGGTGATCTCCTCGGCGAGCAGCAGGTCGTCCTCGCCGAACGAGTCCGGACGCTGGTGGCGGAGGAACACCGCCACCCCCAAGGTGGTGCCCCTGGCCTGCAGGGGCACGGCCATCACGGAGTGGACGCCGAACGCGCGCACCGCCGCCTCCCGGTACGGGTCGCCCAGTGACAGGTCGGGGGCCTCGGGGTCGTACTTGGCCCACAGGACGGCCTGGCCCCCGGCCAGGCTCCGGGCCGTCGGCGTGTACGGGGCGTAGCTGTCCATCTCGCCCAGGGCGATGACCGCTTCGGGAGCGTCCGGGAGCACGGACTTGTGGGCGACGCGGCGCAGCCGGATCGCGCCCGCCACCGTCGGCCGCGGGCCCGGCTGCGCCATCTCAACCGCGAAGTCCAGGTCGGGGCGCAGGTTCACCATGGCGAAGTCGGCGAACTCCGGCACGGCCACCTCCGCCAGTTCCTGGGCCGTGCGAGCCACGTCCAGAGTGCTCCCGATGCGGGTGCCGGCGTCGCTGAGCAGTTGCAGGCGCTTGCGCGCCCAGTACTGCTCGCTCATGTCGTGCGCCGCCGCACACACACCGCTAATGGTGCCGTTCTCGTCCCGCACCGGGGCCAGGAAGATAGACCAGGCGTGCTCGCGCGTCTCGCCGGGAGCGCGTGCGAAGAACTCCACGTACTGCGGCTCGCCGGTCTCCAGCACCCGGGCCTCGGCCCGCTCGATCCTGTCGAGGTGCAGGTAGGTGACGATGTCCGGGAGGCGCAGCCCTCGCATGTCGTCCTCGGTGAGGCTGAAGGCGCGTTCCGCGGCGTGGTTTGCTCGGCGCACGCGCAAATTCGTGTCGCGCAGCACCATGACGCAGGGCGCCTGCTCGAAGCCCCACGCCCCCATCAGCTCGTCCGCACGGACGGCGGCCCTGCCCGTGAGCGGGGCGACCAGAAGCCAGTCTCGGTTCGTGTCCTCCTCGCGCCCGGTGGTGGGCGATCAGGGCGGCCACCACCCGGTGCCCGTCGCGGTGCCGCAACGGCACCGCGCCGTTCCACCTCGGGAGGGCCAGGATGCGCAGCAGCGTCTCGGCGGGGACGTCCTCGTCGAGCAGGGCGGCGGCCGACGTACCCACGATCTCGTCGCCCGGATAGCCCAGCAGCATTCGGGCGCCCTGGCTCCATTCCGTCACGATGCCGTGTTCGTCGACGACTGCCCTGGCCGTAACCGCCTCATCGAAGTGGCCCGACTGTCCCGTACCGGGAGTGGGCCGCTGTTCCATCGCTGTTTTGCCTCCCCGGGTCTCTGGGGGCGTAACCGGGCGGACGGCTGAAAGCTCGCGACATCCGCCACATCCCCTGCTGACCGGCTGCGAGCACCTGGCAGCGTGAGCGGCACCTGTTCCACCGCATACCCCTGCTTACCTCGCATTACCCAGCTGACCTGCGATGTAACCGGTCAGATGTGGTGCGGTGCCCGCTCGCGAAGCGCTCGTCGGCCTGAGGATGAACGGCGGCTGCGCTCGGGCACGGGCTGTCGCCGACCGCCACGGCAGCGCAACGGTCACCCGCCGCGCATGCAGGCTGACTGGCCGGGTTCACAGCCCAAGATCGCGTCTACGGCGGTGTCGGGGACGCCGAGGGTGAGCATAATACCGGGGAAGGTTGCTGGTGAGGAGCCTTTTCGTGAGTGGTGAGATTGAGGGTCCGGGCCGAGGCGAGCAGGGGTTTGTCTTCTCCGCCTTGGGTGCTGCGTTGGTGGATGACGGCGGCACGGTGGTCGCGTGGTCCGAACGCGCGGAGCAGTTGTTGGGCCTGCCGGCCGATACGGTCTGCGGCCGCTCGTTTGCTGACCTCGTCGCAGGGGCGGAAGCCGAGGCGGCGCCGGGGGGCGGCGGTGTGGTGTCCGGCCGGGTGGACCTGCGGTCGGCGGCTGGTGGCCTGGTGCCGGCGGATGTGGAGATGCTGCCCCTGGCCGGTGCCGGGGGGCAGAGCGTCGTGCTGTTCGCTGCGGCGCGCAGTACTGATGAGTGGGGTTACGGGGTGTCCCTTGTGCGCGCGTTCATGCGTCAGCAGCAAATGGGCATCGTGGTGCACGGCAGGGATTTGAGTGTGGCCTTCACCAACATCGCTCAGGACGTGTTCGGTTTGCCGGGCATCAGGCCTGGTGAACGTCTTGCGGACGTCGTCTCCGCCCCCCTCGCCCGGGAGGTGGAGGAGGTGCTGCGCCAGGTGATGCGCTCCGGCGAGCCGGCGATCACCCGGGAGCAGCGGATGGAATCACCTCACCGGCCTGGAAAGCAGTGGACGCTGGCGTGGTCGGCGCTCCAACTGGCCGACGCACAAGGCCGGCCCACCGGGATCGCCGTCGTCGTGGACGATGTCACCGCGCAGGAACGTATGAGGCGCCAGCGCGACCTGCTGCAAAGGGCCGCGTCGCGGATCGGGTTCTCGCTGGACATGCGCCGCATTGCTCAAGGCCTGGCGGACCTGGCCGTGGATGGCCTGTGCGATCTGGCATCGGTGGAGCTCTCGGAGGCGGTCCTCACCGGCGACGAGCCGGCGGCACTTCCCGGCGGCAGGACGGCCCTGGTGCGTTTGGCCACTGCCTCGGCCGACGGAGGCTGGCCCGGGGGCCTGCTGGACGTCGGGCAGTCCCATCCGCTGATGCCAGACAGCCCGGAGCTCCAGCGGATGCAGCAGGGGCAGACCGTCCTTCTGACCCGCGAGGATGTCGAACGGGCCCTGGCACATGAGCATTTGGTGCGTCTGCTGGTGCCCGAGGGGGCGCACTCACTGATCGTCTCGCCGCTCTCCGCCCGCGGCAGGGCACTGGGCATGGTCGCGGTATGGCGCGTACAGCAGCCCCACCCGTTCGACGACGCGGACCTCGACGTGCTCGCCGAGATCAGCTCCCGCGCCGCGTTGGCGATCGACAACGCCCGCCGCTACACCCGCGAGCACACGGCGGCATTCGCTCTGCAGCAGCGACTGCTGCCCCGGGCCGGCACCGACACTCCCGCAGCGCAGACGGCCGGGACATACCGGCCCGCCGGCGGCGGCACGGGAGTCAGCGGGGACTGGTTCGACGCCATCAGCCTGCCCTCGCTGCGTGCAGCCTTCGTCGTCGGCGACGTCATCGGACACGACCTGCCCGCCGCCGCGACCATGGGGCAGCTGCGCACCGCAGTTCAGACCTACGCACAGCTGGAGCTGGAGCCGTCCGAAGTGCTCGCCCATGTCGATGATCTCGTCCAGCGCTTGGCAGCCGAGGCTCCCACCGACCAGCAGGACACCATCGGCGCCACCTGCCTGTATGCGGTCTACGATCCCACGACGTGCGAATGCACCGTTGCCAGCGCCGGCCACCCGCCACCTGTCCTCATCGACTCCGGCTGCCGTGCGCAGGTCATCGATGTCCACCCCGGGCCCCCGCTGGGCGTGGGAGGCGCACCTTTCCAGTCCACGACATTCGCTGTTGCCCCCGGCAGTGTTCTGGCCTTGTACACCGACGGCTTGTTCGACCTCGAGCGTTACGCGGGCAGCGATGGGCTCACGCGGGTGCAGGAGGAACTGGCGGCATTGTGCGCGGCCGGCGACCCACTCGACAGCATCGTCCACCACGTGGTGGACGATGCGTGCGCCCAGCCCCCGAAGGATGACATCGCACTGCTTCTCGCCCGGACCCGCGCGGTCGACCCCGGCCATGTCCGCAGCTGGCAGTTCCCGCCCCAGCCGGAATCCGTCGCCGACGCCAGGTCGGCAACCGTGCGCCAACTGGGCGACTGGGGACACGAGGACCTTGCCTTCAGCACCGAACTCGTCGTCAGCGAGCTGGTCACCAATGCCATTCGTTACGGCATCGGCCCGGTGACCTTGCGCCTGATCCTCGACCGCATGCTCATCTGCGAGGTGGCCGACGCCAGCAACACCCAGCCCAGGCTGCTTCGGGCGGAGGCCACCGACGAGGGCGGCAGAGGCCTGTTCATCGTCGCCCAGTGCACCACCCGCTGGGGATGCCGCTACAGCCGCCAGGGCAAGACCATCTGGACCGAACAGCCCCTGGAACAAAAGTAATAAGCAGCCTGACCCTGCTTTTAGTGGTCCGGCCTCGAACGGTGCCCAGCTGAGGCCTTGGTGTTTCCCGACTACGCAGCGTCACACCAGAAGGCGTGACTGTCGTTGGCGGACCACTGCGAACGCCCCCGAACGAACAAGTTGGAGAGCGTGTGGCCGGGCCACCAACCGTCCGCGCTGACCAAGCGCGGCCGGGTCGGCCGCGGCCGGGTTTCGGCGCTCTTACCGGACCTTGACGCCGCTAAGCACCCTTCTGTTAAATGAGGGCTAATGGTCATACCGTTAACCTATTTCAGAGGAAACAAGGAAAATGTCAATACTTTCTTTCTCCCGCGGCACCAAGCGGGCGCTGGTCGCGGGCGGTGCCCTCGTCATCGCAGCAGTCTCAGTCGCAACATTCTCGGGCTCTGCCGCCACGGCAGCCCCCAGGAGTCCGCAACGGCCGCCTGCGCCCAGCGCACCCTCCACCAAGGTGCCGCGCCCGGTGGCGGTCACCGTCGATCCCCACACCACGGCCTATCTAGTGCTCGACCTCACGTCCGCCGTCTGCGCGCCGCACCCGTCGTGCATTTCCTCCCTTCCGGCTGCGGCAGGCTTGCTCGCCAAGGCTCGCGCCGCCGGCGCCACCGTGGTCTACAGCCAGACGGCCGCAGCGGGATCCGAGATCCTCCCCCAAGTGGCGCCTAAGCCCGGAGACCCTGTCGTCACGGCCCGCGCTGACAAGTTCTTCGGCACCGACCTCGACCAGATCCTGAGCTCCCGCGGTATCAAAACACTGGTGGTCGTCGGGACAGCTGCCAATGGCGCGGTCCTCTATACGACATTCGAGGCCAACCTGCGCGGCTACACGGTCGTGGTGGCCGAAGACGGGGTCTCGGCGGATTCACCCTTCATCGTGCACTACAGCCTGTTCCAGCTCCTGAACCAGCCTGGCTTCACCAACGCGCAGAACACCCCGCTCACGGCGAATGCGGTTACCCTGAGCAATTCCAAGCTGGTCACGTTCAAGGCTTCCAGCTGAGAATCGCATCGCGGTCAGGCGCCGCTTTCGACGGGCGCTAGCCGAGCTGGCCGCGGCGGCGGGTCAGGTAGGCGGTCTCGGCGGTGTTGCCCGCCAGCTTGCCCTCAAGGCGGTCCGCCAGTGCCACCTCCGGGCCGTCAACCGCGGCGACCGCGATGGCCCGGTTGAGGGCGATGATCGGGGACGGTCGAGGCGGACGAGCTGGTCGTAGAGCGCGAGGACCTGCGACCAGTCGGTGTCGCGTATGCCGCGGGCGGAGGTGTGGACGGCGTTGATCGCCGCGAGGATCTGGTAGCGACCCGGAGCCACCCGGTGGCCAGGCGCTCGCGCACCAGCCGATGACCCTCGGCGACCAGCGCCGCGTCCCAGGCCCGCGGTCTTGCTCGTCGAGGGTGACCAGGTCGCCGCTCGCCGAAACCCGGGCGGCGCGGCGGGCCTCGGTGAGAAGCATCAGCGCCAGCAGCCCGGCCACCTCACCGTCCTGCGGCATGAGGGCACGGATCAGGCGAGTGAGCCGGATCGCCTCGGCGGTCAGGTCGCGGCGTACGGGATCGGTGCCGGGGCCGGTCGCCAGGTAGCCCTCGCCTCCCCCGCCCCGGTTGTCGATGACAGTGGCCGTGCTTGGCGCCCCGAGGCCGCCGCCGAAGACCCAGTGGCCCTCGGCCTGGAGCCGGTCGTTGAACGCGTCGGTGGCCGCCATCTCGTCCGGGGTGGCGAGGCCGGCGACGAACACCCCTGCCCAGATCCGACACCGCCTCCAGGATTTCCTTCCAAGGACTTTAATGTGTAGAGGCGCAGGCAGGACAGGCTCACCGAGCGACGCGAGGGAGCGGGCTCGCCCGGCGCGGGTTTCTGCGGGTTTTTCTCACACTGACAACCGTGTCGGTGTCGTTGTCGCGGACAGGGTGAAGCTGTGACGTACGGGGTATCCACTCCCGGGTCGCTCTTCTTACATAGATAAGCATGGTAAGAAGTCACCGGCATGTTTTACGAGGAAAGGCGCAGATGGTGGCTACGCCCAAGACTGCGGGGGCGCTCGACGGCAGCGGTGGTCGGACCGCTAGCCAGCGAGTCAGCCAGCCAGACCCCCTCAGCTACGCGCTTAAGCGCAAGCTGCTGGGGCCGCCGCTGGTCAACGAGCAGCTCGGCGAGCAACGGTTGTCCAAGCCGCTCGCGCTGGGCGTGCTGTCCCCCGACGGCATCTCGTCCTCGGCCTACGGCACCGAGGAAATCCTCATCGCGCTGGTGCCGGTCGTCGGCCTGGCGGCGTTCACCCTGATCCTGCCGCTGACGCTGGTCATCTTGCTGGTGATGACGCTCGTGGTGCTCTCGTACCGCGAAGTCGTCATGGTCTACATCAGGCCGGGCGGCTCGTACGTGGTCGCCCGGGAGAACTTCGGCCCCCGCGTCGCGCAGATCTGCGCGGTGGCGCTGCTGATCGACTACGTGGTCACGGTCGCGGTCCAGGTCGCGGCGGGCACCGCCGCCGTGGCGTCGGCGATCCCGGCCATCGGCCCGTACAAGCTAGAGATCTGCGTCGGCGTCGTGGTGCTGATGTCCTTCGGCAACCTGCGCGGCCTCAAGGAGGCGGGCAAGGCGTTCGCCATCCCCACCTACCTGTTCGCCGGGTCGGTCGTCTTGATGATCGTGGTCGGCCTGATCCGCGAGATCTTCGGCGGCCTGCCGGTGTACGACCCGAGCACCATGCACGGCACCTACATGCTCGGCTCAAGCACCGAGGGCATCATCAGCGCCGCGATGATCTTCACGCTGCTGCGCGCGTTCGCCAACGGCGGCGCATCGCTGACCGGCATCGAGGCGGTGAGCGACGCGGTGGGCGCGTTCAACCCGCCGGAGGGCAGGAACGCCCGCAAGGTGCTGATCGCCGAGGGCATCATCCTCGGTGTCCTGGTGGCCGGCATCGGCTGGCTGGCGCACGCCACCCACGCAACCCCGTACACCGCCGGGTACCCGACGGTGCTGGCGCAGGAAGCGCAGATCGTCTTCGGCCACACGTTCATCGGGCAAGCGATGTTCTACCTGGTGCAGCTGGCCACCATGCTGATCCTCTATACGGGCGGCAACACCAGCTTCAACGGCTTCCCGTTCCTGACCAGCTACGTGGCGGGTGACTCGTTCCTGCCCCGCTGGCTGCTCAAGCGCGGTCACCGGCTGGTGTTCTCCAACGCGATCCTCGTGCTCGCGGTGACCTCGGTCGCGCTGCTGATCATCAAGAACGCCGACGTCAACAACCTGGTGCCGCTGTACGCCATCGGCGTGTTCACCGCGTTCACCATGGCCGGCTTCGGCATGGCGAAGTACTACCACACGCACCGCGGCCCGGGCTGGCGGTACAAGTTCTGGATCAACCTCAGCGCGGGCACGCTGTCGGCGATCGTCGTCCTCATCTTCGGCGTGGTGAAGTTCACCGAGGGCGCCTGGGTGGTGCTCGTGCTGTTCGCCATCCTCGTCCCCGCGCTGATCAGGCTGAACCGGGAGTACCGGGACGAGGCCGAGGTACTGGAGACGATCAGCGGGGCGCAGCCGCCGCCCGCGCCGCACTACTCGCGGCGGGTGGTCTTCGTCTTCGTGGACGGCTTCGACCTGGCCACGCTGGCCGCGCTGCGCTACGCCCGGTCGCTAGCGGGCGACCCAGATCCGCGCGGTGCACTTCGTCATCGACAGCGTGCGGGCGGAGAAGCTGCGGGAGAAGTGGACCCGGGCCGACCGCGGCGTGGCCCTCGACTTCATCGACTGCCCGGACCGGCGGCTCACCAAGGCCGCCACCGACCTGGCCGAGCGGGAGATCGAGGATCCCGGCACGCACGTCACGGTGATCCTGCCCCGGCGCAGCTACTCGGCGCTGCTCGGCCGCCTGCTGCACGACCGCACGGCGGACAAGATCGCCGCCGCGATCAGCCGGGTGCCCCGGTCGGCGGCCACGATCGTGCCCTACGACGTGCCCACCCGGGTCGCGGTGCTGCAGGCCAGGCACGCGGCGGGCAAGATGGCCTGCCACGGCGGCCGCCGCGGAGGCGATCGAGTCGGCCAAGCCGGCCACGAAGGCGCCCAAGCAGGCCAGCGCGTCCAAGCCGGGCAAGGTCAGCCATCAACGGCGGCGGGAAGAAGGCGGCCCGGGCCGACCTGGCCGTCACCGCCCAGGAGCTGGCCCGCGAGTCCGACGTGGTCGAGACCCGCACGGGCCGCCCGCGGCCAACGCGAACGCCACCACCGCCGGGCGTCGCCGCGATCGGCAGCGTCACCGGGGGCAAGGTCACCGTGGAGGGCAAGGTGCGGGTCGTGGAGATCCGCCCGGTCGAGCGGAACTCGGTGCTCGCCGTGGAGATCAACGACACCACCGGCAACCTCACCGCGATGTTCTACGGCCGGTCGCACATCCCCGGCCTGATCTGCGGCGCCCACGTCCGGTTCACCGGCTCCACCGGCACCCGCGGCGGCCAGCCGGTGATGATCAACCCCGCCTACGAGCTGATCTCCCAGGCGGGCGACGACTAGCCCAAGCCGGCCAAACACCTGCCTTGCTCAGCCCTGCTCAGCCCGGGGCAGGAGCTCGTACGCCGGGTTGATCATGGCGGGCCCGCCCTGGGGCATGGACACCTTGCCGACCAGCCGGACCCGGGCCCCCGGCTCGAAGCCCTGGATGTTCGTGCGGCCGTAGAACTTGGCCGTCAGCGTTCCCGTGCCGTCGGCCACGCTGGCCTCGAACACGCAGTTGTCCTCGACCGGGTGGATCTCCACCGCGCGGACCTTGCCCTCGATCGTCGCCTTCCCGGCCGCGCCCAGCTCAGCGATCGGCGAGACGCCGGCCGGGCGAGGCGGCGCGGCGCCGTTCGCCGAACCAGTGCCCTTCCGCGAGCCGGCGCCGTTGACCGAGCCGGCGCCGTTGACCGAGCCGGCGCGGTTGACGGAGCCGTGGCCGTTGACGGAGCCGTGGCCGTTCAGCCCGCCGATGCCGTCCGCGGCCGCCGTGCCGTCCGCGGCCGCCGTGCCGTCCGGGACCGCCGTGCCGTCCGGGACCGGGCGGGCGGCCTGCCGGTCGTGCAGCAGGTGGACCCGGCGCTGGACGTCGAACGGGATGATCGTGGCGGCCGCGTGCGGCACCCGGCTGACCACCCCGGCGATCTTGTCCGCCGTGCGGTCGTGCAGCAGGCGGGCGGTCAGCGGCGAGTAACCACGCCGCGGCAGCACCACGGTGACCTGCGTCCCGGCCGTCTGCGCCACGCGGTTGACCAGTTCGAGCGATGCACGGGTCAGCCGGCGGTCCGGGGTGTCGATCATCTCCAGCGGTATGTCCTGGCCGAACCGGACCCAGTCCTCGCGCAGCTGCCGCGCCCTGACGCCGTCGATGACGAAGTGCACCGCGCGCAGCGTGTTAGGGCGCAGGCTGCGCGCGTACCTGATGGCGGCCAGCGTGGCCAGGTCCACGTCGTCCACGAAGATCAGCGCCACGCGCCTGCTGTAGTTCGGCTGCCTGGCCGGGATGCCCGCCGCCCGCTGGTCCCCGATGTTCTCCAGCACCTCGGTCTCCATCCGGTACTCCCGGTTGAGCCGGATCAGCAGCCACACCAGCGCAGGGAAGATGATGACGATCACCCAGGCGCCCTCGGTGAACTTGACCACCGCGAAGACGAGCACCACGACCGTGCTGTAGACGGCGGCCGTGCGGTTGATCACCAGGCGCCGCCGCCAGCCCGGCTCCTTTACCCGCTTGTGGTACTTGGCCATGCCGAAGCCGGCCATCGAGAACCCGGTGAACACGCCGATCGCGTAGAACGGGATCAGCCCGTTGACCTGCGAACCCGTGGTGATCAACAGGATCAGCGAAACCACGGTGAGCAGGATGATGCCGTTGGAAAGCGCCAGCCGGTGGCCGCGCTTGGTGAGCCAGCGGGGCAGGAAGGCGTCGCTGGCGACGAAGCTGGTCAGGAACGGGAAGCCGCTGAAGCTCGTGTTGCCACCGGTGAAAAGGATCAGCGCGGTGGCCGCCTGGACAACGAAGTACATGAAGTGCCCGCCGTGGCCGAATACCGTGTTCGCCTCCTGCGCGAGCACGGTGGGGTAGCCGGCCTCGTACGGCGTCGCGTGCGTGATGTGGGCCAGCCAGGAGATGCCGGCGATGAGGAAGGCGACGATCGCCCCCTGGGTGACCAGGATCTGCCGGGCGTTGCGGCCCTCCGGCGGGCGCAGCGCGCTGACCGCGTTGGAGACCGCCTCGATGCCGGTCAGCGACGAGCCGCCATTGGCGAACGACTTGGCCAGCATGTAGATCATGCCGAAGCTGAGGATCGCCTCGGTGCTGTGCCCGATCGGGAATGTGGCGCCCGGGTAGGCGCTGGCGTGCGGCAGGCCGACGGTCACCTCGCGGACCAGCCCGACGACGATGGTCGCGCCGACCGCCAGGGTGAAGAAGTAGGTGGGCAGCGCGAAGGCCCGGCCCGCCTCGCGGATGCCGCGCAGGTTGCCGTAGCACATCAGCAGCACGACGATCACCGAGATGACGCTCAGGATGTTAGAGCCGATCACCGGGATGGTCGCCAGCTGCGGGAACGCGGACACGACCGCCGCCGCGCCCGCCGCCACCTGCACCGCCACCGTCACGATGTAGTCGATCAGCAGCGCCACCGCCGCGACCTGGGCCACCCGCGGCCCGAAGTTCTCCCGGGCCACCACGTACGAGCCGCCCGCCCGGGTGTAGACGGATACGACCTCGCGGTAGGACAGGACGACGAGCGCGACGCCCGCCAGGATCACCAGGGTCATCGGCACGATCAGCGTGAACGCCGCCAGCCCGGCCACCGGCAGCATCGCGATCAGCATTTCCTCGGTGCCGTAGGCGGCCGAGGAAATGCCGTCCGGCGAGAGCACGCCGAGTCCGATCGCCCGGGACAGCCTTTGCTCGCCCATCTGGTCGTTGACTAGTGGCGGGCCGAGCAGTTTCCGCTTAAGCGCGTAGCCGAACGTCTCCGGTAGCTCGCTGTCGGTTACGGTCCCGCCCGCCAGATCGTCCGGCAGCCCACCGACCGCGACGTCATTTCCCTGGGGTGCTACTTGGTTTCTCATCGCGAATTTACGCTAGGCGCTGCCATTCGCGATGACCGCAAGTGCCCCGTTAAGCCTGATGAGCTGGGCGTTAGGAATTCGTCAAGATCTGCCACAAAGGCCGGCCCAGGGATTGAAATAGCTGTCAGTATGACTGGAAGTGAGGACCCGCTGACGTCGGCCGGGCCGCGGGGTGCCCGCCCGCCCGCGCCGCCGCACGGCCTGCGGCGCCGCGGCGCGCCGCGCCTGGTACTGCCGCGCGGGGCCGCGTGGCGCGGCGGCTTCCCCGCCCCCTTCGCCCTGCCGGTCGGCTTCGCCGGGCTGCTCGCCGTCGGCACGGTGGCCGCCGCCCTCGGCGGGCGGCTGGGCGCGACCGGGGTGCTGATCGCCTGCGCGGTCGTTACCGGCGTGCTGGCCGCGGTGGCCGAGCCGACCGCGGCGGTACCGCTGGGCGTCATCGGCTGGCTGACCGTCACCGGCTTCTCCCGCCCGCCGTACGCCGACCTGCGGCTCACCGGGGCACGGACGCGGAGCGGGCGGCGATCACGCTGGCCGCGGTGGCCGTCACGGCCGCGGCGGCTGGCGCGGCGTTCCGCTGGCACGCCGGAAGGGTCACACTAGAAGATGTGGACTCAGCAGAGCGCGGCGGGATCTCCCGCCGGAGGCAGATCGCGGGGGCGGCACTCGCCGTCGCCGGGCTGCCGCTGCTCACCGCGGCGCTCGTCGGGCTGCGGCGGCCGCTCGACCTGTCCGACGACCTGCTGATCTACCTGGTCGCGGTGGTCGCGGTCACGGTCATTGGCGGCTTCTGGCCGGCGGTGCTCGCCGCGGTCGGCGCCTGCCTGCTGCTGAACTGGTACTTCACCGAGCCGCTGCACACGTTCACGATCGCCGAGCCGAAAAACCTGCTGGCCCTGGTGCTGTTCGTCACCGTGGCGGTCACCGTGAGCAGCGTGGTGCACCTGGCCGCGCGCCGCGAGTCGGACGCGGCCCGCAGCGCCGAAGGAGACCGCGTCGCTGCTCAGCCTGGCCCAGACGGTGCTCGGCGGCGCGGACACGCCCGGCGACGTGCTCGACCACCTGACCGCCAGCCACGGCGGGCACGCCGAGCTGCTTGAGCGGGTCGGCGGCCGCTGGATCATGGTCGCCGCGAGCGGCGAGGCCGACCCGCCGGCCCAGTCATCCCCCGGGGGTCCGACCCCCCGTGCCCCCCGCCCCGGGGAGCGTGCCGGGTGAGATGGCCAGGAAAAAACCGGGCACGCTGCGCTTCGAGGTCCGCCCGGACCTGGCCCTTGAGGTGAGCGGGCAAGCGGCCACCGCGACCGCCTCGCTGCTGGCCGGGTACACGGCCCAGGCCGTCGCCGCGCTCGACCGGGCCCGGCTGCGCACCCAGGCGGCCCAGGCCGAGGCGCTGGCCGAGGGCGACCGGATCAGGACCGCGCTGCTGCGCGCGGTCAGCCACGACCTGCGCACCCCGCTGGCGTCCATCAAGGCCAGCGTCTCCAGCCTGCGGCAGACCGACGTGCGCTGGTCGCCGCAGGACGAGGCCGAGCTGCTGGCGACCATCGAGCAGAACGCGGACCGGCTCGACGCGCTCGTCGGCAACCTGCTCGACATGAGCCGCCTGCAGGCCGGGTCGCTGGAACCCTTCCTGCGCGCCACCGCCGTGGACGAGGTGGCCCCGGTGGCGCTGCGCGGCCTGGACGACTCCGACCACCTGCTGATCGTCGTGCCCGAGGACCTGCCGCTGATCCGGGCCGACCCCGGGCTGCTCGAACGGGTGCTGGCCAACCTGTTCTCCAACGCGCTGCGGCACTCACCGCCTGACCAGTGGCCCATGCTCCGGGCCAGCGAGGACGGCGACCAGGTGGTGATCGACGTGATCGACCACGGCAGCGGTGTGCCGGCCGAGCTCAAGGAGCGGATATTCGAGCCGTTCGCGCGCCTCGACGCGCGCACGCCCGGGCGTCGGGCTCGGCCTGGCCGTCGCCAAGGGCTTCGCCGAGGCGATGGGCGGCACGATCGTCGCCGTGGACACCCCCGGTGGCGGCCTCACCGTCCGCCTCAGGCTGCCCGCCCTTACCAGCGAGGTGCGCGCCACCCTGGGATCCGGCGGGTGACCAGGATCCTCGTCATCGACGACGAGCCGTCGATCCTGCGGGCGCTGCGGATCAACCTGACCGCGCGCAACTACGAGGTGTCCACCGCCAGCGACGGCACCTCCGGCCTGGCCGCCGTATCCCGCGAGCGCCCCGACGCGGTCATCTTGGACCTCGGCCTGCCCGACATGGACGGCACCGAGGTCATCCACGGCGTGCGCGGCTGGTCGAGCACGCCGATCATCGTCTTGTCGGTGTGGGACGCCGAGCATCAGAAGGTCGCCGCGCTGGACGCCGGCGCCGACGACTACGTCACCAAGCCGTTCGGCATGGACGAGCTGCTCGCCCGGCTCCGTGCGGCGGTCCGGCGGTCCGCGCCCGAACCCGACGAGCCAGTCGTCGCCACCGCCGACTTCACCGTCGACCTGGCCGCCAAGCGGGTCACCAGGGACGGCGCCGACGTCCGGCTCACCCCCACCGAGTGGCAGCTGCTGGAGATCCTGGTCCGCAACCGGGGCAGGCTCGTCACCCAGAAGCAGCTGCTGCGCGACGTGTGGGGCCCCTCCTACGGCTCGGAGTCCAACTACCTGCGCGTGTACGTCGCCCAGCTGCGCCGCAAGCTGGAGCCGGAGCCATCACGCCCCCGCTACCTGCTCACCGAGCCCGGCATGGGCTACCGCTTCCAGGGCTGACCCCGGCGTCCTCCCGGCGGTACCGCCGGCGGCGCTGTCCCCCGCCGCAGACGGTCATCGGGCCGGCCATGGTTCACCCGCTCCCGTTATTCACGCTTATTGCTGTCACAGCGGCAGGCGGGTGATGCTGCTGGAGCCGTCGGGGCCGCCGATCGCGTCGGGCGGGTTGTCGGCGGGCCGGGACGCCGCGGCGTCGGCCCCCGGGTTGTCGGCGTTACCGAACAGGCCGCCCAGCCCCTCCAGCGCCTTGCCCAGCTCGCTCGGCACGATCCACAGCTTGTTCGCGCCGCCCTGGGCGATCTCCGGCAGCATCTCCAGGTACTTGTAGGCCAGCAGCCGCTGGTCCGGCTTGCCCTCGTGGATGGCCGCAAAGACCGTCGCGATGGCCTGCGCCTCGCCCCTGGCCCTGGTGGCCTGGGCGGTCGCGTCCGCGTCCGCGCGGACCACCGCGGCCTCCGCCTCGCCCCGGGCCCGCAGCACCGCCGCTTGCCGCTGGCCCTCCGCGGTCAAGATGGCCGACTGCTTGGCACCCTCGGCGGACAGGATCGCGGCCCGCTTGTCCCGGTCGGCCCGCATTTGCTTCTCCATCGAGTCCTGGATGGAGGCGGGCGGCTCGATCGCCTTCAGCTCCACCCGGCTGACCCGCAGGCCCCAGCGGTCCGTCGCCTCGTCCAGCTCCTTGCGCAGCTCGCCGTTGATCTTGTCTCGTGAGGTCAGCGTGGTGTCCAGGTCCATGCCGCCGACCACGTTGCGCAAGGTCGTAACGGTGAGCTGCTCGACCGCCGCCACGTAGTTGGCGATCTCATACGTCGCCGACTTCGGGTCGGTCACCTGGAAGTAGATGACCGTGTCGATCCCGACCACCAGGTTGTCCTTGGTGATGACCGGCTGCGGCGGGAAGCTGACGATCTGCTCGCGCAGGTCGATCAGCGGCCGCAGGCGGTCGATGAACGGCACCACCACGTTGAGGCCCGCGGGCAGCGTCCGGTGGTAGCGCCCGAAGCGCTCGACGATGCCGGCCCGCGCCTGGGGGATGATCCGGACCGACCGCACCACGGCGACCACGGCCAGCCCAACGACTCCGATCAGCAGGATTACCGCGATTAAGGTGCCCACCGCCATCATCTCCGCCCATGCCAGCCACCCCTCCCACGGTAACCCGGGCGGCGGCTGACACCAAGAGCGTTCGGTGACGGGAAGGTCACACTGGCGTGCGGCTAAGAGCGGGCCCAGGCCCGCCAGCGCCCGTCGCGCCGCTCGATCTCCAGCGGCACCCCGAAGCAGCGGGACAGGTTCTTCGCGGTGAAGACCTCGTCGATCGGCCCGGCGGTCAGCACCGCGCCCCGGCGCAGCAGCATCGCGTGCGTGAACCCGTCGGGCACCTCCTCGACGTGGTGCGTGACCAGCACCATCGCCGGCGCCTTGGGATTGGTCGCCAGCGTCGACAGGCGGCGCAGCAGGTCCTCGCGGCCGCCCAGGTCGAGCCCGGCCGCCGGCTCGTCGAGCAGCAGCATCTCCGGGTCGGGCATCATCGCGCGGGCGATCTGCACCCGCTTGCGCTCCCCCTCGGACAGGGTGGAGAACCGGCGCCGGATCAGGTGGGCGCAGCCGAGCGCGTCGAGCAGTTCCACCGCCCGGGTCACGTCGGAGGAGTCGTACTCCTCCTTCCACCGGCCAAGGATGGCGTAGGAGGCGGTGAGCACCAGGTCGATGACCTTCTCACCCGAGGGCACCTTCTCGGCCAGCGCGGCGCTGGTCAGCCCGATCCTGGGCCGCAGCTCGAACACGTCCACGTCACCCAGCCGCTCGCCGAGCACGTCCACCGTGCCCTCGGTCGGGTACAGCAGCGTCGAGGCCACCTGCAGCAGGGTGGTCTTGCCCGCGCCGTTCGGGCCGATCACGATCCAGCGCTCGTCTTCGTGCGCGGTCCAGTCCACGTTCCGCAGCAACAGCGACGTGTCGCGCCTTACCGACACGCCACGCAGCTTGAGCACCTCGTCTGACACTGCCCCTCCTCATGCCGGCCGCCAGCTTCCGCCGGGCCGAACGGCCACCGAGACCGACCCTAGACCAGCGGGGGCCGCATCAGCATCAAAGCTACCCGGATGCAGCGGCCGGGGCTCGTCACACTGGCGCCTGGGCAGACGGTACCGTGAGGGCGAGATGAATCGACCACGGACCACGCTCCTGATCACGCTGACCGGCCGTGACCGGCCCGGAGTCACCTCACGGCTCTTCGGTACCCTGGCCGGCTTCCCGCTGAGCGTGGCGGACATCGAGCAGGTGACGATCAAGGGCCGCCTCGTCCTCGGCGTGCTGCTCGCCTGCGACGGGCGCCGCCGGACCTCACCGAGATCCACGCCGCGGTCTTCGCGCTCGCCGACGAGCTGGGCCTGGAGGCGGAGATCACCACCGGGTCGGCGGAGCCGTCGCGCCCGGCCCGCCTCGACGGCCGGCTGCACGTCACCGTGCTCGGCAGCCCGCTGCTGCCGGAGGGCGTGGCCGCGGTGGCCGGCCGGATCGCCGCCAGCGGCGCCAACATCGACCGGATCACCCGCCTGGCGGGCGACCCGGTGACCTGCGTCGAGCTGGACGTCTCCGGGGCCGAGCCGCGGTCGCTGCGCGACCGCGCTGGCCAAGGTCGCCGCCGAGAGCGGCGTGGACGTCGCCGTGCAGCGGGCCGGCCTGCACCGGCGGGCCATGCGGCTGATCGTCATGGACGTGGACTCGACGCTGATCCAGCACGAGGTCATCGACCTGCTCGCGGAGCGGGCCGGCTGCGCCGACGAGGTGGCCAAGGTGACCGAGTCGGCCATGCGCGGCGAGCTGGACTTCGCCGCCTCGCTGCGCGAGCGGGCGGCGCTGCTGGCCGGCCTGGAAAGCAGCGGTGCTCGACGAGGTACGGGCCAGCCTGCGGCTCACCCCGGGCGCGCGCACGCTGGTGCGGACGCTGAAGCGGCTCGGCTACAAGTGCGGCATCGTCAGCGGCGGGTTCACCGCGGTGATCCAGCCGCTCGCCGACGAGCTCGGCATCGACTACGTGGCCGCCAACACCCTGGAGGTGGCGGACGGCAGGCTCACCGGCCGGGTGCTCGAGCCGATCGTGGACCGGGACGGCAAGACCGCGGCGCTGCGCCGGTTCGCCGCAGGCGGCCGGGGTCCCGCTGAGCCAGACCGTCGCGGTGGGCGACGGCGCCAACGACCTGGGCATGATCGGCGCCGCCGGCCTCGGCGTGGCCTTCAACGCCAAGCCGGTGGTCCGCGACGCGGCCGACACCTCGGTCAACGTCCCCTACCTGGACACGATCCTGTACCTGCTCGGCATCCCCCGCGACGCCGTCGACGCGGCCGAGTCCGAGGAAAAATAAGGTCAGCCTGGGAAAGCACCGCGGCCCCGCGCCAGGCGATCTGCCGGGAGCGCGGGGCCGCGAGCGTTTGACCGCGGTATTCGGATTGCTATTCGGGTGGCTGGGCGCGGGACGGTCAGCCTGGTCGTTGCTGAACTGCCCGCTGGCAGCGCCCTGCGCGGTCGGGCGGCGCCGACGGCGCCGGCGGCACCTGGCCTGCGCCGGGAGTACCGCGGTGGCGGCTCGGTCTCGTCCGGTGAGGCGACGCTGTCGGCGGGCGAGGTGGCCCCGCTGACCGCGGTGCTGGCCGGGGTGTCGCCGCCCATCCCGGACGTCCGGCGCTTGGAGTAGACGATCGCCGCGACGATGATGATCGACCGCGGCGAGCGCCACCCCGACCCGCAGGCCGGTGTTGGAGCTGTACTTCACCACCGACGTGGCGATCAGCAGCGAGACCAGGTTCATCACCTTGATCAGCGGGTTGATCGCGGGGCCCGCGGTGTCCTTGAACGGGTCGCCGACCGTGTCGCCGATGATGGTCGCCGCGTGCGCGTCCGAGCCCTTGCCGCCGTGATGGCCGTCCTCGACCAGCTTCTTGGCGTTGTCCCAGGCACCGCCGGAGTTGGCCAGGAACACCGCCATCAGCACGCCCGCGGCGATCGCCCCGGTCAGGAACGAGCCGAGCGGCGCGTAGCCGAACGTGAACCCGACCGCGATCGGCGTCAGCACCGCGAGCAGGCCCGGGGTGACCAGCTCACGCAGCGAGTCCGCGGTGACGATGTCCACGACCCGCGAGTAGTCGGGCTTTTCCTCGTAGGTCATGATCCCCGGGTGGGTGCGGAACTGCATGCGCACCTCGAGCACCACCCGCTGCGGCGGCCCGGCCGACCGCCATGATCAGCAGGCTGGAGAACAGGAACACCACCGACGCGCCGATGATGATTCCGACCAGGACGTTCGGCTGGGCCACGTTCAGGGCGAAGGAGTTGCGCGCGCCGATGGGCAGCGCCGATTCCACCGAGTCGCGGAACGAGCCGAACAGCGCGGTCGCGGCCAGCACCGCGGTGGCGATCGCGATGCCCTTGGTGATGGCCTTGGTGGTGTTGCCGATCGCGTCCAGGTTGGTCAGCGCCTGGGCGGCGTCGCCCTCCACTTCGCCGGACATCTCCGCGATGCCCTGGGCGTTGTCGGTCACCGGGCCGAAGGAGTCCATCGACACGATCACGCCGACCGTGGTCAGCAGGCCGCCGCCCGCCATGGCCACCGCGAACAGCGCGATGGTGGCGTTGCCGGTGGCCAGCAGGTAGGAGCCGAACACGGCCCCGCCGATCAGCAGCGCGGAGTAGACGGCGGATTCCATGCCGGACGAGACGCCGGACAGGATCACGGTGGCCGCGCCGGTCTCCGAGCTCTGCCCGATGTCCCGCACCGGCCGCCGGGTGGTCTCGGTGAAGTAGCCGGTCAGCAGCTGGATCGCGGATGCCAGCACGATCCCGATCAGGACCGCGCCGAACGCGATCCACTGCGGGTTGCCGTTGTAGCCCGCGATCGCCGGGTCGGTGATGCCGGTCAGCGCGCTGAACTTCGACGGCAGGAAGGTGAAGCACAAGATCGCGACCCCGATGACCGAGATCACCGCCGAGATGAAGAAGCCGCGGTTGATCGCGCTCATCCCGCTGCGGTCGCGCGCCAGCGGCCGGACCGCGAAGATGCCGATCACCGCGGTGATCACGCCGATCATCGGGACGATCAGCGGGAAGATCAAACCCTTGTCGCCGAACGCGGTCTTGCCCAGGATCAGCGAGGCGACCAGCATGACCGCGTAGGACTCGAACAGGTCGGCCGCCATGCCGGCGCAGTCGCCCACGTTGTCGCCCACGTTGTCGGCGATCGTGGCCGCGTTGCGCGGGTCGTCCTCGGGGATGCCCTGCTCGACCTTGCCGACCAGGTCGGCGCCGACGTCGGCGGCCTTGGTGTAGATGCCGCCGCCGACCCGCATGAACATCGCCAGCAGTGCCGCGCCGAAGCCGAAGCCCTCCAGCACGTCCGGCGCGTTGGCCCGGTAGAGCAGCACCACGACGGCCGCGCCGAGCAGGCCGAGGCCGACGGTGCACATGCCGGCGACGCCGCCGCAGCGGAAGGCGATCCGCATCGCCCGGCGCTCGCCGCCGTCGCGCGCCGCGGCCGCGACCCGGACGTTGCCGCGCACGCAGAGCGACATGCCGATGAACCCGGTGAGGGCCGAGGCCACCGCGCCGATCAGGAAGAAGATGCTGCGGCCCCAGCGGACCCCGGCGCCGTCGGCCGGCAGCAGGAGCAGGATGAAGAAGATAAGGACGACGAAGATGCTCAGCGTCCGGAACTGCCTGCGGAGGTAAGCGGCGGCGCCTTCCTGCACGGCCTTGGCTATTTCCTGCATCTTTGCGGTCCCCTGGCTGGCCGCCAGGACCTCGCGCACGAGCCAGTAGGCGACGCCGAGGGCTGCGAGTGCGACGACCGCGACGATGACAACCCAGGTAAGGTTGCTGCCGCTGACGCTGACCGGGGACACCGGTCCGCCCGCCGCGAGGACGGGACTGAGCTTAGACATTCAATCTCCTTCGACGTCTGGCTTGCGCCGCTAAGGTCAGTCGTTGGCCTGTAAAGCTCACTCAGTGCTTCCCGTGCCCGCCGCGGCGTGCCCGGGTCCCCGCCCGTTCAATGCCCAATAATCCGTGGCCGGAGTCTACGCCGGTTACTACGGATATTGAAGAGACGTAAGTTCGGCTATTTCGTCAGTCAAACAGTGATGTTAGGTACGAGCCAACCGCATCGTAATGGCTCACGTGCCACAGTCCAGGAACGGCCGTATTGTGATTTGCCCCAGTTTCAGCAGTTCACACGTTACGCAATGACTCACCAGTGTGACAAGAAATGACTAAGGAGGCAGAAGTGAATAAAAGGCATTTATGCCCGATGACATCGATGGCACACAAGAAAAACCCGGCTCGCCAGCCCATCACTGGGCCGCGAACCGGGCACGAAACTACTGGAGCCCTGGCGGTACCGGAACACCGGCCCCGGGTAACGGCGGGCCGGCGGCCGCGCTCATCCCGTCCGGCGCTTCCAGCTCATCGTGACGCTGGTGCCGTGGCCGGCCGACGCGATGCGGACGTCGTCGGCGAGCCCCGCGATGACCGCGAGGCCCACGCCGTCCGGCAGCTGGAGCGGCACCTCACCGTCCAGCGCGGCGAAGTCCGCGCCGAACCCGGCGGGTGAGCCAGCCGGGTCGGCGTCCTCGCCGCCCGCCGGCGTACCGTCTCCCGCGTACGACACCGCGTCGGTCACCACGACCTCGAACCGCTCGCCGTCGTCGTTGAGCGCCACCCGGATCGGCTCGCCGGGGCAGTGCCGCAGGTGCGCCTCGACCGCACGGGAGCAGGCCTCGCCAACGGCGAGCCGTACCTCATCGAGCAGCTCGACGGCGACGCCGCTTCGGCGCGCGACCGCGGTGGCGACCAGCCGGGCGGTCCGCACGTGTACCGGCAAGGGCGTGAAGGTGACTTCGACGGTGGCCATGATGCAGCGGAAGGCTTACTTCTCCGCCTTCCTGGCGGCGATGGCCTCGTCCACGGACTCGTGGATGCCGAAGACCTTGGTGAGACCGGTGATGCGGAAGATCTTCAGGATGCGCTCCTGCGTGCAGACGAGGTCAAGCGACCCGTCGTGCGCCCGCACCCGCTTGAGCCCGCCGACCAGGACCCCGAGGCCCGTGGAGTCGAGGAACTCGACCTTCTCCATGTTCACTACCAGCTGGTAGTTCTTCTTGTTGACGAGCTCGATGAGTAGCTCGCGCAGGCGCGGCGCCGTGTAGACGTCGATCTCACCTTCGACGTCCACGATCTCGATGCCGTCCTTGTTGCTGTGCGCCAGCTTCAGATCCACTAATCCTCCAGCGCCCCGAGGGCGTCTCTCGCGTCGTGGGGCGACCCCTGCACGGCATTCAACCACGCTCAGGCGTCATGTCTATACCAAAACATACTGCCCAGCATCCCGCCTGCGGATGACACACTTAAAACCTATGCCCATCATCGCCGTGCGCAGTGCCGAAACCCGGCAGGACAGCTCAGCACTCTCCGTGTTGCGGGCCGCGCAGCGTGCCGGCGAGCTGGTCCATCTGGAAGACATACCCGGCCACGCGGGTCAAACCACCTCCTGGCCGCAATCTGTTCGCCCAGAGGTCGCCGCCGCGCTCGCGGCGCGCGGCATTGCCGCCCCGTGGACGCACCAGGCCCGGGCCGCGGCGCTGGCCGGGGACGGCTGCCACGTGATAATCGCCACAAGGGCCGCGTCAGGCAAGTCGGCCGGGTACCTGGCCGCCGCGCTGTCCGCGGTGCTCGACGGCGGCACCGTGCTCTACCTCTCGCCGACCAAGGCCCTGGCCGCCGACCAGCTCAAGTCGCTCAGCGACCTCGGCCTTTCCGGTGTCCGCGCCGCCTGCTACGACGGCGACTCGACGTATCGCCGAGCGGGCCTGGGCCCAGGCCCACGCCAACTACCTGCTGACCAACCCGGACATGCTGCACAGCGCGATGCTGCCCCACCACGGCCGGTGGCGGGGCTTCTTCCGCCGCCTGCGGGTGGTGATCATCGACGAGTGCCACGGCTACCGCGGCGTCTTCGGCTCCCATGTCGCCCAGGTGCTGCGCCGGCTGCGCCGCGTCGTGGCGCACGCACGGGCCGGCGCCTCGCCGGCCCAGCTAGCCGCGCCGGCCCCGGTCTTCATGCTGGCCTCGGCGACGATCGCCGACCCGGAGGACTGCGCGCGCCGGCTCACCGGCCTTGAGGCGGTCGCGGTGACCGAGGACGGCGCACCGCGCGCACCGCTCACCTTCGCCCTGTGGGAGCCGCCGCTGCTGCACACCTACGCCGAGGTGCGGGCGCGCAGGCCGGCCACGTCAGAGGCGTCCGACCTGCTGGCCGCGCTGGTCAAGGCGGAGGTACCGGCGCTCGCCTTCATCCGGTCGCGGCGCGGCGCGGAGACCGTGGCGCTCGCCGCCCGCGGCGCGCTCGACGGGGCAGCGCTCGCGGCAGCGTCGCCGCCTACCGGTCCGGCTACCTGCCCGACGACCGCCGCGGCCTGGAGGCGGACCTGCGCGACGGGGCGGATCACCGGCATGGCCACCACCACCGCGCTCGAGCTTGGCATCAACATCACCGGCCTGGACGCGGTGCTGATCGCCGGCTGGCCCGGCACCTGGGCGTCGCTCTGGCAGCAGGCGGGCCGCGCCGGGCGGGCCGGGCAGCACGCCACGGCGGTGTTCATCGCCCGCGACGACCCGCTGGACAGCTACCTGGTGCACCATCCGGAGACGCTGCTGCACCACCCGGTCGAGCCCGCCGTGCTCGACCCGGCCAACCCGTACGTGCTCGGCCCGCACCTGGCCGCGGCGGCGGCCGAACTGCCGCTGACCGAGCCCGACCTGGACCTGTTCGGCCCGGCGTCCGCCGCGGCGGTCGGCCAGCTCGACCGCCGCGGGCGAGCTGCGCAAGCGGCCGTCCGGCTGGTACTACGCCAGGCACCGCCGCCCGGCCGGCGACATCTCCATCCGCGGCGACCTGGGCCGGCCGGTCCGCGTCGTGGAAGAGGCCACCGGGCGGCTGGTCGGCACCATGGACGAGCCGTCCGCGCACCGCTACGTCCACGAGGGCGCGGTCTACCTGCACCAGGGCGAGTCCTACCGGTTAGCGCGCTGGACCTGGCCGACGGGGTGGCGCTGGTCGAGCCGGGCGACCCCGGCTACAGCACGCAGGCCCGCGACATCACCGAGGTGGACCTGATCGCCGAGCGGGCCCGGGTGCCCTGGGGCGACGCCGACCTGCTGCTAGCCGACGTGCGGGTCACCCGGCAGGTGACCGGGTACGCGCGCATCCGCTCCGGCAAGAAGTCCAGGGAGGCGACGGTGCCGCTCGACCTGCCGCAGCGGACGCTGAACACGGTGGCCGTGGCCTGGACGATCGCCGGACGGACCGCCTGCCGCCGCTGCCGGGCAACGACCTCGGCGGTGCCGCCCACGCCGCCGAGCACGCGTCGATCGGCCTGCTGCCGCTCTTCGCCACCTGCGACCGGTGGGACGTGGGCGGCCTGTCCACCGAACTGCACCCGGCCACCGGCCAGCTCACCGTCTTCGTCTACGACGGCCACGCGGGCGGCGCCGGCTTCGCCGAGCGCGGCTTCGCCGTCGCCGCCGAATGGCTGGGCGCCACCAGGGACGCGATCCGCGCCTGCCCCTGCGAGTCCGGCTGCCCGTCCTGCGTGCAGTCCCCCAAGTGCGGCAACGGCAACTCCCCCCTGTCCAAGCAGGGCGCGGTAACCCTGCTCACCACCCTGCTGTCCCACCCCTGCCAAAAGCCCGCCTAGCCCCGGCCGCTCCATCCGGAGTCCGGGGCCACAGCACCATGCCGTCACGGAATGAGTGGCCAACCCCGACCAGGAACAGTTAAATCCGCAGCCACCATTACAGAAACCGACATTCTTGACATAAGTGCTTTACAGCCAGGAACGGCTCAGAAGTTCAGTTAGCCCTCCGGACATGCGGTCCGCGGCACACTCAGGCCGCTCAGCGCATTTCTCCGCCCATAAAAGGACGATCCGATCCCGTGCGGCCAGCGGCCACGTTCAGGGATCGCGGTTTCCCCGGCCAAGGGATCCTTGCTCGACCCCGCCAGGCCCCGCGCCCGCGACCGCTACAGACCGACGGCCTTGCGCCGACCAGCTCCGGGAGCCGGGCCAACCAGGCGTCGCAGGGTCGCAGCTAGGCGCGAGACGCCGCAGCACCCCGACCGGCAGAACACCGGAACCAGCGAACCCGCCCGCGACCCTTGCCGCCGCAGGCCGCATCGGGCGCCGAAGCGGCAAGACGCCGTAACCCCCAGACAGGCAGAACACCGCAGCCCGGCAACCCCCGCGGCTCTTGCGGCCGCAGGCCGCATCCCGCGCGCCCAGCCCGGCAAGACGCCGTAAAACCCCAGACAGGCAGAACACCGTAGCCGGGAAACCCCCGCGGCTCTTGCGGCCGCAGGCCGCATTCGGGGGGTGTGGGGGGTCGTCCCCCCACAGTGAACACCCCAGGGGAAGAAGGCCGCACGGCCTCGAACAGGGGATGGTGACGCCCCTCGCCGGGGGGGAGAGCGAGGGGCGTCACAGCGGCTCCGGCCCTGGGGGGGTGGGTCGGCTCCGCCATACAGTAAAGCTTATCCCCATTCGCGACGCAACAGCCGCAGATCGGCACTCATCAACCCTCGTGTGTGAATTACAACATATAAAGGTTCACCCTGAACAGCCTTCCGGGGGATAGTTTCTGCCCGGAGACCGGCGGGGCGCCAGGGCGCGGCGGCGGCGCCTGTGGAGCCGGTCATCGCGCGGGACCCGTGCGATGACAGTGGTCAATCGACGGAATGCGACGGCGCGTATCGATCAAGATCACGAATCGATCACGGCCCGGCCTTGGAGGCGCCGCCCATTCGTCGTACAAAGGTGTTACGGACCCAGAAACGTCCGGGGCACGACTAGCCGGTACCCACGTGCGACCAGCCGCGGGAGGCGTGTCTGTCCAGGCCAGTGGCACTGGACGACAATTGAGGATCTGCACGCATGGTAGCCAGACGTCCATGCCCATGGCGACGGCGCCCCGCACGGGGCGCCGTTCGCACGTGCGGGCACCTTACTCCCCTCCAGAATCAGCCGCATCCGGTTCGAAGAGAGACGAAAAAGGTTCGGAGATACCCCGACGCGGGCGGGATGTCCGCGCCCTGGGCGAATCACGGGCGCTAGCCTTGGGTAGGACGCGGGGCAGTGTGCGCTGCCCACAGCGACGAACGGGGAGGGATGCGATGGCCCGCAGCGGTAGACCAGACGACGCCGACGGACAGCAGTCGCTGGGGGAACTGGTCGCGGCCGCGGCGAAGGACGTCTCGTCGCTCCTCCGGTACGAGATAAGCCTGGCCAAGAGCGAGTTCAAGATGGACGCGCGGCGGATCGGCATCACCGCCGCGATCGCCGTCGTCGCCCTGTTCGTCGGCTGCCTGCTCGTCGTGCTGCTCTGCTTTGCCTTCGCCTACGGGCTCGTGGACCTGGGGATCTGGACCTGGGCCGCCTTCCTCATCGTGGCCGGGACGTGCCTGCTGCTCATCGGGCTGGCCGGGCTGGTCGCGTACGTCATCGTCCGCCGGGTCACCGGCATGAAGATGACCAGGCAGACCGTGAAGGAAGACATCGACATGCTGCGCCGCAGCGAGCCGAGCCCGAACGGGTCTGGCCCGGCCACTGGCCAGGAGGCCGTCGCCGGCCGCCCGCGTCGCGGCCGAGATCCCGCCCGCGCGCCGTCCCTGACGGCCGGCTGTCCCTCATGCCGGTCGAGCCAGTCATCCAGATCGGCGGTCCCTGGACGCATCGTTCGGTGACCGCGAACGGCTCGCGCTTCCACGTGGCGAGCATGGGCGAGGGCCCCCTCGTGCTGCTGCTGCACGGTTTCCCCGAGTTCTGGTGGACCTGGCGGCACCAGCTCGTCGCCCTGGCCGAGGCGGGCTACCGGGCGGTCGCGATGGACCTGCGCGGTTACGGCGGCAGCGACAAGCCGCCCCGGGGATACGACCTGATCACCGCGGCGGCCGACGCCGCCGGGCTGATCCGGGCCCTCGGCGAGGCCAACGCCACCGTGGTCGGCCACGACTGGGGCGGGCTCACCGCGTGGACGCTCGCGGCCTACTTCCCCAAGGCGGTGCGCCGGCTCGCCGTCGTCTCGATGCCCCACCCGCTGCAGATGCGGGCGAACGTGCTGTCCAGCCCGGTCACCATCGGGCGGTCGCTGGCCGGGCCGGGTGGCCAGGGCAAGCGAGGCGGCTACCCGCTCGCCTTCCAGGTCCCCATGGCCCCCGAGCGCCAGATGGTCCGCGACGGCGGCGCGCTCGTCGGCTCGCTCCTGACCTCCTGGGCGGCCCCGGGCTGGCCCGACCAGGACACGATCCGGGTGTACCAGCGCGCCATGCGCATCCCGCCGGTGGCGCACACCTCACTGGAGTACCACCGCTGGTTCGTCCGCTCCACGTTCCGCCCGGACGGGCTGCGGTACGCCCGCCAGATGCGGTCGCCGATCACGGCGCCGGTGCTGCACCTGCACGGTGCCGCGGACTCCTGCATCGGGCCGCAGCTCGCGCGGGGCGCGGGCCGGTACGTCGAGGGGCCGTACCGGTGGAAGGTCATCGACGGCGCGGGCCACTTCCCGCACGAGGAACGGCCGGAAACCTTCGACGCCGAGCTGCTCGGCTGGCTGGCGGACCCCGAGCCGGACCGGTGACCGTGCCGGCCGGGCGCGACCGGGACGACGCCGGACGGGCGCGGAACGCGCGCCCCCGGGACGGGCTCGGCCGCCCGCTGCCCCGGTCGGCCGCGGACGACGGACCGCGCATCCCCGATGACCTGGTCATCGCCCCCGAGGAGGCGGCCGCGCTCGGCGGCCGGCTGCTGGCCGAGGGCCGCCCGTTCCACGCCCACGAGGTGTTCGAGGCGGCCTGGAAGAGCGTTTCCGGGCCGGACCGGGAGCTGTGGCGCGGCCTCGCCCAGGTCGCGGTGGGCCTGACCCACGCCAGGCGAGGCAACGCCAGGGGCGCGGTCGCGCTGCTGCGCCGGGGCGCCGGTCACGTCGCGGCGGCCGGGGGCGCGTCGCCCGGGGTTGACCCGGCCTTCGTGGCCGCGCGGGCGTCAGGCATCGCGCTGCGCATCGAGCGCGACGGCCTGGCCGCGGTCACGCGAGGACGACCTGCGGCTGCCGCTCAGCCCTGGCTAGGGCGCCGCCGGTGCCGCCGTCGGAGCGAGATTAGTCACAGCTCCCGGTGGAGGTCGGCACCTTCTGCGCGCGGCCGGCCTGCGCGTCCGCCGCCACCTCGGCCGCGGTGAGCGCGAACCCGGTGTTGGCCTGGTCGACGGCGGCCGCGAACACCACGCCGTACACGCGGCCGGCCGGGCTGAGCAGCGGGCCGCCCGAGTTGCCCGGCCTGACCTGGGACGCGATCTCGAAGATCTGCCGGTTGACCTGGCCGGTCTGGTAGATGTCCGGTCCGACGGCGTTCTGCGTGCCGCCGATCCGGGCGGGCTCGGCGGTGAAGTGGTGATCGAGCGGGTACCCGGCCACGACGGCGTTCGCGCCCGTCTGCGGCTGGTTGTCGAACTTCAGCGGGGTCAGGTCCAGCCCGGGCACGTAGAGGACGGCGATGTCTACCTGCGGGTCGTACAGGACCACTCGGGCCGGGAGTGACTTCCCGTCGGGGGTGGTGACCTTCAGCCCCTCGTTCACGCCCGCCACCACGTGGGCGTTGGTCATGATGTGGTCCGGCGCGTAGACGAAGCCCGAGCCCTCGATGCTGCGGTCGCAGCTAAGCGCGGTGCCGTTCACCTTGAGCACCCGGCTGCGGGCGGCCTGGTACCCGGGGCTGTTCAGCACGGCCGGGTCGGGCTTGCTCACCGCGAACAGGTGCGCGGCGCCGATGCCGCTGAACACCTGCGGGAACGGCCCGCTGGCCAGCAGCCGCCGGAACTCGGAGAACATCGTCTTGGCCTGGGGCGGCATGACCCGGTCCATCGTGCCGAGCACGTAGGAGTTGTTCACCTGGGCGACGACGCCCTGGAACGACGACGCGGTGAGGACGGAGCCGATCGCCCAGGCGATCAGCAGCATCGACAGCACGCTGACCGCCGAGCCGCCGATGGAGTCGAGGACCGTCGAGGACTGGCTGGTCATCGACTGCCGCACGTACGCGCCGACCGACGAGGCGACGAACTGGCCGATGATCGCGAAGCTGACCAGCAAGACGACCGCTACCACGTCCTGCTGCGTCTGGCCGCCGACGATGGCGCGGGAAATGGCCGGCCCGAACTGGGCGCCGAGCACCGCACCGCCGACAAAGCCGACGAAGCTCAGCGAGCCAACGATGAAGCCCTGCCGGTAGCCGGAGACCGCGAAGACGACGGCAATAACGACGAGGGCGAGATCAAGCAGATCACCGCGCACGACGTCCAAGGTATCCGCTGTCGCCTAATATCCGGGCTGCATCGGGGTTCCGTACCGATCTCCCGGACGTGCTGGTGTCCCACGGGCGTTCCCAGTCACCGAGCGCCAGCAGCCGGTCGGTGATCAGCCCGGTGAATCCCCAGATCGAGCATCGAGCCGACGCCGAAGGCCGGGCCCGCTGCGCCCGTCCGGGTAGCGGAGCATGAACCGGTTCGCCGGGATCGGAGAGGGCGGCGACGCTGATCCGCTCCACCGCCGCGACCTCGCCCGTGTCCACCGGCCGCACCGCGGACGGCTCGCGCCACCAGGCCAGCACGGGCAGCACGCGGAACTGGCTGCGGCTGACGTACAGCTCGGGCAGGGTCGCGAGCACGTCGACGCCCGCCGGGTCGACCCCGGTCTCCTCGGCCGCCTCGCGCAGCGCCGCGGCGACCGGGCTGGCGTCGCTCTCCTCGATCGCGCCGCCGGGAAAGGCGGGCTGCCCCGCGTGCCTGCGCAGTCCCTCGCTCCGCTGGATATAGAGCAGGTCGGGGCCGTCGCTGCCCTCGCCGAACAGGACGAGCACCGCCGAGCGGCGCCCGCCCGAGGCCGGCGGCCTGATCACCGGCGGCACCTCCATCGCCGTCGGCCGCCACGGCCAGCCGCCGCAGCCACCCCGGCGCCCCGTCAGCAGCCGGGCCTGGGCCGGACGCCGGCCCGGCTCCGTCGCCGGGTCGGTGTCCGTCACGAGAACGGCCCGGCCTTGACCAGCTTGGCGGCCGCCGCGGCGTCGGTGGGGCCGAGGCCGAACGACGGGCACCAGTCCGCGACCGGGCAGGCACCGCAGGCGGGCTTGCGCGAGTGGCAGATCCGGCGGCCGTGCCAGATCAGCCGGTGGGAGAGCATCACCCATTCCTTCTTCTCGACCAGCGCGCCCACCTCGGCCTCGACCTTGACCGGGTCGTCGCTCGCCGTCCAGCCGAACCGCCGCGACAGCCGGCCGAAGTGCGTGTCCACGGTGATGCCGGGGATGCCGTACGCGTTGCCGAGCACCACGTTGGCGGTCTTGCGGCCCACGCCGGGCAGCGTGACCATCTCCTCCAGGCGTGCGCGGCACCTCGCCGCCGAAGCGCTCGACCAGCGCCGCCGACAGCCCCATCACCGACTTCGTCTTGGCGTTGAAGAACCCGGTCGGCCGCAGGATCTCGGCCACGTCCTCCGGGTTGGCTGCCGCCAGGTCCTCCGGGGCTGGGGTACTTCGCGAACAGCGCGGGCGTGGTCAGGTTGACCCGCTTGTCCGTTGTCTGCGCGGAGAGCACCGTGGCCACCAGGAGCTGGAACGGGTTGGCGAAGTCCAGCTCGAGTGCGCGTCCGGGTAGGTCTCCGCCAGCACCCTGTTGATCCTTCTTGCCCGCCGCACCAGGGCCGTGTGCGTCTCCGTGGTCTTGACCGCCATGCGCCTTAGGGTACGACGACCGACCGGGCGCCGCCGCCGCCAGCCTCGAATTGTGTTCAGCCACAACCGATCACCCCAACCGGGGTGCTGCTGGGCGCTTGCCCTGGTCGGGGCATTGGGGGTAGCACTACACGTATGCGTACTAAGGCAGCGGTCATCAGGGAAGCGGGCAAGCCGTGGGAGATCACGGAGCTCGAGCTGGACGACCCGAAAGCCGGCGAAGTCCGGATCAAGTTCGTGGCCTCTGGCATGTGTCACTCGGACGTCCACCTGCAGACCGGTGACTCCACCGGGCGGCTGCCGTTGGTCGGCGGCCACGAGGGCGCCGGGCATCATCGAAGCCGTCGGGCCCAACGTCACCCGGGTGAAGCCTGGCGACCACGTGGTCTGCTCGTTCATCCCGGCCTGCGGCATCTGCCGCTACTGCTCGACCGGGCGGCAGAACCTGTGCGACTGGGGCGCGCAGATGATGACCGGGATGCTGGCCGACGGCACGTTCCGTTTCCATGACGACGACGGCGCCGACTTCGGCGGCTTCTGCATGCTCGGCACGTTCTCCGAGCGCGCGGTCATCTCGCAGAACTCCTGCGTGCCGATCCAAAAGCACATCCCGTTCGAGGTCGCCGCGCTGACCGGCTGCGGCGTGCCGACCGGCTGGGGCACCGCGGTCTACGCGGCCGGCGTTCGGGCCGGGCAGACGGTCGTCATCTTCGGCGCGGGCGGCGTCGGGACCAACGCCGTCCAGGGCGCGCGGTACGCCGGCGCCGCCAACGTCATCGTGGTCGACCCGGTGGCGTTCAAGCGGGACAACGCGCTGGAGTTCGGCGCGACCCACGTCTTCGCCAGCGCCGCCGAGGCGCAGGAGGCGGTCAACGAGATGACCTGGGGTCAGCTCGCCGACCACGCCCTGATCACCATCGGCGTGCTCAGCGAAGAGGTCGTCGACCAGGCCGCCGCGATCGTCGGCAAGGGCTCCCAGGTGACGATCACCTCGGTCGGCAAGTCGGCGGAGAAGCAGATCCACCTGGCCGCCAACGGCGCCGTGGTCGGCTGGCAGCGCAACATCCAGGGCCATGTCTTCGGCATGTGCAACCCGCTCAGCGACATCCCCCGCCTGCTGCGCCTCTACGAGGGCGGCCAGCTCAAGCTGGACGAGCTGATCACCCGCCGCTACACGCTGGACGAGGTCAACCAGGGCTACGCCGACCTCGAGGACGGCAAGCTCATCCGCGGCGTCATCAACCACGCGGACTAGCGGCCAGCGGTATTACCGGCCCGGCGGCTCACGCTGCCTTGCGGCCGAGGTCGTAGGCGAAGCTCACGGTCTCGGCGAAGCGTGAGTCGCCGTCGCCGTACGGGCCGAGGCTGCGCGGCGAGGTCGGCGTCGAACGCCGCGCCGCTGGTCTCCCGAGCACCGCTGGCGCGAGAGCATCCGAGGTGGACCGGATGTGCGCCGGCGACCTCGGGCAGGCTCCACCGGTGCTCGGCGGTGAACTCGCTGGCCGAGCGCGGCCTCGAACCCGGCATCGGCAGCACCTGGAGATCGGGCCGTCGCTGCGCCGCCGCTGGCCCAGCACCTCTTGCACGCGGTTTCCTCGCACGCCGAGCGCCGTGACCGCCAGCGGTCGACCGTGACTGGCCAGCGCCCGCGCCAGCCCGGTCACCCCCGCGGCCGCGGTCAGACCTGCACAGGGCCAGCGCCCCGCCCGGGCGCGAGCCACCCCAGGGCCCGCCGGGCTGCTCAGGTCGCGGCTCGAGCCGGTGGAACGCGTTGCCGATGACCGCCAGCTCGAAGTGCCCGGGCTTGACGTCGAGCGTCTCGGCGTCGGCTTCGACCGCGCGGAAACCGCCCGCGCCCGCGGCGGCTGCCTTGTCGCCGAGCACGGCCACCATGTCCGGTTCCGGCCACCGCGCTACACGTTCGAGAACCACCGGCCGCAGCGGGTACTCGCCCAGCTCGCCGGTGCCGCAGTCCGGCGTCGAGCAGGCGCCCGCGCCCGGAGACCCCGGCCCGCCTGGTCAGGACTTCCAGCATCGCCGCCGGGTTGGGCAACCGGCAACGGTCGTAGCTCGCCGGCGGCCCCCGCGTACGGTCCGTGTCGAATCGCTCACGTGGGCATCGGGCGCAAGCCTCCCCCGGCGACTGGTTGGATAGAGCCTATGACGCTCCCGTTGACGTATCACGAGGCGCTGGACCGGCCCGACCTGCTCGCGCCGCCGGTCGTCGCGGCGCTGCGCGCGCTGCCGTGGGCCGACCAGGTCCGGGTGGCCGAGATCGACCCCGCGCTGGCCGACACGGCGCAGTTCTGCGAGGCCTACGGGATCACGCTCGAGGAAAGCGCGAACTGCGTGGTCATCGCGGCCAAGCGCGGCGGCGAGGTCACCTACGCCGCGTGCATGGTGACCGCCACCACACGGGCCAACGTCAACGGCCTGGTGCGCCAGCACCTCGGCGCCCGCAAGGCGTCCTTCGGCCCGGTTGACGAGGTGACCGCGCTTTCCGGCATGGAGTACGGCGGCATCACGCCGGTCGGCCTGCCGGACGGGTGGCCGGTCCTGGTGGACGACCTGGTAGCCAAGGCGCCGAGCGTGGTGATCGGATCCGGCATCAGGGGCTCCAAGCTCTGGGTGCCCGGTGCCCTGCTGGCCGAGCTGCCGGGCGCGGAGGTGCTGGCCGGCCTGGGCGTCCCGGTCGGGCCGCCGAACGCCTGACCGTCCCACCGCGCAGCGGCTAACCCAGGGCGAGCTTGACCGCGATGCCCAGCATCGTCGCCGCGATCAGCAGGTCGAGCACCTGCCAGGCGCGCGGCGTGGCGAGCAGCCCGGCGGCCAGCCGCGCGCCGAAGCCGAGCCCGGCGAACCACACGGCGCTGCCCAGGCAGGCGCCGGCCGCGAACCACCAGCGGCCCGGTCGCGCCGTGCGCGTTCGCGATCGACCCGAGCAGGACCACCGTGTCCAGGTAGACATGCGGGTTCAGCCAGGTCAGCGCCAGTATCCGGCGGATCACGGCGCCGCGGCCCGGCCCCGGGTTCGCCGCCCGCCGCCGCCAGGGCGCCGGGGCGCCGCGCCCGCCAGGCCGACGAGAGCCCGTACCAGGCCAGGAAGGCCACGCCGAGCCAGCGCACCGCCTCCAGTGCCCAGTCGGCGTGCCGCACGATCACGCCGACGCCGCTGACCCCGGCGAGGATCAGCGCGAAGTCACTCACGGCGCACACCGCGACCACCGGCCCGACGTAGGCCCGGCGCAGCCCCTGCCGCAGCACGTAGGCGTTCTGCGCGCCGATGGCGACGATGAGGGACAGGCCGGTGAGCAGGCCGGCCAGCGAGACGGTGATCACGGACCCGACCCTAGGCCGGCCACCTAGTGAAGGCAAACGAAAGTTTCTAAGGATCCATTAGCTGTGCTTCACTTGGCTGGTGGACCTCAACCCCGGGCAACTCGACGCCCTGGTCGCCATCGCCGACCGCGGTTCCTTCGACGCCGCCGCCCGGCAGCTGCACATCACGCCGAGCGCGGTCAGCCAGCGCGTCCGCGCGCTGGAGGCGGCGGCCGGCCAGGTGCTGATCAGCCGGGGCGCGCCGTGCCGGCCCACGCCGCACGGCGAGCGCCTGGTCCGGCTCGGCCGGCAGACCCGGCTGCTGTACGCCGAGGCCGGCCAGGCGCTCGGCGCGGCCGCCGCCGTCGAGCTGCCGGTCGCGGTCAACGCCGACTCGCTCGCCACCTGGTTCCGCGACGTGCTCGGTGAGGTGGCGACCTGGGACGCGACCGCGCTCAAGCTGAGCGTGGACGACCAGGCGTACTCGCAGGAACTGCTGCGCAGCGGCGACCGTGCTCGCCGCCGTGACCAGCGACCCGGCCGGCGCCGCGGGCTGCACCGTGCACCCGCTCGGCGCGCTCCGCTACGTGCCCGCCGCCACCCCGGAAGTCGCCGGCCGCTGGCGGCGCGGCGGGTCGCCGGACTGGGCCGCGATGCCGGTCGTCGTCTTCAACGACAAGGACGACCTCCAGGCCGAGCTGCTGCGGCGCCACGGGATCGAAGAGGGCCCGCCGGTCGTGCACCAGGTGCCGTCGAGCGCCGACTTCTCCGCCGCCGTCCGGCTCGGCCTCGGCTGGGGAATGCTGCCGGAGGCGCAGGCCCGCGACGCGCTCGGCTCCGGCGAGCTGGTCCGGCTGTCACCGGACGTGATCGACATCCCGCTGTACTGGCAGCGCTGGCGCCTCGACTCTCCCCGGCTGGCCGACCTCACCGCCGTGGTCCGCCAGGTTGCCGCCCGGCACCTGCTGGCGGTCCAGCGCGTAGCCACCGCCCGTTCCTCCCCTCACTAAAACGCGAAGAGGAGCAGAACGAACGGCGGCTGATCCGCTCAGCACCGGGAGAGCCGCGTTGCAGCCGCACCACCGGCGACCCGGTCAGCGCGGCCAGCTCCGGTACAGCGCCGCGACCTGGCTTCTGGCAGCCGGGCGAGGAACCGGGCGGCCTCCGGGTTGTCCGCGTGCACGCCGGCCGAGCGCGATGACCGCGACCCGACGGGCGCCGGCCAGCTTGAGCGCCACCGCCGCCGACTGCGCGCTGCCGCCGGAAACCCACGTGTCGTCCACCACTACCACGTCGGCTCCGGCCACCGGCGCGCCGACGCGCAGCCAGTCCGCGGTCACCCCGCGGACGTGGTCCGCGCCCGGGTTGACCGTCAGCGGCACCAGGGGCAGGTCAAGGCAGGCGGCCGCGACGCCCTCCAGGGGATGCCGCCCGGGCCGCCCCTGCCCGGTCGGCACGACCGCGACCGCCGCCGGGCCCGGCGGCCATGCCCGGCCGCCCGCCACACCGCCTCGCCCCGGTCACGCAGGAACGGGCCAGCGCTCCCGCAGCCGCTCCCGCGACCGCGCGACGGCCGCCGCGTCCCCGTGCGGCGACTTGTACCGGCGCAGGTCCCCGGCTAGCTCACCGCCCCGGGGCGCGTAGCCCGGCCACCGCCACCGCGTCCGCGAGCAGCCCGCCGGCCTCGCTGCGCGCCAGGTCGCACTGGTAACACCGGGCGTACCCCGCCCGCGGCAGGCCCCGGCACGTACGGCAGAACACCCCCCGATGCTAGGCCCGCCCCCGACAAGTCCCCCGACCTTCACATCGGATAGTGCTGCACCCATGGTGGTCGAACTGTCTCGCGCATTTCGTCGAGCCAAGCTCTTGCCTGGGGGCGAGTTCCCTCCACGCTGGGTGCATGAACGCTCTGCTTCCCACGCGCATGGGGACTGATGCCCACCAGGAGTGGCTGGCGTTGCTCAGCGTGCAGTCGGGAATCATCGATCGGGAACAGGCTAGGCGGCTCGGCTTCTCCGACCGCCAGATCACGCACCGGGTGGACTCTGGGCGATGGCAGCGCATCCACGTTGGCGTCTACGCGACCTTCAGCGGCCCGGTTTCCCGCTAACGCGAGGTTGTGGGCCGCGGTCCGGTGGGCAGGCGAGGGCGCGATGCTCAGCCACGAAACGGCCGCCGAACTGCACGGCATCATCGACAGCCCCCGTGGTGACGCAATCCACGTCACCGTCCCGCTCCGCCGCCGGCCCGCCCAGCTCAAGCCGGTGCCGGGAATCGTGGTGCACCGTGCGGACCGGAGTCGGCCACCGTTCCCTGGCCCGTTCACGCTGCCGCGAACCGGGAATCGAGGACACCGTGCTTGACCTCGTCGCCGCCTCGCCAACCTTCGACAGCGCCTATGCCTGGATCTCCCCGCGCGGTCTCCCGGCGACTGGTTACCGCCGACGCCCTCGCACGGCGCTCGACGGGCGGAGCCGGGTCCGCTGGCGGAAGTGGCTCGAGGACTCGTTCGAGGAATCACGCGACGGGGTGGCATCCGCGCTTGAACGGCGCTACCTCGGGACGTCGAGCGCGCGCACGGGCTCCCCGCATCCGAGCACCAGGCGCGCCGCCAGCTCAACGGAGAAGACCCACTACAAGGACAGCTGGTATCCCGAGTACCGGATCGCCGTAGAGATCGACGGCCCCGCCTACCACCAGAACGAGCGGGTGCCGCTGGACCGGGACCGGGACAACGCCAACCTCGCGCTCGACGACGTGAAGACCTTCCGCTTCGGCCCGGTCGCCGTCACCGAGCGGGCGTGCGAGACCGCGGCCATGGTCGCCGTCACCCTGCGGCGCAACGGCTGGCCAGGCTCTCCCCGCCCGTGCCGCCGGTCCGGCTGCTCCCTCCGCCGCGGCCGACCCGCACACGAATCATCCACTCTCTGAGACGGGCGGCCGGGAAACCGCCGGGAGCGGGAGGCAGGCGAGCGCGCCGCCCGGCAGCGGAGGCGGGCGTGGCGGTGGGACGAGGCGCTCGCGGGCGGGGCAGAATGGTCGGGTGGATACCGAGGCCGCTGAACCGGAGATCAAGACGCTGGCGAGCAGTGTCATCTACAGCGACAACTGGATGCGGCTGCGCAAGGACGAGATCGAGCGGGCCGACGGGGCGCGGGGCACGTACGCCGTGGTCGAGCGGTCTAACTTCGCGCTGATCATTCCGGCCGAGAACGGCGGGTTCCACCTGGTCGAGGAGTACCGGTACCCGCTCGGCCGACGGGTCTGGTCGTTCCCGCAGGGCAGCTTCCCGGCCGGCCAGCAGGGGACGCCGGAGGAGCTGGCCAGGACCGAGCTCGCCCAGGAAACCGGGCTGCGCGCCGCCCGGCTGACCAGGCTCGGCGCGCTGGCGGCCAATCACGGGTCGTCGAACCAGTACGGCGAGCACTGGCTGGCTACCGGCCTCACCCAGGGCGAGCCCGACCTGGAGCCGGAAGAGCTCGGCCTGCGGCACGAGTGGGTGAGCCGGGACGAGTTCGAGGCGATGGTCAGGGACGGCCGGATCGCCGACGACACGTCGCTGGCGGCGTACGCCCTGCTGCTGATGGCCGAGCGGGATGGCACGGTCAGGCTCGGCTAGAGCGCTCCGCCTAGAGCAGCGGCGCGAACAGGTCGCCGTGCCGCTCGGCCCGGTCGAGGACGTCGCCGGCGGTGAAGAACAGGTCGCGCACCTCCCGGCAGGCGGACACCTCGTCCCAGGTGACCGGCGTGGAGACCGTGGGGTGCTCCCTGGCCCGCAGCGAGTAGGGGGCGATGGTGGTCTTGGAGCCGTTGTTCTGCGACCAGTCGATGAGGACCTTGCCGGTGCGCAGCGACTTGGTCATCCGCGAGACGACCAGCCGGGGCTGCTCGCGTTCCATCCGCTCCGCCAGGTCCTTGGCCAGCGCGCTCGCCTGCTCGGCGGACAGGTGCCGGTCGCTGATCTTGGCGTAGAGCTGCAGGCCCTTGCCGCCTGAGGTCTTCGCCAGGGCGTCGATCCCGCCGTCCGCCAGGGCCGGACGCAGCGCCTCGGCGACCCGGCAGCAGTCCACAATCGTGGCGGGCGCACCCGGGTCGAGGTCGAAGACCAGCAGGTCGGGCTCGGGGCCGGGGAAACGCCACATAGGGACATGCAGCTCCAGGGCGGCCAGGTTGGCCGCCCAGATCAGCGTGGGCAGGTCGTCGATGACCACGTAGCTGACCGCCCCGCCCGGCTCACGGGACCGGGAGCTGTGGAGGAGGATCTCCCCGGTGCGCACCCAGTCCGGCAGCCCGGCAGGCGCGTGCTTGGCGAAAAACGACTGGCCGTCCACTCCGTCCGGGTAGCGCTTGAGCGTCATCGGTCGGCCCTGGACGTGCGGCAGCAGCAGGGCCGAGATCCGCTGGTAGTAGTCGAGCACCTCGGCCTTGGTGAACCCGTCCGCCGGGTACAGCACCTTGGACAGGTTGGTGAGGGCCAGCTCACGGCCCTCGACCTGGACCGCGATCTTATCGGTGGGCATCAAGGGCCTCCTGGGGCTACGTTTCCCTGACCACGTCCGCGGGGTCTTTGTCGTCGCGCAGCCCCTGGTAGGCGGGGGCGATCATGCGGCCGGCCCGGGTCCAGCGGTGGAAGACCACCTCGATGACCAGCCGGGGCTCTACCCAGAGGGCCGGGCGGGCATACTCGGCGGGCACCGGCCCGTCGAACGGGCTGTCCGGCCGGCGCAGACCCTCCAGCCGTCGGCTCAGCATCCGCAGCGTGCCGGTGTCGAACCCGGTGCCGACGTGACCGCAGTACAGCAGCCCGCGGTTGCCGTCGGGCGTCCTCGCCGTACACGCCCACCAGCAGCGAGCCGACCAGGCCGGCCCGGTTGCCCCGGCCCGGCTTGTCAGCCGGCCACCACGACCTCCTGCCCGAGGACGTTCTTGATCTTCACCCAGTTGCCCGACCGGATCCCGGGCTCGTAGGCAGAGTCGAGCCGCTTGATCACCACGCCCTCCAGCCCGTTGGCCAGGGAGGCGGACCGCACGGCGTCCAGGTCCTCGCCGGGGAACGCGGGCGGGCAGAGCCAGCCGCCGCCGTCCGGCACCAGGTCCTGGAGGATCTCCCGGCGCTCGGCGTACCGGCAGGCCGGCCAGGGAGCGCCCGTCGAGCTGGAGCACGTCGAACACCAGGTAGGTGACCGGGGTCTGCTGCGCGAGCCGCTGGGCCTGGGCCGGCGACGAGACGTGCATCCGCGGCTGCAGGGCCTCGAAGGACGGCCGGCCGTCGACGAAGGCCACGATCTCGCCGTCGAGCAGCGCCTGCTTGTGCCCGACCGCGTGGCCGAGGCCGGCCACCTCGGGGTAGGTGGCGGTGATGTCCTTGCCGGTGCGGGACGTCAGCCGCAGCCTTCCCGACTCGATGAACGACAGCGCTCTGACGCCGTCCCACTTCATTTCGGCCGACCAGGCGGCGAGGTCCCGGGCAGGAGGGCCTCCCGGCGAGGCCAGCATCGGTTTCACCGCGACGGGGAGCGACAGCCGTTCACGGTGGATCATCCAGTTCTTGCCGCCGGTGGCGAACAGCACATAGCCGCCGGACACTCGCTCGCCGTGCAAGACGACCTTGACCTCGCGGTCGGTCCACTTGACGACCTCGTAGGTGCCGTGGTCCCAGATGGTGACCTGTCCCGCGCCGTACTCGCCGCGCGGGACCTCGCCACGGAAACTGCCGTACTCCAGCGGATGGTCCTCGGTGTGCACCGCGAGGTGGTTCACCGCCGGGTCGTCCGGGACCCCCTTGGGCACCGCCCACGACACCAGCACGCCGTCGCGCTCCAGCCGGAAGTCCCAGTGCAGCCGCCTGGCGTGGTGCTCCTGCACGACGAAGGTGCCGCCGGCTTGCGCGCCGCCCGGCGTCGTGTCGGGCGGCCGGGCCCCGGGAAACGGCTCGGTCGTGCGCGCCGGGTCGCGCTTGCCGCGGTACTCAGCGAGCGGGTCCACCACGGCAGGAGCCCTACCCGCTCCCGGCGCCGCTATCCGGGGACGCCGGCTACCAGCGGCGCCGGGTGGCGTAGGAGTGGTTCCTGATCAATTCCATGCCCTCGGGCCGCTCGAAGATCGAGTTGACCGCGACCCGGCCGGGGCCGGTCACCCGGACCATGATGTTCCGGTAGTCCCAGTTGCCGCGCCAGAAGGAGAAGCCCCGGTTCCTCGGGTACTCCAGGTGCAGGTGCACCCGGACGGACGTGTCGCGGTAGATCAGCGAGCTCGGCTGGATGATCAGCGACTCGCCCTGGCGCAGGTCGCGGATGAACGCGTTGCCCGGGGCGTGCAGCAGCAGCAGGCCCGGCCGGTCGGTGGCGGTGAAGATGTCACCGTACTGGCCCATCGGGTAGTGCCACTCCTGCTCGTCGGAGTCACCGGTCACGTACCAGACGTCGTTGCTCGTCCAGTCGTAGCTGATGTTCCCCGTCGCGGTCAGGAAGCGGTGCTCCTTGACCCACATCGACTGGCCGTGCTGCAGCGGCAGCGCGATGACCTCGCCGGCGTGGTTGTCGGAAAGCGCGATGTGGCCGGGCCCGTGGGCCTCGGTCATGATCATCGGCATGCCGGCCATCAGCCGCTTCCAGCCGCCGCGCAGCGACATGTTCTGCAGCCGGGTGGCCGGGTCGGTCCAGAGCAGCACGTGGTGCGAGAAGTACACCTGCTCGCCCTGGGCCAGGTTGAACTCGGCGACCGGGACGGTGGTGCCGGCGATCTGGCAGTGCGACTGGCCGAACTGCAGCCGGGCCATGTCCCTGATCGGCGGCTGCTGCACCCAGCCGGACTCGCTGACGCTGTCCCGGATGTCGACCGGGGCGCCGCACAGCGGGCAGGTGGGCTGGGTGGGGTCACTCGGCTGCCTGCAGTACCGGCAGACGTACGTGTTCATGGCTACTCGCCCGAGCCGTGGTGGTGGTACATGGACTGGATGCCGATCCGGCCGGGGCCGGTCATCTCGGCCAGGTACATGCCGTGCCGCCCGAACAGGCCGGTCTTCAGCGGCATCTGCACGGCCTGCATGGTGACCGTCGAGTCCTTGTAGAGGAAGCCGCCCGGCTCGACCAGGATCTTCTCGCCCGGGCGGAGGGTCCGCTCGAGGACGTTGCCGTTGCCGTGCAGCAGCAGCAGGCCCGGGTACTGCTGGGTGACGAAGCGGTCCATGAACATGCCGCTGCCGCCGTGCAGCAGGTTGGCCAGGCCCTTGATCCGGACGAACGAGTACTGGATGGAGTGCGAGGCCAGCAGGAAGGCGTGCTCGCGGACGTCGAGCTCCATGCCCGGGTGCAGCGGCAGGACCACCAGCTCGCCCGGCGCGTCACGGGAAAAGGCGATCCGCCCGGGGCCGCTGGCCACCGTCACGATGTGCGGCATGCCGCCGAGGACTGCGCTTCGGGCCGTTGGTCGGCATCGAGCTGAGCGGGACCGACTCGTCCTTCCACAGCAGGATGTGGTGCTCGAAGTAGACGCCGTCCTGCGGGGACAGGTTGATCTCCGCGACCGGGACCAGCTCGCCCTCGACCTGGCAGGTGCTCGCGGAGAAGCGGAACTCGGTCATGTCTCGCAGCCGCGGCGCCTCGCGCCAGCCGGAGTCGCTGACCTTATTCCGGACGTCAAGCGGCGCGCCGCATGTCGTACATGTGGTGGTTCCTGGAGGATTCTGAGCCTTGCACCACTCGCACTGGATTGCTTCCACGGGTCCAAAAGATAGCAGGTAGGATACGCTTTCGCCGCTAGGAAGCTGGCACTTGTGCTTAACCTGTATCGTTTCGGGCATGGCGCTGTTCTCGCGGGAATTCATCGCGGTCCCTGATGACCGAAAGGGCCAGATCGTCTTCAAGTGGCCCGACATCACGATCCGTCGCTTCACGCACGCGATCGTCAACGCCGACGAAGTGGCGATGTTCGTCAACACCGGGCAGGTCGCCGCGACCATGGGTCCCGGTCGGCACGCGATCGACGCCGACGAACTGCCGGGCCTCGGCGCGATCATTGACTTCGCGACCGGCGGCAACGCCTACCGGGCCGAGCTGTACTTCGTCGGCACCCGCGAGTACACCGGCTTCCGCTTCGGCGGCCGCGTCGACGACGTGCAGGACCCGCGCACCGGGCTGGTCGTGACGCTGCGGGTGTTCGGCGAGTACGCGCTGCGGGTCATCGACCCGGCCCGGCTGATCACCAACCTGACCTCCACCGTTGACGTCACCGACAACGAGCGGATCTCCGGCTGGGTGAGCGAGCAGCTGCTGAAGGTGCTGCGCACCAACGTGACCACGCAGATCGTCGCCAACGGCTGGCCGATCCTCGGCACTGTCGGTGCACTCCCCGGAGATCGAGCAGGCCGCGATCACCTCCACCAACGGCCAGCTGGAGTCCTACGGGCTCGCGCTGACCCGGATGGGGAACTTCGACATCAACCTCGCCCCCGAGGACGCCACGCAGCTCAAGCAGCTGGCCAAGGACACCTCTTACTCCCAGCTGGCCGGCGGCTTCCAGCAGTACGCCGCGGGCGAGATGGCGCTCGGCGCCGGGCAGGGGATGGCCCAGGGCGGCGGCGGCACGGAGGGCGCGTTCCTGGCGGCCGGCTTCGCCCTGCCCGGGATGATGGCCAACGCGCAGCAGCAGCAACAGCAGCAGCGCCCCGCGCCGCAGGCCCAGCAGGCGCCGCCCTCGCCCCCGCCCGCGGCGGCGGCCCCCACCGTGGTGGCCGGGCCCGCCTGCGCCTCCTGCTCGACGGCGAACCCGGCAGGCGCCAAGTTCTGCATGGGCTGCGGCCAGGCGCTGGCCCCGGCGGTCAAACACTGCACCGAGTGCGGCAACGAGCTCCCCGGCGGTGCGAGGTTCTGCGCCAACTGCGGCACCCGGGCCGGCTAACCCGGCCCCACCGCCGCCCGGCCGCCGCTCGCGGCCGGGCAGCGGCTTGAGCAGCAGGTACTCATCGGGCTGGACGGGCCCGCGTGGGCACCGTAAGCTTTACCTGCCGGCGTGAGAGGGCGCCGCCGGGTTCGCGGGCAGGACTTGAGTCCATCTCTGTTCCGGGTAATGCTTTTCCGGCAAGACCGTCTTCTTACCGAGCCCACACGCGAGCCTGGGCCGTGAGGAGACGTCGTGTCCGAGCTTCCTGGCCGCCCCAGCATCGACCAACTTCGCCGCCAGGCCCGCGAGCTGCTTCGCGCCGCCGCTGACGGCGAGCCAGCCGCCCTGGCCAGAATCCGTGCTTTCTCGGACGGGGTATCGCTGTCGGCGGCCCAGCTGGCGGTGGCCCGCGAGCACGGCTTCGCCAGCTGGCCCGCGCTGCACGCCGAGGTGAAGCGCCACCTCGCCGAGCTGCGCTTCCCCGGGAAGGGATCCGGGCCAGCCGTAGCCCGCTGGTCGTTCGGCGGACCCTTCCCCGTCGAGACCGCGGCGGGAACGCTGTATCCAGGCGGGCTAGTCGCAGGCCCGGGCCGGGCCTTCCTGGACGCCTCGCTGATGCCCACCAGCGAGACCCAGGACCGGCTCGCCTTGCCGCCGCCCCCGATCAGCAGCCGCACCAGGGCAGCACATGGGCGGGCCATCAGCACCCTCGCCAAGGCGATCAGTCGTGCTGTAGCGCTCACCGACGACCAGGGCACGACATACGCCCTGCACGTCGAGGACATCCAGCACTACCCGGGCTAAAGCCGGGAGCGCGGGCCGGTATCGCTGCGCCTGGTAGTGGACCCTGTTCCCGCTCGTGAGCACGGCTGGCTGGAACTGCGCGGCCAGGACGGGTCATCGGCCCGCCTGGTGCCCTCCGCGGACCCGGGTGCGCGCGTCAGCCGCCTGGCGCCGGCGCCGGAGGGTCCCGCCGGCCGGGAACTGTCGGGGCTAGCCCTGGACCTTATCGGCCTGCAGTTCCTCGGAGCCGGGCCGGATGAGGTGGAGCGGCAGTGCTCCGCCGCGCTCGCCAGGGCAGCGGAGATCCAGCAGTCCGGCGGGCCCGGCGCCGCCGACGACCTGCCCGGCCAGCTGGCCCGGCTGTGCGCCGTGCTCACCGGACACGGCCAGGAAGGCGGGCTTCCCTCCGGGTGGTCCGGCGTGATCGACGCCGCCGGCCGTACCGACGGACCCTCGCGGCACCTTGACCTCTCTGTTGCCTTCCCCGGGATCGACGACACGGTGGTGAGGGTCGACAGCCTCATCTCCGAGCCGGAAACCTGGCGGGTGTACCTGCGGGCCGAGCCTGGCTGGTGGAGCTACAGCCCCGACAGGCAGCGTAAGTGGCCTGCCATGTCGGTCGCCGCCGAAGACGACCTCGGCGGCATGTACCTGAGCCAGTACTACGGCGGCCGCGGGCAAGGCGACCACGAGGAACTCACCGTGAGGTTCCATCCCAGGCTCAACCCGCTCGCCCGTGCCCTGACCCTGACGTTCAGCCACGCAGGTGAACAGGTAACCCTCGAACTTCAACTGCCCCCGGCTACTGGGCGTCGCGGGCGGAGCGTCCCGCCTGGCGGCGCTCCGCGCGGGCGAGCGCCTCGGCGTACTCGGCCGGGTGGTTGACGTTGATCAGGGAGTCCAGGCCGGGGTCGGCGTCCGCCAGCACGGGATCGGCCAGCAGCCGCGCCTCGTCGATACGGCTGACGGCGCAGGCGGCGAACAGGTCGGCCGGGCGCAGCCGGCCGGAGGCCACCAGCGCGTCGGCGGGGCCGGCGAGCGCGACGCGGTAGGCGGCGGCCAGCGGCTGCACGTGCCCCAGGGCCACCGGGAGCGCCACGTCGGCCTGGTCTTCGGCGAGTACCGCGAGCACCCGGCGGACGAAGGCACCGTGCAGGAACGGCAGGTCGGTGGCGGCGACGAACGCCACCTGCGGGCCGTCGCCGAGTTCCGCGAGCGCGGCGAGCCCGGCGGCGATTCCCTGGAGCGGCCCCAGCCCCGCACGCGGGTCCGTGGCCACGATCGTCCCGTCCGGCAGGCGGGGCAGCGACTGCCCGGCCGCCCGGACGACGACAACGGGCCCGGCCGTCGCCTCGCCGAGCACGCTGGCCGTGCGGTGCGCCAGGGTGGTCTCGCGCCAGGCGAGGGCGGCCTTGGGGGTGCCCATCCGCGACGAGCGCCCCCCGGCAAGCACTACGCCCGCGGCAACCGTCACCGAGTCAGGATACGGGCCGCCGCGGGCGCACATTTATTCAGTGCTTAGTACTTACTACTTAGGCGTACTTCTGCACCATCGTGCCGAGCGCGGGCAGCGCGGCATCGATGTTCTTGCCCGCGCTGCCGCGCACCATCTGGTACGCCTTGACAACTGCGGCACGGCCGGAGTCCTTGGCCATGTCGTCGGTCACGGCGAGCAGCGACTGAGAAACCTCGTCGCCCCGCTTGGCCAGGTAGTCACCGAAGTCGGCACCACCCGACGACAGGAAGTCCGCCCAGTAGGGCTCAAGCTGAATGACCATGCCGGGAAGCATGGCGGTGATCGCATCCGCGAGGTAGCCAGGGGCAAACGACGTCACGGCCTTGTATGCGGCCTTGAGCGGTGCCGCCGTGATGCCCTTGCTGCTGATCTCGCTGTCAACGAGCGCCTGGGTGTCAGCGATGAGGCGCGGGCCGTTCTCAGGGGTGAGAAGCAGCTGCTGCAGGGTGGCCAAAGGGACCTCCTCAGAGGTACGAGAGAAGAACAATTCCGGTCGCTACCGTACTGGGCGATTCATCCCCAAGAGTGGGCATTTGACCAGACGGTAACCGACCAAACGTCCGGCGCGGCAAGAGATTGCGCCTCCCCCGGCCCCGGCCGGCGCGCCGCCCGCGTGGCGTTACCACCCGCCCCCGGCGGTGTGGCAGTCTTACCCGGAATCATCCGTTTTTCCGTCCCCTGGGAGAGTGCGTCCGCGATGCTGGGCAGGGATCACGCGCTGAGCGGCGCGGTCGCGTTCGCGGCTCTGGCGCCGACGCTGCACGTGCGGCCTGCGTACCTGGCGGCCGGCGTGGTCCTCAGCGCGGGCGCGGGCGTCCTGCCGGACATCGACCACCCGGACTCGACCATCTCCCGGTCGTTCGGGTTCCTGACGGAGTGGTTCGCCTGGCTGGTGGACCGGGTCTCCGGCGGCCACCGGCACGGCACGCACAGCCTGGTCGGGATCGCCTTCTTCACCGCGGCTTCCTACGGCGCCGGCCTGTTCCAGCTTTCTGAGCCCGGGTCAGTGACCAGGCACCTGATCCCCTCGTGGCATATCGCGCCCGCCGCCCTGATCCTCACCCTGCTGTACTCGGCGGCGCTGCGCGCGCTGAAGATAGGCGGCCACTTCAGTGACCTGATCGGCATCGCCGCGGCGCTGGTCACCTGCTTCACCGGGGCCGACCTGACCCAGCTCACGGCCGGGTCCTGGCACGTGCCGCTGCTGGCGGCGGTGACCGCGATCGGCTGTGCGGCGCACATCGCGGGCGATGAGCTGACCCACGGCGGCTGCCCGCTGCTGTGGCCGGTGGCCAAGCACGAGTTTCACCTGCTGCCCCGCCCGCTGCAGATCACCACGGCCAAGCTCTGCGAGACCTGGGTGGTCTTCCCGCTGCTGGTGGTCGGGCTGGCGGTGGCGATGTGGCACGCGACCGGGCACCCGCTCGCCATCCCCCAGCCGTCAAAGTAAGGCGGCGGGCCGCGCCGTAACCTGGAAGCTACCCCACGACCTCGTGGTCGCGTCCGGCCTGCTCACTATCCGGGTCCGTGCCCGCGATGTCGGCATTCATGTCCCCGCCAAGCGCGCGGCGCAGGCTGGCCACGATCCCCGCTGCGGGGTCGTTGCGCTGGTACCCGAACCGGTGCGACCACTCGTCCGGCACGTTGAGCTTCTTGATCACCCGGGCCGGGCTGCCCGCCGCGAACGAGTTCGCCGGGAGGTCCTGGCTGACCACGGAGTTGCCGCCGATCACCGACCCCGCGCCGATCGTCACCCCGGGCAGCACCGTCACGTTGGCCGCCAGCCAGACGTTGTCACCGACGACGGTCGGGCCCTTGTAGAGCGCGGCTCCCGGTTCGACCTCGTGCCGGTTGTCGTCCATGATCGAGACGTTCGGCCCCATCATGACCTTGTCCCCGATGCTCACGTCGTGCCAGACCTCGATAGACGCGCCGCTGTTCATGGCCACGTGATCGCCGACCGTCAGCCGGGCGCCCTCGGCCACGGAGATGCGCACGGCGGCAATGTCACCAAGCGCGGTAAACCGCTCGCCGAAGCTGGCCTGGCCGCGTATGCGGAACTTGACCCTCCCGCGCACGTTCGGAAATGGACCAAACCGTGCGATCGTGAACTTAGTTCGGACGTATCCGCAGCCAGCCTGGGTCAAGAAGGTGACGACATCGTAGGTCTTCAGATAAGAACTGAGAATTTTACCCATAACCATCTCTGCCAAGTAGTCATGTCAGGCCGTCATGATGTGGCGGACGCCCAGCCAAACAGACGCCAGCGGTAGCCGCGGGCGGCACTGCCCGCCGGGCTGGCGCGCTACCGGCCGAAGCTGTTCCTTGGCCGAGCGTGGCTAACCCGCTCACGCCGCGGAGCGGCGGCGCCGTGGCCGCCATTCTGGCTATTGTGTTCATTTTGGTCAAGTCGCGTGCGGAACATCGACAATAGGCGGTGCCCTTCCGCGGCCATCCCGTACCCGTAGCGGTGATCCCAGCCGTCGGGCAGGTCAAGGGCCTTGATCACCCGGGCGGGCGCGCCGGCCGCGAAGCTATTGGGCGGTATGTCCCTCGATACGACGGAATTGGCGCCGATCACCGAGCCGGCGCCGATCGTCACGCCAGGCAGGACGGCGACGTTGCGGCCGAGCCAGACCCCGTCGCCGATGACGGTCGGCCCCTTCTGCAGCGGGGCCCCGGGCACGACCTCGTGCCGGTCATCGTCGATGATCGACACGAACGGGGCCATGAGCACGTGCTTGCCGATGCGCACGTCGTGCCACGCCTCGATGGACGTGCCGCCGTTGATGAAGACGCCGTCGCCCACGGTCAGCCTGGCTCCCTCGGCGACGGTGATGGCCACGGCCCAGGTGTGCGCCTCGACCATGAGCCGGGCGCCGAAGGCGGCCTTCCCCCTGATCCGCAGCCGTACGTTGCCGAGCAGGATCGGGAACGGGCCGAACGCGCCAGGGGAAGCCTTGGCCCGGATGTACCCGCGGGCTATCCGCGCGAAGAGGACGGCCTGGTCGTAAGTCCGTAGGCCCTTGCCCATCGCAAACTCGCTCCCCTCAACGTGACGCGATACAGACTCGCATCTCGGCAGTCAGCACGCAGGGGGATTTGCTGGTTACGTGCCCGCTTTGCACCTGGTAGTCACGGTGCTGCGGGCGCGGCCGGCTTGTTACGCTCCGCCCCCTGGGCCCCCGGTGCCCATCGAGTGAGGCATGCCCCATGCTACCTACCCGCGAACGCACCACCGGGGAAGGTACCGGCGGATAGCCTGATACGGACATGAATGACCAGCAAAGCTCTGGACTGCTGGCGAAAGTGCGTGGCCTCGTGCAGGGGAACAAAGACCTGCTGCGAAACGCCGGCAGTCTCGCCGCCACCACCGGCCTAACGTCCGTCTTTGGATTCGTGTTCTGGATCGTGGCCGGGCACGAGTACGACCAGCGCACAGCGGCCGGCCGGGCAGCGTACGGGTTCGCGACCACCGACATCAACACCATGCAGTTGCTGGGCACGATCGGCATGTTCGGGCTGGGCACGATGCTGATCGGTGAGCTGCCCCGGCGGCAGCGGCGCGGCGGGCTGTTCGCCGCGGCGCTGGTCACGTCGGCCGTGGGCTCGCTCATCCTCGGACTTGGCTTCGCGATAGTCGTCGAGGTGCTCCACAAGGGTTTCCCGATGATCACCGGGACGCTGCCTCACTTGCTGATCTTCGTGGTCGGGGTCGCGCTGACCGGCGCCACGCTGGTCTTCGACGAGGGCACGATCGGCCTGATGCGCGGCGGGGTGCAGCTGTGGCGGAACCTGGCCATGTCGGCGCTGAAGCTGGTCGCGCTGCCCGTCACGGCGATCGGGTTCCACGACGCGTTCGGCACCAGTATCAGCCTGTCGTTCGTGCTCGGGACCGCGGTCTCCATGGTCCCGTCGGTCGTCATGTTCGTCCGCAGCGGCTCGCGCCTCTGGCAGCGCCCCGACTGGGGGCTGCTGCGCAAGCTGATGCCAGTGGCGATCAACCACAACTGGCTCAACCTCGCCATCGCCACCCCGCCGCGCCTCATCCCGGTCATCGTCTCCAGCGTGGTCGGTTACGCGGATGGCGGCATCTTCTACAACGCGTGGATGATCTCGGCGTTCCTGTTCATGGTGCCGGTGCACCTGTCCACGGTGCTGTTCGCGATCGCGTCGGCCTCGCCCGAGCTGATCGCGGAGAAGCTGCGCTTCGTGCTGCGGGTGTCGCTGATGATCGGGCTGCCGGTGATGGCGGTGCTCGCGGTCAGCGCGCACTTCGCGCTCGGCTTCTTCGGCGCCGCAGACGCGCAGCTGGGCACGCTGCCGCTGTGGCTGCTCATCGCCGGCTACATACCGCAGATGCCGAAGGCGCAGTACATCGCGGTCAGCCGGGCCACCGGCAAGGTTGGCCGGGCCGCCCTCCTGCTCTGCATCACCTCGCTCTGCGAGGCCGGGGCGGTGATCGTCGGCGGGAAGATGGGCGGCCTCAACGGCCTGTCCTGGGCCTACCTCGGCGTGATGATCGTCGAGGGAGCGATAACCGCGCCGACCGTGCTGCGCGCCGCCTACGCCCGCACCGCCGCCGCGACCGGCGCCTTCCCGGTGCTTACCGCCGAGCAGCGGGCGGCCACCGGGGCGTTGCCGACGCTGACCGGCCCGCTGGCCCGGATGACCGGCGAGCTGGTCAAGCTGACCGGGGCGTTTACCGCGCTGCCCGGCTCCACCAGCCGGCAGGAGAGCGGCCTGGCCGCGCTGCTCGCGCTGGCCTCGGCCGCGGCGTCCAACGAGGGCTCGCTCAACGTGGCGACCGAGGTCTGGCGGACCGGTGGGTTCCCGGCCCTGTCGGCGAACGGGACCGGGCCGCGCCCGATGCCCAACGCCGTCACCACCCTGGACCTCCTGGACGGGCAGTCGGCCATGGGAGTGCCGCCGCAGCGGCTCAGCTACCGGCACCGGCAGCAGGCCGGCGTCGACGCCCTGCTTTCCATGGCGACGCCGGAGACCCAGCAGGCCCCGCAGCCGCCAGCCGAGACCGCGCCACCGCCGGCCAAGGCCGTGAAACCGCGCGCGAGGGACAGCAAACACGCGTCCCGATAGCGACAGATTGTCACGCGAACAGTTCAAAAAGTACTAAAAGAATCTACAGGAAATATTCAGCCGCTTACCCGATCCCACCCAGTCACTGCCGGTAAGATTGCCCTTCAAAGTCACATCGTGCGGCAGTGTGTTGATAAAGCTCTGGAGGTTTGGGTTTATGACTGCGATGTCAGCGCTCGCGGTACCCGTCCTGATGTATCACGAGATTGCCGACGTCAGGGCGACTCCTAGCCGCCTTGCGGTCTCGCCGGAGGATTTTTCCGAGCAGCTTTGCTACCTGCGCGACGCCGGTTTCAACTCGGTTACCGCCGGTGAACTCGCCGCGGTCCTGGCCGGCGAGGGGAAAGCCTTGCCCGACCGGCCTGTGGTACTGACCTTTGATGACGGTTACGGCGACTTTTACGACAACGCCCTGCCGCTGCTCAAGCAGCACGGGTTCAACGGAACCATGTTCATGACCACGGCATGGGCCGGGCTGGCGGACGAGTCCAAGCGGATGCTCGAGCTGGCGTGAGCTGGCCGAGGTGGCCGAGGCCGGGATTGAGGTCGGCGGCCACACCGTCAAGCACCCGCAGTTGGACCAGCTGACGCCGGGGCAGCTCCACGAGGAGCTTTACGCCAGCAAGGCCGTGATCGAGGACAAGCTGTCGATGCCCGTGCCCGGGCTGGCCTACCCGTTCGGCTACTCGAACGCCCGGGTCCGCAAGGTCGCCCGCGAGGCCGGCTACGCCTACGCCTACGCGGTGAACAACTTCATGACCACGGGCGCGTACGACCACTTCGCCCTGCCGAGGCTGACCGCCCAGCGTTCGACGACCATCGACCAGTTCCGCACCATGGTCAACGGGCACGACACGCTGACCCTGCACCGGGACCGGTTCCTCACCAGGGGGTACTCCGTGGTGCGCCGAGCCAGGGCGTCGGTACGGGCCGCGCGGATCGGGGTACGCGGGTCGGTCGGGTAACGCCCTCCCGCTCAACGACTGATGCCCTCGCCGGGCGCTGAACCAGCGCCCGGCGAGGGCATTGACGTTTGACGGCGGATCCTAGCGGGCGTTCGCCTTCGAAAAGCCGGGCTTCTTCGGGCCCAGGTTCTGCAGCTGGAACCAGGCGTAGCCGACCACCGCCACCGAGAACGCGGCCACGATGGCCCCGCTGCGGCCTAGGCCGGACAGGTCGCCGCGCGCCGCGTCGGCCAGGCCGCGCCCCACTCCCGCGGGGAGGGTGCGCGCCGCGTAGGACCGCTCGCTCGACGTGCTCTCGCCGAAGCCGTCCATGTGCGCCATCGCGGCCTTCCCCCAGCCTTGGAGGTAGCACCGGCTCATCAGGTAGCCGAAGGTGGCCCGGCCCGCGGGGACGCGGTGCTGCATCACCTTGGCCGGGTCCCACATCCACACGGCGTTCTCCTGCTCCGCGGCGATACGCAGGCACAGGTCCGTGTCCTCGGGCAGCGACTTGTTGCCGATCTTCCCGAAGTCCTCGCGGAAGCCGCCGACGACGTCGAACGCGCTCCGCTTGACCAGCATGGCGCAGGTCCAGACGTTACGCACCGCGGTGGGCTCGCTCGGCAGCCCCGTGTGCGACACGCCGATCGTCCAGCCGAACTCGCCGGGGAACCAGGAGGGGCACGGCTCTTCCCACAGCCCGTCGCTGTAGCAACCGACGCCGACCACGTCGGGCGTCGCGATGTGCGCGCAGCAGGGTGGCCAGCCAGTCCGGGGTCACGATCGCGTCGTCGTCGAGGAACCCCACCACATCCCCGCGGGAGGCCTTGACGCCGCTGTTCCTGGCGCCGGAGACGCCGCGGTCGCCGCTGTTGGGCACGGCGAGGACATCAGGGTACTCGCGGGCAATCTCGTCGAGCAGCTCTGGGTTATGGTCAACGACAACGATAATTTCCAGCGCCGGGACGGTCTGTGCCTGCGCCGATTCCACGGCCTCGCGCAGCCACTCCCAGCGGTCCCTGGAGTAGGTCGTGACGATCACCGACACCGAGGGGTAGGTCACGTCCTGCCCCGCTGGCCGGAACGCCGGCCCCTGGCTGGCCCGCCTTGTCCTCGATCACGGCAATGTCGGGCGCGTCGCGATGCGTCTCTTCGCTACTTCCCAGGTCAAAGCTCATAACGGAGATGCCTACCTCTTCGATGCTCAGAACCCGCGCAGTTCGGGGACGTTGACGCTGACGGCCGGCCGGCCGCGCTTGCCGCTGGACAGCCGCGTCCGCACCAGGACCCAGACGCACCAGACCGCGTCGCGCCAGTTGATCTTCTTGCCCTGCTCGTGGGAGCGGCTGTAGTAGCTCACCGGCACCTCGAAGGGGCGCACACCGTCGCGCAGCAGCATCGCGGTCACCTGCGTGTCGAGCCCGAAGCCAGTCTCGGTCAGGTTCAGCCCGCGGAACTTCGAGAGCGGGATCAGCTTGAGGCAGGTGTGCAAGTCGTTAAGGTACGAGTTGAAGAGGATGTTCGCGAACGCGGTCAGTACCTTGTTGCCGATCGCGTAGCGATACGACTGGTACACGGTGTTGCAGCCGAACAACCGGACGCCGTACACCACGTCGGCCCGCCCCTTGATCACCGGGGTGAGCATGTCGGCGAGGTCTTCCGGCGCGTACTCCATGTCGGCGTCGAAGGGGACGATGTGCGTCCCGGTGGCCAGCGACGCGGCGGTCAGGATGCTCGCGCCCTTGCCCGAGTTCTTGGCGTGGCGGTGCACGACGATGCGCGGGTCCTCGATCGCCTTCAGCAGGTCGGGCGTGGCATCAGCGCTGCCGTCATCGACGACGATCAGCTCAACCTCGCAGGGAAAGCTGGCCCGCAGAATCCCGTGAACGGCCTTGGTAATGGTCCGCTCTTCGTTGTAGGCAGCCATCAGAATAGACAACTTAACCGGAACCGGCCGCCCGTCATCACCCTGGAGCGGTCGACTCATCCACAGAACGTAGCGCCCTAACGGCCTCTACGGAGCCCACGCGAAAAGACGACCCTTCATCATCAGCGTCAAGTGACACGTTTGGAGTCTCAATGCTTACCACGGCTATCCCCTTACCTCGGTCTCCGCCCAGACCCGGTTAGCCCAATCCCTGTTAGAGGGCATCTCGCAAGGCCCCGCACGAGGGGCACCTCAACTGCCGACCACCGCAGTCACACGTCGTGGCTCGATTTTCTGGACGATTCGTACAAAGTTGCGAGGCTGTGACTTCGGCGTTAGACATTCCACCTGTTGCAGGAGTCTACACAGATAGGATCACAGCTTCGCAGAAGTTTAGTACCTCGGATATAGATCGTGATGTCACGAATCTATGATCATTTATCTACCGATAGTGACCGGCCCGCGCTGCCGCCGACGGCGGCGGCCGAGAGGTGACTGCTCAATCGCCGTTCCTGCCTGGCCCGCGCACCGCCCTGGCCCGTCTCTCGTCCGACCTGACTGGTCCGTCAGCTTTCGGGCGCCGACGACCAGGAAAGAGATGTGACCCACGACACATTCACCGGCCAACGTAACCCCCGCCGCCAGCCGTCGGGTATCTCAAGCTCCCTGATGACCTTGGCCGGGTTACCCGCGGCGAGGACACGCGGCGGGAGGGTCGCCCCGGACGACCGACCGGGCGGCCACGACCGTGTGGTCGCCGATCTCGCTGCCCGGCAGCACCAGCACGCCGCTGCCGATCCACACGTTCTTGCCGATCGTGACCGGCCGCGGCTTGTCGACGTGGCCCGGCTCGAGCTGGTGGTAATTCGAGTCGTAGATGGCCGAGAAATCACCGATCAGCGTGTCGTCGCCAATCTCAATCGATTCCCGCGCCGCGATAACGGCCCCCTGGTTGAGGAAAACCCGGTCACCGATCAGGATCTGCGCGCCTGGCCTTCGCCGCGATTTCACACACGCGCCACCCGGCCGCGCACGACGAATCTCTTGCCGATGCGCACCGTGCCTCGGACGTCGAGGGCCGGGAGGTGGCCGTCGCAGGCAACGAGCGAGCTGTTGATGCCGTGAAGCCGGAACCAGGCCGTGCAAGCCGCCGACCTGAGATAGAAAACCAGACCCTTAGTCATCGTGTCCACCGCCCTATCCGGGCCGACCCGCGACCCCTGAGGCGCGTCCGCGCCCGGTATGCCTACTTGGTCTTACTGGCGCTCTTGGTCTTGACGGTGCTCTTGGTCTTAACGGGGTGCTCGCCGTTGTCGACGTGGCGGTAAATGTGGCTCGTGTCCGGCAGCAGGTAAAGGTCCGCCTCCAGCGTGGGGGTGTCCATGGCCGAGGTGTACGAGATGGTCTGCTGCCAGGACTTCCCGTTGGCGAGCGTGAAGGTCCAGGTCTTGGTGACCTTGCCCTTCTTAAGCAGCTTGAGCTCGTACTTCTCGGTCTTGCCCTCGTGGTTCTGGACGCCGAGGTGAGCCTGGGTGGCGCCCTGGCCGGGCAGGAGTGGAGTGGCCCGAGGGTTGGCCAGCAGGACCTCGGCGGCGCTGGTCTTGATCACCGGCGACATGTACAACGCGGTGTCGCCGGGGAACTTCTGCGCGTCGGCGTTCTTGACCGAGAACCCGACCGCGCCCAGCGCGACCAGCGCGGCCAGGCCGTACACCGAGACGTTCACGGGCGACAGGACGCCGCGCGCCCGCTGGCCGTCCCGGCGCGGGTCCGGGCCCGGCTGCTGGCGCGGGTCCTCGCGGCTGCTCCGCGCAGCCGCTGCACCGCGACCGCGACCAGGCCGAGCAGGGTGAGCACCACCAGCAGGCCCACCCAGGCCGACTTGAACAGCGGGATCCGCAGCGCGAAGAACAGGAACCCGCCGACGATCGGCAGGATCAGCGTCAGCCCCGCGCTGGTCAGCACCCGCTCGAGGCCGGGCAGCCGGTGAGCTAAGGATCGCCTCCGACCACAGGTAGCCAGGGGCGAAGAACAACACGACCCCCAGGACGACCTGCAACGGGCCGGGAACGTGGACCACGTAGGCCGCGCCGCCGAGCAGCGCCAGCCCTCCGGCGACAAAGATGTCAAGGTTTCGGTTGCGGTACATAGCCCCAGTTCACAAGGTCGTAGATGACGATGTCCCCGTCGTCGTAGATGCGGGACACGCCGTCGATGTGGTTGTACTTGCTGAGGGCGGCCGGCGCGATCGTCTTGGTGTCGAAGGTCGTCTCGCCGGGGAAGTACGTGCCGGCCGGCGGCAGCGACTTGGTCAGCCGCGAGTCCGTCTCCACGAACCACACGGCCTGCCCACTCGCGCCCTTTGCCACATCGGGCGTCCACGTGGGAGTCGTGGTACAGGTAGGCCACGTTCTGGAACGGGTTCTGCCCGCCGTAGCCGAACAGGACCGGGTAGATGCCGGCGTCGGCGGCGATCTGGTTACCCGGGCCGAGCTGCTGGAGGAACCAGTAGGAGGTGTCGATCTCCTGCGGCCCGACCGAGGACTCGAAGCTGGATACCAGGTGCGGCCCGGGCAGCCGTTCCCAGAACGGCGGCCAGCCGTTGGCCAGCCCGTCGATCAGCAGCGCGGTGACCGCGGCCATCACGACCCCGGTGACCAGCGGCGCCCCAGCGCCGCACCGGGCCGGTGTTGACCAGCCTGGTCAATGCGAGGGCCGCCAGCACGCTGATCGGGATGTAGACGAACGTCGCCGCCCGCCCGGCCAGCTCCTGCCCGTCCGGTGTCCCCAGGCGGACGCCGAGGTCGACGAACCAGCCCAGCGAGCCGATCATCATGCCGAAGATCCACGGGTGACGCCGGTGCCGCTTCCATGCCTGCCAGGCGCCCACCGCGATCAGCACCGAGACGACCAGGATGCCGACCACCCCGATGGCCGTGTTGATCGTCGGCGACGTGGAGGTGGCAGGCGCGTCGGAGGAACCGCTCTTGGTAAGCGCCTCGAGCCCGTCGACCAGCCCCAGCACCGTGGGGCTGAAGTAGCTGATGGTCGACCGCGCCGGGCCGGCGATCCAGGCGCCGATCGAGGCGGCCGAGATCAGCGCCAGCACGCCGAAGCGCATCGCCGTGTTGCGGGAGCCGGTCATCCGGCTGGCGATCGCCACCAGGACCAGGAACGCGGTGAGCATGTAGCTGGTGACGTGGTGCGTGACGGTGGTGGCGAGGATGCTCAGGATCGCGATGATGAACCAGCGCGTGCGCACCTGCGGCGACTTCTCGATGGCCGAGCGGAGCGCGGCGAGCATGCAGAAGCCGAGGAACGTCAGGGCGAGCGTCTCGTACACGAAATCCGAGTTGAACGACGTCAGCGCGGGGGCACTGAAGTAGATCAGGAGCGCGATGCCGGCGATCCGGTGCGACCGGATGGCCACGCAGAAGGCCAGGTAAAGGAAGAGCACGTACACCAGGTGGGCGATCCCGGAGACGATCATGGCGGCCGGGAAGACGGACAGCCCGGTGGCCGATATCAGCGCCGAGGTGACCTCCTCGAGGCCCGGGTAGTCCGTGCCGACCGGCAGCCCGTAGTTCAGCTCGAACAGCTTCCCCGACGCGAGCATGTTGGTGGTACCGCTGTAGTGCAGGAACTCGTCGTTGAATGCGAAGCCGGTGGGAAAGTAGTTGACCTTGAGCAGGTACTCGGCCACCGTGAGGATCACGATCAGCGCGACGGTGTCCCCGTTGCTCATGTGCCGCCGGCTGAGCAGGCGGCCCGCGACCGGGATGAGGATCAGGCACTGCCCGAGCCAGTAAAGCGCGATGCCCGACCCGCTGTGGGGTCCCTGGCCCGCACGCCCGTCGGCGTAGCCCACGCTGGAGACGAAGACGCCGATCGCGGCGATCAGCGCGATACAGCTGATCGGAATGCGCGACAGCGCCGACGCCTCGGGCGCCGACTCCGCCCGGCTCGGCCCGCGTACCCCGGCTGGCGAGCCCAGTGATCCGCCCATCGCCACCACGCCGCGGAAACCTCCAACGTCTAAGGCGTAAGTACCTATCAAGTTGCCTGGACGATCGACGCGCCCCCGAAGGCAGCATAGGTGATCGACGCAGGCACATCGGTCAATTCCGGCAAGCAGCCCATTAGGGCACTTATGCCACTACTGTCGCCGTTCATCGCGAGCGCGCTGCAACGGCGGCCCGCCGCTGCAGCCGCCGGCTGCGCGCGTAGGCCAGCGGGCCGTTCAGCATTCCCTGCAACTGCCTGCGGTCCAGCTGCGCCGCCAGCTCCGACGGCGGCGCGGCCGGCTCCTCCTGCTCGCCGCCGCCCCGGCCGGTCAGGTAGCCGCCCGCGGCCGGAAGCAACTTGAGCAGGCCGAAGATGGCGGCCGGGCGCTGCCGCAGCAGCGCGGCGTAGAAGGCGGTCAGCCCGACGCTGTACCCGTGCAGCTGCTTATTGAGGCTGGCCACGTCCTGGCGGTGGTGGTGCCACATGAGGGCGGCGTGCTCGTAGGCGACCTCGAAGCCCTCCAGCAGGACCAGGGTGATCGCGAGGGTGTCCTCCCCGCCCCCGGTCGGCGTGCCCGCCCCGAGGGCGGTGTCGAAGCCGCCGATCCGCGTCAGCGCCTCGCGCCGAAAGGCCATGTTCGCGCCGACCCCAAAGGGCGGCAGCGGGAACAGCGGGCTCTGCGGGCCGGACTTGGAAAAGGTCTCGTGGACGAAGCCGCGGCCCTTGCTGTGCCCGCCGATCTCCTCGAATAGCTGCTCTACGGCATTGTCGAGGCTGGCGGGCAGGACAATGCCGGAAACGCAACCGATACGGTCGCTGCGCGTGAAGCCGTCCGCGATCCCGGTCAGCCAGTGCTCGTCGGGCTCGTCATCGTCGTCGAGAAAGGCGATAATGTCGCTCTTCGCCGCCGCGATCCCGGCGTTCCGCGCCCAGGAAAGTCCCGGCCGCGGCTCCACGGTGTAGCGGAATTCCGCCCGGTCGCCCGGCTGGCCCTCGATCTCACGACGGAGGGCGTCAGAGGTCGGGGCATTGTCAACGACGACCACCTCGTACCGCGGGTACTCCTGCCGGCGAAGACGGTCGAGGCATTTCTTTATCTGCTCCGGCCGGTCCCGGGTGCAGATCACCACGCTGATGAACGGCGCGCTGGCGAGGACCTCCGCGCGCCGGCGCAGGAACGGCCACCCCTCGGGCCCGGCCGCGCAGTCCGGCCCCGGTCAGCCCGGGCGGGCCGGCCCTGCCCGCGCCGCGGCGAACCGCTCGGCGATGAGGCCGCCCAGCTCGTCCCACAACTGCGCCGCGAGCCGGGCCGGGTCGAGCCCGCCCGGCGGCAGCTCCGCCACGCACACGCCAATCGGCTCGCTGTGCAGCCGGGCCAGGATCCAGGCCCGCCCGTAGTGGCCCTCACCGTCCAGCCTCGGCAGCGGCGCGGTGAGCTCAACCTCGACAATGCGCATGGGCGAGAAATCGCCGCCGCCACCGCGACTAGATTTCCCCGCGTCAACTGCTGTAGCCGCCGTCGGCAGCGTCATGCGAACGCCTCCTAATAACTCGGTTTCCCCGCCCATCGAGTCGCTTTGAACGAGCAGCGCCGCTGCTTCATCCGGGGGCGCGGGTCGAGAGCGGGCCCGAGGCGTTCGGCTGAGACGCCCGGCTTCGACACTCCTGACCTTGGTGACTAAGCGGACACTATACCGTGGCGCCCGGTCAGCACGCGGGCATACGCCGACAAGGGACGCCACGTCCCGCAATCATGTTGCGCAACCGTTATTGATATTACTTTCAGTGACAACTCGGCCACACGAGCACGCGGACAGCCGGGGGCAAATCGGAACTATCTCCCCTGTTCGACTGCGACGGCTGTACGATCCGCCGGAAACATGACCATCTTGCCCGTTAGCGGTAAAGGTCTGGCACCACCCGGGTAGGCTCTTACGTGTTTCTTGTTGCCTGCCAACGCACCATGCCGATGTCGCTACTGGTGGACCGGCAGCCCCGCCCACCCCTCCAGGCGCTGCAACCTTCAGCGGAGGTAAAAGCTCGACTGACGCCTCAGCCGTTGCGATACGATCACGCTTCCCGGTCAGCCGCTGACGGTCGAATCGGTGACTGTACGCATCGTTGAAATCAACTTTCTCAGCATTATTTTGGCTTGTAAATAGAAATTGAATTATCAGCAGAACAGGTGGGACGTGACTACTCGTGGACTTCAGCCGCCATCATTTGAGTCGACCAAGGCGGACGCCCGCCTTTCTCGATCAGGATGCGCCGTCTGATGATCCGATTGAGGTAGCGCACGGTCACGTGGCCAGCGATGCGGGTAATGCCGGAAACGGCGGCGATTCACGCATTTCCGTGTGCCTTGTCGGACCGGGCTGGCGATTCACGTCTGGGATTAGCTATTACACCTGCCGCCTGGCCAACTCGATGGCCGGCGACCAGTGCGACACCAGCGTCATCTTGCTTCGCCGCCTGCTCCCGAGGCTGCTGTACCCGGGCAAGCAGCGGGTCGGCCTGAAGCGGGCCAGCATGGAGTACCTCCGCGAGGTCAGCGTGTTCGACGGCGTTGACTGGTGGTGGGGCAGCTCGCTGCCGCGGGCGCTGCGCTTCCTGCGCTCCCGGCGGTCCAAGGTGCTGCTGCTCGAGTGGTGGACCGCGGCCACGCTGCACACCTACCTGGTGCTCGCGGTCGCCGCCCGCGCCGCGGGCATGCGCGTCGTTATCGAGCTGCACGAGCTGCAAGATCCCGGCGAGGCCGGCCTGGCGCTCGCGCGCGGCTACGGCCGCTGGGGGCTGCGCGCGCTGCTCCGGCTGGCCCACGGGTGCATCGTGCACTCCAAGGCCGACTGGCAGCTGTTCGAGTCGAACTACGGGCCGATGGACGTGCGCGTCGCGCTGGTGCCGCACGGCCCCTACGACCAGTACCGCGACGTCGCCGAGACGGACGACCCGGCCATCACCGCCGCGATCTCCGCGGTGCGGTCGGCGCCGAAGGACGGCGTGGTGAACCTGCTCTTCTTCGGGCTCATCCGGCCGTACAAGGGCCTCGAGGACCTGCTGCGTGTCTTCAACGCCCTGCCCAGGGAGGAAGCCGAGCGGCTATGGCTCACCGTGGTCGGCGAGACCTGGGAGGGCACCACCGAGCCCGCGCGCCTCATCGCCACCAGCCCGCACGCCGACCGGATCACCTTCGTCAACGAGTACGTGCCCGACGAGGTCGTCGGCGCGGCCTTCGCCCACGCCGACGTGGCCGTGCTGCCCTACCGGCGCTCGTCGAGCAGCGGCATCCTGCACGTCGCGATGAGCTGGGGCCTGCCGATCGTGGTGACCAGCGTCGGCGGCCTGCCCGAGGCGGCCAGCGGCTACGCGGGCGCGGTGTTCGTGCCGCCGGACGACCTGGCCAGCCTGAAGGACGGCCTGATGAAGGCGGCCGCGATGGCCGGGCAGAAGTTCCCCGACCCGCGCAGCTGGCACGACACCGTGGCGGCGGTACGGCTGGCGGCGGCCGTGGACCAGCCGCGGCGCTCCGGCAACAAGTAAGCGCGGCGGGTAGGCCCCGCCGCGGCAGCGCCCGCGCCGGGCCCGAGCGCGCTCAGCGGGTCGGCACCAGCCGCCCGTCGATGATCACGTACGGCGCGACGTCGTGCTTGCCGGCCCACTCCCAGACGCGGCGCATCGTGATCGTGCGCAGCTCCACCAGGCGGTGGAACGCCGCCAAATGGTTGGCCAGGGTGCGGTCGGGGCCGCCGAGCCGGGGGAACCAGTCGGCGTCACGGAACAGCCCGTCCCGGCCGGCCAGCACGTCGAGCCGATTGCGCGCCCAGCGCTCCGGCGTGGGCGCCTTCGGCAGCCGGCTCTCCACGGCGATCCGCTCCACCTCCGCCTGCTGCCGGACGTGCGGCGCGGGCAGCGGCGGCCAGGACAGGTGGTCGCCGAAGTAGGCGATGAGCGCCTCCTGCTTGGCGTCGGACAGGTACCGGCGCGGCGCGGTGATCATCCGGGTGGAACCGGAGTCGTCCGGCTTCTCCGGGCCGGCCAGGATCAGCAGCCGGAAGCTCTCGCTCTTACCCGGGCCGATCCCGTGCGGCACCACCGGAATCCACACCGCCACGTCCCGGCCGGCCATCGGCATGGCCGTCTGCGGGCGCAGCGGCACCGCGGACAGGCCGTACTGCTGTACTCGCAGGGTGTTCGTGCGGCCGCTGTTCTGCACCATCCAGAAGCCGGTGCGCTGATCCATGCCCACCGTCACCGGGTCGCTCGACATCCCCTCGGCCGGCGGCGCCTTCAGGTACTTCCTCGTCGGCGTGTTCTGCCCGCCCTCGACCGAGACGTACAGCGTGCCGCCCGGCTCGACCGCCACCATCGACCGTCCCGAAGGCGTCGCCATCAGGTGACTGGTCCCGTCCGGCCGGACGTCGTACAGCCAGGCGCGCAGCGCCGCCTGCGAGGCCTCGTCGCCGGCCCGGCCGCCGACGGGCTGGCCGGCACTGGGCTGGCCAACACTGGCCAGGCCGGCGCCCGGGTAGTTCGGGGGCGTCGAAGCCATGCGGGTCTCCTCCAGGGGCACATTCACGGTTCCACCCGTCATTATCTACCGACGGGCATGATAGAGGGCATGCGCTTCGTTCACGACACCCTGCCACAGCGCGTCTGCTTCGGTTCAGGCGAGGCCGCGGCCCACCTGAGCACGCAGGTCAGCGAGCTGGGCGCCACTCGCGTCATGCTGATCGCGTCCAAGGGAGAGATGCACCTGGCCGACACGGTCGCGGCTGGCCTCCCGGTCGCGCTGCGCCATGACGACGTGACCATGCACGTCCCGGTCGAGGTGGCCGAGCGGGCCCGGGCGGCGGCGGCCCGCGGCCGCGCCGACGTGCTGGTCAGCGTCGGCGGCGGCTCGACCACCGGCCTGGCGAAGGCGGTCGCCCTGACCACCGGCCTGCCCATCGTGGCCGTGCCGACCACGTACGCGGGGTCGGAGGCGACGCCGGTGTGGGGACTGACCGAGGGCGCGCGCAAGACCACCGGCACCGACCCGCGGGTGCTGCCGAAGGTCATCGTCTACGACGCGGCGCTCACCATGTCGCTGCCCGTCGACCTGTCGGTGGCGTCCGGGCTGAACGCGCTCGCGCACTGCGTTGACTCGATGTGGGCGCCGCACGCCGACCCGGTCAACGCCGCGCTGGCCGCCGAGGGCATCCGGTCGCTGCGGGCGGGCCTGCCCCGGGTCGTCGCCGACCCGATGGACACGGGCGGCCGGGAGCACGCGCTGTACGCGGCGTACCTGTCGGCGGCCGCGTTCGCCTCGGCGGGCTCTGGCCTGCACCACAAGATCTGTCACGTGCTCGGCGGGGCCTACAACCTGCCGCACGCGCAGACGCACGCGACCGTGCTGCCCTACGTGCTCGCGTTCAACGGCGCCGCGGCGCCGGACGCCGAGCGCCGGATCGCCGCCGCGCTCGGCGCGCGCAGCGCGCTCGACGGGCTGCTGGCGCTCAAGGAGGAGCTGAGCGCGCCCGCGCGCGCTGGCGGACTACGGCTTCACCGAGGACTCGGTGGACGCGGCCGCCGAGGCGATCCTCCCGGCGGTGCCCGCGTCCAACCCGCGCCCGGTCACCGCCTCCGATCTCCGCTCCTTGCTGCGCGCGGCCTGGGCGGGCAGCGACCCGCGGTCGGCGAGCTGATCCGCCCGGCCACCGTCCGCCCGGGGGACCCAGCCGGTCACGCGCCCTCCCGATTCCCGTCATCGCCCGATTCCCGTCATCGCCCGGCTTCACGTCCCTTATCCCTTTTTCTCCCGAGCATGAAAACAGCGGCGCCTTCGCTGGCCTCCGCTCAGAAAAGAAACAAACTAAGTCATACATAACGAACGCCGACCAAACGCTGACCTGCCTTTTTGCAGTATCGGCGTGGCGACCAGGGTCTGTCGCGTACGTTCGGGATACTCGATTTTGATCTTTTTCCCAACGGACCTCCTCGGGAGTGAATTCGCCATGCGCCTCAAGCTCATAGCGCTCGGCTGCGCGCTAACCGGGACACTCGGGACCGTCGCGCTGACTTCGTCGGCCGCGCGGGCCGACACGGGCGCGCCCCCGCCCTGCCCAAGCCCGCGATGAGCGTCTCCACGCCGAAGGGCGGCTACACCTACGGGGCCAAGGTCGAGATCACCGTCACCCTGAAGGCGGCCTTGCCGAACAGCGCGGTCGCGGTGTACGCGGAGCCGGCCGGGCAGTCGCCCGTGCTGATCGCGTCGGGCAAGGTCAACTCGCAAGGCAAGTACTACCCGCACTACTTCATCACCAAGAACACCACGTTCCTTGCCTCCTTCGCGGGCAACGCGAAGAACGCCGCCACCACGGCCAGCCGGGCCGTGACGTCGACGGCGAAGGTGGCCGACGCGGTCACCGGCTTCTACAAGACGACCTCGATCAGCGGCCAGGGCTACTACGTCTACCACGGCAACAGCACGCTCACCCTCAAGGCGACGGTGACGCCGAACAAGAGCGGCGAGTGCCTGGAGCCCGAGACCGAACAGTTCGACGCGGGCGTCGGCTGGGACGCCGACACCAAGTACGGCTGCGACGCCCTGGACAGCCAGAGCCACGACAGCGCGCCGTTCAAGCTTTCCCAGGCGATCGGCAGCCGGTACCGGATCCGGGCCGACTTCATTAAGGGCGCCAAGGACACCGCGAACCTCGGCGCGAACGGCCCCTGGCTGTACTTCGAGGTCACGAAGTAAGCAGCGGTCAGGATGTCCGCGACCGTCCGCCGGGGATTTCCCTGGTCACGCGGGCACGCGGCTACGCTGGCGGTGTGACGTCCGAGAAGCTCGCCGACCTGGCGCGGCTGCGCCGCGCCCGCGACCTGATGGACCGCGAGTACGCGCGGCCCCTCGACGTCGCCGAACTGGCCCGCACCGCGCTGATGTCCTCCGGCGCACTTCTCCCGGCAGTTCCGCGTGGCCTACGGCGAGACGCCCGTACGCCTACCTGATGACCCGCCGCATCGAGCGGGCCAAGGCCCTGCTGCGCCGGGGCGACCTGTCGGTCACCGATGTCTGCCTGGCCGTCGGCTGTACCTCACTCGGCTCGTTCAGCGCCCGCTTCACCTTGCTGGTCGGCGAGACCCCGACGGCCTACCGGGCCCGCGACCATGCCGCCCTCGCCTCCGTGCCCGGCTGCATCGCCCGGGACCTCACCCGCCCGGTCAGCACTCCCGGCAGCAGCGCGCCGCGGGGCATGACCGGCGGCGTGTCGATCAGGATCGAAGAAGCGCGAAAAGCGCCCCGGTTACTAGTGTGGACAGCATGGAACTCACACTCTCAACCTGCTTCGTCCTAGTCCACGACCCAGATCTCGCACTTGCGTTCTACCGCGATACGCTCGGCCTCGAGCTGCGCAACGACGTCGCCCGCGACAAGTTCCGCTGGATCACCGTCGGCGCCAAGTCCCAGCCCGGCGTCGGGATCGTCCTCACCAACTACCTGAACGGCAGCCCGGCCGACAACGACACCCTGGCCGCCCTCATCGCCAAGGGCGCGCTGAACGGCGTCCACTTCCACGCCGACGACCTCACCGGCAGCTTTGAGAAGGTCCGCGCCGCCGGCGCCGAGATCGTCCAGGAGCCGACCGAGCAGCCCTGGGGCGCCAAGGACTACGCCGTCCGCGACCCGTCGGGCAACCTCGTCCGCGTCGACCAGGCCCCGTCCGCCTGACCACCTCCCGGCCCACCCGGCCGGGCCAACCATCTTGCCGGCTGGCCCGCGCCGCTCCGCTCAACCCGGCCCGTACGCTGGCAAGCTAGGCAGGGGTAGCTTTCGGGGGGAGGGGCCTGACGGATGGCGCAGCAAGGAAAGGAGCCGTCCGAGGCTGGCCTGGCGGCGCTGGGGGCGGGCTGGTCGCACCGGCACCGCGACGTCTCCGGTGGCTGGCTGCGCCCGACGGTGTTCGGCGCGGTGGACGGGCTGGTGACGAACGCGTCGCTGATCTCCGGGCTCGGCGGTGGCGGCGTGTCCGCCCACACCGTGCTGCTGACCGGCGCGGCGTCGCTGGTCGCGGGGGCGTTCTCGATGGGGACCGGGGAGTACATCTCGGTGACCAACCAGAACGAGCTGGTCGAGGCCGAGGTGGCACTGGAGCAGCAGATGCTCAGCCGGTTCCCGGCGGCCGAGGAAGAGGAGCTTGCGGGCTACTTCCGTGAGTACGGGGCCGACCCGGAGACCGCCGCGCGGATGGCCGCCGCGGTCTCGGCCGACCCGGACACGGCGCTGCGGGTGCATACCCGCCAGGAACTCGGCGTCGACCCCCAGGAGCTGCCCTCTCCGCTGCTGGCCGGGCTCTCATCGCTGTTCGCGTTCTCGGCCGGCGCGCTGGTGCCGCTGCTGCCCTACCTGTTCGGCGCGTCCGTCCTGTGGGTGACACTGGCCCTGACCGCGGCGGCACTGGTCGGCGGCGGCATGGCGGTCGGCAGGCTGACCGGACGGCCGGCGCTCCGCTCGGGCCTGCGCCAGCTCGCCTTCGGCGCCCTGGCCGTCGGGGTCACCTACCTCGTCGGCCACCTGATCGGCAGCAGCGCCGCCTGACCGCGGCGGGCCCGGGCAGGATGGCCGGCCGCGGCGGGGCTTAACCGATCGCCTCGGCGAGGCTGACCCCGGCCAGGACCAGCATGACGGCCGCGGCGGTGCGGGTGATCCAGGTCAGCGGGATGACCTTGAGCAGCCCGCGCCGCCCGCCGGCGATGGCCAGGCCGGCGACCAGGTCATCCGAACTCGGCGACCAGGATCACGCCGAAGCTCAGCCACGCCACCCGCCAGAACCCGGGCGGCCCGCCGTGCAGCCCGGCGTGCTCATCAGCGCCCGCCTCGTCCCGGCCGCGCAGCAGGAGCACCGCTCCGAGCGCGAACAAGACCGCGACCACGATCTCCAGCGGCCGGTGCGGGAGCAGGGTCAGCAGGCTGCCCGCCGCGATTGCCAGCCCCACGTGCACCGCGAACGCGGCGGCCACGCCGACGAACACGTAACCGGGACGGTACCGGCTGCCCAGGATCAGGCTGGCCAGGGCGGTCTTGTCCGGCAGCTCGGACAGGAAGATGACGCCGAAAACGGTCGCGGCGATGATCAGGCTCAACGGGGGGGAGTCCTTTGGTCCGGACGCGCCGTGACCACCCAGGACATGAGGAAAGAAGGGGGTGCTCCGGCGCGTTAGCGTGCGGCTAACGGCCAGAAGGTCTCGCTCAAGCCTCGCGGCTCCCGGGCGCCGGGCCCCGCTAAAGGCCAGCATGTCGACGGTCCGGCGGAGAGCTACTCCCCTTCTGCCGACTGACTTTACCAGCTCCCCGGATGCCTGTTTGACACCTTCGGCGGCTCCTTGCTGCTACCGCCCGCCAGCCGGACCGTTTGCTTGCCCGTTCGCTATTCAGTGTTGCTAAATACCGGTAGTCAGCGTTACTGTGTACTGGTAGTCAACGTTACTGAGTAGACGAGGAAGGAGGCGCTCCATGGGCAAGCAGGTCACCGAGATGCTCAAGGGGACGCTGGAGGGCATCGTTCTCGCGATCCTGGCCGGCCGGTCCGCGTACGGCTACGAGATCACGGCCTGGCTGCGGGAGCAGGGCTTCTCCGACATCGCCGAGGGGACCGTGTACGCGCTGCTGATCAGGATCGAGCAGCGCGGGCTCGTCGACGTGGAGAAGGTCCCCTCGGAGAAGGGGCCGCCGCGCAAGGTGTACTCCCTCAACGCTCAGGGACGCGAACAACTCGAAGAATTCTGGCAGACCTGGAGCTTCCTGGCCGAACGGCTTGAACGGCTCCGCGAAGGAGGCAGGTAGACATGGCCACAGGATTGACCAAGCTCGTCGAAAAGGTCACCGGCCCGCTCGATCAGAAGCGGCATTACCGGGAGTACCGGGCGCGGGTAGAACGGCTTCCCGCCAGCTACCGCACGGCGGTTGAAGCCCTGCAGCGGTACTCGTATTACTTCGGGCACGGGACGGCGGAGGGCAGCCTGTCGATGCTGGACGACCTGGCCGACCTGTTCGAGCAGGCCGCGGCGAACGGCACGCCGGTCCGCGAGATAACCGGGGATGACCCGGTGGACTTCGCCGAGGCGTTCCTGCGGAACTACCCGGAGGGCCAGTGGATCGTCCGCGAGCGGGCCCGGCTGACCAGCGCGATCGACCGCGCCGCCGGAGACAACACCGGAAACGAAGGGACATCCCGATGACGGCGCAGCCGGCCGAGGCGATCCGCGTGCGTGGCCTGGAGAAGTCGTACCCGAAGCTGCGGGTGCTGCGCGGCGTGGACTTGGACGTGAACCGGGGCAGCGTCTTCGCACTGCTCGGCTCCAACGGCGCGGGCAAGACCACGGTGGTGAACATCCTGTCCACGCTGCTCAAGCCGGACGCGGGGACGGCCACCGTCAACGGCTTCGACATCGCCACGCAGCCTGCGGACGTGCGGGACTGCATCAGCCTCACCGGGCAGTTCGCGGCCGTGGACGAAATCCTCACCGGCCGGGAGAACCTGATGCTGGTGGCCCGGCTGCGGCACCTGAAGGACGCCCGCCAGATCGCGGACGGCCTGCTGGCCCGCTTCCAGCTGAGCGACGCGGCCGAGCGCCGGGTAGCGACGTATTCCGGCGGTATGCGCCGCCGCCTGGACATCGCCATGAGCCTCATCGGGGACCCGCCGGTGATCTTCCTGGACGAACCGACGACCGGGCTCGACCCGCAGTCGCGCACCGAGGTGTGGAACAGCGTCAGGGAACTGGCCGCGCGGGGCACGACGGTGCTGCTCACCACGCAGATCCTGGAAGAGGCCGAGCACCTCGCCGACCGCATCGCGATCCTGCACCAGGGGCGGATCATCGCCAGCGGCACCCTCGCCGAACTGAAAACAGCTGCTCCCGCCGGCCAAGGTCGAGTACGTCGAGAAGCAGCCGACCCTGGAGGAAATCTTCCTCGCCGTCATCGGCGGCGACGGCACGTCAGCTGACGCCACTACCGTTAAGGAACCCCGATGACCACGCACTTCTTCGGTGACACCGCCGTCTTGCTCGGCCGCTCCATGCGCCACATCACCCGCAGCCCGGACACCATCATCAGCGTCGCGATCATGCCGATCGCCCTCATGCTGCTGTTCGTGTACGTGTTCGGCGGCGCGATCCACAGCGGGCCGGGACGGTACGTGAACTACCTGCTGCCCGGGATCCTGCTGATCACGATCGCGATGGGCATCTCCTACACCGCGTTCCGCCTCTTCACCGACATGCAGAACGGGATCTTCGCCCGGTTCCAGTCCATGCCGATCGCCAGGTCCAGCGCCCTGTGGGCGCACGTGCTGACCTCGGTAGTGTCCAACCTGATCTCGCTCGTGGTCGTCGTGCTTGTCGCCATCGGCATGGGGTTCCGCTCCGGCGCTGGCCCGGCGGCCTGGCTGGCGGTCGCCGGGATCCTCGTCCTGTTCACCCTGGCGGTGACCTGGCTCGCCGTGATCGCGGGACTGTCAGCAAAGACCGTGGACGGCGCCAGCGCCTTCGCCTACCCGATCATCTTCCTGCCGTTCATCAGCGCGGCGTTCGTGCCCACCGGCACCATGCCCGGCCCGGTACGCGCCTTCGCCCAGCACCAGCCGGTGACGTCGATCGTCAACGCGATCCGCGACCTGCTCGCACAGCACCCGGTCAGCGCGGACATCTGGACCGCCCTCGCCTGGTGCGCCGGCATCCTTATCGTCGCCTACGCCCTGGCCATGACCACCTACCGCCGCAAGACCGCCTAGGTCACGTCACCCGGTTCGCAGATCTGCGGCCCCTCGGCAGCGCGGCGGCCGACACGCGTGAGGTGCTCGGTCACGGCAACAGGCGCCTACGGTGAGTGACTAAGGTTCAGGTCAGAGCACATCCGACCTGAACCTTAGTGCGTGCGGCCACCGGCTGGCCCCCGGAGGGGGCCATGGGTCGGCGCGCGGGCGTTGTCGGCATCCCAGCCTTCGCCCTCCTGCGCCGGCACCGGATCCGCCGAGGACTCCTCAGTGCACCGGGGCGGGCTGTCCCGAGGATGTTTCCTCGTCAGAGGATGCACTGTAGTTCGGGCGTGGAGCGTTGACCGCGATGAGAGAGAACAGCGCGGAAAGGACGAGGAAGCCGACGCCCCACCAGTACGCCGTGCTGAATCCGTGCGTGAGCGCGTCATTGGCGACCCCGGGGCCGTGCCCGTGGGAGAGGAGGTATGTGGCGGTTGAGCTGGCGGCGATGGTGTTGAGCAGCGCGGTGCCGATGGAACCGCCGACCTGTTGTGAGGTGCTGACCATGGCGGAGGCGACGCCCGCGTCCTGGGGGGCGACGCCGTGGGTACCCAGGCTTATGGCGGGCATGAAGGCTGTGCCGATGCCCAGGCCGATGACGATCTCGGCGACGACGACCAAGCCGTAGGAGCTGTCTGCCTGCAGCAGGGCGAGCAGGAGCACACCGATCGCGGTGACGCTATAGCCGGCGGCCATCAGCAGGCCGGGGCGGACCCTGGCGGACAGCCGAGTGCCGAGGACCATGGAGCCGAAGGCCTGCGCGGCCCCCAGCGGTACGAAGGCGAGACCGGTCAAGACCGGGGAGTATCCCTTGACGAGTTGCAGGTAGTAGCTGAGGAGCAGGAACATGCTGAACATACTCATCACGGCCAGGGCCACCGAGATGTAGGCGCCGGCCCGGTTGCGTTCGGTGAGTACGTGCAGCGGGAGGAGCGGCGACTTGATCTTCCCCTCCAGGATCAGGAAAGCCAGCAGCAGCACCACGCCCGCGACGAGCAGAGTGATGGTGATGCCGGACCCCCAGCCGCGGCTCTCGGCTTCGGAGAAGCCGAAGACCAGGGCGACCAGTCCGAGGGTCGCGAGGATCGCGCCGGGCACGTCGATGCGGCCGTGCCTGCGTTCGATGGGGATGTCGTGCACCACGGTGAAGGCGCCGATGAGGCCGATGACGGCGATGGGGATGTTGACCAGCAGCGAAAAGCGCCAGTTCAGGTAACGGTGAGTACTCCGCCCAGGAGGAGGCCGATGACGCCGCCCGCGGTGGCGATGGCGCCAAAGACGCCGAAGGCCTTGGCTCGTTCCTTGGGATCGGTGAAGGTCAGTGAGATCAGGGCGAGCGCGGCGGGCGCGAGCAGCGCGCCGAAGACACCCTGCGCGGCCCGGGCGGTCAGCAGGACGCCCAGGCTATTTGCGGCTCCGCCCAGCGCGGAGGCCAGGGCGAAGCCGACCAGGCCGATGGTGAACGCCCGCTTGCGGCCTATCAGGTCGCCCAAGCGGCCGCCGAGGATGAGCAGACCGCCGAAGGCCAGCCCGTAGGCGGTGATGACCCACTGGCGGCCGCCGTCGGAGAAGTGCAGTGACTCCTGGGCGGAGGGCAGCGCGATGTTCATGACCGCGGCGTCGAGGATCACCATCAGCTGGGCGACGGAGATGAAGAGCAGCGCCGCCCAGCGGCGAGGATCGGGGTGAGGTGTTGCGGACATGGGAAAGTCCGTTCTCTATGCAGGTGGGTGGATGGCTGAGGGGGTGTTCGCCTCAACGAGGCCCGGAGGCCCTCCAGGTCGAGTAACTGTTGAATACCTGGTACGTCATGCGTACCGGTAACAAGTCTCCGAAACCTGAATCACAACCGCAAGAGGGCACTTTGAAGTGCGCAGGTATCCCCAGGGGTACCGCCCCCCCGTGTGACCTGCGCCATGGCCGCCGGGATAGTACCTGGTTACGCGCTTGCCGACACCACCCGCGGGTTCAACGAACTGCGCCGCCTCAGCGGCCCCAGTCCCATTACCCAGCGGATGCTCAGCGCCACCCTGCGAGGCTGGAGCGCGACGGGCTTCTCACGCGGACCGTCCACAACACCAAGCCCCCGCGCGTCGACTACACCCTCACCCCGCGCGGTCTCAGCCTGCTGGACATCGTCCAGTCACTGGCCCGATGGGCGCAGGACAACGCCAGCGGCATCCGGGACTCGAGAATGGCCTTCAACGCCGAACAGGCGTGACGGCCTGCCGTTGCGCCGCGCCTCCGCGCGGCGCAACGGGCAGGCCGCCTGGTCAGGCGTCCGGAGTCCAGTTCTCCAGCGGGTCCATCCGGAAGCGAGTCAGCACCAGCGAGTCGATCAGCCAGCGCCCGCCAACCCGCCGGAAAGTCTCCCTGTACTGTCCGTAGCCGTCGTGCCCCTCCGGGGCGTCCTTCCCGGCCGGGTAGGTCAGCAGGTCTTCCATCGCCAAGATCCCGGACGCCGTGTCCGGCCCCGTGATCTCGATCTCCGGCATGTGCCCGTGGTGAACGCTCGGCGCGGCGCCGACCCAATCACGGATAGCGTTCACCATTTCCGTCACCGGATCCCAGGTGATCCCGTCGGTCACGACCTTGGCATCGGGGGTGAACAGCGCGGCCAGCCCGTCGTAGTTCTTCTCGTCCACGAAGCGGAAGTAGCGGGCCTGCACCTGCTTGATGCTCTCGATGCTCTCGAGTGCGTCCAGCCTTCGCATGATCTCGTCGGTATCACCCATGGCCGAGTCTCCCTTGCGTAGTAAGTCATGTGTACCGGTATCAAGTCTCCGAAACCGGAATCACAGCGGCAAGAAGGCACTTTGAAGTGCGCAGGTATCCCCAGGGGTACCGTCCCGGTGTGACCTGCGCCAGGGCCGCCGGGATAGTACCTGGTTACGCGCGTATACTTACTGCCATGACGCAGACGCTCACGGAACCAGGCAAGACAGACGCCGATCTGTGTGAAGGCCATGACCTCATTCGCAACGTGCTGGAACGTATCGGCGACAAGTGGTCCGTCGTCGTAATCTGCAAGCTCTCCGACAGCACCCGCGGGTTCAACGAACTGCGCCGCCTCAGCGGCCCCAGTCCCATTACCCAGCGGATGCTCAGCGCCACCCTGCGCAGGCTGGAGCGCGACGGGCTTGTCACGCGGACCGTCCACAACACCAAGCCCCCGCGCGTCGACTACACCCTCACCCCGCGCGGTCTCAGCCTGCTCGACATCGTCCAGTCACTGGCCCGATGGGCGCAGGACAACGCCAGCGGCATCCGGGACTCGAGAATGGCCTTCCACGCCGGACAGGCGTGACGGCCCGCCGTTGCGCCGCGCCAAAAGCCCCTCTTCGAACCGAACAGGATCTCGGAGAGGGGCTTTAACGTTGGAGCCGCCTATCGGAATCGAACCGATGACCTACGCATTACGAGTGCGTCGCTCTAGCCGACTGAGCTAAGGCGGCGGGCGGACCCGTCGGGGTGCGCTGCATAAGTCTACAGGTTCGCAGGGGTGGGTTGGCTCGCGCACAGCAACACAGGGGACAATCGATAGGTGAAGTTGAGCGAGGACGAGGCACGAAGACGGCTAGCGGGCGCCCGGGTGGCGCGGCTCGCGACGGTCGCGAGCGATGGGCAGCCCCACCTGGTGCCGGTCACGTTCGCTGTGGACGGCGACGGGGACCTGATCTACACCGCGGTGGACTACAAGCCGAAGAAGTCCGCGAGCCTGCACCGGCTGCGGAATATCCGGGAAAACCCGCGGGTGGCGCTGCTGGCCGACTACTACGACGACGACTGGGACCAGCTTTGGTGGGTCCGCGTCGACGGCTGGGCGAGCGTGGTCGAGGATGAGCGGGGGCTGCAGGACCCGCTCGACGTGCTGGCCGAGCGGTACCCGCAGTACCGGGACAAGCGCCCGCCTGGCCCGGTGATCGTGATCCAGGCGGACCGCTGGAAGGGCTGGTCGAGCCGGTAGCGTGCGCTACTGCGAGTCGCGCCAGCGGCGGTACAGGTCGGTCAGGTCGGTGCTCATCTGCGGCGTGAGGTCGTCGGTGGTGAGCCGGCGGCCAGCCGGATCGTCTCGCGGATCTGGGCCAGGTACTCGGTGCAGTGCGGGCAGTTGGCCAGGTGCGCCTCGAACCGGAGGTGGTCCGCCGGGGACAGGGCGCCCTCCAGGTAATCGGTGACCATCTCGACCACCTGCTGGCAGGGCAGGGCGGCCGGGCGGCGGAAGGGCAGCAGCCTCGACAGGAAAGTCATCGGGCCCCACCTCCCAGTTCCGTCTCCAGTGCCTGCCTGAGCTTGCTGCGACCACGGTGCAGCAGGACCCGCTGGTTGGCCTCGCTGATCGCCAGCACGTCGCATACTTCTGAACCGCTCAGCCCCTCGACGTCGCGCAGCAGCACCACCTCACGCTGCCGGTCGGGCAGCCCGTCGAGGCCGCTGCGCAGCAACTCGGAGAGCTTAACCGCATCGATGCGGTCCTCTGCCTCTTCGATCCAGTGCTCCGGCGGCGACGCCCAGCCGCCGGACGGACCGAAGCGGGACGCGTCCACGGCCGGGCCGGCGTCGGGGACGGGGACCGAGCGGGCCTCGCGCACGCCGGTGGTGCGGGCCCGGTTGACCAGGATGGTGAACAGCCAGGTGCGCAGCGACGACCGCTCCTCGAAGCGGCCGAGGCCGTTCAGCACCGCGAGCCAGGTGTCCTGCACGACCTCCTCGGCCACCGCCTGGCTCGACACGAACGACAGCGCGAGCCGCATCATCGACGACTGGTAGCGCTCGACCAGCGCGGTGAACGCCTGCTCGTCGCCGTCGCGCAGGCGCCGCAGCAACGACGCGTCCCCGTCCATCGCCAGCAGCCTACCGTCAACTGCCTCAAGGCGGGCGCGAGCCGGCCGTCCCGTCACCACGGGACGGCCGGTCCCGCCTCAGCCAGCGTCTCGGCAAGCTCAGGCCGCCGCGATGCCCTCGCCGCCGACCCCGCCGGGCACGGTGACCGACCCGATCTCGGTCAGCGCCCCGGAGTGACCCACCGCGAACTCATCGACGATGCCGGCCGCGCCGGTCTGCACGTAGAGGAACCGGCCCTGGGCGGAGGCCGCGTCCACGGTCCCGCCGTCGGTCGTGGTGTTGCCCAGCGCGGTCAGGGCGCCGGACTGCGAGACGTCATAGCCGGAGACCGTGCCGCTGCCCGCGTTGGAGGTGTAGAAGTGGCCGCCGACCGGGGCCACCCAGCAGGTCGCCATCTGCCCCGTGACCGCCGAGGCCAGCGGGGTCAGCTTGCCGCCGCGCGACAGGGTGAACGTGGCGATCGCGCTCGGCCCGCCCTCGGCAAGCACCACGTCGCCGTTGGGCGCGAACGTGACGTCGAACGGCTGGTCACCGGGGAGCGCGTTGACCACCGGCGAGGCCGACAGCTCGCCGTTGAACCCGACCGCGAACACGTCCACGTCGTTCCCGCTGGACTTGGTGGTCACCAGCAGCTTGGTGCCGTCCGGGGTGAACTTCACCTGGCCCGGCGTGTCGGTGAACGGCGAGGCGGCCGTGGTGCCGAGGCCGAGGGCGCGGTGCGAGCCGGGCAGCGGCGCGAGTCGCCCGTCGGCGATCCGGTACCCCTGCAGCGACCCGCCGCCCAGCGCGTTCAGCACGTAGGCGCTGTTCCCGTGCACGGCCACGCTCACCGGGAACTCGCCGCCGGACGGCAGTACCTGGCGGAGCGAGAGGCGGGTGCCGTGGACCTTGAACACCGAGATCGTGTTGCTCCCCGGGTTGGACGCGATCAGCAGCCCGTGAGCCTGGTCATAGGCGAGCGCGCCCTCCGAGGCGGTGTGGTCGACAACCGACGTGGGGAGGATGCCGCCACGGCCGCCGGTGGGGTAGCACGCCCTCGGGGGTCAGCTTGCCGTCGGGGGCGCGGTAGTAGGCGGCGACGCCGTTGCCCGCTGTGTTGTCGGTCAGCGCGAACACGGCGCCGCCCGCGCCGTGAGAGTTGTCACGTGTCGATGGGGCCGTAGCGGCGGACGCGGCCGGCGCGGCCAGCGCGGCGACGGCAAAAGCCGCGACGGCGGCGGGTGACGAAACGGGTAAGTGCCTTCACGAGGCTCCCCTTTCCTGGGGATCGAACTGACTGGAACGCAGCGCTGCGTCATTCAGTACCTCGGGCGGCGAAAGCGTTACACGGTCATTCTCCGGGGCCCGCAGGGCCGTCTCCTGAGGGCGCGGCGACGTGCTCCGCCTCGTAGGCCTGGCGCGACCCGCACACGCTGGCCACCGAGCAGGGGTGGCTGCTGCCGTCGGCGTTGAGCTTCACCACCACGCTGTCGGACGGGACGTTGTGCCCGGTGACGGTGCCCGGGCCGCAGGGCGTCTCGACCCGGGTGCCCGGGCGCGGCGCCTTCTTCTTGAAGTCCTGGTAGAGCGGGTGCTCGTACTTCAGGCAGCACATCAGCCGCCCGCAGGCCCCGGCGATTCGCATCGGGTTGACCGGGAGGTCCTGGTCCTTCGCCATCCGCACCGACACCGGCTCGAAGTCCTTGAGGAACGTGGCGCAGCACAGGTCGCGGCCGCACGGCCCGATGCCGCCCTGCAGCCGGGCCTCGTCGCGCGGCCCGATCTGCTGCAGCTCGACGCGGGAGCGCAGCCGCGCGGCCAGGTCACGGACCAGCACGCGGAAGTCCACCCGGTGCGGGGCGCTGAAGTACACCACGAACACGTTGGTCGTCGCCACCTAGTCGACGGCGACGAGCTTCATCGGCAGCCCGTGCTCGCGGATCAGCCGCCGTGCCGCCAGCCGGCCCTCGGCCCGGCGCCGCCGGTTCTGCTCGTCCCGCTCAAGGTCGGCCGCGTCGGCGGGCCCGGCGCAGACCGGCAGCCCGCCGACGTCCTCCGAGATCCACTGCGGCGCCCAGACGCACTCGGCCACCTCGGGGCCGCCGTCCGTGGGCACGAGGACCTTGTCCCCGATCTTCGGCTCGTGGCCGCCCGGATCGAGGTAGTAGAGCCGCCCGTATCGCTCGAAGCTCACCGCCATCATCATGCCCATCGGCCTAGCGTAAGTCGGTTTCCGCCCGTGGCAATAGGTTGCCTGACCACAGAAACCGCCCGGCGCTGCCCATGGCCGGTGGCCCATGCCCTCTCATCAGGCGATAGGCCGGCTATCCCTGGACGAGGGAGATCGTCAGCTCCTCCACCGCCAGCAGCGGCGCGACGTTCACCGTGACCCGCTCGCGGCAGCGCATGACCGCCTCGATGCGGCGCAGCGTGGCGGCGGGCGTCGAGCCGCGGGCCAGCCGCCGCAGGTCGTCCAGGTGGTCGCCGTTGGCCAGCTCCACGTCCGCGCCGACCTGGACCATGAGCACGTCGCGGTAGAACGCGGCCAGTTCGAGCAGCGCGCCGTCCAGGGTGTCGCGCTTGACCCGGGTGGCCCGGGACTTCTGCCGGTCCTCCAGGTCCTTCATGGCCCCGGCCATGCCGCGCATCGCCTTGGCGACGCCCTTGCCGGTCGAGCCCTCGCCGAAGGCCTGCCGCAGCGCGGCCCGCTCCGGCTCGTCCAGCTGCTCGGTGACCGCCTTGGCCTCATCCTCGGCCGTCTTCACCAGCGCGGCCGCCGCGGCCAGGGCCGGGCCGAGCGAGGTCGACTGCACGGGCACCCGCAGCACCGACTCGCGGCGCGCGGCGGCGGCCGGGTCGAGCGGCGAGCCGCCGGGCCCGGCCGACATGCCCCTGGGCGGCCCGGGCGGCGGCCAGCGCGCGGCCGTAGTCGATGCCGTCCCGCTCGGCGAGCACGTGGGCGACCGCCTCCGACGGCGGCACGCGCAGCGTGACCACCCGGCACCGGGACCTGATCGTGGTCACCAGGTCCTCGGCCGAGGGCGCGCACAGCAGCCACACGGTGCGCGGAGCGGGCTCCTCGATCGCCTTGAGCAGCGCGTTGGCGGCAGCCTCCGTGCACCGGTCGGCGTCCTCGAACAGCACCACGCGCCAGCGCCCGCCGGACGGCGCGCCCGCCGCCCGCAGCACCAGGTCCCTGGTCTGCTTCACGCCGTAGGACAGGCCCTGCGGGCGGACCAGCAGCAGGTCGGCGTGCGTGCCCGCCTGGACCTGGTGACACGACGGGCACTCGCCGCACCCGCCGTGCGGCACAGCAGCGCGGCGGCGAACGCGCGGGCCGCGACCGACCGGCCGGAGCCGGGCGGCCCGGTGAACAGCCACGCGTGCGTCATCGCGCCATCCACGGCGTGCTGCAGCTGCGTGACCGTCGCCTCCTGGCCCGCCAGCTCCGCGAAGACGCTCACCAGCGCCCCGCTGACCCGCCCCGGCCCGGCAGCGCTGACTCCGCGAAGACCGTCACCGCTTGCTCCATGACTCATCGGCCGCCCGGCCGGGCACGGCCGGCGTTCCCTCGTCGCCGATGGCCTGGAAGGAGCCGGTGGCCGCCTCGGAGACGCGCGGCACCGGGTCGGGCAGTATCTCCCTGATCTTGTCCTGGACCTGCTCGGAGAGCTCGTCCAGCGACGCGGTGGCGTCCAGCACCAGGTACCGGTCCGGTTCCGCGTGCGCGAGCACCAGGAACCCGGCCCGCACCCGGCGGTGGAAGTCGACCGGCTCGGCCTCAAGCCGGTCAGCCGAGCGGGCGTGCCTGCTCAGCCCGGCCTCCGGCGGCATGTCGAGCAGGATCGTCAGGTCCGGCGTGCGCCCGTCGGTCGCCCAGCTGTTCAGCCGGGCGATGTCCGCCGTCGGTATGCCGCGCCCCGCGCCCTGGTAGGCCAGCGAGGAGTCGATGTACCGGTCGGTGATCACGATCGCGCCCCGCTCCAGGGCCGGGTCGATGACCTTGGCTACGTGCTCGGCCCGGTCGGCCGCGTACAGCAGCGCCTCGGCCTGCGACGACATGCCCGGAGTGCGAGGTGTCGAGGAGCAGCGCGCGCAGCCGCATCCCGATCTTGGTCGCGCCGGGCTCGTGGGTGGACACCACGTCGTAGCCCTGATCGCGCAGCCAGATCGCGGTCAGCCGGGCCTGCGTGGTCTTGCCTGCGCCCTCGCCGCCCTCGAAGGCGAGGAACAGCCCGGCAGGCCCGTGCGCCGGGTGGCCCTGCGGCGGTGGCGGCGCGGGCACCCGCTTGAGCGGCTCGTTGCGGATCGCCGCCAGCAGGTCTTCGAAAAGCGGCACGCCCTTGCGGTCGTCGAGCTGCCGGTAGGACTTGACGCCGACGAAGGCGACCAGCACCGCCGACAGCAGGAGCAGCAGGTTGTCACCCGGGGCGCCGTAGAAGATGTTCCCCAGCCGTAGCCCGTTGGACGACCCGGCCAGCGCCTGGATCGCGGCCGAGAAGCCGGTGGCGACGAATCCCGCGACCGCGATCACCATGAGCAGGATGGCCTGGATCGTCGACTGGAAGAAGGCGAACACCCGGCCCCGGGTGTCGTCGTCCACCTCCAGGCCGACGATGGTGAACCCGGTCGGGTAGGCGGTGCCGGAGATCACGCCGACCAGGAACACCAGGACGGTGACCACGACCAGGTTCGGGATCAGCGCGATCATCGCCAGCGGGATGGCCGACGCGGTCAGCGTCACCCCGAAGAGTCTTCGCCGGGAGAAGTCGCCGAACGGCCAGGCTGCCGAACCCCATGCCGATGGCCAGGCCGATGAGGATCATCGCGAAGACGAGGCTGAACCCGGCCGACCCGCCGTTGAGCGTGTTCTGGATGTAGGACGAGGCCAGCCCGATCACCACGCCCGCGGCGCAGAACGCGCCGAGCATCCCGATCACCAGGCCGCGCACCACCGGGGTGTGCCGGATGAACTGCCAGCCCTCCACGATGGCCTTGGCGGTGGACGGCACCGAGATGCGCCCGCTGTGCTCCCGCTTGCCGATCTGGTACAGGAAGTAGACCGTGATCGCGGAGACGAAGTAGGACGCGCCGTTGAAGAACAGCGCGAGGTCCACCTTGTTGGTGTGGAAGAACGGCACCGCGTGGCTGAGCGCGGTCGCCACCCAGGCGAGCACGGCGAGCAGGAGCGCGGCGAGCGGCGCCGTGCCGTAGGTCATCAGCTGGCTGAGCTGGTTGGCCCGCTCCAGCTTTTCCTTGGGCACCAGGTTGGGGATGCTGGCCGCGGCCGCCGGGTTCCAGAACTGCGACGCGACCCCGGCCAGGAACTTGGCGACGAAGATCCAGGTCAGGTTGGGGAACAGCGGGATCGAGATGAACAGCAGCCCGCGGATGACGTCGCCGACGATCATCGTGATCCGCCGGTCGAAGCGGTCCGCCAGGGCTCCCGCGACCGGCCCGAGCAGCAGCGCGGGCAGCAGCGTGACCACCCAGACGCCGCTGACCGAGACGGTCTTGGCCAGGTTGCCGCCGTTCGTAACCGACGGGGCCAGCGTCAGCAGGGCCAGGATCGACAGCCAGTCACCCAGGCTGGACAGCGACAACGCGATCCACAGCCGGCGGAACGGCTTGATGGAGAGCACTCCGTCCCCGGAGCGCGCGAGCCTCGCCCGGCGGCTCGGCGGTGCCTCCCCCGGGCGGGCACTGCGGTTCGTGGAACGGAAGTTCACGGCAGCTAGGCTATCGATAGCAGGCAGGGTGCCTGGACACCACTGCTTGATCAGATGGTACTTTCCCTAAGTTTCTGAACTCTTGCGCGCACGGGTTGTCTTCTTCTCCGCGGCCGGCTTGGCTGCGGAGGCCGGCGCCTTAGCGGCCGGCTTCTTGGCCGCGGCGGACTTGGCCGGAGCGGCCTTCGTCGCCGGTTTCTTGGCCGCGGCGGGCTTGGCCGTGGTCCGCTTCGCCCGCGGTGACGGCGCGGCCGCCCGCCGGTCGGCCAGCAGCTCGAGCGCCGCGCTCGACGGTGATCGCGGTCACCTCGTCGCCCTTGCGCAGCGACGCGTTGGTCTCGCCGTCGGTCACGTACGGCCCGAACCGGCCGTCCTTGATCACCATCGGCTTGCCGGTCGCCGGGTCGTTGCCCAGCTCGCGCAGCGGCGGCGCGGCCGCGGCACGACCCCGGCCGCGGGGCTTGGGCTCGGCAAGCAGCGCCTTGGCCTGGTCGAGGGTGACGGTGAACATCTCTTCCTCGCTGGGCAGCGACCGGCTCTCGGTGCCGTGCTTGACGTACGGCCCGTACCGGCCGTTCTGCACGGTGACCGGCTCGCCGTCGATCTCGCCCAGCGTGCGCGGCAGGCTGAGCAGCCTGACCGCGTCGTCGAGCGTCACGGTGTCCAGGTTCATCGACTTCAGCAGCGACGCGGTGCGCGGCTTGTCCTTGGTCTCCTCGGGGAGCACCTCGGTCACGTACGGCCCGAACCGCCCGGCCTTGGCCACCAGCTGGCGCCCGGTCGCGGGGTCGCTGCCGAGCGGCTTGTCCCCGCTCGGCTCGTTGAGCAGCTCCTCGGCCTTCTCCTGGGTCAGCTCGTCCGGCGCCATGTCCTCGGGCACGTTGGCCCGCTGCCCGTCCCGCTCCAGGTACGGACCGTACCGGCCGACCCGCACCACGATGTCGGTGCCGGCCAGCGGGAAGGAGCTCACGTCCCGGGCGTCGATGTCGGTGATGTCGGACACCAGGGCCTTAAGTCCAAGGCCAGAATCGTCAGAGGAACGGGGGCGGCCGACCGTGGTCACGGAACCGTTCCCCTGGCCGTCGTCGCCGAAGTAGAAGCGGCGCAGCCACGGCACCCGCTCGGCTTCGCCGCGGGCGATCTCGTCGAGCGCGTCCTCCATCTGGGCGGTGAACTCGTAGTCGACCAGCTGGCCGAAGTGCCGTTCGAGCAGCGTGATCACCGCGAACGCGAGGAACGCGGGCACCAGCGCGGTGCCCTTCTTGAACACGTAGCCGCGGTCGAGGATGGTCCCGATGATGCTGGCGTACGTGGAGGGACGGCCGATCTCCCGGTCTTCCAGCTCCTTGATCAGCGACGCCTCGGTGTACCTGGACGGCGGCCGGGTGGCGTGCTCGGCCTGGTTGAGGCGCAGCGCGCGCAGCGGGTCGCTCTCGGCCAGCACCGGCAGCCGCCGCTCCTGGTCGTCGCGGTCGGCGGCCGGGTCGTCGTTGCGACTCGACGTACGCCTTGAGGAACCCGTAGAAGTGGATGATCTTGCCGGAGGCGCCGAACTCGGCCCGCTCCCCCGCCGACGACAGGCCGGCCACCTTCACCGACACCGACTCGCCGGTCGCGTCCTTCATCTGCGAGGCGACGGTGCGCTTCCAGATCAGGTCGTACAGCCGCAGCTCGTCACCGCGCAGGCCGGCCCGCTGGGCCTCCGGCGGTGTGCGAAACCGGTCGCCGGCCGGGCGGATCGCCTCGTGCGCCTCCTGGGCGTTCTTCACCTTGTTGGCGTAGGTGCGCGGCGCGTCGGGGACGTACTCGGCGCCGTACAGCTCACGGGCCTGGTTGCGGGCGGCGTCGATCGCGGTCTGCGACAGCGTGATCGAGTCGGTCCGCATGTAGGTGATGTAGCCGTTCTCGTACAGCCGCTGCGCCACCGACATCGAATACTTAGTGGAGAAGCCGAGCTTGCGGCTGGCCTCCTGCTGCATCGTGGTGGTGCGGAACGGCGCGTAGGGCGAGCGCCGGTACGGCTTGCGCTCCACGCCGCTGACCGCGAAGGCCGACTGCTGCAGCCGCCCCGCGAGCGCGCCGGCCGCCTCACCGTCTAGGTGCAGGATCTCCTGCTTGGCGTTCTGGTCCGCCCGCAGCACGCCAACGGAAGCTGAAGTCACGGCCCTGAGCGACCCGCTTGCCGTCCACGCTCTGGAGGGTCGCGGTGAACGTGGTGGGATCATCCGGCAGCCGTTCTGACCCGTGCTTTGCCGTCGCGAAGTCAGCCTCAAGGTCCCAGTAGCTCGCCGAGCGGAAGGCGATCCGCTCCCGCTCCCGGTCCACGATCAGGCGGGTGGCCACCGACTGGACGCGGCCGGCCGACAGCCGCGGCATGACCTTCTTCCACAGCACGGGGGAAACCTCGTAGCCGTAGAGCCGGTCCAGGACCCGCCGGGTCTGGTACGCGTCGACCTTGCCCTGGTTGAGCTCGGTCGGGTTGGCGATGGCGCGGGCGATCGCCTCCGGGGTGATCTCGTGGAAGACCATCCGCTTGGTCGGCACCCGCGGCTTGAGTTCCTCCGACAGGTGCCACGCGATGGCCTCGCCCTCGCGGTCCTCGTCAGTGGCGAGGTAGAGCTCGTCGGCGTCCTTGAGCAGCGACTTCAGCTTGGAGACCTGCTGCTTCTTCTCGCTCGGTACGACGTACAGCGCCTGGAAGTCGTTGTCCACGTCCACGCCGAGGCGGGCCCACGGCTGCGCACGGAACTTCTCCGGGATCTCCGCCGCCTTGTCGGGCATGTCACGAATGTGGCCGATGCTCGACTCGACCACGTACCCCTTGCCGAGGTATCCGGCGATGGTCCGCGCCTTCGTCGGGGACTCCACGATCACAAGCCTGGTGCCGTGACCGTCGCCGTTGGCGGCGCCGCCGCTCTTGCCGGCGGTCGCGCCGCTGTCCCCGTTGTCCGAGGCCGCTGCCTTCTTGCCCGCGGACCTGCTTCTTCCTGGCACGTTCTCTTCCAACCTCACGTCCGCGCCACGGCCGTTACGCCCTGGCGGGGTCTCTGCACGCTCCGACGTCGCACCCAACGCAAGTACCATACGCGTCGTGGCCGCGAAATGCCCGTCCCTGCCGTTATCCCTGCAACTCGATTGGCCGCCCATACTGTTCCCGGCGTGCGCTGCGCCACATCCGCTCCGCCGGGGGCAGCGGCCCGAAAATTTCCGCCGTGACTTGCGCACTACGTGAACGGAAGCACAATAGAAGGTAATGGCCGAGTACGACTACCTCGTCTTGCACATCCCACGCGGTACGACCCGCGACGCCGCGCGGCGGATCCTCACGGAGCACGCCGAGTACGGGTCGTGGGAGCTGGCCTGGCTCCGGCTGTACGCCGACGGCAGCAGGAAGGTTACCCTCCGCCGGCGGATCATGCGCGTCGTAAAGACGTTTTGATACTGGTTCGGTCTAACAGATATCAAGCAGCCGGTCCATCACCCGGACACCGAACTGCAGGCTGGACAGCGGCACCCGCTCGTCGATCCCGTGGAACATCCCCGAGAAGTCCAGGTCCGACGGCAGCCGCAGCGGGCTGAACCCGAAGCAGCGGATGCCAAGCCGGGAGAACCACTTCGCGTCGGTTCCCGCCGACAGGCAGTAGGGGACCACGGTCGCCTCCGGGTCCTCGGCGGTCAGCGCGGTCGACATCGCATCCCACAGGTCGCCGTCCGGCGTCGTCTCCAGCGCGATGTCATGATGGATGAACTCCCGGCTGACGCCGGCGCCGAGCAGCCGGTCGATCTCGGCGAAGAACTCCTCCTCCCGCCCCGGCAGGAACCGCCCGTCCAGCTCGCCGCTCGCGGTCTGCGGGATAACGTTGACCTTGTAGCCGGCCTTGAGCCCGGTCGGGTTGGCCGTGTGCTGCGTGGTCGCCCCGATCATCTTGCTCATCCCGCCGAGCTTGCTGATCAGCTTGGCCGGGTCCTGCGGGTCGAACGGTCGTCCCCAGCGCCTGCGCGGCACACTCCAGGAAGGTGCGCGTGGCCTCCGGGAGCTGCGTCGGCCACTGGTGCCGTCCGATCCGCCCCAGCGCCTCCGACAGCGCGGTGACCGCGTTGTCGGTGTGGATCATCGACCCGTGCCCCGCGGTCCCCGTCGCGGTCAGCTTCATCCAGGCGAGCCCCTTCTCCGCCGTCTGCACCGCGTACAGCCGCTGGCCCCCGACGGTCACGCTGAACCCGCCGACCTCACCGATCGCCTCGGTGACGCCTTCGAAGAAGTCCGGGTGCTGCTCCACCAGGAACCGCGCGCCCCAGTTCCCCCCGCTTCCTCATCGGCCGTGAACGCCAGCACAACGTCCCGGGCAGGCTTACGCCCCTCCCGCAGCCGCTGCCGCGCCACCGCCAGCATGATCGCGTCCATGTCCTTCATGTCGACCGCGCCGCGCCCCCAAACGCAGTCGTCCTCCACCTCACCGCCGAAGGGGTGCTGCTGCCAGTCGGCCGCGTTCGCGGGCACCACGTCCAGGTGCCCGTGAATGAGCAGCGCAGGCCGAGACGGGTCCCGCCCCTCGATCCGCGTCACCAGGCTGGTCCGCTTCTGATGCGACTCGAGAACCGCCGGCGACAGCCCCACCTCGCCGAGCAGCCCGGCCACGTACTCGGCCGCCTTCCGCTCCCCCGGCCCCGAGTGATCACCCGGATTCGTGGTATCGATCCTGATCAGGTCGCGGCAGATCGCCACGACCTCTTCCTCAGCCGCGTTGCCGGCGCTGGCGGGAGCTCCGCTCACCTGATTCTCCGTCACCGTCCCATCGTGCCACTGGGCCTGGGTAGCTAACCGCATTGCCCGGCCTTTCCGTTCTAAAACGGCGTGCGGAGCGGGGTTTTTTGGACTTGCCAGGGTGGCTTCGGCGCTTGCGCGGGTCGCTTGGCCTGACCTGCCTGCGGGCTTCGGCGGTGCGGCACCGGCTGGGTGCGGCGTCGCCTGCGGGCTTCGGCGGGTGTGGCACCGGCTAGTTGAGGCGTCGCCTGCGGGCTTTGGCGAGTGCGGCTTTGGGCTCCCCTGGACGCGGGCCGGGCGTCGTCTGCGGGCGGGTACGCTCGCGCCCGCCTGGCTTGCGGCCAGCATGACCGGTTCGCCGGCGGGGGCGCGGTTGTCGCAGCTCAGACGCGGGCCCAACGGGTTCGCAAAGTGGTTCAAGGTTTGCTACCCTGAGCCAGCCGACCTGATCGGCAACACCTCGTCCGGGTGGCGGAATAGGCAGACGCGCTAGCTTGAGGTGCTAGTGCCCGTTAAGGGCATGGGGGTTCAAGTCCCCCCTCGGACACCCAAACGCGGGAAATTTCCCACAAGTCAGAAATCACTTGCGTACGCAGCCAGGCCGCTGGTTGCTGCTGCGCTGGCTGCTCTCGCGCTGCCCGTGCCTCTTACCACCGGGGCCCTGCTGTGACCGCCCCGGTGATCGCCCCCGTCATTCCCCGGCTGCCCGGCCGCCCGTGCGCGGGCGCCGCCCGGCGGGCACGGGAAGGCGGCCGCCGGTCGCCGTTATACCCGTGGCCCCAGCAGTGCCGCAGGACGTAATCTACGGGTTCGGCCGGATCGACGTGGCCGGCCAGGTGGCTGACCGCACCGTGGTCAGCGCGGTGGGCTGGCGCCGCGGGGACCGGCTGACCCTGACCGCCGACTCGGGCGTGGTGACCGCTCGCCGCGACCCGGCCGGCATGGTCGCCATGACGGCAAAGCCCTACATCGTGATCCCGGCCGGGCTGTGCCGCCGCTGCGGCCTGGAGCCCGGCGATCTTGTGCTGCTGGTCGCGGTGCCCGGCGACGACACCCTCACCGCCTACTCGTTCGCCGTGGTGGACCTGGCCATCCGCGCCTACGGCGTGTTCCCGCACCCGCGAGGAGGACAACCGTGACCGCCGCCCCGGTTTCCCCGGCCGGGACGCAGCAGGCCGTGGACGCGGCGTTGCTGGTCCTGAAGTCGATGGGCCTGTCCCTGGATGACCTGACCGCCGCCCCCGGGCAGCGGCCGGCCGTGCCGACCTTCGCCGAGTACGTCCCGGTCGTGTCCGCGGGCGTCACCGACGGCACCCGCAGGGCCTACGGCTCCTACTGGAACCGGGTAGTCGAGCAATGGGGCACCCGGCACCTGGACGAGCCGACGCCGTCAGAGATCCGGCAGTTCGTGGCATACGTCAAGGCGAACACAGTGCCCCGGCGCAACGCCCGCGGCGGGCGCGGCGCCGCCGAGAACCTCATCGCCGCGCTGCGCTGCCTGTACCGGCACGCCGAGCAAGACGGCCTGATCGGCGAGAAGGACAACCCGGCGCTCAAGGTAGGCAAGCCCCGCCGGCTGCCGTCCACCCGACGGGCCGTGGCCGACACCCGGCTGGCGGAGTCAACCACGTCGCCGCCACCACCGGCGACGACCCCGAACTCGACACGCTAATCTTGCGCCTGCACACCGAGACCGCCTGCCGCCGCGGCGGCGCGCTCGCGCTCCGCCGCCAGGACCTGGACCCCTCTGCGCTACCGCAACGGGCGGCCCATCACCTCCCGGCGCTACGACGGCCTGTAGCGCCGCATCGGCATCCATCTGCCCTGGGTCCGGACCCAGCAGGTCAGCACCCACTGGATACGGCACACCACCCTGACCTGGGTTGAGCGGAACTTCGGGTTCGCCGTCGCCCACGCCTACGCCGGCCACACCGACGACACCAGCGACAAGGGCAGCGCCACGACGACGTACGTACGCGCCACATCACCGAGATCTCCACCGCCCTGGCTGCGCTGACCGGCGAACCCCACCCCCTCGCCGAGGCAGAAGGGGACCGGCATGGCTGCGCTGGCTGAGTTCCCCAGGCACCGGCCCAAGCCTCGGACGGATCGCTGACCTTCCGCTACAAGGCGGATCCGGTCCGTCTCGGAGTATCGCCGGTCATGGTTCCATGTGCCGTTTAGCTGCGACAATCGTCGCTGACGATAGCCCAGCGCCGCTCGGTTCCTGCCTGCGTTGGCTCCCCGTTTGGCTCCCGAATCCACATGCCCGAGCTTCGCACGGTAAGGAAACCGTAGCTCGCCGGATAGCGCTGCCGTCACCGCTGACATGCGGGGCCGCCAGGACGCTAATGCTATGGCACCCGCGCCTGGCTCTCGGGCACGAGATTGTGTGAGAAGCCATGCCCCGCTCGACTATGGCGATGACCCGACTGCCTGGCGTCGCGCATTTCTTCAGCACTTCCCGCCCATGCCCGTTAATTCAGCGGGCCTGGTCCGCCGCCAGCGGCTGGCGGCGGCGGGAAGCCGTATTGGGTCGGCGAGGCGGGGACATCATAGGCGGGCGAGGAGGGAATTGCGTACGGACCCTGGGGAGGCTGGGAGCCGTAGTGGAGCGGCGAGGCCTGCCGGGCGTGGGGCCTGCGGACGACGGTGGAGCCAATGATCATGTCAGCGTAGGTGCGGGTGATGAACAGGCCCATGATGAAGCCGGTGCCCAGCGCGAGGTAGTCCAGGATGTGCAGCAACTGGCGGCCGATCCCGACCGCGCCGCCGAGGAACTCGCCCGTGTCCCGCTTGATCACGTAGATGCCGACGGCCTTCTTGCCGAGGCTCTGCCCGGTCGTGCCCTCGAAGTAGGCGTTGGCGAAGACGATGGCCAGGCAGAAGATCGCGCCGATCACCGGAATTACGAGCAGCACCCAACCAAGCATGACGTCGATCACGAAAGCGCCGATGAGCCGCCAGGCGCCGGCCCGGCGCCAGGTGAGCAGCGTCGCCGGGTCCGGTCCTGCCAGCCGGCGGTTGCCGGTGGGGCCACTGGCAGCCCACCAGTCCGAGGCCTGGTCTGCGTAGTTCCGGACATACCCTGGGCCGGTCAGGCTGTCCCGCCAGGGTCCGGCCGGAGCACCGCACTGCTGGCAGTAGCGCTGTCCGGGCGCTACTGCGTGGCCCCGGCCGCATACCAGCATGCCAACCGACAGGCTGCACGTCGGGCAGAACTGGGCTCCGGCCGGGACCTGGTGGCCGTTCGGGCACACTGGGAGAGGGGAGTAACCCTGATGAGGAGCCTGGTAGGCCATCGGTATGCCTCGCAGAAGAGCACGACGGTACGCGGGAAGGAGCGTTACTTTAGTACGCCTAAGTAACGTCCTGATGTAGCTGCGGACCGTTCGTTCTTAGGTTGCGCGTTATTCCATTTCCAACTCATGGTCAGTCGTCCGGTCGGCGGTGCCGAGTATCTGCGAGAGCTCGGCTGCTGCCGGGGTGGCGTCAGGGTCGTAGCGCGGTGATGGTCTGGCAATTTCGCCTGCCGTAGGAGTCTTCGGGAAGGTTCTGGCTGGCCTGCTGGATTTCACGGACATGGGCTTCGCGGTCGGCGGCCTGGACCGAGATGGCGTGGATGGCGGCGTTGGCGGTCGCCGAGTCGAGAATCAGGCTGACCGTCTGACTGCGCGGGTCGTGACGAGCTAGGGCGATGAACTGCTGCTCGTCAGTGGCGACAGCGGAAGGCTCGGGGAGCTTCCACCGTCCTTAACGCGGTCACGGAGTTCTTCGAGCATTGCGTCGGCGCGGTCGATCTGGTCGCATACGGCGGCGAAGTCCTTGCCGACGGGGCCGGGGTCGGTGCCGCGGCAGACGGCGTACTGGAGGAGCCTGGCGGCGTGCGGCCGGTTGGGATGGGATGGCGAGCGGGCCTCGCGGCGCGGGCGTTGCTTCAGGTGTAGATGACGGCCCCGCCTGGGCGAAGCCAATCAAGCCCCGCATCAACGTCGGCTCTTTTTTCCAGCGAGGCGGCAGCCATAGGGCCAGGCGACGGGCCGTGACGTGGTCAATGGCCCTACCCTGGCCGCCCGCCTCCGCTATGCCCCGGCTGATCAGCCGCCCGTACAGGGCTAGGTGGCCCGGCGTTAAGGCACCTCGAGGAAGCGCGCACCGGACATGCATAACGGCGGATATCGTGCCCCCATGCCCAGACGATGATCACCTTATGGATGTGCGTGCCCGCTCCGCCCGGCCTCGGCTCCGGCTGGCACAACGCCAGAGCCGACCGCGACCGCAAGATCCGCGCCCACCTCCGCCAGCTCCACGCCCTCGGCCTCGACGTCACCATCACCCCCGCCGCCTAAAAGCGAAAACCATCCCTCACCAGGCCCGTTGCCCATAGCGCCACGAGCCGTAAAACCATGCCCGCGTTTGGTTGTTGATTCTCACGGTCAGAGCATCAGGGCTCAGTCAGGTCGTACATCCGCAGGCGGGCCCCCGCGACGATGCGCCATCTCTCGCGCCAGGTCCAGACGGTGACATCGGTCTGGACGTAGTCATCTGGCTGTTCGCGGTGGATCTACGGGACGGTCGCCAGGTGGTCGGCGGTCCCGCCGCGCCACTCGATGAGGAAAATCGTGGCATCGTCGCTGGTGAGCCCGCCCCGCGCCTGCTTCAGAGTGTGGGAGAGCGCACGCACCATGGCACGAACCCCTGTCTCCGTGCGCCCGACGCGCGTGACGATGTCGATCAGTTGTTCCATACCGAACTGCCTTCCCCCGGCCTGGCGCTCTTCGATGAGGCCGTCGGTGAAGCTCAGCACCCGATCGCCGCGCTGGAGCATCTGTTCGCTGATCAGGGGGTCCTCACCGCCGAAGCCGACCGGCAAGGTCGTGGGGCTGTTCAGCATCCTGATGACTTTGTGGTCGCGGATCAGCAGCGGCGGCGGGTGGCCAGCGTTCACCCACTGCATGTACCCCGTCGAGATGTTCAGGCGCATCATCTGCGCTGTGACGAAGTGCTCGGGCCCGAACTGCTCGGCGATGACCTTGTCCATGTACGCGTAGATCTCGGACAAGGCGACATCGGCGCGCCTGGAGTGGCGGTAGGCGCCAATGGCGGCCGTTGCCATCACGGCGGCATCCAGGCCGTGGCCCATCGCGTCAATCACGGCCACGTGCAGGATGTCGTCGTTGAGCGCGTAGTCGAAACTGTCGCCCGCGACCTTGTACGCGGGCTCAAGGATTCCCGCCACCTCGACCTGCGGGACGGACATCCTGAGCGGGGGCAGCAGAGACCATTGGATCTCGGCGGCCACGCTCATCGGCTCCCTGCGCCGAGCCTGGCTGAACTGGTCGGTGTAACTGTCCTTGGTGACCAACATGTCGGCGACCAGACCGGCCAGCCGTCGCAGCAACCGCCGGTCGTCGTCATCCAGGGTGTCCACGGTGAGCGCCATCACCCCCACCTGGTCACTGCCGTCCAACAGAGGCAGGTACAAGCGCACCCCGTCGGCCTGCGGCACCTCGACCGCAGCCGAGTCCAGGAAGGCCCTGCCGGCGGGGGAGTCGCCGATCGTTTCGGGCTCACCGACCACCAGCCGCCTACCCGGCAGCGGCACCAGCATCAGCTGTTCGTAGTCCTGCAGGAGCACCGAGACATTACGGCCGCCGACCCTGCCCACCTCTTCCGCGATCAGCGGAGCGATCAGTTGCGGAGGCATCTCATGAGCGCGGTCCAGCAACAAGCCCACCAGGCGCTCGCCGAATCCTTCGGACCGATCAACCTCGACCTTGATGGGCTCCGGCGCACCTCCCGCCATCGCCCTCACACCATTACCCCTACCCTGCACCTCCGAAACGACACACGTGCGGGCGGTCCCAAGCCGCCCCTGCTGGGCATGCGGCCTTCGGCCGGTCCCGGCAAGCGGCCACCGCCCGACACGAACGCAGAGTGGCCCGCAGCCTCCGAAGAGGCTGCGGGCCGTCCCACTGGGGTCTGCTACACGATGATCAGCCGAAATACAGGGCCGCGATATAGCCGGTCGTGCCCGCAGGCAGCACCCAGTCGCCGACTTGTGTCACCAGCGTGACCTTGTACCAGGGCTGCCACACCTCATCTACGCCGATCCTGATCACGTCCGACTTGTCGAGCAGTCCCCGCACCGGGTAGGCCGGTCCCGGCCCCGTCCGTAGCCGGAGGCCATTCACGGTCGGGTTGCCGTCGATCGTGATCGTGGTGGACGTGTGCGCCGCTGGAGCGGCCGTGGCCGCCGGAGTCGCCGCGCTGGCACTAGCTAGCTAGTCCAGCTAGTGCCGCGGAAGACCGGGAATGAGGATGGACCCGGAGGCGGGAGCCAGGACCGGTAGGCTCGCAGTCGGCGCGGCGAGGTCGCGCAACAGGACGGCGGATAGAGGACGTGGACTGATGGCAACAGGAACAGTGAAGTGGTTCAACGCCGATAAGGGCTTTGGTTTCATCGCCCCCGATGACGGGACTGCGGACGTGTTCGTGCATTTCTCCGCGATCTCAAGCTCCGGTTACCGGTCGCTGGATGAGAACCAGAAGGTCGAGTTCGACGCGGTCCAGGGACAGAAGGGGCCGCAGGCGGAGAACGTTCGCCCGCTTGAGGGATAACGCGCCCGCATCAGCGGCGTGCGTGCACTCGGCAAGGCCCGGTACTGGTGCTGGCCGCGAACGCGGCATCTGATCCGCTTCGGCCGTCGGCCTGCGACTCGGTCAAGGCCTAGAGCGCAGGCCGGCGTTCCTGCGGACATCGTCGGCCTCGCGAGCAGAAAGCCACGTTCGGCGCGGCACAGACAACCCTTCCGTAGAGACCGTTGGCGCGACGAACGGCGTTATGCGCACGCCCGAGTCGTCTCGTCGCCTAGTGCTGGCACACCGGGGGATTGTGGTCGTTAGGCATGCGGCTCATGGTGGCAGGCGCCGTTATGGGCGGCCACCGGATCCGCGTCTCAGGCGGACCTGGCTGACGCGGCGGTACCTGGAGATGCCGCCCGGTGAGCCTGCTCAGCGGCTTCGTCCTGGCATTGCGCGGGCCGGTCACCTTCGCCGGCCGTGATGCCTACCACGTCGTGGCGACACCGTCTCCGTCAGCAGCGGTGATAACGCCGGGCCTCAAGCCACTCGACCGGATCGAGGTCTTCGTCGCCGTTGACGGCTCTGCGCCGGTTGAGTGCGGCATGGCGCAAAGCTGGTGGCTGTCCTCGCGGACGTAGGCGTTCTTCGGCGGGACGGGATCGGGCGCGCTGGCGGAAGTTCGGCCGTGGCGGCACCGGTAGGCGGGCTTGCCGTTAGACCACGCCGATTCCATCCGCCTGCCGCAGGATTCGCACTGCAGGGGCCCGGCCAGCATGTACCGGCGCCTACCCGGGCCAGCTAGATCACCCTGGGGCGTGGGGCCACGGGCGGCGCTAACGTCCTGGGCGGCCATGTAGTCAGCCTCGCTGACCAGGGCCGGTTGCGCGGGCCTTCTGGAGATGACCCAGCCGTCGTTCTGGCGGCGGGGCGCGGCGCTATTTCGGCCGGCCGCAGGCAAGGCCAGCACGGTACGATCGCTAGTGCCCGGTAGAGGCCTGCCGCAGGCCTAGAGGGGGTAACGCATGAGTGTGGAGATGATTGCCCCGCAGTGGATGCACGCCCAGGTCACGGCAGACGAATACGAGTCGTGGTCCGAAGAGCAGTGCGCGGGCATCGAGATCGTGGACGGGATGGTCGTCGTGAGCCCGAGCGCCTCCAAACGGCACAACCGCCTCGCTCGCGTGCTCGCCAACGGCCTTGACGCCGCTGCCGGGCCCGACTGGAACGCCGACACCGACTTCGACGTCCGACTCCAGGACGTGCCCCTGACCAACCGCCGCCCTGACGTGGTCGTGTATAGGGCCGACACAATCGACATCACCCCCACCCGCCCCGAGCACGTCCTGCTGGCAGTTGAGATCGTCTCACCGGGATCAGAGACCACCGACCGGGTCGTGAAGCTCGACCAGTACGCCCGAGTCGGCATCCCCTTCTACTGGCGCGTGGAATTCACCGCGACCCGCATTCCAGTCGTCTATACCTACCTGCTCGACTCCGCCAGCAGGCGCTACCGTGACAGCGACGTGTTCACCGGGCGCATCAAGGCCACCGTCCCGTTCCCGGTCAATGTTGACCTGACCGGCATCGGTTAAGAGCCGGTTCAAGCTTTCCGTTTGTCGCGCGGACCGTCACCAAATGCGCGCCTGGCATTAGCGTAACGGGGTGCACAAGCTCTGGCCCGTCGGCTAGGTGCAAATGTTTTCATAATCGATCACATGCGCGCGCATCAGGGTCGAGAGCTCCTTCTTCGGCCGTTGTGACCGGTACGACTCTTTCCTGGGCTTGATCTCGCTTTCATCTCTTTCGCCTCCGTGCTTCCTGGCGACCGTTAGCATCCGTCACGGTTAATACGAGGAGGCGGGATGCCGACGGATGGCGGGCTGGCGGTTTACCCCGAAACGGATCGGGCCACGGGATTCGCGGTAGTAGCCGTGGAGACCACCGGGGCTGTTCCCGCCCGGGACCGGGTGGTCGAAATCGGCGCGGTGCACCTAGACCCGCAGGCGAGGGTCACCGGCGCGTTCAGCACCCTGATCGATCCGCGCCGTGATATCGGCCCCACCCGGATCCATGGAATCAGGGCGTCCGATGTGAACGGCGCACCTACGTTCCCTGAAGCCGCCGAGGCAATCCGGCGGCTGCTGGCCGGGCGGATCCTTGTCGCGCACAACGCCAGGTTCGACGCGATGTTCCTGGCGGGAGAGTTCCAGCGTGCGGGCTGCAGGTGTCTCCCGCTCCGCTAATGTGCACCATGCAGCTCGCCGGGTATTACCTGGGCGGCCTGCCTGCGCGGACGCTGCCAGCCTGCTGCCGGGCTGCTGGCGTGAGGCTGTCTGAGCCTCACAGCGCCCTGCACGACGCCCGTGCAGCGGCCGGGCTGCTCCGCTTCTACCGCAGTTGCCACCGGGAACTGCCCCCGTCATGGCAGGAGGCACTACTCGCCGCGGGCCGCCAAGCGTCCGCCGCCGCTCCGGCTGGCGACGGTTTCGAGCCCGTCACCGAGTTGTGCTGAGTTGTACCACTGGCAGCGCAGGCAGCCAGCAATAGTGCAAGACCCGCGGACAATGTGGCGATCGCACTGAGGCGGGCTTGCCTCGGCCGAGTAGTATTCGGCGTGCCCATCATCTTTCAAATGTAGCGCCCGAAGAGCCGGAAGTCCCTGGCGTCAGCGACGTAAGTCACCCTGTTCGCGGCCCCGGCGACGTGGAACTCGTCAGTGAACTGCCACGGGACGAGCGGGAAGAAGCACGCCGGGTCAGCCTGACCCACAGCGGCCGGACGAATTCATCAGTGTTCAGCTCAGCCAGGCCGCCCACGATCGCATAGCCCGAGAAACAGTGCCTGGTGTCCGGCAGGAAACGCCATGCGAATTCCGAAGCGGCAACAGCGTGCTGGTTCCCCCCGGTACGTCCGGGCTACGTCCGCTCAGTGTTTCGTTTCTAGTCAGGCCCCGCAGTCATCCTGGCCGTCAGCCAAGGCCGTCAGCGAGCGCGTCCCAGAACGCGATCTCGTAAGCGTGCAGGGCCCGGGCCGCCCGCACTGCCTCCCGGGGATCTTCACCGGCGGCAAGCCCGGCGGCGACCACGGACGTTGCCTGCTCGGTGAAGCCGGGCGGTGACCCGGCGAAGAGCCGGAAGAACCCGGCAGCCTGCTCCGGCAGGCCGTAGCGCGTCACCAGCGCCCCGGCGACCCGGCCGCAGTAGCCACCCCACTCCTCCAGGTTGGCCAGCATCGCCAGCGCAACCCCGCTGCAGGTGCCGAACAGCGCGCTCCAGGCGAGATACGCCGGGTAGGCCTGCGCCAGCGGCCGCGGCTCGTAGGCCCGCAGATCCCGCTGCTGCCACCCGATCGCGGCGGCGAAATCGGACAGCAGCCGCAGCGCGTGCAGCTCCCCCTGCGCCAGGGACAGGAACATCTCACCGGCCGGCGGGTCCGGGAACCGGGCCGCGAGCAACGCGAAACTGCGCTGGTCGCTGCTGACGATGCGGAACTGCTCACCGGCCAGCCAGGTCAGCCTCTCCCGCGGGACGGCGCCGGTCTCCAGCAGGTCAACGAACCGGTTCCGGCCTGTGCGCGCTGAGATTGCCTCGCGAACACGCCCGATGAGATCGGACGCGAGCTGGCTGGTGCTGCCTCCCACGCCAGCACCCTCCCCGGCGCGGTGGCGCCCAAACGCCGAGGTCATCCCGGACGTCACCACGCTATCGCGTGGCTGCAAGAAACGGTGATCCAGCTGGCCTGGAAAGGGTCCGTCGCGTAACCGCGAGAGTCGAGCATGCATGCGACGACCCGAAAGGTCTATGTGGCGATTTTCGTCGCGAGGAGGTCGCCGATCACGGTGTCGATCGCCTCGCGGTCATGATCGGTCATCGCGAACATCGCGAAATGGCCCCACGTGCTGTCGATTACCCGCAGTTCGCTGTCTGGGATCAGGGCCTGCTCATCCTCGTGATCGGAAACTGGGAAGAACATGTCTCCCGCGAACGGGGTCACGAACGTCTTGGCTTTGATCCGGCCCAGCGCGGCGGCAAGGTCGCCACCGGTGTGCTTGCTGACGTCGCCGTGCCGCCACTTCCATGCCATCGTGAGGAGGTTATTGGGGTCCATCGGGATGAACCATGCCTCCCAGAAGTTACGGTTGAAGTCGTCGAGCGAAGAAAACCCGACCTCTCGCCAGTCCTCGTTCTTGTAAAACTGCTGGGTGACGCCCATGACCGACCACAACTCCGCGTGCGCCTTAAGGCCGGCGCGCACTTCGGCTTGATCATCGTAGAAGCCGCCACGCCAGGCGGGGTCTGCTTTGATGACATCCTCATGCGTGCGCACGAAGAGCCAGTCGTGGGGCGTGGTCTTGGCCGTTCCGGCGAAGGGGATCGCTCGGAGTACCATGTCCGGGTACCGAACGGCCCACTCGTAGGTCTGCTCGGCTCCCATCGACCAGCCGAGCACAAGTTGTAGCGCTTCGATGCCGAACGTCCCGGTTACGAGCAAGTGCTGGGCACGCACGTCGTCGCCGATCGTAACCTGCGGGAAGGCGCCTCGGTCCGATGGGGGAGAAGTATTGCTCGGCGAGGACGAGAAGCCGTTGCCGAACTGGCCGGGCAGGATGATGAAGTACTTGCTCGGGTCGAGCGGCCGTCCCTCCCCGATGAAGCGTTCCATCGCGTGCGGCGTCCCTGAGTACATGTGCGGGAACAGGATCGCGTTGTCCTTTGCCCCGTTCAGTTTTCCGTATGTCTTGTAGGCGAGTTTGGCACTGGGGAGCGAGGCTCCCATCTCGAGCTCGAAGTGACCGAGATCAAGGTATTCATGCTTTCCGTGGATCGCTTCTGTGTAATAATCCAAGTAGGCCATTTCAGTATCCGCATCCTGGGATAATTGATGGATTGGCACGACATCGCCAGAGGCGTGGCCGCTATGATTTGGGCGCAACATGCCGTCACCGTGCGGGCCGGCTCTGCGCCCCACTGGTAACTCCAGAACCATCAATGCTACCCGCTTAGAAGGCGCCCGGCAATAGGGGGATCGAAAATGACCTCAACCCAGAGGACCTGCTCGGCCGCAAATTCGGCCATCACCTGAATTTCAGGTCTATATCCGGGCACACGCTGACCCAGCGGATCGACCTGAGTGATGAGCACCAGATGGTACTGGAGCTGCGGCCTGCGCACGACCCGGACAAGACGTGGGGGTTCGCCGGCGTGGTGATCAGCGTGGAGGATCTGTCCGCGTCGGTGTGGCTGTGGCACAAGGACGGTGACCGCTGGGCGGTCCGCAACCTCGGCCAACTACCTGACGGTTGCGATCTGCAAGCTCACCGGCAATCAGCCGGCCTCAGCGTGCACCCCGGCCGTCAGGGCAATCGAGGCGAAACTGTAGCGAACGGCAGCGAGCCCATCAGCCCCACGGCCCGCTACTGCGGCGAAGCCGGGCCGATAGCTCCTGCCCGGCGAAGTCCGTGCAGCCAGCTGCGGGCGGATCGCAGGTCCGCCCGCAGCTGTGGGCTATTTCTGCTCCTGGCGGCTGGCGCAGCGGCCGCTGACGGACAAGCGGTGGGGCTATTCCGGCGTCACCACACCTGGGTAGACGGCGGACGTGGTGTAGGCGCTGCTGGATGTCAGTGCGACGTTGAGGGTGAGCGTCCACGGGCCGGGCAGCGGCGCGACGGCGCCTGGATCACCGCCGAATCCCAGGCCAGCCCGGCGCCTGCGTTGCGGAGGCTGACGTTGAGCGCGGCCACGTCCGGGGAGGACAGGGTTGCGGTGACTCACTGAGCGGGAACCGTTGCACCCTCGGGGTCGAGGACGCGGATGGTGATGTCCTGCGGCCCGCTGGGTAGGCCCCCGGCCGCAGCGGCAAGACGATCGTCGTCCCGCCCTGCGTCAGCCGGGGCTGCCCGGTATCGGCTCGCAGCCCGGTGACGGAGATGACCTCCTCGTCGGCGGGGATCAGGCCGACCGACTCATCGAAGGTGAGCCGCACCTCGGCGGGCTCCGTGTTCACCCGTGACCCGTCGACCGGGCTGCTGCTGACCAGCACGGCGTGGGCGCTGGCGGCCGGCGCCCAGATCAGGCCGGCCGCCAGCAGGACGCCCATGAGAGCGAGCACGCCAGGTGTGATCCTGGTGCCCGCCCTGGACCGGGCGGCTGAGCGAGTGGTCACGCCGCCGGCGTTGCCTTGCCCCGCGAGCGGTTCGCGGCCAGCACCGCCAGGCTGATAACCAGGGCCAGCAGGCCCGCGACGAGGCCGACGATCCCGGTCCATGACGTGCCCCCGCCAGAAGACGAGGCGGCCGCCTGCGGCTGCGCCGAGGCGGAGACCGTGGGCTGGGTAGCGCTAGCGGCCGCCGCGGTCGTGGACGCGGTCAGTTGCAGGGTGGGGGCCGGGTGGTCTGGCTCGGCCCGGTTGGCGGACTGCTCGTCCCAGTTCACCGTGGTGCCGTCGCTGTAGGTCTGCAGGGCGCCGAAGGACACGCTCGCCGCGTCCGGGAACGGCCCGGCCGACAGGGTTGAACATGTCGAACACACCGGGCGGGATCGCAGCGGCCTTGCTGGCGGCCGTGTAGTCGACCTGCGAGACGTACTCGGTGATCTCGTCGCCGTCGTCGTTCTTCTGCGGTTTCGCCAGCGGCTTCTTCGTCACCTTCGCCTGCCAGCCGGCCTTCGGCTGCACGTCCACCGAGGTGAAAGGGGTGCCGGCCGGGAACGTGATCAGCAGGCCGGTAGTCGACGCCGTCGCGGACTCCGACGGGACCCGGAACGTGAGGACGCCCGAGCCGCCCTGCACGGCGTCGATGCCCGAGACCTTGACGTGCGCCGACGCTGACGCCGCGAACACCCCGCCGGCGGCGAGGACGCCGAGCGTCATCGCGCCGGCGGCAGCTAGCCGCCGCAACCGCGAGCGCTTGTTCTTGAACATGGTCATGCGTATCCAACCTTCCTCATGTGAATGTGCGTGTTCCGGCCGTCGCGTCGCTCAGGCCATGGTGAGCAGGGCGACCGCCATCGCGGCCGCCGCCAGTGCGCCAGCGCCGTTGCCGGCTGCGGCACCGAGGCCGCCGGGTGCCCCAGCCAACGGGGTTCCAGGCTCGGCGAGGGCCAGTGGCCTGATCACCGCGTATACCTGCCAGGCGGCCGCCGCGAACAAGGCGACGGCCAGGACCACGGACACCGCGCCGACCCAGCCCGGCGACCCGGCGGCTGGCATGCTCACCGCCGACGTAGCCGCTGCCGTTCCTCCGCCCATGGCCATGCCCGCCATGGCGCCCCCGGTCATGGCCATGCCGCTCATCCCGGCCATCGGCCCCATGACGGCCATCATGCCGGCGTAGTACCAGTTCCCGTAGCACCCCGCGCCGCCGTGGCCGCTGACGCCAAAGACCGCCTGCCCGGCGAACCACCCGGCCGCGGCGGTGAACACGGTGACCTGCGCGATCACCGGCACGCTGGTGCCCCAGGACCAGAACATGCTTATCACCGCCATTTGCGGCCGTTCACGAGCCGTAGGTTACGACCTTAATAAGGCTCGCCGCAACTTATTGCCGGAACATTCCGCCTCCCAGAAATCGAATGTGATGCAGTTAACCCGGCGCGGTTATATGTAATACGCTCACCGGGTATCGCCAGTACCCGCAGGGGGTATCAGGGTTTTTGAGAAGCGCGACTACGGCCTTTTACAGGGGTATTCAGATGCTCGGCCTGAGCCCTTGTGGCTGCGGTACGTCACTGGCGGCAGATGCTCCTCACAAGCGGGGAGGCATGCCGCGTTTCCTGACTGGTCAACCGGCCCGGCCGGACCGGCCGGCGCGTGAGCGCCTTGTCAGGAAAGTGAACTCCCCTGGGGTGGCCGCCCCGTCGATCCGATGAATGCCGCTGTCATGCTCCAGAGGTACCTTGGACTAGCCGCAGGAACTGTAAAGGTTCACGCCCTGGTGACGGGAATGCCGGCGGATACGGGGTTCTGGCGGCCGGGCTGAAACCGCTGGCCGGTTTTTATCGGACCCGGCAAGATGTGCTGCTAGTGAAAAAGAGACGAGCTGTTAAAGGACTGCGGCCGCCGGTTCCTCAGAGCCGTGCGAGACCGCTGGCCCGGCGCGGTTGCTCGCCCGGCTCGGAAACCATGGCGTCCAGGTCGGCGCGGGCCCGGGCGACCCGGGAGCGGATCGTCCCGATCGGGCAGCCGCACACGGCCGCCGCCTCCGCGTAGGAGCAGCCGAGCATCTGGGTGAGTACGAACGCCGTCCGGCGGTCGGGGACGAGCGCGGCCAGCAGCAGGTCGACCGTCACCTCGCTGCCGGGCTCCGGCGGCGGCTGCCCGGTGCTGGCCGTGGGCGCGATCAGGAGGCCAGAGGCGAGTTCCCTGTCCCGGGAGCGCGCGCCGATCTCCGCGGCGCAGACCCGCCGCGCGATGGTCAGCAGCCAGGCCCGGACCGGCGCGTCCCCGCGGAACCGCCGCAAGGCCGGGATCGCGCGCAGGTAAGTTTCCTGGGCGAGATCATCCGCCGCGACGGGATCAACCAGGTGTGCGCAGAACCGCCACACGCCCCCTGGGTTTGCCGCACAAGGCGGGCGAGCGCGTCACGGTCCCCGCGCCCGGCCGCGCGGGCCAGGGAGGTCAGCTCGTCCACGCGGGAAGACTACGCCACGTAGTAGATTGCTGCAGCCCCTGCGGCGACTCTCGCGGGCAAGGGCGATCTTTGTCACCTACGGCTGCGTGCGGCTGCGCAGGCAGACCGTGCGGGGGTCGGCCGTTCAGGCGGTCACTAGGTTCCCGGCACGGTGACGCCCGCGTCGACGGTTACCTCTCCCGCGTTCCGGAAGACTAGGGTCAGCGGCACCGTGGCCTGGTTCTCGAAGAGCGCGGGATCCTGGAGGATGACGTCATCGGTGACGGGGGTGAGCGCGAGGGTGCCGTGGGCGGGGACCGTGAGCGCGGGGACCGCGCTCGGCGCCGAGCCGAGGTCAGGCCGGGTAGCCAGCATGACCCGCGCCGCGACCGGGGTGCGCACGGCGATTAGTTCGTCAGCGCTGCCGGTGACGTTCCTGATGGTCAGGTAGGTGCCGACGGTGCGGATGGTGGCAGCGAGGGCCGGGGTGCTGCTGCGCATGGGGACCGCGGCCAGCGTGACCTGCAGCCGAACCTTGGTCAGGGTGCCCCCGGCCCCAGTCGCCACCCAGGCGCACAGGGCACCGGCCAGCACGGCCGCGCAGATCAGCGGTCCCGCTGCCGCCTTGGCCAGGTCAGCTGGCCACCGGAGCCTCCGTCGGAGCCCGGGAGCGCCGGCGGCGACGTTCACCGGTGAGCCGCCGGGGTGAAGCGGCGGAGCCGGAGGCTGTTGGCCACCACGATGAGCGAGCTGGCGGACATCGCGATGCCGGCGAACAGCGGGCTGAGGTAGCCGAGGGCCGCCAGCGGGATGGCGACCACGTTGTAGCCGAACGCCCAGGCGAGGTTGGCCCGGATGACCCTCATCGCGGCCCGGGCGAGCGCGACCGCGTCGGCGACGCCGACCGGGTCGCTGCCGACCAGGGTCAGGTCGGCCGCGCCGATGGCCGCGTCGGTCCCGGTGCCGACCGCGATGCCCAGGTCGGCCCGGGCGAGCGCCGCCGCGTCGTTGACCCCGTCGCCGACGAACACGACGGGGCCGCCCCCGGCCTGCAGCCGGGCCACCGCGTCGGCCTTGCCCGCTGGCGCCACGTCGGCGAACCCGTCAGCGTCCGCGATGCCCGCCTGCCTGGCGACCGCCTGGGCGGCCCGCTCGTTGTCGCCGGTCAGCAGCACGGGACGCAAGCCCAGGCGACGCAGGCGGGCCACCGCCTCGGTGGCGGTCGGCCGCAGCCGGTCCGCGACCACGATCACGGCGCGGGCTTGCACGTCCCAGCACGCCAGCACCGCCGTGTGAGGGTGCCGGTCTTGTCGAGGACGACCACGCGGGCGCGACGGGCCTGCTCCAGGGCGCGCACGCTCTTGGCCAGGATGCCGAGCTCCGCTCCGCGACCCACCGCCGCTACCAGCGCGGCCGGGGTGGCCAGGCCGAGTGCGCACGGGCAGGCGACCACCAGGACGGCGACCGCCGCACTCCACCCCTGCCCGGCGGGCAGGCCGGTCCCGAGCCAGAAGCCCAGCGTCGTGACGGCCAGGCTGATCACGCAGGGCACGAAGACCGCGGCGATCTTGTCCGCCAGCCGCTGCGAAGCCGCCTTGCTCGCCTGCGCCTGCGTGACCAGGCGGGTGATCTGGGCGAGCAGGGTATCGGCGCCGACGCGGGTCGCGCGGACGACGAGGCGCCCGCTCATGTTCACCGTGGCCCGGCTCACCGGGTCGCCCGCGCCGACCTCGACGGGCATCGACTCGCCGGTGACCAGCGACGCGTCCACGGCCGAGCTGCCTGAGGCGACAACTCCGTCGGCCGCGATCTTCTCACCCGGCCGCACCACGAACAGCTCCCCGGCCGCCAGCTCAGCGACGGGAACCCGGTGCTCGGCCCCGTCGCGCAGCACCGCGACCGACTTAGCCCCGAGTCCGGCCAGCGCGGTCAGCGCGGAAGCCGCCCGGCGGCGGGCGCGCCCCTCCAGGTACCGCCCCGCGAGCACGGCGACCGTGACCCCCGCCGCGGCCTCCAGATAGAGGGTCTGCCCGCTAGCGGCGGTGAGGGTGAAGGTAAATGGCATCCGCATGCCGATCATCCCCGCCCCGCCGAACAGCAGCGCGTAAACCGACCAGCCGAAGGAGGCGGCGACCGCCAGGCTGACCAGGGTGTCCATCGTCGCCGCTGCGTGGCCAAGCCCAGCAATGGCGGTGCGGTGCAGCGGCCAGGCGCCCCAGCCCGCGACCGGGGCGGCCAGCACCAGGCAGACCCACTGCCAGCCGGGGAACTGCAGGGCGGGCACCATCGACAGCATGATGACCACTGCGGCGAGCGGTGCGCACACGGCCAGCCTGCGCCCGAGCCGCCTGGCCTCAGGGGCGGCGTCCTGCTTCGCTTCCTCCGGCGGGGCAGGCAGCGCGGCCTGGTACCCCGTCGCGTTGATCACGCTGATCAGCGCTCGACCCGCGCCGCGCAGGCCCCGCAGGTCATGCCGGAAACGACCAGCTCAGTCCCGGGCCGCGGCCCGGCGTGCCGCCGACGTACTGAACGTGACCCCGCCCCGGGCTCAGCGGGCCGAAATGCGCGCCCGCCACATGGGCGGCGGCGAAGATCACGACGAGGAGCAGCAGGAAGCCGGCCAGCCTCATCTGGCCCCCGCCAGCCCGAAGGGCAGTACGACGTCCATCGCCCCTCCCCGCTGTTTCTCGCATGCCGCATGACAAAGACTCACCCCTCCGGGGGGAACCTCTGCTCGCCGTCGCACACGACGACCCGGGCGGGAACCTCCGTGGAGAAGAGCGCCCCGTGCCGCAACCCCAGGCTCCTGACCGGGGACATCGGGACCAGGCTCGCCCTCGAAGCCGCCCGCACCGGCACGCCGCCACGATCGGGATGGGACGCATGCCCACTTATCAGCCGGGCTGGAAGCCAGCGAGCCACAGGTAGACGTCATCCCACGGCGTCATGGCGGGCACGGTGAGCCCGGACCATGCCGCTGCGGGCTCGCCCGCTAGGACGTCACTAGGGAGCGACGGCCCGGACCGCGGGCCGTCTTCGAACCGCAGCACGACATGACCCTGGCCGGGTCCGGGGACCCGGAAGAAGGTCTCCGGATGCGCGCCCGCGCCCTGCATGGGGACGAAGCCGCAGGTGACGGTGGACGTGCTGGCCAGGTGGCCCTCGTCTTTGCGGAACCCGATGGAACGGGTGACGCCGTTCATCCGCAGCGGGACGACGAGCGTTCAGCAGGCTACGAGAGGACCAGGTGGGCGTGTGCGAGCAAACGCCCGAGTGCGGGCGGGAACATCGGAGGCCGCCGGAGCGCTGACCTAGCGGCGCGGGCTTCGACTTCTACAGCTGGCGGTGCGCCTGCGAGAAGGTGTTCGGCCGAGATGCCGAGACGTGTGGCGTGTACCGCTGGCTTCGGGATAATGGCTTCCCCAACGGATTCCAGATCTTGTGCCTGTCCTGCAACGCAATGAGGAGGATCGCTAAATGCCGATGAGTGACATGATCGGGACCGAGGGCGAGATCACCGCCATTTACCCGGGCGGGGTGCGCCATGCCGAGGGCTGACTTCATCGAGACCGAGGGCACGGTCACGCGGATGCGCGGGCACGGCTTCTACACCGTGGTACTCGCCAACGGGCACGAGGTCCTCGCGAGGATGTCGGGGCGGATGTCAAAAAACCACATCCGCGTAATCCAGGACGATCGCGTGCTGCTGGAGATCAGCCCGGCGGACTGGACGCAGGGGCGCATCGTTTACCGCTATAAGTGATCCGCGTTACGACTTCTGACTAGCGGGCCGGCGCGCCAGGGCCGGCCGGGGCTCGCGGACTGCAGTCGATGACGCTCTCCAACGGGGAGGCGCTGGTCGGCGCGCATATCTCTACGCTGGTTCCTCTGCGGGAAAACCGCGAAGCTGCCGCCGAACGCCACGACGCTGCGCGCGATCAGGCGAGCCAGCATGACCGGAACATTCGTGACTGCCAAGAACGGCGACAAGGCCGTCGGCTAGCTTGCGGTCGCACTGTCTCGTCTTGGTGGTCGGTCGGCCCCGCGTCGGCAGGGCTGGCCGAATTCCCGGCAATTGCCTCCTCCTTGAGGATGAGGTGCAGTGGGTCAGTGTGGTCCTCTGGGAGGTCGTCGGGCAGCAGGGGGCGGCCTAGCCTTGGTAGCCGGAGACCCGTAACCGGAGGTTGGCAGCCCCATGACGACTCAGCGTCGCCGTTTCTTCCCCGAGCCCGTGGCTGCGAAAGTCCCGGAGATCACGCTGTTGTTCTGGGTGGTCAAGCTGCTGACCACCGCCGCCGGCGAGGCAGTCTCGGATTACCTCGGGCTGGGCAACGTCGTGGTCGGCGCCGCTGTCGAGCTAGGCCTGCTGGTCGTCGCCCTGGTCTGGCAGTTCCGGGTGCGCCGGTACACCGCTGCCTCCTACTGGTTCCTGGCCTACGCCATCGCGGTGTTCGGTACCGGGGCTTCGGATACCCTGCACCAGGTCATCGGCCTGCCCTACGCGGCGACCACGGTGCTGTGGGCAGTGGTGCTGGCCGCGGTCTTCACCGTCTGGTACCGCCGCGAGGGCACGCTGTCCATCCACAGCATCGTGACCCAGCGCCGGGAGGCGTTCTACTGGGCGACGGTGTTCGCCACCTTCGCGCTGGGAACAGCGCTCGGCGACTTCACGGCCGTGTCGCTCGGGCTCGGATACCTGGCGTCGATCGGGCTGTTCGTCGTGGCCATCCTCGTCCCTGCGGCCGGCTGGCGCCTGGGTCTGGGCACGGTCACCTCATTCTGGTGGGCCTACGTGCTTACCCGGCCGCTGGGCGCGTCGGTCGCGGACTACGTCAGCAAGACGCCGTCGATCAGCGGCCTCGGGTTCGGCGACGGGCCGACGGCGCTGGTCTCGACGCTCGCCGTGGCCGTGGCCGTGGCCGGCCTTGCTCTCACCCGCTACGGTATCCAGCCGACGCCCGAGCCGGTTCCACCCACCGAGGCGAACGTCACCGAGGCGGCCTAGTAGGGCAGCCGGCCCGGCTGGTTCGCGTCGATACAGCCGGGCACCCCGGCGAATCAACATGATCACCGGACGTCGCCAACCACGAAAAACCTAGTCAGGGCAATAACACTGGTATGCGCGATTAGTAGGCCTTGGTCCTCGGACACCCAAACGCGGGAAATTTCCCACAGATCAGACATCACTTGAGCACGCAGCCAGGCCGCTGGTCGGCGCTGCCGTTTTTCCTGCCGCGCGACAGGTACCGCTTACCGCCGGGGCCTTGCTGTGACAGCCCCGGTGATCGCCCCCGTCATTCCCACGGCTGCCCGGCAGCCCGTGCGCGGGCGCCGCCCGGCGGGCACGGGAAGGCGTCTGCCGCTCGCCGTGGTGCCCGGGCCTCCGGCAGTGCCGCAGGACGTGGTCTACGGGTTCGGCCGGATCGACGTGGCCGGCCGGGTGGCTGACCGCGCCGTCGTCAGCGCGCTGGGCTGGCGCCGCGGGGACCGGCTGACCCTGACCGCCGACCGAGGCCGGTCGCCGGCCGGCCGACCCCGATTCAGCTCGATGGCCCCGCCAGGTAGTGCCCAGTTCTCGTTGTCGGTTCGGCGGATCAGCAAGATCGCCCCGCCACCGCCGACCACCACGACGGACACTGCCGGGACGGGGCTGCTGGGTTCCGGGGCGGCCGGGTCATCGTGGTAGTCGATCTTGCGGTTCACTCAGCTCCCGGTCCAAGGCCTGGCATCTTCCCAGATGCGGTCAAAGCTTTCGTGATAGGCGGCGACCACGCTGCCTCCCGCGATTTTCCGCAGGTGGAGCACTGGTGCGCAGGCTGCCACATATCCGTGGATGTGGGTATTGACCAGAAGGTCGTCATCGGCCCGGTACATCGAGTTGTACAGCACCGTGTCATGCAACCGGATTCCGGCACCCGCCTGGAACACTGGCTGGAACAGGGCAAGGACGTTGCGGATTTTGCCCCGATGGCGTCCGGGCCGATGCCTTCCTCCTCGCCCCGCCGCGCTACCAACTGCTGCCACATTTCGCACGGGATGCTGCCCCGGTGTGACTTTTCTCGATAGTTGGCCCCAGTCCAGGGGCTGACAAGGTGATCATCGGGTCAAATTTCAGTCAAGTGTGACTGTGACCGCTATCTGGCCCCCGGGAAGGGTTTCTGTCCCGTTTTTGTGTTCGATTAGATCGCTATCTGTGATGCCCCGCTATGGATGGCGGCTGGCCGACGATCGAGGAAGGCGGCAATCGTCGCCGTTCGGGTCCGTGCCGTTGTCGATGTCTCTTGCGAGCTGGTCGCTGTGCTCGATGAGGAGACTGCGCAGTTCGGCGTAGTGAACGAATCGGCCTGGGCTGGCGATTTTGCCCCACGTGTTCGCGCGGTGGAGGGTCCATTGTCTCTGGACGGGCTCGGGCTGGCTGGCCTCTATCGGCCGGGGTGCGAACTGGGGCTCTCCTTGCGTGACGCGGGCCCAGATGAAAGCAGAGGCCTCTTGCCTCTTCCGGTCGTCCAGGACGGGCTGGAACGGGCCGGGAGCTGGAGGGAGACGGCTGGTGATGTCGTTCCACTCCCGGGTCGTCAGCGCCCAGTTCCGGAGCAGGTCGCGCCTGTGCTGGTAGTTGACCATGCTGCCGGCCTGGTCAAGCCGCAGCGCGATCTCGCGCAGTGCCTGGTTGAACCGTCCCGGATCGAGGGCTGCGAGCCGCTGTGCGAGGTCTTTGGTCGGGGCGTACTGTCCTCCTCCGGGGTTGAAGCCGAGATAGCGGGCCGCGTCGCCGATTGATCCGCCTGCTGTCCACTGAACGAGCGTTGCGGCCGCGATCCGGCGGGCGGCCTTCACCGTGGATCCGCACTCCAGGCAGGCAAGATGGTCCTCGAACCAGGCTTGCTCGAGGAAGGCCGGGATGTGCTCTGGTCTCCACCGCTAGGGGCGGAGAACGGCGTTGCGCCGACCCTGCGGCCAGGCCGGCGGCCTTGGTGAATCCTCGCAGGAGCGGATCGGCGGCGGCTCGCAGACCGTCGGAGCACGAGGGCGCTGACCGGGCGAGCAGCCGGGCCCAGGGACTTCTCCCGGCCTGCCTGGTGCCTGCCGGCAGGAGCGGCCCTAGCTGCTCACGGGCCTCCTCGGTGCTGCCGGCGAGGAGGCCGGCCGCGATGTGCGCCAGCCCGCCGCTGGCCGCGGCATCTGCGGGAGGAGGTCGAACCTGACACGGGACTCCGTGGCGGGCGAGGCGGCCTGCCGGTCTGTGGCCTGTTGCCGTAGCGAGACGACGTGCTGGTCGATGGCGGCGGATGCTTCCTCGGACGGGCTCAGGTTCCGGGCGGCTGGCCAGGTTGAGCAGGCGAGGAGCTGCAGCGCCCGGAGGTCGGCGAAGTAGGCGGCCGACGATGCCGGCAGCCCGGCGCTCAGCGTGATGGCAGGCCCGTCAGGGTCGAGCAGGGCGAGGATTCTGTCTTGCAGCGCGATCATCCTGGTGGCGGCGGGCCGATGATTGCGGGTGTGGTCGAGCCGGGCTCCGCAGCAGACGGGCAGGGACCGCCCGTTGCTGGGGACGATCTCCGTCCTGCACTGGGCGGAGTGCAGGCCGGCGACCCGCATCGCGGGCAGGAGGGCGGTGTAGCCGCCAGGGCGGCGGCCCCGGACTGCCTGGCCGCATTCAGGGCAGAGGTGCTCCAGCAGTCGCTGGTGAGCGGGACAGGCGAAGACGACGGGCAGGTGCCAGGTCTTGAGCCAGGTGCCGCCGAACGATTTCTGGACGGCGGATCCGTCCCCGGCGAGGCAGTCCGGGCAGTAGCGCGTCGTCGGCGCGAGGACTACCTGGCCGTTCAGGCGGTGGCCGCCGGGAGCGTTTCGCTCCGTGGCGGTCACGGGCCCGTAGCGCTCCCGCCAGGTGCCCGTGCCGAGGCCGGCGACCTGGTCACTGGTGAGCCGGGTCATTCGGGTGAATTCATCCCTGGCCGCTTCCGGGATCCCGGCCAGGTGGATGAGCGGCAGGCGTGCCCCGGCAGGCCCGTCCAGGGCGAGTCCGGTCAGCTCGGAGATCCTCGCGGGTGGCTGGTTGCGCCGGCAGGACAGCCGTAGGAGGAATCCGGGCAGCGACTCGCCGGGAAGCGGGATCAGGCTCCTGGGAAGCGGCCGTGACCGGGGCATGGCGGGTCAGCCTGCGGTCCCGGCGGCGGGAGCGCCGTCGTCGTCGAAGACGGTGTTCCGTCCCTTGCGGGGCTTCGCGGGCTTCTCCGTGTCCGGGGCGGCGAGGAAGTCGGGGATCTCTCCGGAGTCGGGGTCGAGGCCGGGCAGGTCCTCGCGGGTGATGGTCAGGGAGTCCAGGAGAGCGGTGCGCCCGCGCGACCGCCGGCAGGCGAGTCGCCGTGACCAGGTCGCCGAACGCGGCCGGCCCGCCCGCCGCGGCCCGGAAGAGCTCGCCCTCCAGGCCCAGCGGGTCCTCCATCTCCCGCCGCTGCGCCGACAGCGCATCCAGCACCGACAGGACATGCGGCCGCCAGCCGGCCACCACCGAGTACCGCCACCCCGCCTCCAGCGCCGCCTCGGCGGCCGCGGCGAACCGGACGGCGTCTTCCTTCTTGACCAGCCTGGCCGGGAGGACGTCGAGCAGCCACCGGGACCCGTCGCGGAACACCGCCAGGAAGTCCGGGATGTGCTCGCCTGAACTCCCTCCGGCGGTCTCGAACTCCAGCCGGAACGGCTGTGACAGGATCTCCTCAGCCGTCCCGGTGAAGTCCAGAGCCAGCAGCAGCGATCTTTCCTCCAGCGACTCGAACCCGTGCAGCCGTCCCGTCGACACCATGAACTGAAGCCCCGGCCGGTGCCGCTGCTGCTGCCGCCAGGTGAACCGCCGCACCGGCACGCACCTCGCCGCCGGCACTTCCCCCAGATCCCGGACAGCGCACACGACCTCGCCATCCGGAGTACGCCAGCCGGCCGTCCACCGCCGCGGCCACCCCGGCCCCAGCCCCAGGCCGTCCCGGGCTGCCGCAGTCTCGTAGTCCAGGAACAGGTCATCAAGCCCGCAGCGATCCGACCCCACCGGCACTACGTCGCTTATGGTCACCCAATAAGCACAACACGCAGGAAAGATCCTTTGGCCTCATTTTCGAAATGAGGCAAATGCGCCAAAAGTTATGCCGGCTGATAGCAAGCCGGAGGTCCCCATTTCGCACACCATCTCCACCGACTAGCGAAGCGCGTTCAGCTCGTCAAGGGTGCGACGGCCGCGCTCGACCACCCCTGGAACGACATCGTGGCGCCCGTGACGGATGGGGAACTCAAGCTCCAGAAGGATCCGTGTCGCTGCGAGCACCGCCGCCTCCTCCCAGCCGACCAGGGCGAGGATTCTCCTCCACAGCCGCCTTCGGGCGCCGTCCAGCGGACCCTGGAAGGTGTACCACTGGAGGGTGGTGAGATCAGTCGCCCGCGTGCCGCTGCCCGCGTTCCCGATATCCACGACCGCCACCACCGCTCCGTCACGGACCAGGACATTGCCGGGGTTGAGATCGGCATGGACCATGTCCGGTGCCTCTCGTGGCGGCGGGACGCCGGCACACGCGAGCCGCAGGCGCTCGACCAAGGCCGACACCGCGGGGGAATACCCCGAGAGACCGGCCACGGACTGGCGGAGAAGCGACTGCTCCGGCGTCTCGTTGAAATCCAGCCCAGCAACAGCCGATCCCTGGCCGGTGGCGACCCTCCAGGCGTACGACCAGTGGTCGTAGGGCTCGGAGGCCTGGCCAGCCTGGAGCTCGACGATCTCCATCAGCTGCTCAACTAGGGACGGGGTCAGCTCCGGCACGGGAGTCGCGTCAACGAAGTCCGTCAGATGCCATACATGAGTGGCTGTGGCCCCCACCCCGAGCCAGGCCGGGGTGGGATAGCCGCGCCTGCGCATGTGCCCGGCCACTCTCTGGGCTCGCAACCTCGCGTCCAGCTGGTGGCTGGGGTGCGCCCGGGGCCCTACTTTGAGCACCGCATCTGCCCGTCCGGCCAACTGGACGCGCATGGCACCCACATCGAGGCCTCCGGGCAGACGATCGAGAAGAGTGACCTCTGCCCCGACCACGCTGGCCACGTCGGCCAGGACCTCGGTCGGCAGCTCTCTGGGATGGGCGTCCTGGTTCATCGGATCGAAGGGTCAATCACCGCTCGGATGGCTGGTCCGCGCCGAGCAGTGCGGAACCAGGCCCCCAACCTAGTGACCTCCCGAGAGGGCCAATGCGTTCCACCAAGGAAATTCATGCAGCACCTTGTTGAAGAAGGGGACAGAATCTTGAGATTCACCGGGTCAGGACGGTCCTTCTGACCTACCCAGATGACGCCAGGCCAGTACGTCAGTGCCGCTATTACGTCCACCGTCAGCGTGCGGCCGGCAATCTCCATGGCCTCACTCTCCCACCGGTCGGCAGTGCAATCTCCCGCGACCAGGCTGCATTGTCTGACGCGGCACTAGCCGCAGCGCGTATCGATGCTCCAGGCAAGCGTGGCCGCGAGGGTATCGAGTTCGCGTTTCAGATTGGTGTAGTGACGGACGGGGTTCGCGGGCAACGATCTAATCGAACAGGAAAACGGGACAGATGCCGCTCACAGGGGCCAGATAGCGGTCACAGCCACATCAAGTTGGCCCCTGGTTTTCACTGAGTTTGGCCCGTTTGGCCAGGGAGTGGGCCTGACGACAGGTTCACCTTCCCTGACGCCCGCGAAATGCCTGAGCAGGCGGGACGGTTCGCGCTGCCGCGCCCTACCGGACTGTTCGGGGACGGAGCGGGCGAAGGAGAGGACCAAACCGTGCCGTGCACGCGACATCGTGACCGACAGGATCCGCGCCTCCTCGGCGGCTTGGGCGGCGGTGGTGGCCCGGAAGTCGGGAAGGCAGCCTTCCTCGAAGCCGTCCCCGAACAGGAACAGGGCGCTCGCGGCGGGCGCGGGCGTACTCGCCGTGGTCGCGATAGACGGCGTGGTCATCGCGCCGAAGCTGCTGGCCGGCGGTTCCCACGACCACGGTCAACGCCCTGAACGCCGCCTCAACCACGGCCGACCACGCCTTTTTGAGCCACGACTGCGACAGGAGACACTCCCCGCCCCCGGCTCCCAACCACGCCGCCACAAGCAATTAACGCTGGGTTATCAAAGCACCACGCTCTCGTTCGGAATTACTGATTCTTTCAAGTAACTATGACGGACGGAAACACGCCGGAAATCTCAACCCTAGACAATCGCCTCGTTAGTGGCTTTAGTTGATCTAACTACAACGAAAGCGGTCACCAGTGGCAGTTGAGACGGCGGCAACAGGGGCGGCGACGGGCCTGCGGGCGAACGCCATCGGATTGCGCGAGGTTCTGTTCCAGTCGATTACCGGCATGGCGCCGGGGGCCGCGGTCGCGGCCTCGATTCCCGCGGGGGCCGGGTACGCGGGCGGGTCACTCCCCCTGGCCGTGGTGTTCGCGCTGATCGCCTGCCTGCTCTCGGCGTCTTCGATCGGGCTGCTCGCCAGGGAGATGCCCGCGGCCGGGTCACTGGCGACCTACGCGGCGCGCGGCGTGCACCCGGCGGCCGGGTTCCTCACCGCGTGGGGGTACGTGCTCGTCTCGATCCTGATACCGCCGCTCGTGCTGTTCCAGCTCGGGTTCACCGTCGCCGGGACCATCAACAGCGAGTGGTCAAGCTACCCGGCCACCCTGTGGTGGCCGTGGGCGATCCTGGGCGCGCTGGTCGTGCTCGCCGCCGGGTTCTACGGCATCAGGACCTCGGCCCGGATGGGCACCATCCTAGGGATGTCCGAGATCGCGGTGTTCCTCGTGCTCGCGGTGTTCTTCATCGTGCACGCCGGCGGCCACAACACGATCAGCGTGTTCGGCACCGGGCACACGCCGAGCGGCTACAAGGGCATCACCGGGGTGATCGCCGGGTCGGTGTACACGGTGCTGGCGTTCGGCGGGTTCGAGGGCGCGGCGCCGCTGGCCGAGGAGAGCAGGAACCCGAAGCGGACCGTGCAGAAGGCAGTGCTGTTCTCCACTCTGGGCATCGGGATCTTCTACGTGTTCACCACCTACGCCGCCGACGTGGCGTTCGGGCCCGCCGGGTTCTCCGGCTTCACGTCGTCCGGTGCCTCGTCCTGGGAGGGCATGGCGCGCTCGCTGTACGGGCTGTTCTGGTTCTTCGTCTTCCTCGCGATCGTCAACTCCACGATCGGCAACGCCAACGCCGGGGTGAACATCGCGTCGCGGATGTCGTTCGCGATGGGGCGGATCGGCGCGTTCCCCGCGGCGCTCGCCCGCGTCCACCCCAGGCACCGCTCCCCGGTACTCGCGATCGCGGTGTCGTTCGTGCTCACCGTCGCGGTGCTGCTCGGCCTCGGCCTCGCGTACAACCCGGTGAACGGGTTCGCGATGACCGGCACCGGGATCGTGATCGTGCTCGTGGCGATCTACATCCTGATGAACGTCGCCTGCATCGGGTACTTCGCGCGCGCGGCCAACCGGGGCGGAAGGCGGTGGAACGTGCTCCTGCACCTCATCGTGCCTGTCCTGGGCATCGTCGTCTTCGTGCCCGCCTGGCTGACCGCGGCGGGCATCAAGGTGTTCTCCTTCGTGGTGCCGCTTGCCGCGCCGGCGTCTTACATGGGTCCTGGTGTCGCCGGCTTCATGGTGCTTGGCATCATCTACCTCGGGTACCTGTACGCGAAGCACCCGCGGACGGTCGCCGAGGTGGGGCTCGTTCACCTCGACGAGCCGGACTCGGGCCCTGGTGCGGAAAGCACTGTGGCGGAGGGCTGACCTGCCGATGAGCGACCTCAAGACGATCACGTACCGGCCGAAGCGGAGGAATCTTGCCAGTCGCTCGCCGTGATGTCGCCGCAGAGCTGTCTTGCATCGCCCAGCCGTCTCATCCGCCGAGCGGCTGGGCCAAGACGGTCGATGCTGCTGTCGGAGCCGGCCTCCGTGAGCAGATCGCGGCGCAAGAGGAACTCACCGGCCTGGCGGGCACGCCGTGAACGGCATCAATGGCGAAGGGGAGGGGGTCGTGTTCTCCCCGGCCAGGGCCCAGGCCCGCTCCCGCGCTGCCGTCCGCGGCCCGAGCGAGACCCGGTACCCTCGCCTTCTGGCGAAGCCTCGGACGAACCGCTGGGAGGCACTGTGAGTGATCGCTTGCAGCTTGGTGATTTCCTGCGGCGTCGCCGGGAGGAGCTCTCGCCGGCTGATGTCGGGCTGTCGACGTGGGGGCGGCGTCGGACGCCGGGGCTGCGCCGTGATGAGGTGGCGGCGCTGGCGAACATCTCGGAGACCTATTACGGGCGCCTGGAGCAGGGCCGCGGGCCGCTGCCGTCGGCGACGGTGCTGGCCGGCATGGCAGACGCGCTGCGGCTGTCGGCCGATGAGCGCAATCACATGTACATGCTGGCCGGCCAGGCGCAGCCGACGGTGTCCGACGGGCCCGGCTCCCTTGATCCCGGGCTGGAGTACGTGCTGCGGGCGGTGCAGGACAACACGCCCGCGTCGATAACCGATGACCTCAGCACCATCCTGGCGCAGAACTGGCTGAACCGGGAGCTGTTCGGTGACTGGCCCGGGCTGCCCGGGCATGGCGCGAACCTGGTCTGGCGCTGGTTCACGTCGCCGGAATGGCGCGCGTACCTGGAGCCGGCCGAGCAGCACGAGGGGACCGGGCAGTTCTACGTGGCCGACTTGCGCGCGGCCGTCGGGCGGCGCGGGCCGGACGACGCTGAGGCGGGCGCGCTGGTGGACGACCTGCGCCAAGTGAGCGCGGAGTTCGCCCGGATATGGGACCAGCACAACGTCTCGGCGCTGTTCTGCACGACCAAGATGATGGCTCATCCGCAGGTCGGGCACATCTACCTGGACTGCGCCGTGGTGACCAGCCCGCTATCGCAGCAGCGGCTGCTGATGCTCCAGCCAGTGCCCGGCACCCCGGCCCGGGAGCAGTTGGAGCAGCTGGCCCGGCACCGGCTAGCCAGCCACAGCAGGGTGGGTTAGCCAGGCACAAATGAGGTGTGGCTGCCCGCGCGGCGGACTCCTAGCCTCATTGACATGCGAAAAGTCATTCTTGTTCATGGTGCCTGGCACGGCAGCTGGTGCTGGAGCCTGGTCACCCAGCAGCTCGCCAGCCGCGATATCCCCTCGGTGGCGGTCGACCTCGACGGGTACGGGCTGAAGGGCCAGTCGCCGCGGTCACGCTGGAGCCGCCCGTTCGACGCGGCCGCGTTCGCGCGGGAGCCGTCGCCGGCGGCGGGCGTCACGGCAACGACCGCCGCCACGACGCTGGTCGAGCAGATCCGGGTCATCGGCGGCGGCGAGCCCTGCGTCGTGGTCGCGCACAGCATGGGCGGCACGGTCGCCACCGCCGCCGCCGAGCTGGCACCCGAGCTCTTCGCGCACCTGGTCTACGTGAGCGGGTTCGCCCCGGTCAGCGGCCTGCCCGCCGGGTACTACGTCAGCCTTCCCGAGTGCGCGAGCACGATGGTTAACGGCCTTATCTCGGGAGTCACGGCGGACGCCGGGGCGCTGCGCATCGACACGGGCGACCAGGGCCTCCACCCGGCGATCCGGGAGACCTTCTTTGCCGACGTCGACGAGGCCACCGCGGCCGCGGCGATCGGCCTGCTCAGCCCGGACCAGCCGGTCGCCATGCCCGCGGAGGCCTTCACCGTGACGCCCGGGCGGTACGGCACGGTCCCGCACACCTACGTGACCTGCACGAAGGACAACGCGAACCCGATCGCGCTGCAGCACCGCTTCATTGCGGAGATCGACGCGGTGTCCAAGGAGCCGACGACGGTCGTCGAGCTCGACAGCTCGCACTCGCCGTTCCTGTCGCAGCCCGCCATCCTCGCCGTCGTGATCGCCGACGCCCGCTGAGGAAGGACGTTACCGGCTAGCCTCGACCTTGCGTGATGGTGCCGTGGTGGCCTCGACATGGTCGGCGAAGAGCCACCACGGCCTCCCCATTGACCACATCAACGAGGGTGAGTTCGACGACAACTGACAACATCCCGCTTGAACGTGAAGGGAGGAAGCAGGGCGCCCCCGTTCCCGGGGCAGTGACAGCCATCGCCTTTACGATCGGCAGCCACATCTTCGCCTTGAACGAGGCAGACCTGAGGTTGCCCCGCGGGCAAGTACACCGCTGACGAGCTGGCTTTTGGCCTGGCTAGCTTCCTGCCCGAGCTAAAGGGCACGACGGTCATGGTGGACAGCTCCCGGCCGCAGTCGCCGTACTCGAGGATCAGCCGGGAGCAGTACGAGGCCGCCGTGGCTACGGTGATCGAGGACAGCACGGATGAATCATGCTCGTCGGGGGCCTGCCTGGTTCGCTAGGGCTACGGCCTGGCTCCGCACAATGCACTCTTCGCGAACTGCCCGTCTCCGTCTACGCAGCGAAGCCCGTTGGCCTGGGTATCTCGGTAAGCCGGGGGCTCGCCGTCCAGCAGGTCACGGTGGTAACCGACGATCCACGGCTCGTCTCCGTGACGAAGCTGGTTCACGTCGTAAACCGGGGTGCGATTCCCGCACATGGTCGCGGGAATCGTCGGCGCCGGGCCAACCCGTCGAATACGCGCCCGCCGCCGTTCAGCAGCATCCCGGCATACGGCGACTGCCTCAGCACCGGGTCCCTGGCCAGGGTGATCCTGGCCTTCGGGTGAATATTGTTTTTTCCTGGGCGCACGTCCATGATACGCAACTGTGCAGATCACCCATTCATGCGCGCTTCAGCTGATGAGTACAGGTGTCTCATGAGCCACAAGAGCTAACTGCGGAGCTACTCAATTCTCTTAGCGATGTCGCGAGAACGGCGCTCTCAAAAAAGCAACCAGCCGGAAGATGAGCTGCAAAGCCGCGTGGCTTTCACCCCCTGGGTCTGGTTCTATAGGTTCACGGGGATTCCGCGGCCCAGGTTGCGGTGCTGGTCGGTCACCCTGAACATACGGGACGCTTCGGGGTTCTGGGGCTGCGACAGGCTCCAGCGCATGTGGTACGACGCCTTCGGACGTGACTCCCTGCGGCAGTGGGGTAGAGGGAGTGGTTCCCGTAAACTGGTCGTCCGCTCTCCAGAAAACGCTAAATGCGGAAACGGCTGCTTCGTGGGCGGACTGGAGGAGGGAATCGCTTACCTCGACCTGCCGCTCACATACGATGCCTTCGCGGAAGAGTATGGGCTGGGAAGTTTCCGACGTCAGAACGCTGCCGCTCTCCCCGACGAATGCGGGACTGGCCACGATGACTCGGAAAACTACATAGAGATTCCCCATTGGCGTGCCTGTGAGTTCCCGGCTTAGCACCACATCCCTGAGCTCGTCAGTCCCCGCAGTGGCGCGCCGCAACAATGCGGCGAATCCCTTGCTCACCATGAAGTCCGGAGCCAGTACGACGCGGTGGGGGATGCTGCGGCCTTGACTTACCAGGAACGGCCAAACCGGATCGGTCGGCGTGGGAGGTTTCGCTGGCATGTACTCTCGATCCTCTTCAGGCGCGACCGCAGTCACCGCTGGGGAAGAACATCCGCCTCGGCGGAGGCTATCAGCCGGGAACCCTGATGGGCAGAGTCAGCATCGAACTCCTGCAAGCGATCGCGGAAGATTCGCGCGGCATAGAGCAGAGCAGCTTCCTCGCTGCGCACGCCCCCGATTTCCCTCGCGCGAACCCTCCGATAGATCCGTCTCATCCGCCTGCCCAGAACTCCAGCCGGCCTCCCCAACACCGTTGCGGCTCCGAAGCCGGCCTCCAGTGCGAACCCAATCACATAACGAAGATTCATGGTGACGCCGAATGGACCGATGGTCACAGTGCCCTTCCCGGAGTCGTCCGCCCCGTTCCTCAGACTTCTCGAGTGTCGCGCGTGGACTCCGGATCTCTCGGCTTTTTGAAGCTCCATGGCCAAGGCAAGGTCGCAGACGTCGAGCATCGCCGCGATGACCGGAACCTCGACATTGAGATGGCTGGGGTCGCGTCCCTTCGCCTTGCTGACCCTCCAGTCCCGCTCGAGTGAGGCAAAGTCGCCGACTGCGCTAACTGGTATGAGACGCACTTCTCCGACGTCCGCCCGGCCATTCCGTCGCCGCGCCGTACGCGTCTCCACCAGGTTGTAGAATCCTGTGTCCGTTGCGCTGAGCAAAACCGCCGCGATCTCCTGAAGGCTATAGCCTGACAGGACATCCCATTTCGTCACGATGAAATGCATCGGCTTGGGTTCGCCTCGCATGGCATCAACTACTGGCCTGAGCTGCTTCTGGAAGAAATCAAGTCCGCCTCTGTCGTTCTCCAGATATCGTCGCAGCCTTATTCCGTCGACGATACCGAGCAGTGCGTGCGCGCCGTTGATTCGTTCCCTGAACTGCTGGAAGAGGTCTGCGTCAACCTCATCAGATTCGGTGATCCAGTCTCCCGCATAGTCTATATAGGTTATATCAAATATAGAAAAACCGTGAAAGCGAGTCCTGCCAGACCACCGCAACGCTTGTGTCCACTCAATCTGGCAGGTGAACTTCGCCTCGCGTGGAGGTTCTGAAGTGTTTGTCGACGGCGGCCACTTCTCGTCTTCCGAGTTCGTGGCCAGGCTATAAGTGCGCTGCAACCAACGGCTTGTCGCGAGGTCGGTCTTGAAGGACACGCCCCGTCCTAGCGACCGGCCGCCTAGAACATGATGCAATGCGCCTAGATATACGGTCTTGCCCGAGCCTGGCGGGCCGAAGGCGACAATATTGAACGTGCCCACTACACACCCTTCACCGTTCGGACGTTGACTGGCATATCACACGATTACGTATAATTGCCGTAGGCGCAACCGTTTCGTGTATCCGCAAGTTGCTGTGCTGCAACTCGTCCACGTCGAACACCCGCTTTGCCGGATTGCCCTGTACGTGGGCGGCGACGTTCCACCCATGCGCGCCTTGGACCGGGGCGTGCCGAACCAGCCGCCAGCCCCGAGCACCTCAGCCAGCTCATGATCGACGCCATCGCCGCCTCCCGCCCGGTCGGCACCAGCGACCCCCGCGTCCTGGCCGCGATCCGCACCGTGCCGCGCCACGCCTTCGTCCCCGGCGCCGACCTCGCCGACGCCTACAACCCCGACCTGGCCGTGATCACCAAGCGCACCACCGCAGGGGCCGCGCTCTCCTGCGCCTCCGTGCCCTACCTCGTCGCCGCCATGCTCGGGCAACTCGACGTCCGCGACGGCCACCGCGTCTTCGAAGCCGGAGCCGGAACCGGGTGGAACGCCGCGCTGCTCGCCACCCTCGCCGGGCCAGGCGGGCACGTCAGCACCATCGACATCGACCCAGCGATCACCGCCCAGGCAGCAGCCAACCTTGAACGAGCCGGATACGCCGGCGTGCACGTCACCACCGGGGACGCAGCCCTCGGCGTGCCGGAGAACGCCCCCTACGACAGGGCCATCATCACCTTTGCGGCTTCGTCCCGATGATCGGACAGGGCTGGGAACGCTCCACGGGCCTCGACTCCCATGACCTCGTCCGCCTGTACTGGGACGCCGACCAGGACATCTCACCCGCCACGCTGTCCGGCGTCCTGGACGGACCGAAAACGCGCATCGACTCCGGCGTCACGGTCGGGCCGACCGAGTCCCTGGACCTGATCTGGCTGCGCGCCACCGCCACTGACCCGGCCGTCTGCCGCATCGCCGCCGAGCCGGCCGCCGTCACCAGCGGGCTGTGCACCCCGGTCATCAGATCGCGCACCATGGCCCTGGCCGAAGGCGACTCCATCGCCTACCTCACCGCCCAGCGCCTGGGCCTGGGAAGTCCGGGGCCGGCCGTGCCGGGCTCTAGCGGCCCGCCCCATTCCTTGATATGCAGCGCCCGCATGCCCGCTCCATTAAGCGGGCATGCGGGCGCCAGTCACCTGTCCGCTAGGTCACGGGTAGCTGATGACCTGGCTGGCCACGTCCTCGTTGGCGGAGCTCACCGGTCCGCCGGTGTCGTTGATGACGTGGTCGATGGTGCCGGGACCGCTGAGGTTGATCGTGAGCAGGTCGTGCATCTGGACGCCCGGCTTGTTCGGGACCTCGAAGGCATGCGACACGTGGATGTCCGGGTTTGCTTCGGTGAAGATGTAACTGCCCATGCCGTAACCCTGGAACGATTGCACGTTGTCGGCCACCTTGAAGGCCGCGAAGCCGAGCACGCCGTCGTGCTCGTAGTCGGCCTGGGTCGGTGGGTCGTAGGGCAGCTCGTTCTGGAAGAAGATGACCTTGCCGTCGTTGCCGTTCCAGATGACGTTGTACTTCTGGAAGTGCTCGACGAACAGTCCTGTCGCGGTGACATGGTCGCCGTTCACCACGAGGCCGGTGTCAGCGGTGTTGACGGTCCAGCCGACCGAGCCGGCCACGCCGTGGTCGGCACGCCAGATCCACAGGTCGTCAAGGATGGTGTTGTCGCTGTTGACCTCGAGGGAGTCGGTCGCCTTGCCGACGTGCGGTCCGCCGACTCGGAAGAACACGTCCTGCAGTGCCGTCGGGTCGGACGCCTGATTGTGCGGCACGCCGTTGTTGCCGTTCTTCGAGCCGATCTGCACGAGCACCGGCGAGTTGACCGGTCCGGCATCGACGATGATGCCGGAGATGTCGATGCCGGGCACGTCAGCGGTGGTGAGGACCGAGTTGCCGTTGCTCGCTGTCAAGGTGGCCATGCCCAGGCCCTGTACCACCGTGTCAGCCCGCTTGACCTTGATCGGCGAGTCCACGTTGTAGACGCCGGGCGTGAGCAGCAGGTTGAGGCCCCGGGCCAGCGCGGCGTTGATCGCGGCGACCGAGTCGGACGGCGTGGCGATGAAGAACTTCGACAGCGGGATCGAGGTGCCGGGCGTGTGCCCGTTGGCCCACGTGGGGCCCGCCGAGTTGGTTTGGGCTGACGGCACGAAGACGTTCCAGGCGCCAGAGCCGTCGATGTACAGGTAGGGCTTCTCCTTGCTCACCGGCGTCTGCGCGACCGTCGTGTAGGCGGCGCCGTTGCCGAAGTCCTGCGCGGGCGCGGCGGTGTCGCCGGAGAAGACCTGGTTCCACACGAAGTTGGACCAGCCGGTACCCAGGTCACTGTTGCGGACGTAGAACTGCTGCTGCGACCCGTTGAGCGCGCCGCCCTCCAGCCGCGAATCGGCCACGAAGCCGCCGCTGGCGAAGTTCGGGCTCTCGCAGAACGGCATGAACGAGGTGAAGCCCTGGACATCGACCCGGCGCATCGGGGCCGCCTGCGAAACCGCCCACATCTCGTCGCTGGTGTGGCAGCCGTCCGCGGTCGGGACGACATGGATGGTCAAGTTGGAAACGGAACGCCAGAAGATGTCCAGCGCACCGCTGCCGTTCTTGCCGATGGCGGTCACGCCACCGTTGATGACGACGTCCGACGGGTCCTGGCCCAGCCCGTCGACCTCGGTGTAATAGCCGACCGGGATGTCCAGCGGGGTGTTCTGGGACCCATAGGTACCCGGCTCGAAAAACAGCGCATAACGCCCGGTGCCCATCTCGCTGTCGACCTGCTGGGCGTAGATGGCGTTGACGTCGGCCTGGATGTCGGCCTGCGACATTGACGGCGTGAAGACACAGACATTCGGGCCGAACATTGCGGTGACGGCGTCCGGACACAGACTTGCCGGTGACGGGTCCGCTCTGGCGTGCTCCGCCCCCACGGCTGTCGCGGTTAGCGCTGCAGCGCCCAAGAGCGCCGCGCTGACCACAAGACGAGCGATTCTTTGCATAACGCACCTCACTGTGCTGGAGTTCCCCAGGGGAAACGTACGACGGAGGGCGCGCGCAAGTGAAGACCAGACTTTGAACTAAACCGTAAATAAACTGTGAATGCCCTGGGATTGCGGGGCCATGGGGTTTGCGGACGGTAACGATTCGACCCCTCGCAGGGTATTTGGTGCCTTGCTGGAACCCCCCGCCGTTGCCTCGGCATCTCAAAGAGCGACCTGCAGGCGCGCCCCACCTACCACCGCAAGCGCGACTTCAGGATCCGTGCCAAGTCCATCGACGGCCAGGACGCCATAGCCAAGCGCCGCATCGCCGAGACGCTGCGCGAGCACGCCGCCCCCCGGCCAGCGGAGCTATGAGCGTGAGGCGGGTGGGGCTCGAACCCACGACCGGCAGATTATGAGGAAACCGTCCCGGCCGCCGTTGGTGCTGGCAGCAGCCCTTTACTGTCCATCGGTGCTGGCCAGCCGGGATCTATCGGGACAAAGCAGGACCGGCCAGAACGGGGCGGGACGGGACGGATGTTCCCATTCTGTTCCCATTCGAAGAGCGTGTCCTGGCTCGCTGGCCTGCGTGTACTGCCTGCCGGTTCACAAGGGCGGAACCGCAGCCTGAGAAGGCGGTGACCCGGTGAGGGAGTCGCTCAGCTAGTACCGGTGCTCGTGCGCCCTTCCCGGCGGGACGACAGAGACCTGTCATAGGCCATGTGGCTCGCCGCGCGGCTGAACGAGCTGCGGCAGCATGAGGCGCGGTGGCGTCACGGCATCGTCGCGCCGTCTCGCGCGCCGGGCGGTTGTTGACCGCCAGCCCGACCGCGCGCCCGCCGGAACCTGCGAGGAGTGCGGCTCGCAGCTGCGCGCCGAGCTCGGCGCGGACAGCGTGCAATGCCGGTGCGGCGCGCTCGCCCTGGCGCTCAACGACAAGCGCCGCGAGCACGCATCCGCCGCCGACGTGCTCGGCACGCCCGGCGAGATCAGCGGCGCGCTGGCCAGGACCGGCATCACCGTCCCGCGCGGCACCATCACGTCCTGGGCGTCACGCGGGCGGCTGCTGCCACGGCCAGGAGGCGCGTACGCGCTGAGCGACGTGCTCGCGCTGCACGCGCAGAGCAAGACCCGGGTGAGAGGATGAGTGGCATGGACCAGGTGAGGCTGCATCACTGCCCGATCGGGTCGTGCGACTGGGCGTTCGAGGATAAGGGCGCCCCGCGCCCGGCCGCGTCCGACTCCCACGCCCGCGCGGTGAACACCGCCATCCGAGAGCACCTGCAGACGCATCCGCTGGAGCAATGGGCGGAGGAAGTCGTCATGCTCCGCGTTGAGCTTGAAGTCGCCCGGGCCGCACTGCCGGACGAACTCGCGAGGGTGCGCGCCGTCAAGGCCGAAGGCAGCGGCAACCCGCGGCGTGACATCGGCTACCTCCAGCCCGGTCCGCTGCCGCCGACTACGTGCATCCGGTGCGGGGCACTGGTCGGCAACGTGGACATCCACGACGCGTGGCACCTAGCCCAGGAAGCGACCGCTCGGCCGTCCGAGGGCGATTGAGGCCGCGCGGCCTGCGCTCGCCGTGGCGGCACCACACGCCGGACAGCGGCCTGGCTGACCGGGAAGCCTGCTCTGCCAGCGCGAGGCCCGCACGGGGATCACGCTCGCCGTATAGCGCAACCATGGACTTCCGCAGCAGCGCCAGTCCCTCCGCCGCGGGATCGCGGACCTGGCGCGCCGCGCCGATTGCCTGGTCGAGGTACAGGTACTACCCCGCCTGAGCCAGCAGCACGGTGGACGGCACATAGGCATACCGCTCGTCGAGGCGCTGCACCTCCTGCCGCAGGTAGGCAGCCGTGACCAGGTCGGTGCCAGCGGGATGCCCGAGCATGTAGCCAAGACGCTCCGCACTCGTCTGCCTCAGCATCGCCCAGCCAGGACACCGAATCCGGCTTGCCACTTGCGGGCCCGCCTGCGGAACCGAAGTGGACGGCGCTCTTGCGTACGGCCGCTCTGCGCCCATCCTGCAGGGCGGCATGGTCGCGCTTCCACGCCTGATGTTCGTCCCGCCGTCCCATTGCCTTAGCCAGCGCTGCGCCGCCGCTGAAGTCACTTGTCGAGAATCTGGCGGAACCAGAGGATCGCCGCCTCGCCTAGTTTCCGGGTGACCTCGTCGACGGTGCGGCTGTGGCGAATGCAGTTGCGCAGCCCAGCGAGTTGATTGAACCTTTCAGCAAGTATTTCCTTGGTTCCAAATCGGCTCTCGAACGTAGCCCAGAGCGACTTGCCGGTGATCGTGTCCTGCAGTTCGCGGAGATCGACATACTCGAGCTGCCCTGCCATGGACTCGGAATAGTCAGAGTCCATGGCAGGATTCCTTCGAGCTGCAGCCTGGAGCCGGTCCTTGACCTTTGCCTGAATGTGGGACGGCAGGAGAGACGTGTCGCCGTTGAGAGCGTCGGTAATGACGCGGCGGATGCCGAGCTCCACTTCCTCCACCTGCGCGTCGAGCTCACGAAGCTGAGGAGCGAGGTCGAGACGTTCCTTGATGAGCAGATCCTTCATCGCGGCCTGGATGGTTCTTTGGCGTTCTGCGAGGAACGCCTCGAAGTCATCCGGCGTGAACGGGTCCCGGAGCAGGATGTCGAACGCAGCGGGAGAGATGAGGTGGGTCTCGAGCGTGGCACGCACTGTCGGTTCGCCGTTCTCGGCGATGAGTTCCGGCAGGTATGCATTCGGGAGGCGGTTACGGATGACCTTGCGGTTGGTATCGGCGGTGAGCGGTGTCCGGTTGAGGATCGTATCGACGAGGTGGCCGAGATCCGGATGGTGCTTCCGCCAGTCCTTGGGGACGATGTGATGGTCGTCCAGATCACCGTATTGGGGGACGTTGCCCGTCATCCAGTCACGCGCGCCGCCCAGCACTAGAAGGTTGAAGATTCCGTTGTACACCGACGTATTACGTCGCACCTCCCGGCGCAACTGGAGGTCCCGGAACCCGCGGCGGAACTCCTGGAGCAGCGCCAATTCTTTGCCGTCGTCGGCAAACCATGCCGTGACATCGAGGAAGTCGCGGGCAGCCGTCGACTCGACGGAGCCCGAATATCGGTTCGTGAAAACACTCGCCCAATACCAGTGCCGTAGCTTGCGCTGGGCGTCGAGCCGCCGGTTTGGTGGGATGTGTCGCCGCCTTCAGCTGCAACGCGGCGAACACGGGGAGGATTGAAATGTACGGAAGATAAGCGACGAAATGGCCCCGAATTCTTGCGGGTGCCGCAGCAGATCGATGCGCATTTGCGCAGCGCCTCAACTGCGGAGTCCCATAGTGCCTTCGAAATCAGCGGCGTCCTTGACGAGGATCTCTTACGGAGCGACCCGTCAGGATCGCGAACCAGCTTCTCCTGCTGGGGCAGCAGGTAGTAGAGGTACTTCGGGGAGCAGTACGCCTGGCGGAGAATCGACATCACCTGCAGGATGTAGACGTTCATCTGCTCCGTCTCGACGAAGTCGAGACGCGGAGCAGCCTCGCGCCACATGTGCCTGAGCTGCATGCCCTTCGGTTTGAGCAGCGCGTTGATGAGGTCGAAGACGTCGAGCCTGATCCCTTTGCTGTTGACCTGAGTAAAGATGTCGCAGACCTTGTCGACGGCGAGGTCGCGGTCGAGCTCGATGTAGGCGACCTGATACTGCTCGGTGATCCCCCTCAGGTGCTCGCCAAAATCCTTCGCGTCATCAGCGTAGCGGAGCGCAGTCTCGGCGCCGATTGCGTCGGCAGCGAGTCCTGCGCCGTGCGCAGCCTTGCCACGCCAGTACGACTCGTATCCCTGTACCCAGTCGAAGAGCGCCCAGCCGCCCTGGCCCATAACCGACAACGGGAATAGGTGGCCCTCGTACTGCTCAGTTGTGTTTCCAGAAGACTTCAGCCGATCCCCGCGTCCAGTCGTACCCGAACGCGTCGTCGTACGCCATCTCCATAAACTTGCTCGAACATGGATGAAGTAGAGGAATCGATTCGCGCGGTTCGGAACCGATATATCCGGCGCGACGAACGCATAATACATCGCCGTCAGCCGCTGCTGGCCGTCGAGGACGATGTGCTCGGCGCTGCCATTGGAGTCATTGAAGCCGTAGATCGGCTCGCAGGAGAGAGCGTCGAAGTTCTCTGGCTTGCCCTTCCACAGCAGGAGGCTGCCGATGTAGTAGTCGAGGAAGATCGACCGCATCAGGTCGCGGATGTCCCACGGCCTCCATTCGAACTCGCGCTGGAAGTCGGGGATGACGAAACGCCCATCCTTGAGCCGTCCAATCAACGTGCTGAGGCTGACGTGATCCGGCTTTTGCGCGTCCTTCATGCCCGCTCCCACCCCTACCTTCCGATAACTTTCTCTCGGCACTCACTCGCCGCGCCGAAACACGTCGCGGAGCGGGATCTTACTCGTCCTCGCAGGCGCGCACGGGGCGCGAAGAGAAACTCGGCCAGATATGCGTCGAACTCAACCGGCGGATCCGCAGACCTTCTTGAGCCGGACCGATGCCAATGCCTGGCTCACCATGAAGGACGCAGAGATTCGGCGGGCCCGAATGGGTCGACCCGGACGCGGGGAAGGTGCTCTTCGGCGACTACGCAGACACCTGGATCAACGATCACGTCCTCAAGCCGCGCACCAAGGAACTGTACCGGGCACTGCTGAAGAACCACCTGAAGCCGGCCTTCGGCAACATCGACCTCGGGACGATCCACGAGGACGCCGTCAGGCGCTAGCGCAAAGAGCGCTTTAACGCCGGGCCGAAGCAGGCGCGTGCGTTCGGACCGGTCACCGTGGCCAAGGCCTACCGACTGCTGTACACCATCATGACGACCGCGGTCGAAGAGGCGCGATTCGCCGCAACCCGTGCCGCATCAAGGGCCCAGGCCAGGAGCACTCTGATGAACGCCCTGTCGTTCCCTCCGAAGTATGCAAGAGGAGCTTCGCCAGCTTGTTCACCCAGTTGCAGTCTGATCATGCCCCGGACTCGCCTGACCGCCGAACTGCATAGCAGCGCATGATGTGAAATAACGTTCGATCGAATGGTTGCTGTCGTTATACTGCCTCAGTGAACGAGCCGGACGGCGTCACCGCCATCGACGTAGCTTCCCAACCTGAGTCGACGGTGCGAGCTTTCCGCAGCGATCGGGGCCTGGAGTATCGCTACGATCCTGCGGACAGTCTGGCGCAGGGTAGTGCGTTGACCCAGGTCTTCCGCGGTGAGGATGGTGAAGGCAGCGCGATTGCGGTCAAGCAGGTACGCATTAGGGTAGACACCAGCGGGCGGCGCAGGGCCGAATCCAGGCTGGCCGAGCGTGAGGTAGAGATCGCCGGGCAGCTCAGGGACGCGCAGGGCCCCCATCTGGTCCCGGTGCTGGACTACGCCCACCTGGATGGCGAGTTGCTGCTGGTGATGCCGCTGGCGGAATACAGCCTCGCTGACCGGATCGCTGACTTCGGCCGCCTGACCTCTGACGAGGTTCGAGCGATGCTCCTAGATGTCGCTCAGGGGATGCAGGAACTGGCGGTGGCCGGGGTGCTGCACCGTGACATTAAGCCGCACAACATCTTGTGGTACCGAGGGCACTGGTGCCTGGCTGATTTCGGCATCTCGCGGATCATCGGCGCGGCGACTGCGTCGTATAGCTGGGTAGGCAGCGGTACTACGGAGTACAGGGCGCCCGAGTTGCTTGACGGCAAGCCCGAGACGCAGTTGTCGGACGCATACGCCCTGGGGCTATCGGCGCTGGAGGCCCTTACCGGGACCCGCGCGATATCCGGCGGCGATCTACGGCGGGCGCATGCGTCGCTACTGCCGGCCTTCCCGGAGGGAACCGATCCGCAGGTGCGACGGGCCATAGTCGAGCTGATTCACAAAGAGCCGGGCGGCAGGCCGTCAGATGCGCGCCGGATCACCGAGTTGGTCCAGCGCGCCGGAACCCTGTCCGACGGGCAACGGGGACTTCAGGCGATCAGAGCGCGCCAGGCCGAGCGGAACCTCGAGCTGAGTGCAGTCGTTGCGCAGGCAAACGAGCACTCAGGGCTCCAGCGCCAGGCCCGACTCTCGTTCACGGCGCTGTGGCGGCGGATATCCGATGCGGCAACGCAGGCCGTTCCGGAAGCCACGGCCACCCAGGACAGTGATGTGTTCGTGCTTGCGGTCGGCGACACCGAGCTGCGCGCACATCTAAGCGGAGCGCCAGCAGTGTCCGGCCCCCTGCTAACGATGGCCGAGCTCTACATTGACCTGGCCGGCGAGTCGCACATCGTCGGCAATCTCTACTGCGTCGACGCCGACGGAGTCCCGAACTGGCGGCTCGTCCAATTCAAAGACCATGCCACCGGCGAGTCGCTCGGGCACAGGGCCGAGGCTCTCGCTGGCATGTGGAGTCGGGGAAACGAGAACCTGCCTCCACTCGTGGGGGCAATGTCTGCGGAGGCGGACGCTGAGGCCGTCTTGCAGCTGTTCGCCAGTGAGGCCACTGCGACCCGTTCGCCCCGGCTGTGACGAGCACGGGCCCCGAAACGTCTCTTGCGCCGTCCGTTGCTCAGCTGCTGCGCAGGGTAGTTGACAATCCACCGTCCGTCCGTGCCATTGTCGTCAACCCGCGATCATATTCCGGAAAGACACCGGTGCCGGAGTAACGCCTGAAAGACATCCCAGGAGCTTAAGTGTCAAGCCGCGACGGAAGATTGAGGGAGGTTTTGCCGGTGGCCCCAGGCGGTTGCCTCGTCGTAGAGGGTGCGGGTCTTCAGGCATCCGTGCAGGATGCCGACGAGCCGGTTCGCCAGCCGGCGGAGCGCGTCGTTGTGCTCGATCCCGCGGGCGCGGAGCTCGTCGTAGAAGGCGCGGGCGCCGGGCGAGGCGTTCAGGGCGGCGAAGGCCTGGGCGTTGAGCGCGTCGACGAGCCGGTCGTTGTGGACGAACCGGGCGGCGACGACCTTCTTCTTGCCCGACGCGCGGGTGAGCGGGCTGGTCCCGGCGTAGTTGCGGCGGGCACTTGCCGTCGGCGTAGCGGCCGGGGTCGTCGCCGAACTCGCCGAGCACCCGGGCGCCGAGGATGGCGCCCAGTCCGGGCTGGGACCGGTAGATCTCAGCGTCCGGGTGCCGGCCAAAATCCGCCTCCACCTGCCCCTGCAGGATCTTGACCTGCTCGTTCAGGGCGGCGATCACCGCGATCAGCGACCGCACGGTGACGGCGTAGGCGGCCGTGACGGCCGCGGGCTGGGCCAGCTGCTCGCCGCGCAGCGCGGCCAGGATCGCCGTCGCCCGCTCGGTGATGTTCCGGCGGCCGGCGCGCTTGAGCGCGGCGCTGACCTGCGCGCGGGTCAGCCTCGCGGCCCGGGCCGGGCTCGGGCGCCTTGCCCAGCAGCTCGAGGGTGTCGGGGGCGTCCAGGTCGTCGAAGGCCTCCAGTGCGGCGGGGAAGTACTCCCGCAGCTGGTGCCGCAGCCGCTGCACCTGCCGGGTCCGTTCCCAGATCAGCGTCTTGTGCGTGCGGGCGAGCACCTTGACGCCCTCCGCCTCCGCGCTGTCGCCCGCCACCGCCCGCAGCTGGTGAGAGTCGGTGCGGACCATGTCCGCCAGCATGTGCGCGTCGCCGGCGTCGCTCTTGGCCCCGGACACGCCGTGCCGCTCCCGGTACCGGGACGCCTGCAGCGGGTTGACCCCGAACACCGTGTACCCGGCCGCGACCAGCGCCGCGACCCACGGGCCGCGGTCGGTCTCGATCCCGACCACCACCTCCGCATCATCGCTGCCCTCGCCCAGGTGCCGCCCGATCAGCTCGTGCAGCTGGGCCATCCCGGCCACGCCCTCGGGCAGCCGCTTCCTCGCCAGGACCTTCCCGGCCTCGTCCATCACCTCCACGTCGTGATGGTCCTGCGCCCAGTCATCGCCCACGAACAGCCGCATCCGCTCTCCCGTCCAAGATGCCGAAAACCGGCAGCAGCCAGCGGGAGAACTATCAGCGACCTAATAAAACAGTGCTCACGCCGGCAGGCGGGCACGACATCCCAGCAGCGATCAATCTCTCCCGGTCACCGGCAGGGGCACGGTCTTTCAGCAGGGCTCAAAGCCCAGGAACGACAAGTGCTCACCTGCCGGCGGCCACCACACCGAGTCTGCCAGACGGCGGGCTCCCTGAGACTCATTAGGAACGATGGGACCACGTCTGCGCTTACCCTGGCAGAGCTCTCCCGGACGGCGATCGCAGTCTTGCCCGTGCAATCACAGTCGTCGCCGAGGCGGGCGAGCAACGCCTGCTCGACCTCGTGGCGGAACTCTGAACCCGTGTAGCGCAAGCTTGAGCGGTAGCCGAACTTGCTCCGCCCGCTAGGCGAGGTCCGGGCTGATCGACTCGGGCCTCGCGACGACATGGAAGACGGCCGCGATCACCCAGCTCGCAAGTCGTCCGAGGTGCTCCACCCGCGCCACCCCGGCACTGTATCCGGACGCGAGCCCGAGCGCAGCGCGGCAGCGGATGGCATGCTTGACCGGGTGATCCCCTCGATCGTGCGGGCCTTGGCCGTGCTTGCCGGCGCCGGGTGCCTGGCCCTCGCTGGGTGCGGCAACCAGGTCTACACGCCGCCGTCGACCGCGTCGCAGTCGCCAGCACGGGACTCGTCGCCTGCATCCCCGGCGACGGCGTCACCGGCTCAGTCGCTTCGGTCGCTGGAGTCCGAGCGCTCTCACGTGGCCGGGCGCTACTGGCCGGCCGCCTCCGTGGTCATGAAGGCCCTGCCGGGCATGGAGGCGCGGCTTAGGATACGGCTGCGCTTCGAGGAGGCGTTCGGCACGTTCACGTCCTGTGACACAGGGGCTGGCGGCGGGCTGCAGTACCAGGTCGCCGTCATCATCGAGGCGTCCGGGCACACGTACGAGGATCTCGGGCCGCCGCTCGGGCAGGCGGCCCGGATCGCCGAGCAGGCGCTGACCGCTGCGGGCTGGGGACCATTTCGTGTCTCCCAGGGGGTCTGGGTGGCCGCAGAGCATGACGGGGTCAGCGCCAGCTTCGACAACGACCCCGCCGCTACCGAGTCCTCATCATCATCCCCCGCCACCGACCTGCTGTACTTCCTGTCGGGCGCGTGCGTCCCGGTACCCGGCCCGGCCGGTACCCCGCCGGGCGGGGGCAGCCAGGCCGGGGGCGGCCCGGATGCGGGTCCCCCGCCTGGAGATGCCTCAGCCGGGGACGGCCTGCCCCCAGTCCGGGACTCCTACGGCCTGGGGCCGGCCACCGTCCCGCCTCTGGCCTAGCCTGCCGTGGCGACGCCCGGCCTGCCGACCTGGCCGTTACGGGCCTCTGGGCGAGATCCTGGCCCCCGCGATGCACGACAACCTCAACCGCTTCATCGTTCCTTCCCTCGCCGGACCGGCACAGCTGGTTCCGCTGCCCGCCCTGGCCGATAGGACCTGTCGCGGTCCGCCCTTCGGCAGGCGGCTCAGCGGGGTGCCTAGACGTCATCCAGGGCGCGGACGTTATGTGGCAGAGCAGCCCCAAAGGAGACGAGTCCCGGCGCTCTAGGCAGCGCCACCGTAAGGCCTAGGGCACCGGCCAAGTACTCCTCCAACGATCCCCCACGCGACAGAGGAGAAGCGCCGCGCACAGGCCGCCCAGGTCACCACCTGGTTTGGGAAGCAGCCGCAATCCAACGGCCCATATGCCGCGTGGGGCGCGATGGTCCGGAACAACTCCGACCTGCCCGTCCTCGACGTCCGCGCCGCCTTCCACCGGGTCGATGAACCGATCAAGGGCCTCGGCTGGACCCCGCTGCCCGCGGGTTCGTCCCTAAAGTCGATCCGGGTCCTGCCGCCCCACACCGAGCGGCACCTCCCGATCGCCCCCGACATCGCCGCCCAGGACCCGCAGTGCGACGACGATGTGTACGTCGCCAGCATCATGTTCACCGACGCCGCCGGGAACAAGTGGGTGCGCGACCCGCGCGGAGCGCTGAACCCGATCTCGTAGGCGCGGGACAGCCGGCGGTCCTACGGTGGCGTGATGGACGAAGAGGACGGCAAGCACAGGTTCCGGGACGGGCGCCTCAGCGACAGCCAAGCCAAGCCAGTGCTAGCCCGCGAAGCAAGCGAACGAACCCGCTCGCTACCGTGTTCTGTCCGCCCTGCCCGATAAACTGGCGGCAGCCGTTAGGAGGTGAGGCATCGTAATGACCGCCCAGCAGCACGACCGGCCCCACCCGCGTATCGAGCGGACCTTCACCACCGTCCGAGCGGCGCTGCCCGCCGCCAGCATCACGGCCTTCGACGCCGAGCTTCAGGCGATCACCCAGGCCTCTGTCGTCGACCTAGGCGCCTTGGATGACTTTCTCTCCGGCTGGTGGCGCATCGCCACCCGCGCGGCCGCCGATCCCGCCGACTGGCAGCGCATGCACCAAGAGGCCGACGAGCTCCAGTCCGGCGCGCGCCCGGCAGGCCCGACCCTGGCCGAGGTACTAGGCCGGCGCGGGATCCACCTGTAGGTGTACACCGTCCGCATGGGCAGCGACATCGCCGAAGCCCAGATCGACGCCCTGTCCGATGCCGAGGTTGACGTCCTCCTAGACCTCTACGAGGTGCTGCGGCTCACGCCCGGCAACGGCCGCCTGCTCCGCCAGGCTGGCAACATGTACGTCTGGGATTACAAGGGCATCTCGGTGACCTATGTCCTGCTCGACCCGCAGCAAGAGGTCGCGGTGCTCCGGATAGACCGTTTCCCCGCCTGAAACCAGCCGCCCTAGCCGCGGGATCGTGTGGCAGTTAAAGTGCGAGGGCGGCAAAGCATGTGCGCCGGGCCACGTTCGGGGCGGATATCTGTATGGCGCGTTACCTTCGGGCCGCTCTGATCTGCATTTCAGAGTGCAACTTGCCGACTAGTGCTTGCGCGTGCTCTCGATCCGCGCGCTGGCGAGCCCTCCGTGTTCGTCGGCCTGCGCGTCCCCCTGGAGGAGCACGTGCTGGTCATGGCCCCGCCGCGGACGGGCAAGACCGCGTTCCTGGCCGACGTGATCCTGCGCTACCCCGGCCCGGTCATCTCCACGACCACCAAGGCCGACGTGTTCGCCCTGACCGCCGCGGTCCGCGTCGCTACGGGCCCGGTGCACGTGTTCAACCCGCAGCTCATCGGCGGCGTCGCGTCGACGTTCGCGTGGTCGCCGGTAGAGGGGTGCGAGGACCCGGCGACAGCGATCCGCCGGGCGGACGCGTTCGCGTTCGCGGTCTTCCGCGAGGGCGTCGAAGACGGCACGTGGCCACCCGTAGAGTTCAAAACGGAACACCGTCACCTAGCCACAACTCCTCACGACCCATTCCGGGAAACCGGGGCATAACCACTTCTGTACGCGGGGTTGTCGCCCGGCTGCGCCGTCCGGCAGTTGCCGGAGCCTGTCTCAATTGGACTGTCGCGGACGCTGCTGAGCGGCCATGCGGTGAGGGCGAGGGGCGGGCGTGGAGGCACGCGGCGAAAGGCCAGTAGCAGATTGTCGGTGCGACGTAACGGCTAGTAACCGTAGGCTGTGCTCATGGCTATTCGTCGGCTGTTCATCGTGATGCCCGCCCTGCTGGCAGTGCTGGTAGTGGCGGCAGCCTGCACGACGGCTCCGGCCGCGACCGGGATCCCGGCCAGGACGGGCCAGCGCACGCCTCTGCGGGCCACGCCAGCCACCCGGCCGGTGCGTGCGGGCAGCGTCACGCTGGCGTTTGCCGGGGACGTCCACTTCGCCGGACGCACCACGCAACTGCTGAGAGACCCGGCCACCGCCTTCGGGCCGGTCGCCACCGTGCTGCGTACGGCCGACTTCGCCGCGGTGAATCTCGAGACGTCCGTTACCAGCCGCGGCACACCGCAGCCGAAGACTTACCATTTCCGCACCGGGCCGGCGGCCTTCACCGCGCTGCGCGATGCGGGCGTCGACCTGGTCACGATGGCGAATAACCATGTCCTGGACTACGGGCCAGTCGGCCTGGCGGACACGCTGGCGGCGGCCAGGGCAGCCCGGTTCCCCTACGTGGGGATCGGCACGGATGCCGCCGCCGCGTGGGCGCCGTACGTGACCACGGTCAAGGGGATGCGCATCGCCGTTGTCGGCGTCTCGCAGGTGGCCGAGCTAGCGTCATCCTGGGTGGCGACTCCCAGCCGGCCCGGCGAGGCGAACGCGATCGACGTGGACCGCACCCTGGCGGCGGTGCGGGCCGCCAAGCGGCTGGCGCCCACCGTCATCGTGTTCATGCACTGGGGCACCGAAGGCCAGGCATGCCCGGACCCCGGCCAGCTGTCGCTGGCGCGGAAGCTGGCCGCAGCCGGAGCCGACATCATCGTCGGAGCGCACGCGCACATGCTGCAGGGGTCTGGCTGGCTCGGCCACACCTTCGTCGCCTACGGCCTGGGCAACTTCCTGTGGTGGGAGCGCTCCTACAGCACGGCCACCGGCGTCTTGGAACTGACCATTCACCCGCACGCTGCGCTGAGCGCCCGGTTCATCCCCGCCGTCGTCTCAGGCACCGGCCAGCCGGTCATAGTGCACGGCGCCACGGCGCGCCAGGCCGTCGCGCACTATGACAGCCTGCGCGCCTGCGCCGAGCTCACACCGCAGCCATCCTGACCGCCCAGCACCCAACCCAGCCCGCCCCTAGCCACGACACCTCGGCACGCGCGCCCCACTCGCCGGTCACACCCCGTCGCCCCCCGGGGCGGGCTACGCCGAGCCCGTGATAAGCGAAGTGATCTCATGCACTCGTGGCCCCTGGCCACGAGACGTGAGTCGGGCCGCAAGTCCCAGGCACCTGACCCCGCCCCCGGGGGCAACTGCTCCGCAACGCCAGCGGCCAGCCGATCACCTGTGGGACCGTAGCGGCGACACATGCTCTGGGCCGCACCTAGCACAGCAGCGTAACTGGATAGCCACACCACCCTGACCTGGGGGCGCGGGGACCTCGCGGTCCTGGCCGCTCCCGCCGTTGCTGGCTCCTGCGGCCTGAGGCATGAGGTGCTATGCCGGAGCGTTGGCGGTCCGGCGTCCGTACCGGTGGGGGTCGACGCGGTGGGCGGTCACGGTCAGTGATCGGCCGTTGGTCTCCGGCGCCCACAGGAACGACGTCACGCCGCCGATGAGCGACACCGCGCCCATGATGATCAGCACGGCGGGCGTCCCAAGCGCGGACTGGATGGTCGGCAGCAGGAACGTGCCGATCGCGGCGGCCGCCCTGCTGGCAGCCGTGGAGACACCGACGCCGGACGCCCGCACCGAACTGGGGAAGATCTCCTCCGGGTAAATCCCCGGCAGGATCGACATGATGCCGTAGGAGAACAGGTAGCCGAAGAAGCAGATGGCGCCAAGCTGGGCGGGCAGTGCGTTGTGCGCGGCGGCCAGCAGCAGGAACACGGCGCAGATGAACATCGGCGCGACGAGGATCTTACGGCGGCCCACCTTGTCCACGATGAGCCAGCCCACCGTGGCCCCGGCCAGCGCGATGACCGTGCCGAGCAGTGCGCCGAGTAGGGCATTACCGCCCAGCCCGAGCGATCGCAGGATCGATGGCTGGAAGAACGTGAGCGCGAAGTACGGCAAGACGATCGCGCTCCAGAACGTGCACGCGAAGATCGTGCGGCGCAGGTAATCCGAGGAAAACAGCAGCTTCCACTGCGTGTTGATGACCTCCTCGTCGGTCATGTCGCCCGGGTCGGTGGCATCCATGTGATCGTGCATGATCGCCAGGGCCTCGTCCTGCCGTCCCTTGCTGATCAGCCAGCGCGGCGATTCCGGCAGGCCATGGCGCATCAACAAGCAGATCACCGCTGGGACGACACTGGCGCCAAGGATGATGCGCCACCACCCGGGCTGGTACGTGTTGATCACGTAGCCGATCAGGTAAGCGACGACGTACCCGACGTTCCAGCTGATCTCCAGCACGCCGAGGTAATTGCCCCTCTTCTTCGCCTGCACGAACTCGCCGAGCAGTGGGGAGCCGATCGAGTAGTCGGCGCCGACCGCCAGCCCCATGATCACGCCGAGCACGAAGACTTCCCACGGGGACCCGACGAAGAACATCAGGACCGCGCAGCCCAGGAAGACGGACAGGTCGATCGTGAACATCGGCTTGCGCCCGACGCGGTCGGTGACGTAGCCCAGCCCGATGCCGCCGAAGAACGTCCCGATCAGCACCGACGCCGAGATCCACTGTTCCCACAGCGACGTCACGTTCAGCGCGTCATAGGCCCGCCCGGCGAACGCGGCGGCGAATGTGGCGAATACGAAACCGTCAATGAACATCCCGCCCCCGGTGGCGGCCGTCAGCCGCCGCAAGAAAGAACGGGCCGTTGGGGTCAGATCCTCGTCTTTGGCGTCGGCAGCCACAGTGATTAGTCCGCCCTCCCTCTCATTAGATCGATTACCACATTCTCGGCCGTCGCGCACATGTCGCCAATGTCGGACAAATAGTACCAGCGCCGTGATCGCCTGTGGAGACTGCCGTGCCGACGCCGTGGTGCCACGGGAAAACCCCAGGGCGGAGATGGCTGTTTCCGCACGTTACGGCCGGGTGCTCGCCATCGATGGGCTCAGCTTCGACGTCCACCCGGGGTAGTCACAGGATTCCTGGGGTCGAACGGGCTGGGGAAGTCCACCACGATGCGGCTGATGCTGGGCCTGGACGCGCCTGATCGCGGCGCGGTGCGGCCGGTCAACAGCCTGGACCCCGAGGGCATCCGCTGGATCAGGGACCTTATGAAGTCACTGGGCGCCGGCGCCCCAACCACGCAGCACGCACGGCTGGCCTGGACAGCCCGGACCCCTGGACCGCGGTGCGAAGTTGCTGCCGGCGCGGAGATCCAGGACGGGGAAAGCGTTCTCGATATCGGGTGCGGCTGCGGTGACGCGACCATCCTCGCGGCCCGCGCCACCCGCGATGAGAACCCCTTCTTCACCACTGGGTTCGCCGAGGCCGCGGCGGTACTTGGCCGGTGCCCGGGTCGGCGGCTGCTTTCTTGCTCGCCGACTCCGGCGCAACCGACGCGCTGCTGGCCGCCGTGGGGTCCGGAGGCATCAACTTCGCGAAAGTGGACGAGCCAATGCTCACCGGCCACGACCTGACACCGTACGCATCGCCAGGCGGCGTGGCCATACCCGTCGCTGCGTGGCTGGTCACCGCGCGAGCCGCATGAACAGCCGGCACGCCTTGAACCGGCCCCAATCGCCGCCGGTTCACTCGGGCGGCACCGCACCCGTCAGGCCACCACGTTCCTACACGTGGCGCGCAGGGCCGACGACCATGCGCGGCGGCAGCTCGCTGGAATTCTGATCCAACGGCATAAGGAAGCGTTAGCGCGCACGACATCATCACCGAAAAGCGCGAACTCCGTCGAGAGTATCCATGGGCTTTTTGGTGCAGCCGCTCCCCGGGACACCCAAATCGGTAAAATCTCCCCTAATCGGGCAATGCTTGAACACGCGTGATGGTTTCCCCTCTTCAGGGAAAGACCACTATTCGGGCTGGTCAAGTGCCGCGTCGGATGCTCGACCTGGTCGGGAATCCCGCCACGCGAATTACCTCAACATCCCTGACGTTCCGATTGGGCGCAGTCATCACGCGCCACCGTCAACCAGCGAGAACTCTGTCGTAAACAGGCAAATGGCCCGGCCGTTTCCGACACGAATCGTGCGGTCTGCCGGATTGGAACTCCAGCGGCGGTGCGGGGGCCGTCTGACTGCGGCGGGTTGCTCCTCCGCACCGCCGTGGCGTGCGGTGAGTGTGTCAGCGGGCGGCGAGGTAGCCGCCGTCGACGGGGAGGACGACGCCGTGGATGTGTGCTGCCTCGTCGCTGGCAAGGAAGATCACGGCGGCGGCGACTTCTTCGCCGGTGCCGGGGCGTCCGTCGGGCTGCCCGGTGGTCAGCTGGCGCAGCATGTCGTGGGCGGGGGCGTTGGCGAGGGTAATGGTGGGGCCGGGGGCGATGGCGTTGACGCGGATGTTCTTGTCGGCGAGTTCGGCGGCCCAGGAGGCGGTGAGCGAGTGGATGGCCGCCTTGGTGGCTCCGTAGAGGGCTGCCACGGCCATGCCGACCGAACCGTTGATCGAGCCCATGTTGACGATCGCGCCGCCGAATTCGAGCATGCCCGGAACGACCGCCTTGGTCAGCAGAGCGGGGGCCTTGACGTTGACAGCGAGCGCGCGGTCCACGAGAGTCTCGTCGACGTCGAGGAGGGACTGGGCGGGGATCAGCTGCGCGGCATTGTTGACGAGCAGGTCGATAGGGCCCTGGGCGGCCTGCGCTGCCGCTTGGGCGAGCTGCTCGACGGCGGCGGTTCCCTCGGCGAGGTCAGCGGCGATGAAATGGGCGGCTCCGCCGGCTGCGGTGATGGCGTCGACGACCGCGGCGCCTTCGGCCTCGTTGCGGCCGGATACGACGACGGTCGCGCCCTCGTGGGCTAGGGCTTCGGCGACGGCCCGACCGATGCCATAGGTGGAGCCGGTGACCAGGGCGCGGCGGCCGACGAGGCGCTGACGGGAGGTAGGGGTGATGGTCATGCGAGAGCTTCCTTTGTGTGGGTGCGGGAGGTGAGGAGCCGATGCCGGTGACGGCCGGGCACGCCGAGGGCCAGGCCCAGGACGTGCCAAGTGGGGGCTGCGCGGCGGCGGACTCCTGGCAGAGACCGACCAGGATCACTCCGATGCCGTGCAGGACCGCGAGCGTGAGCAACGTTGTCTCCAGACGGCGCCCGGCCGCCCGGTAGAGAGGGGCGCAGCAGCAGGGCGGCAGCGATGAACAGGGCGCCCTGGGTCCCCTGCCCCTTGGTTGTCTCAGCTGCCGGCGAGCAAATCCACGACGGGTGGGTTCGGCACCGACATCTCAGGCAGTGCCACCGCGGCGAGCGCCTCGTGTGTCAGCCCCGTGTGGAGTTGCTCCACGAACAGCCGCTTCCACTCGGACGTCAGCGCCGAACGCGTCCCGTACAGGGTCGGCCGCGGGTACTGTGCCCACTGCTCGGCCAGATCCCAGGCTCGCGCCAGCAGCCGGTCGGCGGGCAGCACCTCGCCCACCACGCCAAGTTCGAGCGCCTGCGCGGCGTCGATCGTCTCCCCGGTGAGTAGGAAGTAGCGACCGCGGTTGAGACCCAGCAGCGTTGTCCACACCACCTGCATCCCGTCAGCCGGTGGCATCCCGGCGACAAAGTGCGTCGCGTCCCGGAAGACCGTGGTGTCCGCGGCGAGCACGACGTCGGCGAGGAGCGGCAGTTCGGAATGCGTCACAGCAGGCCCGTTGATGGCTGAGATCACGGGAACCTCGATGTCCAGGAACGCCTGGAGCATGCGCCGTCCGTCGGCGCGGATCTTGAGCCACGCCTCGTGCGGATCGGCATTGATGTGCTGGACGAAGCTCCCGTAGTCGAAGTCGGCGCAGAACCGATCACCCGTACCAGTGAAGATCACCACGCGGTTCTCGGGATCGTCAGCGACGTCGGCGAACGCGAAGCCCAGGTCGTGATGCGTTTGAACGTTGAAGGCGAACCTGTCGCCGGCGGTGTGCAACGTGATCTGCAGGACGCCATTGCGACGCTCGAAGCGAATGCCTTCGTAGCGCTCGGCATAGTCGTTGAGTGAACTCACTGTCTTCCTTGCCTGACGGCTATTGGGGTCGTTTCTCTGACAACACGGTCCGGTCCAGGGCTCACTGGTTGCCGGAGATTCACCTGGCCGGGATGCCGGGTCAGCGCGGCAAACGTCCGTCTGGTGCTCCGGGACGGCCGCTGAGGGCCACCGGTGGGTGGGCGGACCCCCGCCCACCGGGTTGGCGCTGGTGCCCGTTGCCGGGTTGTCAGCGGAGCTTGCGGAAGGTCTCGCGGACGTCGCCGGTGAAGGCTTCGGGGTTTTCGTACTGGACGAAGTGGCCCCCCTTCTCGTGCGCGTTGACGTTGACGGCGTTGAAGAAGCTGCGGGTGGGGCCGTTCTCGAAGGCGGCGATGCGTTCTTCAACGGTGCGGACGCCAGGCGGGTAGGCGTCGCCGAGGAGGAAGGTGAAGCCGGCCGGGGGTTCGACCGTCGGCTGCCGGTCGTGGGACGGCACCCAGGGGTAGCGGTTCGCGTTGCGGTACATGCGGATGGACGAGCCGATGGACTCCGTCACCCAGAAGGTGGTGGCCTGGGTGAGGATGAAGTCGCGGGGGAAGGCTTCCTCGAAGTTGCCGTTCTTGTCGCTCCACTTCTTCCACCGCTTCAGCAGCCAGGCGAGCATGCCGATGGGCGAGTCGTTCAGGCCGTGGGTGAGCGTCGATGCGTCCAGCATGTGGACGACGACGTGGGAGGCGTAGGTGTCGACGAAGTTCTCCAGGTCCGCCCGCAGTTGCGGCGAGGCGTCCGCGGGAACCTTGGCGCCGTCGGTCAGGTCCCAGAACCGCTCGTTGGAGAACAGGCCCGGAGGCAGGTCCGCACCGTAGTGCAGCCCGATGATGCTGTCGCCGTATTTGTGGCCGAGCGCGCTCATGACGAGGGAGCCGTAGTCGGAGCCCCCCACGGCGTACTTCTCGTAGCCCAGGACCTCGGTCATGAGCTTGTGGATGATGTCGGCGATCTTCCAGTAGTTCAGGTCGCCCCTGCCGACGGGGGTGGACCAAGCGAAACCGGGCAGGTCCGGCACGATGACGTCGAAGGCGTCGGCCGCGTCGCCGCCGTGGGAGCCGGGGTCTGTCAGCGGGCCGACGACGGGGAGGTTGAACGCGCTGTTCCACGGCCAGCCGTGCAGGACAACGATCGGGATCGGGTTCGGGCCCTTGCCGCGCTCGTAGACGAAGTGCACGGGCGCGCCGTCGATCTCCACTTTGTGCTGGTTGTAGGAGTTCAACTGCTTCTCCTGCGCACGCCAGTCGAACCCGTCCGCCCAGTACTCCACGAGCGGCTTGAGATAGGCGGTGCTCAGGCCGTAGTACTCCTCCTCATTGTCCAGGTCGTCGAAGTAGCGGGTCTTCTTCAGACGGTCCCTGAGGTCATCCAGGACGGCCTGGGAGACATCGATCTTGTACGGTTCCAGCGAACCGGCCCTGCTGTTGTCACTCATGAGGCACTGCTCCTTCTCTTGCAATGGGGGTGGGAGGGGGAGGCCGGCGCCCGAAGGTGCGGGGCACCGCCGGTGTCAGTCGGTGAAGTCCAGGCGGAGCCGGGTCTGCTTGAGCTCGGCGATGTACCAGGAGCCGTCGACCTTGACGAACTGGGCGTGGTAGTGGCCGAAGCCGTGCATGCCCTTGAAGGGGAACTCCTCGTTCACCTCGGCGTTCTCGGGCCGGGTGATGATGTCCTCCATGGTCCACACGCCGTGGGCCGAGGTTGCCGACTCGACGTCGATCTCGTCCGAGAACAGGTGATGGATGAGGACGTCGTCGGGACCACCGCTGGAGCCGATCGTTTCCGCGATCTGTTCGCGGCCCTCCATGCGCAGCCACACCGAGCCGTCCGGCTTGTGCGGGGTGTACGTGCCGTCCGGCGTGAACAGGCCGGCCAGGTCCTGCCAGCGGTGGTGGTCCGCGGAGCTGGCATAGCGGGCCATCAGGCGACGAAGGTCCTCGATGATGCTCAGACGCTCGACAGCATCCATGATCGATCACATTCCTCTCGGTCTCGGTGGTGGAGGCGCCCGGATTCAGCAGCAGACGACTTGCCCCGCCCGTGGACCGGATGGTCACATTGACCGTAGCACACAACCGGACCGGGTGGTCATGTTCGGCGTATGAAATCTGACCAATGGGTCCGGTTGGGCTACACTCGTTCGTGGACGAGGGAGGACGCCATGACGGACCCGCCAGTGACCAAGCCGCTGCGCAGCGATGCCGTGCGGACCAGGAAGCGCTTGGTGAAGGCGGCGTCCGAGGCATTCGCCGAACACGGCAGTGAGGTGTCCGTCGCCCAGATCGCGGAGCGAGCCGGGATCGGCAAGGGGACCGTGTTCCGGCACTTCGCCACGAAGGAGGACCTTCTGGCGGCGATCGTCTACGAGAACATGTTCCTCCTCGTTGCGACCGGCGAGCAGCTGGTGCAGGCCGAGGATCCGGCAGATGGGCTGCGCGAGTTCATGAGCGCCGCCATCGAGCTGCAGGCCAAGGACCGTGCCTTCTGCCAGGTCGCCCACGGGGAAGCCCGCCATCACCCCGCCGTGCGCAAAGGCCAGGAGATGCTGGACGCGGTCACCGACGAACTGACCGACCGCGCCCGCCAGCACGGGGCCATCCGCCAGGACATCACCGGGCACGACGTCATGCTGCTGATGAGCGGGATCTACCAGACGGTATCCCCTGCGCTGGACACGCAACCGGATCTGTGGCGGCGCTACCTGCAGCTGGTCTTCGACGGCCTGCAGGCCCTCAGCGCACCGAAGCTGCCTGGCCCCCCGCCCCAGGCCGAAGCCACGGCCACCCTCTCTGCCGCGATCTAGCGCTGCTCAGCGCCGGCGCCCGGGGGGTCTGACTCCGGCTCGACTTCTGCAATGCGGCCACTCTTGACGGACAGCGCGGCGGAGGTAAGGACCGCGTTGACCAGGAATCGCCTTCGCTGCATGTCGGCCCTCCAAAGAGCGGTTGAGGTGGCTATGTTTCCGTCCAGCCCCGGGGACGTTACCAATTCCCTATCCCGACCTCACTCGATAACTGACGACATTCCGGGTGCCCGGCCCTACGCTAGTAGAGCGTAATCCTGGCTCTCGACTCCGTCGGAGAGCCTGTTCATGAGCGAGCTGTGGCAGGTCTTCGGCCCGGCGCGGCGGCTAGCCCGCACCGCCGGGGAGGAACAGGGGGTCGTCATGACTGACATCCGCTACGTCATCCTGTCCGACCTGCACTTCGGTGCCACGAACAGCGTGCTGACCGAGCTCAACGAGCGGCCCGCGAGCGCTACCAGCAGCGGCTTTTCCGCCGACCCGCAGCGGCCCAGCCCGTTGCTCCGCGGCCTGGTCGACGGCCTGCGAGAGCTCACCCGCGGCCAGGACAGGCCGCCGACCCTCATCCTGGCGGGAGACATCCTGGATCTGGCCTTGTCGCTCGACGAGGTGTGCGCCATGGTGTTCCGCCTCTTCGCGCACCTGGCCTTCGGCGACGGCCCGCCCGCGTTCGACCCGGTCATCCACTACGTGCCCGGCAACCACGACCATCACGAGTGGGAGATCACCCGGGAGGACCAGTACGTGACCTACGTCTGCGGTCAGCCCGCCGACGCCGAACTGATCCGCCCCTGGCACACCACGAAGCTGGTGCCGGCCGCGGAAGACCCCCTCGCCAGCTCCGCCCTGCTGACCGGCCTCGCCCGGAGCCAGGCAGGCACCACCGGAGTCAAGGTCCAGGTCTCCTATCCGAACCTGGCCCTGCGTACCCCTGACGAACGCCGCTGCCTCGTCGTGAGCCATGGGCACTTCACCGAGTCCATCTACACGCTGATGTCACGGCTGCGGGACATCCTCTACCCGGGCCAGCAGCAGGCTCCGTTCGAGGACATCGACCGCCTCGAGGAGGAAAACTTCGCCTGGATCGACTTCTTGTGGTCCACGCTCGGCCGGTCCGGTCAGGTGGGCACGGACATGGGCCTGATCTACGCGGACCTGACAAGCACCCGGGACATCGACACCCTGGTGTCGAACCTGGTCGCGGCGATGACGGCCAAGAGCCCGGGCTGGCTGCGCACGCCGGAGCGGTGGGCGCTGAACGCCGTCCTGCGGCGCGAGGTTACCCGGGTGGCCAGGAGCGAGCGCGGAACGCCCGCGGTGGCCCTGACCGCCGCGGGCCAGGCCGGGCTCCGGGACTACCTGGAGGGCCCGGTGCGCGGCCAGCTGCGGCAGCAGCTGGGGCACGTTCCCGAGGAAGTCACGTTCGTTTACGGCCACACCCACAAGCCGTTCGTCGACCAGTCGGCCCGTGCCCGGCTTCCCGTCCCCGGTCCACATCGCCAACACCGGGGGATGGGTGGTGGACACGGTGGAGCCCGCCCCCGTCCAGGCAGGCGTGGCGGTGCTGGTCAGCGAGGACCTGGACGCCGCCTCCCTGCAGTTCTACCGGCAACACCCCGGATCGACCCCCGTCCCGGTCCAGCTCCTGCCGCCGGCCGGCGGGCCGCCGTCCGGCTGGCACCGCGAGCTGGCGTCGCGGATCGACCCGGCGGCGGCACCGTGGGCGACGCTGTCGCAGTCCGCCGCCGAGCTCGTGGCCCAGCGCTACCGCCTGCAGGCCGCGACCGTGGCCCTCCGCAACGCCACACGGTAAGCCCGAGATACAGAACGGGCGCGTGGTTCCATGTGCCCGATCATCTGCCGGTACCCGGTCGTTTACGGCGGCTCGACTTACCTTGCTAGTAGCCCAAACGATCAGGCCGACCTTCGATGCGCTTCTCGATGTTTTTCAGGCCGCGGTAGGCGGCGGTCCTGATGGCCCCGGCACGCTTGCCTACGACCTGGGCAGCGCGCTTGGCGTCCAGGCCCATCACGGCGCGCAGCAGGACGGCCTCTGCCTGGTCGGGCGGCAGGGAGGCGATCAGGCTGAGGGCCTCCTCGGTGGTGATGGCCTCGATCGCCCGGTCCTCGGTGTCCTCGCGGCCCGCCACGAATGCGAGATCCTCGACAGGAACCGGGACGGCCGGCGGGTGGAGATTGGCGCGGCGCAGGTGGTCCATGGCCCGGTTCCTGGCGATGGTGGTGATCCAGCCGCGGAAGTCACCGTGGCTGCCGCGGAACTTGCCAAGGTCACGCGTGGCTTGCAGCCAGGTCTCCGAGGCGATGTCCTCGGCTTCGCTGCCGACCAGGTAGTTGAGGTAGCGCAGCAGCCGCGGCTGGGCCTCGCGGTAAAGGATCCGGAAGAATTCTGGGTCACCGCGCCGCGCGCCCTCGACCGCTGCGGTCAGGTCGTCCGCCCCGTCCGCGGCAATCGCACTAGTGCCGACGGCGTCCGCCGCCGACCGCGCCGTCCCGGTGCTGACTACCTTGGGCTCGGCGACGGCGTGGTGGTACCCGGCCTGAGGCCTTGTTCCTGCCCGCTCGTGTCCTAGAGGCGTCAGCAGAAGTCTCCTCCATGAGGCGGGCGGGATGGCGCCTGTCGACGCCATCCCGCCGGCGGCGGTTCGCTCCCCCCTGGATGGTCAGTTCACAACGGCAGTAGAGACAGGATCGACGAAGGAAGGACGCCCCGCAGGCCGTTCAGCACCGACGCTGGCAGCGTCCCGAGGATCTGGCTCGCTGTGCTGCTCGGCAGGCTGCCCATCAGGGAACCCACCGTGGATGACGGAAGCGTGGTGAGCACGCTGCTCAGGTCGCCCGCCGGCAGGGCGCCAAGGACGCCGCTCAGGCCGCTCGTGGGCAGGGTGCTCAGGACCCTGCTCAGATTGCCCGCAGGGAGCTGGGTGAGGACACTCCCGAGGGTGGGGGCCGGGAGCGCGGTGAGCACGTTGCCGAGCGCCGAGGACGGCAGGGCGGTCAGCATCTCGCTCAGGTCGCTCGTCGGCAGCCCGGTGAGCACGTTGCCGAGCGCCGAGGACGGCAGGGCGGTCAGGACCTGGGTCAAGTCAGTCGCCGGAAGCTCGGAAAGGACGGTTCCCGTCGCAGCGTTCGGCAGGCCGGTCAGGACCTGAGTCAGGTCGCCGGTCGGCAGGCCGGGAAGCAGGCTGGTGACCGTGGACGCTGGGAGCTGTGGTGAGCACGCTGCCTAGGGAACTCGCCGGGAGCGTGCTCAGCACGCTGCCTGCCGCGCCGGGCGAAAGCGTCGTGAAGACCGAGGACAGCTGAGTCGGCGACAGCTCGCCAAGCGTCTGGGACAGCTCGTCAGTGGGCAGCGAGTTCAGCACGCCGGCTAGGTCGGTGGCCGGCAGCGCGCTCAGGGCCTGGTTCAGGACGGACGCCGGGAGCTGCGTGAAGGCGTTGGGCACTGGGACCGTCGGGAGGGCAAGCACGAGGCCGCAGTAGTCAGGCACGGCGGTCGCGTTGCCGACCGTGGTCAGCAGCGCGCTGACCGGAGGGGTTGAAAGCACCTGGCTCACGGCGGGGTTGGCCAGGACCGACGCGAGCGCGGCCTTGTCTGCCGTGCCTACCGCGTCGCCGATGGTCGACTGGACCCTGGTCGTCAGCCCGGTGCACAGCTGCACCGGAGTCAGGGGCGAGGCGTCCGACGATCCCGTCGAGTTGGCCGGCGTCGCCACGTTACCTGGTGCGGAGGCGCCGGGACCGGCCCCCTGGACCTGGCCGGCGGCAGCGGCGCCGGCGTTGCCAGTGGACGTCGACCCCGAACCGCTGAAGGCGACAGTCCCCGCTGTGGCCACGCCGCCGGCGGCTACCAGGCCAGCCAGCGACCATGCCACCGCCTTCACCGAAATAAGGCTAACAAGCGGTAGGTTTGGCATCTTCCTCTTCCTTGGAGTGACGGCATGACTGAGAGGCCTCGCCTCGAACGGGGGGCTGGCCTCGAACGCGGCCAAGGCCGTGCGCTCGCCGGCCAGCTCGCCCTCGCGGGCTGACGCCGCCGCGGCGCTCAGCACTTGGCTCAGATGCTCCGGGCCCGACCCGGTGGCACCGTCGAGCAGTCGCTCGGCGGCCCGCCGGGTGATCCCTGGCGAATGGCGTGTCCTCATCTCATGACGTTCAGCGTGAAAGCCCCGTTTTTTGTCACACCCCTTGTGCTCAGGAGTGGCGAGGAAGCTCTCGCCGCGTGCCTGCAGATCCGTGACCTTGGGCGAGTGCTGGCTACAGGGGCGGGTACCGTCGGTCGCCGTGACGGGGCATCGCCGTCGAGCGAGAACTCCGCAGCCAGCATCAGCGGTGTCACCTCCGGAATGGCCTGGCAGCGGGTGTCGACGCCGTTGCGGGTGCGCGGCCTGTGGCGCTCGGCGGCGGTCCCGATGAGCAGCAGGTGCGGGCGAGCACGTGCGGCAGGATGCGGACCTCGCGGACGCCGGCCGCGAGGTCGCAGGGGCCTGCTGGAGCCTGGCTAGAGGCCGAGCCGGTCGGCGAGTTCGACCGCTTGCCGCGCCCACCTGGCGTTGAAGAGCAGGACGCGGCTGCGCTCGCGGAACTTGAAGACGGGATCGATCTCGCCGGCCCCGCCGTAACGGAACTGCCGGCCGTCGCGGACCTGGGCCAGCGTCATCGCGGCCAGCCAGTCGTACTTCACGGCTGAGGACCACATGCCGAGCCGGGCGAGCCGGGGGTCGCCGGTCCAGCCGACCGCGCGCAGGCCGCGCAGGTACCCGTCGAAGACGGCCTGCTCAAGCCCGGGCAGGTCGCTGGCCGCGATGAAGTGGTCGAAGGCGGCATCGGGCACCAGGTTTCCCGGGTCCTCGCCGATCGCCCCGTCGCCGGCGAAGCTCCAGTCGATGACCGTGACCTGACCGCCGGGCCGCAGGAACAGGTTCTTAGGCCAGACGTCAAGGTGGCACAGCGTGCGCGGCAGGGACTCGCTGATCTGGTACAGCCGCTCCCGGTGAGCACGGACGAACAGCACGCCCTCGCGCAGCCCGGCCGGGAACGTCTCGCGCACAACGGGGTGCGCCCACGCGTCGTCATCGTCGAGCAGGTCCCACTGCACCGGCTTCTCTGAGCTGTACTCGCGCAGGAACCCCTTGCTCAGCCACGGGCCTGAGGGAAGGGGACGTCCGGCGAGGAAGGGAGCCTGGGCCCGGCCCAGCGCCTCGGCGGCCAGGCCGTACGATGCCGCCGGCCAGGTCTCGCCGGGCTCGCCCTTGGCCCATTCCAGCAGCAGCACCGCCTCGCTCTCATCGACGTGCACCCCCAGGCAGGCTGGCGCCCCGATGCCGGCCCCGGCATACACCGCAGGCAGGTCGTGCTGGTAGGCCAGCGGCTCCCGGCACCAGTACGTCCAGCGCCTCGGGTCATCATCCCCGGCCGTCCAGTGCGCCTCCCACGGCGTGGTTCCCCGGGGGCGCCCGGACCGGGTGTACTTCAGCACCGCCAGCCTCCCGGCGCCGGTCCGCACGCGCCACACCCCCGGGCTGAGCCAGCGGTTATGCGTCAGCTCCTCCGCGACGACCCCGCCCGCGTCGACTCCGACGCACTCCAGCATCTCCCCGATCGTCGCGAGCACCTCAGCAGCATGACCCGCACGCTCCCAAGCCCGCAACCAGTACCGCCCGACGGGCACCTGCATTGCCGTGGCGCCTGTCGCCTCAGGCGACAGGCGCCGCCCTGATCGGCCAGTTCTGAACCTTGACACTGCGCTACTTGCTAACAAGCAGTACGTGCATATCGGCGGTTACTTGAGCGCGGCCTTTCGCCTGCCAGGCGGAGCCCCAGGTGCGGTACGTTACGGGTATGCAGCGTTCCACTCAGACGACGACGCCGGACATCTCCGGCGCCCGGCTGCTGCACTAACACCCGCCCAGCCCTCCCGGAGCTAGACTCCGGGACTGTGTCGCGGCTGCCTGGCTCCTGGGGCCCGAATCCGGGAGCACCCGTGAATCACGAAACCAGGCTCGATCACCGTGACATCAACCAGGATCTTCCGGTCTTCGCGACGGACCCGCTCGCTGGCGCGGGACTGCCGCTGTGGCTGCCTGACGGGGCGGTGATCCGCGACGAGCTGCAGCGCCTGGCCAAGGAACTGGCGCGCGCCGACGGATGCCAGGGCGTCTACTCCCCGGTGCTAGGGAAGCGAGCGCTGTTCGAGCGCTCCGGCCACTGGGCGAAGTTCAGCGACGACATGTTCCCGCCAATACCAGTAGGCGGCGACGAGCTGGTATTGCGGCCGGCCAACTGCCCGCATCACGCGCTGATCTACGCCTCGGCGCAGCGGTCCTACCGGGACCTGCCGGTCCGGTTCAATGAACTCGGCGCGATGTTCCGGGCTGAGCGCTCCGGCGTCCTGTCCGGCCTGAGCCGGGTCAGGCAGATCAACCTCGACGACACCCACGTGTTCTGCCGCCCCGACCAGGTCGCCGCCGAGGCCGCTCGCGCGCTGCGGTCAGCGCTGCGCGCCCAGGAGATCCTTGGCCTGCCGGTGGACTACGTTCGGCTCTCGCTGCGTGATGACAGCCCCGCTTTCCTGGGCAATCCCCAGCAGTGGGAAGACGCGGAGGCGGCGCTCCGGGTGGCTGCCGAGTCGGCCGATATCGCCGGCCGCGGCCTGCGCCTGGCAGACGCTCCGGGTGAGGCGGCGTTCTACGGGCCCAAGCTCGACTTGCAAGTGCGTGACGGTCGCGGCCACGAAGAGACCATCGCGACGGTGCAGCTGGACTTCAACCAGCCCGAGCGGTTCGACCTGACCTACAACGCAGCCGATGGCAGGCGGCAGCGGGTGACAATGATCCACCGCGGCACCGTCGGCTCCATGGAACGGGTGACGGCGGCGCTGCTGGAGCATTACCAGGGCCGGCTGCCGCTATGGCTCGCTCCGGTTCAGGTGTGCGTGCTGCCCGTCGGCGCCGAGCACGACGTCGCCGCCCGAGGCCTGACGGATAACCTGATCGCTGCCGGGCTGCGGCCCCGGCTCGAAACAGCCGGGTCCCTGGGCGGCCGGGTACGCGCAAGCCGACAGCGCCGTGACCGCCTCATCGCCGTCGTCGGTGACGCTGAGATCTCCGAAGAGAACGTCCAGGTCACCGATGTCGCCGGCGGCTTCCGGGGCTCGATGAAGGCAGCCGACTTCACCGCCCTGGTGCGGGACGCTTACGAGAACCGGACACCCAACATCACCTGGCCTCCCGCGTCGTGACCCGCCCACGGTGCGGGCTTGAAGATCACCCGCCCCGTGTGCGTCGACTCTGGCCCCGGTCCAGTCATCGCAGCAGCTGGACGCCTAAGGGGCCAGTTATGAGCGCTCAACCGGATCGATCGAATCCTGTGTCCCGAGCGTCCAGATCGGCGGATCTGGAGCGTGGAGCCTGGCGTCGAAAGGATTGCCTGTCGGCGTCGGCGTCGGCGCCTGGGCGGGTGGCGGAGCAGCGCGTTAACGCAGGCGGTGGCGTTGGGCTGACCCGGCGGCTAGTGCCGCGGTAGACCGGGAATGAGGATGGACCCAGCGGCGGGCGCCAGGGGCGGTAAGCTCGCGGTCGGCGCGGCGACGTCGCGCAATGGTACGGCGGACAGAGGACATGAACTGATGGCAACAGGAACAGTGAAGTGGTTCAACGCCGACAAGGGCTTCGGCTTCATCGCGCCCGATGACGGGACTGCGGACGTGTTCGTGCATTTCTCCGCGATCTCAAGCTCCGGTTACCGGTCGCTCGATGAGAACCAGAAGGTCGAGTTCGACGCGGTCCAGGGACAGAAGGGGCCGCAGGCGGAGAACGTCCGCCCGCTCTGAGGCATAACGCGCCTGCGTCAGCGGCGTGCGTGCACTCGGCAGGGCCCGGTGCCGGCAATGGCCGCGCAGGCGGCATCTGGTCCGCTTCGGCCGTGGGCCTGCGACCCGGTCAAGGTCTGGAGTGCAGGCCGGCGTTCCTGCGGACATCGTCGGCCTCGGGCCCAGGAATCCACGTTCGGCGCGGCGCAGGCGAACCCTTGCCTAGAGGCGGTTGACACGCCGAACGGCGTTATGCGCATGTCCGAGTTGTCTTGTCGCCTGGTGCTGGCTGGCGCCCGGACGGTGTCATTGTCGGCGATCGGGTTCTGCGGGGAGGGGCAGCCTGCTGAGCCAGTCCGCCAGGTCCGGGTCGCCGAGATAGGTCAGGTCAGACCACGGGTTTGTCTTCGCCTCGCGCATCAGCAGCCGGGCCCCGTGGGGTGACCCGTGCTCTCGGAGCACGGATCAGGACCGCAGTCGGGCTGGGCGGACACGTACCGGCCCGGGCGCCGGATCTTCCGCGCACGGCCGGGGGAAGAAGCACGGTGTCGGCGAACCCGGCTGGTTGCCCTCGGATCGTGTGCGGGCATGATCTCACTGGGGACCGGACAGAGCGGAGGTGCCGGGATTGGAGAAAAGGAGCCTGGGCAAGGGCCGGGTCAGCGTGCCGGTGGTCGGGCTGGGCACCTGGCGGCGGCTGGAAGCCGCCGCGGCGGCCGGCCGGCAAGGGGAGCTCGTGGAGGCCGCCATCGCGGCTGGTATCCAGGTCATCGACACCTCACCCATGTACGGCGACGCCGAGCAGCTGCTCTCCGACGCGCTGGGCGGCCACCGCGAGCAGGTCTTCGTCGCCGACAAGGTCTGGACTCCCTCGGCGGCCGACGGCGCGGCGCAGCTCTCCCAGGCGGCGACCTGGTACGGCGGCCGGGTCGACCTGATGCAGATCCACAACCTGGTGGCCTGGCAGGCGCACCTGCCCATGCTCGAGGCCGCCCGGGACCGCGGGCTGGTCGGCCTGATCGGTGCCACTCACTACTCGCCAGTCGCTTTCGGCGAGCTCGCCGAGGTCATGCGCACTGGCCGCATCGACGCCGTCCAGGTGCCCTACAACCCGGCTCACCGGGAGGCCGAGCGGACCATCTTGCCGCTGGCCGACGACCTCGGCCTCGGCGTCCTGCTGATGCGCCCCCTCGGCGAGGGCGAGCTCATGCACCGGCCGCCCAGCCCCGCCGAGCTCGCACCGCTGCGTCCCTTTGGCGTCACCACCTGGGCCCAGGCCCTGCTCAAGTGGGGCCTGAGCGACCCGCGGGTGCACGTCTCCCTGACCGCCACTTCACAGCCAGGCCGGCTCACGGAGAACGCCACCGGAGGGTCACCGCCGTGGTTCGGAGCACAAGAGCGGGCCTACGTGCTGCGCCTGGCCACAGCCCACTGACGCCCCAGTGCCTGCCTGGCACGGGCGCAGAGTCGGCGCGCTTAGCGAACCGGTTCCCCGGCCCTTGGGGCAGCGCGCAGACCGTTCCCGCCCGGTATCGGTAAGGGGGCTTGTCGTGAGGATCGCCGTCATTGCCCTGGCTGACCACGCAGGTCGCATGAGATACGGATGGGCCCAGCCATCGGACATGATCTCAGCGCCAGCGATGAGCCCGGCCCATCCCGCCGGTCTACATGTCAGACGCTGCGTCCGATCACAAAAGGAGTCGTGATGCCCCGCACCCGGGTCCACAACATGAACATCTCCCTCGACGGCTACGCCGCCGGCGAGCACGTCACGCTCGACGCCCCGATCGGCGGCGCCGAGCAGCTGTTCAAGTGGTTCGACGGCCGGGTAATCCACGGCATCGATAAGGCGGATGCCCCCGTCACCCTTGACCGCGCCCTGACCAGCATGTGGAGCCAGGGCATCGGCGCCGAGATCATGGGACGCCGCAAGTTCGGCCCCCAAGTCGGCGACTGGCCCGACGACGGCTGGCGGGGATGGTGGGGCGACGAGCCGCCATTCCAGACGCCAGTGTTCGTCATGAGCCACCACCCGCACCCCACGATTGACTTTCCCAACGGGACGAGCTTCCGGTTCGTGGATGGGCCGCCGGACGAGGTGCTTCGCCTAGCCCAGAAGGCCGCAGGAGGCCGCGATGTCCGCATCGGCGGAGGACCCTCGACCGTGCGTCAGTTCCTCCAGGCCGACCTGCTCGACTTCATGCACTTGGTGATCGTGCCGATAACCCTCGGACGCGGCGTATCCCTCTGGGAAGGATCAAGCGGCCTCCAAGACCGCTTCACCGTCGAGTCGGTCACCTCGTCTAGCGGCCTGATTCACCAGCTGTGGAACAAGAACGGCCACTTCTGAACCCCGCACTCCGAAGCGGGAGCCCCTCGTGCCGCGCCAGACCGACCTGATCTGCACACCTCGGGTCCCCACTGCCCGCACCCGCCCGCCCCCGAGAACGGCACGCCGGACCTCATCAACAGTCCGGGCATTAACGACCCCGCCAGCGGTGTAGGTGTAAGTACCCGCCGAGTTCCGCAGCTCAGACGTCACCCGCGCTGACCCTACAGGCAGGACACATACTGATATCAGGCGGCGATGCGCTCGCGGGCGACCGCCGAGGACGTCGCCCTCGCGGAGGTAGACGTTCTTCGGATGACAGACCTGATGTCCGGATCCGCACCCGCCGCCCAGGGCTCGGGGGCGAGGACGTCAACCGCCGAGTTCCGGCTGCAGCACGGATCTGCGGTCGATGTTTCGGCCGGATGCGTGATACCCGGAGCGGCGGCGAAACCGAGACCGTGAGTAGGTTTCCCCAGCACGTCTCACGGCAGCGCAGCCTTCCACCCAATTCGGCGTTCCCGTCATCTTCTGCCCTCGTCGCCGTTAACGCGCCCGAACGCCGCTTTTAGCCAGCCGAACGGCAATCGTCCAAGCGGCAGGCACGCCATGGCTACAGAATGTAACACGCCGGCGACACAGAGCAGAATGGCTGCGATAGCCGCGACCAAGAGCCCGCCGATAAGGACGACCTCGACCTCACTATGGAGCCGACGCCGAAGCCCTCCCCCACGTTACAACGCACCACTATCGCTACCGGCGACTCCAACGGCAGCCCACCATTTGCATTATCAAATCACGGTAATCTTGCCCGCCCATGGGGCAAATCAGGTGACAGTGCAGGTGCGGCGCTGGTCCTAGAGGTCTGCCAAATCACTATCAGTCAAGTGAAAGCGTGAGCAGCTCGGTATCTGCACCACTGGCGCGTCAGGATTGAGAGTCGACGTGGCAGCCTAACTCCAAGCATCGAGAACCAGTAGTATCCAAGAGCAAGCGCCGTAGCTGAGCTTCAATAGGAATGGTGAAAAGATGGGGATCGCGGACAAAGTCCAGGAAATCGCCGACAAGGTTCGCATGCAGAAGACGAGCATAGCGACCGAAGAGGGCACTAAGAACGCGTTCGTGATGCCCTTTATCAGCACCGTGCTGGGTTACGATGTTTTCAATCCCGCGGAGGTAATCCCGGAGTTCGTAGCTGACGTGGGTATCAAGAAGGGAGAAAAGATCGACTACGCTCTCGTGCGCGACGGTGAAGTTCAGATCCTGATCGAAGTCAAGAAAGTAACCGAACCTCTCGACGTACGACATGCTTCCCAGCTATTTCGGTACTTCGTTGTCACCAACGCACGGGTTGCGATCCTTACCAATGGCGAAACCTATGAGTTCTATACAGATCTCGATACCCCAAACCGGATGGACAACAAGCCCTTCCTCGTTCTCGATCTTACGGCCATCGACGAGACACTTCTACCCGAGGTCGCGAAGCTGACGAGAGAGTCGTTCGATCTCGACTCCGTGGTCAGCGCTGCTGGCGAGCTAAAGTACATCGGTCAAATAAAGCGCTTGCTAGCCGCCGAATTCAAAGAGCCCTCCAGTGAACTCCTCCGACTTTTCGCTGCCCACATCTATCCGGGCAGGCCGTTTACCCAACGCATCCGCGAAGAGCTCTCACATCTGATGACTAAAGCCACCAACCAGTTCCTGAACGAGCAAGTCAGAGAGCGCCTGAAGACTGCCCTGGGAGATGACGGCGAGGCGGTCAAGGATGACGCCACGGTTCCTGTCCAGATCCCGCAACTGGACCCTGCCGCCGAGGATGAGCTTCAAAAAGAGATCCAGACCACAGAGGATGAACTTGAAGGCTTCCGCATCGTGCGGGCAATTGTCTGTGGCGACGTCTCCGCTAGCCGCGTAATTGGACGAGACAGCAAAACTTATTTTGCCGTCATTCTCGATAACAACAATCGGAAGCCGATCGCCCGTTTGTGGTTCAACCGCAAGCAAAAGTACCTTGGTGTTTTCGACAGTGCCAAGGCAGAGACCCGCCTGCCAATCGAGACACTCGAAGACATCTATCAACACGCCGCCCAACTGCGCGCCAGCGTTAATGCCTATCTCATCGCCGATCCTTCTGGTTTGCCGGTGCAAGCGTCCATGGTTTCCGGTGCGCAGACCAGGACACCCCAGGCCACCGGGATCTAAAACGCAACAGGCTGGCCGGTGACATCGCGCACCAACTCTTCAAGCCACACAGCCCGCGGTGATCTCCCAGCAGGATTTTGACCGGGCAAAAGCAATGGTGGCCGGTTAACAGATCGCGTGCCCGCCCGACTCTGACTACGGGCGGGCACGTTTCCTGAGCCTCGATTACAACGTCAGAAATTCCGTACTCAACGAAACGCACGGCTGTCCCATGTACCAGCTACTTCCGCGGCGTGTCGGTCGTGATCTTCGTGACCCGACCCGTGGGCTGTCCGGCCATACCGCTGTAGCGGGGGACTCGGCGTCGAGGATGACGCCGGTGACGCGTTTCCGGGTCCGGTCACTGGACCGTCAGGTCCGCTCCGAAGTGCGGGTTCAGGGTGTGGTAGTCCTCCAGGAGGCTCTCGTCGATCACCGGCCGGCCGTCCGCTGCCCGTCGGCGAGCGGGGTCGCGCAGCCAGTTCCACAGCAGCCGGCTGTCCAGCGGGCCGTTGGTCGCTGACCGGCCATGCTGGTTCCGGTAGTAGTTGCTGGCCCGCGGGTCCATGTAGACCATGAACTTCTCCGCGCGGTCGAGCGTCTCGTTGTACCGCCAGTAGGCGTCCTCGGTCGCTTCGACCGACCGCTTGCCGGTCTCGATCAGGGCGCCGATGTTCTCCAGGGCGAAGCGGGTGGTGACCTCTTCCATGCTGATGATCTGCATGCCCTGGTACAGGTTGGTGTTGGGGCCGTAAATCATGAAGAAGTTGGGGAAGCCGGGCAGCATCGCGCCCAGGTAGGCCCGGGCTCCGTCCCGCGCCCACAGTTCGTCGATGCCCTGGCCGCCGCGGCCGCGCACGTCCATCGGCCACAGGAAGTCGTTGGCCCGGAAGCCGGTCGCCAGCACGATGATGTCGACCTCGTACTGTGTCCCGTCGTTCAGTTCGATGGTGTTCTCGGTGACCAGCTTGATGCCCTCGCTGACCAGGGTCACGTCGTCGCGTAGCAGCACGTCGACGACGCTGTAGTCGCTGTCGATCAGGATCGGCCGGGCCGACATCGGCGGCGAGTTGGGGATCATCTTCTCCAGCAGGTCCTGGCGGGTCCCGAGCTTCCGCGTGAGGAACGCGATCCGTTCTTCGCGGATCCGCTTGTTGACCGGGCTGACGGCGTGCTCGTCGACGAAGTCCGGGTCCATCCGCACGCCCCTCATGGCGACCTGCGAGCGCGTCATGAACGCGTTGCGCAGCCGGATGAAGTTCGACAGGTAGGGGAAGTTGTCGTCCAGCCAGACGACCTGCTCGGGGTAGGGGGCGAGGTAACCGGGGGCGTCGTATACCCAGTTCGGCGTGCGCTGGAAGACGTAAAGGTGCCCGGTCTCCTTAACGATTTCCGGGATCATCTGATACCCGGTGCAGCCGGTGCCGATGACGGCCACCCGCTTGCCCGCCAGGTCGACCCCGCTCGGCCAGCGGGCCGTGTGGAACCACTGGCCGCGGAAGTTCTCGATGCCCTCGATGTGCGGAATGCTCGGCCGCGACAGGAACCCGACCGAGCTGATCACGGCGTTCGCCCGATAGACGCGGGGGCCGTCGGGCTGCTCGGTGGTGACTACCCACTCCGCGGCGCCCTCGTCCCACACGATCGACTTGACCTCGGTGTCGAACTGGATGTCGCCCCGGACGCCGAACGTGTCGGTGACCCAGTTCAGGTACTTCTCGTTCTCCGGCTGCGGGCAGAACGGGTAAGGCTTGGCGAAGGCAACGCCGTACAGATGGGAGTAGGTCCGGCTCGGCGTGTCCACCCGGCAGCCCGGGTAGCGGTTCTCCCACCAGGTGCCGCCGACGGTGGAGTTCTTCTCCAGCAGCGTGAACGGGATGCCGGCGTGCCTCAGCTGCACGGCGGCGTTCAGCCCGCCCATTCCGGCGCCGATGACGAGCACCGAGAACCCGGCCTCCGCCGCCCGGCTGGCGTCCTCCGGGCTGGACCACTGGAGCGAGCGGGCCCACGGGTCGATGGCCAGCTCCTCCACCCACATCTCAAGTTCCTCGGCCGGGATGTCCGCGCCGACGGCCAGGCCGATACTTTCCCGCAGCCGCTCCGCGGGGCCGCTCGGGATCTCGCCGGCCCCGGAGTCCCGGTAAGACTTGAGGAACGCCGCTGCCTTGGCCTGGATCAGGGCGACATCGTCCTTGCTCGCGATCTGGCGCAGTTCCCGGTACCCGCCGACTATCTGGGTTTCCACCTTGACCGCGCGCACTTCTTCGTCGCCGGTCAGCTGGTAGAGCAGACCCCGCAGGGCCATCGGATCCGCGTACTGCACCGCGCCGTCGATTTCTGCGTCGCTCGTCCCAAGGACCTCTGCACCGTGTTGCGTCATCGCTGCACCTCCGTCGCCCCTCCTGAGCTGCTTTCCGTATTCACAGTCAAGTTCTGTTAGTTCAATGACTGCACGGAGCCCGGAAGACCTATAGTCCGGAGACTATAGCGACCGATCTGCTTGTAAATAACGAACTGGTAACGATGATTAGCTGTGCCGAACTTTAGCCAATTGGCGCAAGCTGCGCCGAATCTTAGCCAATTGGCCCGCATGGTCCAGTGGGCCGTCGGGGAAGGGAGTGCGCGCGGGCTGCTGTCCAGAACGGACAGTTCAGTGGGGCACTCCATCAGCCAAGGGGTTTATGTGGCCGCTACCCTGAGTGTCATGTGAGGCTAGCGCGAAGCCACGGTCCGTTCGGGATGATTCTTTTATTTGCGGGCTGCCATGGGACGTGGCGGCGTTATGACCGGGGGGCGTCGTGAAGTTTGACGGGGGACGGCTGCGGCTGTCGGCGAGTGATGTCGCGAACTTTGTCGCGTGCGGCCATCTGACGCGGCTTGACCTGCTGCGCGCACGCGGCGAGATCCAGCCGCCGCATGCGTTCGACGTCGGGTTCGAGGACCTGGTGGCACGCGGTGCGGCGCATGAAGCCGCGGTGCTTGCCCGGTTCCGCGCGGACGGCCGGCAGGTCGCGGAGATCGCCGAAGCACCGGAGGCGGACGCCGCGGCGGCCACGCTGGCAGCCATCTCCGGCGGCGTCGACGTCGTGTTCCAGGGCGTGCTGCTCGCTGATCAGGGGGCCGACGGGGCGGCGCTGCTAGGGCGCCCGGACTTCCTGGTCCGGGCCGGGCTGCTCCCCGCGCCGGATGGCGGGCCACGCCCCGCCGGGGGACACTACGAGGTGCTCGACGCTAAGCTCGCCCGGTCCGCGAAGGCCCGGGCCGTCGCCCAGGTTGGGTTTTACTCGGACCTGCTCGCGGGTGCCCAGGGCATCCGGCCGCGATGGATGCACCTGGCGCTCGGTGACGGCGAGTTCACGTCGCTGAAGGTCGACGACTACGCGGCGTACGAGCGACAGGCCCGGCGGCTCCTTGCGGCGTTCGTGGCCGACGGCGCGGGGGAGAGCCCGCTGGCCGCGCCCTATCCCGAGCCGGTGGAGCACTGCGCGATCTGCCGGTGGAGCGAGCGGTGCTCGAACCGCAGGCGCAGCGACGACGACCTGTCCCTGATCGCGGGGATCAGGGCCGGGCAGCGCCGCGCGCTGAAGGGCGCGGGCGTGACGACGAGGCGAGGGTTCGCGCGCCTTTCCGAGCTGCCCGAACTGAGCCGTGTGAGCCGCGCCGCCCTGGCGGGCGCGCAGTCGCAGGCGCGGCTCCAGGTGGCCAGCGAGGATGACGGGCGCATCCAGTACGAACTGCTGGAACCAGAGCGCGACGCCTCGGGCGCGCTGGTTCCCAACCGGGGGTTGCTTGCGCTGCCCGAGCCGGCCACCGGTGACCTGTTCTTCGACATCGAGGGCGCCAGGTACTACTCCGAGGACGGGAAGGAGTTCGGGCTGCAGTACCTGTTCGGCGTCATCGATACCGGAGACGTCGACGCAACGGGAACGCCTCGCTACACCCAGATCTGGGCCTTCGACCGGCGGGGCGAGAAGCAGGCCTTCGAGGAGCTGGTCGACTTCATCACCGACCGCCGGATGCGGGCGCCCGGCCTGCACGTCTACCACTACAACCACTACGAGCCGACGGCGGTCGATCACCTCACCGAACTGCACGAGACCCGGCAGGAGGCCGTGGGCCGGCTGATGGGCCGGTTCGCCACCCGCGAGGATGAAGTCGATGACCTCTTCAGGCGCGGCGCGTTCGTTGACCTGTACCGGGTCGTCCGCCAGGGGATCCGGGCCGGCGTCGAGAGCTATTCGATCAAGAGGCTCGAGCCGCTCTGCGGCTACGCGCGGCAGGTGGACCTGCGGGACGCGACGGCCAGCCTGATCGCGTTCGACGCCGCGCTTGACGACGGGACGGCAACGGGTGAGCACGGCCGGCAGCATGTCGTCGCCGGGTACAACGAGGACGACTGCCGGGCGACGCTGGCGCTGCGCGGCTGGCTGGAGGAGCGGAGGGTCGAGCTGGCCGCGTCGCTTGGCCAGGAGCTGCCGCGTCCCGCCGTGGTTGAGGAAGCCCAGGCGACCGTGGACCCGGAACTCGCCCGAATCAGGGAAGCGCTGCTCGCCGGCATCCCGGCCGATCCGTCGGCGCGCCCGGCCTCCCAGAACGCGAAGGCGCTCCTCGCCGACCTGCTCGACTGGCACCGGCGCGAGGCCAAGCCCGGCTGGTGGCGGTACTTCTACCTCCGCACCCTCAGCGCGGGCGAGCTGATCGACGAGCCGGACGCCCTCGGCGGGCTGACCGGCGGTGACGTCGTGGAGCAGGTCAGGAGGTCCGTCGTACGCCGGTTCCTCTTCCCGCCGCAGGAGCACCGGTTCACGCCAGGCGACACTGCGCACGATGGCGTGACGGACAAGGGCTGGACGGTCGTGGCGATCGATGACGCGCTCGGCGTGATCGACCTGAAAATCCGCGTCGGCTATGACGGGCCGCTGCCGGCCTCGCTGGTCCCCGAGGGCCCCATCATGACCGCGACTCAACGGGACCGGCTTCGCGACCTCGGCGCCCGTGTGGCGCGCGACGGCGTCAGCGGCGCCGGCGGGCTGGACGCGGCCACCGCGCTGCTGCTGCGGTCGCGGCCGGCCGACGGCGCCGCGCCCGGCTCGTCGTTGTGCCCGACGGGCGAGACCGCGGGTCACGCGGCGGTCCGGCTTGTCCTGGCGCTGCGTGACTCCTACCTGCCCGTCCAGGGACCGCCTGGAACGGGCAAGACCTACACCGCCGCGCAGCAGATCCTGGAACAAGTAGCGCGCGGCCGCACCGTCGGCATCACCGGGCCATCGCACGCGGTCATCAACAACCTGATCGGCGAGGTTTACAAGCACGCGGACAGCCGCGGAATGACGCCGCGGATCGGCCAGCGCGCCGACAAGGACAACCCGCACCTGCACCCTCGGGCCGACTCGCTAAGCCCTAATGAGCTGGAGCAGGGCATCCGCGGCGGCGAGCTTGACGTCATCGCCGGCACCAGCTGGCTCTGGTCACGGGAGCAGTTCGGCGGCAGCACGGACGTGCTGTTCGTTGACGAGGCCGGGCAGCTGTCACTAGCCGACGTGCTGGCCGTCGCGCACGCGGCGGGCACCCTCGTCCTGCTCGGCGATCCGCAGCAGCTCGCGCAGCCCAGCGATGTGGCGCACCCGCCCGGAGCGGGCGCGTCGGCTCTTGAGCACATCCTGGGCGACCACGCGACCATGCCCGCCGACGCCGGGCTGCTTCTCGACCGGACCTGGCGGATGCACCCGGAGCTGTGCCAGTACACGTCTGACGTCTTCTACGACGGCAGGCTGACGGCGGAGGCAGGGCTGGAACGCCAGCGGATTCTCGGCGAGTCCCCGCTGCGCGGGGCCGGCCTGCGCATCGTCGAGGTCCCGCATGAGGGCAACACCAACGCCTCACCCGAGGAGGCCGCCGCGGTGGCCCGCCTGGTGAGCGGCCTGCTCGGTTCCGGGTGGCGCGATTCCGCGCGGTGCGGAACATCCGATCGGCCCGGCTGATGTCCTCGTCATCACGCCCTACAACGCGCAGGTCAGGGCCATCCGCGAGGCGCTGGCCGCCGCCGGGTGCCCGTCAGCGATCCAGGTGGGGACCGTAGACAAATTCCAGGGGCGCGGGGCACCGGTGGCCATCTACTCGATGGCCACCTCGTCGGCTGATGAGGCACCGCGCGGACTGGAGTTCCTGTTCGACCACCGGCGCCTGAACGTCGCGACCTCCCGCGCGAAGGCGATGGCGATCATTGTCGCCAGCCCTCGCCTGGTCCAGGTGTCGTGTCGCACGCCGCGCCAGATGCTCCTGGTGAACGCGCTGTGCCGCGCGCGGGAGTCGGCCGGGCGCTGAGTGACGGCCCTCGATCGGCGGACCTACGACACGCTCCCCCACGCGGGTGCATCATGGCTCGCGGGCCGTGCGGATGCCGAGGCGCTGCAGGTGATCGTTGCTGAACATGCCATCGGGGTCGAGGCGCTCGAACAGGTCTCTCGCGTGGGCGAGCTTGGGATACACGGGGTCCAGGCTGAACCTCCGCCAGACTTTCCCCCAGTGCGGGCGGGCACCGAAGGGCGCGAGGGCCTCCTGGAGTCCGGGGAGCAGGCCGACGACCTTCCGAGCGTTGTGGCGCCAGGTGAAGTGGAGCGCCAGCGTCGGGCGCCCGGACGCGCCGCTCAGCCACAGGTCGTCCGCTGCGATAGCGCGGATCTCGCTGACCAGCAGCACGCGTGCCAGCCGCTTGCGCAGGCCCCTGACCGCTTCCAGGGCCGCGGCACCCTGGCTCATGGGGACGAAGAACTCGGTCTGGATCTCGTTCCCGTCACCGGGCACGGCGTCGGCCCGGAAGTGCGGCAGCCGCTGCGACCACGGGCCCGCCACGCCTACTGGCGTGAGGTTGCTCGCGGGGGCGTCGGCCAGCCGCACCGGGCCGGTGGCCAGCCGCGCCCCGAAGAACTCCGCTGGTACCGCGTCGTCCGGCCCGGTGAGCCGGCGCTTTACCCACGCGTGCTGAACCGAGTCCCCGAGCCAGGAGGTGAACAGGCTCACGCTGTACGCCGCAGACATGATGTCGTCCAGGTCAGCCAGGACACGGCCCCAGGGCAGGCCGGCGTACACGTCCTGCCGGAGCAGGTAGGAAGGCTCTACGTCGAGGGTGACCCGGGTGACGATGCCGAACGCGCCCAGTCCCACTGGCATCCCGGCGAAGTCGGGATCCCCGCGCCTGGCTTCCCGGATAACGCCCGCGGCATCCACGTACTGCAGGCCGACGACCGCGGCCGACAGGACCTGGTTGCCGACCCCAGAGCCATGCGTGCCGGTCGCGATCGCACCGCCGATAGTGATGTGCGGCAGCGATGGCATGTTGGCAAGCGCCCAGCCCCGCTCTTCCAGCCACCCCGCAAGCGCGCCGTAGGTCGCGCCCGCGCCGACGGTCACGGTCCGCGCCCCTGGGTTGAGAACAGGATCAGGATCGATGCCGGACACTGAGACCAGCGTGCCCGTGGTGTCGGCAAGGTCGTTAAAGGAGTGCCGGGTCCCCACTGCCCGCACCCGCCCGCCCCCGAGAACGGCACGCCGGACGTCGTCAACAGTCCGGGCATTAACGACCCCGCCAGCGGTGTAGGTGTAAGTACCCGCCCAGTTCCGCAGCTCAGACGTCACCCGGCTGACCCTACAGGCTGGACACATACTCATAACGGAACAGGTCGGGGCCGTGGTCAGGTCCAGTGCCTGCCGTCCGACGGCCGCCGCCTGCACGGGCTCGCCTTGGCGATCCTGGCGCCAGGTCGAAGGTCAGCCTCGGTACGGGACTGCCTGAGCAGTAGCTGGCAACTATCCAGTGGCTGTCAACTAGTGGTCCGTGACTATCGGCGTTGGCGGATGCGCGGCCGTGCGTGGCGCACCTAGCGTGACAGGGTGGCTGGCAGCGTGCCGGAGGGCGGCCGTTTTTGCTGGCCTGGAGTGTGAAGAAGGTCGGGGGCGGCCGGGGGTTCGCTACCCTGCCGGCGGTAGTGGCCCTGGTCGGCTGCCCAGGGCGGGCAGCCCTGTCAGAAGGAGCACATGTGCGTTTGTCCTTGAAGCGGTGGCGGCCGGCAGCGGCTGCCGTGATCGCGGCCGCGTTCCTATCCGTCGCGTCCGCCGGGGTGGCGTCCGCCGCGCAGCCCGGCGAGAGCGGTCACTGGGCCTCGGAAAACGTAGCCAGCACCGGTGCCCTCTTCTCTAGCACCACCATCAGCGAGGCCAGGCAAGGCGGCACCATCGTTGATGTGTGGAAGGGGGAGAACGACGAGCACGTCTGGATTGCCATCAACCACGGGAATGCCTTCCAGGTCGGCAACACGACGACGTTCGTCGCCCCTACCGTGGTTGCCTGGGGCAACAACCAGTTCATGGTTTTCCACGTCGGCCAGGACGACCACATCTACTACACGTGGATCAACTCGTCGGGCTCGGAGGCTTCTCAGGGCTGGGTGGCCGTCCCGAACCAGACCACGTCCCAGCCGGTGTCAGTCGCGCAGGTCGGTGCCCAAGGGTTTGGCCTGTACATGATGTACCACTCCCGGACCGACAACAAGGTCTGGGGCACGTTCTTCAACCCCGGCGGGGGTAACTTCCCCGCCTCCTCCTCCTGGGGGAACATCGTCAACGTAAACGGTGGACTCACGGGCTCATCGCCCACCGTGACCTACGACGTGGGGACCGGCATCCTGTACTCGGTGGTCCGGGGCCTGGACAACCAGCTCTACCTGAACAACACGAAGCCCGGGACGATCAACTGGGAATCGTGGCAGCCCGTGGGGGGCTCGACCCCGGCCCAGCCCTCAATCGCGGCCGCCCAGGACGACACGGGCAACCTGCTGCTGGCCTACCGAGGCTTCGACAGCCACATCTACTACGATTCCTTCACCCTGGGCGGCACCAGCACCGGCTGGCACGTGGACATCACCGGCTGGCAGACGAACTTCCCGGTCTTCCTGACGGCGAACGGCAGCACCATCTACACGATCATCACGGGGAACGACACCATCGTGTACTGGAAGCAGGCCTTCGTCAGCTAGGGACGCGCGTGGCTAGCTGACCTGTCGCAGCGCTGGCCGCAGGAGCTTATGAGCCGGCCCGGGAGAACCCGGGCCGGCTATGCGCGTCGGCGGCGGAAGCCTGCACCCAGCGGTAGCCGGGTGCCCGACTGGCAACTATCCAGTGGCTGTCAACTAGTGGTCCGTGACTATCGGCTTTGGCGGATGCGCGGCCGTGCGTGGCGCACGTAGCGTGCCGGAGGGCGGCAGTTTTTGCTGGCCTGGAGTGTGAAGAAGGTCGGGGGCGGCCGGGGGTTCGCTACCCTGCCGGCGGTGGTGGCCCTGGTCGGCTGCCCAGGGCGGGCAGCCCTGTCAGAAGGAGCTCATGTGCGTTTGTCCTTGAAGCGGTGGCGGCCGGCAGCGGCTGCCGTGATCGCGGCCGCGTTCCTATCCGTGGCGTCCGCCGGGGTGGCGTCCGCCGCGCAGCCCGGCGAGAGCGGTCACTGGGATGCGGAAACTGTGAACAATGATTCCCACCCGACGGGTAACACCAACAATCTCACCACCAGCAACTCCATCAGCGAGGCCAGAAATGGAGGCGATATCGCTGACGTGTGGAAGGGAAAGACGGACAATCACGTCTGGATATCCATCGACCACGAGGATGCCTTCCAGATCGGGAACACGACGACGTTCGTCGCCCCTACCGTGGTTGCCTGGGGCAACAGCCAGTTCATGATCTTCCACGTCGGCTCGGATAACCACATCTACTACACGTGGATCAACTCGTTGGGCTCGCAGGGGGCTTCTCAGGGCTGGGTGGCCGTC
>CAVVKP010000028.1:0-151525 GCA_963748785.1 uncultured Actinomycetota bacterium | reverse complement strand
GTGGCCCGCAACGGCGACTGGCGCAAGCTCCTCACGGAGGCCACCCAGCACGACGGGCCGACCACCGAGCTGGCTAGCGACCGGGCCATCGCGGTGCAGACCGTCTGGGGCGACGGCCCCAGCGGCGGCATCCGCGATCGGCACGGTGGTGCTCGAACGGCCGACCTATCCGCTGAACCGGGCCATCACCAACCTGTGGCTGGATCAGGCCGGCCTCAGCGGCGCGGCGATGGTCGCCGCGGTGCTGATCGCCATCGGCTTCGCCCGCTGGGTCAGCAGGCCACTGGCCCGGCTGGACGCGGCCGCGCGGCAGATCGCCGACGGCGAGCTGTCGGTCCGCGCCCCGACCCGCTCCGGGCCGCCCGAGCTGCGCCGGATGGCGGCCACGTTCAACATGATGGCGGGCAGGCTGGAGGCCCTGGTACACGGGCACCGGGCCATGCTCGCCGACGCCTCGCACCAGCTGCGCACCCCGCTGACCGCGCTACGGCTCCGGCTCGACCTGCTGGCCGTGGACTCCTCACCGTCCACCGCCGCCGAGCTGGCCGGGGCGCAGGAGGAGATCGCCCGGCTGTCCCGGCTGGTGGACGGGCTGCTGGCCACCGCGCGGGCGGAGTCGGTCACCGAGCAGCTTGAGGAGATCGACGTCGCCGACGCGATCGACGAGCGGGTAGCGGCCTGGCAGCCGGTCGCCGACGGGCACGGGGTCAAGCTGATCGCCGAGCCGCTCGCCGCCTCCCCAGGCCCGCGGGTCGCCCTGGGGGCCGGCCACCTGGAGCAGATACTCGACAACCTGTTCGACAACGCGATCGAGGCCATCGGCGACGCGGGCGGCACGATCCGGGTCACGGTCGCTGGTGTCGGCGGCCGGCGTCATGTTGACCATCGCCGACGACGGCCCGGGCATGACGCCGCAGGAGCGGTCACGCGCCTTCCTGCGGTTCACCACCGGCAGCCAGAACGGCACCGGCCTCGGCCTGGCCATCGTGCACCGGCTGGTCACCGCCAACGGCGGCCGCATCAGGCTGGTCGACACGCCCGGCGGCGGGCTGACGGTCGAGGTGGAACTGCCCGGTGAGGCCGCCGCCGCCTGACGAAGCGCGCAAACCGTGCAGTAACCGCTGCTGAGACCGGTCAGCGCCGCAGGCGGTTCTCGTCCACCCAGGCGGTTCGTAGGATCATGCGCATGGCGCAGCCTTGGTGGAAGCCGGCCTGGAGCGTCCCGGCCGCGATGCGCGCCGCCCGGGCGACGGTGGTGGTCCCGTCGCTGTTCGCGGTCACCGACAAGGTGATCGGCGACCCGCAGATGGCGCTGTTCGCGACGTTCGGCGGCTTCGCCACGCTGGTGATCGCCTCGTTCAGCGGCTCGTGGCGGGACAAGCTCACCGCGCACCTCGGGCTGGCCGTCGCGGGCAGCCTGGCGCTGATCATCGGCACGCTGGTCAGCGGCACCCCCTGGCTGGCCGCGGTGGTGACCGTCCCGGTCGCGTTCGCGATCTTCTTCGCCGGCATCGGCGGCCCGAACGCCGCGTCCGGCTCTACCGCCGCCATGTTCGCCTACATCCTGCCGGTCGCCTCGGCCGGCGACGCCGCCACCATCCCCAGCCGGCTGGGCGGCTGGTGGCTGGCGTCCGCCGCGGGGACGATCGCGGTCCTGCTGTTCTCGCCGCGCCCGCCGGGCAGCCAGCTGCGGGCGGCCGCCGCCGGGCTGGCCGCCGAGCTGGCCGACCGGGTGCGGGCCGCCGCCGCGGGCGAGGTGCTCGGGGCCGAGGCGCTGTCCGCGGCCCGGGAGCGGCTGCGGACCGCGTTCAGCGCCGCGCCGTACCGGCCGACCGGACTGGCCACCGCCGACCAGGCACTGTCCAGCCTGGTGCAGCTGCTTGAGTGGGCCGCGACCCAGGCGGGCGACGCCTACGACGGGCACATCGACCTGTCGCTGGCCTGCCCGGCCGACCGCGACCTGATGCGAGCGGCCGCCGGGCTGCTCGACGACACCAGCGCACTGCTGTCCGGCCAGGCGGCCGACCCGGACTTCGCCGCCACCGAGGCCGCGCGGAGCAGATCCGCCGCGCACCTGCGCGAGCTGTCCGGCCGTCCGGGCGAGCCGGACGCGCGCCTCGCCGCCGCGCAGGCGGTGCACGCGCAGTCGCTGTCCGTCGTGGCGATGTCGGCCGCCGCGGACGCGCTGATCGTCGCCCACCGGGCCAGCGAGGCGACGATCGCGCTCGAGCGCAGCCAGTGGTACGGCACCGCGGGCAACGTGCCGGCCCCGGCCTGGCCGGCGGCCCTCGCCGGGTTCGCGGGCGCCGCCACACTGGTGCGGAGGCACGCGACCGTGCGTTCGGTGTGGTTCCTCAACGCGCTGCGCGGCGCGCTCGCGCTGGCGGCCGCGGTGGCCATCGCCGACGTGTCCGGGCTGCAGCACGGGTTCTGGGTGGTGCTCGGCACGCTGTCGGTGCTGCGGACCAGCGCCGCATCCACCGGGTCGACCGCGTGGCGCGCCCTGGCCGGGACGGCGGTCGGCTTCTTCGTCGGCGCGGCGCTGCTCGTCGGCATCGGCACCACCGGGCCTGCCCTGTGGGCGGCGCTGCCGTTGGCGGTCCTGGTCGCCGCGTACGCGCCGGGGACGACGCCGTTCCTGGTCGGCCAGGCGGCGTTCACCGTGACGATCGTGGTGCTGTTCAACCTGCTCGCCCCGGCCGGGCTGGCGGGTGGGGCTGCTGCGGGTGGAGGACGTGGCGATCGGCTGCGCGGTCAGCCTGGTGGTCGGCGTGCTGTTCTGGCCGCGCGGGGTCAGCTCGGTCGTCGGCGACGACCTGGCGGACGCGTTCCGCAGCGGCGCGTCCTACCTGACGCAGGCGGTGGACTGGGCGCTGTCGGAGCTGCTGGTCCCGCCGGCCGCGGCGGCGGCCGCCGCCAGCGCGGGCATCCGGCTCGACGACGCGGTGCGCGGCTTCCTGACCGAGCAGGGCAGCAAGCGGCTGAGCAAGGAAGACCTGTGGGCGCTGGTCAACGCGGCCATGCGGCTGCGGCTCACCGCGCACACCCTGGCCGAGCTGCGCACGCCGACCCAGGCGCTCGGCGGTGACGTGCCGCCGGAGGCCGCTGATCGAGGCGGCGTGCCTGCCGCTGCCCGGCTCGCAGGAGTACGCCGGGGCGCCGGCCTGCACCGGGCTCCGGACGGTCGCGGCCGGGCTGGCCGGATTCTACGGCGCCGTCGCCGAGGAGGTGCGCCGGCCGGGGCACAGCGACCTCGCCCCGGTGCCCGCGCCGGCGATGACCGGCCCGGCCGTGCCGCGCAGGCAGCCGGCCGCGGCGCTGCCGGGCCAGGCGGGGCGGCCCGAGGTCATCGCACCCGCCCACCAGCTCCCCCACCCGCACCTGCTGTGGGTGCAGGAACACCTGCACCACCTCAGCATCAGCGCCCAGACGGTGAGCGAGCCGGCGCTGCGACTGGCCGAGATCCGCCAGCGTCCCTGGTGGCGCTAGCGCAACACCCGTCACAGCCGTCGCTACCCGGCCGTCGCGGCGCCGGCCGCTGCCTTCGCCGTGCCGGAGGTCGGTACGACCGCTCTCATAACGCCTGATTACGGTCAGTAAGTATCAGCGATCGGCAGCAAGGGCGGGCGCAACCCGAGTAACCTCAGTTTTCGGCAAACTCGCCCGCCTTCCCCCAGTGGTATGCCGCGCCCGCGGAGGTTCCGGGGAGTGACATCCCGGGTCGGCGTTGGGGATTCGAAGGCGGATCGGTGCGCTTCAATCACCATGAAGGGGAGAAATGGCGCCCACAATTGGCATCACCATGTACCACACAAACGCCGACTGGCGTGGCTGGTCGGAGGAGGGTGCCCTGCTGCCGTGGAACTACGTGAAAGCCATCAGGAACAACGGGGGCCGTCCGGTCCTGCTCCCGCCGGGTGGCGACGTGTCCGAGGCCGAGGCGACCGTAGCCGTCCTTGACGGCGTGGTCATCGCCGGCGGCGGCGACATCAACCCGGCGATCTACGGTGCGGCCAAGCACCCGAAGACGGATGTCAACGCGCCCGACCGCGACGCATGGGAGCTGGCCGTCGCCGAGGCGGCGGTCCGCCAGGGCGTCCCGCTGCTCGGCATCTGCCGCGGCGCCCAGATGCTCAACGTCGCCTGCGGCGGCACGCTGCACCAGCACATCCCCGACCTGGTCGGCCACGAGGTGCACGCCGGACTCCCCCACGGGTTCGGCCTGCACAAGGTGCGCGTCACCGGCGGCACGGTGGTGGCATCCATCCTGCCGGGCGGCGAGTTCTTCGACGTCCCCACGCACCACCACCAGGCGGTGGACAAGCTCGGCTCCGGCCTCGCCGCGGTGGCATGGGCGGACGACGGGATCGTCGAGGCCATCGAGTCCACCACCCCGGGCGAGTTCCTGGTCGGCGTCCAGTGGCACCCGGAGCAGGGCGACGACCCGCGGCTGTTCGGCGCGCTGATCACGGCCGCGGAAATGCACTACGCGGAGCAGTCGGTCGGCTCGTCCCTCCCGCCCCTGCTCGCCGGAGCGTAACCGGACAGAGTTCGACAATACCGGCCTGAGCTGGGAAAATATCCCGCTCAGGCCGGCGTGCTTTCCGGGTGTTTACGCTCCGTTACCCGTAGTCTGCCGCTGAGCCTCCTTCGTCTCGGCCCGGGCCCAGGCCCGCCAGCCGAGGCGGCGGCGGGCTCACTTGTCGCGTTGCGACCCGCCGCGGGGAAGGCGCCGTAACGCGGCAGCCAACCGCTCGACGGCAGCAACGGGGGCATAACTGGGATGCGAGGCAACGGAAGGTTCATTTCGGCTGCGCTGGCGTCGACCGCGGCGTGCTCAGCACTGACGCTCGCCGCCGCCTGGTCGGCGACCGGGCCCGCGCAGGCGGCAACGGCGGCCGGCGCGTCGCGGTCCGCTTCGGCCGACACCGGCGGCGGCAGCGAGCCGGTCATCATCTTCCTGAAGAACCAGCCGGCGGGGCCCTCGGGGACCCGGATCGCATCGTCTCAGAGATCCGCGGTCATGCAGGCGGCGCAGGCACCCTACGTGGGGCAGCTGCAGCAGCTCGGCGCGACCAAGGTGCACGGCTACCGCCTGGCGGACGCGATCGCGGCCCAGGTGCCGCGGTCGGCCGTGGACGCGGTCGCCGACAGCCCGGGGGTGGCGTCGGTGATCCCGGACAGCCCGATCATCGGCCCCGGCGCTGACCAGGCCCCGGCCGCAACCATGGCGATCGCCGCGGCGGCCAAGACCACCAAGATCAAGACGCCGCCCGGCGCGTGCTCGTCCTCGCCGCAGCTGGAGCCGGAAGGACTCGGGCCGACCAACACGGTCTCGAAGACCAAGGGCGCGACGACCGCCCGCTCGCTCGGCTACACCGGCTCGGGGGTCAAGGTCGGCTTCCTCGCCGACGGCATCGACACCGCCAATCCCAACCTGACAATTGACGGCAAGTCGAAGATCAAGGACTACAAGGACTTCAGCGGCGACGGTACCGGCGCGGCGACGGCGGGCGGCGAGGCGTTCATGGACGCCAACGCGATCGCCGGGCAGGGCTCGCAGGTCTACAACGTGGCCGGGTTCAGCGCCCAGGTACCCGACTCGGCGTGCAAGATCCAGATCGACGGCGTCGCACCCGGCTCGTCGCTGGTCGCGCTGAAGGTGTTCGGCAAGAACAACGTCTCCACCACGTCGGCGTTCCTGCAGGCCATCGACCACGCGGTCTACGACGACCACGTGAATGTGCTGGACGAGTCGTTCGGCTCCAACCCGTTCCCCGACGTGACCTCGCTGGACGCGGTCAAGCAGTTCAACGACATGGCGGTCGCGGCCGGCACCACGGTCGTCGTGGCCGGCGGCGACGCGGGCCCGTTCAACACGATCGGCTCCCCCGCCTCCGACCCGGCCGTGATCTCGGTCGGCGCGTCCACCGACTTCCGGTTCTACGCGCAGACCAACTACGCGGGCGCCGACCAGTTCGCACCCAAGGGGTGGGAGAGCGGAAACGTCAGCGCGCTGTCGTCCGGCGGCTACACGCAGGACGGCCGGACGCTGGACCTGGTGGCGCCGGGCGACCTGTCGTTCGCCTCGTGCACCCCGTCGGCCAGGTACTCCAGCTGCGTGAACTTCCTCGGCAAGCCGTCGTCGGTGGAGGAGAGCGGCGGCACCAGCCAGGCCGCGCCGATGGTCGCGGGCGCGGCCGCGCTGGTCATCCAGGCGTACGCCAAGGCGCACGGCGGGGCCAAGCCGACGCCGGCCGTCGTCAAGCGGCTGCTGACCTCGTCGGCGACCGACCTCGGCGCGCCGGCCACCGAGCAGGGCGCCGGGCTGCTGAACAGCCTCCGGGCCGTCGAGCTGGCCGCTGACACCCCGGCCCACCCAGGCGGCCCGGCCCTGGAGCTGTCGCAGAGCCAGCTCAACGACACCGGCCAGCCGGGGGCGACCGCCGCCTGGTCCGGTCACGGTGACCAACACGTCCAAGGCCAAGCAGAAGGTGGCCGCGCGCGGGCGCGCCTTCGGCGCCAACTCCACCGTGAAGAAGGGGTCGGTGACGCTGTCGGACGCAAAGAGCCCGCACTTCACCAACTGGGCCGGGGCCGGATCCAACTACGCCACGGTGAAGTTCACCGTGCCGTCCGGGGAAGCGATGCTCAACGCCTCGATCGCCTGGCCGACGACCGCGTCGCAGTCGGCCAACCAGAACGCACGGGTCCGGGTCATCCTGGTCAACCCGTCGGGCAAGCTGGCCGCGCACTCGATGCCGCAGGGCGAGGGCGGTTACGGCAGCGCGCAGGTGCTGCGGCCCAAGGCGGGCACCTGGACCGCGGTAATCTTCAGCAACACCGCCACGGCCGGCGGGACGGCCGGGAAGGTGCAGTTCGCCGCGACCGTAGCCAAGACGGCCACGTTCGGCACCGTCTCGCCGTCGACGCTGACCCTCGCGCCGGGCAAGTCCGGCGTGGTGCACCTGTCGGCCAAGGTGCCGTCGGGCGCGGGCGACTCCAGCGGCTCGCTGGTGCTTTCCGGCGGCTCTGCTGGCCCGGGCGGTGGCGCGGTGAGCGTGCCGGTCACGCTGCGCGGGCAGGTACCGACCGGGCGCAGCGTGAGCGGGAAGTTCAGCGGGGTGCTGACCGGCGGCAACGGCCGGGCGCCCGGTGAGGGGCAGGTCGCCACCTACTCGTTCGTGGTGCCGGACAACCTGCCGGTCATGCTGCGCAACATCGACGTCGACGTGGCGCTCGCCAACGACCCGGCCAACCAGGTCAGCGCGTACCTGGTCGCGCCGGGCGGCGAGACGATGGGGTACGGGTCGAGCTTCCTCACCACCGGGTTCACCGGCAGCGGGGTGCCAGTCCAGTCGCCGCAGAAGACCCTGTCGCTGTACACGTCGAACCCGATCCCCGGGCACGTGGACGCTGGTCGTCGACTTCACTTCGCCGGTGCCTGGCGACGAGCTGGCCGACCCGTTCACCGGGCGGATCCGGTACAACGCGGCGTCGTTCGACCGGGGCGGGCTGCCCGACTCCCCGGCGGTCACCCTCAAGGCCGGCACGTTGCACAACTACCAGGTCACCGTGCACAACACCGGGCAGGCACCGGAGAACATCTTCCTCGACCCCCGGCTGGTCACCATGCAGTCGTACGCGCTGCAGCCGCAGAACAAGGTGGCGAACGTGAAGCTGCCGCTGGCCTCCTCGGCGCAGCCGCCGGAGTGGCTGGTGCCGCCGATGACGCACAGCGTGTACGCGACGGCCACGTCGTCCGGGCCCGCGGTCCCGGTGATGTTCGACCTGGGGCCGTTCCCCGGTGACCCGGACCAGGCCAGCTCGACCGGCACCACGGCGTCCGCCTACTACCCGCTGGGCAAGGCGGTCACGCCGGTCACCCAGGGCCTGTGGTTCACCACGCCGGCCGAGGTCGGGCCGTTCCCGGCGGGCGGCGCGCCGGGCACCAGCGTCACCACCTCGATGAGCGTGACGACGCAGGCGTTCGACACGCACATGGCCTCGAACACGGGCGACTTCTGGAAGTTCGGCATCGCGTCACTGTCCGCCAACGCGAAGTACAACCTGTTCGTCGTTAAGCCGGGGCAGACGCGGACGATCACCCTGACCGTGAAGCCCGAGGGGGCCAAGGGCACGGTGGTCCAGGGAATGCTGTACATCGACGACTTCGTCGACTCCCTGCAGTTCCTGTCAGGCAGCCAGCTCGTGGCCCTGCCCTACCAGTACACGATCGGGTAGCCGGCTCCGCCGGGCCTTAGGCGGCCCGGCCGGGTTCAAGCGCGGAGCGGGAGGAGCGATGCCCCTCCGGCTCAGCGCTTCAGCCTCAAGGGTGGCGCTGGTTCTGCCACGGTCGCTGCGTCGAACATGGTGGATATCGCCGCACACCCGGGGCGTGAGAACTATCCACTACGTTCGATTTGTCCCTATAACCCGCAGGGGGCGTTCCCCCCGCGGACAAGTGCACTAGTCTTGGGCGATGGTGCGCAGGCGGATGGTGACGTCCATCGCGCGCAGCTCGTTGAGCACCTCGTCGGAGTACTGGGTGCCGATGTCGGTGATGACGTAGCCGAGCTCGTCCCTGGTGCGCAGCAGCTGGCCCTCGACGTTGACGCCGTGGTCGGCGAGCACCCGGTTGATCGAGGCGAGCACGCCGGGGACGTTCTTGTGCAGGTGGACGAGGCGGTGCGTGCCCGGGACCGCCGGGAGCGCGACGTTCGGCATGTTCACCGACATCGCGGTGGCGCCGCCGTTGGCGAAGTCGGCCAGCTTGCCGGAGACGAACTCGCCGATGTCCTGCTGCGCCTCCTCGGTGGAGCCGCCGATGTGCGGGGTGAGGATCACGTTGGGCAGGCAGCGCAGCTCGGAGACGAACTCCTCGCCGTTGGCCTTCGGCTCCCGGGGGAACACGTCGATGGCCGCGCCCGCGATGTGCCCGGTCTCGATGTGCCTGCGCAGTGCGGCGTGGTCGACGACGAAGCCGCGGGACAGGTTGAGGAACAGCGACCGGGGATTCATCCGGGCGAACTCTTCCTCGCCGAAGAACCCGTGGTTGCCGGCCCGCCCGTCCACGTGCAGCGTGACCGTCTCCACCGTCTCCAGCAGCTCCTCCAGGGTGGAGCAGCGCCGTGCGTTGCCGATCGCCAGCTTGTCGGCGATGTCGTAGAAATACACCGACATGCCGAGGGACTCGGCGATCACCGAGAGCTGGGTGCCGATGTTGCCGTAGCCGACGATGCCGAGCTTGCGGCCGCGGACCTCGTGGGCGCCCTTGGCGGACTTGTCCCACGTGCCGTCGTGCATCTTGAAGTTCTTCTCCGGCAGCCGCCTGGCCAGCGAGATGATCTCAGCGACGGCCAGCTCGACCACGGAGCGGGTGTTGGAGAACGGCGCGTTGAACACGGCTATGCCGCTCCGGGCGGCGGCGGCCAGGTCGACCTGGTTGGTGCCGATACAGAACGCGCCGACGGCCAGCAGGTCAGGCGAGCCGGCCAGCACGCGCTCGGTCACCTGAGTCTGGGACCTGATGCCGAGCAGGCTGAAACCCTGGACCTGCTCGATGAGCTCGTCCTCGCCGAGGGCGCGCGACACCGTCTCCACCTCGTAGCCGGCCTTCGTCAGTCGGGCCGTCGCGTCCGGGTGAATGTTCTCCAGCAGCAAGGCACGGTTGAGCGTGTCCAGCGTGAGCACCTCTTCCCAACAAGAGCAGTGATCAGGCTAAGCCCTGGAGCGGTCACGGGCGGGCATCGCCGGGCAGTAAAACGTCCACTGTAATCCGTGTGTAACTTTACCGCATCGCCGGAAACCGGCTGCTCGGCGGCCGCGGCCAGCACCGCCAGCCCGGCCGAGGCGACCGGGGCGCCGGCGCTCCGGCCGAGCAGCACCACGCGGTCAGCGAACTCACCGGTGTCCGCGCCCGGTATCTGCGACAGCACGTCGATCGCCTGCTGCCAGCTGACCCGCGCGTCGGCGGGCAGCTGCGCGGCCAGCTGCGCGTCTCCCAGGTGGAGCAGCACCGAGGCCTCCGCCTCCGGGTCGCCGATCAGCCGGAAAACGTCCAGGGCCTGCTGGAAGTAGCTGATCGCGGCTGGCGTAGTCGGCCAGCTCGCTGTGCGCGTAGCCGATGCTGTCCAGCGTGTCGGCGATCCCGGTCCTGCTGCCGGACGCCTGGTGCAGCTCCAGGGCGCGCTGGCAGTAACCGATGCCCTCGGCCGGCCGGCCGATGTGGGCCAGGATCCAGCCCAGCGCGTTCTCCGAGTAGGCAACCGCCGCCGGGTCGGCGAACTCGCGCCGCAGCCGCAGCGCCTCGGTGGCGGGCGCCAGCGCCTCGGCGAAGCGGTCCTGCAGGCTGAGCAGCAGGGCGATGCCGTGCTGTGCCTGCGCGACGCCGGGCGAGTCGCCGCGCGCGGTGAACAGGTCAAGGGCCCGGTGCAGGTGCTCATCGGCGGCCTGGTAGTCGCCCAGCCTGCCGCTCACGTGGCCGAGGTCGTAGTGCACGTGCCCGAGCGCGTCCGTGCGGTCGAGCCGCCCGGCCGCCCGCAGGGCGATCCGCTGCACCTCTAGGACCTCGTGCAGGCGGCCTCGCCGCTTCAGCAGCGGCGCCCAGTACCAGCCGAGCTGCCAGCAGTGCTCGTCCTCCCCCTGGGCCAGGGCCAGCTCCAGCAGGTTGCGCAGCACCCGCTGCTCGGCGACGAACCAGGCCATAGCCGCGTCGTAGGCCTGCTCGCCGGCGAACCGCGCGCTGTCGGTCAGTTCCGTGGACACGCCAGGCGCGGTCACCGGCGACGGGACCTGGCCGCGCGCCGGGTAGAGCAGCCCGGTGGCCGCCAAGGCCGTGCCCAGGTAGTGATCGAGCATCCGCCGCCTGGCCGCGGCCCGCTCGGACGTGTCGTCGGTCGCCTGCGCCAGTTCGGCCGCGTAGGACCGCAGCAGGTCGTGGCAGCCGAAGCGGCCCACCGCGTCCTCGGTGAGCAGCGAGGCCCTGGTCAGCTCGGCCAGGGCCGCCCGGGCCTGCGCCAGCGGCGCCGCCGTGAGGCTGGCCGTCGCGGGCGCGGAAATGTCCGGGCCCGGGTGCAGGCCGAGCAGCCGGAAGGTGCGAGCGGCCTGGTCGCTCAGCTTCTCCACCGACCAGGAGAAGACGGCACGCAGGTCGGTCGTCACCTCACCGGTTCGCAGCGCGTCCAGCCGGTCGAGCGCGTCGGCCAGCTCGGCGGACAGGTCGGCCAGCCGGGCCGTCGGCCGGGCCGCCGCCCGGGCGCAGGCCACGCTGAGCGCCAGCGGCAGGCCGGCGGCCTGCTCCACCAGCGCGGCGACGGCATCCGGCTCGGCCGTGACCCGCTTCGCGCCGAGCCGCCCGGCCAGCAGTTCGGTCGCCTCGCCGAGGCCGAGCACGTCCAGCGGCAGCGGACGGGCGCCCTCGGTGACCACCAGCCCGGTGAGCTGCGAACGGCTGGTCACCACGACCAGGCAGCCGGCGCTGCCCGGCAGCAGCGGCCGCACCTGCTCGGCGTCGTGCGCGTTGTCGAGCAGCAGCAGCAGGCGCTTGCCGCCAAGCAGCGTGCGCAGCAGGGCGCTGGCCGCCTCCAGGGCGGGCGGCACGTGCCGGGGCGGCACGCCGAGCGCCTCGAAGAAGCCCCGCAGCGCCGTGCCCGGGGCGACGGGCGAGTTGGCCGGGTCGAAGCCGCGCAGGTTCACGTAGAGCTGGCCGTCGGGGAAGGACGGCGCCGCCTGGCGGGCGAAGCGCACGGCCAGCGTGGTCTTGCCGGCGCCCGCGGTCCCGGTGATCAGCACGACCGGGGCGCCGGGCGCGCCGGCCCCGTTCCCGCTGGCACCGCCGGGCAGCTGCCCGTGCAGCCAGCGCAGCTCGGCGGACCGCCCGGCGAAGCCGGCCGGCTCGGCCGGCAGCTGGGCGGGCGGTGCCGCTCCCGCGGCGGCGGGGGTATGCGAGCCGGTCGGCCCGGGCGGCGCTGACCGAGCGGATGGCTCGGCCGGGTCCTCCGGCCCGTCAAGCGCCGGGTCCATGGCGAGCAGCCGCTCATAGATTCCGGTCAGCTCGGTTCCCGGGTCGATGCCGAGCTCGTCGGCGAGCCGCTGGCGCAGGTCGTGGAAGGCGCGCACCGCCTCGGCCTGGCGGCCGCACCGGTACAACGCGATCATCAGCAGCCCGCACGCCCGCTCGCGCAGCGGGTGCTCGGCGACCAGCGCGGTCAGCTCGGGCACCGCCGCCGTGCCCTGCCCGCGGGCCAGCATCAGGTCGGCGCGCCCCTCGGCCGCGCCTGTACGAAGCTCGCCGAGCCGCTGCCGCTCGGACGCCGCGAACGGCCCGGGTATCCCGGCGTACGGCTGGCCGCGCCACAGCGCGAGCGCCGCGTCCACCGCGTCCGCCGCGCCGGGCAGGTCGCCGGCCGCACGCAGCTCGCGCGCCCGGCGCAGGAACGACTCGAAGCGGGCCGCGTCCAGGCCGTCGGGGTCCAGCCGCAGCAGGTAGCCGCCCCCCGACGAGACGAGCACCCGGCTGGGCGCGGCCACGCCCGGTCCCGGCCCCGGTCACGGCCCCGGTCCCGGCGCGGCCGGTCGGGGTCGAGCACGCGGCGCAGCCCGGCCACGTAGGTGTAGATGCCGCCTTCGGCGGTGGCCGGCGGCTGGTCCCCCCAGACCGCGTCGACCAGCTGGGAGAGCGAGACGACCCGGTTCGCCCGCGCAGCGAGCATCCCGAGCACGGCCAGCTGCTTGGGCTGCCCGGCCGGCAGCTCGTTTCCGTCACGCCAGGCCGTGACCGGCCCGAGCACCCCCACCCGCAGCGGCACCGCGACCGCCCCCTTCACTCGCCCCCCGGTCGCGCGGCAGGCCGTGATGACCGGGCCCGACGCAGTGATCCAGCCCGGAGATTACCGTCAGGCGAGCACGGGCATCCAGAAAATATCCAGATCGTCTAGAGACGACCCCACTATCACTGAACGAGCGAACGCGCGGTCATGCATCGATAACGATGTCCACCGGGCGATCCGGCCCGCGGCACTGACCAGCCTCGATCCGGACAGGGCCGATGGCGCATTCCCCGGGCGCCGGCCATGAGCAGCCGATCCTCACGGTCCCCCCCTCACTCCCACCGTGAGGGTCGGCCTGCCGCCAGTCGGCTACAACCGGGCAATCAACGGTCACCAACGGTGAGAGTTACTGGAAACAGGCCAGGTCACGCCGGAGCACGCCGGGTCAGCGCTTTCCGGGCCGCCCCGGTCGGCCGAGATGCAAAATTCAGCGCACCCAGAGACTTCTCTCAGCGGCAACGGGCCAGAACTCCGCCAAATCCCCCTACGATATGGCCATGGGCAAAGCCAGCAGGACCAAGCAGGACGTCGACCGCCGCGCGCGTATCGCGGCGCAGCGTGAAGCGGAGCGCCGGGCGGCGCAACGCAAGCGAATCTATATGGCCGGCGGGTCTATCGTCGTCGTCGCCATCGTGGTCGTCGCGTTCGTCCTGGTCAAGCTGAACAGCAGCAGCAACCCCGCGCCGACCAGCAACGGTCCCACTGGCACCGCGCTCACCGCGGTGACCAAGCAGGTCACTGGCGTGCCCACCAGCCTCACCGACCAGGTCGCGGGCGGCGGCGTGGACAAGAGCGTGTTCGTTTCCGCGCCGAGCGCCAGCGCGCTCAGCACCGACGCGCAGAACATGAACGGCACCTACTTCGCCAGCGTGACCGGCGCGCCGCTCACCTCCGGCGGCAAGCCCGAGGTGCTGTACATCGGGGCCGAGTACTGCCCGTTCTGCGCCGCGCAGCGGTGGGCCATGGTCAACGCGCTCAGCCGGTTCGGCACCTTCACCGGCCTGACCACGACGCACTCCTCAAGCACCGACGCGGACCCGAACACGCCCACGTTCACGTTCTACAAGTCGACCTACAAGAGCGACTACATCGCGTTCACGCCGGTCGAGGAGACCACCAACGTCCCGGACAGCAACGGCTACACGCCCTTGCAGAACCCGACGGCGGCGCAGCAGCAGCTCCTGGCGACCTACGACCCGGGCGCCCCCGGCCAGGGCGGCGGCGCGATCCCGTTCATCGACATCGCCAACAAGTACGCGCAGGTCGGCAACCTCGCGCCGCTCAACCCCCAGCTGCTGGCGGGCATGTCCTGGGCACAGGTGTCGAAGGCGTTGAATGACCCGTCCTCCGCGGTCGGCAAGGCCATCATCGGCAACGCCAACTACATGACCGCCGCCATCTGCAAGGTCACCGACAACAAGCCGGCGACCGCCTGCACGCCGACCATTCAGAAGCTGGAAGCCGACCTGGCCAGCTAGCCGGGCAGGCTGGCCGCGCCGCACACGCTAGCGATCACTGGAGACACCCGCGATGGCACAATCGAAGGCCCGCTCAGGCCGTCGGCCGGCGTCCGCGCAGGGCGGCCGGCCGGCTGGCGGCGCGGCACGGTCATCCAGAACGATGGCGGCTGTCCCGGCCACGCCCACCAGTCGCGCGGGCGGCAAGCGTGACGTTCCGGCGCCGGAACCCGAGGTGACCGAGGACGAGTTCGTCGAGGCAGAGCAGCCGCGCCGCGACGGCCCGCCGCTGTGGCTCCAGCTGGTCTCGTTCGTGCTCGCCATCCTCGGCCTGGCGATCTCCGCCTACGAGACCTACGCGCACTTCAACGGCTCGCACCTGGCCGGCTGCCCGGCCGGCGGCAACGGCACGTTCAACTGCACCGCCGTCATCACCAGCCCGCAGTCGATGGTGTTCGGCACCATCCCGGTGGCCGTGCTCGGCCTGCTGTTCTACGTGGCGGCGGTGCCGCTGTTCTCACCGTGGCTCTGGAAGACTGCGCTGGCGTGCGGTACACCAGCTCCGGCTCGTGTCGGTGATCGTGGGCATGGGCTTCGTGATGTACCTGATCTACGCCGAGCTGTACCAGATCGGCGACATCTGCGAGTACTGCACCGGCGTGCACATCGTGACGTTCCTGCTGTTCGTCATCACCGTGTTCAGCGCCGCCATCTGGGGGCTCCGCTCCAACCGGGACGCAACATCCCGTCTGACCCGCTAACAGCCGGGCGCCGGGCGTCTAACCGCCGACGCGCTTGGTGCCAGGTTGCTCATGGGTGCGCGGTCCGTCGGCCGGGCTGGCTGGCCGGCGGTCGCGGTGCCCGGTGCCCGGGTGCTCGCCGTCACGGTGCCTGCGCAGGTGGTCGGCGGCGGTGATGTGCGGCAGGCCAACCGGCGGCGTCCAGGCGCGCAGCTGCGACAGCGCCGGGGCCCGGCCGACCAGGATGACGCCGGCCACCAGGGCGACGATGCCGGCCGCCTGCAGGGCCAGCTCCCCCGGGGTGATCTGGATCCGGTCACCGAAGACCAGCACGCCGAGCAGGATGCCGACCAGCGGCTCTCCGGCCGCGATGGCCGGCAGCGAAAGCGGCAGCGGGCCGGCGTTGAACGCGCTCTGCATCAGCCAGATGCCCACCGCGCCCGCCCCGACCAGCGCGTACGGCGCCCAGGTGGTGAACATCGCGCCGACGCCGTGGCGAGGAGAGGATCTCCAGCGTCTGCCGGGTGAGCGCGTCCTGAATGCCGAAGACCAGGCCGGCGCCGACCCCGGTCAGCAGCGGCCGCAGCCGGCCCTCACGTCGGCTGCCCGCGTGCACGGCGGCGAACGCGATCGCCGCGATCACCGCGGCGGCGGGCCAGTGCGTCACCGAGCCGAACGACAGGCCGATGGGCTTGGCCGACCGGGACGCGGAAAGCAGCGCCACCCCCAGGCACAGCACCGCCGCGCCGAACATCTCCGAGAACCGCAGCTTGGCCTTGGCGATCGGCACCGCCATCAGCAGTGCGAAGACCAGGTTCGTGGTCAGCAGCGGCTCCACCGTGGACAGCGACAGGTTGCCGATCGACCAGGCGGCGAGGACCTGGCCGCCAATCATGCACCCGATGCCGACGAGCCAGCGCGGCTGGCGCAGCAGGTCGGTGATGAGCTTCAAGCGACAGGAACCGCGAGGCAGGCTCGCGCTGCGCGGCGTACTGCTGGAAGACGAAGCCGGTGCCGATCAGCAGCGCTGCCAGCAGCGTAACCGCGTAGTCGAGGCTGCTGTCGACGTTCACGGCGCCCTTCTGTCGGTCGCGGTATCAAACCTCCGGCGCCTGACCACAGCGCGATCAGGCGACCCGGAGGTCACCCTCCCGGGTGCCCACTGTAGCCGCGCCCAGGCCGCCAAGCGGGCAGGCGCGGCGGCCGCCGCCGTCTGCCTGCGGTTCTCTTACCCGCGCCACCCCTTCCCACGAGCCCGGGAAGGTAACGTTCCCCCTTCTCAAGCATTTCCAGCGGAATCTCTCAGCATGCGAGAGCGCCATTACCGCTCATATAACGGCAGGTCAGGCCTTACTATCATCTAGACGGCAGGAGGGTGCCGTCGTGCCTCGAGTAGGGAGAACTCGGGTGGGGGAAGTAACCGCAGTACCAAGGGTCCCGCGCGCGGAAACGCGGCGGAGCACCACCGTCCGGCGGCGCGCCGTCGGCACCAGGGACAGAATCATTGCCCATCTCGCGCTCGTCGCCGAGATCGCCGACGGGACGGGCATGGCCAGTACCAGGCTGTCCGAAGCGGTCGGCTACCCGGGGTCGAGCGTGGCTTTCGCCCAGCTCTTGTCGGGCATGGAGCGCGACGGCCTCATCAGCCGTGAGGTACGCGGCAAGCGAACCTACCGCATCACGCTGTCGACGCCGGGCGCGCCACGGCGCGGCGCCGAGGCGGTCAAGGCGGAAGAGCCCGGCCGTGTCCCGGTCCCGGTCGCGTTCCCGGCCGCGATCGACTACGACGAGCTGGCCGACCGGGTGATCGCGCGGCTGCTGCGCCGGATAGCCGAGCTGAGTCCGGCCGAGCTCAAGACGCTCGAAGGGCTGCTCGTCCCCGGGCTCGCCCCGGCCGACGAGCTGAAGATCGTCTAGCGCGAGGCGCGGCGGCCAGCGGGCCGCGATGTCGAGACCGTCCAGCACCCGCGCGGGCCCGAGCCGGGCCTACCCGATGCGGCGCAGGCCCGCGCGGTGGTGCGCGGCGGTCTCGATGTAGGTCTGCACGGCCCGCTCGGTCCAGGTCGGGTCCACGTTGGCACGCTTGACCGTGGCGGGCACGCCGGCCACCAGCGACCCGGGCGGTACCACGAAGCCCTCCGGCACCACGGCGCCGGCCGCGACGATCGAGCCCGCGCCGACCACCACGCGGTTCAGGGTGACGCTGCCCGAGCCGATCAGGCACCCCGGCTCTACCACGCACCCCTCCAGGTGGGCGTTGTGGCCGACCACGCAGTCGTCGCCGATGACCGTCGGGTTCCTGGCGGTGCAGTGCACGATCGTGCCGTCCTGAACCGAGGTCCTCGCGCCGACCGTGATGAAGCCGTGGTCGCCGCGCAGCACCGCCCCTGGCCACACCGAAGCCTCGGGACCTATCGTCACCCGCCCGATTACAACCGCTTCAGGCGCGACATAGGCGGACTCGTCGATCTGCGGCTCATCGTCATCCAGCGCGTAAATTGACACTGCCATAGGGTAGCGTCTTGGCTCGTGGCCAGCACTTCCGAGGCGGTCTCCCCCATCACGGGCGCCCCGCCCACCAGCTCTGCCGGCGCCGACACCCCGGTCCAGGCGCTGCTCATGGCGGCCGTGCGCTCGATCGGCGGCGCGGAGCGGACCGGGCAGTCCGTCATGGCCCAGGCCGTCTGGGACGCGGTAGCCGACGGGACTCACCTGGCCGTGCAGGCCGGCACCGGCACCGGCAAGTCGCTGGCGTACCTGGTGCCCGCCATGCAGCTGGCCGCGGACAAGCGCGGGCCGGTGGTCGTCTCCACGGCCACCATCGCCCTGCAGCGCCAGCTGGTCGACCGGGACCTGCCCAGGCTCACCGAGGCGCTGCGTGAGCCCCTGGGCCGGACGCCTGAGTTCGCCATGCTCAAGGGGCGCAATAACTACGTGTGCCTCAACAAGCTGCGCAACGGGCCGGAGGACGAGCAGGACTCGCTGTTCGACGGGGCCGCCGAGCCGGCCAGCGCACTCGGCGCGCACATCAAACGGCTGCACCAGTGGGCCGCGTCCACCGACTCCGGCGACCGGGACGAGCTGGTGCCCGGCGTGCCCGACCAGGCCTGGCGGCAGGTCGCGGTGACAGCCCGGGAGTGCCTGGGGGCTGGCCGCTGCCCGTTCGGCATCCAGTGCTACTCCGAGCGGGCCCGGCGGCTGGCCGCCGAGGCCGACGTGGTGGTGACCAACCACGCGCTGCTGGCCATCGACACGCTCGGCGAGGGCGGCATCCTGCCCGAGCACCGGGTAGTCATCATCGACGAGGCGCACGAGCTGGTCGACCGGGTCACCTCGGTGGCCACCGGTGAGCTGTCGGCGTTCGCCATCGACTTCGCGGTGCGGCGGACCGGGCGGCTGGCCGACGAGGGTGAGATCGCCCGGCTGTCCGAGGCTGGCAACGCGCTGACCCCGCTGCTTGCCAGCATGCCCGGCCGGCCGGATGGACCAGCTCGACCAGGGCCTGGCGGCGACGCTAGCCGCGCTGCGCGACGCCGCCATGGCGTGCGCGGCCCCGGTGCGGAAGATCGCCGGCGCCAAAGACGACGACGCCGACCCGGCCGAGGTCACCGCGGCGCAGACCGCGCTGGTCAGCCTGGAAGAGCTGGCGACGGTAGCCGACCGGATGGTCACCGCCTTCGACCAGCCGCTCTCCGAGCGCGACGAGGTCGTCTGGCTTGAGCGCCCCGAGGACTGGTCGGACAGCACACGGCCGGCGTCACTCCACGTGGCACCGCTTGAGGTCGGCGAGACGCTGGCGGAGAACCTGTTCGCCGAGCGGACCGTGGTGCTCACCTCGGCCACGCTGACCCTGGGCGGGTCGTTCATCCCGCTGGCCAGGCAGTGGGGACTCGACTCGTCGGCCATCGGCACCGAGTGGACGGGGATCGACGTCGGATCGCCGTTCGCCCACGGGCGCAGCGGCATCCTTTACGTCGCCAAGCACCTGCCGCCGCCGTCGCGGGACGGGCTGCCCCCGGAGTACCTGGACGAGCTGTGGGAGCTGATCAAGGCGGCCGGCGGCCGCACCCTCGGGCTGTTCTCCTCCATGCGGGCGGCCAAGGCGGCGGCCGCCGCGATGCGCGAGTCGGTGCCCTACCCTGTGCTCTGCCAGGGTGACGACTCGACCATGCAGCTGGTCAAGGAGTTCGCGGCCGACGAGCCGACCTGCCTATTCGGCACGCTGTCGCTGTGGCAGGGCGTGGACGTCCCCGGACCGTCGCTGCGGCTGGTGGTCATCGACCGCATCCCGTTCCCCCGGCCCGACGACCCGCTGGCCTCGGCGCGTACCCGGGCCGCGGACGCCCGCGGCGGCTCGGGCTTCATGGAGGTGTCGGCCAACCACGCCGCGCTGCTGCTCGCCCAGGGGGCCGGCCGCCTGCTGCGCTCCATGGACGACCGCGGCGTCGTCGCGGTGCTCGACTCCCGGCTCGTCACCAAGCGGTACGGCGAGTACCTGCGCGCGTCCCTCCCGCCGTTCTGGCAGACCACCGACCCGGCCGTCGTCCGCGGCGCCCTCCAGCGCCTCGGCGGCCAGGCCTGACCCCTGGGTTGCCGTTACCTCAGGTCGATGGCGTCGAACATGTGGCGCTGCCATAGGTGGAGCGAGGCTTCTTCCGGATAGGACCGCACGTCCGGCTGCAGGTCGTAGACGCGGGTGCTGCGGTGCTCGCTGCCGTACGCCGGCCAGCCGGGGGCCCCGCTGGTCGCGAAGCTGACCCACTCGCGGCGCATCAGGTCGCCGAGGGCGACGAACTCGGCCGACGGCTCGGCCCCGGTCAGCATCAGCCCGATTCCCTCGCCGTAGGCGCCGAAGATCAGCGGCAGGTCGAGCGCGTGGCAGGCGCCGAACTGGCCCGCCGGCGCCTGTCGCGGTCAGCTCGTACAGGAACGTGCTGCCGCCGGACATGGCGTGCGCCTGCGCCAGGTGCAGGGTGGGCATGCGGAACAGCCAGTCGGAGAAGGCGACCTCGAACAGGGCGCCCGCGTCCGCGTCCGGGTACGCGCCCCGGTAGCCGGGCGCGCCGTCGGGGGCCGGGGCGAAGTAGTCGAGCGCCGTGCTCGCCTCCTGCTCGCCGATCTGGCCGAGGCGGCCCTGCTCGGCGAGGAACAGCCGGTACTCGTCCCGGTTGTGACCGGTGAGCAGGGCCACGTCGCGGGCCGCGCCGGCCACCAGCGCCCGCCACGGCGCCCTGGTCAGCACCTCGCCGTCGATCACCGGGGAGAACGGGGTCTCGCCGATGCGGATCGCGCCCCACTGCGGGTACTGCTTCAGCCGAGCGGTCACGTCCATCTGGGCCGCGACCAGGCGGGCCGGGTCGGCGGCGCGCAGCGCCGCGTAGCCGGGGTCCAGCCCGGCGGCGGCCGCGACGGCCCCGGTGACCGATGACGCGAGCCCGGCCGAGAAGAACGTGCCGGGCACCGACTGGGCGATGGCCCGCTGGAACAGGCCGTGCGCGCTGTCCATCGCCAGCAGCGCCGCGATCACCCCGGCCCCGGCCGACTCGCCGAACACGGTGACGTTGCCCGGGTCGCCGCCGAACGCGGCGATGTTCTCCTTGACCCAGGCCAGGGCGGCCGCCGCGTCCAGCAGCCCCCGGTTGGCCGGAGCGCCGTCAATCTGGCCGAAGCCCTCCATGCCCAGGCGGTAGTTGCAGGACACGAAGACCACCCCGGCGCTGGCGAACGGCGCACCGTCGTAGCGGGCGCCCGAGCCGAACTGGTACGCGCCGCCGTGGATCCACACCATGACCGGCAGCGTCCGCGCGTAGGTGTCCGGGCTCCAGACGTTCACGGTCAGCCACTCGCCGGTGGTGTCCGGCGGCCGGGGCGTGCCCGGGTCCACGGCCTGCGGGCACTGCGGCCCGAACTCGGCCGCGTCACGGACCCCGTCCCAGGCGTCGGGCGGCTGGGGTGCCTGGAAGCGCAGTTCGCCGAGCGGCGGCCGGGCGTACGGGATGCCGCGGAAAACGACATTGCCGTGCTCGACACGTCCTCTGACCCGGCCAAAGGTAGTGCTGACCTCAGGATCGGCTGGGCCCATGGGGGCGACCTCCGCTACGACAGTGGAGCGATAGGGACATTTCCCCCAGACTCTAGGTCATCACCGGGGATCAAGCACGACTACCGGCGATCGCGGGTGGCGCGGCCATGGCCGCGACCTGGGCAATTACCGGATCGCCGGCTTCTAGCCTGCTATAAATCACATCCCGCCCGGCGGGCTGGGCTACCCGGGCCCGCACCTCGACAGTCTCGTCGCCGACCTCCACGGTGGTCTCCGGTGCCCCTCTCCCGGCCTGCGCGCCCCGGTAGGGTGAAGCAGGAGCGCCGTTGGCCCGCAACTCGGCGATCACCGTGCCGTTGAAGCCGTTGCTCCCCGTCGTGTGGTGCCCTGTCATGACGATCAGTTTAGGAATGCGACCGTGAAGTCACCGAAAGTGATCGACGACCTGTCGTTCGCGTCGCTGCTGCGGCCGTTCGGCGACGACGGCTCCGGCGAGCCCGACGCCTCCGGCGGCCGCGCGGAGCTGGAACCCGGCGGCGATTACGACCTGGCGCTGTTCGCGGGGTCGCCGTTCACCGACGCCGACGCCGCCGGGGCGCGGTTCACCGAGTGCGCGTTCACCGCTGGCGCCGGGTTCGACGGCGGCCGACTGCGCCGGGCCCGGATGTCGGACGTGTGGTTCGGCGAGACCCGGCTGGTGGCCGCGGACCTGGCCGAGTCATCGCTGACCGACGCCTGGCTCAGCGGCTGCGTGCTCGCCGGGGTACAGGCGTTCTCCTGCGTCGGGCGGCGGGTGCTGCTGCGCGGCTGCAAGCTCGACTCGGTGAACTTCCGCGACGCCAAGTTGACCGACGTGACCTTCGAGGACTGCGTGCTGCGCGACGTGGACTTCGGCTCGGCCAAGCTGCTGCGGGTCCGGTTCCCCGGCAGCACCCTGGTCAACACCGACCTCAGCCACGCCGCCTGCCGTGACGTCGACCTGCGCGGCGCGCGGCTCGGCACCGCCGACGCGCCCGGCATCAAGGCCGGCTACGCCAGCCTGGCCGGCGTGCGGATCGACATGCCGCAACTGATGACCATCGCGCCACTGCTCGCCCACCACCTCGGCATCGTCGTCACCGACTAGGGTGCCCGGCGCGCCCGCCGCTCCCCCAGTAAGGGAAAGCGCCGGGACGGCGCCGCCGGCAGGTCAGCTGGTGACGGCGCGCATGGCGGCGGCGAACTGGTCGCCCCGGTCGCGGTAGTCGCGGAAGTGGCCGAAGCTCGGGGCGGCCGGCGAGAGCAGCACGATGCCGTCCGGCCGGGCCCATTCGAAGCCGACCTTGACCGCGCTCTCCAGGTCCGGGCAGTCGGTGACGGCAGGCAGTCACGGGGCGTGTCACCGTGTGGCCGGGCCCGGCCGAGGCCACGGCGGCGAAGCACGCGCTGATCCGGGGGCCGCTGTCGGGCAGGGTGAGCACGAGCGTGGGCGCTTCGCGGGCGGTCACGCCCTGGGCGAGGGGCGCGTAGTCGATTCCGCGGTCCTGGCCGCCGACGATCAGCGCCACCCGGCGGCCGGGAAAGGAGTCGAGCGCGGCCAGGGTGGGCAGCACGTTGGTGGACAGCGAGTCGTCGATGAACGTGACACCTTCGACCGTGCCGACCGGGGTGAGGCGGCTGGGGAGCGGGGTGAAGCCCGCCGCGACGGCCGCCAGCTCCGCGTCGTCCGCCGCGGCGCGGGCCAGGTCCGCATCGCCCGCGGCCGACGCCGAGCGCGCGCAGCACGGCCCGGGCGATCAGCGCGTTGCGCCGGTTGTGCCGGCCCGGGAGGCCGAGGTGGTCCATCCAGGTCGCGCCGGGGGAATCGGTCTCGCTGACCCACTCGATCCGCGGCCCGAGCTGGCCGGACCGCGCGCGGAGCAGCTCGCTGTCGCCGTTGGCGACGGTCAGGGCCGCGCCGGGCTGTGCCGTCGCCGACAGCTTGTCGCCGTAGTAGCGCTCGACGTCGCCGTGCCACGGGAGGTGGTCGGGGTGCAGCGACGTCACCGCGGTGACCGGCGGGGTCACCGCCAGGTCGGTCGCCGTATAGCTGGACACCTCGATCACCCAGTAGTCGTAGTCACCCGCCTGCTGCGGGTCGTAGGGCGCGGCGCCGAAGTTGCCGCCGACCAGGGCCGTCCGGCCCAGGCCGCGCAGCAGGTGCCCGATGACCGACGAGGTGGTGGACTTGCCCTTGGTGCCGGTGACGTAGACGACACGGCTCAGGTCCGCCTCGTTCGCCCACAGGCCGAGGCCGCCGGCCAGGGTGACCCCGGCGGCGCGCAGCCGGGCCGCCTCGGGGCCGTAGGGGCTGATGCCCGGCGTCTTGATCACCACTGCGCAGCGCTCGAGCGCGCCGAGGCCGCCGTCGGCGGTCTTGAGCACGCCGTCGGCGGCGGGGTTGTCATCGACCAGCACCGGCTCGATGCCGAGGGCGCGCAGCTTGCGCAGCGACGCCTGCCCTTCCCGGCCCAGGCCCCACACGCCGACCCGCCCGCCATCCGCGCAGGCGCGGGGCAGGTCGGCCCAGCCGAGCGCCGTGCGGGTCATGCGCTGGTGAGCGAGTACGCGGCGGGTACGAAGCTGGCGCCGACCGGGTGCCGCATCGCCTCGATCTCTGCCGCGGCCGGCACGTCCGCCCGCCCGGTCACCTCGGCCGCCAGCGCGGCCAGCAGCGGCGAGCCCGCCCGGTCGGGGCGGCGGGCGGCGAGCACCACGGCGGCCCGGCACTCGTTGACCTCGCCCACGCACTCGAACGGCTTGGTGCCCGCGCCGAGCAGCGTGCGGAACTTCTCGATCAGCTCCGGGTTGTCCAGCGGCTCACCGCCGCCGCCGTCGGCGGCGAACACGGCGCGCAGCTCCTGCGCCGGCAGGAACGGGGCCAGGATCAGGTCGATGAAGCAGCACTTGTCGCACTGCCCGCACCAGTGGCCCATGCGGCGGCTGGTGTCGATGTGGAACGCCCGGTTGCAGCTTCGGAACGTCTGGTGGTACTGGGTCAGCGCCGCGAACCGCTCCCCCACCCACAGCTCGGTCCGGTCGCGCAGCGCGGAGAAGTAGTCAGGCAGCCCGGCCGGGCCGTCCGCCAGCAGTTCGCGGAAGTTCGCCTCGAAGGCGGCCGACTTGGACCACTGGTGGTTGACCTGCTGTCCGTTGTGCTCCAGCGTCGGCACCGACGCGGACCACTCGTTGGACATCACGACCGCGTCCCGCTCGGCCAGCACGGCGGCGAGGACCGCGATCGCCGAGATGATGCCGGTCACCGGCACGTGCCCGTTGAGGAAGCCGAGCTCCCGCGACCGCAGCAGCTGCGGGTCGATCTCGCGCCCGGCCCGGATGACCGGCAGCCCGCTAACCGCGGCGGGCCGCTCGATCGCGGCGAAGCGGTCGCCCGGCCGGCTGACCACGAACAGGGCGATGTCGCTGGTGTGCGCGCGCACGCCCTCCACCGTCACGATGGAGTCGATGCCGCCGCCGAACGGGATGAGCGGCAGGCCGGACCCGGCGGGCCGCGGGTGCGCGGCGCGCGACGCCGCGGACGTCGGCTGCGCGGCCGCGTCGCGGGCGCGGATGACCAGGCCGGACAGGTCGAGGCCGTTACGGTAGGCGTACTCGCCCAGGCCGCAGACGTAGAAGTCGAGCAGGAAGTCCCGCTCACGGACGGTCAGCGCCTCCTCGCCGAGGTCGATGACCGGCGGGGCGGCGGTCTTGTAGTAGGAGACGCCCGCGAGCAGGTAGACGAGCCGGGCAGCCGCCTGGGCGGCGGGCGTGTCCCAGCCAGGGCCGGGCGCCAGCGACACCCGCTCGGCGAACTGACGGCCGTCCACCGAGTACCGGCAGGTCAGCAGCCCCCGCTCGGCGTCGGTGGTGGACCCCTCGTAGCGAAACACCTGACCGCGCGCGGGCGCGGCAGCCGCGAAACCATCTGGCGAGTTCATCGCGAGCGAGTTTACCCAGGTGCGCCCCGGCCACGCCGACGGCTAGCCGACCTGGGCGGCGGCCGGGGCCAGCACCCCCGACATCCGCGCCATCACCGCGGGCATGATCCGGTAGTAGACCCAGGTCCCGCGCCGCTCGGAGCTGATCAGCCCGGCCTCGCGCAGGATCTTCAGGTGGTAGCTGATCGACGGGGCGGTCACGTCGAACTCGCCCGTCAGGTCGCACACGCACGACTCGCCACCGGGATGGCAGGCGATCAGCGACAACAGCCGCAGCCGCAGCGGGTCCGCCACCGCCCTGAACAGCGCCGCCATCTCCTGCGCGCCGCCCGGCGCTAGCGGCTCGCGCGCCAGCGGCGGGCAGCACGGCACCGCGTCGGGTTGCCGGACCGGCACCAGGCTCTGGTTAGTCACCCCTTTAATTTGACACAGCTTTAAGCAGCGCGCAAACTGGCCCTGGGCGCTGATTAGAGATCTCTTTAAGCAGTCGCCCCGTACCCGACAGGGGAGGAACGTCATGTCACGAGTCCAGCTAGCGCTCCGCGTCGCCGACCTGGAGGGCTCCGTCGCCTTCTACTCCAAGCTGTTCGGCGCCGAGCCCGCCAAGCGCCGCCCCGGCTACGCCAACTTCGCGATCGCCGAGCCGCCGCTCAAGCTCGTCCTGATCGAAGGCCAGCCCGGCGAGCCCACCCGCATGGACCACCTCGGCGTCGAGGTCGAGACCACCGACGAGGTCACCGCCGCGACCACCCGCCTGGCCGCCGAGGGCCTCGCCACCGCGACCGAGGAAGACACCGCCTGCTGCTACGCCCTCCAGGACAAGGTCTGGGTCACCGGCCCCGGCAACGAACCCTGGGAGGTCTACACCGTCAAGGGCGACGCCGACAGCCTCAGCAAGCCGGCCGGCTCGGACTGCTGCGCCCCGGCCGCGGAAGCCGGCGGCGCCGCGCAGCCCGCCACCCCGTCCTGCTGCTAGGCGGCGACCGCGGCAGCGGCACGGGCCTGGTCGAACGGATGGCGCGGATCAGGTAGTCGCGCCCACTACCCGGCTGCGCCGCTCCAGCAGCACTACGTCCCGCCACCGGCCGTGATGGCAGCCGAGCCGCTCCCGCACGCCGACCACCCGGAACCCGGCCCGCTCGTGCAGCCGGAGGCTGGCCGCGTTCTCCGGGAACACCCCGGACTGCACCGTCCAGATGCCGGCGTCCTCGGCCGACTCGGTCAGCGCCCGCAGCAGCGCCCCGCCGATCCCCTGCCCGTGACGGGCCGGGTCCACGTACACGCTGTGCTCGATGACCCCCGCGTACACGCGCCGGCCCGACACCGGCGAGGCGGCCACCCAGCCGAGGACCCGCCCGGAGTCGTCGGCGGCGACGTAGCGGTGCCGCGGCAGCCTCCCGGCGTCGAACTGCTCCCAGTCCGGCGCGGTGGTCTCGAAGCTGGCCTGGCCGCCGTCCAGGCCAGCCTGGTAGATCGCCAGCACCTCGGCGGCGTCGTCGGCCCGCATCGGCCGGATCAGCACCGACGTCCGCGGTTGCTCATTGTCTTCTGCCATGGGCTACCTCCAGGAATCAGCAGGACGGGGCCACCGGGACCGGCCGCCGTCACGATGTCCGCAGCCGACGGGAAGCCCCGCGCGCGGGCCCCGTTGACCCGCAGTACACCGCGCCCCCGCCGCCGCGCGCTAGCTCGCGGCGTAGGACTCGGCGTCGCGCAGGACCCGCAGGATGTTGCCGCCGGCCAGGGCGGCCAGGTCGGCCTCCGACCAGCGGCGGAGGCGCAGTTCCTGGAACAGGGCCGGGTAGCGGCTGACGTCGTGCAGGCCATCGGGCAGCACCGGGGTGCCGTCGAAGTCGCCGCCGATGCCGACATGCCCGATGCCCGCGACCTCGCGGACGTGCTCGACGTGGTCGGCCACCTGGGCCACGGTCGCGGCTGGCCGCGGGTTGCCGGCCTCCCACTCCGGAAGCAGGCCGAACACGGTCTCCAGGTTGTCGGGGTCGAGGCCGCGGCCGGCGGCGAACGACTTGAGGGCGGCGTACCAGTCGGCGAACTCCTGGGAGACGAAGAACGGCACGAACGTCACCATGCACACGCCGCCGTTGACGGCCAGCCGGGTGAGCACGTCGTCGGGAACGTTGCGCGGGTTGTCGGTCAGGGCGCGGGCCGAGGAGTGCGAGAAGATCACCGGGGCCGCGGCGACGTCGAGCGCCGCGTTCATCGTGGTGACCGCCACATGGGACAGGTCGACGAGCATGCCGAGGCGCTGCATCTCCGCCACGACCTCGCGGCCGAAACTGGACAGGCCGCCGCAGCCCGGGGCGTCGGTGGCCGCGTCGGCCCAGCCGACGTTGTCGTTGTGGGTCAGCGTCAGGTACCTGACGCCCAGGCCGTACAGGGAGCGCAGCACGCCGAGCGAGTTGCCGATGCAGTGCCCGCCCTCCGCCCCGAGCAGCGAAGCGATCACACCGGAGGAGAACGCGGCGTCCACATCGTCGGCCCGCAACGCGAGGCGCAAGCGGCGCGGGTAGGCCGCGATCATCCGGTGCACCAGGTCCACCTGCTCGAAGACCGCCGTCACCGCCGCGTCGCCCGCCAGGCTGGCCGGCACGTACACCGACCAGAACTGACCGCCGACCCCGCCCTCAACCAGCCGGGGGATGTCGGTCTGCGTGTCGGGCACCCGGCCGGCCAGGCCCGCCTTGACCGGGTCGGAGCCGTACTTCACGCGTATCTCCCAGGGCAGGTCGTTGTGCCCGTCGATGAGCGGGAAGCGGCTGAGCATCGCGCGGGTCAGGGCGAGCGAGAGAGCCGCGGCGTCTGCGTTAGCCACGGGGACAGGGTAACGGACGCCGGTCTGGCGCTCACCGAACGCCACGGGACCGGCGGTCCGGCGCGGCCGGGAAGCGCGTCGCCGTTCCGCCCGCGCCTCGGCCGGCGCCTTCCCCGGTCGTCGCGCGTGTTGTCGCTGCCCGCCTTTTATTGGACCCGGCCTTTTCTGTGGCGGTAACGGCGGCGTTGGCCATTGGCATATCGCGGCCGGCCGGCGTTTCCTGGATGCGAGGAAGGCCCATTGCCGCCCGCGGCCTGCCCCGCCTGGCACCGTGCCTTTCGGCGTGAATATCGGCGCAGCGGTCTCTTGACAGGAGGCTCCAACCGATTCAAGCTCGTAGTACGTCATACAAACAACGTCATACGTCGTACGAACTTGGACGGTGCCGGTGGACAAGCCAGGACTTGACTTGCTCATTGCGCGCCCCTCGGAGTCGGTGCCGCAGAAGGTCGTCCGGGTCATCCGGGAGGCCATCGTCGACGGCAGGCTCCCCGCGGGACGAAGGCTGACCGAGCGGGAGCTGATAGAGCTCACCGGGGTCAGCCGCACCTCCATCCGCGAGGCCGTCCGCCACCTCCAGAACCTGGGCCTGGTGGAGGCCTCACCCAGCCGCGGTGTCCGCGTCGCCGTACTGAGCTGCGAGGACGTCCAGCACATCTACGAGGTCCGTGACGCACTGGAACCGGCCGCGGCGGAGCTGTTCGTCCTGCGCGCGACCGATGAGGAGGTCGCCAAGCTCGGCACGTACGTCAAGGCGCCCGACGCGCCGCCCGAGTCGCCGGAGACCCGGCACACGTCCATCTACCAGTTCGACATGCTGATGATCCGGGGGGCGCGCAACCCGCTCCTCGCCGAGATGCTCGAGCCACTGCACGCCCGGATCCACGCCCTGCGCAGGCTGTCGGTCACCATCCCCGGCCGCCAGGAAGCCTCGGACCAGGAGTACACCGAGCTCGTGGAGGCCATCGTGGCCCGTGACGCCGCGCGGGCGGCGGCCGCCTCCCACCGGCACATACGCGCGGCCGCCAAGGCCGCGCTCGAGGCCACGCGCAAGCTGGAAAACGAGTAAGGCCCGGCCTGACCCGCCCGCACCGACCGTACGGGGCCGCCCGCTCCCCCCGCGAATCCCCCACCGTTGACCGACGCACCGCGCCCGGGCTATTAGCCCCTCACACACCGATGAATGCTGCCCGATAAGCGACGCGCTTTTACCGAGTTCCGCGCTTTCATTGCCGCATGCCCAATTCCGCCGTAATGGCGGCGCCGCACGCCATGGCTCGCTTCGCGCTGCCATTATATCGTTGGAGAAACTGCCGATGTCAATTGATCCGCGCGACGTCGCTTTTCACGCTCTTTACCACCGCCGGGACGTTTTCCGTGACGCGTACGGCCTGGCCGCCGACGCGCTTGCGCAGGCACTCGACGATGCGGGAATGGCCAAGGACGAACTCGACGGGCTGATCTGCTCGCGCGTGGAGTACGCCCGGATGGCCGACGTGACCGGCCTGCGGCACCCCCGGTTCGTGCACGACCTGGAGGGGTCGGGCCGGATGAGCGGCCTGGCGCTGCAGGAGGTGGGTCCCCCATCGTCACCTCACACGTTCTGACCGTCGACTAGGAGCCTGCCGTGAACACCGAGCAATACGCCACCCTGCTTCCCGAGATCACGTCGGTCAACCAGCCCTTCTGGGACGGGTGCGCCGCCGGCGAGCTGCGCCTGCAGCAGTGCGACCAGTGCGGGGCGCACCGGTTCCCCGACGGCCCGGTCTGCCCGCGCTGCCTGGCGGGCGCGTTCCACTGGCAGCGGGTCAGCGGGACGGGGACGCTCTGGTCCTGGCTGCGGATGCACCAGCGCTACTTCCCCGCCTTCGCCGACGAGGTGCCGTACCTGGTCGCCTACATCAAGCTGGCCGAGGGTCCGTTTATGGTCGCCGCCCTGGCCGAGGAGCCGGAGCGGCTGGAGGTCGACATGCCGGTGGAGGCCGTATTCGTGCCCTCGCCGAGCGGCCGGGTCATCGCTAAGTTCCGGGTGAGCCCGTGACGGACGCCCCGCTGGTGCTGCTGGAAGACCTGGGCGACGGTGTCGCCAGGATCACGCTCAACCGCCCGGACAAGCGCAACGCGATGAGCCAGGCCGCGCGGGCGGCGCTGGTGGACGCGCTCGACCAGTGCACAGGCACCAGCAAGGTCATCGTGCTGACCGGCGCTGGCCCGGCCTTCTGCGCGGGCGTCGACATCACCGAGCCGCACTCCTCGGTCGTCCCGGCCAGTGCGGGCGCCGCCGAGCGCCGCCGCACATGGCTGTCGGTGCAGGACCAGATCTGGCATCACCCGGCCATCGTGATCGCGGCGGTGAACGGCTTCGCGCTCGGCGGCGGGGTCACGCTGATCAACTCCAGCGACCTGGCGCTGGCCGCCGACGACGCGCAGATCGGCATGCCGGAGATCGGCTTCGGTCTCTACCCGGGCCTGGCCGGGCCCTCGACCCAGCTGCGGCTCACCGCCAAGCGGGCCGCCTGGATGGTCCTCACCGCGGAGCGGATCAGCGGGCGGACCGCCGCGGAGTGGGGCCTGGTGAACCGCTCGGTGCCCGGGCCCGAGCTGGCGGCCGAGGCGGTCACGCTGGCCCGCGCGATCGCCGGGCACGACGCCGTCACGCTCCAATGGTGCAAGCGGGCCCTGCACGAGGTCCCCATGCACATCTCCAACTGGATGAGCGCCCTGGAGTACGGGGAGAACGTCGGGACGGAGATCCGGTCGCGCACCCAGGCCGTCGCCGCCGGGCTCGCCGCGTTCGGCAGCGGCCAGCGCACCGCAGGCCAGGGGGCCTGACCGTGCCAGGCAAGTGCGTCACCGAAGCGCCCGCGAGCTTGCGCGTGGTGGAGATGGCGCAGGGGGTGGCGGGCCCCGCCTGCGGGCGCCTGTTCGCCGCCCTCGGTCACGCGGTACGCAAGTGCGAGCCGCCCGGCGGTGACTACCTGCGTGGCTACCCGCCGCGCGGCAGGCCGGCGGGCTCGCCTTCGAGGCGCTGAACGCCGGCAAGTCCAGCGTCGTCGCCGACCTAGCCGACCCGGCCGGGCAGCGGGCGGCGCACGGCCTGCTGGCGGGCGCCGACGTGCTGATCACCGACCTGCCGCCTGCCGCAGCGGCCCGGGCCGGCCTGGCCGCGGGCGAGCTGCGCGCCGCCTACCCGGACCTGGTCGTGGTGTCGGTAACGCCGTTCGGGCTGGCCGGCGAGCTGGCCGAGGCCTGGGGCGACAGCCTGCTCGCCGAGTCGTACGGCGGGCTCGCCGCGATGATCGGCGATCCGTCACGGCGGCCGCTGAGCCTGGGCGGCGAGCAGGCGGCCCACGCCGCCGGGATCGTCGGCTTCCTCGGCGCGATGCTGGCCCTGCGGCGCCGCGACCTCGGGGCCGGCGGTGACCTGGTGGACGTGGCCATGAGCGACGTCGCCGCCTACATCGACTGGAAGAGCGACATCGGCTACGCCTCGACCGGCCTGGTCCCGTTGCGGGCCGGCGTGACGGCCGGCCGCTGGCGGCTGATGCCGGCCTCCGACGGCCTGGTCGGCATCGTCTTCCAGCCCGAGCAGTGGCACCTGGTCGTCGGGCTGATCGGCGACGATCGGCTGGCCGACCCGGCCCTCGCCGACGAGCTGGAACGCGAGGGCCGCGGCGGCGAGTGGTGGCCCGCGATCGGCGAGTGGGTGGCGCGGCGCACCAAGCTTGAGGTGTACCACGAGGCGCAGCGGGCCGGGCTGGCCTTCGGCTACTGCGCGGACGTGGCCGACCTGGCCGCCTCGCCGCAGTACCAGGCGCGGCACTTCGTCGCTACGCCGCCGGCGAGCCGGGGACGACGGGTCAGGGGCCGGCCGCGGTCACCGGCCCGCTGCTGCGCAGCGCCGAGCTCGGCTGGCGGGACGGGCCGGTGCCCGCACTCGGCTCGGGGCCGGCGGCGCCGTGGCCGCCCCGCCCGGCCCCGCCGGAGGCCGCCGCCGGCGCGGCGCGGCCAGCAGGCGGCGCGGCGCGGTCCGCGGGCGGTCGCCCGGCCGTCGCGCCGCTGGCCGGGGTGCGGGTCGTCGACCTCGGCACGATCACCGCGGGCGCCGCGACGAGCAGGCTGCTGGCCGACTACGGGGCCACCGTGCTGAAGATCGAGTCACAGCGGCGCCCCGACGCGTTCCGCTGGTGGCTCCCGGCGGGGGCGAGCCGCGGACACGATCGCCGACCTGATGGCGGCCGCGCCCATGTTCGAGTCCAACAACGCCGGCAAGACCGGGGTGCTGTGCGACCTGGACACGCCAGCGGGCCGGGAGGAGTTCCTCGACCTGGTGCGCGACGCGGACGTGGTGGTGGAGAACTTCCGCGTCGGCGTCACCGACAAGCTCGGCATCGGCTACGGCCGGCTGCGGGAGGTCAACCCGGGGCTGATCTACCTGTCCCTGTCCAGCCAGGGCCAGGACGGGCCGGAGGCCAGGTACCGCTCCTACGGGTCCACCCTCGACCTCATCTCCGGGCTGGTGTCGGTGACCGGCTACGACTCCGGCCACCCGGCGTGGTCGTCGTTCGACGTCAACTACCCGGACCAGCTGGTGTCGCTGCTCGGCGCGGCGGCCGTCGTCTACTGCCTGCGCCACGGCATCCGCGGCACCCACCTGGACATCGCCCAGCGCGAGGTCGTCAGCTGGTCGCTGGCCGAGTTCATCGCCGACTACCAGCGCCACGGCCGGGTCGGGCAGCCGTCGGGCAACCGCAGGCCCGGCCGGACACCGCATGACACCTACCAGTGCGGCGACGGCCGCTGGATGGCGGTCGCCTGCCGCCGCGACGCCGACCGCGCGGCCCTCGGCGACCTGGTGGGCCTGCCCGGCTCCGGCGGCAGCGAGCAGTGGTGGCTCGACCGCCAGGACGAGGCCGACGCGGCGATAGCGCGGTGGGCGCTGCGCCGCGACCGTGACGGCTGCCTGTCGGCCTTGGCCGGCGCCGGGGTGCCGGCCGTCCCCGTGCTCACCGCCGACGAGCGGGCGGCCGAGCCGCACTTCGTCAGCCGCCGGGTGTTCCTCGAGGGCTCGCCGCGGGTCAAGGGCTTCCCGCTGGTGCTCGACGGCTACGTGCCGCCGCGGCCGTCGCCGGCGCCCACGCTCAGCGGCACCGACGCCGTGGGCGAGCCCGCCCCCGGTGGCGGGACCCGATGAAGCTAGAAGATGTCGTAGCCGGGCGTGAGGGTCTCGCCCGGGTCGTACTGCTGCTTGGCGGCGTTCAGGTCACCGAAGGCCGGGCCGAAGTGGTCGCGCCACTCGCCCTTGGACAGCGGGAGCGCGCTGACCGGGTACAGGGTGCCGCCCGCAGCCTTGACCCGCCCGTAGGTGGCCTTGTTGGCATCCACGAGCCGGTTCGCGTCGTTGACGTCGCTGGTCGCCGGCATGCGGACGAGGTTGAACGCGTAGCACAGGTCATCCGACGGCATCCGCAGCAACGGGCTGGAGATCGCCGACCTGCGGATGGCAGAGAGCGCGATCTGGCCGACTTGGCCAAGGTCCGCCGCCGGGCTCAGCGCATCGAGTTCGGCGTTGACGACGGACTCGACCCGGGAGTCACCGATGAATGTCATGAGCCACGGGTGCGGGAAGTACCACTGCCCGTTAGCCCGCAGCATCGTTTCGAACGCGGCGTACCGGTTGAGGTAGTCAAAGTACCCGATCGTCGTGGGCTGCCGCTGGGCCGGGTCGTCGGACAGGCCGGCGAGCAGGACGTTGTCGTCCGGCGGGTCCCCGGTGAAGGTCTTCACCACGTCCAGGCGGAAGGCGATCCCGCCGCCCGGCGCCGCCATGATCGCACCCTGCACCGCGTCGAACCGGTTGTCACCGGACAGCAGCCGCTGGTCCCTCAGCATCGTTGCCAGGTCCGGGTACACCAGCAGGAACCGGCGCACCGACTCCGGCGCCGCGACGAGCTTGAGCGTCGCCTTGACGATGACACCCACCTGACCGAGCCCGGCGCGTACCGCGTTGAACAGGCCGGCGTTGCTGCTCGCCGAGCAGGTGACCTTCTTCCCCTCGCCGGTCACGACTTCCATGTCGATCACGTTGTCGCTCTGCACGCCGAACGCCGAGGTCGTGCCACCGACACCGCCGACGACTAGCGTGCCGCCGACCGACAGCTCGATGTACTCGGTGAGCACGGGCGGGGTCTTGCCCTGCGCCAACGTCGCGCGGAGCACGTCGCTCCACTTCGCGCCGGCCTCGACGACCACCCGGTCGTCCTCGACGGCCCCAATGGACCGGAGCGTCGACATGTCAGCGACGATGCCGCCCGGGACCTGTGAGCGGCCGAAGGTCGCATGGCGCTGGCCCTGTGGGGCGAACTTGCGGCCCTGCTGTGCGGTCCACTGGATTGTCCTGGCCACGTCGTCGGCGGACCTTGGCAGCAGGACTCCCTCGGGCATGCGGTGCACGATGTGCCCGAAGTCGTCAGCGCGCTCTTTGCGCGTGGCCTCGTCGAAGCGGAGCTCACCCTCAAGCGGCGGCGGCGTGGACATCTTCTCTGGCGTGCTTGGTGGCATCGGGCGTCTCGTGTCCTATCAGCTGGTTGGGTGACGTACCGGCAAGCTGGAAGATCATCCGATCAGGTCGGCGGCCCGTTCACCGATCATGACCGCGGTGGCGTGCGTGTTGCCGCGCACGATGTCTGGGATGATCGACGCGTCTGCGACGTGCAGGCCCCGTACCCCGTGAACCCGCAGTTCGGGATCCACGACGGAAGCGTCGTCCGTGCCCGAACGGCACGTGCCCACCGGATGGTTCATGGACGAGAGGTTGTCCCGGACGAAGCTCAGCATCCGGTTGTCGTCCCAGTCCGCCTTCGGCAGCAGGCTCTCCGCCCCGATGAAGGCTCTCAGCGACGCCGCCGAGCCGAGATCCAGTGTCCGCCGTACCCCCTCAATCAGGCGCGGCGCGTCCGCCTCGTCGGTGAGATAGGCGGGGTCCACCAGCGGCGCCGCGCAGGGGTCGCCCGGGCGCAGGCGCACGCTGCCCCTGCTGCCCGGGGTCAGCAGCGTGACGATGCACGAGAACCCCGCGAGCGTCATGGTGGTGAAGTCCATCAGCATCGGGGTGAGCTGGACATCAGGGGCGGGAGCGTCGGGGCCGCAGCGCAGGAAGCCGGCGGCCTGGCCGATCGAGGCCAGCGGGCCGCGCCGGGATATGGCGTACCGCTCGGTGTTCTCCGGGCTCGTTGCGTCGGCCCACGTCTCGCCCCGGGTGACCGGCCAGCCGGCCGAGACGATGGGGTGGTCATGGAGGTTGCGCCCCACCCCGGGCAAATCGGCGGCAACCTCGATGCCTTGCGCGGCGAGTTCGTCGGCGGGACCAACGCCGGACAGCATGAGCAGCTGCGGGGTGCGCAGCGTGCCCGCGCACAGGACGACCGAGGGTGACTGCGCGATCTTCCGGCGGCCCTCGGCATCGGTGTACTCCACGCCGGTCACGGCCCGGTTCTTGATCACTACGCGTCGGACGGTGGCACCGGTCAGGACGGTGAGGCTGTCCCGGTCCAGCACGGGGCGGAGATAGCCGCGCGCCGCGCTGACCCGTTCGCCGTTGCGAACGTTGCTGTACAGGAGGCCGACGCCGTCGCGGCACGCCCCGTTGAAGTCACGGTTCAGGTCGAGCCCCTGCTCCACTCCCGCCGTGATGAAGGCGAGCGAAAGGACGCTGAGGTCGGGCGCCGTGGTCACGGGAATGGGACCGCCCGTACCGTGGAACTCGGACGCGCCCAGTTCATGGTCTTCCGCACGGCGGAACAGGGGGAGCACGTCGTCCCAGCCCCATCCGGTCATACCCCGCTTGACCCAGCCGTCGTAGTCAAGCGGAACCCCCCGGAACCAGGCGAGGTAGTTGATGCTGCCCCCGCCACCCAGGACATGTCCGCTCGACACCATGACCCGCCGCCCGCCCAGCTTCTCCTGCGGAACACTCAGGTCGGACCAGTTCAACGCCCCGGACTGCACCGCGAACGCGCCGTGCGGCGCAGCGATGGCAGGGTCGGTGTCCGCACCGCCCGACTCGAGAACCAAAACCCTGCGCGTCGGGTCCTCACTGAGGCGCGCAGCCAGCACGCTTCCCGAGGCCCCTCCGCCGACAATGATGGTGTCGTAGTGCCACCGGTCCGTGTCATAGTGTGATGCGTTGTCGATGCTCATGGTGCTGGTGTCCCTCGTGCTTTGGACTGTTGGTGCCCCCGTAACCGCATTCCTTGCGGTTACGCTAGGGCCGCCAAGTCCTCGGCCGCATCCCCAGGAGCGGCTAGTCCGAGCCGGTGACCTTCTAGTCGTGGCCCGCGCCTTCTAGGCGTGGCTAGCGCCCCACCCCGTCCGGCCGGCTGGGGAGCGCGCCGGCGAGCTGGCTGCGGGAGCTGATGCCGAGCTTGGGGAAAACCTTCCCGAGGTGGTAAGCGACGGTGGCAGGGCTGATGAACAACTGCGCGGCAATCTGCGCGTTGGAGGCCCCCTGGCTGGCCAGGCGCGCGATCAGCGCCTCCTGTGCGGTCAGGACTTCGGGTGTCCCTGTGGTGCGCTTGAGCGTCTGCGCGCCGGTCGCGCGCAGCTCGGCCCGCGCCCGTTCGGCGAACGCCTCCATGCCGACGTCAGTGAATAGCCTGTAGGCGCGGCGCAACTGTGGCCGGGCATCCCGCAGGCGCCGCTCGCGGCGCAGCCACTCGCCGTAGACCAAGCTGGGCGCGGCCGAGCTCCGCGCGCAGGCGCGTGCGGCCGAGGTAGTCAATGGCTTCGCGGTAGCTGCTGTCAGCCGCCTCGCCCTCGCTGACCAGCGCTCGGCGCGCGGGCCTCGATGCCCAGTGCCCAGTCGGTCCCGCTGGCGCGGGTCATGTGCGAGAGCCGCTGCAGCGCGGGTGCCGCCCGCTCAGGTGCCCCGCTGCGGGTCGCGGCCTCGATGAGCTCAACTGCTGCCCAGTTGGCAGGCGGCAGCACGCGCGAGTCCTGGCTCGCCTGCTCAGCCGCGGCGAGCGCTTGGTCATACCGGCCGAGACCGTTGTGCAGCACCGCGGTGGCCCACTGAGCGAAGGTAAGCCACGAACCGACGGCACGTCGCTCTGCCAGTTTCGTGCCGTCCTCGATCAGCCGGGCGACCTCGGTTTCCCAGCCTCGCAAGGCGGCAAGCATCACCGACGCATACGGCGCGAGGCTGCTCCCGGTCGCCTCGGTCACCGATTCAAGCTGCGTGATGAGCGAGGTGGCCGCGGCGAACTCCCCAGCGAACAGGTGCGGCAATGCGCGTAGGTTGAGCGCTATAGGCATCGCGATGAGGGCGCCGGCCTCACTGACCAGCGTAACGTGGCGTTCAGACAGCACATCCCAGCTGTCGAAGTCCCAGACCAGCTCGGCGGCGTAGCTCGCCTGCCACAGCCAGCGCAGCCTTTCCCCCCGGGAGGCTTCCTCGCTGCGGAAGGCGCTGACTGCCTGTTTGAGCACCGTCGTGCCTGCCGGGTAGCCGTCGGCGGCCAGCGCCGCTAGGCCGTCAAGCAGCAGATCAGGCGCGCGCGCAGGCTGCGGCGGCGTGGGGGCGGCGCGCGCGATCTCGCCCGCCTCCCTCAGGCCGCTGGCGGGGGGCAGGCGGCCGGCGAACAGCGCCGCGGACAGCGCGTCCAGGTAGGTCTCCCTGGCCAGTCGCGTGTCCAGCGGCTCAAACAGTCGTGCTGCCTTCAGCAGCAGCGTCTCAGCGTCGCGGCCGCGGAAGGATGCGAACGCGATCTGGCCGTGCAGCAGCGCTGCCTGTGCGCGCTGGAGCTCATCCAGCGGCCCGGCCTCCGCCGCAGCTAGCAGCCCCAGCGCCGCATCGAATGCGCCAGCCTGTGACGTGGCGTGCACGGCGGCCAGCGCCCGGTCCGCTCGCCGCGCCGGGCCAGGCGTCAGCGTGGCCGAGCACTCCAAGAACGCGGCCGCCGCAGCGAACCCCCCTCGCGCTTGCGCCCGGTCGGCGGAGTACTCCAGCTCGGCGGCAACCTCCTCGTCGGGTCCGACGGCCGCCTGTGCCCGGTGCCAGGCGCGGCGATCCGGGTCGGCCCGCGGGTCAGTGGCCTCGGCCAGGGCCCGGTGCGCGGTCCGCCGTTCCTCGGAGGACGCCGCCAGGTACGCAGCCGACCGGACCAGTGGATGACGGAAGGTCACCCGCGCGCCAATCGTCAGCAAACCCTCGGCCTCGGCGGGGGCCGCCGCCTCCATCCCGATCCCCAGCCGCCCAGCCGCGCGCCACACCAGCACCGCGTCGCCGGTCGGCTCGGCCGCCGCGACCAGCAGCAGGCGTCGTGTCGTCTCCGGCAATCCCTCGAGCCGTCGCCGAAAGCTGTCCTGCGGCCGCCGCCGCAGCCCCGGCGCGGCCGTAACGCTAAACGCGCCAGCCAGCTCCGCTGGTGTCAGCCACTGCGGCAGCTCCAGCAGTGCCAGCGGGTTGCCGCCCGCCTCGGCGATGAACCGCTCCTTGACCCGTTCATCGAGCGGCCGCCTGATCACCGAGGCCAGTAGCTTCCTGGCGTCCCCGTCACCCAGCCCTCCGACAGCCAGCTCCGGCAGACCACAGAACTCCCCGCCCGGCTCGCGCGTCGCGACCACCAAGGCGACCTGCTCGGCAAACAGCCGACGCGCCACGAACCCCATCGCCTGCGCCGAGGCCCGGTCCAGCCACTGCGCGTCATCGATCACGCACAACAGCGGCTGCGTGTCCGCCGCGTCGGCCAGCAGGCTCAGGGCCGCCAGCCCCACCAGGAACCGGTCCGGTGCCTCCCCTGCTCGCAGGCCGAACACCACGCCGAGCGCCTCACGCTGCGGGTCCGGTAGCCGGTCCAAGCCGTCGAGCATCTGCGCACACAACTGCTGGAGGGCGGAGTAGGCCAGCTCCATCTCCGACTCGATGCCAGCGACCCGGGCGATGCGCATGCCAGCCGCCGACGCGATCGCGTCCTCAAGCAGCGCGGTCTTGCCTACCCCGACCTCGCCGTGCACCACCAGCGCGCCACTGCGCCCGCCCCGCGCCGCCTCCAGTAGATGGGCGAGCGCCGCTCGCTCGGTGAGACGACCTAGCAGCATCACCAGTCCCGCGTGCTATCACGGACACGGCCGGACGCGACCGCACCACACTGCGAGCTTTCCACGTTACATTTCCCTTATTACACGTTACACCCCCTGCTGGTGACGCTAGGGCGCATAAAAACCCCAGGTCAGCGCGGTCACTGCCGGCCAGCCTCAGCGCGGCTCCGGTCCCGGGGCGGATGCGCCGGGCAGCGATGCCGGACGACATCGGCTACCGGGCGGCTGATAAGTCGCGGGGCCACAACTAGCAGGTCGCGGGCCACGACTAGCAACTCTTGCGGATTCGGCGCAGGGCCCGGCGGCCCTATCGTGACCGAAAGCAACGCGGCCTGACAGGAGGCCCCAACGATGACGAGACCACCACGACCTGCTCGTGCAGGTATGGCGGGTGACACAGCTCACCCGGCTGGGGCCCCCATCGGTGCCTTGTGGGCCCGGGTCGCCACGCAGGCCCGATGCGCTGACAGCGGCCTTGACCCCGATCAGTGGTACCCGATTAGCACCGGGAGAGCCCAGGCCCGCCACGAGGCGGCGGCCGCGATCGCTGTCTGCGACAGTTGCCCCGTCCGGGCCCAGTGCCTGGAGCTGTCGCTGCGGCACTGGGACATCGGCCAGCACGGTGTCTGGGGCGGCCTGATCGCCACCGACCGCGCGCACCTGCGCGGCTCCGGGCCTGCCGACCGCCACGGACTCCGCCCGGCCGCCCTATCCAGGATAATCGTGCGACCGCCAGTCGCCCCAGGTCCGTTGGGCTTAGTGCCGGGCGGCCATCCCACGCCGCTGGCGGGGGCGCGGGCCGGGGGTGTTGGCGGGGGCCGTGGCCGGTTAGGCTTTCTTTATGGGCACTATGCTGCGGCGCAGGCTGGCGCCTGGCAGCGAGGCGGCGTGGCTGTCGCACGATCCGAGGTTGTGATGGCTGCCCGGCCAGGCGTGCCCATGGGAGCGGCTTCGGCCCCGGGGGCCCGCACGGCCGGAGACGTTCGGCGGATCGCCGAGGAGCAGACCGCACTGCGCCACGTGGCGACCCTGGTGGCCCGGGCGACGCCGCCGGAGGAGGTGTTCGCCACCGTGGCCGCGGAGGCCGGGCGGATGCTGGGCGCTGACCACGCGACGCTGAGCCGGCATGAGTCCGACGATGCGGTCAGGGTGGTCGCCTCATGGAGCGGCACCGGCGCCGCCATGCCCGTCGGCACCCGGATGAGCCTGGGCGGGCGGAACGTGACCACGCTGGCGGTGCGGACGGGCCGGGCGGCGCGCCTGGATAACTACGCTGGCGTCTCCGGCGGGGTCGGCGGGGTCGCCCGCGAGTTTGGTGTCCGCGCGTCGGTTGCCGTGCCGGTCAGCGTCGAGGGCCGGCTGTGGGGGGTGCTGGGCGTGGCGTCCACGCGGGAGCCGCTGCCCGCGGATACCGAGGCGCGGCTGGCCGGGTTCACCGAGCTGGCCGCGACCGCGATCGCCAACGCGCAGGCCCGCGAGGAGCTGTGCGGGTTCGCCGACGAGCAGGCGCGCGCTGCGGCGGGTGGCGGTGCTGGTGGCCCGGGCGCCGCCGCCGGGCGAGGTGTTCGCCGCGGTCGCCGAGGAGGCCGGGCGGCTGCTGGGCGCCGACCGCGGGGCCATGAGCCGGTACGACCCGGACGGCGCGGCCACGGTCGTCGGCACGTGGAGCGGCACCGGCGCCGCCGTCCCTGTCGGCACCCGGGTGAGCCTGGAGGAGCCGAACGCGCTCACGCTGGTGTTCCGGACCGGCCGGCCGGCGCGGTTCGACGACTACGGCGGCGCCACGGGCGCGGCCGCCAAGGTCGCCCGCGAGTTTGGTGTCCGCGCGGCGGTCGCCGTGCCGGTCAGCGTCGAGGGCCGGCTGTGGGGCATGATGGGCGTGGCGTCCACGCGGGGGCCGCTGCCCGCGGGCACCGAGGCGCGGCTGGCCGGGTTCGCCGAGCTGGCCGCGACCGCCATCGCCAACGCCGAGGCCCAGGCAGAGCTGACCGCCTCCCGGGCGCGGATCGTGGCCACCGCCGATGCCGCCCGCCGCCGCATCGAGCGTGACCTGCACGACGGCGCCCAGCAGCACCTGGTCTCCCTCGCCCTGCAGCTACGGGCCGCGCAGTCGGCCGCGCCGCCCGGGGCAGGTGAGCTGGTGCGGAAGCTGGACGGGGTGGCCACTGGACTGGTCGAGGTACTGGACGAGCTGCGCGAGATCGCCCGCGGCCTGCACCCGGCCATCCTGGCCGAGCGCGGGCTGCGCCCCGCGCTGGAGGCGCTGGCCCGCCGCTCCGCCGTCCCCGTCGAGCTCGACGTCCGGGTGGCGGGCCGGCTGCCCGAGCCGGCCGAGACCGCCGCCTACTACGCGGTGGCCGAGGCGCTGGCCAATGTGGCCAAGCACGCCCGCGCCTCCGCCGCCGAGGTCCAGGTGGAGACCGGCCAGGGCGTGCTGCACGTGCGCGTCCGCGACGACGGGCGCGGCGGCGCGGGCTTCGGCCGCGGCTCCGGCCTGGTCGGGCTCAAGGACCGGGTGGAGGCGCTCGGCGGCCGGATCCGGCTGGATAGCCCGCCCGGGGCGGGCACCGCCCTGGACATCGTCCTGCCTCTCGGTGATACCAGCGGGTCGAGAGCGCGCGGCGCGGGCTGATGTGCCGGAACCTCAGCGGCACCGGCGCTACCACACCTGATACGCGGCCGACGTGGTGTACGCGCTGCTCGGTGTGAGCGCGACGTTGACGGTCAGCGTCCACGTGCCGGGCAGCGGCGCGACAGCGCCCGTCGAATCCCAGGCCAGACCGGCGGCTGCCTTGCGGAGGTCGACGTTGAGCGCGGCCACGTCGGGGGAAGACAGCGTCGCGGTGACCGTCTGGGCGGTAACCGGGGCGCCCTCGGGGTCGAGTACGCGGATAGTGATGTCCTGCGGGCCGCGGCGCGTGCTGCCTACCTGGATGCTGACATGGTCGGTGCCCAGCGGGGCGGTCACGGTGACCGGCGGTCCGTAGGTGGTCCGCGCCGGTGCCTCGGAGACAAGGACAGCGGTCACGGCGAGCACCACCGCGCCGAGGCCGGCCTCGATTCGCACGCTGCGGCGCACAGCGCGGGCGACCCCCGTCGGTGTGCTCTCGCGGGCCCGCGGGCTGATCACCCGGCTGTGGGCGACGGCGCCCGCGGCCAGCATCGCGATGACGAGCCCGCTCTTGATCAGCACGGTGAGGCCGTAGCTGGTTGTCCATAGGGCCTGGATCGGGCTGATCTGCCGGGCTGCCTGGTACTCGCCGGTGACCACCAGGATGACCACGCACGTGTACGCGGTTGCTGACCAGCTCCGCAACCGTAGCTCGGCCAGCGAACGGGAGCCGCCGCGCAGGGCCGGGAGCACGACCAGCCCGAGCGTGAGCAGGCCGCCGAGCCACACGGCCATGGCCGCAAGGTGCAGCATCGCCGCCGGGATCGCCAGCCCGGCGTCGGCGCCGGCCGAAGCGTGCCCGGTGACCGCGACCGACGCGAGCAGCACCAGCCCGGCGGCGGCCCCGGCAAAGGCACCCGCGCGTCCGGCCAGGGCGCGCTGGCCGCGGCGGGTAAGCAGCGGGACCAGCAGCAACAGCAGCCCCGTCCGGGCGATGAGCTCCGCGCCGTACACCGAGCTGGCGGTCAGGCCCGCGTCCTGCAGGCGGGCCACCTCGGCCCAGCTGCCGTTGGCTGCGCGTGGTCCCTGCAGCAGGAAGTCCGCCGCGGTGCCGCAGAGCAGCGCGGCCCAGCCCGTCCAGGCCAGCCGCCGAACCCGGCGCCCGTCCCTGGCCCACGGCCACAACAGCCTGACCGCGGCCAGCACCCCGGCGAGCGCGATGATGCCGGCGTAAAGGAGCCCTTGGGCGACGTCGGCGGTGACGTCGAGCCCTCGGGTGCGGTCCACGGGCGCGGACACCCCCGCGCCCGGGTCTTCGCCGAGCCCGAACGTGATGGACCCCGACACCACGTGCGTGTCCGCCGACACGACCCGCCAGGTGGCGGAGTACGTGCCCTTGGGCAGGCCCGGCCGCAGCGGCAGGACGATCGTCGTGCCGCCCGCGGTGAGCTGGGGCTGCCCGGTATCGGCCCGGAGCCCGGTGGTGGAGATGACTTCCTCGTCGGCGGGGATCAGGCCGACCGGCTCATCGAAGGTGAGCCGTACCTCGGCGGGCTCGGTATTCACCCGCGACCCGTCGACGGGGGTGCTGCTGACCAGGACGGCATGCGCACTGGCGGCCGGCGCCCAGATCAGGCCGACCGCCAGCAGGGCACCCATGAGAGCGAGCACGCCGGCGGTGATCCTGGTACCCGCCCCGGCCCGGACCGCTGAACGACCGGTCACGCTGAAGGCGTGGCCTTGCCCCGCGACCGGTTCGCGGCCAGCACTGCCAGGCTGATAACCAGGGCCAGGAGGCCCGCGACAAGGCCGGCGATCCCGGTCCAGGACGTTCCGCCGCCAGAAGACGGGCCGTCGGCCCGCGGCTGGGCCGCGGCGGAGGCCGTGGGCTGGGCACCCGTGGCTCTGGCCGCGGTCGTGGTGGCGGTCAGCTGGAGGGTGGGCGCCGGGTGGTCCGGCTCGGCCCCGTTAGCGGACTGCTCGTCCCAGTTCACCGTGCTGCCGTCGCTGTAGGTCTGCAGCGCGCCGAAGGACATGCTGGCCGCGTCAGGGAACGGCCCGACCGACAGGTTGAACATGTCAAACTCGCCGGGCGGGATCGCGGCGGCCTCGCTCACGGCGGTGTAGTCGACCTGGGCCACGTACTCGGTGATCTCGTCGCCATCATCGCTCTTCTGCGGTTTCGCCAGCGGCTTCTGCGTCACCTTCGCCTGCCAGCCGGCCTTCGGCTGCACGTCCACCGAGGTGAACGGGGTGGCGGCCGGGAACGTGATCAGCAGGCCGGTGGTGGACGCGGTCGCGGACTCCGACGGGACCCGGAACGTGAGGACGCCGGAGCCGCCCTGCACGGCGTCGATACCAGAGACCTTGACGTGCGCTGAGGCGGACGCCGCGAACAACCCGCCGGCGGCGAGCACGCCCAGCGTCATCGCCCCGGTGGCGACCGTCCGCCGCCACCGTCGCGCCCCCGAGGCACTGCTACTGAAAACGCTCATGCGGGTGCAACCTTCCTCGTGTGAAACTGCTCTGGTCAGGGCCGTGTCCGCTTCGCTCAGGCCAGCGCGAGCAGGGCGATCGCCATCGCGGCCGCCGCCAGTGCCCCGGCGCCGTTGCCCGCCGCGGTAGCGAGGCCGGCTGAGCCGGCCGACTGCACCCCGGGCTGTGCGACGGCCAGTGGCCTGATCACCGCGAACACCTGCCAGGCGGCCGCCGCGAACAGCGCGACGGCCAAGGCCACGGATGCCACGCCGACCCAGCCCGGCGAACCGGCTGCCGGCAAGCTCATCACCGATCCGGCCACTGTCGCTGCGCCGTCCATGGCCATGCCTGCCATGTCTCCGCCCGGCATGGCCATGCCGCTCATCCCGGCCATCGGCACGCCGGGCGTCGGGGCGGCGTGCAGTGGCATCGCAACGGCCATCCAGACCATGACGGCCATCATCCCGGCGTGGTACCAGTTCCGGTGGCAGCCGGCGCTGCGCTGCCCGCCGGCACCGAAGACCGCCTGCCCGGCGAACCACCCGGCCGCGGCGGTGAACGCGGTGACCTGCGCGATCACCGGCACGTCCGTTCCCCAGGACCAGAACATGCTGATCATCGCCGCGCTCATCGCCGCGCGCAGGACCGAGCCGGTCGCACGGCGGGACCGGCCGGCCGCCTGGTCGCGCGCTGACCAGGCCGCGTCGGCCAGGTACCACGCCGCGAGGACGGCGAAGAGCGCAGTAAGCACCCAGCGCTCAGTCCCGCCAACGCCCACCGCCATGCTCCCTCTTACTTATCGCCGCCATTTACGGCCGCTCAAGACCCGAAGGTTACGACCTCAAAAGGACTCGCCGCAGCTTATTGCGAGAACATTTCGTCTTTCGACGCAACCGAATGCGGCGGGAAATAACCCGGCAGGGGTATAAGCAATACGCCCGCCGGGTATCGACGGTACCCGCAGGGGGTATTGAGCCATTGAGAAAACGCGCGGAAAATCGTTACGGTGCACTCCACAGGGGCTCAGCCTCGCTGCGCGTTCCGTCTCGATAACCGGCCCGGCCCATGCTCGGTCGCTCACCAGCGCCGCGTCTGTCTCCGAGATGTCCCAGGGCGGTCGTCCGCCGAGAGGCGCCGCGCGTGCGCTGCCCGCGCCATCTCGGGCTAGCCGCAGCGAAAGGCAAACGCTGGCGGGGTGCTGCGAAACGCCGGCATACACGGCGCTTCTGGCAGTGATATTAAAAGGCACTAGCCAGTTATTGGCCTTATCCGCCCCGATAAGGCGGGCTAGCGGAAATGGTGGCGGCGGTGGGGCGTTTGACCGCCGGCGTGCACGCCGAGGCCGGCGGGTTGCCGGTGAGCTTGCACATCGCCGCGGACAGGTAGTTGGCCGACGCGTCCACAGCCTGCGCGGTCGGGGTGGACGGGTTGCGCAAGCGGCCTAGCGCGGCCCGCCCACGCCGATGGGGCCGGCCGGGCCGACGTGGCCCGCCGGGCCGACCGGCATGCCGACCGGGGCGGGCAGCTTGGTCTTGCCCTCCTTGCGCCGCCGCGGGCCGATCTTGGCCAGCCGGATGCGGGCGATGATCAGCCAGACGATGCCGAGCAGGATCATCGCGCCGATGGCGACCAGCCAGTGCCGGGGGTCGTGCGTCCACAGGGCGTCGGGCTTCTGCCCGTTGGGGCCCAGGCTCACCGACGACTGGATGCTGTTCAGGTTGACCGTCGAGGCCAGCGCGCCGAGGCCCCAGCGGGCGGGCGCGATCATGGCTACATCGCCGAGGGTGCCGGACAGCGGGAACAGGCCGCCGGACAGCGCTACCTGGACCATGGTGACGCCGACCAGGATCGGCATGGTCTGGTCGCCCTTGGTCACCAGCGTGGAGATCGCCAGGCCGATCAGCATCGACACCACCGACAGCACGGCGAGCGCGACGAAGATCTCGAACAGCCCCGTCACTGGTATCACCACGCCCTTCGACGGCACCGTGATCCCGATCAGGCCCACCAGCGTGACCAGGGCTGACTGCAGCACGGCGATCAGGCTGAGCACGATGACCTTGGAGAACAGGTAGGCGCTCGCCGACAGGCCCGCCATCCGTTCTCGCTCGTAGATGTCGCGTTCCTTGATGAACTCACGGATCGACAGCGCGGTGCCGGACAGCACCGCGGACATCACCAGGATCATGATCATCTGGATCGCGCTGACGTTGAGCCCGCCCTGCGGGGTCGACTGGATCAGCCCGAAGTGCGTCGGCGTGGCCCGGACCAGGGCGCCGAGCAGCACCGGCATCAGCACGGTGGTGGCCATGAAGACCTTGTCCGCCTGCATGACGCGGCGGTACCGGCGGGCCATGGTGAAGACCTGGTTGAGGCTGCTGCGCTGCTTGGGCCGGGCGGCCTCCTCGCCCTCAGGACGGCCGGCGTCGAGCCGTTGCTGGCGCACGGAGATCGGCGTGGCGACGTACTTCACGAACTCCGGCGACCCGCGGAACTCGGCCGCGAAGTCGCGCTCGGGCTCGTCGGCGAACGCCTGGAAGACATCGGCCCAGTCTTCCTTGCCGAAGTAGCGCAGCCCGTCGGCCGGCGGGCCGAAGTAGGCCATCTTGCCGCCTGGCTGGAGCACGATGAGCCGGTCGCACTGGTCGATCAGCTTCGACTCGACGTCGTGGGTGATGACGATGACCGACTGGCCTTTGTCGGCGTCCTTGTCGGCCATCAGGCGCATCTGCGTGAACATGTCCCGCTTGAGGTGCGGGTCGAGCGGCGAGGTGGGCTCGTCGAGGAACAACAGGGTCGGCTGGGTCAGCAGCTCCATGCCGATGTTGACCCGCTTCTTCTGGCCGCCGGACAGCCGGTCGATGCGGGTCTCCGCGTGCCTGGTCATCGAGAGCTGGTCGAGGACCTCGCCCACTCGCTGGTTGCGCTCGGCTTCCCCGGTGTCCGGCGGGAAGCGCAGCTCGGCCTGGTAGCCGAGCGCGCTCTTCGCGGTGAGCTGGTCGTGCGTCACCGATTCCTGCGGCACCAGGCCGATGCGCTGCCTGAGCTCGTCGTAGTTCTCGTACAGGTCACGGAAGTCGTAGAAGACGCTGCCGGTGTTGGCCGGGCGCTTGCCGGTCAGCGCGTTCAGCAGGGTGGACTTGCCCGCGCCCGCGGGGCCGATCACCGCCATCATGGACCGCGAGGCCAGCGGGAACGTGATGCCGTCCAGCAGCACCTTCTGCTTGCCGCCGTCGCCGACCACGACCCGCAGCTCGTGCGCCTCGAAGGTGGCTCGCCCGTCGTCGACGTATTCGATCAGCTCGCCGCTGATCAGCCGGAAGGTGGCGTGACCAACGGCGATGATGTCGTTTTCGTTCAGCTCGGATTGGTTGATCCGCGTGCCGTTGACGAACGTGCCGTTGTGGCTGCCCAGGTCGATGAGCTGGTAGCGCCCGGTCGGCGACAGGCGCAGCTCGGCGTGCTGCTTGGAGACGCCGAGGTCGGAGACGACGATGTCGTTGTCCGGGCGGCGGCCGATCCGCATGACCTTGGACGCGATCCGCACCCGGGAGGTGGGCTCGCGGATAACGCCCGGCAGGAACGTGGTGTCGCCGGAGGCACCCATGCCGGGGACTTCGCCCCTGCCCGGGCCTGGGGTCACGCCGGAGCCGCTACGGCCGGCCTGGAAACCGAAGTCGGGTGCCGGGGCGGGCGCCGGACCGGGCTGGGCCAGCTCGAAGCGGAGTACCGGACCGTCCTCCGGGTGCCCGAAGTGAACCACGTACGGTGCGGTGATCTCCAGCCGGCCGACGCGCTCGGCGCCGAGGAACGTGCCGTTGCGGCTGCCCCGGTCTTCGAGGACCCAGACCGGGCCCTCCGCGCGGAGCATGGCGTGCTCCCAGGACACCCGCGCGTCGATCAGCGGTATGTCCGCCCGGTCGTCGCGCCCGATACGGTACTCACGCCCGCTGTCCAGCCGGTGAGTGCTCCACACCGTGCGAACCAGCAGCGGCGGCGCGGCATGAGAGCTATACGCCACTTGATTCCCCACCGCCGAAATCCTCTCGCCCACTCCGCCACATCGGCAGCTTCCCGTCCCAGTCAGCGGCTGTTAACGTCCATTTGTCCAGGGACTATCGGATCTCACCCCGCCAGCTGCCACGCTTGCCTGCCATGAGTGTAGGGCTCGCACGTGAAATCCGGAATCTGGTGAACTATAACTACGACGAGACGTTTTAACGCTCGCGTCGATATTTATCGATACAAGAATTTGCGGCGGAGACCGGGGGCCGACCATGAGCACTGATCCCACCCAGCCGGCCCAGCGGCCTGGCCAGAGTCCGCCCGAGCTGGCCGACGACCCGGCCCCGCCCACGGTGCGGGCACCGCGCAGACAAGACGAGCCTCAGCCCGCCCCGGCACCGCCGCCCCGCGGGGCAGGGGACAAGCAGGAGGCGACCCGGCCGGTCAGGCAGTGGCAGGCGCCGCCGCCCCCCGTGCCCGGGCCTGGGCCAGGCAGCCCGCCGGAGCGCGCGTGGGACGAGCAGCAGTCCACGCGGATGGACCGCCCGGCCCAGCCGGCCTTCCGCGACGCCCAGCCGACCCGCCGCGACCAGTCACCGCGCCCCGGGGGGCAAGACCAGCCGCCTGCCGCGTGGCAGCAGGACGCGCGGCAGCAGGACCGGCGGGAGCCGGGCCAGTGGCAGCAGCCGCCGCAGGACCAGTGGCAGCCGCAGGACCAGCGGACCAGGCAACTGCCGCCGGAGCAGGCCGCCGGCCCCTGGCCGCCGGCCCTGGGACAGCCGCCGCAGGACCGGCAGCCGGGGCGGCGCCGGGGCGGCAGACGCCGCCGCGTGCGCGGCTCGGTCGTGGCTGTCTTCTCGGTCCTGGTGCTGCTCGTCTTGCTGGTCATCGGCGACCGGGTGGCCTGCGCGGTGGCGGAGAACGAGTTCGCCAGCCAGGCTCAGAGCAGCGGCCTGCCGGTCAAGCCCTCGGTCGACATCGAGGGCTTCCCGTTCCTTACCCAGCTGATCGCCAAGGACTTCAACAAGGTCGACCTATCGGCGAGCAATATCCCGGCAGGCCCGGTGACGATCGCCACGGTCAAGGCGGTGGCCACCGGCCTGCACATCAGCGGCCTTTCCAGCAGCGCGACCGCCACGGCCGACCACGTGACCGCCACCGCCTTCATCCCCCTCGGCGCGCTCGCCGCCGCGGGCGGCCTGCCGGACACTGGTATCAAGGTGACCCCCGACGGGACGGACAAGCTGAAGATCACCGCGGACCTGGGGGGCCTGTTCAGCGACACCGAGGAAGCGCAGATCTCCCAGACCGGGCCGCAGACCATCAGCATCAAGCTGCTCAGCAGCGGCGGCGCGCTCGGGTCGGTGCTCGGCCAGTTCGGCTCGTTCTCGTTCAACCTGCCGAAGGGCGTGCCCCCGAGCCTGCGCATCACCGCCGTGACCGTCAACTCCCAGGGCCTGACCGTCGTGGCCACCGCATCGCACGCCACGTTCAGCAAGTCCTGACCGTCTCGGCCGCGGCCTCCACCAGGTAGCCCGGCGGCGGCAGCGGGAAGAAGGACATAACCTGGGCACCCCGCAGCGACGCGGGGAGCCCGGCGGATATGCCCGGGTATAACCGAGGGCAGTCAGGCCCGGTCGCCGCGGGGGAACGCCAGGGGGAAGGGCTACCGGGAGGAACAACCGAGTCTTGGAGTCACTACCGTGAGCGACTACCAGCCGCGTGCGCAGGGCGGATGGCCAGCCCAGCCGCCCGCCCAGGGCCCCGGCCAGGCCGGGCACGGCCGGGCCAGCTACGGGAAGCCGGGCTACGGTCCGAACCAGTACGGGCAGGCGGGCCCGGGCCCGCAGGCCGGCCCGCCGCCGCGCCGCCGGCGCCGTCATCGCGGGCTGATAGCGCTGGTCGTGGTGCTGGTGATCTTGGTGGCCGCCGCCGTGATCGGCGACCAGGTGGCCAAGTCGTACGCGCAGAACCGGGTCGCCGAGCAGATCCAGACCTCCGGGCTCAACACCAAGCCGGCGGTCAGCATCGAAGGCTGGCCGTTCCTCACCCAGATCGCCGCCCACAACCTGCGCGCGGTCGACATCAGCGCGAACAACGCCACCGCCGACAGCGGCAAGCTCAGCTTCGACTTCACCGCCAAGGCGACCGGCGTGCACCTCAACTCCTCGTTCAACGGCGCCACGGTCGACAACATCAACGGCCGCGCGGTGCTGCCGTTCTCCTCGGTGGACGGCCTGCTGCCCATGAACGCCGCCACGATGAGCGCGGACCCGTCGGCCGGGCCGAACGCGGTCAAGGTGGACGCGGGGATCGCCGGGAGCGTCACCGGGACCGTGAAGCAGTCCGGCCCGAGCCAAATCGTTATCCAGCTCAACTCGGGCACCGGGCTAGCCTCGCTGTTCGACCAGCTGGCCGGCCACGAGATCACCATCACGATCCCCCAGCTGCCCGCCGGCCTGGTCGTCCGCTCGGTCGGCGTGAGCAGCCAGGGCATCGTCGCGACCGCTTCGGCTAGTCACACGACGCTCAGCAAGTGACGTGACGGTGAACCCTTAAAGTCGCGTGACTCCGGGTGTCCAGGAAAGTGACCTCCGCCACGGTCAAACTATGGCATATTGGTCGATACCCTGATGAAGGGGAAGAATCGGAAGCGCTCTCAGTTCCGCCGCCGGTTGGCCCATAATGAGCGAGAGCGCGCCGTGCACAAACTTTTCAGGAGTCGCCCGTGACACCCGGCAAGAGGGTCAGCCGAAAGGCACAGCCGGCTAACGTGGAATCCAGCACGTCTCTGCGAACCCTTATTCTCGGCATCGACCGCAGCGGGCGGATTGTCCAGCATGACCGGACTGCTCCTAAGATTCTCGCACGGTCGGCCGATGATCTTCTCGGCGTTCACCTAAGCGACATCACGGCAAACCCCTCGGCTAAATCGACCGAGGACGCTATCTTCACGCTGCTCGAAGCGGTGAAATCCGAGCGCGAGAGCAACACCATGCTGAACATCGCCATTGAGGGCGGTCAGGCCGCGGACGCCGTGGTCACCGCCAAGCCGATGCAGACCGGGACCAGCGACGTCGCCGCCTTCGTGATCATGCAGATCCCGGTGCCCTCGGTCGACCGGTTCGTCGATCCCGGCGTGATGCGCGAGATCCTGCTGCGCGACGTTACCATCCCGGTAGGCGAGGACACCCTCGACTTCAGCGAGCTGGCCAAGAAGATCACCTCCCAGCTGGTGCCCACGTTCTGCACCGCCGCCGAGGTGCTCGTGCTCGAATCGATCATCGGTGAGAACGAGCTGCCCACGCACGGGCCGGAAGCGGACGTGCCGCTGCGCCGCCTGCACCTCAAGCACGTCGCCGACAACCCGGCCTGGAACTCCGCGTTCCCGGTCGGCGAGGTGCTGCGCTTCCCGTCCAACTCCCCGTACACCCAGGCCATCGAGACCGGCAAGCCGGCGGTGGAGCGGAACGTGACGCCCGACTTCGCCAGGAAGCTGGCCAAGTCCTGGCGGCGCAAGCCGGTCGGCGGGCTGATGTCCGGCGTCTCGATGCTGATACTCCCGGCCATCTCCCAGGGCCGGGTGCTCGGCCTGCTGTGCTGCATCCGCGACACGACCACGCGGGCGTTCGACGGCTACGACCGGGACATGGGCATGGAGTTCGCCACCCGGTGGGCGGTGTTCTTCGACCACGCCACCCGGTACAACCGCGAGCACGCCACCGCGCTGACGCTGCAGCGCTCGATGCTGCCGACCGGCCTGACCTACCCGTCCTCGGTCGAGGTCAAGCACCGCTACCTGCCGGGCAGCGAGCTGGTCGAGGTCGGCGGCGACTGGTACGAGTCGATCAGGCTCGCCGGCGCCCGGGTCGCCCTGGTCGTCGGCGACGTCGCCGGGCACGGGGTGCGCGCCGCCGTCACCATGGGACGGCTGCGCACCGCGATCCAGACGCTGGCCATGCTCGAACTGCCGCCAGCGGAGTCGCTGCAGCAGCTCGACGAGCTGATGAAGAGCATCGGCGAGCGCGAGCCGCACTTCGCCACCTGCGCCTACGCGGTCTACGACGGCGTCACCGGCGAGATCGAGCTGGCCGTCGCCGGGCACCTGCCGCCGCTGCTCGTGCACCCCGACGGGCGCAACGAGTACCTCGAAGTCAACCCGTGCCCGCCGCTCGGCATCGGCAACGGCGACGACGTGATCGAGACCCGGGTCATCGGCGTCGAGGACGGGTCGCTGTTCGTGCTGTACACCGACGGCCTGGTCGAGTCGCGCGACCGGGACATCCAGGACGGCCTCGACCGGCTGCAGTCCGCGTTCGGCGAGGGCGCGCCGGAGAAGGACCTGGAAGACCTGTGCAAGACCGCGCTTGACGGCGTGTACTCCGACGCCAAGCGCGACGACATCGCGGTGCTCATCGCCAAGCTGCAACCGCATCCCCGAGGACCGCCGGATCGACTTCCAGCTGGAGCACGACCTGTCGTCGGTCCGCGACTCCCGGGCGGCTGATCCGCGACCAGCTCAAGCGCTGGGGCCTGGAAGACCTGATCGACAGCCACCGAGCTGCTGGTCTCCGAGCTGGTCACCAACGCGATCAGGTACGCCAACGGCGAGGTGCTGCTGCGGCTCATCCTCGAACCAGACAGCCTGTGCTGCGAGGTGCACGACTCCTCCCCCGCGCTGCCCCGGGTGCTGCAGGTGGACAAGGACGCTGAGAACGGCCGCGGCCTGCACGTGGTGTCGCAGCTGGCCACCCGCTGGGGCGCGCGGCGGACCACCGGCGGCAAGGTCGTCTGGTGCGAGCAGTCGCTGCCCGAGGAGGTCACCGCAGGCGATCTGGAGGCGATGGGCACCCCCGCCGACGTCTCGCCCGTCGCCGCGGCGACGATGGCCTGACGCGCACCGCCACGCCGCCGTTCGGATTCCCGGTCTTGTGGTGTTGACTACGGGATCTCCATAACGAGGGCGTGGCGACGCGTCTGCCCGTCTACTCCACCGTCACGCTCTTGGCCAGGTTGCGGGGCTTGTCGATGTCGCGGCCCAGCTTCGCGGCGGCGTGGTAGGCGAGCAACTGCAACGGGATGTTGAACAGGATCGGCTCCAGCTCGGGCTCGGCCCGCGGCACCCGGATCGTCGCGTCGGCCAGCCCCTCCGGGATGTCGGCGCTGGTCACCGCGATCACCGGGCCGCTGCGCGCCTTGATCTGCTCGATCGTGGAGATGTTCTTGGCCACCAGGTCATCGGACGGGATGATCACCACGCTGGGCATGTCCGGCGCGATCAGCGCCAGCGGCCCGTGCTTCAGCTCGCCGGCCTGGTAGGCCTCGGCGTGCACGTAGGAGATCTCCTTGAGCTTCTGCGCGCCCTCGCGGGCCACCGGCCAGCCGCGGACCCGGCCGATGAAGAACATGTGATTCGCCTCGGCGAACCGGTGGGCGATGGCGGCGATCTCCTCCTCGTTGTTGAGGATCGAGGTCACCTGGGACGGCAGGTTGCGCAGCCCGTTGACGATGCGGGCGCCGTTGGCGGCCGACAGGTCCCTGACCCGGCCGAGCAGCAGCGCGAGCAGGGCGAAGTTGACGCGTCATGTTGGTCAGCGCCTTGGTCGAGGCGACCGCCACCTCCGGGCCCGCGTGCAGGAAGATGCCGTGCCCGCACTCGCGGCCGATCGCGCTGCCGACGACGTTGACCGCGCCCATGACCTGGCCGCCCTTGCGCTTCAGCTCCTGCACGGCCATCAGCGTGTCGCTGGTCTCGCCGGACTGCGATACGGCCACGTACAGCGTTTCCGGGTCCACGACCGGGCTGCGGTAGCGGAACTCGCTGGCCGGCTCGGCGTCGGCCGGGATCCGGGCCAGCTCCTCGACGAGCGCCGCGCCCATCTGGCCGGCGTAGTAGGCGGAGCCGCAGCCGAGGAACTTCACCCGCTTGATGTTGCGCAGCTCGCGGGCGTCCAGGCTGACGCCGCCGAGCTTCGCGGTGGCGAACCGCTCGTCCAGGCGGCCCATGACCGCGCGCCGGATCGCGTCCGGCTGCTCGTGGATCTCCTTGCGCATGTAGTCGCTGAACGCGCCGAGCTCGTAGTCGTCGGCGTCGGCGTCCACGGTCGTCGGCGTGCGGTGGCCGTTGCCCGCCGCGCCGGTGAGCATCGTGGTGCGGTAGTCGGTCGCCTTGATCGTCGCGACCTCGCCGTCCTCCAGGTAGACGACCTGGCGGGTGTAGCGGACCAGCGCGGCCACGTCGGAGGCGACGAACATCTCGCTCTCGCCCAGGCCCAGCACGATCGGCGAGCCGTTGCGGGCGACGACGAGCTGGTCGGGGTTCTTGATGTCCAGCACGACCAGGCCGTAGGTGCCCTCGACGCTGCGCAGCGTCTTGATGACCGCCGCCTCCAGCGTCACGTCGTCGCCGGCGGCCAGCTCGGCCGCGACCATGTGCGCCAGCGCCTCGGTGTCGGTGTCGGTGACGAACTTGACCCCGTCGGCCTCGAGCTGGGCGCGCAGCGCGTCGGCGTTCTCGATGATGCCGTTGTGCACCACGGCGACGCGGTGGGCCGTGTCGGTGTGCGGGTGCGCGTTGGTGTCGTTCGGCTCGCCGTGGGTGGCCCAGCGGGTGTGGCCGATGCCGACCGGCGCCTTGACCGGCTTGGCGTCGAGCCGGTCCCGCAGGTCCTGCACCCGGCCGGCCGTCTTGGTGACCTGCAGCCTGCCCCGGTGCACGAGGGCGACGCCCGCCGAGTCGTAGCCCCGGTACTCAAGCCGGTGCAGCCCCTCGACCAGCACCGGGGTCGCGTCCCGCTTGCCGATGTATCCAACGATCCCGCACATCGGTCGGTGAATCCTCCCCCTAGCCGTAGACCATGCGCCGCAGCTGGCGCTCCGACATGTCCGGCGCGCGGAACCTGCGGTCCCGCAGCTCCGCCATGATCACGGGCCAGATCTCGTCGTTCTTCCGATTCCTGCTCTTCAGGTCTTCATGACGCTGGACGACGTACTCCTCGACCGTCTGGCCGAAGTACGTCATCACGTCGGCCACGACCCGGGCCGCGGTAGCCTCGTCGAGCCCCGTGCTCTGCGCCACGTGGCGGACCAGGTCCAGCGGGTACCGCGGGTACGAATCATCCATAGACACCACGATTCTGCCATCCGGCGTCCGCTTCGCACAACTTCCTGCCCGATTTCGGGCAGGAAGTATGCGCTATCAGCCCCAGGGAATGCCAAGGGCCGGTCGTCGCATGTGTGGGCGGGGGAGCAAGCGACGACCGGCCCATAGACAAATCGCCGCCGCCCCCCAGAACGTTACGCCGGACCAGAAACTGGCCCGGCCGGCGCCGCCCGCTGCGTCATTTGACGCACCGATCCTGCGTCACCGAGGCCAGTGCGGCCGGCCCCGCCTGCCCAGACTTGAACTATGCACGAATACCTCGAAGCCCCTGCCGGGCCCGCACCGTGGCCCGGGATCCCGCACGCAGACTCCGCTGGTGACCATGCCCACGAGGCGGGCTGCCAAGCGGCCGTCTCCGACATAACCACGGCCATCGGCGACACCCGGTGGCTCGTCCTCGTCTCCGGCGGGCTACTCGCGGCGGACGTCGCCGGCGCGGCCACGGTGGCCGGGGACCTGCTCGGCCGCCCGGGCGCGGCCGCCATGGGGTCGGTGGGCCTGCTCGTGCCGGTGATGGTGAGCTGGCTCGCGGCCGTGGCGCTCCTCCTCCTGGCCGAGCGGCCGGTAGCGGGCGCGCTCGGCGAGCTGCGCCGGGTAACGGGGGCCCCGGTGGATCTCGCCGCACCATGGCGGCCGCTGGGGGTCCGGCGGCTGCCCCCGGCCGAACTGGACTGGTCGCACCTGGTGCCGCTGATCGGGGCGACCGTCGTCCGCCACGCCCGGGCCCGGCGCGCCTTGTTCGCGGCGATAGTCACCACGGCCGGGCTGCTGGCCTGGCTGGTCCTCGTCCTCGCCATCGCCGCCGTCACCTGACGCTTTTCATTCTTTCACCCGTGGCAGGATAATGGCATCGTGCACGGGTCTGATTTCTGGGGGCTGCTGTCCGGCGGCGACCAGGACGCATTGCAGGCCGCCGCCCGGCCGCGCACATTCAAGGCCGGGACGGCATTGTGCAGCGAGGGCGAGCCATCGACTCATGTGTTTATCCTGATATCGGGATGGGTCCGGGTCACCACCGTTACCCGAGATGGCCAGGAGATTCTTGAGGCGCTGCGCAGCACCGGTGATGTCGTCGGGGAGATGGCCGGCCAGGTCACTGGTTACCGGACGGCTACCATTCGGGCGATCGGCACCGTGCACGCATTGCTTGTCGGCTCCGGCCAATTCGAGGAATTTCTCGACACGCACGCCGGCGCGGCGCGTGCGCATCGCCGGGCCATGACCGAACGGCAGCGCATGGCCTTCGAGGCGCACCGCAGCCACGTCCTCGCCAGCGGCCCGCAGCGACTGGCCAGGCTGCTGCTTGACCTGGCCACGCGGGACGGCGGGCAGAACGGAAACATCTCGTCCGTAGCGCTTCCGCTCTCCCAGGAGGACATCGGCAGCCTGATCGGCGCGTCACGGTCGACCGTGACGCGGGCACTGCACGATTGGCGCGCACGGGGCATCCTCGCCACGGACCAGCGCCAGATCACCATCCTCGACTGGGAGCGGCTACGGCGGGTCGCCGGGCGCATGACCTAGCGGCGGGAAATCGCAGACACCGTCGTCGCGCTGGCCAACGGCCGCAGGCCGCGGTCAGCGATCTCTTCGGAGACGGGTCAAGAAGGCTGACCACTGAGCTGCCGGGAAGGCAAGCAGCACACCCGACCGGTCACCGGAATCCCGCACCAGGACCGAGTTATCGTTAGACGCGGTTTCAACGCAGTTGGGACCGTCGGCGCTAGCACTGCTCTTTCGCCAGTTCAGCCCGGTCTGTCGGCTTTGCCGAGCAGGCATCCATCATCCTTCCGTTCAGCGGCCGCCCGACGTGCAATGGCGACCCGGGATGAAGGTGTCGAACCGGCAGGAGTCAACAGCGCCTGTGCCCGCTCCCTTGTCGACCTTCCCCTAAGGGAGTGTAAACGATTTTATATATATCCGCCTATGCCAAGAATGGCCCTAGGGTCAGGACATGGCCTCGGCTGCCGCCCGGAGGAAGTCGATGGATTCGCTGGCCGACATGGCGCTCTCGACGATGACCTCGAAGTCATCGGCGTACTCAGCGATCCGCGGATCCGTGCCCGTTATGAGGCTCATTTCGCGACCTGCGTCGATATAAAGCAGATCAGGCATGGTCCCGTCGAACTCAAGGAGGGTAAAGGGCCCGAACAGCCCAGGGTGCGCGCCGGCCGAGAAGGGGATGATCCGCACCGTCACCAGTTCCTCCGCCTGCGCCCGCTCGGCTATGTGCAGAAGCTGCCGCGGCATGATCGCCGGGTCCACGCTGATGCCAACGTGCCGGCGGATGACCGACTCGTCGATCACGTGGTACTGGCGCGGGGGGGCGGAACGCGCTGCCAGCTCGGCCTGCCGCAGCATCCGGAGTTTCACGGCGGGCACGGAACGATGGGCGTCGAGCGAGTTGGTGGCGAGGACTTGTGCGTACTCCTGCGTCTGCAGGAGGCCAGACACATAGCCATTGGTGTACTGGCGGATGAAGGCGGCCCCCGCCTCGTACCCCACGTATTCGAGGTACGTAGGGGGAAGGTCTTCCCGGTACGGACCCCACCACGGCTTCTCGCGTGCTCCACGGTTAAGGGCCTGCAGCCGCTCGCGCTGGCTTTCCGACGATACGCCGTACCTGCTCAGGAGCGCGTCGAGGTCCACCTTGGTGATGGAGCTGCGCCCGCCTTCCACCCGGATCAGCTTGGACGGAGACCAGTCCAGGGCGACGGCGACCTGCTCCTGCGTCAGCCCGCTTTCCTTGCGCAGGCGGGTCAGCTCATTGCGGAGCAAAGCGCTCTGGACTACCGGGCCCTGATCGGTAGCCATCGCACCATCCCCACTCTCCGCGTCTGCGGCTCCAGGGCAGGCAGCTCCTTGGGAGATGGCTACTTGCCATGTTACACTTAGGTATGAATCAATCCAAGCGGCGTCACCCTGACACCACTCAACCGTACCGGTACGCCAGGACTGCTATATCCCGGCCCCTGGCCAGCCAAACTATCGCTCCAGGCAGGACCAAGCAAACTGACAGGTTGCAGCCTGACGCTTGGTATAACGATCCTTGGTATAACACAGCATGGCCGGGTACCACATGACGATGCGAAACTGGGACAGCCTCGCCCACGCGCGGCAGGTCCTGTCGGCGCGAGTCGACGCGGCCCGCTGTACCGACAGCCACTCCCGGTGCGTGCCGATTCAGGATCGGCCGCAGCAGCAGGGCCGCCCCAACCCGACATCGATCGATCGGTTGGCGCCAGGATCGACGGCGGGGCAGGGCGGCCCTTGTGACACCACGGCGGACAGGCCGGGCCTTGAGAGAGGCATCAGCATGACACGTACGGATAAACGACGGCCACTGATATCGGCAGCGACGAATCAACGCGTGCGCGCAGATTTGCCGCGTACCCCCTTCGCATCGGCTAGGCAAATCGCCCATCGGGGCTTCAGTTCAGTCTACGCCGACCTGTTCAAGCGCGCCATAGGAAGCTGGCGCGCGCCAGGATACCCCTGGTACGGAGGTTTCACAGTTTCCGAGCCTCCGGTCACGCCTGAAAATTTTAGCAATAATGGCAGCGACAGGCTAGGCGACATGAGCTTTCTCAATTCCCTCGATCAAGCCGAGCGACAGGCCTTCATTTCCGTGGCCCAGGAGCAGACGTTCCCGCGCGGTGCCCGAGTTATGGAGGAAGGCGCGCTTGCCGACCATGTAATGGTCATTCTCGCGGGCTGGACGCGCATCACCGTGCGAGACGAGGGCGGGGAGCGGGTCATCGCCGAGCGCGGCCCGGGACAGCTGGTAGGCGAGCGCAGCGCGTTGCGCAAGAGCGTCCGCTCCGCCAGCGTCACCGCGCTCGGGACGGTACACGCCCTGGTCATGAAGACCGCGGACTTCGCCAGCTTCATCGACGCCCACCCCCGGGTGCTCGACGTCGTCGAGGGACAGATCTACGAGCGGCTCACCGAGGAGCAGGCCGGGGGCAGCCCGTATGGACTGCCGGACGCGTTCCCGCTGGCCCACCCCCTGTCCGGTCCGGCCGGTGAGCCGCGGCGCCGCCTGCTGGCCGGGGAGAACTGCACCGTACTGCTCACCGACGTGGTTGGGTTCGGCGCGCCCAACCGGGACGACCATGACCGCCAGATCATCCGGCTCGCCAGCCGGGACATGGTACGCAAATCGCTGGGCATCGTCTGGAATGAGTGCTTCATCGAAGACCGCGGCGACGGCCTGCTTATCATCGTTCCCCCGCACATTCCCACGGCGCGCGTCATGGCATTGCTGCACCAGATCCTGCCCGGCGAGTTGCGGCGGCACAACCGGACGTACGCCGAGGCGGTCCGCATCAAATTGCGGGTTGCGGCCAATGTCGGGCCGGTCACCACGGACGAGATCGGAATGTCCGGTGAGGCAATCATTCGCACCGCCCGCCTGAATGACTGCCCGGCGATCAAGAAGGCCATGGCGCAAACCGGCGCAACCCTGGGAATTATCACCTCGGAGTTCGTCTACGAAACGGCAATCAGGAACAGCCCCGAGTGGATCAATGCCAGCGAATACAAATCGGTACGGGTCCAAATGAAGGAGCTGAACATCCTCGGCTGGCTGCAGCTCATCGACCCGTTAAGCGGTGCACGCTGGGCAGCGGCCGGGGCACTCATCACGCGTTCTAGCGGCTTACTAACGGGAGAATGCCTCGCGCGCGGCCTCGCGGCCGGCCTCCAGGCCCCCGGCGAGCAGCCGGTGATCGGTGGTCAGGCGGCTGACCGGCGGGGTGGTGACCGGGGGGTAGATCGTCAGGGCCGTGCCCTCCGCCTCGGCCAGCGCGATGCGCGCGGCGTCGGCCGCGGAGCGAACGGGTCGGGTGAGCAGGGCGCTGCGCAGCTCGAGTGACTCGCGACGCAGCGTTGTGCGGGTGAGCAGGCGGACGGAACGGGGCGGACGGGCCACGCCGTTGATGCGGGCGGGCGGGCCCGGGCCGTCGCCGTCGGCGCGTTCGAGCGCGAGCGGACGGCGTGAGCGCAGGACCAGGACGTGGGTCGCGCCCTGGGCGAGCGGGGTGCGGAACGGGACCGACTCGGCGACGCCCGCGTCGTAGAAGCGGCGGCCGCGCAACTCCACCGGCGGGCCCGCCAGGAAGGGCAGTGAGGCGCTGGCCCGCAGGGCCAGGCGCAGCTCCGCCGGGCCGCCGATCAGCGGGCGCAGGTCGGTGGACTCCCCGGTCTCGGCGTCGGTGCCGAGCGGGTGGTACTCGACCGGGCTGGCCAGCACCGAGGCGAAGTCCATCGGGAAGTCCGTGGTGTAGACGACCTCGACCAGCGTCCGCACGTCGACGACCGGGCGGCCGCGCAGCAGCGCCGACCAGCGGATCAGCGTGCGCGCGTAGTCGGGGTCGGCCCAGCCGCGCAGGCCTTCCGGCGTGGAGCTGAGCAGCCAGGCCCCGGTGATCGCCCCGGCCGACGAGCCGTAGACCGCGTCGATGGCATCGACCACGCCCAGCTCGTGCAGCGCCAGGGCCATCCCGGCCGAAACGGTGCCGCGCATGCCGCCGCCCTCGACCGACAAGGCGACCCGGTAGGGGTCGTCCCGCTGGCCCGGGCGGCTGCCGCTGCGGACGCGCTCACCGATGATCCGGAGCACCTCATGCACCATCGCACCGTATCGGGTGGCCGCCGGGTACGGCGACGCCGGCTAAGGCGCCGGCTCCCGCTCAGGGTCCAGGGCGGCCAGGCAGGCGGGAAGGTCGCCCTCGTGCACGACGGTCAGGCGGTGGGTCGCCCGGGTGATCGCCACGTACAGGTCGTGCGCCCCGTTGGCGACGCGGCCAGGATGCCGGCCGGGTCGGCGACGATCACCCGGTCGAACTCGAGCCCCTTGGCCTGGGCGACCGTGAGCAGCGCGGCGACCGAGTCCAGCGACTCGGGGCGGTCGCCGGTGACCGCCGCCGGCACCGCCGCGGCCAGCGCGCCGATCAGCGCGTCCGGGGCGACGATCGCCAGCCTTCCGCCGTCCGGGCCGCCCATCGCGGCCAGGTCGGCGGTGGCCCGGTCGGCCACGCCCGCGGAAGGCCCGCCGTCCGGTACGCGACCGCCGACGGCGGCACGCCCTCGGAGCGGACCGAGTCCGGCGGCCGCTCCGTCCGGGGAGACCGAGGCCAGCACGTCCGCCGCCACCGTCATGATCTCCGACGGGGTGCGGTAGTTGACCGTGAGCCGCTCCTCCCGCCAGCGGCCGCCGACCAGCGGGACGAGCATGTCCTTCCACGAGGTCGCCCCGGCGGGCGAGCCGGTCTGCGCCACGTCGCCGACCACGGTCATCGACCGGGCCGGGTTGCGGCGCAGCACCATCCGCCAGGCCATCGCCGACAGTTCCTGCGCCTCGTCCAGGATCACGTGGCCGTAGGCCCAGGAGCGGTCGGCCTCGGCCCGCTCGGCCGTGGTCAGTGTCTGCCCGTTGTCCCGGTTCCAGGCGGCCAGGGTCTGCGCGTCCACCATGCCCAGCTCGGACAGGCTCTCCCCCGAGCTGGAGTCGTAGGTGATCTGCATGACCTCCCGGGCGTACTTCTCCTCCAGCGCCCGGGCGCTGGCGCTCGGCCCGGCTGGCGGCCAGGTCGGCCGAGTTGTCCTCGCCAAGCAGCTCGGCTGCCTCGTCTAGCAGCGGGATGTCGGCCACCGTCCAGGCGCGACGGGTCACGGACGCGGGTCAGCCGCGTCGTTCCTCCTCGGTCAAGACGCGAGCCGGCGGCTGACCGGAGCGCCTGCGGGCGACGCCAGCAGCTCGGCGACGCAGTTGCTCCGGGGTCAGCAGCGGCCACAGGGCGTCGATCGCGGCGTAGCACGCCGGGCTCGCCCCACAGCCGCTGGCGGGCGTACGGCAGGTCCTCGTCCTCGAACGGGCGGTCGAGCACCCGGGCCTCGGCCGGGCCAGCTCGCCGAGCAAGTCGGTGACGAACAGCTTGCGGGCCATGTTGTGCGCCCGGCTACTGGACCGGGCCCGGTCGCGGGCGCGCAGCACCGCCTCGCGGCGCAGCGGGATGTCCAGGCCGCCGGTGTCCACCTCGATGTCGCCCTCGGGCAGCCGCTGCCGGTCGCGGACGGCCTGCCGGATCACCCGGACCATCCGCTCGTCGCCCTTGACCACGGCGGCGGGGTCGCGGGTGTCGGTGGCGTGCACGCCGGGGAACAGGTCGCCCAGCGTGCGCAGCACCACGTCGGTCTCGCCGAGCGAGGGCAGCACCTGGCCGATGTAGCGCAGGAAGGTGGCGTTCGGGCCGATGACCAGCACGCCGCGGCGCTCCAGGGTGCGGCGGTGCGTGTAGAGCAGGTAGGCGGCGCGGTGCAGCGCGGCGACCGTCTTGCCGGTGCCGGGGCCTCCCTGGACCACCAGGATGCCGGGCAGGTCGGCGCGGATCACCCGGTCCTGCTCGGCCTGGATCGTCGCGACCACATCGGTCATCCGGCCGGTCCGCGCGCTCGACACGGCGGCGATGAGCGCGGCCTCGCCGGACAGCGTGCTCCGGTCGGAGTCGGACAGCTTGTCGAGGTCGAAGACCTCGTCGTCCACCCCGGTCACCTGGCGCAGCCGGGTGTAGATATGCCGGCGGCGGACCAGGCCGACGGGGTTACCAGGCGTCGCTGCGTAGAAAGGGCGCGCGGCGGGTGCCCGCCAGTCGATCAGCTTCAGGTCGTAATCGTCATCGCGCAGGCCGATCCGGCCAATGTAAAGGGTGTTGTCCCGGCGTCGTCGGTACGGCCGAAGCACAGGCCGCGCTCGGTCAAGTTGAGCTGCGCGATCCGCTTCTCGTGCTCGGCGGCGGACACGTCCCGCTCCAGCCGCGCCTGGTGCGTGCCGCCGGGACCGCCCGCGGCGCGCACGCTCGCCAGTCCCTGCTCGGTCCGCTCCCTGGCCAGGTCAAGCAGGCCGTACAGCATCGTCACGTAGTCCTGCTCGGCCCGGACCGCGGCGGCGTATCCCGCCGACTGGCCGTGCTTTTCCCGCCGCGCTTTCCGCAGCGCTTTCCGCTTGGCCCTGTGCCGGCTTTCCGCCGGGCGCTGTGCCGAGCTTTCTTCCCGGCTTTCCCAGGGCTTTCCGCGGGCGGCTCGGAATCCGTTTGACGAATTACCATAATGATTGATATACTCCTGGGAGCCGGTAACGCTGGCCCTTTTTATTGGGCACGTATTTCCTGGCGGGACCAGTAATCCTACCATGATGGCTTTTCGCGGACGCAACTGCAATTCATGCTCCTGCCGCTCCGGCTGGCCCGGCCCGCCCTAGCCGCCGTGCGGCCAGCGTCAACGTGACGTCCCCTCCCTCGTGCGACCAGGGCGGCCGCGCCTAGGATGGGCGTCAAGCCTTCCGGGTCCCGCTCCGGCCGCAGCCCGGCCCCGCGCGTCCTTCGGAAGGGAAGGCCGCGGTAGCAAGGAGGAGCAGACCGTGACTGAGCGCGTCGAGATCACTGGGCCCACCGGGGAGCGGTACGTCGAGATCCTGACGCCCGCGGGCGCTTGAGCTGCTCGTCGCCCTGCACGACGCGCTGGCCGACCGGCGGGCGCAGGCGCTGGCCGCCCGGCGGCGGCGGCAGGCCGACCTTTCCGGCGGCGGCACGCTCGACTTCCTGCCGGAGACCGCGGAGATCCGCGCCGACGACGCGTGGCGGGTGGCACCGCCGGCCCCGGGCCTGGTCGACCGGCGGGTGGAGATCACCGGGCCGACCGACCGCAAGATGACCATCAACGCCCTCAACAGCGGGGCCAACGTGTGGCTGGCCGACTTCGAGGACGCCAACACGCCGCTGTGGTCCAACATGATCGAGGGCCAGCTCAACCTCAAGGACGCGCTCGACCGGACGATCGACTTCACCTCCGACGAGGGCAAGTCGTACGCGGCTGCGGCCCGGACGAGCAGCTGGCCACGATCGTGGTCCGGCCGCGCGGCTGGCACCTGGACGAGAAGCACATCCTCATCGACGGGCAGCGCGCGTCCGGCAGCCTGACCGACTTCGCGCTCTACATGGCGCCAGCGCGCAGCGGCAGCTCGACAAGGGCAAGGGCCCGTACTTCTACCTGCCGAAGATGGAGTCGCACCTGGAGGCGCGGCTGTGGAACGACGCGTTCAACATCGCGCAGGACTTCCTCGGCATCCCGCGCGGCACGATCCGGGCCACCGTGCTGATCGAGACGATCCCGGCCGCGTTCGAGATGGAGGAAATCCTCTACGAGCTGCGCGAGCACTGCGCGGGGCTGAACGCGGGGCGCTGGGACTACCTGTTCTCGGTCATCAAGAAGTTCCGCACCCGCGGCCGGGACTTCCTGCTGCCCGAGCGGAACGCGGTCACGATGACCGCGCCGTTCATGCGCGCCTACACCGAGCTGCTGGTCTCGACCTGCCACCGGCGCGGCGCGTTCGCGATGGGCGGCATGGCCGCGTTCATCCCGTCACGGCGCGACGCCGCCGTCAACGAGACCGCGCTGGCGAAGGTGCGCGACGACAAGACCCGCGAGGCGGGCGACGGCTTCGACGGGTCCTGGGTGGCGCACCCGGACCTGGTGCCGGTGTGCAAGGAGGTGTTCGACTCCGTGCTCGGCGAGTCGCCGAACCAGCTCGGCCAGCAGCGGCCCTGAGGTGTCCGTCAGCGCCGCCGACCTGCTCGCGGTGTCCAAGACGCCGGGCGGGATCACCGAGGCCGGGCCTGCGCAACAACATCTCCGTCGCCCTGCAGTACCTGGCCTGCCTGGCTGGGCGGCAACGGCGCGGTCGCCATCTTCAACCTCATGGAGGACGCGGCCACCGCGGAGATCTCCCGGTCCCAGATCTGGCAGTGGATCCACAACGACGTCGTACTCGACGACGGGCCGCTCGTAACAAGAGGACGTGGTCGAGCGCATGATCGATGAGGAGATCGGGAAGATCCGCGACATGGTCGGCGACGGGTTCGACGCCGCCAGGTACGGCCAGGCCGTCGCGCTGTTCACCGAGGTTGCGCTGGCCGACTCCTTCGCGGAGTTCCTGACGCTGCCGGCGTACGAACGCATGCCGTAGGTCGAACGTTATTGCCGTAGGAAGGGGACGCGGCCCATGGCCGATTCAGCGACCGTTACTACGAACACCCGGGGCCTTGCCGGGTGCCGGCGCTGGCACTCGCGGCGCTCGCGGCGGTCATGCGGGACGTCTGCGGCCCGGCCGACGTGATCACCGACCCGCTGGAGCTGCGCACCTACGAATGCGACGGGCTGACCTCGCACCGCACCGTGCCCGCGCTCGTCGTGCTGCCGGAGACCGCCCAGGAGGTCGCGGCGGTGGTGCGGGCCTGCGCCCGCGCCGGCGTGCCGTTCGTGGCCCGCGGCAGCGGCACCGGCCTGTCCGGCGGCGCGGTGCCGCACGCCTCCGGCGTGCTCATCGTGCTGTCCGGATGCGGCAGGTGCTTGAGGTGGACCCGGTCGCGCGGCGCGCGGTGGTCGAGCCCGGGGTGACCAACCTGGCGGTGACCAGGCGGCCGCGCCGCACGGGCTTGTTCTACGCGCCCGACCCGTCGTCGCAGGTGGTCTGCTCGGTCGGCGGGAACGTCGCCGAGAACTCCGGCGGCGCGCACTGCCTCAAGCACGGCTTCACCGTCAACCACGTGCTCGGCCTGGAGATCGTCACCCCGTCCGGCGAGCTGACCTGGCTCGGCGACGGCACCGGCGTGACGTCCGGCTACGACCTGCTCGGCGCGTTCACCGGGTCCGAGGGCACCCTCGGCATCGTCACCAAGATCGTCGTCAAGCTGACGCCCGGCGCCGGAGGCGGTGCACCTGGTCCTGGCCGCCTACGACTCGCTGGAGGCCGGCGGCCGCGCGGTCAGCGACATCATCGGCGCCGGGATCGTGCCCGCCGCGATCGAGATGATGGACGCGCTGTCCATCGAGGCGGCCGAGGCCGCCGTGCACTGCGGCTACCCGGAGGGCGCGACGGCGGTCCTGCTGGTAGAGCTGGACGGGCCCGCCGCCGAGGTCGAGGCGGAGCTGGCCACGGTCCGCGCCATCTGCGAGCGGGCCGGGCGCGCGGGAGATCCGCGCGGCCGACGACCCGGCGACACGGGCCGGGATCTGGGCCGGCCGCAAGTCCGCATTCGCCGCCGTCGGGCGGCTGTCGCCCGCGTACATCGTGCAGGACGGCGTGGTGCCGCGGACCGCGCTCGGCGACGTGCTGGCCAAGATCGCCAAGCTGTCGGCCGAGTCGGGCATCCGGGTCGCGAACGTCTTCCACGCCGGCGACGGCAACCTGCACCCGCTGGTGCTCTACAACGACGCCGTGCCCGGTGAGGCGGAGCGCGCGGAGCTGGTGTCCGGCGCGATCCTGGACGCCTGCATCGAGTATGGCGGGTCGATCACCGGGGAGCACGGCGTCGGCGTCGACAAGGCCCGCTACATGCCGAAGATGTTCAGCGCGGACGACCTGGACACCATGCAGCTGGTGCGGTGCGCGTTCGACCCGGCGTCGCTGTGCAACCCGGGGAAGATCTTCCCCACCCCGCGGCTGTGCGGTGAGGTCCCCGGTCACCGGCGCGGTCCCCGCCCCGCACCCGTCCCCGGGCGCGGAGATCTTCTAATGGATCTCATAATGGGCGCGTCCCGGCGGCAACGGCACACCGTGGGCCGATTGCGCAATTGGCCCCGATAGAAGCGGGCGAAAGCGCAATCGACCCCAGAATGGGCAGCTTGAGCTGGGGGGTTTGCTGTGACGGCTGATGCTGCTGTTGTCAAGAAGGCGCTAGCGGACGCCTGCGGCGACGTGAGCGACGGCGGCGCGGGCGGCGAGCTGAGCCTGAGCGGTGCGGCGGGCGCGGGCGACCTCACCGGGTCCATTGCGCAAACGACCCCGATAGAAGCGGGCGAAAGCGCAAACGACCCGGTGGGCGGGGCGGCGTTCGTGGCCCGGCCGGCGTCGACGCAGGAGGCGGCGGCCGTGATGCGGGTCGCGGCCGGGCACGAGCTGGCCGTGCTGCTGCGCGGCGGCGGGTCGCGGCTGGCCTGGGGCACGCCGCCGTCCCGCTGCGACCTGGTCATCGACACCTCGCGGCTGTCCGGCGTGGTCGAGCACGCGGCCGGCGACCTGGTCGCCCGGGTGCGGGCGGGCACCCGGATGGGCGAGGTGGCCGCCGTGCTGGCCGAGGCCGGGCAGGAGACTCGCGCTGGACGTGCCGGACGACGCCACGGTCGGCGGCGTGGTCGCGTCCGGCCTGGCCGGCCCGCGGCGGCTGCGCTACGGGACGCCGCGTGACCTGCTGATCGGGGTCACCATGGTGCGGGCCGACGGCACCGTCGCCAAGTCGGGCGGCAAGGTGGTCAAGAACGTGGCCGGCTACGACCTCGGCAAGCTGCTGGCCGGGTCGGCCGGCACCCTCGGCCTGATCACCGAGGCGACGTTCCGGCTGCACCCGCTGCCCGCCGCCCGGGCCTGGGTCACCGCCACGTACGACGCCCTGCCGCCGTGGCCTGCGACGCGGTCGCGGCGGCGGCCAACTCGCCGCTCACCGCCTCGGCGGTCGAGATCTCCCGTCGGCGCCTGGCGGGCCCGCTGAGGTCGGCGTGCTGCTCGAAGGGTCGGCCGACGGCGTCGCGGCGCGGGCCGCGCGGATGGCCGATCTGCTCGGCGCTCGGCCGAGGTGGCGGCGTCGCCGCCGCCGTGGTGGCCGGGGGCCGGGCTCCCCGTGGCTGACGGGCGGGGGCATCCGGGTGTCGTTCTGGGTGTCGGCCCTTGGCCGGGTGCTCGACGCGATCGACGCCGCCGGCCGCCGCGGCGGGAGTGAGCCCGGTGATCAGCGGCTCGGCCGGGGCCGGGCTGCTCGACATCGGCTTCGGGTGGTTCATGACGGGCGTGGGGGGCCCGCGCGCGGAGGCCCTGGCGGCCGAGCGGCGCCGGCACTGCGGGCCGAGCGGGCGGCGAAGATGGCCGACTTCATCAGCCGGCTCCGTTCCGCGCTGGCCGGCGAACGTGGCCAGGTCACCGTGCTCGCCGCGTCGCCTGACGTGCGGGAACGGCTGGCCGAGGGCGGCGGCCTGTACGGCGACGTGCCCGGGCTGGCGCTGATGCGGGCGGTCAAGGACCAGTTCGACCCGGGACACCGGCTGGCGCCCGGCCGGTTCCCCGACGGGGCCTGACCGATGCCGGCTCGCGCCTTTACTCCGCCCGGTCCAGCGCCGGCGACGCTGCTCGGCCGGCGGCATGAATGTGCCATTACTGTCGCCATAGCGACATCGACGGCCCATTCTACCGGGCAAGCACCCGTGCGTCCGTTCCTGCTTTCTACGCGCTGTGGGGTCTAAATGAGCGACGACGTGGCACCCGAGCCGTCGACCGGCCTGCACGAACCGCTGGGGGACGCCGCGGCGGACGTCCCGGCCGACGGTTCGGCCGCCGGGGCCAAGGCTGGGGCGGAGGAACGCATCCGCTCGGTGGTCAATGACTGCGTGCACTGCGGGTTCTGCCTGCCCGCCTGCCCGACCTACCAGCTGTGGGGCGAGGAGATGGACTCGCCGCGCGGGCGCATCTACCTGGTCAACCAGCTGCTTGAGGGCGCGCCGCTCACCCCGGCGGCGGGCGAGCACTTCGACCGCTGCCTGGGCTGCATGGCCTGCATGACCGCGTGCCCGTCCGGCGTGCAGTACGACCAGATCATCGAGGCGGCCCGGGAGTGGACCGAGGCGGCGGACGCCGTGGCCCGGCCCCGGCGGCGCTCTCGGCCCGGCCGGAGTCGCACCCGGCGGCGCGGTGCCCGCGGCCCGGCGCCCGCTGCGTGACCGGCTGACCAGGGCGGGGATCTTCGCGCTGTTCCCCTACCCGGCCCGGCTACGGCTGGCGACCGCGCCGCTGCGGCTGCTGCAGCGCACCGGGGCGGACCGGCTGATCGCCCGGACCGGCCTGGTGGGGCGGGTCTCGCCGTCGGCCGAGCAGGCACTGCGACTGGCGCCGCCGTCGCGGCCGCTGCCCGCCGGCCGGTTCCCCGAGCGGGTCGCCGCCCGGGGCGAGCGGCGGGCGGTGGTCGGCATGCTCACCGGGTGCGTGCAGTCGGTGTTCTTCCCCCGGGTCAACGCGGCGACCGCGCGGGTGCTGGCCGCCGAGGGCTGTGACGTGGTCATCCCCCGCGACCAGGGCTGCTGCGGTGCGCTTTCGCTGCACTCGGGCCGGGCCGCCGAGGCGGTCAGGTTCGCCAAGCAGACCATCGAGACGTTCGAGTCGGCCGGGGTGGACGCCATCGTCGTCAACTCGGCCGGCTGCGGGTCGGCGATGAAGGAGTACGAGCGCCTGCTGGCGGACTCGCCGTCCTGGGCGGCACGCGCCGCCGCCCTGTCGGCCAAGGTGCGCGACCTCGCCGAGTTCCTCGACAATCTCGGCCCGGCCGCCGAGCGGCACCCGGTCGAGGTCCGCGCGGCCTACCACGACGCCTGCCACCTCGGCCACGCGCAGCGGATCACCGCCGCACCCCGCGCGCTGCTGCGCGCCATCCCCGGGTTCGAGCTGGTAGAGCTGCGCGACGCCGGCATGTGCTGCGGCTCGGCCGGCGTCTACAACCTGCTGCAGCCGGACGCCGCGCGGTCGCTCGGGTCGAGCAAGGCCGACTCGGTCGTCGCCTCCGGCGCGTCCCTGCTCATCTCGGCCAACCCCGGCTGCACGCTGCAGATCTCCGCCGAGCTCGCCTCCCGGGGCATCACCCTGCGCACCGCCCACACCGTCGAGATCCTCGACGCGTCCATCAACGGCGTCCCCCTCAGCTAACCGTCCTCCCGCTGATCCAGCGGCTGCGCCGCCCGGCGGCTGACCTCACCGGAGGCCACGGCATCGCGGGACGCTACGGGCCGCCAGGGGGAAATCACCGGACGGGCGGTGCTGACGTTGCCGGCGCGAGGTCCTGGCAAGCGGTGGCACGACGGGATGCGATGACCCGACGATGCTAGTGCTTTAGGTGATTCCGACAGGCGTCGCGGTGCGGAATAGGTGGTTCTGTGTCACCGACATTCTGCGCATCGGGGCCAGTTACCCTCGGCGGCCAAGGTGGCCGCGTCGGCGACAACCCCCATGCCTATACCAATTGCCTCCATTGCGGCGAAGAGAATACCCTCTATGGGTTCGGCGAAGACGACTAACCAGAGGGAGAAACAGCAGTGAGCGGAAGATTCCAAGATGTGATTGGTTCTGCGACCGGTGCCATGAGCACCTAAACACGCAACTGGGCATCGACGACAGCAAATACACCTGGAAGTGCACGGGCCGCGGTCACAAGAACAGCATTTCCAGAGACAACATCTACGAATCCCATAAGGACTTTCTCGGCTAGGAATCGAGCCAAACGACTCGACGCACGCTCGTGCTCGGGGATGGGAGGACACCGGGACCGAAAGGTACGATGGCGAACCCGATCATGGCAACCTCACTGCTTTAATCGCTACGGTCCCACCGAGGTCAGAAATCCCTTTGCGCATGATGAGAGCGGCTACCCGTCTATCGTCTGGCGCGCCACGCTCGCCCCCTAGAACTGGCCACATGCCATCGATCAGCACTTTGGCCCTGCCAGTGCCGATGTCACCGAGATTCACGTGACTATCTGCAAAGTCAATCTGGATCCCGACTGGTCCGCTTGGCAGGCGACCCATCATGTGGCGTTGAACCCAGATGGCGTAATCGTCAACAGCGGCAGAGCTTGGCAGGTGATCGCGGTACACATCATGGATCCCGACTTCAACGCGTGACTCCACCCACTGATCCGGCGGATCCGTGAGCACCGCAAGATACACGCCGGTTTCCCGAGCCGTCTCCTTTCTTGCTGCGACCCAGCGCAGGTTCGGTCGGCGCCCGCCGAACCACCCCCGACTGTTGATCACTACGGAGAACACAGGGTCAAGCAAGTTGTCGAGGTCGTAGCCCGGCGATTTCGCGGTGGGCGACGCGATCCGGAAATCGGCAAACAGACCGTTACCAGCATGCGTCATCGGGGCGGCTGGAACCGTCGACATTATCTGGACCTTCCACGCCCGCTCTGCAGCGCCCGAAGAGTATCCGACAGGGACGCCTCTAACCAGCCAAGGCGCTGGTAGCTCGTCAGCCAAGTGACTCCAATGCATCAAAGAATCTTCTAAGGCGTGAGTGGAAGACCCGATTCGGCCTTCAGGCTTGACCTCGCCGGCTCCTGACACCCCAGTCTCGACATTCATCCATCTGGGCCTCCCAGAAGGCAGTGGCTTGGGCCTGCTGTGCGGCCGTGGCCCGCTCGCGCAAAGGGTCCACCTGTTTGTTGACCCGGAAATACCCAGATCCAGGAAAGCCTGCCCGTTGCCCTGCAACGTGGACAACTAGTGAATCGAGCGGCGGAAGAGCCCGCTCCAGGCACCGGAAGTGAAAGCGCTCCATGAACAGCGTGACGAGATGGGACTCACCGCCGAAATGCAAGTCTTGGGGCGGAGGCAGTCCAGCGGCTTCAAAAACTCGAGAGTACGAGATCGTTTGGCCTCGATCCTCGGCACCGTTTCGGATGACGAAATCTATAGCCGCATCGACGTCGTCGGCTGCGACATCATGGTGGCGCTGAGGCATGCCTCAAACCTACGCCCGGGTGCCTATTACCGGCAGGTCATCAATAGATTTGACGCAGCCCACCCTGTACCGTCATACCGCGATGAGGTACCACGCCCTCGAGCAAGAGCCCAGAGTCGGATGTTCTGCACGTCGTGTACGGAAGATCAAACGCGGCCGCCCGGCGCGCCGATTCGGCGTTTTAGCGCCAGTTGGCCAGGGTGCTCGTCCAGGATCTGGCAGGTCTGGCGCACTGGGACGCCCGCCTGGCTGGCGGCGGCCCGGATGTAGGCGATCGCCGCGTATGCGGCGTATTGCCAGAAGTCGTCGGCCTGCCACGATGCAACCTCGTCGAGCAGGTCCGGCTCGCACCCGCCGTGGATGCCTGCTGCGGCTAGGACCGCGTACTGGAACTTCGCGTTCTGCCGCCCGCGAAAGGCGGTCTCGGGCAGGAACCGCTTACGAAGCCCCTCTAGAGGCAGCGGCTTGGCTCGGCTGGCCCCGCACCACTCCAGGGCGTCCGCGGCGAGGTGAAGGAACACCTCGCCGGGGAACGTGTCGTTTCGCGGGTGCAGGGGTGCAAGCCCGCTCAGCACCTCGAAGATGTCGGCGTCGCGGGCCAGCCCGTCGAGCAGCGCACGACGGGCAGTCACGGCGTCTTCAGGAGCCGGTCGTTTACTGCTGGGCATGTCACGACGGTAGACCAGAACCGTCAACCCCGGGCGGCCTTTGCGGCCGCCCGCCGACGCTAGATGCGAAGCGTGGTGAGACCAGCTCCAAGGTGGCGCTGGGTTGCAGGTCCCCGTGCCACCTGGGTGATCGATTGCGGCGTGCGGACCTGGGTGATCTGCGCCTGCTCGCAGGCTGCGCCGACGCTCGATTGCGCCGAGTTGGGGCGCCGTCACCCAGCCCGGGCAGACCGGGTGATTAGCGCGAGGATGATTCTTTGCGCGCCAGGTGGTGCCTCGCGGGCATGCGCGGCTGGGGAGCCGTCCTTGGCCGTCAGCTTTCTGGCGCCGGGCCGGGCGGCCCCGGATGGGCGGCAGGGGCGCGGCCGGGCTCACCGGGTGGGGCCGGCGACTCCGTCGGCTGCCCCGGTCTGCCGGGGTCGCCGAGGGGGAGGACGATGTGCACCGCGGTGCCCGCGCCGGGCGGGCTGTGCAGATCGATCCGGCCGCCGAGTGCCTCGGCCCGGTCCTTGAGCCCGACCAGGCCCGAGCCTCCGGTGAGGCTGGCGCCGCCGCAGCCGTCGTCGTGGACGCGGACGTGCAGGAGGCCGTCGCGGGCGGCCACCTCGACATCTGCGCCGGACGCGTGTGCGTGCTTGGCGATGTTTGTCAGCGCCTCGCCGACCGTGTAGTAGGCGGCGATCTCGATCTGGTCGGGCAGCCGCCCCTGCACCTGGACATCGAGGCGGACGGGGACGGCGGAGCGGCGGGCAAGCATCTTCAGCGCCGGGCGCAGCCCGCCTTGCGCCAAGATGGCCGGGTGCAGGCCGTGGGCGATCCCGCGCAATTCCTCCAGCACACCGTCCAGCCCGGCGGCCACCTCGTCTAGCCACCGGACCAGCTCACCAGCCTGAGGTGGCGCCGCCCGGGCGGCACGCAGCTGCAGGGCGAGGGCGACCAGGTGCTGCTGGGCACCGTCGTGCAGGTTACGCTCGATGCGACGGCGGGTGGCATCGGCGGTGGCCACGATCCGCGCCCGGGAGGCGGTCAGCGCGGTCTTGGCCTCGGCGTTGGCGATGGCGGTGGCGGCCAGCTCGGTGAAGGCGGCCAGCCGCGCCTCGGTGTCCGCCGGCAGCGGCTCCGCCCGCGTGGAGAAGATGGTCATGGCGCCCCATAGGCGGTCCTCGACGCTGACCGGCACACCGACCTGCGAGCGGAGGCCCATGCTGCGGGCGAGGCTGCGGGCGAGGTCGACGCTCGGGCCCGACACGCCGGCGTAGTCGTTGATGCGAACCGGCCGGCGGGTCTGGAACACCAGGGTGTGCATGTTGTGCCCGCCGGGGCGCCACCGGGTGCCGACCGGGAAAGGCAGGGCGGTGCCGGCCCTGCTCCACACAGCGACCCACGTGGCCGTGCCGTCAGGATCGTATCTGACCATGGAGGTGAAGTCGGCGGCCAGCACCCGCCCGACCTCGGCGGCGACCGCGGCGAACACCTCTTCTGGCGCTGCGCCCTGGGCCACCAGCGTCGCCACCCGCCGCAGCGCGGCCTGCTCCTCGGCGATCCGCCGAACCGGCTCCCCGGCAGCGGGGACGTCCCCGGCTAGCGACTCCGCCTCGCGCGCGCCCGGCCGGGCAGCCGTCCAGGCCTCCGCCCCGGCGGACATCCCCCGGCCGGACAGCACCGCGGTCGTCTCGCGGAGCCGGTCCAGCTCGCCCGAGGGCACGACATCTGCGACGTGATCACCGTGGGCGACCACCGAGACCGACTCGCCGTGCTCGGCGCGGCGCACAACCTCGGCCCAGGACGGCTCGTCCTCGGCGCGTACGGTGGCCGCCGGTTCACTCACCTCTCCATACTAGGTCAGAACCAGCATCTCACCAGGTCAAGGCGGTTACAGCACGGGTCTTGGAAAACGCTGGGGCGTGCGGACTGATGCCCCCTCCAGAGCTGAGGACCAGAACCGGATAATTCGGCCTGGGTACAGACCTGGGCCCGATTCGACGCGCGGTGCGCTCAGCGCAACGGCAGCCTGCTGGACCATGACACCACCGCCGACGTGGCTCGCGACATGAACCTGCTGCGCGAGGCGGTCGGCGCCCCGGTGCTGAACTACCTCGGCTCGTCCTACGGCACCGGGCTCGGCGCCACCTACGCCAACCTGTTCCCCGCCACGACCGGGCACATGGTCCTGGACGCGAATCTCAACCCGGTCGCATGGACCCGCCCGGACGGCGTGCCGACCTTCCTCGCCCAGGAAACGGACCTTGGGTCCGCGGCGACGATGCGGGGCTTCCTCGACCTGTGCGGCAAGACGGCCACCTCGGCCTGCGCGTTCTCCGCCGGGACCCCGGCCGCGACCCGCGCCAAGTGGGCCACGCTGCCGGGCCGGCTTCGCCGGCACCCGGCCACGGTCGGCAGCCCGCCGCAGACCTACACCTACGCCGACACCGTGGTCTCCGTGCCGCTGGCCACGGTGAGCCGAGTGGCAGGCCGGCGCCATCCTGGCTGCAGCAGCTCTGGGTGGCCTCGAGCGCCGGCCCGCCCGCCCGCGGCAGCCGGCATCCCCGTCACCGCCGCGAGCGTGCTCCCGGCGGTCTACACCGGCTGGGAGCAGACGCTCGCCGTGCTCTGCTCAGACAGCCCGAACCCGCGCGACCCGGCCGCCTACCTGGCCGCCGCGCGCAGCGCCTACGCCCGGTCGGGCGCCTTCGGCCTAGAGCAGCCGTGGAAGACCGAGGCGTGCGCGGACTGGCCGGGCGCGGGGACCCAGGACCGTTACTCAGGCCCGTGGAACCGGCCCACCCCCAGCACCATCCTGCTCCTCGGTAACACCGGCGACCCGTTCCTGCCCTACCAGGACTCGGTCGCGATGTCCCGTGACCTGGCCCGCGCCCGGCTGCTGACGATCGACGGGTACGGGCACACCGAGGGCAGCAACCCGAGCGCCTGCGCCACGAACTACGAGATCCGCTACCTGCTAACCGGCGCTCTCCCCCCGCCGCGAACCGTCTGCCAGGAGGACGCCACCCCATTCCCCTGATGACGGCCAGCCGAAGGCAGATCGTCCGCCCCGCACGACGCCTCGGTCCGTGGCTGCGGTAAAGCGGCCCGGGGTTGCGACCAAGCAGGGGCGGCGCCCGCGACGAGCCGTTCGCTGAGGAGTTGCCTAGCGCGGGCAACGTCGGTAGGCAACTGGCTAGCGACAGGCCGACCGGACAACCCGATTACTGTTCGTGATGGCCATGGCGCTGGCTGCGTGACCGAGCTGGGCAGAATTCTTGATGACCGCCAACAATGGCCGGCGGGCGGTGCGGGCTGCTGGGTGAGGGTGGTCTGGTAGTGGTGTGGCGGTGAGGTGGGCTACCGGGTGGGGATGGTCAGCAGGGACGAGGCGGAGCCGCGCTGGGCGATGCCGGTGATGGCCGGGCCGGCGCCTGGGCCGCCGGTGTCGGCTAGGGCGGTGATCGCGCTGCCGTCGGCTGCGGTGACGGTGGTGGCGGCGGACCAGGTGCGGCCGTCTGGGGAGGTCCAGGTGACGGCGCGCTGCGCGCTGGCCGGCCCGACCAGGCCGGCGGCGACGAAGCCGTCGCTCGTGGCGGTCACGGCGGTCACCGTGCCCGTGCCGCCGGGGGCGTTGAGCTGAACCTGGGTCAGGTGGGCGCCGCCGTCGGACGAGGTCACCACCAGGGGGCTGTCGCCTGTGCTGCCGACGGCGGAGCCGGCGGCAACGAGACGGCCGCCTGGGCCTACGGCAACGGACCGCAGGGTGGCGCTGCCCGCGCCGGCAGGCTGAGTCAGGTCGTGCGCGGTCCACTTCTGGCCGTCCGGCGAGGTCCAAACCGTGTGGCCGCCCTGCTGCGAGCCGACCGCGACGAAGCCGGTGTCCGTGGCGACCGCGGCGGTGGCGATCGAGCCGCTGGCGCTGTGGGAGGCGCCGTTGACCCAGTTTTTCAGGTCACCGGACCACCATAGGGCGGCGGAGGTGTGCGTGGCGCTGCCCTGCCTGCCCACGACGAGGTAGCCGCCGGGCCGGCGGTGACACCGAGGAGCTGGGCATCGCCGCCGCCCAGCGCGGTGAGGGCCGGCAGCGGTGTCCAGGTCACGCCGTCGTCCGACCGGTAGGCGATCGGCTCGGCCGCCTTGTGCCCGGCTACCGAGCCGACGGCGATCCAGCCGAGCGGGCCACGGGCGACAGAGGTCAGGTGCCCCTGCACGCCGACGAGGGCACCCAGCGACACCAGGGACCAGTTGCCGTCGGCGCCGCGCCGCCAGATGGCCGGGTGGCCTTCGGCGACGCCTGCCGCCATGGTGAGCCCGTTGGCCGTCCACATCGACGTGACCCCCACGGTGCCGTGCCGGCCCGGGTAGCCGGGCAGCGTCAGGCTCACCGGGCTCAGGCTGGCCGAGAAGGCTGGCGTGGCCGACGAGGAGGCCGGCCCGCTGCTCGCCCGCTCGGCGAGCATGTCGTTAGCCTGGCCGGTCAGCATCAGCAGCGCGCCTGCCCCGACGGTGACGATCACCGCGGCGGGCACGCCGACCCTGGCCACCTGCCGGCCGCGCCCCCGGCGGCGCGCCGGGGCGAGCTCGCGGCGCCGGCTGGCCCAGGGCGTGCGCCGGTCGGTGGCCTCGCGCACCGATCCCTGCCAGGCGCGGAATAGCTCGTCCGAGTGGGCGAGCGCCGGCCCGGCCGGTGCCACCGGGGCGCTCAGCGGCGGCGCCAGTGGCCGGGACCTGGCCGGCGTCGCCGGCGGCGGGAACGAACGGGGTGACGCGAACGCCGCCTGGCTCGGGCTGGCCGGCCACGATCGGCCCAGGAAGCCATTGGGCGGGTTCTCCTCCAGGGTCGCCCCCGGCCGCCGCCTGGGCAGCGTGGGCGGGCGCGGCGCGCCCTCATCCTCCACCGGCTGGGCCGCCGGGGATGAGCCGGACCGCGGGTCACCGGCAGGGCGCGGCCCGGCAGTGCGGGGCCCGGCAGCCTGGTGTGCTGGCGGCCGCAGGCGGGCGGTCTGGTCCCCCGCCAGGCGCAGCCGGGGCAGGCGGGAACCGGTTAGGCCGGAGCCGACGTCGACCAACCCGTCCGATCCGCGCGCTTCCGAATCCCTCGCCGCCTCGGCTGAGGCCGACGCGGGCTCCCGCCCGGTGGCCTCGCCGCCAGCGTCCTGACGCCTGTCGGGCTCACGGCCGTCGGACTCACAGCCATCGGACTCACGCCAGTCGGGCTCACGGCCGTCGGACTCACAGCCATCGGACTCACGCCAGTCGGGCTCACGGCCATCGGGCTCACGGCCGTCCGGCTCACTCGCTGGCTCACGGCCGTCGGGCTCACTCGCGGGCTCACGGTCGGCCGAGTCGGCCGGGTAGTCATCTGGCGGGTAGGCATCGGTCCGCGGGTCGGCCGGATACCGGGCGAAGGCTTCAGCCGCGTAGGGATCAAACGTGTACGGGTCGGCGTCGTCGCCGAGCGCGGTGGCCGCTTCCCAGTTCACGCCGGAGTCTTCCCAGACCCGCTGGGACAGCTGCCAGCCGGACTCGCGCTCGGGGCCGGCCACGCCGCCGGCCGGGCGCGGGCCCGGGCCGGTCGCCTGGACGGGCGCCGTCGACCTGGTCAGACCGACCGGGGGGCCGACCCCCGTTGCTTCGTGCGCGCCGGCCCGGCCGTAACTCGCGGCCCGGCCGACGGACCCGGCCCGGCCGACGGACCCGGCCCGGCCGTAGGACCCGGCTTGGCCGTAGGACCCGGCTTGGGGGTACCGGCCGGGGCCGGCCGGGGTGGCACGCGGTGGTGCCGGGGGCTTGCGGCCGGCGACATCCTCGGTGGGGCCGACCACGGGAATGTGCCGCGACCTTAGCCGACCGAGCACGGGCCACCGGGGGTCAAGGTCATTCGCGCCGGCGTCGGGGCCGGGGTCCTGGCGCAGTGGTAGCCGGGACGCACCGTACTGCCGGGCCCGGCTATAGCCGGGCGGTGACTGGTTCCCTGATCGCGAGAGCTGGTTAATCCCGCGCGGAAGCCCCGGGGCTTGCGGTGCGGGCGGGGCAATTCCATTGGGCAGCCGTCTTGTTCCGTGCGCGGGCTGCCTTATCGGCCGCGGGTGCCATGCCGCCCCGTCGGGGTAGCGCGCTCCGCCAAGCGGCGCTTCCCCATTCGACAGCGACTGGCCCGCATTCGGGGGATGGGGCTGGTTAAGCGGGCGCCGCGTCGCGGGCGCCGGAAATCGGTCCGAGCGGGCTGGTTCCGTTGGCCGGACCGGGGGGGCCGCTTCCCCGGCCGACGGCGGGAACCAGCCCGCCGGATTTGCCGCGCCCGGCCTAATCGGCCGGACGCTGTTCCCGGAACAAGCCGCGATCCGGGACTCTCCTCCGGCCGGGCCGCCATGGCCGGAGGTGTCATGGGAGCCAGGGTGAGCACTTCGCGGATCGGTCATCGACTACTCCGGGTCCTAGTGAAATTACTCTCCGTAACAGATCTTGACGCAAGTGGTGCGCCCGGATCTTTTATCGCCTGGCTTCTGATTCGATGGTAACGACAGGAAGGCGAAATACCCAGGCCTGGAAGCCAAAAAAATCACAACTAGCTTTAACACGCTTACGTTATGTAATCAAAGAGGGTTCAATTCCGCGGGATGCCCCGGCGGCCTCTTACTTCTGGGAATTGGCCCGCCTCACGGGGTGACTGATCCGCGCATTGCATCATCAGTCACAAGAGGCACAAGCATCCAGTCCATAACGAACGGCTCCGCGCGCCGGATGGAACGCATCCGGCGCGCGGTAGCTGGTGATCTGTTACCGCACCTAGACGGCAAGGCCGTCCAGGGCCAGCCTGGCCACATAGCTGCGCCAGACGAACTCGTCGTTGAACGTGCCGCCCAGATCGGGAAGCTCGGCGATGTCCTCGGGCGGCAGCGGGGACGGCGCGCGGCGCTGGCTGGCCAGGAGCGTCATCTTGGCGAGCGCCGTGATGTTCAGGGCGCGGACCACCGCCTGCTGCACCGACTCCCCGACGGTCACGATGCCGTGACCGCGCAGGATGCAGGCTGGCTTGCCGCCGAGCACCGCGGCGACTTCCTTGCCCAGGGCAGGGCGGTTGATCAGCACGCCGCGCGGGTACACCGGGATGCCGTCATGGGCCATCCGCATCGCGGGGATGTTGTAGGCACCGACGATCGGGGCCAGTGCGAGGCCGGCCAGGTCCGCGGCGACAACCTCCGGCGGGTGCACGTGCACGACCGCCCGCACGTCAGGCCGGGCGCGCAGCACTTCTCGGTGGATGGGCAGTTCGTTGGGCACCCGGTAACCGTCAGAAAGCTCGCCGTCGCCGTCTAGGCCGACCAGCTTGACGTCGTCGGTGCCGGTGAACAGGAGGCCGCGTTCGTTCGGCCCGCGACTGCGGACGTAGAGGGCGTCCCCGTCGCCGCGCAGGCTGACGTGGCCGAGGATATCCTCGGCGAGCCCGCGGTGCGCAAGCACGCGGCAGGCCTGGGCGATGAGCCGCTCGGGGCTGCTGTCGGCGGCCGGCTGGTCGGCCGGGAAAGAGTTGGTGGTCACCGGAGCTCGCTTTCTCCTGTCGAGTATTCGATCGTCGTGTGCCGGATGTGTCTCGCGGCTTGGTCAGTACTTCAGCCGGTGCAGCGCGAGGTTGAGCCCCGCGCCTATGACGAAGACGACGACCAGGAACGTGAACGCGGCGGTAAAGCCGCCAAGGCCGATCAGCCAGCCCATGATGAGCGAGCCGAACGATCCGACGAAGTTCCCCACGCCTGACATGATGCCGTTCGCCCGGCCGATCCGGCGAGTCGGCGCCATGCGGTGCAGCACGCCCTGCCCGGCCAGGGTGGTGAAGCCCTCGATGCCCACGATGGCCACGATGACCGCCGCGAGCTTGAAACCGTTCGACGGGACGATGCCCGCCAGCACCAGGCAGACGGCCGCGAGGAGGAAGCCGGCCACGGACCAGATGGCCCGGCGGTTCAGCCGGTCCATGCCGAGGCCGACGAACGGCGCCACGACGATGCACGCCACGAAGGCGAGCGCGATGAAGTCACTGGCCGTGGTGCCGCTGACGCCGTGCGCCTTGAGGTAGGTAGGGAACCAGCTGGCCAGGCCGAACACGCCCATGTTGTTGGCGATCCAGGCGACGACCATGATCCAGTACGGCCAGGTGCGCAGCTCGTTGGTGGTCTTAGCGGCGTCGTCGGCGAGGTTGTCCGCCTCGATCTGCGACCGTTCGGCCGCCGACATCCGCTTGCTGTCGGACGGGTCGTCGCGTAGCAGGAACCAGGCAACGGGCACACAGACCAGCAGGGCCAGCCCGGACAGCAGGAAGAAGGCACCGCGCCAGCCCCACGCCCCGATGGCGCCGTTGATGACGAAACCGGACAGCGCGAACCCGAGGTTGATCGCGCCGATCCACACCGACTGCGCGCGGCCCCGCTCGGAGACCGGGAACCAGCGGGCAGTCAGCACGTTCGACAGCGGCCACAGGAAGCCCTCGGAGATGCCGAGCAGCGCCCGGCCCCCGAGCAGAACCAGGTAGTTGGGGGTGAAGCCGCAGATCAGGGTGCTGACTCCCCAGAAGACCAGGCCGACCGTGGCACAGCGGCGCGCACCGTGCTTGTCGATGAACCAGCCCCACACTGGCATCGACGCTCCGTAGAACAGCAGCGTGATGGTGGTGAGCAGGCCGATCTCGGCCGGCTCGCCGGCCAAGGTCATGTCCGACAGGAAGTCCTTGTTCGCGGCGATGATGCCGACGCCGGTCTTGTCGATCATCCCGAGGATCCAGATGGCAACGATCGCGGGGGCAAATAGCCACCAGCGCATGGCCCGGAGGCGTACCCGCCCGGAGGTGGCGGTTCCCTCGAAGGCTTCCTGTGTGCTCACTGTTTGCTTCTGTCCTTCCCCTGACCGTCGTGCCGCCGCGCTACGCGCAGCTCGGTCAGGAACTCGCAGCTTTGCGGGTAGGGGAGTTCCCGGTACTTGGTGGTACCGATGGTGGTGAAGAAGTCGGCCGTCACGTCGAGGGTCCGGCTGCGGACGCCGGCCATCGCTGCCATCGATTCGGCTAGGTCCATGTCTTTCTCGATGGTGGTGGAGGGTGCGTGGCTGCGCATGCCAGCGACGTCACCGCGGTAGTACTTCGCGGCCGTGGCGAACCCGGACTCGCCGCCGCTCGACTGCTCGATCGCCGTCGCCGTGACGTCGGGGTCGAGCCCGAGCTGCCCGGCGAGCACCATCGCCTCGGCGGACGCGAGGTACCAGGCGTACTTGACGTGCTGGTTAAGGAGCTTGGTGGCGTAGCCGGCGCCGCGGAAGCCGCAGTAGACCACGGTCCGCGAGACTCGCTCGACGACAGCTGCGGCCTCGCCGAGCACTCCGGCAGGGCCGCCGGCGAGGACCGTCATGATGGGTGCTTTGCGGCTGACCGGGCAGTCGACGAAGCGGCGGCCGACCTGGTCGAAGGCGGTACCGATCAGCTGCGCGGTGTCGGGGCCGCAGGTGGACATGTCGATCATCAGGCCGCCGGGCGCCAGCCCGGCGAGGACGCCGTGCTCCGGGTCGAGGGCGACCGAGGCGACCTCGGCCGGGCCGGGCAGGAACGTAATGACGAAGTCAGACGACCGCGCGACCATGGCGGGATTCGGAGCGATACTGGCACCGGCGGCCGCCATCAGCTCGGCGGCATCCGGCCTGATGTCATGGCAGCAGACGGGAAAGCCCTCGGCCCGCAGGCTGGAGACGAGGGCCTGACCCATGGGGCCGAGCCCGATCACGCCGACGCGCACCGTCGGCTTCTCGGGGTCGGGGGACGTGCGATTAACGGCGGCGCTGAACACGGCAAACAGGTGACCTTTCGCAATAGCAATCCGGGCGGATGCACCGCCGCCTTGGGCGGTGTCCGGCCAGTACTCAGACGAAGATCGACAGGTTCTTCGCCAGCAGCACCGACTGGTCGAGCAGCAGCTCGCGCCGGACCACCTTCCAGCCGCCGTCGGCCTTGCGCAGCCGGTCCTTGCGGCGGCCGACCAGGAAGTCGGTCTCGTCGGCGACCCGGTTACGGTAGACGAAGAACCGGCAGCTCAGATCGACCTCGGGCAGCTCGGCGGACTCCAGCCGGATGTTGGTGACCAGGTGGGTGACCCGCGAGACCGGCTCCTCCGCCCAGTGCTGGCCGGTCGCCAGCTGGGCGACCCGCAGTTCGGCGGTCTCCTTGCCCTCGTCGAACCAGCAGATCTCCGACCCGGCGCGGGTGTCCTCGCGCACTGCGACGTCGTCGTACCTGCACGTTCATGCGCAGCGGCACCGCGTACTGGTAGTCGTCGGCGAGCAGGTCAAGCCACTCCTCGTAGCGCCGCTCGTCGAGTAGGTCGGTCTCCCGGTACAGGAAGTCCGACACCTCGGCGAGCAGCAGCATCCGCTGCACCGCGCTCTCGTCGATCGCCATGACGCCTCTTCTTCAGTCTTTCGCTACTCGTGCTTTTCAGCCCTGCGCGGGCTCGGTCGCGCGGTCTTCGGTCTGCGGCCAGCTTGTTCAGCTCCGGCCAGGACAGGTTGTCCACGAACTCGCTCCACCGGCGGTAGAAGGCCCGCGCGTTGACCTCGCCGGCGATCGCGTGGTGTGGAGTGCACGGCGCGGTCGAGTGTGCTCGGGACCTCCTCGCGTTCAGGCCCTGCTGGTAGTTGTAGGGGTACCGGCGGGCCACGACGCCCCGGCTGGACTGGGTGGCGTAGTCCCAGTTCTCCATGTCGTCCTGCTCGGTCATGCCGCCGGGGCCGGCGTAGCGCATGTAGTAGTGCCGCAGCCACTCCGCGGACGAAGTCGGGGGCGGCCTTGTCCACCAGGTACCATCGCCAGACCTCGGTCTCGGTGGCGCTGAGCGGGTGAGCGACCAGGATCGAGCGCGGGAAAGCCGGCCGAGAAGGACATGTTCGGGAACATGGTGGCGGGGCCGCGCCCGCCGAGCGGGCGGCCTTCCGCGCGCAGTTTGGCCGCGCGGGTCTCCCAGGCCGCGACGAAGTAGTCGTTGAGCTCGGACTCGGCGAACTCCGGGTACGCAAGCTCGTAGTCCAGGTTGTCCGAGGCGCCGTGGCCGAGCCGGAACGAGGTCTTCATCCGTCCCCGGGAGAAGCCGCCCTGGTTCTGGCGCTCGCCGTGCCTGCGCTTGCCGCGACCGCCCGGCCCGATGCCGACGGCCTCGACCGAGGCGTGCGTGGACGCGCCGTGGTAGGTGTCGCCTAGGAAGTTCTCCGAGACGAATTTCCAGTTGGACTTGATCCGCCACTTCTGGACGCCGCGGAAGACCTCGGTACCCGCCTCGGTGCCGTCGAAGGCATCGGCCAGGTTGTCGAGCCACCAGTGGAAGTCGCCGACGTAGTCATCGAACTCCGGCGCCTCGGGGTCCCAGGAGGCGAACACCAGGCCCTTGTAATCGCGCACCTTCGGACAGCGGACCAGGCCCCAGTTCTCCTCGGCGGAGCTTGTTGCTGTAGGCGGCGTTCATCTGGGGCACGCCGTGCAGGTCGCCGGGGGTGGACACCAGCGAGCCGTCGATCGAGTACGACCAGGCGTGGTACGGGCAGGTGAACTGCATCGTCGTAGCCCTCGTCGTAGCGGCACACGCGCATGCCCCGGTGCCGGCAGGAGTTCAGCAGGACGTGCAACTCGCCCTTGTCGTCCCGGGTGAGGAGGACCGGGTCCGAGCCCATCCAGGAAGAGAAGAAGTCGCCGGGGCGGGGCACCTGGGTCGCATGGCCGACGAACAGCCACGCCCGGGGGAACAGGTTCTCCAACTCCATCCGGTGGATCTGCTCGTTCATGAAGATCTCGCGGCTGATCTCGCCATTGCGCACGTCGACTAGGTCGCGGGCCCGCCCGATCGTGCCGTTAGCTGTCGTGTTCATCCTTGAATGCCTTCCTGGCTGCTGTCACTGCCGTGCTTGCTGTCGCTGCCGGGTGTACTGCCGGCGGGCACGTTGCCGTCCGCCGAGCTCACTGGCGGCCCATGCCGACCACGACCTTGCGCGCCGCCGTCGCACCCGTCGTCGGGTCGATGAGGGCAACGCCGTCGGACAGCTTGGTGATCGTGTTCCGTACCTCGACGGCGGCCGCGCCGCGTTGCCAGGCCTTCCTCGCGGCCACGCTGGCCTTGGGCCAGCCGAAGGTGACCGCTGCCGTGAACCGCCCGGCCCGGGAGTACAGCGCAACCTCCCGGTCCCCCGCTGGCGTGGCGCATCGCAGCACCTCGACCGCATCGCCGTCGGCCGTGCGACCGACCATTTGGATCTTGCGGTCGTACTGGTCGGACCAGAAGTAGGGAACGCTTGCGTACGTCCGCGGCTGGTCGGGGTGGAGAATCTGGTGCGCGACGAGAGTTGCCTGCTCCACCGCGTTGGTCCAGTGCTCGACCCGGCGGCTGATGCCGCCGGCCGCGTCATGCCAGCGGGCGACGTCCCCGATCGCGTAGACCGCCCCGGTGCCGTCGGCGTCGGCCGCGCTTGCGCGGACCGCGCAATGCTCGTCGGTCAGCACGCCGTCCTCGACCGGAAGCCCGGAGCCTGCCAGCCATTCGGTATTGGGCACGCAGCCGATGCCGGCCACCACGGTGCCCGCCGGAATCTGGCGCCCGTCGGCCAGCCGGACCAGCGCACCGCCCGACGGCACCGGCTCCACCGCCGTGACCGTGGCTCCGCCGAGTACCGTGACACCCTGCGCCTCGTGCAGAGCCGTGACCAGTCCGCCGGTCGCGGCGCCGAGAACGCGGGAGAACGGCGCTGGGTCCTGCTCCATGAGCGTCACCTCGCAGCCGCAGGCCCGCGTGGCGGCGGCAACCTCGGCGCCGATGAAACCGCCGCCGATGACCACGACCGGCTCGCCGGCCGTGACCCGGGCACGCAGCGCGGCGGCGTCCCGCAGTTCCCGCACCCTCGTGACCAGATCGCCGGCCAACCCTGGCAGCACCCGGGCGCGGACGCCGGTGGCGATGATCAAAGCGTCGTACCCGAGTCGCTCGCCGTCGGACAGCGTGACCAGGCGTCCGGCCGGGTCCAGGCGGGTGGCGGCCCGGCCGAGCCGGAGGTCGAAGTCGTCGTCGTCGCGCAGCAGGCCGATGTCGTCGGCCGTGAACTCCCCGGTGATCACCTGCTTGGACAGCGGCGGCTTGTCGTAGGGGATGACGTCTTCGGCGCCAACCACCACGAGCTCGCCGCCGAAGCCGCCGGACCGCAGTGCCTGGGCGGCCCGGATGCCGGCCACCGAGGCGCCGACGATCACGATCCGGCTAACCGGCATCGGCGCCCAGCCAGATCGCCTCGGCCGGGCAGCTGCGGACCGCCGCCTCAACGCCCTCCTGCTCGTCGGCCGTCACCTGGTCATTCCGCAGGACGACCAGGCCGTCGTCGTCAAGGTCGAAGTGCTGGTCGTCGAGTGCCACGCAATTCCCGTATCCCTGACACTTGCCGACGTCGGCACGTATGCGCATGGCCAGGACCTCCGTGCATCGTCAACATCTGTTTAATGGTTTATTGATTCGGGAACCATACGGGGCGGCCGGATAGAGTGTCAAGAGTCCCGCCCAGCAGCGCGGAGCAACGGGAAGGCAGCTGTGGCACCCAGGGTTGACGTATCGAGCGTTCCGGTCGGCGCGTTCGCTCCGCTGCCGGCGACACGGACCTCGACCGCGATCGTCGCCCAGCTCAGGAACATGATCAGGAGCGGTGCGCTACCCATCGGAGCCCGGCTGCCCCCGGAGCGCGAGCTGTGCGAGCAACTCGGTGTCAGCAGGCTCTCGCTGCGCGAGGCGTTGCGAGTCCTTGAGTCCACCGGACTCGTCGAGATCCGGCTCGGCTCGCACGGCGGCGCCTTCGTCACCGCGCCGACGGCGGGCAGCGCGGGGCAGGGGATCACGGACCTGCTCAGCACGTCCGGCCTGTCGGCGGTCAACGTCACCGAGGCCCGGATCCTGTTTGAGGTGGGGGTCGTCCTGCCGCTGGTCGTCGAGCGGGCGACCGAGACCGACCTGCGGGAACTGCGCGCCCTGTGTGATCAGGAGGAGCAGGCGAGAAATCAGGGCACCTACGATGTAGCGGTCTCGTTCGGGTTCCACCTGCGCGTCGCGCAGGCCTCGCACAACCCGGCGGTCAGCATGATCATGGAGTCCTTCAGCGACGCGATCCTGATGTCCATGCGCGAGGCCCGGCACCAGGGCAACTCGGGGGCGGCGGAACACCGCGCCTTCGTCGACGCCATTGAGGCAGGTGACGCACCCGAGGCCCGGCAGATCATCGCTAGTCACCTGAAGCGCACCGCGGACGCGGTCGCCGAGGCCCGGGCCGGCAACGAACACGCCTGCGTGATGTCATCCGTTCCTGCTCGCCCACCGGGATGAAAAAGCTCCCCTTCGTCGACGCGCAACCGCTCGTCGACCATCACTGCCACGGCGTTCTGCGGGCGGGCGGCGACCTGGCCGGGCTGCTGAACGAGGCGGAAGGCGCGGCAGTGGCCGACGGGCTGGCCTTCGACACGCTGGCGGGGCTGGCGTTCCGCCGCTGGTGCCCGCCTCTGCTCGGGCTGCCGGCGCATCGCGAGCGTGACCGAGTACGCGCAGCGGCGCGCCGCGCTCGGCGGCGACGAGGTGAACCGGCTGTTCATCGGCGCGGCGGGCCTGTCCACGCTGTGCGTGGACACCGGGTACACGCCGTCCGAACTGCTGGCGCCCGCCCAGACGGCGGCGTTCGCCGGCGCGGCAGCCTACGAGGTGGTCCGCCTGGAGCAAGTCGCGGAGGCCCTGGCCCGGTCGGGGGTGACCGCCGCCGGCTTCCCCGACGCCTACCGGCGGACGCTGGCCGACCGGGTCGCCGCGCCGTCCTCCGGCGTCCAGGTCGTTGGCTTCAAGTCGGTCGCGGCGTACCGGGTGGGGCTCGATCTCGCACCGCGGCGTCCCAGCGACGGCGAGGTGGTCGCGGCCGTATCGCGCTGGCTCGGCGGCGCTGGCGCCACGCCCGGCGGGGCACCGCCGCGACTGGCCGATGAGGTGCTGCACAGGTTCTTCGTCTGGTGCGCGGCCGACCTCGGGCGGCCCATCCAGTTCCACGTCGGGTACGGAGACCGGGACGTCGACCTGCACCAGTGCAACCCATTGCTGCTGACGCACCTGCTGCGGGCGCTGGAGCCAACCGGGGTGCCGGTGATGCTGCTGCACAACTACCCCTACCACCGGGAGGCCGGCTACCTAGCGCAGGTATTCCCGCTGGTGTACGCGGACCTCGGGCTGGCCACGCACAACGTTGGCGCCCGGGCGACAGCGGTGCTCGGCGAGGCACTCGAACTGGTGCCGCTGCGGAAGTTCCTCTTCTCTTCCGACGCCTTCGGCCTGCCCGAGCTGTACTACCTGGGGGCGCTGCTGTTCCGCCGGGCCCTGTCCGCGTTCCTAGCCGAGCGCCTGGACGCCGATGACCTCAGCCACGCCGACGCCGAGCGGATGACCCGCCTGATCGGCGCCGAGAACGCCCGGCGGGCGTACCGGCTCGACTGCTGATACAGGGGCCCGCGGCGCGGCGAGCCCCTGTATCAGCAGTGGGCCCGTCGGCCGACGGGTGAGCGGTGCCCGGGTGAAGGCGGGTGAGCGGTGCCCGGGTGAAGTAGCGGACGCCGGCCCGGCAAGGCGGGGGCGCCGGGCCGGCGTCCGCGGCTAGATGCCGCAGGCGGCGGCCACGTCCTGGGCGGCCGCCTCACGGGTCGAGGCGGCCGGGATGCCGGCCCGCTCGAAGTCCGTGACGTAGATGTCCGCGGCGCTGGCCGGGGAGGAGGCCGCGTTGAGCGCCGGGATGTAGGACGCCCAGACCTGGTTGTAGGTGAGCAGCGCGTCCAGTTGCGTCTGCAGGTCGGCCGCCACGTTGCCGGTGACCATGCCCGGATGCAGCGGCGTCCAGCCGATCAGGCCGCCGCCGCCCATGCCCACCGACTCGGGGTTGCCCTTGGACTCCTGGTAGATGTTGCCCGCGATGCCGGCGGCAGCGTTGTTGCTGTAGCCGTGGGCCAGCAGGAAGCTGACGATCGCGGACACGTTGGCCGGGAGCATGCCGCCGCTCAGGTTGCAGCTCAGCGTGGCGGGCGCCTTCGCGCTCGTGCTGGCGGCGGCCACGGGCGAACTGGCCGCCTTGGTGGCCGCGGGAGCGCTGGCCGCCCGGGACGCGGGAGCCTGGCGCGGCGCGGAGGCGGTCGGCGTCGGCGTCGAGGGCGCCGCGGGCTTGGCCGACGGCTTGGCCGACGGCTTGGCGGTGTGCTTGCTGGCCGGGCTCGCGGGAGCCAGGGACGCCCTGACCATCGCGGACGCCGTGCCGTTCGCGTGGCCGATGCCCGCGCCGGACGCGCCGGCGGACTGCACGCCCAGTGCGGCGTTGAGCTGCGACGCCTGCGGCTGGCCGCCGCCACCGATCAGGATGAAGGCGGCCGCCCCGACCGCGAGCGTTGCGGCCACCGCCGCGGCAGGGACGACCTTGCCGGCCCGGAAGCGGGCCGTCTTGCCCCGGGGGCTCTCATGCCCTCCGGGAAAACCGAGTTCACGGCCCTCCTGCTCGCCGAGGCCCTGGTGGGCCCGGTGGGCGGGGGTGGCCCGGTTGAACGGGCCCACCTTGCTGGTGCCGTTACGCCTGTTACCTGCCGTCAAGAATTCCCTCACGCCGTTCCGCGCCCAGCTACGCGGTCAGGGGGATGACCTCTCGCCAGGCCTTGCTTGCGCCAGGTGGCGCAGAGACAGGGTTGCAGTGCGGAAACGGTCAAACGTGCGATTGGCCAGCGAATGACCCACAAAGGCTACTTATGCGGCAATCATTACCAGAAGGGCACAAGAGCCAGCAGAGGCGCGCCAGCCACGGCGGTCTGGGTACCGGTCCCCAAGCCATGACAACGATGGGTGCGATGGCACCCGAATAGTCCGAAATGACTAGTCAACCGGTCGTTAGGTCACCGGTACCGACGGTGGGAATGTTACGATACGTGGTCGGCCGACCGCACGACCGGCGCGGGCCAGTGAGCGCCGCGGACACCGTATCAGCCCGTCGTCCGGGTCGCGATGGCGGCCAGGGCGCGGTCCGGCAGCCCCTCGCCGCCCGTCAGCCACCGCACCCGTGGATCCCGCCGGAACCACGACTCCTGGCGACGGGCGAAGCGGCGGGTGGCACGCACCGTCTCCGCGCGAGCCTCGTCGCTGGTCAGCTCGCCGTCGAGGTGGCGAAGCAGCTGCTGGTAGCCCAGGGCCCGGCTCGCGGTCTTGCCGTCGCGCAGGCCGCGGGCCGCCAGATCGCGGACCTCGTCGGGGAAGCCAGCCGCCCACATGCGGTCCACGCGGGCGTCAATCCTCCGGTCGAGCTCCGCCCGGTCTACCTGGACGCCGACCTGCACCGCCGGGCGGCCCCCGTCGTAGCTGGGCAGCGTCGCGCTGAACGGCCGCCCGGACAGCTCGATGACCTCCAGGGCGCGGACGATCCTGCGACCGTTGCCGGGCAGGATCGCGGCCGCCGCGGCGGGGTCGACGGCTTGCAGGCGGGCGTACAGCGGCGCCGGGCCCGCCTCGCTCAGCTCGCCCTCCAGGCGGTCGCGGATCTCCTGGTCGGTGCCGGGGAAGTCCAGGTCGCCGAGCGCGGCCCGGATATACAGCCCGGAACCGCCGACCACCACGGGAACCTTGCCCCGCCCCTCGATGTCGGCGACGGCCGCGTCGGCCAGCTCCTGGTACTCGGCGACGCTCGCGGCCCTGGTGACGTCCCACACGTCCAGCAGGTGATGCGCCACCCCGCGCCGCTCCGCCTCGGTCAGCTTGGCGGTGCCGATATCCATGCCCCGGTAGAGCTGCATGGAGTCGGCGTTGATGACCTCGCCGTCCAGGGCGAGCGCCAGGTCCACGGCGAGGTCCGACTTGCCCGCCGCCGTCGCCCCGACCACCGCGATCAGCACGACTGGATCCGAGGGGTGCGGTCAGCCGCGCCGGGCGGGCATGCCGAGCAGGACCGGGGCCGCGGCGCCGGGCGCCGCGGCGGGCTCGGCCGCGTGCGCGCGGGCCTCCCAGGCGTCGCCGGCCCGGGTGCGGCGGACCTCAAGCGGGGCGCTCGTCGGCCCGCAGGTAGTGCGGCGCGGCGCTGGTGACGCGGGTGGTGACGATGTCGCCGGGGCGCGGCGCTGGTCTCGCCGCGGCGGGCGAAGTGGACCAGCCGGTTGTCCCTGGCGCGGCCGGACATGCGGTGCGTGGCGGCGTCCTTGCGCCCCTCCCCCTCGGCGACCAGGACCTCGACCACGGCGCCGTCCAGCTTGGCGTTCTCCTCCTCGGCGATCTGCGCTGACCAGCGCGGCGAGCCGGTCGTAGCGCTCCTGCACCACCGGCTGCGGCACCTGGTCCGGCATGGTCGCGGCCGGGGTGCCCTCGCGGATCGAGTACTGGAAGGTGAACGCGGAGGAGAACCGGGCCTGCGCGCACTACGTCCAGGGTGGCCTCGAAGTCGTCGTCGGTCTCGCCGGGGAAGCCGACGATGATGTCGGTGGTGATGGCCGCGTGCGGGATGTGCCGCCGCACGTTGTCCAGGATGGCCAGGTAGCGGTCGCGCCGGTAGGCCCGCCGCATCGCCTTCAGCACCGTGTCCGAGCCGGACTGCAGCGGCATGTGCAGGCTGGGCATCACGGTGGGCGTGTCGCGCATCGCCTCGATCACGTCGTCGGTGAAGTCCCTCGGGTGCGGCGAGGTGAACCTGACCCGCTCCAGGCCGTCGATCTCGCCGCAGGCCCGCAGCAGCTTGCCGAACGCCAGGCGGTCACCGAACTCGGCGCCGTAGGAGTTCACGTTCTGGCCGAGCAGGGTGACCTCGATGACCCCGTCGTCGGCCAGTGCCCTGACCTCGTCGAGTATGTCGCCGGGGCGGCGGTCCTTCTCCTTGCCGCGCAGCGACGGGACGATGCAGAAGGTGCAGCTGTTGTTGCAGCCGACCGAGATGGAAACCCAGGCGGAGTAGGCGGACTGGCGGCGGGCAGGCAGCAGGGACGGGAACGTGGTCAGGGTTTCCTCGAACTCGGCCTGCGCCTGCTGGCGCTCACGGGCCCGTTCGAGCAGCCTGGGCAGGGCGCCGATGTTGTGCGTGCCGTAGACCACGTCCACCCACGGGGCGCGCTCGGTGATCTTCTGCCGCTCCATCTGGGCCAGGCAGCCGCCCACGGCGATCTGCATGCCCTGATGCGCCTTCTTGCTGGGCAGGAGGTGGCCAAGGTTGCCGTACAGCCGGTCGGCGGCGTTCTCCCGAACGGCGCAGGTGTTGAAGACCACCAGGTCCGGCGTCTGACCGCCGTCCGCCTTGACGTAGCCGGCGCCCTCAAGCAGCCCGGCGACGCGCTCTGAATCGTGCACGTTCATCTGGCACCCGTAGGTGCGGATCTCGTACGTCCGTCCATCTCCCACCCGATCAGGATAGGGGCGGACGCGCACCGTCAGGGTTGCCCGTGATATTGGGTAGGGGCATGACGCAGACCGCTGCCTATGGCACCTGGAAGTCACCGATCGGAGCCACGGACGTGGCCAGGGGGGCGGTGGGCCTCTCCTACCCGTCCACCGCCGGCGGCGAAGTGTGGTGGCAGGAACGCCGGCCGTCGGAGGGCGGCCGGACCGCGATCGTGGCCTCGGCCGCCGGGACCGCCGAGCCGCGGGAACTGCTGCCCGCCCCGTGGAACGCCAGGAGCCGGGTGCACGAGTACGGCGGCCGGTCCTACCTGCCGGTGCCCTCGCTGTCGCTGGCGGGCGGGTTCGACCTGGTCTTCGCCAACTTCGCCGACCAGCGGCTGTACGCAACGCCCGGCGCCGTCGAGCCGGGCAACGGCGCGGGCGGCCTGGCCGGGACCGACCCGGTGCCGCTGACTCCGGCCGAGGGCGGTTTCCGCTTCGCCGACCTGGTGCTGTCGCCCGACGACCAGGAGATCTGGTGCGTGCGGGAGACCACGGCGCCCCTGCCGGCCGGAGGGGAGCCGCCGGCCGCTTCCACGCCGGCGGCGGCATGGCGGTGCGGCGGGAGATCGTGGCGGTGCCGCTCAACGGATCGGCGGCGTCCGACGCGGCGGCGATCCGGGTACTCGTCTCCGGCGCGCAGTTCTTCGCGTACCCCACGCCATCCCCGGACGGCACCAAGCTGGCCTGGATCAACTGGAACCACCCCAACATGCCGTGGGACGGCACCGAGCTGCGTGTCGGCTCCGCCGCCGGCCAGCTCGACGTCGCCGACGCGACCCTGATCATGGGCGGCCCGGAGGAATCGGTGCTGGCCCCGGTGTGGCGCGACGACGCGACGCTGTACGCCATCTCCGACGCCTCGGGCTGGTGGAACCTGTACCGGGTGGCCGCGACGGCCGGCACGGCGCCCGAGCCGCTGCACCCGCTGGAGGAGGAGTTCGCCGGGCCGCTGTGGCAGCTCGGCAAGCGCCCGTTCGGCGTGCTCGGTGACGGGCGGCTCGCGGTGGTGCACGGCCTCGGCCAGGCACGCCTCGGCCTGCTTGACCCGGCCTCTGGCGAGCTGACCGACATAGACCTGCCCGGCTACAGCACCACCGACGGCGACCTCGCCGTCTCCGGCGCCACGGTGATCACGGTGGCGGGCGGCCCGCGTACCCCGCTGACCGTGCTCCGCGTCGATACCAGCGCCGCCGCAAGCGTCGAATCGATGAGGAAGCCGGACGCTGACGCTCCCGCCCCCGGCTACCTGCCGGACGCGCGCCCGGTCGAGCTGCCAGGCGGGAAGAACGGCAGCGTGGTACACGCGATCGTCTACCCGCCCGCCAACCAGGACATGGCCGCCCCGGACGGAGAGCTGCCGCCGTACATCGTGCACGTACACGGCGGCCCGACGTCTCACTCGGTGCCGGTGATGTCCATGGAGAAGGCGTACTTCACCAGCCGCGGCATCGGCGTCATCGACGTGAACTACGGCGGCTCCACCGGCTACGGCCGCGCGTACCGCAACCGGCTGCGCGGCCAGTGGGGCATCGTGGACGTCGCCGACGCCTACGCCGCCGCCCTGGGCCTGGCCGAGGCGGGCGAGGCCGACCGGGCCCGCCTGGGCATCCGGGGCGGTTCGGCCGGCGGCTGGACCGCGCTGGCCGCCGTGACCAGCGGCCCCGCCCTCACCGGCACCAGGGACGCGGTCTTCGCCGCGGCCACGTCCTACTACGGCGTCAGCGACCTGCGCCCCTTCGTCACCGACACCCACGACTTCGAGTCCCGCTACCTCGACGGGCTCATCGGCCCGCTCCCCGAGGCGGACGAGCTGTACACCGAGCGGGCGCCGGTGGGTCATGTCACCGAGCTGACCTGCCCGATCCTGCTGCTCCAGGGGCTCGATGACCCGATCGTGCCGCCGTCGCAGTCCGAGGCGATCGCCGCCGACCTGGCCGCCCACGGGATCAGGCACGCCTACATCACCTTCGAGGGCGAGTCCCACGGCTTCCGCAAGGCGGAGACCGTGACCGCGTCCCTGGAAGCCGAACTGGCCTTCTACGGCGAGGTCTTCGGCTTCACCCCGCCCGACGTCCCGCCGCTGACGCTCTCCTAGCTCCCGTCCTAGCCCCCGGCGGTTCGTTGGCGCCATCGGCTGCCTCTATCGCAGCCTTTGGCGCCAACGACCCGATAGGAGCGGGGCCTTTGGCGCCAACGACCCGGAAGTAACGGACCGCGACGGCGCCGCCTAGGCCATGACCGATCAGCGGGCGAACTCGGTGGCGCGGGACTCGCGGACGACGGTGACCCGGATCTGGCCGGGGTAGGTGAGCTCCTCTTCGACCTGCTTGGCGATGTCGCGGGCGATGACCTGGGCCTGGATGTCATCGACCTGCTCGGGCCTGACCATGACGCGGACCTCGCGGCCGGCCTGCATGGCGAAGACCTTCTCCACGCCATCCTTCTCGACCGCGATCTGCTCCAGGCGCTCCAGCCGCCGGACGTACATCTCCAGCGACTCGCGCCGGGCGCCCGGACGGCCGCCGCTGATCGCGTCGGCCGCCTGGGTGAGCACGGCCTCGACCGTGCGCAGCTCGACCTCGTTATGGTGGGCCTCGATCGCGTGCACCACGTCGTCTGACTCGCCGTACTTGCGGGCGATCTCGGCGCCGATCAGGGCGTGGCTGCCCTCGACCTCGTGGGTGAGCGCCTTGCCGACGTCGTGCAGCACCGTGCAGCGCCGCAGCAGCGCCGGGTCCAGGCCGAGCTCGCTGGCCATCATGCCGGCGATGTTGGCCGACTCGAGGAGGTGCGCCAGGACGTTCTGCCCGTAGGAGGTGCGGTAGCGCAGGCGGCCGAGCAGGTTCACCAGCTCCGGGTGCATGTCGGTGATGCCGAGGCTGGTCATCGCGTCCTCGCCCGCCCGGCGGCAGATCTGCTCGATCTCCTCCACCGCCCGGTCGTACGCCTCTTCGATCCGCTGCGGATGGATCCGCCCGTCGCTAACAAGGCGCTCCAGGGTGAGGCGGCCGACCTCCCGGCGGACCGGGTCGAAGCAGGACAGCAGCACCGCCTCGGGCGTGTCGTCGATGATCAGGTTGACCCCGGTCACCGACTCGAAGGCGCGGATGTTGCGGCCCTCGCGGCCGATGATCCGGCCCTTCATCTCGTCGCCGGGCAGGTGCATGACCGAGACGACCGACTCGCTGGTCTGCTCGACTGCGACCCGCTGGATGGCGAGCGTCACGATCTTCCTGGCCCGCTTGTCGGCCTCGGCCCGGGCCGTGGCCTCGATATCCCGGATGGAGACCGCCGCCTCGCGCTTGGCCTGGTGCTCGATCGTGGAGACCAGCTCCGACCTGGCCTGGTCGGCGGTGAGTCGGGCGACCCGCTCTAGCTCCTTCTTCGCCTGGGTGCCCGCCTCGGTTAGCGACTGGGCGCGCTCCTCGATGTCGCTGCCGCGCTGGTCGAGCGCCTGGACGCGGACCTCGATGCGGCGGCTCTCGGCGTCGAGCCGCTGCTCGCGCTCGCCGATCCGGTGCTCGCGCCGCTCCAGGTCGCCGCGGAGCTGGCGGATTTCCTCCCTGACCGCGCGGACCTGGTCCTCGGCCTGGCGGCGGCCGTCCGCCGCCTGCTTGGCGGCCTGCTCGGCCGCCTCGGCCGCCGCGGCGAGGATCCGGTCGGCGTCGGCCTGCGCCCGGGCCTTGATCTGCTCGGCCTCGGCCTGAGCCTGCCCGTTGAGCTCTCGCTCGGCCCGCTGCCGCTCGGCTAGCTGCTCGGGGCTCACCCCCGCGGTGCGGCCAGGAACCCGGCGCAGGACGATGACGAACGCGCCGAACGCGAGGGCCAAGGCCAGCAGCCCGATCACCAAGAGGGCCTCTGCGCCGCTCACGGTCGCCCCTTTCGTTCCGCTGCCACTGAACCTGGCGTTGTCCGCGAGGCGACCTGCCACCACCGCTCCGGGCAGGCCTGCCGTGGAGCCGACCGGGCACCGCGCGGCCTGACCCGGACGGCCGGCACCAGCTCACATGCGCTGTGCCTGCCTGCACAATGCCGGCCGACGCCATCGCCTGGCCGCGGTGTGCTGGTTCGCACCCACAGCCCGGGCGGTGCGCTGGCCGTGTCGGGGTCGGGCGTGCGGGTCACCCGTCCGGCGCCAGAGAACGCCTCACTGCCGTGAGGTTAAGCGTTGATAACGTTTCGAGCAAGGAGGAAAGCCCAGTGAGGACCAAAGTTCACTCTATGTAGTTTTATCGCTGCATTAGGTGTCGGAGTCGATTTCATCGAAGGGCGGCTCTTCATCCAGGGCCACGTCTTCCCCTTCGGCCTCCAAGGCCTCACGGACCACGCGGAAGGCCAGCCCGGCCGGATAACCCTTGCGGGCAAGCAGGCCGGCCAGCCGCCGGGTCCGCTGCTCGGGGGCGAGCCCACGGGTCGCCTCCAGCCTGCGGTCGACGAGGGCCCGGGCGGTGGCGAGCTCGGCCTCCGGGCTGAGCTGCTCGTCGATGGCGGCGCGGATGTCGTCGTCGGCCACGCCGCGCCGTGTGGAGTTCCTGGCCACCTCATCGCCGGACTGGGAGACCAGCTTCTTCGCCGTGCACAACTGGTGGCACCTCGGGCTGTCCCTACTCGAACTCGGCCGGGTCAACGACGCGCTCGCACTGGACCACGAGCGGATCCGGGCGGCCAGGGCCTCCAGAATGACCCGGGTGGTCTTGGTCCTGGCCAGCGAAGTGTCTGAGGGTTGCCCAGCAGCATCAGTTCCGCCAGTACACGATCTCTAGTTATCAACTCTCCGCAAAAGGGCCGACCCGTGGGCAACCGTTGTCTTCGCGCAGTACGCAGGGCCTCCCGTGTCCGTTCCGGACTTTTGCATGCCTGCCGAGGGGGTTTGACTGCGCCGAAGGGCGGTGCACACGGGATTCCCTTGTGCTCAACCGCCCTTCGGCGTGCCGGGCCGCCGAGTGATGAGCGGCCGGGCACTTCCGGCGGACTAGGCGGTGTCGGACACGGGCCGTCCCGCTACAGTTCCGTATGGTTCCAGTCGCCGGTGGGGCTGATGAAATTACCGCCGGAGCCCATCCCCAGGGCCAGGTAGCGCTGCACGTCATTGAAGCTGTAGAGCGTGCCCGCGTTGGGGCCGACGTAGAGCGGGCCCGGGTTGGTGCCGTTCGACAGGTTGATCGCGTACTGGCTGATCTGGGACCAGCTGTTCTCGACCTCCTGCTGGAGGGCCTGAGGCCGGTGTAGTTGGCGCTGGTGGAGCCCATGATGGCCGACATGACGCCGAATGTGTCGTTGAAGCGAGCCGCCTCGGACGTGTATTGGATCATGAAGAGCAGGTCCCGGGCGATCGCCTGGTTGCTGGCGGGGGTCCCCTGATCGGCATATGCCAGGTTGTAAAATGAGTTCCAAAAATCGTTCCAGGTGATGGGCATGTTATCCCGGCTCCGGCCTGCCACCTGGACCAGATTGTTGTAGTTGGAGCTGAAGGGCAGCGTGTAGTATGTACCACCGCTGGCGGCTGGCGGGAGAAGGTTGCTGGTGCTGCCCCAACTGCTGGGGGAAGCCATGTAGCCTCGCAGGTCCAGGTCGTTGAACGAGAAGGTCGCACCGTCGGCGGTGGTGAACCCTCGCAGGTAGAGGTTGTCGGGCTCGAACCAGAGGACGACTCTTGCATCGCCCCGCGCCAGGTCCATTCGGATCAGGCTGTGGTTGAGGGGGAGCTGCGTCAGCATCACCCCGTTGCGCCACGCGTGTCCCGTTGCGGCCCGCAGGCTTGAGATCAGCTGGCTGTACTGGGACTGCTGGGTCTGACTGGCAGTGTCGCCGATGTTCATGTAGACGTGCGAGACCGTCCAAGCGGGCGTGTCCGCGCTGGCGCTGCTTACTCCGGCGACCAAGGCAGCAAGGGCCATGAAGAGAGCAACGATCGCGGAAAGAACCTTCGAGCGCATGTGCTTGTACCTTTCGATTTCCGATTCAGGTCCGTGAGGCCTTCGGCTGCGCGGCCGGGTCGCCTCGAACGGCCAATCGGATATGCCACCCCGCGTGGGGACTCTCCCGACGTCGGCGGCGGATTTCGCAAGGGTACGGATCTCAGGGCGGACGGCACAAGATTGTTGTGGCGGACACCTTATAACGTTTCGAGCAAGAGGAATGCCGCGTGGGGACCAAAATTCACACTATGTAGTTTTATCGCTGCATTAGGTGTCGAAGTCGATTTCGTCGAAGGGCGGCTCTTCATCCAGGGCCGCGTCCTCCCCTTCGGCCTCCAAGGCCTCACGGATCACGCGGAAGGCCAGCCCGGCCGGATAACCCTTGCGGGCAAGCAGGCCGGCGCAGCCGCCGGGTCCGCTGCTCGGGGGCGAGCCCACGGGTCGCCGCCAGCCTCCGGTCGACGAGGGCCCGGGCGGCGGCGACCTCGGCCTCCGGGCTGAGCTGCTCGTCGATGGCGGCGCGGATGTCGTCGGCGGCCACGCCGCGCCGCTTGAGCTCCGCGCTCAGCGCCCGGCCGGCCAGGCCCCGGCTGTGGTGTCGCGACTCGACCCAGGCGCGGGCGAAGGCGGCGTCACCGATCAGGCCGACGTCCTTCGAACCGGCTCAGCACCTCGTCCGCGGTCTCCTCGGGGATGCCCTTCTTGCGCAGCGCGTCGGTGAGCTGCGCCCGGGTCCGGGGCCCGAGCGTGAGCAGCCGCAGGCACACCTGCCGCGCTTGCTCCGCCGGGTCCGCCGTTCCGGCCGCCGGGCCCCTGCCGGCGCCGTCAGCGTCTCCGCCGTCAGCGTCAACGGAGTCCGGCCCGAGCGAGCCAGTCCCGAAGGCGCGGCCGCCGCGGGCGCCGCGCCGCCGCGCGCCCCATTCGCCGGCGTTCGCCGCCGCTTCCGCCGTGCTTACGTCGTCATCCGCCATGTTTGCCACGTCCGCTTCCACGGTGCCGGTCCCGTCCGAGGGGAACGGCGAGCCCGCCGCCTCGGGCGACATCCGGGCCGCGCGGGCTCCGGCCGGCCGACGCCGGCCGGGGCCCGCCGCCTGGCGGCGTTCGGTCACAGGGCCGTCGGTACGGGGGCGGCCTCCGCCGCCGCGGGATCTTTGTCAAGCCGCGGGCCGACGCCGAGCTTCTCCTTGATCCGCTTCTCGATCTCGTTGGCGACGTCGTCGTTGTCGCGCAGGAAGTTACGCGCGTTCTCCTTGCCCTGGCCGAGCTGGTCGCCCTCGTAGGTGTACCAGGCGCCGGCCTTGCGCACGATGCCCTGATCGACGCCGAGGTCGATCAGGCTGCCCTCCCGGGAGATGCCGACGCCGTAGAGGATGTCGAACTCGGCCACCTTGAACGGCGGGCTCATCTTGTTCTTCACGACCTTGATGCGTGTCCGGTTGCCGACGGCCTCGGTCCCGTCCTTGAGCGTCTCGATCCGCCGGATGTCCAGCCGCACCGACGCGTAGAACTTCAGCGCCTTACCGCCGGTGGTTGTCTCGGGCGAGCCGAACATCACGCCGACCTTCTCGCGCAGCTGGTTGATGAAGACGCAGGTGGTCTTGGTCGAGTTGATGGCGCCGGTGAGCTTGCGCAGGGCCTGGGACATGAGGCGGGCCTGGAGGCCGACGTGGCTGTCGCCCATCTCGCCCTCGATTTCCGCCTTGGGGACCAGGGCGGCCACCGAGTCGATGACCACGATGTCGATCGCGCCGGAGCGGATCAGCATGTCCACGATCTCCAGGGCCTGCTCGCCGGTGTCCGGCTGCGAAACGAGCAGCGCCTCGGTGTCGACGCCGAGCTTCTGCGCGTACTCGGGGTCGAGCGCGTGCTCCGCGTCGATGAACGCGGCGATGCCGCCCTGCCTTCTGCGCATTGGCGACGGCGTGCAGCGCCACGGTGGTCTTACCGCTCGACTCCGGGCCGTAGATCTCGACGACGCGGCCGCGCGGGTAGCCGCCGATGCCGAGCGCCACGTCGAGCGCGATCGACCCGGTGGGGATGATCTCGACCGGGATCGCGCGTCTCCTCGCCGAGGCGCATGATCGAGCCCTTGCCGAACTGCCGCTCGATCTGCAGGAGCGCGGCCTCCAGTGCCTTGCCCTTGTCGCTGGCCCGCTCCGGGGACGCTGTCTTACCGCTTGGTGCCATGAGGACTCCCTGTCGCTCGATGCCTGGTGTCAGGTTGGCGGCGACACTCGGCGCACTGTGCTTGCGGAAGTACCGTCCTTGCGGAAGGAACCGCGCTCGAATGGCCGCTAGCATCGCGCCCGCTGCCAACACCGCACACGCTACGCATCGCCACTGACATTCCGGGTCGCATCTCCGATCGCCCCGTCCGGCCAGGCAAAACACGCTGCGGCGCGCGTGCGGCGCCCCGACACCCATCACTATAGTTGAACGACTGTTCGATCGCGGGCACAACGCGCCGGCTTGTTCGATCGATGCGGACCCGGGCTCACGGCCCGGCCTGCGGGACCCGGCCGCCGGGCTCGGGCGGGTCGAAGGGCGCAGGCCACCTGCCGTTCCCCGGCGACAAGGGGCTCGTCGACATGACCGGGCAGCGGCCGCGCCTGGCCGCGCGGCCGGGCTAGCGCAGCCGGTCGGGGACGTTGAAGGTGTCGCTGACCGCGCGCCAGACCATCTTGACGTCCTCGCCGTCGGCCAGGGCCTTGTTCACCGTGCGGTCGCCGAGGCCGGACAGCACGAAGTCCTTGGCGACGCTCTCCGCGTACGCGTCGCCGAACTGCTCGCGCATCCGTGTCCAGAACTCGGTCAGCCGCATCCCCCCAGGCTACCGGCGGGTGCGGCCACTGGGCCGGCCCACAGAAAATGTTCAGGATCACCGAGGGATAATCGGGACATTTAAGGCTGGCATGTCGTTGCCCCAGATGGGGAACTTTGTTGTGTATGGGGCTTGTGCGGCCAGGTGCCGGCGCCGCGGAGCAGGAGCGAGATGTCCACGGAAGCCGCAGGCGAGGCCAAGCAGGAAACCGTCGAGGCCGGACGGGAAGTGACGGCTGTCAGCGCCGAGGCCAGCGAGGCCTCCGGGACCGCTGAGGCTCCGGGGCCGCCGAGGTCTCCGGGACCGCCGAGGCGTCCGGGAACGCCGAGGCGGCGGACCGCGACGGGCCCGGCCCGGGCGGAGGCGGCGGGAGCGGCGCGGCCGGCGATGACGCAGCCGGCGATGACGCAGCCAAGGCCGAGGCTGGCGAGAGCGTCGCCAGCACGGTCGATGCGGGTCAGGTCAGCGCTGACGGAGGCAACCCTGGTGAGGACGTCTCTGACGGGGCCGACGAGGCTGAAGGGCCTGGCGCGGTCAGCGGACGACACGGCCAGCGAGACGGACACGGCCAGCGGGACGGACGCGGACGATGAGGCCGCAGAGCGCGACACCGACGCGGACTGGCCCGGCGACGAGGACGGCGATTACCCGTACGACGACTACGCGGACGAGCCGGATCAGGACGGCGAGCCGTACGAGGACGGCGAGCCGGACGGCGGCCGCCGCGGGCGGCCCTGGCCCCGGGTGCTGCTGCTAGGCGGGTTCGTGCTCGCGGCCGCGGCCATCGTCGGCGGCGCGCTCGCCATCGTCGGTTCGGTCACCCACGGCTTCAAGAAGCCGGTGAAGGTCACCTACAAGAAGTCGGCCGTGTTCTCGCTGAAGACCGGGGACTGCCTCAACCCGCAGGGGCAGTCCTACACGCTGATCCCGTGCGACACCCCGCACCAGGCCGAGGTGTTCGCCACGTTCAAGCTGGCCGGCGGCAAGTACCCGGGCAACAGCGCCAGCTCCGCGGCGGCCAGCCAGGGGTGCGCCACCAGGCTGACCGGCTACCTGAACCCGCAGCTCGCGGTCAGCCTCGCGTCCACCTACGTGTACCCGGACGCGACCGCGTGGCAGGCGGGCACCCGCACGGTGATCTGCGAGGTCCGGGCGGCGAGCGGCGAGCTCACCGGGTCGGTGCGCGGGGCTTCGGCCACCGCGGGCTAGCGCGTCTAGCAGCCGCCCGGCGGCCCGGGCACGCCCGGGCCTGCCTCCGGGTCGTCGACGATGCCGGACGCCCCGTCGCGGACGACCGCGCCGAAGTGGACGAGGTACCAGTCACCGCGCCATGAGATCAAAGAAGCGATACCGAACGAGCGCGTGGCTCCGCCCTGCCGGTACACGACGCGTGACCCGGGGACGTGCCAGTAGCCGATGCTGTTGTAGCAGGCACCAGGCGGGATCCACTGCGCGTACTGCACCGGGACGACGACCTTGGCCAGCTTCGCGCCCGGCTTGACCAGCTGGTGCGCGGCGGCCACGTCGAGGGTGAAGTCACCCCAGAGCCGGGTCTGCCAGTCCGCTGCCGGGTCGGCGATCGCCTTGACCTGCTGGTAGGCCTTGACCGGGAAGAACGCGGGCCGGGCGTACTCCGGGTCGCCGGTGGTGACGGCCAGCCAGATGTCGTGGACCGCGTTCTCGAACGCGGTGCCGCTGGTGGACGGCTTGGCCCTGGTCTGCGGGAGGCTGGCGGCGGACGGCGGCGCGACCGGGAGCGCGGACGGCAAGGCCGGCACCGGTGTCCGGGCCGGCGCGGGCGTGGCCGGCGGGCGCGGCGGCGGCGCCGGGCGACGAGGCGCGGGCGGCGCTCGCCGGGCTGATGCGGCCCTGGGCGGTGGCGGTGGCCGCGGGGCCGGCGGTGGAAGCGGAGGCGCAGCCCGCGAGGGCGGCGAGCAGCGCGAAGGCGGCCATGGCCGGGAAGAGGGCGGCGTGCCGCCTTCGTCGGAGGACCGCGGTGTCCTGGCTCGTCACGACACATGACGGTACCCGTGGCGGCGCCGGTTCCAGTGCCGCGAGGTGCGACTTCTTCATGAACTCGAATGTCGGTGGGAGGAGGCACACTGGGGAGATGGCAGGAAAGGGCAAGGCGGGCGACGGTGAGCCGGTGGAACGCGGACCCGGTGAGCAGCGCCGCCGCGCTCGAAGCGTTCTCGACCGCGACGCGGGCGTGGTTCGAGGCCGCCTTCGCCGTGCCCACGCAGGCGCAGGCGCAGGCCTGGCGGGCTATCGGCCGGGGTGAGGACACGCTGGTGATCGCCCCTACCGGGTCGGGCAAGACCCTCGCGGCGTTCCTGTGGGCGATCGACCGGCTCGCCTCGTCCCCGGTGCCGGCCGACCGCAAGCGGCGCACCCGGGTCCTGTACGTGTCGCCGCTGAAGGCCCTGGCCGTGGACATCGAGCGGAACCTGCGGTCGCCGCTCACCGGGATCGGGCAGGCGGCCAGGCGGCTCGGGCTGGCGGAGCCGGACATCCAGGTGGCCGTGCGGACCGGCGACACCGCGACCGAGGACCGGCGCAAGCTGCTGACGCGGCCGCCGGACATCCTCATCACCACGCCGGAATCGCTGTTCCTGCTGCTCACCTCGCAGGCACGGGAGACGCTGCGCGGCGTGGAGACGGTGATCGTGGACGAGATCCACGCGGTGGCGGGCACCAAGCGCGGGGCGCACCTCGCGCTGTCGCTTGAGCGGCTTGACGCGCTGCGCGGCGGTGCGGCAGGCGGTGGTGCGGCGGGCGGTGGTGCGGCGGGCGGCGGTGCCGCCGTCGACGGTTCAGGCGCCGCTGATTCCGGCGACAGCCCCGGCGGCGTCCGGCGGGCGCAGCGGGTGGGGCTGTCGGCGACCGTGCGCCCGGCCACGGAGGTCGCGTCGTTCCTCGGCGGCGCCCGCCCGGTGACCGTGGTGCAGCCCGCGAGCGCCAAGCGGATCGAGCTTGAGGTCGTGGTGCCGGTCGAGGACATGCGGGACCTGTCGGACATGGCGCCGCCTGGCGGCCCGGCAGGCCCGTCCGGGCCTGGTGACGGCGACGACGACCCGGTGCCGCGCCGGTCGATCTGGCCGCACGTCGAGGAACGGGTGCTCGACCTGATCCAGGCCCACCGCTCCACGATCGTGTTCGCCAACTCGCGGCGGCTGGCCGAGCGGCTGTGCGGGCGGCTCAACGAGCTGGCGGCCGAGCGGGCCTTCGTCGCCGCCGGCGGGATGCCGGGTGAGATGCCGGACGGCGCCGCCGAGGCGGTGGTCATCGCGCGGGCGCACCACGGGTCGGTGTCGCGGCTAGGAGCGCAGCGAGATCGAGGAGGCGCTCAAGGCCGGGCGGCTGCCCGCCGTCGTCGCCACCTCCAGCCTGGAACTCGGCATCGACATGGGCGCGGTCGACCTGGTCATCCAGGTCGAGTCGCCGCCGTCGGTGGCCAGCGGGCTGCAACGGGTGGGGCGGGCCGGCCACAACGTGGGCGACGTCTCCCGCGGGGTGATCTTCCCCAAGTACGCCGCCGACCTGGTGCAGGCCGCCGTGGTCGCCGACCGGATGCAGGCCGGCGCGATCGAGGAGCTGCGCATCCCCCGCAACCCGCTCGACGTGCTCGCCCAGCAGATCGTGGCGATGACGGCGCTCGACGACTGGGCGGTGGACCAGCTGGAGTCGGTGGTGCGCCGCTGCGCACCGTTCGCCACGCTGACCAGGCCGGTGCTCGAGGCGGTGCTCGACATGCTCGCCGGGCGCTACCCGGGCGAGGAGTTCGCCGGGCTGCGGCCGCGGATCGTGTGGGACCGGGTCGCCGGGGTGGTCCACGGGCGGCCGGGCGCGCAGAAGCTCGCGGTTACCAGCGGCGGGACGATCCCCGACCGGGGGTACTTCGGCGTGTTCCTGCCCGCGGCGACGGTGTCTGCTCATCCGCAACAGCCCCGGCGGGTCGGCGAGCTGGACGAGGAGATGGTGTACGAGTCGCGGGTCGGCGACGTGTTCGTGCTCGGCGCCTCGTCGTGGCGGATCGAGGACATCACGCCGGACCGGGTGCTGGTGCTGCCCGCTCCTGGCCAGCCGGGCAAGCTGCCGTTCTGGCACGGCGACACGCCGGGGCGGCCGGCCGAGCTGGGCAAGGCACTCGGCGCCAAGGTGCGGGCGCTGGCCGCGATGGCGCAGGAAGCGGCGGTGGCGTCGCTGACCGCCAGCGGCCTGGACCCGCTGGCCGCGGGGAACCTCGTGTCCTACCTCGCCGACCAGCGGGAGGCCACCGGGCACGTACCCGACGACCGGACGCTGGTGGTCGAGCGGTTCCGCGACGAGCTCGGCGACTGGCGGGTGGTGCTGCACTCCCCCTACGGCGACCGGGTACACGCGCCGTGGGCGCTGGCCATCACCGCGCGGCTGCGCGAGCGGTACGGCGGGATGGACGTGCAGGCGCTGCACACCGACGACGGGATCATCATCCGGGTGCCCGATTCCGACGAGCCGCCGCCCGCCGGGATCGTGGCGATCGACCCGGAGGAAATCGGCGACATCATCACGGCCGAGGTGGGCGGGTCGGCGCTGTTCGCCTCCCGGTTCCGCGAGTGCGCGGCGAGGGCGCTGCTGCTCCCCCGCCGCCAGCCCGGCCGGCGGACGCCGCTGTGGCAGCAGCGGCAGCGCTCGGCGCAGCTGCTGGAGATCGCCGCGCAGTTCCCCGGGTTCCCGATCACGCTGGAGACCGTCCGCGAGTGCCTGCAGGACGTGTTCGACGTGCCCGCGCTGACCGAGGTGCTGCGCGACCTGGCCGCGCGGCGCATCCGCGTGGTCGAGGTCGAGACGCCGGCGCCGAGCCCGTTCGGGCGGAACCTGATGTTCCGTTACGTCGGCGCGTTCATGTACGAGGGCGACGCGCCGCTGGCGGAACGGCGCGCTCAGGCGCTCGCGCTCGACCCGGCGCTGCTGGCCGAGCTGCTCGGCACCGAGGGACTGCGGGAGCTGCTTGACCCGGCCGTGGTAGCCGAGACCGAGGCCGACCTGCAGCACCTGTCGCCCGCCCGGCGGTGTCGCGACGCCGAGGCCGTCGCCGACCTGCTGCGCACGGCCGGCCCGCTGACGGCGGACGAGGTCGCGGCGCGGTGCACCGCGCCGCAGGAGGCGGCGGGGTGGCTGGCCGGGCTGGCGGGCGCGCGGCGGGCGATCGGGGTGCGGGTAGCCGGGCAGCCGATGTGGGCGGCGATCGAGGACGCCGGGCGGCTGCGGGACGCGCTCGGGGTGGCGCTGCCGGTCGGCATCCCGGAGGCGTTCCTGTGGGGGGTTGAAGGGGGGGCGTCCCCACGAGGGGGAACGGCACCGCTGCCCGACCCGCTGGGCGACCTGGTGGCGCGCTGGGCGCGGGCACACGGGCCGTTCTCGGCGGGCGCGGTGGCCGAGCGGTACGGGCTCGGCGTCGCGGTGGTGGCGATGGCGCTGCGGCGGCTGTCGGCCGACGGCCGGGTCGCGGAGGGCGAATTCCTCGCCGGGGCGCGCGGCACCCAGTGGTGCGACAGCGGAGTGCTGCGGACGCTGCGGCGGCGCTGCCTGGCCCGGCTGCGCAAGGAAGCCGAGCCGGTGCCGCCCGCGGCGCTGGGCCGGTTCCTGCCCGCGTGGCACGGCATCGGGACCGGGCGGTCGCGCCGGGCGGACGCGGGCGCGGTCCTTGAGGCGATCGAGCGGCTGGCGGGCGCGCCGGTCCCGGCCTCGGCGCTGGAGACGCTGGTGCTACCCGGCCGGGTGCCCGGCTACTCCCCCGGGCTGCTTGACGAGCTCACCGCGGCCGGCGAGGTGATCTGGGCCGGCGCCGGCTCGGTGGGCAGCGGTGACGGCTGGCTGGTGCTCGCGCCGGCCGAGTCGGCGCCGCTGCTGCTGCCCGAGCCCGCCGAGCCGACCATGACCCCGCTGCACGGCGCGGTGCTTACCGCGCTCGGCGGTGGCGGCGGGATGTTCTTCCGCATGCTCAGCGACCGGGTGGCGGCGGTACTCGACGGCCACCCGGCCGACGACACCGACCTGGTGGCGGCGATCTGGGACCTGGCCTGGGCCGGACTGGTCAGCAACGACACCCTCGCGCCGCTGCGCGTGGTGACCTCTGGCGGCGCCCCGGCCCGGCGGGCCGCCGGGCCGCGGCGGGCGGCGCCCGCCGACTCCGGCTGGGCCGCCGAGCTGAACAGCCGGCGGGCGGCGGGCGGCGGGACGGGCGCCGGCGACGACGGGCCGGGCGGCGGCCGGGGCGCTCCCGACGCCGGCCACGGCGGTCCCGACCCCGGCTACGGCGGGACGCGGGGCAGCGCGCCCGGGGTGTTCAATCCACGGCCCGACGGGCGCCGGTCTAGCGGGTTCGCCGGTGGTTACGGCGGGGCCGGCTACGGGTCGTCCGGGTACGGCGGTTCCCGTGGCGGGTACGGCGCCGGGGGTTACGGCGGCGCGGCGCGGCGGGCCCGGCGGGCGTCCATGCCCACCCGGACCGGCCCGCCGTCGGCGAGCGGCCGGTGGTCGCTGCTGCCGGAGCGGTACGGGCTGCCCGAGCCGGACGGCGGCCGGGCCGCCGACGGCCTGCCCGGCGGCCACGGCGCCGACCCGGCGGCGGTCACCATGCGGGCGCACGCGCTCGCGCTGACCCTGCTGGAGCGGCACGGCGTGGTGACCAAGGGCGCGGTAGCCGCCGAGCGCATCCCCGGCGGCTTCGCCGCCGTCTACCCGGTGCTGCGGGCCATGGAGGAGACCGGGCAGTGCCGGCGCGGCTACTTCGTCGAGGGCCTCGGCGGTGCCCAGTTCGCCCTGCCCGGCGCGGTGGACCGGATGCGGGCCCTGGCCGGGGACCGGCTGGCTTCGCCGGCATCGCGGGCGGCGGGCGGCGGCCAGGGCGACGGCGCCGGCGGCGCCGGCGCTGATCAGGACCCGTGGGCCACCGGTTTTCCCGGGGACTCCCGCGCCGCCGCCGCTGCCAGTGCCCCGGCGACCGACAACGCGCGGCAGGCGGTGGTCCTCGCCGCGGCCGACCCGGCGCAGCCGTACGGCGCGGCGCTGCCGTGGCCGGCCCGGCCGGATGAGTCCGCGACTTCGCACCGGCCCGGCCGGAAGGCGGGCGCGGTCGTGGTGCTGTTCGGCGGCGACCTGGTGCTCTACGTCGAGCGCGGCGGCAAGACGCTGCTGTCGTGGACCGAGGACCCGGCCGCGCTTGAGCCGTCCGCCCGGTCGCTGGCCGGGGCGGTGCGCGACGGCGCGCTCGGCCGGATCACCGTCGAGAAGGCCGACGGCGGCCCTGGCCGGCTTCGACTCGCCGCTCACCCGGGCCCTGGAGTCGGCGGGCTTCCGGCACACGCCGCGCGGGCTGCGGCTGCGCGGCTAGCTGGGCTCCGTGCGCCGAGCGCGCGGTGACCTGGTGGCCCGTGTACCCGGGCAGCGACAGCCAGGCCGCCGCGTCAAAGCCCTGTCCGGGTAGGCGACCGGACCGGCGCAGGTCAGCCTGGTCGGTTCAGCGAGCCGGTCAGGTGCGGCTCGGCGGCGGCACTGCACCGCCGCCGTCCGGGCCGCGGCGCCGCCGGCCGGTGATCGCGGTCCAGATCTTCTCCGGGGTCAGCGGCATGTCCAGGTGCGCGATCCCGTGCCGGGACAGGGCGTCCATGACCGCGTTGACCAGGGCCGGGGTGACGCCGATGGTGCCGGACTCGCCCATGCCCTTGACGCCGAGCGGGTTGACGGTGGACGGCGTGACCACCGAGTACGACTCGATGGGCGGCAGCGAGGCGGCGAACGGCACCGCGTAGTCCATCAGCGACGCCGACATCGGCTGGCCGTTCTCGTCGTAACTGACCTGCTCGGTCAGCGCCTGGCCGACACCCTGGGCGACCGCGCCGTGCACCTGGCCCTCGACCAGCAGCGGGTTGACCAGGACGCCGCAGTCGTCAACCGCGATCACCCGCAGCAGGGTGACCTGGCCGGTGTCCGGGTCCACGGCCACCTCGCAGCCGTACGCACCCGAGGCGTAGGTCTCCGGCGGCGCGCCCGCCGACCCGGACGCGGAGATGCCGCCGAGGCGGGCCGCCGCCTCGGCCACCGGCATGGGGGCGTCCACCCGGCGGGCCGCGTCCAGCGCGGCCTGGCAGGCGTTGTGTATCGCCGTTCCGCCCGCCGCCATGGACCGCGAGCCGAAGGTGCCGTAGCCGAACGGCGCCGTGTCCGTGTCGCCGAACACCACGGTCACGTCCTCGTAGGGCACGCCGAGCAGGTCGGCCGCGAGCTGCGCGAACGCGGTCTCGTGTCCCTGGCCGTGGCCGGTCGTGCCGACCGCGACCGTGACCTTGCCGTCCGCGCCGATGGTGACCGTGGCCTGGTCGCCGATGATGCCGTCAGGCCCCGGTGCCTTGGGGACGATGCCGCCGGGCTCCACGAACGTCGCGATGCCCCGGCCCAGCAGTGCGCCGGGAGGTGCAACCCGCCGTCGTTCTTCCGTGCTGGCGTTGAATTTTTCTAGCAGCAGGTCCAGGCCTGCCTGGTAGTCGCCGCTCTCGTAGGTGAGGCCGGTGCAGGTCGTGTAGGGGAAGGCGGCCGGCGCGATGAAGTTGCGCCGGCGCAACTCGGCCGGGTCGAGGCCGGCCTCCCTGGCCATGAGGTCGACCAGGCGCTCGGTGAAGTAGGCGGCCTCCGGGCGGCCCGCGCCGCGGTACGGCCCGATCGGGGTGGTGTTCGCGAACACGCCGACCAGCTCAACGTCGAAGTTCGCTGATCCGGTAGCCCTGCGGCAGCAGCGGGCCCAGGCGGCCGAGCAGCGTGCCCGGCGAGTTCGGGGTCAGGAACGCGCCCAGGCTGGCGTGCACGGTGCCGCGCAGCGCGGTGATGACGCCGTTCTCGTCGGCCGCCAGCTCCAGGTCGGCGACCTGGTCGCGGCCGTGGGTGGTGGCGGTGAACGACTCGCTGCGCTCCTCGATCCACTTCACCGGGCGGCCGAGCGCGCGGGCGGCGGCGATCACCGCGACCTGGTCGGGGTAGATCACGCCCTTGGCGCCGAAGCCGCCGCCGACGTCGCCGGTGATGACGTGGATGTCCTCGGGCTCCAGGCCGAGGATCCGGGCCAGCATCAGCTGCGACCCGTGGGCGCGCTGGCTGGGCAGCCGGACCGTCAGGCGGCCGTCGTCGGCCGGGTAGGCGAGGACACCGCGCGGCTCCATCGCCACCGGGGCGACCCGCTGGCTGGTCATCCGCTGCCGCACGGAGTAGGCGGCCGCGCCGAACGCCGCGGCCGCGTCGCCGGCCGTCAGGCGCTTGCGGAACACGACGTTGGTGCCGGCTTCCTCGTGCAGGACGGGCGCCGCAGCGGCGGCGGCGTCCAGGGGGGCGGTGACCGCGGGCAGCTCGTCGTAGTCGACGGCGACCAGCTCGGCGGCGTCCGCCGCCCCCTCGGCCGTGTCCGCGATAACCAGGGCGACCGGCTGGCCCGCCCACAGCACCTTGGTCCCGGCCAGCGCCGGGTGCGGCGGGTTCGGCGAGCCCGGCGGCAAGGCTTCGCCGCCCGGCAGCGGGCCCGACGCCCAGGGTGCCCAGGTCCGCGGCGGTGTAGACGGCGACGACGCCGGGAGCCTGGCGGGCCCCGGCCACGTCGACTCCGGTGATCCGGGCGTGCGCCAGCGGGCTGCGGACGACGTAGGCGCGCAGCGTGCCCGGCGGCGTCAGGTCGTCCACGTACTGGCCGCGGCCGGTGAGCAGCGGCGGGTCCTCCCGGCGGGTCAGCGGCTGTCCGATGAGGCTCACGGCTGTTCCTCCGTCGTGCGGCGGGCGCGGTCCAGGGCCCTGGCCAGGGCGCGGCGGGTGAGCACCTCGGCCAGGTGGGCACGGTAGGGGCCGCTGGCGTGCTGGTCGCCGAGCAAGGCTGACCCGCTGGCCGTCCGGCAGCTCGGTGACCCGCGCGGCCGCCGCCGCCAGCGTCTCCGGCCTCGGGCGGCGCGCCGGCCAGGACGCCCTTCCGACGCCCGGGCACGGTAGGGCCGGGGCGAGATGCCGGTGACGGCGACCTCGGCGCCGTCGATAAGGCCGTCCCGCAGCCGGACAACCGCGCAGACGCCCGCCAGGGGCAGGTGGCTGGCCGGGTGGGGGAACTTCTCGTAGGCGCTGCCCATGGGCGTCGGCGTCTGAAGCGGATGTGGGTGACGATCTCGTCCTCGGCCAGGTCGGTGGCGTAGATGCCCTGGAGGAAGTCGTCGAGGCGTACCTCGCGGCTGCCGCCCGCCCGGGAGGCGATGATGACCTCGGCGTTCAGGGCCAGCAGGACGGCCGGGAGGTCGGACGCCGGGTCGCCGTGCGCCACCGCGCCGCCGATCGTGCCCCGGGCGCGGACCTGGGGATCGGCGAGCACGGCGAGGGCATCAGCCAGGGCCGGAGCGCTACCGATCACCGACGGCGGTCCCGTGGACCAGCGTGGGTGTCCCGTCGCCGGAGACGAACCGCTGAGCGCTCGAGCTGCCGGTAGGTGGTGAGCGCGCCCAGGGTGTGGCTGGTGCCCGGAGAACCCTGCCCCGCGAAGCCGCTCGACGTCGGCGATGTCGATGAGGACCTCGGGCGCGGCCAGCCGGAGCTTCATCATCGGCAGCAGGGACTGGCCGCCCGCGATGAGCTTGGCCTCCTGCCCGGCCGCCGCGGCCTCGTCCAGCAGGTCGAAAGCCTCGGCCAGGGACCGGGCGCGGGCGTAGGCGAAGTCGGCGGGAAACACGGCCTACCCCTCCCCACGAGCGATGACCGCCGCGGCCGCCGTGGCGGCGGCGACGATGTTCTGGTAGCCGGTGCAGCGGCAGATGTTGCCGTCGAGCGCGTGCCTGATCTCAGCCTCGGTCGGGTCGGGATGGTCGGCGATGAGCTGGCGGACGGCCATCACCATGCCCGGCGTGCAGTAGCCGCACTGCAGGCCGTGCTCGTCCTGGAAGGCCCGCTGTACCGGGTGCAGCTCGCCGGCGGCCGGGTCGGCGAGCGCTTCGATGGTGGTCACCTCGTGGCCGTCGGCCTGGGCGGCGAGTACCGTGCAGGACTTCACCGCCACGCCGTCGAGCGTCACCGTGCAGGCACCGCACTGCGTGGTGTCGCAGCCGACGTGGGTGCCGGTGAGGCCCAGGTGATCACGGAGGTAGTGGACCAGGAGCGTGCGGGCGGCGACGGTAGCGGCCCGCGGCTCGCCATTGACCGTCAGCCGGATGGGAACCTCACGCGCGGCGGACATTGCACCCTTCCGTCGGTTCGCTTACTCAGGTATACCGCCGCCCGGTGCCCGGCGTCCGCCGGTTCGCGGACGACAGCAAACGATTGCTAGCCCCTCTAGCGGCCTGGTTGATGTCACTTTTCCGATCGGGACGCTGCATAATGGCGGACATGCGACTGTCTGCACGCGCCGATTACGCGTTGCGCGCCGCGATCGAACTCGCCGCGGCGCACGACGGCCATGTCACCGCCGAGCAGCTCGCCCAGGCGCAGAACATCCCGGGCAAGTTCCTGGAGACGATCCTGACCCACCTGCGGCGCAGCAACATCGTGCGCAGCCAGCGCGGGCCGGACGGCGGCTTCTGGCTGGCCAGGCCCGCGGCGGAGATCTCGCTCGCCGACATCATCCGCGCCATCGACGGGCAGCTCCTCGGGGTGCGCGGCGAGCGCCCGGAGAACGTGTCCTACCCGGGGGCGGCCGAGCCGCTGCAGCGGGTCTGGATCGCGCTGCGCGCCAACGAGCGCGCGGTCCTCGAGTCGGTGACGCTGGCGGACATCGTGTCCGGCGAGCTGCCCCCGGCGGTCGCCGTCCTCACCGACAGCCCGCAGGCCTGGGTCTAGCCGCGGGCGGGCTTGGCATCGCAGTTCCTGGGGCCGGGCGTAAGAAACACGTAAGGCAGATAATACGGGCGGGCGGCACCTGCTGGTGCCGCCCGCCCGCTGTCGTCTCGTTGAACCCGGCTAGACCCCTACCACCGAGGGAAGCTGGTCAAGTCCGTCCAGCCCGTCGTCGAGCGGCTCCGGCGCGTACCCGGGACGCGCTCCGCGGGCACCCGCAGGCCGGGCTCGCGCAACGCGCCGGACAGCACCGGCTCGTTTTGCAGCTCGGCCAGGGCGAAGTTGTCTGAGACCTCGCGGAATACCTGGGACAGCGGGGTGTCGAGTGCGGCGCAGATCGCCGAGAGCAGCTCAGACGACGCCTCCTTGCGGCCGCGCTCCACCTCTGACAGGTAGCCCAGTGACACGCGCGCGGACGCGGACACCTCACGCAGAGTGCGGCCCTGCCTGACGCGCAGCCGACGCAGCACGTCACCGAGCAGTTGACGAAGCAGAATCATCGTCGCACTCCCTCCCGAGGCCCTTTCCCGAGGAACAACCGTCCTGTAAGGCGTAACCGCTTGCCGGTCTGTCTGCGAAGTTACCGGATCGCGACCATCGCTGACTCCACCGTACCTGCCAGTGCGGCAAACCCGCGAGACTGCTACCGGGTGTGTTCGCTTCAGACGTAACGCTGTAATCACGGACACTCTTCCCTTAGCCGACCTAGTAGCAAACCAAGTACCCGTTCCACAGTCAGTCTACGTACCTCATCCCGGTTACCCGCCAGTCCCATCGTTCGCACCACCGTGTCGCCGGCCAGGCTCACCGCGATGTGCACCGTGCCCGCCGGATGGCCCGTCCTGCGGGCCCGGGCCGGCCACGCCGGTCGTGGCCACGCCGACCGTGGCCCCCAGCCGTTCCCGCACGCCGTCGGCCATCGCCGCGGCCACCGGGGCGTGAACCGAGCCGTGCGCGGCCAGCAGGTCGGCGTTCACGCCGAGCAGGCTCGCCTTGAGGTCGGTCGCGTAGGAGACGACGCCGCCGCGGAACGCGGTCGACGAGCCGGGCACGTCGGTCAGCGCGGCGGCGACCAGGCCGCCGGTCAGCGACTCCGCGGCCGCCACCGTCCGGCCGGCCGCCGTCAGCACCCGGATGATCTCCGTGGCCAGCTCACGGGCGGCCGGGCCGGCCACGCCTTGCGCCATCTGCCATCCTCCGTCTCAGACAACAGCCACCTGGTCAGTCGCCGGGCGGGTTCGGCCCGCGCGGCGCGGGCCCCAGCCGGTCGCCGTCCTCGCGGGCGCGCTCGTCGCGTCCGGGCGCCGGGGGGCGACCGGGTCACCCTCCTCCGGGGGGATCACGGCGTCGCGGGCCGCCGTGGCCCGCGGTGCCCGGGTCAGCCGCACCGCGCGCATCACGTAGTCCACTCCGGTCACAAGCGTTACCACGAGCGCCGCCGCCATGACAACCTCCTTCACCACGGCGGGCAGGCCGAGCGAGGCGGGCAGCACGTACAGGCAGATCGCCAGGATCTGCAGCATGGTCTTGAGCTTGCCGCCCTGGCTGGCCGCGATCACGCCGCGCCGGATGACGGCGAAGCGCAGCGCGGTGATGCCGACCTCGCGGGCGAGTATCAGGCCGGTGACCCAGCCGGGCAGCTCGCCGAGCGCGGACAGCGTGATCAGCGCGGCGCCGGTCAGCGCCTTGTCCGCGATCGGGTCGGCGATCTTGCCGAAGTCGGTCACCAGGCCGCGCTTGCGGGCCAGCTGGCCGTCGAGGAAGTCGGTCGCCGACGCGCCGCAGAACGCCACCAGTGCGGCGATCCGCCACGCGGTGCCCCCCTGGACGAGGCAGAACACGAAGACGGGGACGAGGAAGATCCGCACCACCGTCAGCACGTTGGCCACGTTGACGAGGCCCGACGGTCGGTGCCGGCGGCGCCGCCCCGTATGCCTCTCCGGCCCCCTGAGCGTCGTTCACGGTGGCCGGGGTTACGCGCGGGCGACCAGGTCGGCGCCGTCGGAATCGGTCACCAGCGCGGTCACCAGGTCGCCGGGCGCCAGCGGCTCGGCCGGCCAGCAGCGTCGTCGACCCGTCCACGTCCGGTGCCTGGTGGGCGGCGCGGCCCTCGTACCGGCCGTCACCGAGCACCTCCTCGACGAGCACCTCGACCGTCTGGCCGATCCGGTCGGCGGCCCGCTGGGCCATGACCTCCTCGGCCAGGCCGGCGAACTCGCTCACCCGGCGGTCCACCTCACCAGGGTCCAGCTTGTCCGCGTCGGCGAAGCCGGCCGCCTCGGTGCCGTCCTCGTCGGAGTAGCCGAAGACCCCGATCGCGTCCAGCCGGGCCTCGCTGAGGAACAGCTCCAGCTCCCGCAGGTCGTCGGCCGTCTCGCCGGGGAAGCCGACGATGAAGTTGGAGCGGACGCCGGCCTGCGGGCTCAGCTCCCTGATCCGCTCGATCAGCTCGGTGAACCGCGCGCGGTCGCCGAACCGCCGCATCCGGCGCAGCACCGGGCCGCTGGCGTGCTGGAACGACAGGTCGAAGTACGGCACCAGGCCGGGCGTGGCGGTCATCACGTCGATGAGGCCCGGCCTGACCTCGGCGGGCTGCAGGTAGCTGACCCGGACCCAGTCGATCTTGTCCACCTTGGACAGCTCGGGCAGGACCGTCTCAAGCAGCCGCAGGTCCCCGAGGTCCTTGCCGTAGGAGGTCGAGTTCTCGCTGACCAGCACCAGCTCGCGAACACCCTGCCCGGCCAGCCACTCCGCCTCGGCGAGCAGCTCGTGCGGGCGGCGGGAGACGAACGAGCCGCGGAAGGACGGGATGGCGCAGAACGAGCAGCGCCGGTCGCAGCCCGAGGCGATCTTGAGCGGCGCCGTGACGCCGCCCGCGAGCCGCTGGCGGATCACCAGCGGCCCGGAGGCGGGCGCGACGCCCGGCGGCAGGTCGGAGAGGTCAACCCGGGGCTCCGCGGCCTCCGCGTGCCCCGCAAGGCCCCCGCTGGGCCCCGCGGGCTTGCTGGCGGCTGGCCGGGCTGACCGGCAGCAGCGTGCGGCGGTCCCTGGCCACGTGGGCCTCGCGCCTGCGGCCGGCCAGCACGTCGTCCAGCCGCGAGGCGATGTCGGCGTAGTCGTCGAAGCTGAGGACCTGGGCCTCGGGCAGCTCGTCGGCGAGCTCGGTGCCGTACCGCTCGGCCAGGCACCCGACGGCGGCGACCTTGGCGCCGGAGTCGGCCGCCGCGAGCAGCTCGTCGATGGACTCCTGCTTGGCCGCCTGGATGAAGCCGCACGTGTTGACCAGGACGACGTCAGCGTCCTCGCCTTCGTCCCGCAGCGTCCAGCCGCCGGCCGCGAGACGGGCGGCGAGCTCTTCTGAGTCCACCTCGTTGCGCGCGCATCCGAGCGTGACGAGGCTAACGGTACGGGTTTTGGACACACGCAGAGGGTATGTGATCGGCCGGCGCTCATCGGTCACCGGCCGGCCCCCTAGCCCGTCGAGACCGGCGTCTTGGCCTTCGGGTTGATCGTGAGCGTGACCACCTGGACCGTGTTCATCGTCTCGGGCTTGCCGTTCACGGTCAGCTTCACGCCGGGCGGGTTGCCAATGACCATCGAGAGCTGCTGCTTCTCGGTCCAGGTCATCGTCTGCCCGGCCTGGACCAGGCCCTGGTAGATCGACTTGCCGGCCGAGCGCTGGTGAGCCCGACCCAGCAGTCGGAGACCGCGTTCAGCCGGATGATCGCCGTGTCCTTCGGGATCGGCGGCGTCGTCTTGTGCGCGGCCGGGCTCGACGGTCACCTTGGGCGAGGGGGTGACCGCCGGCCGCACCTTGGCCGTCGCGGTCGCCGACGGGTGCGAGTTGTTCGTCGAGACCACGTGGTAGGCGCCGTAGCCGACCGCGGCGAGCAGGGCGACGCCGAGCACCTTGCCCAGGTGCAGCCGCCGCGGCTCGCGGATCCTGATCGGCGTGGCCGGCTCGAAGATCTGCGCGGCCCGCATCCCGCCGGGCCGCCCGTGCTCCTGGTCGTAGTCCCTGATCAGCGGCACCGGGTCCACGCCGACCACCTCGGCGATGGACCGAATGTGACCGCGGGCGTAGAAGTCGCCGCCGCACGGCGAGAAGTCGCCCAGCTCAATCGACCGGATGATCGACTCCCGGATCCGGGTCCGCTGGCTTACCTGCGTGACCGACAGGCCGACTTGGTGCCGTGCCTCCGCCAAGGTGTCACCGATGCTCACGTCCCCGCCTTCCGGAAGATCTGGTACCCGGCAACCTTCTTACCCAGTGAACTGTAATAGTCACTCAAAGTAATTGCCGTGATACGCGAGTCCGCCCCCGGCCCCCGGCGACGCGGTCGAGCGGGCCGTCAGCCGCCCCCAGCGAGCTCAGTACCTCGTCCAGGTCGTCGGGCCGCTTGAGCACGTCCCGCGCCTTGGAGCCCTCGCTCGGCCCGACGATGCCACGGCTCTCCAGCAGGTCCATCAGGCGGCCCGCCTTGGCGAAGCCGACGCGGAGCTTGCGCTGCAGCATCGACGTCGAGCCGAACTGGCTGCTGATGATCAGCTCGGCCGCCGCGATGAGCAGCTCCAGGTCGTCGCCGACCTCGGCGTCGATCTCCCTGGACTTCTCCGGCGCCGCCTGCACGTCCTGCGCGGTACTCGGGCTGCGCCTGCTGCCTTGCAGTGCTCGACGATCTCCCGGATCTCCTTCTCCGAGACAAACGCGTTCTGCAGCCGCATCGGCTTGGACGCGCCCATCGGCAGGAACAGCGCGTCGCCCTGCCCGACCAGCTTCTCCGCGCCCGGCTGGTCGAGGATGACCCGCGAGTCGGTGACGCTGCGAGACGGCGAACGCCAGCCGGGCTGGGCACGTTCGCCTTGATCAGGCCGGTGACCACGTCCACCGAGGGCCGCTGGGTCGCGATCACCAGGTGGATGCCCGGCGGCCCGGGCCAGCTGGGTGATCCGGACGATGCTGTCCTCGACGTCGCGCGGCGCGACCATCATCAGGTCGGCGAGCTCGTCCACCACGGCGATCAGGTACGGGTAGGGCTCGTAGACCCGCTCCGATCCCGGCGGCGCGGTCACCTTCCCCGCCCGGACCGCCTTGTTGAAGTCGTCCACGTGCCGGAAACCGGACGCCGCCAGGTCGTCGTAGCGGCGCTCCATCTCCCCGACGATCCACTCCAGGGCCTCGGCCGCCTTCTTCGGGTTGGTGATGATCGGCGTCAGCAGGTGCGGGATCCCCTCGTAGATGCTCAGCTCGACCCGCTTCGGGTCGACCAGGATCATCCGCACCTCATCCGGCGCGCGACCGCATCAAGATGCTGGTGATCAGCCCGTTCAGGCACACCGACTTACCCGAACCCGTCGCCCCCGCCACCAGCACGTGCGGCATCTTGGCCAGGTTCGCCAGGACCGTCTTGCCCTCCACGTCCTTGCCCAGCCCCACCACCATCGGGTGATGATCAGCACGCCGCCGGGTCCGACCGCAGGATGTCGCCCAGGCTCACGATCTCCTTGTCCACGTTCGGGATCTCCACCCCGATCGCCGACTTGCCCGGGATCACCGGCAGGATCCGCACGTCCGCCGTCTTCACCGCGTACGCGATGTTCTTCGCCAGCGCCGTGACCCGCTCCACCTTCACGCCCGGCTCAAGCTCGATCTCGTACCGGGTCACCGTCGGCCCCCGGGTGAACCCGATCACCGTCGCGTCCACCTTGAAGTCCATCGAACACCGCCTGCAGGTCCGCCACGACCTTGTCGTTGGCCTTCGTCCGCGTCTGGTGCTTCGTCCCCGGCCGCAGCATCATCGACGGCGGCAGCGTGTACGCCCCCGCCCGCGCCCCGGACAGCGTCAGCTGCTCACCCGGCAGCACCGGCCCCGACGGGACCGGCCGGGCCGCGGCCGGCGCGCTGACCGGCTCGGGCTCGGGCTCCGGCTCGGGCAGCGACCGGGTCGCCGGCTCATCGGCGGGCGGCGCCTGGTCGGTCTCCGTGGTGAAGCCGAGGTCTTCGAGCAGCCCTTCCCCGATCCTGGCCTCGGGCACCGCGGCGGCCGGGCCCGGCGCGCGCCGCGGCCGGCCTGGCGTTCGCCGGTCACCAGCGACCTGTGGGTCGTAGGGCCTGCGCTGGTCGCCCGGCTCGAGCGCGCCCTTCAGCCGGATCACGCCCCGACGGATCTCACCGCGCGACCTGCGGCCGTCCAGCGCGGCGTCGCCGTCCTCCTCGTCGTCGTACTCCTCGTCGTCCCACTCGCTGATGGGGTTGTAGCCGAACATGGCCCCGAGCTCCGCCAGCCGCCCGGGGACCTGCCGCACCGGCGTGCCGGTGACGATGAGCAGCCCGTACACGGCGAGCAGGCTGAGCAGCGGCGTCGCCACCCAGGCGGTGAGCCCCTTGTCCAGCGGCCAGGAGGCGGCCAGGCCGATCGAGGCCGCCGGCGGTCCTGACCGCCGGCCAGCCGCCGCCGGTGGTGCGCGAGCGTGGGCACGCCCCGGGCGATGTGGTAAAGGCCGAGGACGCCGGCCAGCAGCGCGGTCCAGCCGATCTCGGCGGGCGGCAGCGCGGTGTTCCGGTCCGGGTGGCGCATGAACCGCCAGCCGACCAGCGCGAACAGTATCGGGATGGCGAAGGCGCCTTCGCCGGTTACCGAGCTGGTGAAGGTGTAGATGCCCTCGAAGGCCGCGTTGTGCATCCGGGCCCAGACCGCGGCGGCGAACACGATCGCCAGCCCGAGGAAGAGCAGGCCGAAGCCGTCGCGCTTGTGGTCCGGGTGCAGGTCGCGCGCGTTGCGCCCGAAGCGGCGGACCACCGAGCCGACCAGTCCGGCCACCAGGAGCCAGGCCATCGCGATGCCCCGCAGCAGCCAGGCGGTGAGCACGATCAGCAAGTTCTGCGTCGGCGGGCTGGCGGCACCGCCTCGCCTGGCCGTCCCGGCCGCCCGACGGCCGCCCCTTGCCCGTGCTGCGCCCGGCCGCCTTGCCCCGGGGGGCCGACTTGCCTCGCGCGGCCGTCTTGCCCCGCGCGGCCGCCTTCCCGCGAGCGTTGGCCGGCCGGGCCCCGGACTTGCCCGTGCCCGACCCGGGCTTGCCGCGCGACGAGCCGCCGCTGCCGCCGGTACTGCGTCCCTGGCCGGCTCCGCCGCGTCCGGAGCCGGAGCCGGAAGACCTGGCCGACCCGCCGCCCGCCGCGCCGCCGCGCCCGGCGCCGCCCCCCCGAGCGGGCACCCGCCCGAGCCGCCGGAACCGCGCCGCGCCGCGCCATTCCCCCGGCCGCCGGCCGGCGGGAATCGGAAGTATGACGTCGGGCGACTCATCGTTGTGGTAGTCACCGCCGACGGTGCCCGTCCGCCCGCCCCGCGAGCCCGACGCGCCCCTGGACCGAGAGGTAGCCATACTCCCAAACGTAACCAGAACGTACCGCCGCGCGCGGTATTTGGCCGCGGAGGGCGCGGCGTGTCGCTCATTGGAAGACAGCTTCCACCGATCCGCCGTTCCGGCCCGGCAACGAGGCCCCTGGGACAGGAAGCCGGACGGGCTGCCCGAGGCCGGTCCCGGGCCGGCGGCGGCCGAGGCCGAGCGGGCCCTGGCGCCCTCGGCTTATCCGGGGGCGAGGCGGTAGTGGTAGCGGTGGGCGTAGCGGAAGCCGCCGCGCTCGTACAGCGCGCGGGCCGGCCGCGTTGTCCACCTCCACCTGGAGGAAGACGCCGCGGGCGCCGCGGGCCGCGGCGAGCGCGAGCGCCGCCGTGGTGAGGGCGCCGCCCAGGCCCTGGCGCCGGTGCCGCGGGCTGACCTCGACCGCGGTGATCCCGGCCCAGCCGGCCGCCAGCGACACCCGGGCGATGGCCAGCACGGCCCCGGCCGCGCGGACGCTGAGGAACACCTGGTCGGCGGCGGACGTCAGCACGGCGTACCTGACCGGCGGCGCCTCCCGCTGTCCCCGGTAGTGGTAGGCGGCCAGCCAGCCGTCGTCGGGCAGCGGGTCCGCGCGCAGTTCGGTCCCGGCCGGGCCGCCCGGCAGCGCGCCGCCCGGCAGCGCGGCACGCGCGCGCCAACGGCGACGGCGCCGACGGAGCGGAGACGGCGCCGGCGGCAGGTCGGCCACCATGACGAAGGCGGGGGCGGCGCGGGTCACCCAGGACCTGCGGGTCAGCTCGTCATCCAGCGCGCGGGCCGGGGAGTCGCCGTCGAGCGGCACCGGAACCGACATCATCGGGGGCAGGCCGCGGGCCCGGTACCACCGGGTCAGCTCGGCGATGCGCCGCGTCCAGCGGCAGGCCGGGGTCACCGAGCGGCAGCGCCGAGTTCGCGCGGCCGGTGAACCCCTCGGCGGCCCGCAGCAGCCAGCCGCCGAGCCATTCCTCCTCGGTCCCCCGCCAGTGAGCGGCGGCGACCCGCTCCAGTTCGGTGATCGTCTGCACCCGGCCAAGGATGTCACGCCACGGACCGCGGCGACGCCGGGGGACAAACGGGCCGTCATCGCCGGCGACGGCGGCGCGCTACGGGACGAGCGGCCGGGCCGGGGCCGGGGCGCCGGTGATCTGGCTGATCAGCTGGTGCACGCGGGCCGCGCCCTCGGCGACCTCGTGGCGCATGGCGTGCAGCCCGATGAGGTGCTGGCCGCCCAGGTCGGGCGCGGGCTGCTGCACCAGCTGCCACGGGTGGGTGACCATGGCGATCCTGGCCTTCATCGCGTCGAGCACGATGCCGGCCTCGGCCACCGGCCAGCGGCCGGACGGCCGGGCGGCGGTCCGGGAGCACCGGGCGCGGGCGGCGGGAGCGGCGGGCGCCGGGTGCGCGGCGGCCGGGTGCCGCTGCCCGCGGCGGGCGGCTCGGCCGCGCCGGACAGGGCGGACGGCCGCCGACTCGGCGTAGGCGGTGAGCGCCACGTTGAACGCGCGGCGCGCGTCGGAGTACTGCACGCTGGCGATGACCGAGTGTCCCCAGGTCAGCGCGCTGGTCATGAAGACGTCCCACGGGGTGCCCGCGGGCTGGACCCGGGCCACGCGGAACCCGGGCGTACATCGCGGGCCGCGCCCGGCGAAGGCGACGACCGACCGGGCCGTGCCCGCCTGGTGGACCGCGTGCACCGCGACCCAGTCCCAGGACGGGGTGCCGGTGGCCAGCACGCCCGGCGTCGGCGAACTCGGTAGCCCCCGTCGCCGTAGGGCTGCGCACCGGGAGCGCGGGTCGGCCAGGCGCAGGTCGCCGCCGATTCTCGGCCCCGTCGGCCGTGGCCCGCCGTGGCCGCCCGGCGAACAGCGCGCCGCGCGCCGCCTCCTCCAGGATCCAGCGGACCGAGTCGTCGCCCGGCCCGGTACGCGTCGGCCGCGGCCCCGGTCCAGTAGAGGTGGGCGCTGACCGCGAGCGCGGTGCGCGGCGCGTGACGGGCCAGCCGCCGCTGCCCGCAGGCGGCCTGGCGGAGCGTGCAGCCGAGGCCGCCGAGCTCCGGCGGCAGCGCGACGTTCAGGTAGCCGGCCTCGGCCAGCGGCACGATGTCGCCCCCGTCCCGGGCCACCGCCGCCCGGTCGCCGTCCGGCTGCTCCGCGGTGCCAGCGAGGTCGCCGAGCAGAGTCATCGGAGAGAAGGTCACGAGGCCTGATCGCGCTCACTGGCCGGTCCTCCCTCCGCGGGCGCGCGGCTTACCCGACGATCGCATGATCAAGAAGACCACGTCATCACCGGAAAGTCAACTTAATCAGTAGGAAATGTATGCTTCGCTAGCTACTGACCAGCCGCCGCGCCGGTCCCGCAACAAGGTGCGGTTTGCCTGACTCTATCCTGCCACTGTGGCGCCCAGCCAGGGTGCTCCGAGCCGAGCTGGTACCGTCTGGTCCCATGACGTGGTTCGATGCACTGGCGGACAAGGCGGCGGCCGGCGAGCTCCCACCAGGGAAGAAGCGCTCAAGGTCCTCGCCAGCGGCGACGACGAGCTGATGGACCTGGTGGCGGCGGCGTTCCGGGTGCGCCGCCAGTTCTTTGGCCGCAGGGTCAAGCTGAACTACCTGGTCAACGTCAAGAGCGGGCTGTGCCCCGAGGACTGCTTCTACTGCTCGCAGCGGGTCGGCTCCGTCCGCCGACGTGCTCAAGTACACCTGGCTGAAGCACGACGAGGTCATCGCGTCGGCCGAGGCCGGGGTGGCGGGCGGCGCCCGCCGGGTCTGCCTGGTGGCCAGCGGCCGCGGCCCCACGGACAAGGACATCGACCGGGTCTCGTCGACGATCACCGCGTTCAAGGAGCGCAACCCGGACGTCGAGGTCTGCGCCTGCCTCGGCCTGCTGTCCGACGGCCAGGCCGAGCGGCTGGCCGCGGCGGGCACCACGGCCTACAACCACAACCTGAACACGTCCGGCGGTCACTACGCGGACATCTGCACCACCCACGAGTACGCCGACCGGGTGTCGACGGTCGAGTCGGCGAAGGCAGGCGGGCCTGTCCCCCGTGCTCCGGCCTGATCGCGGGCCTGGGCGAGACCGACGAGGACCTGGTGGACGTGGCCTTCGCGCTGCGCGGGATGAGCCCGGACTCGGTGCCGGTCAACTTCCTGATCCCGTTCGACGGCACGCCGCTGGCCGGCCAGTGGGAGCTGACGCCGCAGCGCTGCCTGCGCATCCTGGCCATGGTCCGCTTCGTCAACCCGGACGCCGAGGTGCGGCTGGCCGGCGGCCGGGAGATCCACCTGCGCACGCTGCAGCCGCTGGCGCTGCACGTGGTCAACTCGATCTTCCTCGGCGACTACCTGACCAGCGAGGGCCAGCCCGGTGCCGCCGACCTGGCCATGATCGCCGACGCCGGGCTTCACGGTCGAGGGCGCCGACGCCGAGACGCCGGCACCGCGCCCGCCGGACCGCACGAGGACCTGGTGCAGGTCCGGCGCCGTGGCGCGGGCACCGCGCTGCCCGCCAACACCTGACCCGCCGCTCCCCGCCGGCCCACCGGGGGCCCGGGGCCCGGGGGCCCGGGCGGCGCGGACGCGGGCGCTCCCAGCCCCTCATGCCCCCGCTGACAGCGCGGGCACGAGCACCGTGACCCGCTGACAGCGCGCCGTGCGCGCGCTGACAGCGCCGTAGGCCAGCATGGCTGACATGGAAGACGTTAGCTACGCGATCGAGGCGCACGGCCTTGTGAAGCGGTTCGGCAAGACCACCGCGCTGGCCGGAGTGGACCTGACCGCGCGGGCCGGCCGGGTGCTCGGCGTGCTCGGGCCGAACGGCGCGGGCAAGACCACCGCGGTCCGCATCCTCGCCACGCTGCTGCGGCCGGACGAGGGCTCGGCCTCGGTGTGCGGGTACGACGTGGTGCGCGACGCGCACCGCGTCCGTCAGCTTATCGGGCTGACCGGCCAGTACGCGTCGGTCGACGAGGGCCTGTCCGGCACCAACAACCTGCTGATGATCGGCCGCCTGCTCGGCCTGAGCCGCGCAGGCGGCCCGGGCCCGGGCGGCCGAGCTGCTGGAGCGGTTCGAGCTCACCGACGCGGCCGGGCGGGCGGCGAAGGGCTACTCCGGCGGCATGCGGCGGCGCCTCGACCTGGCCGCGAGCCTGGTCGGCCGCCCCGGCGTGCTGTACCTGGACGAGCCGACCACCGGGCTCGACCCGCACAGCCGCAACGAGGTCTGGGGCATGCTCCGCCAGCTGGTCGCCGACGGCACCACGGTGCTGCTGACCACCCAGTACCTGGAGGAAGCCGACCAGCTCGCGCACGACCTGGTGGTCATCGACCACGGCCAGGTCATCGCGAACGGCACCCCCGACTCGCTCAAGGCGCAGGCCGGGCGGCAGGTGCTCGAGGTCATGCCGGCCAGCCGCGGCCGACCTGGGCGCGGTCACCGCGCTGCTGGCGGCCCGGCTGAGCGCCACCCGCGGTCAACGAGGAGTCCGGGCAGGTCAGCGTGCCGGTCGAGGGCGGCGCGACGCTGCGCGAGATCCTCCGCGCGTTCGACGAGCAGTCGATCGAGCTGGCCGAGTTCGCCCTGCGCCGGGCCAGCCTGGACGAGGTGTTCCTCGCGCTCACCGGCCACCGAGCCGACGGGGGCGACGCGGACCCGCGCGGCGAGGGCAGCGCGGCGGCCGACCCAGACGGCGAAGCAGACGCGGCGACGGCCACCGCGGCCCGCGGAACTGAACAGGAGCTCCCGATGACCACGGCCACCGTCGCCGCCTGCCCGGCCCGGCCCCCGCCCTGCCGCGCAGGCCCGGCCCCGTGACCGCGCTGCAGAACTCGCTCACCCTGGCCTGGCGCAGCGTGCTGAAGATCCGGACCAACCCGGAGGACCTGTTCGGCCTGCTGCTGCAGCCGATCATGTACCTGATCCTGTTCACCTACGTGTTCGGCGGCGCGATCTCCGGCGGCACGCACCAGTACCTGCAGTTCTCGCTGCCCGGCATCCTGGTCCTGTCGGTGGTGTTCGCCACCCTGGGCACCGGCATGATGCTCAGCCAGGACGTCGCCACCGGCGTGTTCGACCGGTTCCGCGCGCTGCCCATCGTCCGCTGGTCGCCGCTGGCCGGCGCGATCCTCGGCGACATGGTGCGGTACGTGATCTCGATCGCGGTCACCCTCGGCTTCGGGATGATCCTCGGGTTCCGGGTGCAGACCACCCCGCTCGCGGCCACCATGGGCTGCCTGCTGCTGCTGACCTTCGCGCTGGCCATGTGCTGGATGTCGGCCCTGATCGGCATGCTGGTGAAGTCCGCGCAGGGGGTGCAGCTGTACGGCTTCCTGATCATGTTCCCGCTGATCTTCGGCAGCAACATCCTCACCCCGACGAAGTCGATGCCCGGCTGGCTGCAGGCGTTCGTCAAGATCAACCCGGTCACCTACCTGACCGAGGCGGAGCGGGCCCTGCTCACCGGCGGCCCGGCCGCGACCGCCGTGGAGCGCTCGCTGCTGTGGGCGCTCGGCATCTTCGTGGTGTTCGCGCCGCTGGCCGTGGCCGCCTACCGCCGCCGCGCGTGACGCCCGCGGGCAGCCGGGCCGGGAGCGGCCCGGGCCCGGCGGTCACCGCCGGCCTGGCAGGCACCAGCCCGCCCCCGACGGGCACCAGCCGGCCTGCACAGGCACCGCCCGGGATGCGCTCGCCACCCCCGGGCGCCACTGGGGAGGGCGGTCAGCGGCCCCCGTTCGGGACGACGGGCGCGGTGCTCAGCCGGGGACAGGGCGCGGGCGAGGTCGGCGGCGGCCGCGTAGCCGAGATGTCCCCGGCGCGAGTCGTAGGCGGCGCGGAAGCCCGCCGCGCCCAGCGCGGCGGGGCCGCCTCCCGGGCCGCGGGGCGTCCAGGCTGGACTCGTCGAACGCGCCGCGGACCGCGTGGGCCGCGCCGAGCAGCCGGGCCGCCGTCCGGCCCCCTCCGGGCCGCCACGCGCCACGACGATAGGCCGCGCACGCGTCGAGCACCACGGCCAGCGCCGGGTGCTCCCACCAGGAGGCGGCCGCGTCGACGGCCTCGAGGAGCAGCGCGCGGCATCGCGCCGGGTCGCCCTGCGCAGCCGGGCGAGCGCGAGGCGGGCCTTGACCTGGGCGCGCAGCGACTGCCACCAGCGCGCCTGGTTGGGCGCGATCGCGGCCAGCACCGCCTCGCAGCACCGGGCCGTCTCGGCGTAGTCGCCGTCGCGCCAGGCCAGCTCGGCCCGCATGAACAGGACCCAGCGGTCGGTGTCGACGTGGCCGCCGCGGGCGGCGATGGCCTGCTCCACCCGCGCGTAGCGGCCCGGGCCGCGGTCGCGGTCGCCCGCCCGGGCCCGGACCAGCGCCAGCCGCGCCTCGACGTAGGTCAGGTCGCCCCAGACGCCGAGCTCCCGCCCGATCGCGGCCGACTCGGCCAGCGCGGCGATCGAGGCGGCGTGGTCGGCCCGCGTCTCGGTGAGCTCGGCGAGCTGCGCCAGCGCCACCGCGACCCCCACCGCTCACCGAGCGCGCGCAGGTCGGTGATGCCGGCCCGGCAGTGCGCCTCGGCCTTCGGTCCATGCGGCCGAGGCTGGCCTCGTGGGTAGCGGCCGGAGACCTTGCCCATCGCGCGCAGCCACGGGTCGCGCGCGTTCAGGTACCGCTCGAACTGCACCTTGGCCTGGTCGGTCGCGCCGTCGTACTGGGCCAGCAGCGGCTCGGCCATCGACACCAGGGGATGGCATTCCCCGTCATCGCCGATGAAGCCGCTGAGGGCGGCGATCGCCTCCGTCAGCGGCGCCCGATCCGCTCGATGTCCCAGGTCACGCCGGCCGCGAGCAGCGCGCAGATGACCCGTCCCTCGGCCAGCACCTGGGTCAGCGGCGGCACCGGCAGCGCCAGCACCTCCCGGGTGATCGCGTCGGCCTCGCCCTGGCCGCGCTGCACCCAGTAGTAGCCGAGCGCGCGCACCAGCCGCAGCGCGGTCTCCGCGTCACCGCGGCTGACCGCCCAGCGGATCGCGGCGTTGAGGTTGTCCTGCTCCGCCGCGAGCGCGCGGAACCAGCGGGCCTGCTCGGCGGTGCGCAGCAGCGGATCGGCGGTCTCGGCGAAGTCCAGGAAGTAGCGGGCGAAGGCGTCCCGGCCTGCGGTGTCCTCGCCTGCCTCGGCCAGGCGCTCCACGCCGTAGGCGCGGACCGTCTCCAGCATCCGGTAGCGGGGCTCCGGGTCGCGACCGGGCCCGCTGGCGGTGACCCGGCTCAGGATCGACTTGCTGACCAGGCCGGCCGAGCACGGGAAGCACGGCCCGGGCGGGCAGCGGGCCTCCGGCGCCGGTCCGGTCCGGCTGGCCACCCACTCGGCCGCGGCCAGCGTGGCGCCGCCGGGGAAGATGGCCAGGCGGCGGGCGAGCGCCCGTTCCCGCTCCGACAGCAGGTCCCAGCTCCAGTCCACGACCGCGCGGAGCGTCTGGTGCCGGGGCAGCGCGGTGCGGCTGCCGCCGGTGAGCAGGGCGAAGCGGTCATCCAGGCGCTCGGCGAGCTGCGCCGCGGTCAGCGTGCGCAGCCAAGGGGCGGCCAGCTCGATGGCCAGCGGCATGCCGTCGAGGTTGCGGCAGATCCGGGCGACGGCCCCGGCGCTGGCCACGTCGAGCTCGAAGCCGGGGTGCACGGCGGCGGCGCGGTCGGCGAACAGCCGGACGGCCGGGTAGCCCGCGACATCCTGCCGGCTGGCGTCGGCCGGTCTGCCTGCCCGAAGCGGCGCGCCGGGGGCGGCGGGTCGCCGGCGGCGGCGCGGCCAGCGGGGCGACGACGTGCAGCGCCTCGCCGGGGATCTGCAGCGGCTCGCGGCTGGTGGCCAGGACGCGGACGCGGGGGCAGTCGGCGAGCAGCCGGGCGGCCAGGCCGGCGGCGGCGTCGATGACGTGCTCGCAGTTGTCCAGGATCAGCACGGCGTCCCGGTCGCGCAGTGCGGCGCAGAGGCGGTCGAGCGGGTCTCCGGCCGACTCGGCGCGGTGGCCGGCGATGGACCGCTCGCGCAGGCCGAGCGCCTCGAGCACCGTGTACGGCACCTCACCCGGGTCGGTCACCGGGGCCAGCGACGCCAGCCAGGCCGGGACGGACAGGCGGGCGGCGGCCTCGGCGGACAGCCGCGTCTTGCCGACGCCGCCCGGGCCGGTCAGCGTGACCAGGCGCTCGGCGGCCAGGCGCTTCAGCACCCCGGCCACGTCGTCGTCGCGCCCGACGAAGCGTAGTCAGCGGGCGGCGCACGGCGGGCGCCCGGGCGCCGGCCAGCCGTCGCCGTCCGAGCCCTCGGCGGCTTCCGGCCGCGGCGCCCGGTCGCCGAGGGCTGGCGCCCGGCCGCTGGGCGGGCCGGACGCCGGCGTCCGCGCCGCCGGCATCGGCCGGGCTACCGCCGCCGACGTCGGCCGCGGTGCGGCACGCCGATGACCGCGGGCGCGGGTGCCCGGGCCGGGTGACCCGCCGGCAGCGACCGCCCGGGTCGCCCGCGCCGGCCGGCGGCCTGCGGGATCTCCTGGCGGAGCAGGGCCAGGTAGGTCTGCTCCAGCTGGGGGGACGGGCTGACGCCGAGACCGTCGGCCAGCCGCTCGCGGGTTCGCTGGTAGACGGCCAGGGCCTCGGCCTGCCGTCCGCCGGCGGCCAGCGCCCGCATCAGCAGCGCCGCCGGGCGCTCGGCCAGCGGGTCGGCCGTGGTGAGCGCGCGCAGCTCGCCGACCAGGACGGCGTCCACCGCGCCGAGGGCGAGGTCGGCCTCGATCCGGTCGAGAGTCGGCGGCGGAGCGCAACTCGGTGAGGCGGGCCGCGGCGGCGAACGCGAACTCCTCGCCCGCCACGTCGGCGAGCGCGCTGCCCCGCCAGCGGGCCAGGGCCGCCCGGAGCAGGCCGGCCGCCTGCTCGGCGTCACCCTGGGCGAGGGCGCGGGCGCCCGGCCCGTGCCTGCGCCTCGAACGCGACCGCGTCGATCGCGTCGGGTGGCACGCGCGAGGCGGTATCCGGCCGGCGACGACTCGAGCACCCCGTCGGCGACGCCGCCCTGGCGCAGCGCGACCCGGAGCCGGGAGACCAGGGACTGGAGCGCGTTGGCGGCGTCGCCGGGCCGGTCGTCCGGCCAGAGCCGCTCGATGATGGCCGGGGCCGCGACGACCCGGCCCGGGGTTGAGTGCCAGCAGGATGAGCAGCGCGCGCACCCGGTGACCGCCCACGCGGACCGGCCGGCCGGCCGCGTCGGTCACCTCGAGCGGGCCGAGCAGGCTGATCCGCACCGCGTCCGCCGCCGTCTGCACGTCGCCCTCTTCGCTCGGAGCCGCGCCGCCTCCCGGGGCGGCTCCCCCATGCTAGCGCGGCCCGGCCAATTGAGATCTATCGCGTTTACGGCGAGCCGGCGGGCGGCCGCGGACCCGGCCCGCGGCCCGGTCGCGGCGCGCCGCACGGGCCCGCAGGCGGCGCCGCCGAGCTGCAGTCCGCGCACGTTCGCTGACGCTGCGGTTTCCGGTGCACTGCCGCTGCCGAGTGCATCTTCCCGTGCAGCCTCGTGGAGTGCCTCAGCGAGCACGGAGAGTGACCTTCGCGGGCATAAAGAAGCGGCGGTCTGCTCCGCCTGAACCAGCACCACGCGTGTGGCTGGACAGCGGCGAGCCGGCCGCGGGGCGGCGGCGGCTGGGGCTCGCCCGCGCCGTCCGCGGCCGGGTCCCAGGCGGCCTCGAGGCCCATGTCGCGCAGCGGCCGGGCGAACGCCACCTGGTTGCGGCCCGCCTGCTTGGCCGCGTACATGGCGGAGTCGGCCGCCGCGAGCAGGTCCGTCAGCTCATAGGACTCGCCGCGGGCCATGGCCGTGACGCCGATCGAGATGGTGACCGTGAGCGTGGGCGCGTCCGGGCGGTCGTCGGTCGGGATCTCCAGGCCCGCGATGTAGCCGCGCAGCCGCTCGGCGATCTTGCAGGCGTCATGCTCGCCGGTCTGGGCCAGCAGCAGGACGAACTCCTCGCCGCCGAACCGGCCGGCGCGGTCGTAGTCACGGGACTGGCCGGTCAGCGCCTCGGCGATGGCCTTGAGCACGCGGTCGCCGACCAGGTGACCGTAGGTGTCGTTGACCACCTTGAAGTGGTCGATGTCCACCAGGGCCAGGGCGACCGGGCTGCGCAGTGCGCACCGCGCGGGACAGCTCGGCTCTCGACGTCCTTTTCCCAGGTGGACACGTTAAGCAGCTTGGTCTTGGCGTCAATGCGGGACTGCGCCATAAGCAGCGGGTGAACGAGGAACCGGCGCACCAGCAAAACCGTCGGCAGCGCGATGACAACCAGCGCGGGGCTGACCCCGACCGCCAGGGTGATCAGCACGCCGAGGTCAATCTCCACGAAAAGCTCCTGCAGGGCCTCGCGGTTCCAGCTCGAGCTGCCAGATCCGGACCTTCGGATCGGTTAGCTTCACCGCGACGACGACCATGAAGTGCTGCAGCCTGCCGCCGACTATATAGCAGGCCGCCACCGCGATAGCCCAGGTAAAGGCGTGCATGCCGGTGCCCGACCGACCCGCCCGGCGAAGGAGCTCGGGAAGCACCGGAAAAGCAGCGACGCCGCACGCGTAGCTCATGCTGACCGAGGCGGCGGTAAACACCGTCCGGTGCAGAACCCCGCGATGCACGCACAGCTGCAGGATAACGGGAAACAGCAAGCGCCATTACCGCCGCGTATACGGGCGGCAGCAGAATCGCGGTCGGCAGTACCCAAACCGTCGTGAAATCCCTCGTCACCCCGGGAGACGCGTACATAATCCGCGGGGTAGACGCCACCGAGATCGTCCCGCAGCACATCAGCAGCAGGAACTTGGCGAGGTCCCCGATGTCCCAGCTGGTACTGCGCTGGCGGCACGCCGAGGACCGCCAGCGCCACGACCGGGACGACCGCGACGTAGACGCGCAGCGTCCACGGAAGCTGCCACCAGCGCCACTCCCGTACGTCCATACACCTCGATGAGGCGGCTGGCGAGGGACGAGGCTTGCATCTTCCACCGTTCCGTTTGTGACACCAGTTACTCGGCTCTAGTAGCTGCTGACCGTAAATGACTAGCTGCGTATAGCTACCATAACCCATCTTGCCGGGCTTGGTAACTATTGGTCCCCCTTTCCCGTACAAGTCGGGACAAGGCGGAGCTTAATAGTGTCTAACAGCGATGGCGCGGAGGCAGGAGAGACCAATCCGCGTTCAACGTCAATAGAGTGAGTGCAGATGCTTCTGTGCTCTGCTGTTACTCGTGAGGAGGAGGAACAGCTGTGCGCAACACCATCTGGTACTGATCCAACAGAAACTCGATCCGACACCACACGGAACACCCTGATGGGAGTGAGCGTCGTGCGCGACACCTGGACCCGGTAGTCGAATTCTTGCTTCACCAGCATTCCCCTCTAGTTACTACGAGCCGCATGGATAGGTGCCTGCCTGGTAAGCGAGGCCTCTCGGCCAAGATGTCTCGCAGTGTGACGACCGACGGCGGGTGACATTCCCCGCCACCGGAGCGCAAGGCCGCAGGCGATCAGGGCACCGATTCCCCCACTGAGAGCTACGACCGCCGAGGGAGGTACCACCTCGGCGGCCGCTCCAGCTACCGCGAAAGCCACCCCTTGACCGACGATCAGGCCCGCGTTGGCAAGGCCGAACGCCTGCCCCCGCTTCTCGTTGGGTATCCGCTCCACGAACGCGGTGTTGGCGGCGATCTGGTACATCGCGAAGCTGTTGGACAGCGCGAACAGTGCCATCGAGACGATCAGGTTCGGGCGCAGCACCGTCACCGCGAGGATGCCGCAGGTGAGGACCGCCATCGGACCCATCCAGCGCAGCCGGGTCAGCGGACCCAGCTTCTTGGTGAACAGCGGGGTCGTGACCGCGGCGCCGAGCTGCGACGCCCCGATCAGCAGGCCGGCCGCGACCGCGCCTCCCCCGAGCCGCCCCGCGTACGGGACGGCGATTCCCTCCGGAACCTCATAGAACGCCGCCAGCCAGCCGAGCCCGATCAGCGTGCGCAGCGCGGGGTCGCCGAACACCAGGCGGACGCCCTCAGCCAGCTGGCCCAGCGGCCTGGGCCTGCCCGCTTCTGCGGCGGGCGCCGGCCGGCCCTGCAGGCCGAACCGGATCACCAGGGCCGAGGCGGCGAACGTGGCGGCGTCAGCGCCCAGGGCGGGCCGGGCGCCGGCCAGCCCGACGATGAGGCCGCCGAGCGCCGAGCCGACCACGATCACCAGCCGGCTGGTCGAGCCCATCACGGCCATCGCCAGCGGGTAGCGGTCGGAGTCCATCACGTCGCGGACGACCGCCGAGCGCCCCGCGTCGAACGGCGGCTGAAGCAGCGTGACCGCGTACAGCAGGGCGATCATCGCCGCCAGCGGCACCCGCGGCGCGAGCATCGCCGCGACGAGGACGAACCGGATCAGGTCGCAGGCGACCAGCAGGGAGCGGCGGGGCAGGCGGTCGGCCAGGCCGGACAGGAACATGCCACCGAACAGGTAGGGCACGAACCCGGCCGCGAACGTGACCGCGGCCAGCAGCGGGGACTTGGAACGGTCGTAGACCAGCAGCGTCAGCGCCACCAGGGCCAGGCGGTCGCCGACGGAGGACAGCACGTAGGAGACCCACAGGGCACGGAACTCGGGGTGCGCGAAGACATCGCGGAAGGACGGACTTCGGGCCGGAGAGGGGGACACGGCGACCCTTTCATTCACTGGGCACCGGCCTGCGCGGTTCGGCGGCCACGCATGCGGCTCGACCGGTTACCCATTGCCATGCTGGCAGAGTCGGGCACCCTTCGCGGCGAAATGGTCACATTCGGTACATCACTGGCAAAATGATTCCTCTGTGACTGAAGATGCGAAAGTCCTATTCGTTAACTCACTGCTCGGCTTGCTAACCCGCTGCGGCCGGCCGGGTGGAGCGGACCGGCGAACCCACGCGCCCGTTCCTCTGTGGAACTTCCGCTCGACGCCATGGGGGGTTGAGCAACTTTCGCGGCAAGCGTCGGCAAGTTAGACTTTGCGTGACGGGGTGGTCACGTCTAGGTGGTGATCATGGGTGCACATCCCGGTCAGGCACGGCCTGGACAGTGGCTCCGGCAGCAGCGGGTCGAGGCCGGGCTGACCCAGGAGGACCTGGCTGAGCGGTCCGGGGTGTCGGTGCGAGCCATCGCGGACCTGGAACGCGGACGGACGAAGAGGCCGTACCCGTCTTCCGTGCGGGCGCTGGTACAGGCCCTCGGGCTGCCCGAGGACGCCGGCCACGAGCTCGTGGCCCGGTACCGGGCCGGGGAGGGCGGCGCGGACGCCGTCGCCGGCACCGACGGGGCCGGCGCTGACGCGGGCGGCCCGGCGGGAGCGCCGGTGAGCGCCGCCGACGGCGGCGGGCGGGGGGCGGTGCCGCCCCGGCAGCTGCCGACCCGGGTGCCGCACTTCGCCGGTCGGGCCCGGGAGCTGGCGCAGCTCGACGCGGTGCTCGACGAGGCGGCCTCCGACCGGGTGACCGGGGCGACCGGTGTGGTGATCTCGGCGATCGGCGGTACCGCCGGGGTCGGCAAGACGGCGCTGGCGCTGCACTGGGCGCACCGGGTAGCCCACCGCTTTCCCGACGGGCAGCTGTACGCGAACCTGCGCGGCTTCGACGCGGGCAGCGGGCGGCCCGCCGACCCGGGCGACGTGCTGCGCGGGTTCCTCGACGCGCTCGGGGTGCACCCGGAGCGGCTGCCTGCCGACACCGAGGGGCTGGCCGCGCTGTACCGCTCGGTGCTGGCCGGGCGGCGGATGCTGGTCCTGCTCGACAATGCCGCCGACGTCGCGCAGGTGCGCCCGCTGCTGCCCGCGCTGCCCGAGTGCCTGGTGATCGTGACCAGCCGGCGGGAGCTGGCCGCGCTGGCCGCGCGGGAGGGCGCGCGGCTGGTCCAGCTGGACCTGCTGAGCGAGCAGGAGGCGAACGAGCTGCTAGTGGCGCGGCTCGGCCGGGAGCGGGCCGCCGCCGAGCCGTGGGCGGTGATCGAGCTGGCCGCGCTGTGCGCGCGGCTGCCGCTGGCGCTGTCTGTGGTAGTGGCCCGGGCCGCCGCCGCGCCCAAGCTGCCGCTGTCGTCGCTGGCGGCCGAGCTGACCGAGCTCGGCGGCCGGCTGGACGCGCTCGACGTGGGCGACCCGGCGGCGAACGTGCGGACGGTGCTTTCCCTTTCCTACCGGCACCTGCCCGAGCACTCGGCCCGGATGTTCCGGCTGCTCGGCCTGCACCCCGGGCCGGACATCAGCTCGGCCGCCGCCGCCTCGCTGGCCGGCGTGACCGTGCCGCAGGCGCGCGCGGCGCTACGCGACCTGACCCGGGCTTCGCTGCTCATGGAGGTCACGCCGGGCCGTTATGCGTTCCACGACCTGCTGCGCGCGTACGCGGCCGAGCTGGGCACCTCGTCCGAGGGCACCGCGAGCGCCACGCGGCGGATGCTCGACCACTACCTGCACACCGCGCACCGGGCGCACCAGGTGCTCTACCCGGGGCGGGAACTGATCGGCCTGGACGCGCTGGCCGACGGCGTCACGCCGGAGACGTTCGGCGGCAAGGCGTCCGCGCTGGCCTGGCTGCAGGCCGAGTCCCAGGTACTGCTCAAGGTGGCCGACCTGGCCGAGCAGGCCGGCTTCGACGCGCACGCGTGGCGGCTGCCGGTGGTGCTGTGGACCTTCCACTTCGTGTGCGGGCACTGGCACGACGGCGCCCGGCTGCACCGGCTGGCGCTGGCCGCCGCGCGGCGCCGCGGCGACCGGTCCGGGCAGGCACACGTGCTTCGCGGCCTCGGGGCGCTGGTGATGTCGGTCGGCGCCTTCGATGAGGCCCACCAGTCACTGGCGGCGGCACAGGAGGCGTTCAGCCAGCTCGGCGACGACCTCGGCCTGGCTCGGGCCGATGTGATCTTCTCCCAGACGCTGGAGTTCCAGGGGCGCTACGCCGAGGCCCTGGCGGTCATGGGCGACGCACTGCGGCTATCTGAGACCATGCCGGACGACCCGAACATGGCGCTGGTGCGGGCCAGCGCGCTCAACGGCTCGGCCTGGAACAGCGTGCAACTCGGCGACCTGGCCGACGCCCGGGCCTTCTGCGTGCAGGCGATCGAGCTGTGCCAGGCGATCGGATACTCCCCCGGCGAGGCCGGCACCTGGGACACGCTCGGCGTCGTGCTGCAGCGACTCGGCGAGCACTACGAGGCGGCGCCCTGCTTCCTGCGCGCCATCTCACTCGATCGCGAGATGGGCAACCGCTTCGACCTGGCCATGGTGCTGGCGCACCTCGGTGAGACGTACGTGTCTATCGGGGACACGGCCGGGGCCCGCGAGGCCTGGGAGGAGTCGCTGTCCATCCTGCGGGCCCTGCACCACCCGGCGACCGCCACGGTCCAGGGGCAACTGGCTACGCTCGCCACCCTGGCCGGGCGCGCCGGCTGGCGGCCGGGTCGCGAGCACGGCCGGCGGCGGGGTCGCGGGCGAACTCGCGGGCGGGGTCGCGGGCGTCGCGCTGGAACCGGACGCCGGCGCTCCCGCCTGATCCGTCACTTCGCGTAGCGCTGCGGCGACCACCGCGGAGGACCAGCCAGCAGCCGGCAGTCTGCCGGTAAGTCCGCCTGGCCTGCATATGGTCACTATCCGATGATATGAGTATCGAGAAATCGCACGGATAGTGACCAACAGGGAGATCACGATGAGTGACACGTGGACCCGTTAGTTCACCAGGGCCGCACAGCAAACTGGCACAGAAAGACAACGGGGTAAAGATAAGGAAATGTACCTACCGAAAGCCAGATTCCGGACCTGAATGCGGAGAAGAATCTCGGGTAGACGGCCGCCACCCGAACGGGAGGAATCTAATCTCATGCCAGATCTCGTGCCGCTTTCCGGAAGCGAGCGCTCGGAATTGCCCGGCGCGACCCCTACGCCCGCGCCGCTCGACAATAGCCAGGTAATTACCGTAACCGTCCTGCTCAGACGGCAGGCCGAGGTGCCGAGGGTGCTGGTCGAGGGACCGGAGACGATCAGTACGGCCCAGCTCGGCGAGCAGCTACGGCGCCAGCGAGGACGACGCGCGGCGCGTCACCGAGGTGCTCGGCCGGTACGGGCTGACCGTGACCGAGACGCACCTGGCGTCCCGGCGGCTGAAGGTAAGCGGGACGATCGCGGCGATGCAGTCGGCGTTCGGCACCACGCTGACCGCGGTCACCTCGCCCCACCCGGACGGGTCGGGCGACGTGCGGCACCGGTACCGGACCGGCGCACTGTCGGTGCCGGCCCCGCTGGACGGGATCGTCACCGCGGTGCTCGGCCTCGACGACCGGCCGCAGGCCCGCGCCCACTTCCGCCGCGGCCGCGCCCTCAGCCAGCGGGCGCAGGCCGAACCGGAGGACGGGGCGGCCGCGCCGGCCGCCGCGAAGGCGGTGCCCCTGACCGCGCCGCAGGTCGCGGGCTTCTACAAGTTCCCCGACGGGACCGACGGCACCGGCCAGGTCGTCGCGATCGTCGAGTTCGGCGGCGGGTACACCGAGTCCGACCTGTCCACGTACTTCTCCGGGCTCGGCCTGTCCGTCCCGTCGGTGACCGCCTCCGGCGTCGACGGGGCGGCCAACGCGCCGGCCGGGGACTCCGATACCGATGCCGAGGTCGACCTGGATATCCAGGTCGTCGGCGGGGTGGCGCCGGGCGCGGCCCAGGTGGTCTACTTCGCGCCCAACACCGACCAGGGCTTCATCGACGCGGTCTCCGACGCCGTGCACGCCACCCCGGCCCCGGTCGCGGTCTCGATGAGCTGGGGCGGGCCGGAAGACCAGTGGTCGGCGCAGACGCGCGACGCCATGAACGAGGCGTTCGCGGACGGCGCGGCCCTCGGCGTGACCGTCACGGTCTCGGCCGGCGACCACGGCTCCAGCGACGATGCGAGCGGGCAGACGTCGGTGCACTGCGAATTCCCCGCCTCGTCGCCGAACGTGCTCGCCTGCGGCGGTACCGAGCTCATCGGCGACACGTCGTCCTCGACAATCACCTCCGAGGTCGTGTGGAACGGCCTGGCCAGCCAGGAGGGCGCGACCGGCGGCGGCGTGTCCGACGTCTACCCGGTGCCCTCCTACCAGGCCAACGCCGGGGTGCCTGACGCGTCGGGCGGCGGCGGTGCCGGCCGCGGCGTGCCGGACGTGGCCGGCAACGCCCACCCGGAATCCGGCTTCCTCGTGGTGGTGGCCGGCCGCCAGGAGCCGGTCGGCGGCACCTCGGCGGTCGCCCCGCTGTGGGCCGGGCTCATCGCGCGGCTCGCCCAGGCGACCGGCAAGCGGTTCGGGCTGCTGCAGACGGCGCTGTACGCCGGTGCGGCGGCCGGCGCCGCGGCCCCCGGCTTCAACGACATCGTCTCTGGCAACAACGGCGCGTACAAGGCCGGGCCCGGCTGGGACGCTTGCACCGGCCTCGGCTCACCCGACGGCGCGGCGCTGCTCACCCTGCTCAGCGGCACCACGCCGACCACGGGTAGCTAGGCAAATGAATGCGGGGGGCGCAAAGCCCCCCGCATTTTCGCCGGCGCCGCGCCTTACAGGACGTCGTGGCCGGGGTGGTCGGTCGGGATGGACGGCGCGGGCTGGGCCGGGATGCTGCCCAGGCGGCCCGCCTGGTAGTCCTCGAAGGCCTGGGCCAGCTCGGCCTTGCTGTTCATGACGAACGGTCCGTAGGTGGCGACCGGCTCGCGGATCGGCTCGCCGCCGAGCAGCAGGATGTCCAGGGTGGGGCTTGGGCCGTCCATCGCCCGGTCCGCCGCGAACGTGATGGACTCGCCGAAGCCGAAGACCGCGAGCTGACCGGTGCGGACCGGGCGGCGGTCGGTGCCGACGGTGCCCGCGCCCGCGAGCACGTAGGCCAGGGCGTTGAAGTCGGCCCGCCACGGGATGCGGACCTGGGCGCCCGGCGAGACCGTGGCGTGCACCAGGGTGATCGGGGTGTGCGTGACGCCGGGGCCGGCGTGCCCGTCGAGCTCGCCCGCGATGACCCGCAGCAGCGCGCCGCCGTCCTTCGAGGTGAGCAGCGCCACCTGGCCGGCCCGGATGTCCTGGTAGCGCGGGTCGGTCATCTTCAGCCGCGCGGGCAGGTTGACCCAGAGCTGGAAGCCGTGGAACAGGCCGCCGCTCATCACCAGTTCCTCGGGCGGCGCCTCGATGTGCAGGATGCCGCCGCCCGCGGTCATCCACTGGGTGTCGCCGTTGGTGATCAGCCCGCCGCCGCCGTTGGAGTCCTGGTGGCGGAACACGCCGTCGATCAGGTACGTGACGGTCTCGAAGCCGCGGTGCGGGTGCCACGGGGTGCCCTTGGGCTCGCCCGGCGCGTACTCGACCTCGCCCATCTGGTCCATGTGGATGAACGGGTCGAGGTCACGCAGCGCCACGCCCGCGAACGCGCGCCGGACCGGGAACCCCTCGCCCTCGAAGCCGGACGGGGCCGTGGTGACCTTGACGACGGGGCGGTCCCCCTCGGGCGCGGGCTCGCTGACCCGGGGCAGGACCAGCAGGTTTTCGACGGTGACGGCTGGCATGATGCGTCCCCTCATGGAAGTTCGGCCTGGTTGTCGTGCTCTTCTGTAGCAGCGTACTGCAGTAACATCCTTGAAATTTCAAGCATTCCCCCGGGCGCGGCCGCCCATCGGACGGAAACGGTGAGTCACGGCGCCGGGCCGAGGGCGCAGGCCGGCGGCCGCTGCGCGCGGGCCCGGCGGCGCTACAGCGGCAGGCCGGATTCCAGCAGGGACAGGGCCTCGTCGATGCGGGCCACGGAGTCCGGGCCGAGCCAGGCGTCGGTCATCGCCTCGGCCTCCTCCTCGGTCGCCGCCTCCAGCTGCGGCGGCAGGAAGACCGACATCAGGACGCCGACGACCGCCCCGGCCAGCACGCGCACCCGGACGTCATCCGGCGGGCGGCCGACCCGGGCGGCCAGGGCACCGGCGATCGCGTTGATGGTCCTGGCGAACTCGTTCATCGCCCGGGCGCGGATCTCCGGCACGGCCAGTGAGAGCCTCGCGCCCTCCCTGATCTCGGCCCACTCCTGCGGGGTGAACGACTCCCAGGCCTCCCCCACGGCGGCGCGGATCGCGGCCACCGGGCTGAGCCCGGGCGGCTGCCTGGTGAACGCCGCCACCATCCGCACGTCCATGTCGTCCTGCAGGACCAGGTCTTCCTTGGTCGGGAAGTAGCGGAAGAACGTCGACGGCGACACCTCGGCCGCCGCCGCGATCTGCTCCACCGTGGTCGCCTGGTAACCCTGCTCGCGGAAGAGCCGGAGCGCGTGCTCCCGCAGGGAAGCACGCGTCCTGGCCTTCTTCCGCTCGCGCAGGCTGCCGCCGGCGATCATGTCGGTCACACTCTTGATTCTGCCCCCTAGCCGACCGGAAGCGAACCGGAGGCCGCGTCCGGCGCGCGCCGGCCTCGGCACCGTGGCTGCCGTCCCCCGCCGGTGGTGCCGCCGCGGGCGGGCGAGCGGAAGACCAGCAGCGCGAGCAGGGCGCAGCCGGCCGCGATGCCGCCGCAGGTCCACAGCATGATGTCCATCCCGTTCACGAACGCGTCGCGTACGGCGTGCAGCAGCGACGAGTTGCCGAGCTGGCCGGCCGCTGCGACGCCGGCCCCGACGCTGGACCGGACCGCCGCCGCGGCCTGCCCGGGCAGGCCGGCCGCCGCGTCCGCCACCCCGCTGCTGTAGCTGTTGCTGATCACGGTGCCGAGGATGGCGACGCCGATCGTGGAGCCGACCTGGCGCATCGCGGTGAGCAGCGCCGATCCCGGCGCCGCTGCGCTCGGCCGACAGCGCGCCCAGCGCGACGCCCATCGACGCCGGCATGACCAGGCCGAGCCCGAGCCCGGATACGGCGACCCAGGCCAGCGTGTACCCGGTGGAACTGCCGAGCGTGGTGAACGCGCCGAGCACCATCGCCACGGCCATCAGCAGGAAGCCGGCGGTGATGAGCGGCGCGGCCCGGCCGCCGGGCCGGCTGCCCGCGCCCCCGGCCAGGCGGGTGCCGCCGACCATGCCGACCAGCATGCCGCCGACCATGGGGAGCAGCCGCAGGCCGCTGCCGAGCGAGTCCGCGCCCCGCACCTCCTGGAAGTACTGCGGCAGCGCGAAGAACATGCCGAACATGGCGAACGACATCAGCGTCGCCATGATCGTGCCCCAGCGGAAGTCGGGCGAGGCGAACAGGCGCAGGTCGGCGAGCGGGTGGCCGCCCCGGCGGGCCACGGACCGCTCGACCAGCGGCAGCAGGGCCAAGATGGCGCCGCCGGCCACGATGAGGCCCAGGGCCGCGCCGTCGGACCACCCGTCCTGGCCCGCCTTGATGAAGCCGTAGGTGAGCGCGACCAGGCCGGCGCTTGAGACGACCAGCCCGGCCAGGTCGACGCTTGGCCGCGCCGCCGACCGGGACTCGGGCAGCAGCAACGCCACGGCGACCAGCGCGAGGACCACGATGGGCACGTTGATGAGGAAGACAGAGCCCCACCAGAAGTGGTCGAGCAGGTAGCCGCCGACGATCGGGCCGATCGGGAAGCTGAGCATGGTCGCCCCGCCGATGGCGGCGATTGCCCGCTGGCGGTCCGGCCCCTCGAATAGCACCGGCAGCACCGACAGGGCCAGCGGGAAGATCGCCGCCGCCCCGACGCCGAGCGCCGCCCGCGCCGCGATCAGCGCTGCCGACCGAGGTCGCGTAGGCGCAGGCCAGTGAGGCCGCGCCGAAGAGCACGAGCGCGATGATCAGCATTCGCTTGCGACCGTAGCGGTCGCCGAGCAGCCCGGCGGGCAGGATCAGCGCCGCGAGCACGAGCGTGTAGGAGCTGGCGATCCACTGCAGGTCGCCGGTGGACGCGTGCAGGCTGACCGACATCGTCGGCAGCGCCAAGTTGAGCACGGTCAGGTCGAGCCCGACGACGAGCACGCTGGCCGCTATCGCGACCAGGGCCCACCAGCGGCGGGCGGAAGTGAGACCATGACAGAACCACCTTCGGATAGCTGCAATCAAATGCGAGTGACTATCAAAATATAGTCACCGTCATTTGATGCCGTCAACCGCGAGGACGGCGGTGCCGGCCGACGTTCCGCTGGCGGCACCGCGGCGGACAACGCCAGGGATGATGAACGGGCGCGTGCGTTCGCCATCACGGCGAGGCACGCGCCCGTTCGTGTGGATGAGGCCGGTTAAGCGGTTGGGCCTGGCTCCGGGTCCCGGCCGTTCCTGGGCCCGGACCAGGCGAAGGGCCAGGGTGGGGCAGGCGGAGACCGCCTGGCGGGCGTGGCGTTCCAGGCCGGGCGGCAGCGGGCGCGGGTCGATGACCGGGTAGCCCCACTCGTCGGCGGTGATCGCCTCGGGCAGCAACTCGGCGCAGGCGCCGTGGCCGGTGCAGGCGATCGGGTTGACCACGAGCCTGGCCACGGTCTTGGTCACGGGCACGGCGATCAGCTCCCGTCCGGCGCGGCCGGGGCGCCGTCCGTCGGGCCGGGACAGGGTCGGGCACGCGGAGGAAGGGCCGCGGGTCGCTGGCCGAGCAGCGGCCGCCGCCGATGGCGGTCCACCTCGGCGGCGAACGTGCGCAGCGCGCTGCGCACCAGGCGAACCGTGCCGTCGGGGTGGTGGCACGCGCCGCGCCCGGTCGACCAGGCCCGACCAGCGGGTCACGTCGGCGACCAGCTCCGGGCGGGCCCGGCCCGGCGGCGATCTCGGCCAGCGCGGCTGCGATCCTCGGCAGCCCGTTCAGGCACGGGCCGCACTGGCCAGCGCTCTCCAGCGCGAGGTAGCGGACCACCCGGGCGGTCTCCACCAGGCCGCAGCGCGCGGCGGGCAGCACGATGACCACCCCGGCGCCGAGCCGGGCGCCGCCGCGGCGAGCGAGCGATTGTCCAGGGTCAGCGTCGGCCGCCTGCCGGGCGGGCAGCCAGGTGCCGTGGTACCCGCCGAGCAGGACGGCGTCGTCCGGCCCGGTCGCCCCGGTCAGCTCGCTCAGGCCGATGCCCAGCGGAACCTCGGTGACCCGCGGCTGCCCGTCGCCGCGGCGGACGGTGGCGAGCATGGAGCCGGGCTCGGCCGCGGTGCCGACGGCGCGGAACCAGGACGGGCACCGTGCCGGGCGATCAGCGCCAGGTGCGCGAGGGTCTCCACGTTCTGCACCAGCGTCGGCGCACCGCGCAGGCCGCGCTCGGCGATCCGGGCCCGCGGCGTAAGAGGGAATCGCCGCGCCGCCGGACAACTGGCTGACCAGCGCGGTCTCCTGGCCGGCCAGGAAACGGCCGGCGAGGCCAGGGCGAGCTGGACGACCACCCGGTCGACCGCCGCGCGCGCGGCGATCGCCTCCCGCAGCGGCCAGGTCGGGGCCACGGCGCCTGCCGGGCCCGGCGCCCGGGTGTACGCAGAGCAGGCCCGGTCGGCGCCGACCGCCTCCGCGGCCAGCTGCAGGCCGTCCAGCACCAGGTGCGGCGCCAGCCAGCAGCAGGGTCGCGTCCTTGTCGCTGGCCGACTCGGACTCGGCCCCGTTGGCGATCACCACCGGGGCGCGGCGACGGCGCCCGGCGGCGTCGAGGACCGACCGGAGCTTGCGGTGCACCGGGAAGGCCGCGCCGCCCCGGCCGGTCAGCCCGGCCGCCTCGATGTCGGCGATCAGGTCACCCGGGCGGTCGCGGTACTCGCAGGGCGCCGTGGCGGCGGGCGTGCGCGGCCCAGTCGAGCGGCGCGGCCGGGGCGGGTGCACGGCAGCAGGCGGGGCAGCACGGGTCGCCGCCTCCTGGCCGCGGGCGGTCACGGCGGTCACTGGCGGGGCGTCCTGTCCCGGTCCGGGGACCTGCTCGCGTCAGGCCGTCACCGCGGCCGAGCCGCCGTCGGCCGGGCCGCCGGGCTGGCCTGGGCCGCGGACGGCCCGGGCCGTGCAGCGCGGTCATGGCCAGCGCGACGCGCTCGGCGCGGGGCACGTCGCCGGCTGCCTTCCACACCCGCCACCCGGCGGCCGCGGCCACGCGACCGCGCAGGCGACCGCCAGCCCGAGCAGCGGCCCGGTCTGCAGGTCGCCGCTGGAGTAGACCGAGTGGACCCAGGCGATCGGCCAGCTCAGGTAGGCGGTCAGGTGGACCGCCCGCCAGGCCCGGCGGGACAGGCGGCCGCGCAGCAGGCTGGTCACGACCGCGGCCAGCATCAGGTCGAGGCTCACCGCGCCCAGGCCGAGCCAGATCCGCTCGTACGGCGAGGTCAACGGCACCACGGCGGCGGTGAGCGGGATGTCCACGAAGCCGTCCGTCACCGCGGTCAGCACGTGCACCGCCACGAACGCCATGGCCAGCAGCGACAGGTTCCGGTGCAGCCCGGTGACGGCGAACGAGGGTAGGCCGCCGTTTTGCCCTCCGTCCGAGACGCCGCGTGCCCGATGCGAGCGCTTTTTGACGGGCCGACCGGGGGGCGACTGGGGGAGGGTAGCCCCCCATGCTGGACGTTCTCCCCCCGGGGGACAGCGCCCGGTCCCGGGTGATCAGCAGGCCGAGCAGCAGCACGGCGGTCAGCAGTAGCAGCGCGACCACGCCGGTGGCACGGCTGGCGTACCACAGCACGGTAGAGGAGTCGATTCCGCTCACGTTCCCCAGGATCGGCCGTCGAGCCGAGCGGCCGGTACACGGCACCTGCGAAGCGGCTCTGAAGCCAGGTCTAGGTTAACGGACCGTAACGGCTGCTATCCCCCAGCTTCACCAATGGTGTGCCTTCTGAGGCGTCTCGTCCATGGCGCGGGTAGCACCGTGACGGGTAGCTTTGCCTGTGGTACCGCGCGTGCGACCCGTGCGTTGTGAACCGGAATCTTTTCTGCTGCCAGCACAGTTAACACGATCGCAACATTAAGAAACGTGGTCGTTACTTCATGAGTGGGTCATTGTCCATTGCCGCTCGCGCGGCGTACATCCTGCGAGACAACAGCACCGGATGTGATCACCAAGGCCGCTCCGACCCTCTACCCGCACCAGTGGAGCTGGGACGCCGCGTTCAACGCGATCGGCCTGGCCACCGTCGACCTGCCCCGCGCCCGGCTCGAGCTCGACTCGCTGTTCGCCGGTCAGTGGCGCAACGGCCTGCTCCCGCACATCGTCTTTGACCCCAACGGCCGACGGCTACTGGCCCGGCCCGGCGCAGTGGGACTGCGCCGGGCACAGCGAGGAGGCCCCGTCCGCGCCCGCGACCAGCGGGATCATAGATCCCCCGGTGCACGCGATCGCGGTGGACCGAATCATGGCGCTGGCCGAGCGGGCCGGCGGGGCCGAGCTCGAGCGGACCGAGGCGTGGGCCGCGGCCATCTACCCCAAGCTGCTGGCCTGGCACCGGTTTCTGCACCGGGACCGGGCCGACAAGGAAACCAGCCTGATGACGCTGTTCCACGGCTGGGAGTCCGGCACGGACAACTCTCCCCGCTGGGACGTGCCGTACGCCGGGGTCGAGGTCGGGCCCGGGCCTGCCGCTCTACCAGCGCCGGGACAAGGCCCACGTGGCCGACGCCGCCCAGCGGCCGACCGACCGGGAGTACGACCGCTACCTGTGGCTGGTCGAGGAGGCCAAGCGGGCCTCCTACGACTCCGGGCTGCTCCGCCAGACCGGCTCGTTTCAGGTCGGCGACGTGCTGTTCACCGCGATCTTCGCCTGCGCGTCCGACCTGCTGGCGTCCCTGGCGACCCGGCTGCGACAACCCGATGACGCAGCCGAGCTCAAGGACTACGCCGCCCAGGCCCGGGCGGCGGTTTTCTGCCACGTCGACGAGGCGTCGGGCCTGGCCGTCGACGTTGACCTGCGAACCGGCAAGAAGCTATCGACGGAGACCATCGCCGGGTTCGCGCCGCTGATCGCCGGGGGCATGCCGCTGACGCTGCGGCGCCGGCTCACCGGCCTGCTGATGGGTCCGCGCTGGGCCGGGCACCCGTCGTTCAAGTACGCCCTGCCGCCCTCGACGTCGCCGCACTCGGCCGCCTACGACCCGGACTGCTACTGGCGCGGCCCGGTGTGGCCGGTGTTCACCTGGCTGCTGACCTGGTCCTTGTTCCGGTCCGGCGAGCGCGCAGGTGGCGTCGTCGCTGCGCACCGCGTCGCTCGAGCAGCTCAGCGACGAGGCGTTCGCCGAGTACTACCACCCGGAGACCGGCGAGCCGCTCGGGTCGCTGCGCCAGTCCTGGACGGCGGCCGCCGCGCTCGACTGGCTGCTCGACTCCGACGAGGCGTAACGCCGCCGCCCGCTGGCGGCTTGATCATTTCGGTCGTGGCCCTCTCCGCATAGCCGGGAGAGGGCCACGGCCGTTCTCACGCCTGGCTCCGCCCGGGCCGGGCTCAGGCCCCGGGGTCGTCCGGCCAGCCGGCCAGCGTGTGCACCGTGCCGTCCAGGGCCACCAGCCGGGCGGGCAGCCGCAGGCTGGTCAGCCAGGGCAGCGCCTGCCGCCCCCTGATGATCGCCGCGGTGGCGGCGGTGTTCGCGTCCGCGCAGGTAGCGGCGGCCACCGAGACCGTCCGCCAGACCGGCGCGGCCGGCCGGGCCGTGCGCGGGTCGAGGATGTGGTGCAGCACGTCGCCGCCCCGCCGCCAGCGTCGCGCCGCCGTCGACGACGTGGCCAGCCCCCGTCGCGGATCGTCACGACCTGGCTCGGCCCCTCGGCCGCCGCGCCGGGCAGCCCGGTCCGGTCCTGCACCCGGATCCGCCACCCGTCCCCGGGCGCCTCCCCCGCCACCGCCGTGTCACCGCCCAGGCTGACCAGCACCCCGCAGCCCAGCTCGCCCGCGATCCGTTCGGCCGCCCGGTCCGCCGCCCACCCCTTAACCGTCGCCCCCAGGTCAAGCTCCGCCCCGGCCGGCACGGTAAGCCGCCCCGCCGTCACATCCACATGCACCGACCGCCACCCCGGAATCACCCGCACACTGACCCCGCCGTCGGGTTCGGCCCCTTCGCCCCCAGCGTCAGCGTCCGCATCCGGCGGGGTCAGCTCGGCGAAATCCCGGTCATAGCCCGAGGTCACGCAGCACCCCGCCCACCGTCGGGTCCACGTCCCCGTCGGTAATCCGCGCCGCCCGCAACGCCACCGCCACCGCCTCAGCCAGCAGCGGGCTGACCGACACGGTCACCGGCCCGGTAGCCCCCCGGGCCACGTCTCCCACCAGCACCAGCTCAGAGTCAGCCCGGAACCGGGAACACGCCAGGTCCAGGTCCAGCAACTCATCTTCGAGCAACTTCCGCGCCGTGGCAATCCGCTCTGGCTCTGTCACCACGAGCTGAACCAGCATCCCCAGTGCCGTCCAGGCATCGAACCTGGTCCCGCCGGCCCCGCCGGCGGCGCCTCATCCCTCAGCCCGACGCATCGCCAGCGTCATGCCTCTCACCTCCAGGGCGGCGCGGTGGTCCTGGGAGATCGTCCGCCGACCTTCCGAAGAGCGTCGGCGGTGATCTCCCCGGCCACGCGCCACAACCGCAGGCGCTTTGACTTTGACCTTGACTTTGACTCGCAAAGCCCCGATCAAACGTCAGGTGCCGCCGGATGTGACGCCCCGCCGCACCGACGATATGCTCGGCGCGCTCGCCGGCGCCTGCAACCCGCCCTGGTCGCTGGTTGAACTGCTGCCTCGACGCCGGGGACCGAGCCGATCCGGTGGTAGCCGCGCTGCTGGCCCCGGGCAGGATCGCCGCGACGGCGGCGGCCGCGGCGATGCTGACCGCCGACACGGTGACGGTGACCCCGGTGAGCCGGCGTCGCCCGCGCTCGCGCTCGGCTACCGCCTCGGCGACCCGCCGGGCCGCCGCGCGCTGTGCCGTCCGGTCCGGCGCCGCCGGGTCCGCGCCGCGTTCCTCCGCGCTACTCATGTCCATCAGTGTGGCACGCCCGGCTGCGAGCGCCGTCGGGGAATGATCAGAGGAAGCTCTGCAGGACCGGGCCACCGCGGCCGTGCTCCGGATGTTTTCATCGGCTGCCCAAGCTGCCACTATTTAGCAATGCGCAACGATGCGCACCCCCGCTTCCACCCGGGCGCGTTCCGCGCCGCCCGCGACGTGCTGCTGGCCAACTCCGGCGACTACGCCGCGGCCGTCGCCGCCTTCGCCTGGCCGGCGCTGGATGACTTCAACTGGGCGCTCGACTGGTTCGACGTGATCGCGGCCGAGCACCCGGACCGGCTCGCGCTGCGGGTGGTGGGCGACGACGGGTCGGACGAGGCGGTGAGCTACGCGGCCATGGCGGCGAGGTCCGCGCAGGTGGCGAACTGGCTGCGCGGCCTGGGCGTGCGGCGCGGCGACCACGTGCTGCTGATGCTCGGCAACATCGTGCCGCTGTGGGAGATCATGCTGGCCGCGATGAAGCTCGGCGCGGTCGTCATCCCGGCGTCGACGCTGCTGCAGCCGGCCGACCTGGCCGACCGGATCAGCCGGGGCAGCGTCCGGCACGTGATCGCCGAGGTGGCGCAGGTGCCCAAGTTCGCCGGGATCGCGGGCGAGTGGACCCGCGTCGCCGTCGGGGCGCAGGCACCGGCGTCGACGTGGCCAAGCAGCAAGGGCGGCTGGCACGCCTACGCTGATTCCGCGGCCGCCGCGGCCGCGTTCACGCCCGACGGCCCGACCCGGGCGGGACGACCCGCTGCTGCTCTACTTCACCTCGGGGACCACCTCCCAGCCGAAGCTGGTCGGCCACACCCACGCCAGCTACCCGGTCGGCCACCTGTCCACCATGTACTGGATCGGCATCAGGCCCGGCGACGTGCACCTGAACATCTCCTCGCCCGGCTGGGCCAAGCACGCCTGGTCGAACCTGTTCGCCCCGTGGAACGCGCAGGCCACGATCTTGATCCTGAACCAGAACCGGTTCAACGCCGCCGGGATGCTCAAGGCCCTCGGCGACTGCGGGCGTCACCACGTTCTGCGCGCCGCCCACCGTGTGGCGGATGCTGATCCAGGCCGACCTGTCCGCCGCGGACGTCTCGGCGCTGCGTGAGTGCGTAGCGGCGGGTGAGCCGCTCAACCCGGAGGTCATCGAGCAGGTCAGGAAGGCGTGGCGGATCACCGTGCGGGACGGCTTCGGCCAGACCGAGACGACCGCGCAGGTCGGCAACACGCCCGGCCAGCCGGTCAAGCCCGGGTCCATGGGGCGCCCGCTGCCCGGCTACCCGGTCGTCCTGGTGGACCCGGTCACCGGCGAGCCCGGCCGGGACGGCGAGATCTGCCTCGACCTGAGCCGCCGCCCGCTCGGCCTGATGACCGGCTACGCGGGCGACGCCGAGCGGGACGCCGAGGCGATGCGCGGCGGCTACTACCACACCGGCGACGTGGCTACCTGCGACGACGACGGCTACATCACCTACGTCGGGCGCACCGACGACGTGTTCAAGGCGTCGGACTACCGCATCTCGCCGTTCGAGCTGGAGTCGGTGCTGATCGAGCACGACGCGGTGGCCGAGGCCGCCGTCGTCCCCTCGCCCGACCCGCTGCGGCTCGCCGTGCCCAAGGCGTACGTCCTGCTCGCGGCCGGCCGCAGCCCGGGCCCGAGCTGGCCCGGGACATCATGGCCTTCGTCCGCGAGCGGGTGCCCGGCTACAAGCGGATCCGCCGGCGTCGAGTTCGCCGAGCTGCCCAAGACCATCTCCGGCAAGATCCGCCGGGTGGAGCTGCGCGCCCAGGAAGCCGGGCCGCGCGGCGTCCGCGGCACCACCGAGTTCTGGGAGGAAGACCTGGCCGCTAGGGCTGGCGACGGCCTAGCTGGTGACGTCGGCCGAGGTGAAGCGGGCCCAGGCGACGGACAAGAACAGGGCCGCGTAGACCGCGAACGAGGCTAGCCCGTGCCACAGCGTGGTGGTGTCGACCGGGCTGCGCAGCAGCGAGTCGAAGGACAGCCACCAGTGGGTCGGCAGGTACGGCGCCACCGCCCCGAACTGCGGGATGTTGTCGACCACCTCGCTGGCGACCACCGAGCATGAGCAGCGCCGCGATCGCGCCGATGGAGTGCTCGGTGAACGTGGAGATCGCCAGTCCGATCGCGCCGAGCGCGGTCATCGCCGCGCACACGTACAGCGTCACCAGCAGCACGTGGGCCAGCCCGTCCGCGAGCGGCACCGTGCGTGCCCGACAGCAGCGTGACCGGCCCGGCGCCGAACAGCGCCACCCCGATGACCAGGGCGACCACCGACGACGACGAAGGTCGCGGTCGTCGCCCAGACGGCGATGGCGGCGAACTTGACCGCCAGCAGCCTGGTCCGGCCAGCCGGGACGGCGAGCAGGTAGCGGAGCGTGCCGTAGCCCGCCTCGCCGGCGACCGAGTCGCCGGAGACGACCGCCACCACCACCGGCAGCACCAGGATCAACAGCAGCGACAGCGCGACGAAGGTCAGGAACACCCCGTTGCCGGCCAGCTGGCTGAAGTAGGCCGCGCCGTTGGCGCCCGGCCCGCCGCCGCCGCCGCCGCCCCTGCGGCGACGCGACCTTCAGGCTGATCCCGATCAGCAGCGGGAACGCCACGGTGACCAGCAGCAGCAGCTGGTTGCGCCGCCGGAAGAAGATGACCCGCATAGGTCGGTGCCTGAGCGGCTTCTCCATGATGATCCGGCTGCGCTCGACCAGTCCGGCGTCGCGCAGTTGGCGGACGACGTCCAGGGCCGACTTCGGCGGGACGCTCAGGTAGTGCAGCCGGTTCGCCTTGGTGTCCCACTGTTCCTCGACCTCGTCGACCTTCTCGCGCAGGCCGCGAGGTCCGCCGTCACCCGGCGCCCAATGGAGGATCTTGGAGAACTCCGGCCACGCCTCGTGGTCGCCGTCGTCGCCGCCGAACTCCTCCACCGCCGCGCGGGCGAAGTCGATGAACGAGTCGCGCGTGTGCGCGTCGAGCGAGGTCCCCACGACGGCGATGTTGCGCAGCAGCCCGGTCTTGAAGAGATGGAGCATCCCCGGCAGGAGCTTGCGTCTGCTCAGGTCTCCCTCGTCGCCCCGAACAGCACCACGGTGGTCGGGGGCAAGCTCGTCGTCGCCATGCACACAGACTGCCGTCAGGACGGGATCCAGTCCATGGTGTCCGGATTCGCGCCGGTGCGGCCGCGTTCGCCACGGTCGAGCGCCGAGAGCGCCAGCATCTGGGCGTCGTCGAGCCCTCGAAGTCGAAGAGCGCGAAGTTCTCGCGCATCCGCTCGATGCGGCTGGACTTCGGGAAGACGATGTCGCCGCGCTGGAGGTGCCAGCGCAGTGTCACCTGGGACAGGCGTCCGGCCGACCTCGGCGGCGATCTTCTCGACGGTCACGTTGCCGAGCACGGCCCCCTGGGCGATCGGTGACCAGTGGTTCTCGCGGGCGCTGCTCGTGTCGCACGTTGGCGGCGCGGACGGTCTCGTTCGCGAAGTACGGGTGCACCTCGACCTGGTTCACGGCCGGGACGACGCCGGTCTCGGCGACGATCCGGTTGAGGTGCTCTGGCTGGAAGTTCGAGACTCCGACCGAAGTCGCCCGCCCGGACTCGCGGACCTCGACCATCGCCTGCCAGGTCGAGACGAAGTCGCCGTCGTACCTCGTGGGCAGCGGCCAGTGGATGAGGAAGAGGTCGACGTGGTCCAAGCCGAGCTTCGGGAGCGACTCGTCGACGGAGGTCTGCACGTCGGCCGGGCGGTGGAAGCCGTTGTTGCAGTTTGGTCGTGACGAACACCTGCCGCGCGGTCAGTCCGACGTGGCGATCGCGCCGCCCACCCCTTGCTCGTTGCGGTAGAGCTGCGCGGTGTCGACGTGGCGGTAGCCGACTTCCAACGCCGGTGGTGACCACCTCGGCAGTCCGGGCCGGCTCCACCTGGAACACCCCGAAGCCGAGCTGCGGGATGGAGGTGCCGTCGTTCAGGGCGATGTTCGGAACGGTCATGTCAATGCCTACAAGGGCGACGCCTGGACTATTCCTGTCTCAGATGGCGCAACCGTCCGGGCCGCAGTCGCCGTCGGCGTCGCCGGTGACGTGGACGAGCGGCCTCGCGTCGGCGTCCGCCCGGGCGATCACGTCCTCGAACACCTCGACGGGCTGGGCCCCGGAGATGCCGTAGCGCTGGTCGACGACGAAGAACGGCACGCCGTTCGCGCCGTACGCCCTCGCCTGCCTGACGTCTCGCTCGAACGCGTCGGCGTACTCATCTCCGGCGAGCACCTCCTTGACCCGCACGGGGTCGAGGCCTGCTCGTTCCGCGACCTCCCTGAGCACGGCGTGGTCGGCGGGGTTCTGGGCGCGCAGGAAGTACGCCGCCAGCAGCTCCTCCTTGAGCCGGCCCTGCAAGCCCGGGCCGCCCTCGTCCAGCGCGAGGTGGAGCAGCCGGTGCGCGTCGAAGGTCCCGGCCCAGGGTGGCCTCCCGATGCCGGAAGTCGAGCCCCTCCTCCCTCGCGAGGTGCTCGACGCGCCGGAACATCTCCTCGAGCTGGGCCGGCGCCCGCCGCCGTACTTCCCCGCGACCACGTCCGAAGCATTGCGCCACCCGTCCGGTCCCGGCTCGTTCGGGGCGCTCGGGTCGAGCTGGAAGGAGTGGTACACCACCTCGACGTCGTCGCGGCCCGCGATCGCCTGCTCCAACCGGCGCTTGCCGATGTAGCACCACGGACACACCACGTCGGACCAGATGTCGATGCGCACGCGACGTAACGCGGACCGTGGTCCGGATGTTCCGGTCCCCAG
>CAVVKP010000027.1:0-45816 GCA_963748785.1 uncultured Actinomycetota bacterium | reverse complement strand
GAAGGCTCTGGTCGGGGCGCCGGCCCGGTTCCCGGTCCGCTCTACGACGCGGCGGTTGCGAAGCTCGGCCAGCAGGGTCTCGACGCGATCATCTTCATCTCCATCCACTACCTGGCCCTCGGCGTCATGCTCAACGCCTACGACGTCCCGGCCGGGCACCCGGTCTCACAGCTGTAGAGGAGGAACGGTACTCATGAACACTCCCGATCGTTCCGCTCTGGAGAAACTCCTCGACAGCTCCGGGGACTTCGGCACGTTCGGCCGCTACGACGAGACGCCGGTGGCCGATATGTCACCGGAGATGCGCGACGCGTTCGACTTCACGAAGAATCTGCGTGGTTTGGTTCCCGGCCCGCACAAGATCTGGGTGGCGAACCCCGAGCTGTCGAAGACGATCGTGCCCGCCGGGGCCTACTTCCAGTCGGCCTCGACGCTCTCTAAGGCCGAGATCGAGATTGCGACGTGCGTCATCTGCGGGCACTGGGGCGCGGCGTACAGCAGCTTCGAACACGAGAAGATCGGCGTGCACTTGGGTCACCTCGACCCCGCGAAGTGCGCGGCGCTGGTGGCGGGGCTTCCGACCGAGTTCGGGGAGCCTCGTGAGCAGATCGTGTACGAGCTCTCCTCGGCGCTTGCCGAGTCCCGTGTGGTGCCGCAGTACCTGTTCCGGCGTGCACAGGAGTTGCTCGGAGACGCCGGCATCGTTGACGTCACGGTCCTGATGGGCTGGTTCTCCATGGTCTCGCTCACGCTCATGGCCTTCGACGTGCCGTCCAACGCCGTCGGGCTCCGGCAGTAGTCCGTCTGGCAACTATGAATGTGGGCACCGGCGGGGGTACCACGTTCCGGATCAACGAATTCGCCCCCGGCTGTGCGAGATTCAGGCACCGCACCGAAACCATGGACTACGCCCTCCAGTTGTCAGGTCAGCTTGACTGTGAACTCGACGGTGGCGAGGTCGTGCATCTCACGCCCGGCGACGTCATCGTCCAGCGCGGCACTATACACACCTGGGTCAATAATGGCTCGGTCCCGGCAGTTATCGCCTTCATCCTGGTCGACGCCACACCCGACAAGGTAAGTGGCAAGGAAATGCGGACCGTTTACCCTGCCTAGCACAGGAAGGCGGTATTCATTCAATGGAGCAGTCATGTCAACTGAATGTGTTCCACAAGCCAAGCTCACCACGATCGCTTCCTTCCCGATTCACTATTTCCTCGAAAACTTGGCCGTACGCGCAGACGGTTCCATCCTGGTAACTGTCGCCAACCGTAACGAGCTCTGGTACGTCCCGCCGGCAGCCGCGAACGTGCCAGTCGACCCGGTACTCCTGGCTACCTTCTCCCACTCCGCCATGGGGATCGTCGAGGCCGCGCCGGACATCTTCTACCTCGCCACCTCGCCGGTCATCGAGTACCAGACAGCCATCCTGGCCGGCCGCTCGCACACGTCGCGCGAGTCGTACCTCCACCGCCTGGACATGCGCGGCTGGGCACCTGGCCAGTCCCTCAAGCCCGAGACCGTCCTTCAGTTCCCCGAACCCGCTACCGGGCTCAACGGCAGCTGCCTGATCGCGCCGGACATCATGCTTATCGCCGACTGTTTCGCAGGCTTGATCTGGCGTGTCGACTTGCCTGCGGATGGCGGGAAGGCCGCAGCCCGGGTCTGGCTCAAGCATGACAGCATGGCCAGCGATCCCGACGGCCCGACGCCCGACCAGCCCGGGATCAACGGCGTGCAATATGCCGCGAAAACCAATTACCTTTACTACACCACGACGGCCCAGGAACTCTTCATGCGCGTGCGCGTCAACCCAGGCACGAACGATCCCGCTGGCGAACCTGAATTCGTCGCGGGCGGCATGATGGGCGACGACTTCTGCCTCGACGAAAACGCTGGCGTCGCCTACATAGCGACGCACCGGCAAAACACCATCGATCGCGTGTCGTTGCAGCCAAGCGAGAACAGCTACGCACGGCACAGCGTGGCCGGCAAGCCCTTCACGGACCAGCTGATCGGCCCGACAAAAGGCGCGTGGGGGCGGGGTCCCGGGGAGTACGGCAAAATAGCCTACTTCCAGACCGACGGAGGCACCAAGTCACCGCCAATCGCGGCCGGCGGGGTCGCCCGGCCGGCGGCGGTGTTGCGAGTCGAGCTCTAGGAAGCCCCGTCCTTGAAGACCTGGCGGCCCGGCCACGCCCGCAGCTGCGTCGGTCGGCCTCGCTGGATGCGCTGGTCACGCCGAAATCGCCGCTGTTCTCCGTCTGGGACACCGCGCAGGACCCCCTGCGTCTTTCCCGAACATGCTTACCGCTTCGCACCGGAGCTCGCGGTCAGCCGTGTTCCCCACCCGCTGCACGCGTTCGCCCGCGGCCCGCACAGCCTTGGCCAGGCTGCCCGGGACGCTGGCGAGACCGCCATCCGGACCACGCTGGCGGATGCCTGGATCCGTGGGCAGGCGTCACCGCCGGAGTGATTTAGCTAGTCGTGCGGGGAGGCCGGGATCATTGGCGCACCTGTCTCCCAGCGTCGGAGCGGCTGCGTTGCGCCTCTCGAGCCTTGCCTGTCACGCCTGGTAGCTCTGAGCGCTACCCACAGAGGAGCTATGAAAATCACCCATGTGAGCACCGAACGGCCGACCTGCCACGCGTGCCCTCGGAGTCTCGCGCCTGAGTCCGGACTGGCCCCAGATCTAGGCTGGCTAGTTCAACCGCCCGGCTGGACGCCCCTGGGCGCCTGTGGCGTGATGGTGACCGTGCGGTACCGCAGCGCCGATCCGAAGCTGCACGTCGGCGGTGACTGGTACCTGGCGATGCCCCTGGCAGACGGGGACCTCCTGCTCGCAGTTGGGGATGTCGCCGGGCACGGGCTGGCGGCCGCGGCCGAGATGATCCGGATGCGCTACGCGATGGCCTCCCTCGCGCTTGCGTGCCGCGAGCCGGCCGGGCTCCTGGAAAGGCTCAACACGGCCCTATGCCGCCGTGGCGGCACCACCGCCACGGCAGTGGCGGCCCGCTTCCGCCCCCGGTCTGGCGAACTGACCTGGGCTCAGGCTGGGCACCCGCCGATACTGGCGGCCAGTTCCGGCGGCCGTCCGGCGGCTCCCCAGCCCGGACGGGATGATGCTGGGCGTCGACCGCGCCGCCAGGTTCGGGCAGGCCACCACGCGCCTCGATCAAGGCGCCTTTGTGGTGATGTACACCGACGGCGTATTCCGCCGCTCGGAGTCAATGGACCAGGCAATCAACGGCCTGGCCGCCCTGGCAGGGGCCGTGCGCTGCTGTCCAGCCGGGCTTCTCGACCACGTGAACTACGCCGCCGCGGACGACGACGCCTGCGTCATGGTGGCCGAGCGCGTCCGGTAAGGCACACAGGGCGACGGGCGCATCGACGAGGAGAAGGGAGTAACCACAGTGCATCTGGCCGACGCGACAGGCAACCCCCCGGAATGGCGTGGCGGCGCCGCGTGCCTTCACTACGATCCCGACCTGTTCTTCCCCGAAGGTACAGCGGGCCCCGCGCTGCGGCAGGCTGACCAGGCCAAGCGGGTCTGCCAGTCCTGCCCGGTACGGGCGCCGTGCCTGGGCTTCGCCCTGCGGCACGGCGTGGCCTTCGGTATCTGGGGAGGCGCTACAGCAGAGGAACGCCGCCAAGGATCAGCCCGGCTCGGTGATCCTGATCTCCGGGCCTCCCGGCACGAGGAACATCACGATGGCAATCAGGGCGGCGGAGACCTGGGCGGCTCGTTTCGCGACGGGCGCTCCTCATCGACCGGCGCGGCATGAGCCACCGCTCCCCGGCTTGACCGTCCACCAGGTCACCCACTAACAGACTGAGCGGATAGGAGCTGATCATGGGAAGCATCTGGCATCTGGCCTTTAAGGGTGTCGTTAACCGATTCGATCCACTGGCGGATCCAGCCGATCGAGCCGTGGCCGGGTGTCTCGTCGCGGCGGTCCGGGCGGGCCAGGCCGGTGCCGAACCCGGCGCTGAGCAGGTCCTCGAAGTCCCGGCCGGCGAAGCCCTTGTCCCCGGTCAGGATCAGGCCCGGCCGCAGCGCGCCGGTGCGGGCGGCGTGCGCGAGCAGTTCGGCGGCGGCCTCGCGCTCGCCGATCTTCGGGCTGGCCAGGCACCCGCCTGTTGATGAGAGCGTGCGGACGATGGATGCCGATGCTGACCGATTGCCGGACGAGGTACTGCTTGCGGGGCTCGGCGCAGGTGACGTTGACTTCACGGTCACGTTCGTGCACCGCTTCCAGCGGGTCGTCTTCGGCGTCGCGATGACTGTCACCGGCGATCCGGGCACGGCGGAGGATGTCGCGCAGCAGGCCTTCGAGCGGGCCTGGCGGCACGCTCAGGTGTACGACTCGCGGCGCGAGTCGGTCCGGGCGTGGATGACAACGATTGCCCGGAACCTGGCCGTTGACGTCATCCACGCGTGCACCGCTACGCCGGTGGCCCCGGACGACCTGTCCGGGCTGCTCACCGCGATGACCGACACGCCGGGGCAGTTCGCGGGCGCGCATGAGGGTGCCGCCGTGCTGCGCGGCACGCTCGCCCGCCTGCCGGCGACGCAGGCGCGTGCCCTGGCGATGGCTGGCATCTACGGCATGACGGCCCGGCAGATCGCCGACGCCGAGGGCATCCCCCTAGACACGGCGAAGACGCGGATCAGGGATGGCATGCAGAGACTGCGGGACGCCAAACTCCCGGAGGACAGCGGGCAATGACTGAACCGGCGTTGCAGGCGGAGCTCGCGGCCTACATTGGCCAGTTCTCCGACGTGCGGGACGACAACGGCCGCCGGATGGTGGTGCGCAATGGCACCGCCGAGCCGCGCACGGTGCTGACCAGCGCGACGTAAGCCTCGCCGGGCGTCCCCTGCCAGTGGGAGCGAGGCAAAAGCCAACCAGGAAACGGAATGGAGAAGAAGCGTGGATCTGAACAGCACGAGCACAGCACCGCACCCCTCAAGCGGTGCGACCGACCCCGCAGGGCCGACCGGGCAGCTGGCTACCTGGCTGGCTGGCACCACGCTGGAGGATGTCCCGGCGCCGGTGCGCGAGCACGCCAAGCACCTCATCCTTGACGGGGTGGCCTGTGCCCTGGTCGGCGCGCAGCTGCCCGTCTCCCGCAAGGGCGTGCAGGCGATCACGGCACTGGACGACGCTGGCACCGCCGCGCTGATCGGGTGGGGCGGCCGGACCACCAGCGCCTCGTCGGCGGCGATGCTCAACTCCAGCTTCATCCAGGGTTTCGAGCTGGACGACTACCACCCGCGCGCCCCGCTGCACAGCAACGCGGTAGTGCTGCCCGCCATGCTGGCCGCTGCCCCGCACGCGGGGACGGTGAGCGGTGAGAAGTTCCTGCTCGGCGCGATCTTGGGCTATGAGACCGGGCCTCGCGTCGGCGAAGCGCTCGGCGGCCTGGAGATGATCTCGCGCGGCTGGCACTCCGGGGTGGTGTTCGGCACCCTGTCGGCCGCCGCCGCGGCCGGTTCCTTGTACGGCCTGGACGCCGCCGGGTTCGAGGACGCCCTGGGGATGGCCGCCACCCAGTCCTGCGGGCTGATGTCCGCCCAGTTCGAGTCCATGGTCAAGCGGATGCAGCATGGCTTCGCGTCCCGGGCCGGGCTGACCGCCGCCGCGCTGGCCGCCACCGGGTATGTCGGGATCAAGCGCGTCTTCGAGCGCGACTACGGCGGCTGGCTGGGCGTGTTCGGCGAGTGCCACCACCCCGACGCCGGCCAGATCTACGCCGGTCTGGGCTCGGTGTGGGAGACCGAGCGGATCGCGGTGAAGGCGTACGCCGCCATGGGGCTGCTGCATGCCGGGATCGCCGCCGCGCTTGAGCTGCGCGCCGCGGGCGGCTTCACCGCCGCTGACATCGACCGGATCGACATCGACATGCCCGAGGCCGCCTACGGTCACGGCGGCTGGCAGGCCGTGCGCCCGCTGGCGCCGATCGGCGCGCAGATGAGCATCATGTACGCGGTCGCGGTCGCGCTGCTGGACGGCGCCGTGCTCATCGGCCAGTTCGCAGAGGACCGCATCAACTCCGACGACGTGTGGGACCTGATCGCCCGCACCCGCACCCACCACCAGAAGGCTTACGACGCGCTGCCCCTCCAAGACCGCCTCACGACCCGGGTGTCGGTGACGCTGAAGGACGGCAGCACCCGAGAGAAGACCGTCGCCCATCCCCCGGGTACCGGCGACCGGCTGCTCACCGACGCCGACATCGTCGCCAAGTACCGCAGCCTGACCGACTCGCTGATCGACGCGGACCGGCAGCGCGCCATCGAAAAGGCCGTGCTCAACCTCGAGGCGCTCGAGGACATCAGCACGCTGACCGGCCTGCTGATTCCGGCCGTCCGCGCTGCCCTCGGATAGGGCGCAGCAGGCAACGAGCTGGCGTCTTATTACCGGATCAACCCGGCGACCGCGGCCAAGGGCATCCGCTGGTAGGAGTCGAAGCAGTGGGCGGCGATCCGGAAGCCGGGCCGCACCCCTGGAATGTCGTCGAACAAGAGCGCCGGATGTTCTGAGCTCCACGCGGTGATCTCGGTGATCGAACCGATCTCGGACTTCAGGTCGGCGCCGAGCACTGTCTTAAGTTCCCCGCGTTCGTCCACGGCCGGCAGAAACTCTCGGAGGTCGGCGAACACCATGATTAGTCACTCCCCGAGGGCTACGCCCACCCAAAGGATCCTGTTCAGGGTAAATACAACTATCTGTATGCGCCCGGCCCCCGGATGTGCCGGGCCGCCCGGTGCCGGGGTTCCGCCCTGGTTACGAAGCGTGGCTACTGGAACTGCTTTGACCGCGCCTGATCCGTCGATCTGCGTGATGCTGCGAGTCAGTGGCACAACTCAGCATCATCGCCTGGCACCCGCTGCGCGCCTTGAATGCGATTAACGTGCGCGTGATCAGCGCTGACCTGCTCATCGTGCACGTCCAACTCGGCATCGTGCGGGCGTGACTCGGCGAGTGATCTGGATCCGGACCCAGCTAACAAATGTTTCGAATTGATGAAGAATCGGAAACGCTGCTGATCGTGGCTTACACCCCATTGACTCCCGCCTGACATGTGACATATTACTGCTACCGCGTCACCTGGGACGTGCCAAAAACCGGAATGGCCAGGACCGGCGGGAGTACGCATGTTTCGTCGTTGGAGGGCTGCGGGCGTGGTGCTGGCGGCGACCGCCTTCCTCACGGCTGCCTGCACGGGCACCGTAAACCCCAGCGGTTCGGGATCGAGCAGCAGCTCCGTCGTCTGCACAGCCAGCCGCAGCGCGGCGGGACGCTGACCATGCTCGGCCAGAGCGACATCTTCAACCTGGACACGGTCAGCGGGTACTACACCGTCACCAACACGCTCGAGCGCATGTTCACCCGCCAGCTGTTCACCTACGGCGACCCGACCGGGTCGTCCGCTCCGCCGCCGGTGGTGCCCGACATCGCCACCGCGATCCCCACCACCGCTAACGGCGGCCTCAGCGATGGTGGCAAGACCATGACGCTGCACATCAAGCCGGGCGTGAAGTGGGACACCAGCCCGGCCCGTCAGGTGACCGCCGCCGACTTCGTCCGCGAGTTCAAGATGCTGTGCAACCCGGCCTCACCGGTCGGCGCGCCCGGCTACTTCACTGGCACCATCGTGGGGATGGCCTCGTACTGCGACGGCTTCGCCAAGGCGCCGGCCACCGTCGCCGGGATCGCGGCCTACGTGGACTCGCACAACCTGCCCGGCGTGGTCGCGACCGACGCCTCGACGCTGACGTTCCACCTGCTCAGCTCGACCCCGGACTTCCTGTCCATCCTGACCATGGGCTTCGGCTCGGCCCGGCCGGTGGAGTACATGAAGTACGTCCCCGACGGCGCGCAGTTCCGTCAGCACACGATCTCTGACGGCCCGTACCAGATCACCTCGTACACGGCGGGCAAGTCGTTCACGCTGGCCCGTAACCCGGCCTGGTCGGCCGCGACCGACCCGAACCGGCACGCGTACGTGAACGCGGTTAACATCACCGAGGGCCTGACCCAGGACAGCGTCCAGCAGCAGCTGGTCGCGGGCACCGGGGACATGGAGTGGGATGTCGTCCCGCCCGCCCAGGACCTGCCCGCGCTGGTGTCGAGCCACAACCCGAACCTGGTGATCGGCCCCACGGCGGCCGGGTCGGCGTCGATCTCGCTGGGCACCTACCTCGCGCTCAACCAGTACGCCGGGCCGATGAAGGACAAGCTGGTCCGGGAGGCCGTGGCTGATGCGGTCAACAAGAACGCCATCGTGCAGATTCTCGGCGGCTCGGCCGTCGGCTCCGCCGCCAATCAGCTGATTCTGCCCGGCAACGTGGGCTACATCCCGAACTTCAACGCGTTCCCGGACAACAACGGGGCCGGCAACCCGGCCAAGGCCAAGCAGTTGCTGGCGCAGGCGCACAAGACCGGCGTCGCGATCAAGCTGCTGTACTCCACCACCGCGCCGATGCCGCGGGTGGCCCAGTCCCTGCAGTCGAGCCTGGACGCGGCGGGCTTCAAGGTCACCCTGGTGTCGGCCACCCAGTCCGACTTCTACGGCAAGTACCTGGAGAGCCCGGCCACGGCCAAGCGCGACGTCTGGGACATCGCGCCGCCCGGCTGGATCCCGGACTGGTTCGGCAACAACGGTCGCTCGACCCTGGTGCCGCTGCTGACCCAGCCCGGCCCGGGCTCGAACGACTTCGGCGGCTACACGAGCCCGGTGGTGCAGAAGTACATCGACCAGGCCCTGGCGGCGCCCACCGCCGCGGCGGCCAACACCGCCTGGCAGCAGGCCGACACCGCGGCCATGAAGGACGCGGCCATGGTGCCGGTCAACGTCCAGAAGTGGCCGATCTTCACCTCCTCGGCCGTGCACGGCTGCAACTTCTTCTGGTTCGGCCTGAACTGCGACCCGACGAATGTGTGGCTGAGCGCGATCATGACCGAGACGGTCACCCAGCCGGCTCCGCAGGCTCCGCCGACCCACCGCTCCCCGCCCCCATCCCCGACCATCTCAAGCCGGGCGAGTTCGGCGACCCCTACTCGGACCGCCTCACGGAGTTCATGACCTCCGGCTGGGGCGCCCAGGAGGAGATCCCGCTGCCGCCCGCACCGGCCGCCGGGCGGCTGCGCGCCCGGCGCGACCTGCTGCGGGCCCGGCTACCCGAGCCGCTGCCGGCGATGGTGCCGGCGGGCCGGGCGCCGCGCCGCAACGACGACCAGTTCTACCCGTTCCGCCCGGGCAGCGACTACGTGTGGCTGACCGGCGACCAGACGCCCGGTGGCGTGCTGCTGCTCGACCCGGGGTCGGCGTCGGGTGACGTCCTGTTCGTGCTGCCGCCTTCGGGGCGCGGCGACGGGGAGTTCTACCGGGACGCGGCGGCCGGCGAGCTGTGGGTCGGTGGCCGGCCGTCCCTCGATGCCCGCGCGGCGGCGCTGGGCATCACCTGCCGGCCGCTGGCCGAGCTGCCCGCCGCGCTGGCCGCGGCGGGCCGGGCGCTGGTAGCACGCGGCTTCGACGCCATGGCCGAGCAGCAGGTCACCGCGGCCGGGCCGGAGCTGGACGCCGAGCTGACGGCGATCATGTCGGAGCTGCGGCTGGTCAAGGACGAGTGGGAGATCGGCCAGTTGCGCGGGGCCGTGGACGCCAGCACGGCCGGCTTCGGCGACGTGGCGGCGCTGCTGGCCCGCCCCGGCGGCCGGGCGGGCTGACCGAGCGCCACGTGGAGGGGGCGTTCGGTCGCCGGGCCCGGCTGGCGGGCAACGGCACCGGCTATCACACCATCGCGGCCAGCGGCTCGCACGCCACGATCCTGCACTGGAACCGCAACGACGGCCCGCTGCGCGACGGTGACCTGCTGCTGCTGGACGCCGGGGTGGAGCTGGGCTCGCTGTATACCGCCGACGTCACCCGGACCTTCCCGGTCAGCGGCCGGTTCACCGCGCTCCAGCGCCAGGTGTACGAGATCGTGCTGGCCGCGCAGGAGGCGGGCCTGGCCCAGCTGCGGCCCGGGGCCGACTTCCGGGTCTTCTACCCGGCCTGCGCCCGCGTGCTGGCCGAGGGGCTCGAGTCGCTCGGCCTGCTGCCGGTCAGCGCGGCGGAGTCGCTGGAGCCCGACAGCGGCCTGCACCGTCGCTGGACGCTGTGCGCGCCTGGCCACATGCTGGGCCTGGACGTGCACGACTGCGCCAAGGCCCGCGAGTCCCGCTACCTGGGCGGGCCGCTGGCCGCCGGCCAGGTGCTGACCGTGGAGCCGGGGCTGTACTTCCAGGCCAACGACGAGCTGATACCGCCCGAGCTGCGCGGCATCGGCGTCCGCATCGAGGACGACGTGCTCATCACCGCCGACGGCTATGAGCTGCTGTCGGGCGCCCTGCCCCGCGACCCGGACGAGATCGAGTCGTGGTGCGCGGCGGCCGGAAGGATCGGCTAGTGGTGGCGAGGGCCGCCGCCGCCGCGTCCGGGCCGGCCGACGCGCTGCTGGACGTGCGGGACCTGCACGTCCGCTTCGACACCGTCGACGGCGTCGTGCACGCCGTGCGCGGCGGCCAGCTTCCAGGTGCCGCGCGGGCCGGACGCTCGGCATCGTGGGCGAGTCGGGGTCGGGCAAGAGCGTGCCGCCCAGACCCTGCTCGGCCTGGTCCCGGGGGCCGACGTCAGCGGCGAGGCCTGGTTCGAGGGGCGCGACCTGCTGGGCATGCGCGACGAGCAGCTGCGCGAGATCCGGGGCAGCGGATCAGCATGGTCTTCCAGGACCCGCTGACCAGCCTGCACCCGCTGTACAAGCTCGGCTGGCAGATCGAGGAGACGATCCGCGCGCACGACAGCGTCAGCCGCCGGGCCGCTAGACGCCAGCGCCATCGACCTGCTGGGCCGGGTCGGCATCCCGCGCCCGGCCGAGCGGGTCGACGACTACCCGCACCAGTTCTCCGGCGGCATGCGGCAGCGGGTCATGATCGCCATGGCGCTGGCGCTGAGCCCGCAGCTGATCATCGCCGACGAGCCGACCACCGCCCTGGACGCCACCGTCCAGGCCCAGATCCTCGACCTGCTGCTCCGGCTGCAGCGGCGAGCTGGGCACGGCGCTGGTCATGATCACCCACGACCTCGGCGTGGTCGCCGACATCGCCGACGAGGTCATGGTCATGTACGCGGCCAGCCGGTCGAGCAGGCCGACCGGCGCACCGCCTACTACCAGGCCCACCACCCCTACACCAGGGCCTGCTCGAGTCGATCCCGATGGCCGGCGACGCCGGGCGGCTGCGGCCGATCCCCGGCCAGCCGCCGAGCCTGCTCGGCTGCCCGGTCCGGCTGCTCGTTCCAGCCGCGCTGCGGCTCGCGCTCGACCGCTGCGCCGACCGAGGCAGCCGCCGCTGCGTTCCAGTCGGCGACGCCGCCGGCCACCGCTCGGCCTGCTGGCTGCCCGACTCGGTGGCCGGCCAGGTCGCGCCGGCGCGTCCCGGTGGCGGCTCGCCGAGCCGGCCGCCGCGGCTGAGCCGGCCAGGAACGGGACCGCCGCTGCTGGAGCTGACCGGCATGGTCAAGCACTTCCCGATCCGCGGCGCGTCGCTGCTGCGCGCGACCCGCGGTCGGTGCACGCGGTCGACGGCGTCAGCCTGCAGATTCGCGAGCGGCGAGACGCTCGGCCTGGTCGGCGAGACCGGCTGCGGCAAGTCCACGCTGGCCCGCTGCCATCGCCCGGCTGACCCGGTCACCGCGGGCCGGGTCAGCTTCGACGGGCCGGGACATCACCGGGCTGCGCGCCGGTGACGCTCAAGCGCCGGTGCGCCGCGAGGTCCAGATGGTCTTCCAGGACCCGTACGGCTCGCTGAACCCGCGCCGCCGGGTCGGCGCCATCGTCGGCGAGCCGCTTGCCGATGCACGGCCTGGCCAGCGGCGCGGCGCCGGCGCGAGCGGGTCCAGGAGCTGATGGCGCTGGTCGGCCTCAACCCGGAGCACTACAACCGCTTCCCGGCCGAGTTCTCCGGCGGTCAGCGGCAGCGCATCGGGATCGCCCGGGCGCTGGCGCTGCAGCCCAAGCTGATCATCTGCGACGAGCCGGTCTCGGCCCTGGACGTGTCGATCCAGGCGCAGGTCATCAACCTGCTCGACGACCTGCAGGCCGAGCTCGGCCTGACCTACCTGTTCATCTCGCACGACCTGGAGGTCGTGCGAGCACGTCAGCGACCGGGTCGCGGTGATGTACCTGGGCAAGATGGTCGAGCTGGCGCCGGCCGACGCGCTCTACGGCGAGCCCGCGTCACCCGTACACCGCCGCGCTGCTGTCGGCCGCTGTCGGTCGCCGACCCGGACCTGGCCGGCCAGCGGCCGCCGGCGTGACTCATCGAGGGCGACGTCCCCTCGCCGATCGACCCGCCGGCCGGCTGCCGGTTCCACCCCCGCTGCCCGCGCGCCCAGGACCTGTGCCGGGTCACCGAGCCGGAACTAGCGGCCTCGGACGGCGACCAGGCGCACCTGACCGCCTGCCACTTCCCCATCGAGGTCCGGCTGTTCCAGCTAAGTCAAAGGCGATAGCAGCATCAGTAACGACAGTGCCGCCGTCCCGGCCGTCGCCAGGCTGACCGAAACCGCCGAGCCGACGGAGTCGTCCGTCCTGGCGGGCCCGGCCGCCGCCGCCGACAGCCCTGTCGGCCAGCGTCCGGCGCCCCAGCCGCGTCCGCCGGCCGTCGCCAGCCTCGTCGCCGCCTGGCGCGCCGACGCCCACCCGACCGCCGCCGGGCGCGCCGGGCGCCGGCCGTCGAGGGTCGCAGCCAGTGGCGGCTGGCCTGGGACCGGCTGCGTCACGACCGGGTCGCGATGGCCTCGGCCGCGTTCATCGTCTTGTTGGTGCTGCTGGCCATCTTCGCCCCGGTGTTCGCGCACCTGGTCGGGCACGGGGTCGACACGAGCCAGAACCGACGACCGCCGGGCTGACCCCGGCCGGGCTGCCACGGCCGCCGACCTCCAGCTACTGGTTCGGCACCGACGACCTCGGCCGTGACGTGTTCGTGCGGACGCTCTACGGGGCCCGGATCTCGCTGATCGTCGGCGTTCTCGCCAGCGTCAGCGCGGTCATCATCGGCACCACGATCGGCCTGCTGGCCGGATTCCTCGGCGGCCTGGCCGACTCGCTGCTGTCGCGGCTGATGGACCTGGTCCTGTCGTTCCCGTTCCTGCTGGCCGCGCATCGCGCTGGTCTCGGTGGCCGGCCCCAGCCTGACGATCATCATCGTGGTCATCGCGTTCTTCTCCTGGGCCGCGGTGGGCCGCATCGTGCGCGGCCTGGCCTGTCCATCAAGGAGAAGGAGTACATCGAGGCGGCCCGGGCCGGTGGGCGCGGGAGCCTGCGGATCATGTTCGTCGAGGTGCTGCCGAACCTGTCGGCGCCGCTGATCGTCTACACGACGCTGCTGATCCCGTCGGCCATCGCCTTCGAGGCGGTCACTGTCGTTCCTCGGCCTGGGCGTCACGCCGCCCACGCCGAGCTGGGGTGACATGCTGGCCGAGTCGCATCGGCTACTACCAGACCGCCTGGTGGTTCATCATCTTCCCCGGCGCTGTTCCTGCTGGCCACCACGCTGGCGTTCAACCTGCTCGGCGACGCGCTGCGGGACGCGCTCGACCCGCGCGGCGAGCGGCTGATCAACGCGCTGCGCAAGGCGGCGGCGGCGAAGGCGGATCAGGCCGCCGGCCGCCGCCAGGCCGGATGCCGCCGACAGCGTGCGCCTGGCCGCGACCGAGGCGGCGGGTCCCCGATGATCCGGCTGGTCATCCGGCGGCTGGTGTCGGGCATCATCGTGCTCTGGATCATCAGCGTCGGCGGTGTTCGTGCTGTTCTTCATCGCCCCGCACAACGTGGCCCAGGCCATCGCCGGCCGCCAGGCCACGCCGCAGACCGTCGGCCGACGTGGCGGCGCGGCTGGGCCTGAACCGGCCCATCCTGGACTCAGTACGGCAGCTTCGCGTGGAACCTGCTGCACGGCAACCTCGGCTACTCCTACTACAACTCCGAGGCGGTGACCAGCCTGATCGGCAGCCGCATCGGCCGGTCACCCTCTCGCTCACCATCGGCGGCGCGGTGCTGTGGCTGCTGATCGGCGATCAGCACCGGCGTGATGGCCGCCACCCGTCCCCGGTCGCTGATCGACCAGGGCGCCGACGTTCTTCGCGGTCGTTCTTCTACTCGATGCCGACCTTCCTGCTCGGCCTGATCCTGCTGTACTTCCTGTTCTTCCAGCTGCACCTGGCCGGCATCGCCTGGTTCCCCGGCAGCGGCTACGTGTCGATCTTCACCAACCCGGCCGGCTGGGCCCAGCACCTGATCCTGCCGTGGATCGCCGTGGCCGCTGACCACGGCCGCCACCTACACCCGGCTGACCCGGGGCCGGCATGCTCGAGGTGCTGGGCGAGGACTACATACGCACCGCGCGGTCCAAGGGGCTCTCCGAGCGGCGGGTCATCTACCGGCACGCGCTGCGGGCCGCGCTGACCTCGGTCGTCACCCAGCTCGGCATCGACATCGGCGTGCTCCTCGGCGGGGCGGTGGTGACCGAGAACGTCTTCGGCCTGCCGGGCCTGGGCCAGCTCGCCATCCAGTCGGTGACCCAGCAGGACCTGCCGGTCATCATCGGGATCGTGATGCTGGCCGCGGCCTTCGTGGTCGTCGTGCAACATCGTCGTCGACCTGCTCTACGCCGTGCTCGACCCGCGCGTCCGGGCCCGCTAGCGGCGTCCTGTTCGTCACCGACTTGCTTGCCCCGCCCCGGGAGCCGCTGTCCGAGAACCGCTGCCCCGGAGCCGCTGTCCAGAGAGCCGCTGTCCCGAGATCCTGAGCCGAGGAGTGCCACCGCGTGCTGCCCCTACCCGTGCATACTGACACCCCCGAGCGAATCGCCGTCAACGCCGCCGGCGACGCGGCCGCCTTCGTGATCGGCCCCGGCCGGGCCGGGCCCGGTGACGCCACCGGTCTGTGGCACGGACCCCTGGGCGGCCAGCCCGCCAGGATCGACGCCGTAGTCCCGGATACCAACCTGGCCTTCGCCCCCGATGGCACCCGGTTCGCGCTGGCCGTGCAGGAGGAAGCGGGCAGCACCGTGATCGTGGCCGACCCCGCGCAGTCGCCGTCGGCTTGGCCGCGCTACCCGCTGCCGGCCTTCGCCGAGCAGGTCGCCTGGACGGAGGCCGGGCTGATCGTGCTCGCGGCCGATCCCGGTGCCGATGCCGCGTCCCTCACCTCGGGCAAGCCGCTGCACAGTACCGACCAGCCCGGCCTGCCAGGACCCGGTCGTCCTACCGCTGGCGGATGGCGCGGGCTTCCGCCAGCTGTGGCGAGTGGATCCCGACACCGGCGACGCTGCCCCCGCCAGCCCGGCCGGCCTGGCGGTGTGGGAGTTCGCGCCCGTGCCCGGCGGCGGCGCGATCGTGGTTGCCAGCGACGACCCGACCGAGGCGGGCTGGTATCGCAGCCGGCTGGCGCAGCTGGACGCGGCGGGCACCCGGCAGCGGGTGCTGCTGGAGTCGGCCTGGCAGCTGTCCTGCCCGGCGGTCAGCCCGGACGGCCGGGTCGTGGCCTGCATCGAGGGCTGGTGCAGCGACCGCGGCCTGCTGGCCGGCGAGGTGCGGCTGCTGCGCCTTGACGAGACTGACAGAGCCGAGCCCGGCAGCGCCCCGGCGGCCGTAACGCTGCCCGCCGACCTGGACGTGACCTGGCTGGACTGGGCCGACGGCGGCCGGCTGTGGCTGGCCGGCTGGCATCATCTGGGCACCGCCTGGGGCTGGGCTGAGCCCGCCGCCGGCGGTGGCGCGCCGGCCCTGGCCGGAGCCCCCGCGCAGGCCCGCCTGACCGTGCAGGCCGAGTCGGCCAGCTGCCTGAACTCCCGGTGGCACCCGTCGGTGGTGCCGCTGGCCGACGGCTCGGCGCTGACCATGCGATCTACTCCGGCCGACCCGCCGCAGGTGGTGCGGCTGCGCAGGGAAGGCGAGCCGGCCGCCTGGACCGCGCTCAACGTCGGGCTCGCGCAGTCCCGGCGACTGCGGGTCCGTGAGCTGCGGTGGGCAGGCCCGGACGGGACCCCGATCGAGGGCCTGCTGGCCGAGCCGGACGACGGCGGTGCCGGGCCGCGGCCGCTGGTGGTGGACATTCACGGCGGCCCGAGCCTGGCCTTTCATCACAGCTGGGACATGACCTGGGCCGAGCTGCTGACCGCGGCAGGCTACGCGGTGCTGATGCCCAACCCGCGGGGCGGGGCCGGCCGCGGCCAGGCGTTCGGCCGGGCCAACCTCGGCGACCCGGCCGGGGCCGAGTTCGCGGACATCGAGGCCGGCGTCGCGCACTGCGCCGAGGCCGGGCTCGCCGACCCAGGCCGGGTCGCTGCCATCGGCGCCAGCTACGGCGGGTACCTCACCGCGTGGGCGATCGCGCTGGGCGGCCAGTTCCGCTGCGGCGTGGTCATCGCCGGCATCAGTGACCTGGTCAGCGTCCGCGGCACCGCCAACAACGCCCCGTTCTACGACTACCTGCTCCAGGGCCTGCCCGCCGACCAGCCCGCGCGGTACCTGGACCGCTCGCCGGTGACCCGGCTCAGTGCCGCCTCATCCCCGGCGCTTATCCTGCACGGACGCGAGGACCGCTGCGTGCCCGTCAGCCAGGCCGAGGAGCTGTACGCCGGGCTGCGCGAGTTTGGCATCCCGGCCGAGTTCGCCTGCTACCCGCGGGAAGGACACCAGGCCACCGAGCCGGGGCACGTGGCCGACCAGCGAGAGCGCATCGTACGCTGGCTGGCGGCCCACCTGAGGGCAGCAGATCTGGAGGTGGCATCGTGAAGCTCGGAGTGCACGCGCCCAACTTCGCCTCACTGGCCAGCCCGGCCGACCTGGCCGACCTGGCCGCGCGGGCCGAGGCGGCGGGCTGGGACGGCTTCTTCATCTGGGACCACGTGGCCCGGCCCGAGGGCACGTTCCCCATGGCCGAGCCGTGGGTCGCGCTGACCGCGGTCGCGATGGCGACCGAGCGGCTGCGGATCGGGCCGATGGTCACGCCGCTGCCCCGGCGCCGCCCCTGGAACGTCGCCCGCCAGGTGGCCTCCCTGGACCAGTTGGCCGGCGGCCGGGTCACGCTCGGCGTGGGCCTAGGGGTCAGCAGCGGCCCAGAGTTCCACCAGTTCGGCGGCGAGGAGAGCGACCCCCGGGTGCGGGGCGACATGCTGGACGAGGGCCTGGCAGCTCCTGCGGGCCGCCTGGCAGGGGACGCCGGTCCGGCACGCGGGCACTCACTACCAGGTGGACGACGTGACCTTCCTGCCGGTGCCCGTGCAGGACCGGGTGCCCATCTGGGCCGCGACTGAGCGGCTCAGCGGCCGGCCGGTGCGCCGGGCCGCCGCGCTGGACGGGGTGTTCCCGATCCGCCTGAAGCCGTCGGACCTGCCCGATCTGCTGGACAACGTGCTCCAGCACCGGGCCGGTGGCCTGGACGGCTACGACGTCGTGGTCACCGGCACCGACCGCGGCGACTGCGCGGCCTGGCGGGAGGCGGGCGCGACCTGGTGGCTGCACGAGCTGCCGTGGCGCCGCCCGCTCAGCGAGTCGTTCGCCATCATCGAGGCGGGACCGCCGGCCCCTTAGGTCGTCAACTGCTGGGTGCGGGCGCGGCCAGCCGTAGGCCGTGCCCGCGATCAGTCACTGGCCGGCCGCCTCGGCCTGCCACCAGTCGATGGTCAGCCGGGCGTAGTCGTCCGGGGCGTCCTCCCAGGTGAAGTGTCCCGCGTTGAGGATGTCGAGCTTGCTGTTCGGCAGCCTGTCGGAGAGGAAATATCCGTTGACCGGCGGCACGGCCCAGTCCCGCCCGCCGGCGATGATCTCCACGGGCGTCTGCGTGCCGGGCAGCAGATCGCGCAGGACGGGCAGCTCTTCCGGGTAGCGGCGCACGTAGCGCATCGACTCGACCATGCGGTCGCCCTCGTAGGACGACAGGTAATCCTCGCGGACCGCGTCGGGGAGCTCATAGAAGACGAGACCGGCTACGGCCCCGGCGACGATCTTGCGCGGGTCAATGGTGCGGAACTTGTCCAGGTCGGGAGCCACCACCCAGTCGTTCAGCACGCCGCCGAGCGCGAGCGGGATCGCGGCGCCGCCGCTGCCGACGACCAGGCTGCGCAGGCGTCCCGGATGTCGGGCCGCCGCGAACAGACTGGCCCCGGTGCCAACGTCGGGCCCGACCACGTGCGGGTTCTCCAGGCCGAAGGCATCGGCCAGCCTGATGACGAACTCGCCCATCGCCGCGGGCGACAGCAGGTCGTCCCGGCGCTCGGACTGCCCGTATCCCGGCAGGTCGACCGCTACCAGGTGCGCGTGCTCCGCGAGCTGGTCCCAGACGCGGTCGAAGGCGAACAGGCTTTCCGGCCACGGGCTCAGCAGCAGCGCGTCCGCCTGACGGGGCTCGCTCCTCCGCGTACCGGATCTGCAAACCGTCGATTTCCCGAAACTGCGTGCGGATGGAGTTGTTCGAAGTAGTGGAAGAGGTGGTCACATGGACCATGCTTGCCCGGCTGAGCTGCGAGCGGTATCTCAATTTTGACTGCACTTGCACGCCACGCCGGTAGCTTCGCGCGGGGTGTCCCGCAGCCGCTACCCGCCCGGGGGAAAACCCCCGGGTGAAGATGGATGGTTTCCGCGTTCCGCTCGTCACGCGCAGTTCGTAGCGTGATGGGTGAGGGCACGCATCCGCGTGCCTGGCAACCAGGTGGGATGGCTTGCCCTAGCTGCTCGGAGGTTCTCTGTGATTGAAGCGCGTGGACTGACTAAACGCTACGGCCCGCTGCTCGCGGTCGATGCGCTCAGCTTCGACGTACGGCCGGGCGTTGTCACCGGCTTCCTGGGCCGAACGGGTCGGGCAAGTCCACCACGATGCGGCTGATCCTCGGCCTGGACCGGCCCGATCGCGGGGCGGTGCGGATCGCCGGCCGCCGCTACCGCGAGCTGCGCTGGCCGCTGCGCGAGGTCGGCGCGCTGCTGGAGACCAGGGCGTTCCACCCGGGCCGTAGCGCCCGCGCGCACCTGTCCGCGCTGGCGGCCAGCAACGCGATTCCGCTGCGCCGGGTCGACGAGGTGCTCGACCTGGTCGGCCTGGCCAGCGCGGCCGGGCGGCGGGCCGGGAAGTTCTCCCTCGGCATGGGGCAGCGCCTGGGGGTCGCCGCGGCGCTGCTGGGTGACCCGGGGGTGCTGCTGCTGGACGAGCCGGTGAACGGCCTGGATCCCGAGGGCGTCCGCTGGATCCGCGACCTGCTGAAGTCGCTGGCCGCCCAGGGCCGCACGGTGTTCGTCTCCAGCCACCTGATCAGTGAGATGGCGCTGACCGCCGAGCGGCTGGTGGTGATCGGCCGGGGGCGGCTGCTCGCGGACACCACCGTCGCCGAGTCGTCGGCCGGGTCGGCGTCGCTGGAGGACGCGTTCTGGCGACCTCCGGCACAGCTGAGTACCGGGGAGCAGGGGGACGAATGACCACGGCAGCGTACCCGCGTGCCGCGCGGCCATACGGGCTGGCGCAGGCGGCCCGGATGGAATGGATCAAGCTGCGCAGCCTGCGCTCCACCTGGTGGACCCTGGCCGTCGTCACCGCCGCCGGCACGGTCGGGATCGGGGTCGCTGTGGGCCGCAGCACGAGAACGGCTCCGGGGACCTGACCAACAACGCGCTGGCCGGCGTGGTCCCCGGCCTGCTGCTGGCGGGTGTGCTCGGCGTGCTGACCATGACCAGCGAATACTCCTCGGGAACGATCCGGGCCACGCTGGCCGCCATCCCGCGGCGGCCCCTGATCCTGGCGGCGAAGGCGGCGGTGTTCGGGGCCGTGACCCTGATCGTCGGGGAGGTCGCGTCGTTCATCGCGTTCTTCGCCGTGGGGGCCACGCTGCGGCACGGCGTCGCGGCACCCACGCTGGGCCAGCCCGGCGTGCTGCGGGCGGTCGTGGTGACCGGGGCCGCCTTCTGCCTGATCGGGCTGCTCGGCCTGGGCCTGGGCGCGATCATCCGGCACAGCGCGGCCGCGGTCGGCGTGCTGGTCGCCGGCGTGTACGTGGTCGCGCAGGTCATCGGCTTCGTCGTGCACGGCGTGGCGGCGTACATGCCGATCCTGATCGTGGAGAACTCGCTGAGCACGACCAAGCCGGTGACCTGCGGGACGCGATCGGGCCAGCCGCCAGCGGCCCCTCCCCGCGTGGGCCGGGCTCGGCGTGCTGTGCCTGTACGCCGCCGTGGCCCTGGCGGTCGGCGGATGGCCTGCTCGGCCCGCGCGTGCACGCCTGAGCGCCATGGACGCCGTCAAGCTTGGTGGTCCCCGTCCGCGCCGGGCCGTTCACCCGGCGTGAGCGTCGCGAGCTGTTGTTCTGCGCTGGCCGGGCTGCCGTTCGTCGTGGTCAACCCGCTGGCGCTCTTCTTTGCCACGGTGGAGCCTGATCTCGGGGTTCGGCCCGCCGGGGTACGGACGGGGTAACCCGTCCGGGCAGGCGTGGCCGCTGGTCTGGGCGTCGCGGGACTGCTGCATCGGTGCTGCTGGTGTCGACACGGCGGCCCGGAGGCTCGGCTCGCTGCAGCGGGCTCGCGACCCGGCTGCTCGGCGAGCGAGTCGCGGCGCCGCCGCCGGTGGCCAGCCCCGGCGGTCGCGGGCTGGCCCGGCCCGGCCGCGACGGGGCCGGCTGGCGGGTCATGGCCTACCTGCTGGCCAAGCTGCCGGTCGTGCCTGATCGAGCTGTACGCCGTGTGTCTCTGGATCGGCGGGCTGGTCAACCTGAGTTACCCGCTCTTGTGGGGGGCGTTCCGCAACCACCCGCCGGGGGCCCGGCTGAGCCCGGTGCCGGTGTTCACGCCGTTCGGGTGGTTCGGCGACGGCACGTTCCGCGTCGCGACCTTCCCCGGCACGTTCGCCGCCGCCGCGGCGGGAGCGGCGATGCTGCTGGCCGCCCCGTGGGTAACCAGGGCCGTCACGTCCGCCGACGCCTGGCTGATCCGCGGCCTGCTCGGGCCCGGGCGGCTGGCGCAGCGGGTCCACGACCTGGAGCTGAGCCGGGCGCTGGCCGTGGACGACTCCGCCGCCCGGCTGCGGCGGCTCGAGCGCAACCTGCACGACGGCGCGCAGATCCGGCTGGCCACGCTGGCGCATGAACCTCGGCATGGCCCGGAAAAGCTCGGCGACGGCGGCGAGGTCCCGGACGCCGCGGCGGTCCGCGAGCTGGTCGACGCCGCGCTCCGGGGCGCCAAGGACGCGCTCGGCGAGCTGCGCAGCTGGCCGCGGGATCCACCCGCCGGTGCTCGACAACGGGCTGGCGGACGCCCTCGCCTCGCTGGCCGCCGACAGCGCGATCCCGGTCGAGCTGGAGGTCAGCATCCCGTCCGGCCCACCCCCGCGATCGAGACCATCGCGTACTTCTGCGCCGCCGAACTGCTGGCCAACGCGGCCAAGCACAGCTTCGCGAACAAGATCGCCATCCGGGCGGCCGGACAGCGGGACGTGCTGCTGCTCAGCGTCGCCGACGACGGCACGGGCGGTGCCGACCCGGCCCGGGGCAGCGGCCTGTCCGGGCTCGCTTCACGGGTCGCCGTGGTGGACGGCCGGCTCACGATCGCGAGCCCGCCCGGCGGCCCGACGAAGATCACCGTCGAGCTACCGTTGCGCGCATGAATGCGCGGGTCGTCATCGCCGAGGACGCGGTCCTGTTCCGGGCGGGGCTCGCCCGGCTGATCGAGGACCACGGCCACCAGGTGTGCGCCGCCGTGGGCGATGGCGACGCGCTGCTGGCCGCGGTGGCCGAGCATCAGCCCGACGTCGTGGTGGCCGACATCCGGATGCCGCCGACGCACCGACGAGGGGCTGCGCGCCGCGCTCGAGATCCGCCGCCAGCACCCCCGCACCGGGGTGCTGGTGCTGTCGCAGTACATCGAGACCGAGTACACGGCCCGGCTGCTGGAAGGCAACGCGGCGGGCGCCGGGTACCTGCTGAAGGAGCGGGTGGCGACGTCGCCGAGTTCGCCGACGCGCTGGAGCGGGTCGCCGCGGGCGGCACGGCGCTCGACCCCGAGGTCGTCGGCCAGCTGCTGCGCGCCAGCCGCCGCGCCGACGGCGTGGCGGCGCTCACCGCGCGCGAGCGCCACGTGCTCGCGCTGATGGCGGAGGGGCGTTCAAACGCCGGCATCGCCGACGCGCTCGTGGTGACCGGCGGAACCGTGGAAAAGCACGTCGCGAGCATCTTCGACAAGCTGGGGCTGCCCCAGGACGAGGCCGACAACCGCCGCGTCCTCGCGGTCCTGCGCTACCTGCGACCCTGACAGGGACATCCCCGGCATAGCGGCCTGTCTGGTCAACGGGCCCGTCGGGACGTTCTGGTGGGGCTGCCGTCCATCAGGTTCTCAGCGCCACCTCGCGGCGGCGGTCTTGCCTACTGAGTCTGGTCTTCGACGAAAGCTACGAGGTCGTCGATCTCCCGGCCCGCGACCTCGTGCCCCAGGCCCGGGTACACATGGACGTCTGCCGTTGCGTGCTGTGCGAGCCAGCTCTCGGTTCGTTCGAGGGCGGCGTCCGGAATGACCATGTCGGCGTGGCCGCGGCCCCAGTACACGGCGGCCGCGTCTGGCTGAGGACCTTGTCGCCGGGCTGATGGTCTCGCACGACGAAGCAGCGAGGGTCACGAAGTAAGCGAAGCGTTCGGGTGCCAGCCGCATGAGCTGGAGGGCCATGGCCCCGCCCTGGGAGAATCCGGCCAGTCCGATCGACGGCGCGTCGACGGACTCCAGCCAGGACAGGACGTCTTCGGCCGCGGCGTTGGCCACCGCTGGCTGGGGGTCGCCGATGGGATTGCCCGGCTCGGAAACCAGGCGTATCCGCCGGCTTCGGGGATGCGAGCCCGGACCGAGGCGACCACGACCTTCCGGCAGCCGGGGTGTAATCAGACGGTATAGGTGAGTCTCGTCGTAGCTCCATCCGTGCAGCATCACCAGGAGGGGGCGGGAACCGCAGGCGCGCTCGTCTTTCGACCAGGTCACCGCTTCCCGGGTCATTCCGTACTTCTGCGCCGGGCTCATTCGCCATCACTCCCGTGGCGGGGCAGTCAGCCGAGCTCCGGGGCGACGATGACCGCGAAGTCGTCGTCCCCGTGCCCGTCTGCGACGGCCGTGTGCAGTGAGTTGAATGCGGCGGTGGCAGCGGGCAGCGGGTCGCGGCTGGTGTGGACGATCAGGCGGCTGTCTTTGGCCAGCAGCGCAGCCGAGAACTGGGTGTCACTGAACGTGCCGTCGCGGAAGATGGCGAGCTTGAGGTCTTTCGCTGCCGACAGCATGGACTTGTCCAGCGCGGAGAGGACCTCTTCGTTCGTCAGGCCCCCTGAACGGCCCAGGCGGAGCGCCTCGACGATGCCTTGCATTGCCACCGCGACCGTGAGGTTGTTGACCAGCTTGTCCGCGGCGGCCTTGGCGGCGCTGTCGTAGACACGCAGACGGTCAGGATCCGCCCACAGCGACACCAGCGGGGTGGCTGTGCGCACTGCGTCGGCCTCGCCGCCTAGACGCACCCCGAGCTTGCGCGCGCGGGCGGCGCAAGCGAGCCGATGACCGGCGAGTGCGCGTAGTGGATCCCACGCTCGGCCGCCCAGGCCGCGAACGCGTTCGCCTCGGCCCGGGATACCGTGGTGATGTCTACCCAGGTGGTGCCGGGCTTGAGCGGCAGCCGCCCGCGGATCACAACATCCTGGACTGCGTCGGAGCCGAACAAGGCCGTGATGACGACCTCGGCCCCTTCGACTGCCTGGGCCGGGGTGTCGGCCGGCCCGCGCCGGCCTCGACCAGGCTTGTCGCAGCGCCAGGTGTCCGGTTCCACACGGTCAGGTCGTGTTCGGCATTCACGTGCGAAGCCAGCACGCGGCCCATTCGTCCCAGGCCTAGAAATGCGATCTTCATGAACGGTCCTTCCGTCGACCATGAGCGGCAGCTACGGCGTCGCAGACGAGGGCACGCCATGTCGGCTTGACCCAGATGCTGCCCGCTGCCTTCAGCTTGCCCGACGCCTAGCATCAAGACAAACGAACATGATTGATTGAACCATCACCAACGCTGATTCAAGAGTTCAGCCGCAAGCCCTGGGAGGGGTCGTGGAGCTGCGCCAGCTGGAGTACTTCGTCGCGGTCGCGAGCGAGCAGAGCTTCACCCGCGCGGCCGCCGGCTTCACGTTGTCCAGAGCGCAGTGTCCGCGGCTATCACGGCGCTAGAAAAGGACCTGCAAGTTGTCCTGATCGAGCGCAGCGCTAGGCGTGTCCAGCTGACCCTGGCCGGGGAGGCTTTGCTGCCGGAGGCGCATGCCGTCCTGGACGCGGCTGGCGCTGCCCGCGATGCGGTCGAGGGGCTCAGCCGTGGCCTGCGGGGGACACTGAGGGTGGGCAGCTGCTCGGATCTCGGCCTGATGGACCTTCCGGCGCTGGCCCGTGACTTCCGGGACCGTCGCCCGGGTGTGGAGCTGCAGCTGCGCGACGCCACTGCCGGTTCAGAGGGATGCTCGCCGCCCTGTCGAACTACGAGATCGATGTAGCATTCGCCGGCACCTCGGGTTCCTTGCCCGCGGAATTTACAGGCCGGGAGCTCCTCCGTGTCCCCCAGAAGCTGGCGGTCCCGGCCGGCCACCGTCTCGCCGGGAGGCAGGTCGTCGCGATCAGCGACCTTGAGCAGGAAACGTTCATCGACCTGCCCCTGGGCTTCGCCATGCGAACTGTCGCCGACGATGTTTTCGCCGCCTGTGGGCTGCGCCGGGTGATCGCCGCCGAAGTCGGGGGCATCGACGCCACCGCCGCATTGGTACGGCCCGGCGTCGGCATCGCGATCCTGCCGCCATACGCCATCGCCCGGTACGAGGGTCTGCACGCGGTGAAGATCCGGGGGCACGACTTCCGGTGGTCTCTCAACGCCGTTGTGACCCGCAGGCGCCGCCAGACGATGGCGACGGCGGCGCTCCTGGACCTGGTCGATGACCACCTGATCCCGCAGCCGGGCGTAGAGCACCCGCCAGGACGCCTAGATCCCTGACACTCCTATTTTTTATCCGGGCACTGTTCGTAGGTGAGCCCCGGTGAGTTTGCAGCATCCAGAAACTCGGCGCGGGCGATCGGCTGTGTTTCGAGGTGAGTGGTCATGACATTCCTTCCGGGCCGGGGCCGCCGAATGGGACGGCGGCGGCCATGATGCGGTCGATCTCGGCCAGGTCGGCCTGGCTCAGGCTCAGGTCGGCGGCGCCCAGGCTCTCGGCCAGATGGGCCGGGGTGCGCGGCCGGATGATGGCGACGTGGACGGCCGGGTGGGCGAGCACCCAGGCCACCGCGAGCTGTGCGATCGTGGCGCCGCGGCGGCTGGCGAAGTCGCGCAGCTCCGCGACGACCCGAAGGTTGCGGGCGAGCCCCGCCCCGGTGAAGGCTGGGCTGTGCGAGCGCCAGTCCCCGGGACCGAAGGTGGTGGCCTCAGTGAAGGTCCCGCCGAGCAGCCCCTGTGCCAGCGGCCCGCGGGCGAGCACGCCCATGTCGTGCCCGGCGGCGTAGGCGAGCAGGCCGGCCTCGATGTCGCGGCGGAACGGGTTGTAGGGCGGCTGCATGGTCTCCACGGGAAGAATGGCGGAGAACTCCTCGATCTGAGCGGGGCTGTAGTTGGACACGCCGACGTGCCGGATCAGCCCCTCGCCGACCAGCTCGGCGAGCGTGGAGGCCGTTTCGCCGATGGGCGTGGCCGGGTCGGGCCAGGGCGCCTGGTAGAGGTCGACGTAGTCGGTGCCGAGCGCGTCCAGGCTGGCCTCGACTCCCTTGCGTAGCCAGGCCGGGTTGGCCTCGCGGACCAGGTGGTCGCCGTCAGTCCGCAGCCCGCCGTTGGCGGCGATCACCACCTGCTCCCTGGCCGACCGCAGTTCGGCGGCGAGCGCCTGGCCAAGCCACCGTTCGGACCGGCCGGGCGCATAGGCCTGCCCGGTGTCGAAGAAGTTGATGCCGAGCGCCCTGGCGATCTCGATCGCCGCTACCGCGGCGCGCTCGTCGGCCGGGCCCAGGTCCCCGCCAGGCTGCCAGGTGACGAACGCCAGCGGGCTTACCGCCAGGCCGGTGCGGCCCAGTGTCACTGTGCGCATTTTCGTGCTCCTTAGAGGAAGATGATTTGTTGCGCAGAGTCATCGTCACGCCCGCGAGGGTGAGCCGGCATCACCCGCCCGGGTGATTCGGGTCAGGGCGGCTGTCTGCTGACCGGCGTCACCCAGCCTGGTGATTCGTGCTGATCAGGGCCGTGCTGATCAGGGCCGTGCTGATCAGGGCTGCGGCGATCAGAGCCCGCGCGCGGCGGGGGCGAGCAGTCCGAGTGATCGCGACCGCTCGACGGCTTCGTGTCGCCGGTGCACGCCCAGCTTGTCGTACGTGTGCCGCATGTGGGTCTTGACGGTGTTCACCGACAAGTAGAGCTGATCGGCGATCTCGGGCGCGGAGAGCTTGGTGGGCAGGTAGCGCAGCACGCGGATCTCGCTGTAGCTGAGCGGCTCGAGCAGGCCCCGCTCCCCGTTGGCGTCGGGGTTCCTGCCGGTTCCCGCCTCAACGCCGGACCCGCCGGCCAGCAGGTTCAAGATCTCGGTGATCGTGCTCGCGTGCGCGGTGCCGAGCCTGCGGTGCCGCTCAAGCAGCCCGGCCGCGGGGTCGAGCAGGAACGGGTACAGCAGGCCTTCCGGCTTGGCCAGGTCGAGGGCGCGCTCCAGCGCGCGCCTGGCGGCCCCCGCGTCGCCCATCGCGTCCCGGGCGGTCGCCTCAAGCAGGAACACCTGAACGTCCCACAGGTGCGCGTTGCGCAGCGGTGCGGCGCCGTCGATGACCGGGCGCAGCGCGGTGCTCGCCGCCGCCGGGTCGTCCTGGGCCAGCCGGAGCACCGCGACGGCGTTGCGCATCTCCGCGCTGTCCCGCTCCGGCGCTGGCAGCTTGGCGAGCGTCTGCTCGGCGCGCTTCGTCTGGCCGAGCCGGACTCGTGCCTGCAGCGTGTGTGAGCGCAGCCGCCGGGCCAGGGTGTGCTCGGTGACCAGCTGCCCGGTCAGCCGTTCGGCCGCTCCGAACGCGCTCAGCGCGGCCTCCGGGCGTCCGCTTACCAGGTCAAGCAGCCCGCGCGCGTAGTGCAGCCGCATCCCGGCTGCGGGCTCGACCTCGGCCCGCAGGGTGCGCTCCGCCTGGGCGAGCGACCGCTGCGCTTCGCTCACCCGCCCCTGGGCGACCATCGCCACGCAGAGCGCCAGGTGGGCCGCGCCGGCCACCGGCTCCTCGGTCCAGCCGTGCCGGCCGGCCAGCTCGATCGCCTGCCTGCCGCGCTCCGCCCCGGACGGGAAGGACCGCCAGCTCGTCGACTGCGCCCAGTGCCCGAGCCCGGTGATCTCGAGGAAGGGCCGCTCGATCTGGTGCGCCAGGGCGACGCCCTGCTCCAGGTGCCGGTCCGCCTCCTCGACGCGCCCGGTCCACACCTCGGCGATGCCGAGGTTGACCAGCGCCTCCGCCCGAAGGACGTCGCCGACCCCGAGCCACGCCTGGTCGGCGGTCCCCGCCGCGGAGAGCAGGGCGTGCGCCTGCTCGGCCACAGCCGGGAGGTCCCCACGCTGGCGGGCCAGCCGCATACGCACCACGGCGAGGATCACCCGCACCCGCTTCTGCCGGCCGCGGGCACGCAGTCCAGGCCCTGGGACGCGATAGCAACGAACCGTTCGGCTTCCTCCAAAGATCCTCGCGCCAGCTCCACGCCCGCCATCCGAGCCGACAGCTCCGGGTCGCCAGTGAGCACGCTGGCGGGGAAGCTGGCGAGCAGCTCGTGGGCGGTGGCGTCGAGTCCGCCGAGCCCGAGGCCGACCCACTGGCCAGAAAGCAGGCGGGCGGCCAGGTCCCAGTCCTGCGCCGCCTGGGCGTGCCGGACCGCCTGGACCGGGTGCCCGTGGTCCGCGTACCAGCCCGCGGCCGCGGCGTGCAGCGCGGGCAGCTCGTCCGGGGCGCTGCCGCGCAGCTCCAGTTGCAGCAGCTCGGCGAAGAGCTGGTGGTAGCGGAACCAGGTCCGGCTCGCGTTGAGCGCGACCACGAACACGTTGCCCTGCTCAAGCTCCTGCAGCACCCGTTCGCCGCCGGAACAGCCGGTTAGCAGGTCGGCCAGCTCGCCGTTGACCTGCTCGAGCAGCGAGGTACGCAGCAGCAGCCGCCGGACCGGCTCGCTCTGGTGGTCGAGCACCTCGGCGAGCAGGTACTCCGCCACCGTCCGCTCACTGCCGGAAAACTCGGCCGCGAACCGGTCCGGATCCGGGTGCCCGGCCAGCGACAGCGCGGCCAGCCGCAGCCCGGCCACCCAGCCCTCGGTTCGCTCATACAACAGCCCAAGCGCCGAGTCGGACAGCGTAATCCCGGCCGCGTCGAACAGCGCCTTCGCCTCGGGCCTGGTGAAGCGCAGGTCGGCCGCACGGATCTCGGTCAGCTCGCCCGCCAGCCGCAGCCGGTGCAGGCCAAGCTTCGGGTCGTGACGGGTGGCGAGCACCACCCGGAGCGTGGCAGGTGCGCGCATGATCAGCAGCTCAAGCTGGCCCTGCGCCTCGGCCGAGCGCAGCTCGTGTACGTCGTCGATGACCAGCCAGAGCCGCTCGTCGAGCTGACCGATGTCGGTGAGCAGCCGCTCCACGACCGCGCCGCAGTCCAGGTCGGGCGCGGCGGTCAGTGGCCGCACCACCTTCGCCCCGGCCGTCGTCTCCCGCAGCGCGGCGAGCACCGACAGCCAGAACCGCTGCGGGTCGCGCTCCTCGCCCTGGATCGCCACCCATGCGACGCGCCCGGCCAAGCCCGACTCGGCGATCCACGAGCGCAGCAGGTAGGTCTTGCCGCTTCCGGCGGGGGCTGACACCACCGCCACCCGCCCGGCGTCGCTGAGCAGCCCGAAGAGCTCTGGCCGCGGAATGACACCGTCCGGCCCTCCGGCCGGAGGGCCGACAGCCCAAGACCAGTTGGCAGGCGCCACGGTGCCCCTCCTCGACACGCTCGCCCTTTATCTTACTCTTTGTTTGCCATCGGCCGGCAGGCGCGATCACCCGGCCGTGTGACGCCCGCTCACCCGGCCAGCGTGACGCTTTGGTGGCGTCCATGGAAACCAAGTGGAATGGGAGCCTCTCATGACTTCTGCTGTCACCCGCCTCAGGAGCCGCCGGCCGGCGACCCCGATGCCCGACCCGAGCGCCCGGCGGCCGGGCCCGGCCGGCCGGGTCGCGTTCTGGCTGCTGGCCATCATCTTCGCCACGACCATGCTCGGTACCACCCTGCCGACCCCGCTTTACGGCATCTACCAGGCCCAGTGGCACTTCTCCGTCGTCATGGTGACGGTCATCTATGCCGTCTACGCCGCCACGGTGCTGGTCACCCTTCTGCTTGCCGGACAGTCCTCGGACCAGGCCGGGCGCAGGCCGGTGCTTGCCGTCGCGCTCGGCGCCGCCGCGCTGAGCACGCTCGCGTTCATCTTCGCCCCGGACGAGTGGGTGCTGCTGGTCGGCCGGATCCTGTCCGGGCTGGCTGCCGGGCTGATGACCGGCACGGCGACGGCCATGCTGACCGAGCTGAGCCCGGCGCCAGGCCGTCGGTCCTCGCTGGTGGCCACGGTCGCAAACATGGGCGGCCTCGGCCTCGGCCCGCTGTTTGCCGGGCTGCTCGCCCAGTACGCGCCGCACCCAACCACCCTGGTGTTCGAGTTGTACCTGGCGGTCCTCGCCGTCGCGGCGCTGTGCCTGCGGTTCGTCCCGGAGACGGTACTCGCCCGGCGTCGGCCCACCGTGCGCTTTGCCGGCCTGGGTATCCCCGAACGGGGGCGGGGCCAGTTCATCGCCGCCAGCGTTGCCGGCTTCGCCGCGTTCGCCCTGCTCGGGCTGTTCAGCTCGCTGGTGCCCGGCTTCATCGGCGGCGTGCTGCACCAGGGCAACCACGTCGTCCAGGGCGCCGTCGTGTTCGGCCTGTTCGCGGTCGGGACGATCACGCAGGTTGCCCTGTCCCGGGTTGGCCGCCGCCCGGTCGTGCTGACCGGCCTTGGGCTGTTCCTCGCAGCTCTTGCCCTGATCCTCGCCGCCCTGGCCCAGGCATCGATGCCGCTGTTCCTGGCCGGGACGGTCGTCGGCGGAGTGTCCCTGGGCGCCATCTTCCTCGGCAGCCTGGCCACCGCCAACCGGCTGGCCCCACCCGAGCAGACGCGGCCACGTCGTCTCCACGTTCTTCGTGGCGTGCTATGCCGGCCTGATCATCCCCGTGGTCGGCGTCGGCGTGCTGACCGAGTTCATCGCGACGTTCCCCGCGGTGCTCACGTTCTCGCTGCTGCTCGCCGCGGCGTGCCTGTTCTCTCTGACCCGGATCGCGACGACGCTCTCGTCGGACGAGGCGTAGCGCGATGACAAGCGCCGGCTACCAGATCCGGGTGCGCGGCCACCTCGGCGCGGCGATGCTGCGGGCGTTCCCCACCCTGCGCGCGACGACCCAGGGCCACGACACGGTGCTGTGCGGCATCGCCGACCAGGCCGCGCTGCATGGCACGCTCGCCCGGGTCGAAGATCTCGGACTCGAACTGATCGAGGTCCGCCGAGTCCTGCCACCACTGTGACGTCGCAAGACATCGAGGGCACCGCGAACCTACGTGAGGTTCGCGGTGCAGTGGCAGGCATTAGATGTGCGCGGTCTGGGGTACGCCCTGATTGGTGCAGTTATGCACGCCCGGCTGCCTGACCGCCAGGCAACGCGCCGGGGATGGTGGCTGGTTACGCGCGGCGTTGTTGCGCGCGGACCGGAAACTTCAGACCTCAGTCAGGTCACTGAACCGCTCGCGCACGACGCCGCTGCTGAGGCCCGCGCGTCCCAGCCGTTCTCGGGGGAAAGGAGATCATCATGACTACAGCGTCACCGGTAAGGAACGTCGTTCTGGTTCACGGCGGTTTCGTGGACGGGTCCGGCTGGCAGGGCGTCTACAACCTGCTCAAGCAGGACGGCTACCACGTCAGCGTGGTGCAGAACCCGACCCTGTCGCTTGAGGGCGACGTCGCCGCGACGCGGGAGATCATCGACGAGCAAGACGGTCCGGTTGTCCTGGTCGGCCATTCCTACGGCGGCGCCGTCATCACCGAGGCGGGAACCGACGACAACGTCGCGGCCCTGGTCTACCTCGCAGCGTTCGCGCCGGACGCGGGCGAGTCGGTCAACACGCTGATCGCTGACCCGCCGCCCGGCGCGCCCGTTGCCGCCGATCCTGCCGCCCAAGGACGGCTTCCTGTTCCTGGACCGGGAGAAATTCCCCGCCTCGTTCGCCGGCGACCTGCCCGCCGAGCAAGCCGCGTTCATGGCCGACTCGCAGGTCCCCTGGGGCGTGGACGCCTTGAGCGGGTCGATCACGGAGCCCGGCATGGCGCACCAAGCCGAGCTGGTACATGATCACAACCGAAGACCGGATGATCCCCCCGGCGGCCCAGCACGCCATGTCCGAGCGGGCGGGCTCCACCGTGGTCGAGGTCGCCGGCAGTCACTCCGTCTACGTCTCGCAACCCGCCGCGGTAGCCAACCTCATCGAGCAAGCCACGTCAGCGGTGACCGTGCCATAGCAGGCGATACCGGGCGGAGCGCCTGCCGCGCTACTGGCTGACGAGCTGCTCTCGCAGGATGTCCGCGTGCCCGCAGTGCTGAGCCAGCTCCCGCAGCATGTGGAGATACACCCAGCGCAGCGGGAGCGGGCCGCGCCGGTTGCCGTGGACCACGTCATCGAGCCCGAGGGATGAGGTCGCGCGACGTGATGACTCGCAGGCCTCGCGGTGTGCCTGCTGGACCGTGGCGATGGTGTCGTTGTCCCGAAGGGTGAACGACTCGTCCGGGGTCGCGGGGATGCCGATCTGCGCACGTGGCCGGCAGGTAACCGCCTCGTCGAACCAGACCTTCTCGACGAAGGCCGCGTGCTTCACCAGGCCAAGCAGCGTGGTCCGCGAAGGCACCAGCGACCGGCGGGCCTGCTCTTCGGTCAGCCCGTCCAGGCAGCTGTTGAGCTCCCTGCGGTGCTCGTCGAGGAAAACCTCGAACTGGAGCCTTGCTGGCTGGTCGAGGACGTCCTCGGTGGACGTTGCCGGAAGGAAAGACATGAGGGGAGCATTTCAGAACCGCCCTAGGTAACGCTGGCTGGGGCGCGGGGAACTGGCGGTCCTGCGGCAGCACCCTGCCCATTTGCGACGCATGGGAGCGTTACCGCCCCTATCCTTCTGTGCGTCAGCAGCGAGCAGTTACCTGGACAAGGGCGTCATGGACACCAGTTCCCCCCTCTGCGCCCAGAAGATCCGAAACAGGTCGCGACGTACGAGCTGCGAGCGCCGCCTCGGCTCGGGGGGAATGGGCAACGTCTACCTTTCCTTCAGTCCCGGCGGTTACCCGCTCGCGATCAAGATCGTCAAGCGCGCCTTCGCCGACGACCCCGAGTTCCGCCGCCGGTTCCGCCGGGAAATAGCCGCCGCGCAGCGCGTCCAGGGCTACTACACCGCGCCGGTGCGCGACGCGGCCCCAGACGACGAGATCCCCTGGTACGCCACGGCCTACATCGCCGGCCCGTCGCTGCAGACGGCGGTCGCCGAGCACGGCCCGTTCCCGATCTTCTCCGTCTACCGCCTGCTCGCCGGCGCGGCCGAGGGCATCGCCGCGGTGCACGCCGCCGGCCTCATCCACCGTGACCTCAAGCCCGCCAACGTGCTGCTCGCCGACGACGGGCCGCGGGTCATCGACTTCGGCGTCGCACAGGCGAGAGCGCTTCCAGGCTGACCGGCACCGGCATCGCCGTCGGCACCCCGCGTTTACATGGCGCCCGAGCAGGTTCGCGGCAAGGTCAGCGCGGCCACCGACGTGTTCGCGCTCGGGCACCTGGCCCTGTTCGCGGCGACCGGCCACACCGCCTTCGGCGAGGGCAACGCCGATGTCCTGTTCTACCGCCTGCTGCACGAGCCGCCAGACCTCGACGGATGCCCCGGCGAGCTGCGCGACCTCATCGCGAACTGCCTGGCCAAGAACCCGGACGACCGGCCTAGCTGTCGGGGAGGTCACCGCCTACGCCGGCGCCGCCCTGCGGGGCCAGATGATGCGCCTGGTCGACCGGTCCTGGCTCCCGCAGCCCGTCGAGCAGAGCCTGGTTGACTACTCGGTGAGCAACGCCCCGCTCCGCGGACCGCTGACTGAGCCCGGCCATCCCCGTTCGGCGAGCTGCCCACGCCGCGGTTCGGACGGAATCGCCGCTGCGCCGCCTGCTCCGCCCGGTCGTCGTCATTCCCGCCGCGCTTCTCCTCGCCGGCGGCGGCGTGCTTGGCTTCGTGGCGGGCCATGCCGAGGGCGTCAGCGCGGCCGCGGCCACGCCGCCCGTCCCCTCGTCCCGAGTGATCTCGCCGGCCGCCTCGCCGCTGGCTGCCTCGCGGTCGGCCGCCGCGCGGGTGGCTGCCTCGCCGTCGGCTGCCTCGCCGCCGGCCGCCTCGCCCTCGGCCCCGCCGGCGACGGTCAGTCCCGGGGGCAGCCCACCGCGTCCACGCCGACGCCGAATGCGCCCAGCCCGGGCTCGGCCGTCGCGGTGACCCAGGATCACGACTACGTCCAGGCCTACGCCGACTACGCGTTCACGATGCCCGGCGGTAGCTGCCGCGCCGCCGTGAACCCGTCCGACGTGGTCCTCGCCGGCTCGCGCGCCGTTTGTCGACACGGTCAATGACGGGAGCAACGGCGACATGGAAATAAATTGCACGACCCCACCGCAACTCTCCTTCAGCGACAATCTGGCCCGGGTCAAGCGGCACGCCGAACGCATCAGGGTGCTATCACGCCATACGCACCGCCCGATGGTGGGGGCGGCAAATTACCAACTGCTCCACCCCGGCTCGCAATTCTGCCTCACCGCGACCAATAGCAGCAGCTAAGAAGACCTGGCTCATGTGGGTCACCCTGAAGTCACTGAACAACTCCAGCGACGACCTCACCTGGACCGCGACCGCCTGGTACGACGACGGCTCAGCGAGCTGACCACGCGCGCCGCCGAGCGGGGGCCTTCCGCACCCGAGGCCAGGTATCCAGGTTCTTCGCCGGCTGGAGCCTGCCCGGCCCCGGCGTGGTGCGGATACCCGAATGGCGAATCCGCTGCCCGTCCATTTGAATCGCGGCACGCGCCGAAGGCCGCCAACCCGATTCGTAGGCGTGCGCCAGGCCGTACGAATTTCAACGGTTCAACAGATTCGACGTAGCAGCCTGTCGGGTTCAGGGACTAAGGGACCGTCACGCACCTGCCCCCGCAGAGCGGCAGTGGAATTCCGCTTCGGTCGTCGTAAAGCGGGCCCGCCCCTGTAGGGCCCGCTTTACGACGCCGCGCCGGCGCGTACCGGGTCGCCGCAGGACCCCCCTCAGTGCCCTGCGGCGTCCCGGACCTTCGCGCTGGCCTCCTTGAGGCTGCCCTCGGGCTCCTGGCGGCGGAGTGCCGCACGCCCGAAAGCCGGACTCGGCGATCGGGTGCGTGCTGGCGTGGCCGCCGCAATCATTATGAATATGACGCACTCCGTGAATCCGATTCGCACCTACCTGTGCGAAAAGGTTTCCGGAGCACTCGCCGTGCGCTAGCGGCCACGCATTGTCGGCGTTGCCCGTGCGGGCATAAAAACCGGTCCCCGCCACTCTCCCCACCGGTATCGAGAAAGAGGGTTGCCAGGGACCGGAGCAACGCTGTTATGTTACGGCCCTGCTGGCTCTCGTGTGAAGGAATACTCCAAGTCCAAGTCGAAAATCTTCTTCTTCGCGTCCTGACGTCAGGCCAAAGAACCAGTTGGCTCCTCGGTCCCGTGACGCAATTGTGTCGATTAGTTCCGATGATCCGCGAGCGATATGCCCTATTAGTCCGCTTCTGTGTCTCTGGCCCGGGCGGTGGTCGGCTCGTCGCCCTCGCCGGCTGGGCCCTTCACGCAAGGGCGCGTGGCCCGCGCGGGCTGCCCGCGCGTCTGCGTCCTGGCTGGACGGGCGGCCCGGGGGTAAGCGCAGGAAGGGTGATGGACGGACTGATCAGCGGTCAAGGACCCCGCAGTAGAAAGGAGCAGGCACGTGGCTAACGACGATGCCCGGGATCGGGCCATCTACCAGGCGCTCAAGGCGGTTGACGAGGTCGCCGCGGCCCTTCAGGTACATCTGGTCGAGGGACACGGGGCCGACCCGGACGGTACAGCGCCGGGGAATCCCGCCGCCGACTCGCTCAACCTCTTGCGGCAGGCGCGCGAGCGCCTCGGTCAAGGGCTCCGCGCCGTAGACGCGGACGCCATAGCCGAGTCCGACGGCATCTCACTGCGCCGGCAACGCCCGGGACAGTCGAACTGAGCGACCGACGCGATCCCGGCATAACGTCAGCACTGGTCACGCCCCAATGCCTGCCCTGAAGTTCTGACCGGACGCCGAAACGTAACCGTCGCCCCGACGCCGTCGGGCCTCGACAAGGGGCTTCGGTGGCGTATCGTCTCAACCAGTACACCGAGAGACATAGCCGCCGGGTCGAGACCCCGCCTTGCTGCTGAAGCAGGAGGGCAGACCTGTGTTCAGTGCGGACCTGAGTACCCGCCACCGTGACGGCCACGCTGTGGTCGCGTTGCGCGGTGAGCTTGACATGGCGGACGCCGTGGCGGTGGCGACTGCGCTCACGGAGGTCGCGGCCCGTGAGCCGTGGATCATCGTAGACCTGGCGGACCTGGAGTTCATCGACTCCAGCGGGGTGGCGGCACTAGAGTGCGGCCGCACACAGGCCCGGCAGGCCGGGGGTGACCTCATCCTCGCCGCACCGCGGGGGACGGTGATGTGGATCCTGGCCGTCATCCGCCTGGCCGACCCCTTCTACGTCTGTGCCACGGTAGACGAGGCGGCTGGCCGGGTAGGAGCACCCCCCCAGTCGCCCCGGCGTCCAGCCTCGCCTGCCTGCCGCGGCAGGCCGGAAGCGTGAGCCGGGCACCGAGCACCACGCAGGCTAGCGGGCGGCTGTCAGCCAGCCGAGGCGCTTGGACATCGCCTGGGCGCAGCTGACGACGGCGCGCACGTGGGCGGACTCGTCGGCCGCGCGCCACAGGACCGACCACGGGTAGTCGGAGGCTGGCCCGGTGAGGGGCCGCCAGATGGTTCCGGGCAGCGCGGCGATGCAGGAGGAGGGCACGCAGTACAGGCAGCGTCCCTGGGCGACGAGGTCGGCGGCCGCCCGGATGCTCTCCACGGTTCCGCGGTAGACGGTGGGGGTGAAGCCGGCCGCCCGGCACATCTCGACGGTGAACTGGTTGAAATCCGGTGCCTGCTCTTCCTCGGCGAGCAGCAGCGGCTCCCTGGCGAGCGCGGCGACCGAGACGCCGTCAAGCTCGGCGAACGGGTGACCGGTCGGCACCAGGACCCCGAGCGGGTCCCGGCGGAACAGCAGCGACGCGATCTGCGGCGGCGCGAGCGCGGCGCGGCCGACGCCCACGTCCAGGCGGCCGTCGATGAGCTGCTGGTACTGCTCGGGCGCGCTGGCCTCGACCTGGTGGATCACCAGGCCGGGGGAGCGGGCCTGGACCTCGTGCAGGATCTGCGGCATCGAGTCGTAGCTGGAGTCGATGATGCCGACGCGCAGCGGCGCGCCGACGCCCGCCGCGCGCCGGGCAGCCTCCGCGGCGCGGTCGACGTGCGCCAGGATCTGCCGCGCCTCGACCAGGAACACCGCCCCGGCGGCGGTCAGCGCGACGTGATGGGTGCTGCGCTCCAGCAGGCGGACGCTGAGCTCCCGCTCCAGGCGCTGCACCTGCTGGCTCAGCGCCGACTGCACGATGTGCTCTCGCTCCGCCGCCCGGCCGAAGTGCAGTTCCTCGGTCAGCGTCACGAAGTACCGCAGCTGCCGTAGCTCCATGCCCGCCGCCAGTCCCGCGTCCAGTCCAGCCCCCGGTTATTCCGCCAGCCTACGTCCGCTGGCCGGCTGATCGGTTCTGGTGATGGGCTCATGCCGGATTGCTCATTTCCCTGGCGCCGGGGGCGCGGTTGACTTGGGAAAACGAGAATGCCGTATCCCGTGGGAAGGCAACCCTATGACCGCACCATCGCCCGGCGCGCCGCACCGACGTGCCGTGCCCGTGCGGGCACACCGCTGACGAGCATGATTCCCTCGCCGACCGCTACTGCCGGGCGACCGCCGCGGGCGGGTTGGACCGGGGCTGCATGTGCGTCAGGTGCTCCCCGGAATCTGGCCTCGTCCCGCGATGACATTGGGGACCGGCCCACCGAAGAAGTCCGGCCCACCGAAGTCCGGCCCAGCCGAAGAAGTCCGGCGCCTCGCCGCCGACGCGCCCACCGACGCCAAAGCCGAGGCCGAAGCCGCCGCCGGGTCCAGCCCCGCCGGGCCCGACCCCGCCCCCGTCGCCGGTCCGGTGGAGATGGCTGATGCCGGCCGGGTTCCTGATCGCGATCATCGCGCTGCTCGTCTTTCGCCCGGGGACCGGCGGGACGCCGGCCCAGCAGCTGAGCTACACCAGCTTCGTCAGCGACGTGACCGCGAACAAGGTCTCGACGGCGGCGATCAACGCCGGGGGAGGGGTGAGCGGGAAGCTCACCGACGGCAAGGAATACACCTCCCAGATCCCGACCGCGCTGAACGACAGCACCCTGCCTAACCTGCTGCTCGGGCACAAGGTTCAGGTGACGGCAACCGCTGCCAGCTCGGGTTCGACGCTCGGATTCATCCTGACCTGGATCCTGCCGCTGCTCTTCATCGTCGTGCTCTTCGTCTGGCTCCGCCGCCGCGCAGGCGGCCAGCAGCTCGGCGGACGGCTGGGCGGCATCATGGCCTTCGGCAAGTCGAAGGCGAAAGTCTACGACGAGGACCGGCCGAGCACCCGCTTCGCGGACATCGCCGGCTACGAGGGCTCCAAGGCCGAGGTCATGGAGGTGGTGGACTTCCTGAAGCATCCGGCCCGGTACGACCGGGCCGGCGCGGTCGGCCCGAAGGGCGTGCTGATGGCCGGGCCGCCGGGCACCGGCAAGACCCTGCTCGCCCGGGCGGTCGCCGGCGAGGCCGGCGTGCCCTTCTTCTCGCTGAGCGGCTCGAGTTTCGTAGAGATGTTCGTCGGCGTCGGCGCCTCACGGGTCAGGGACCTGTTCGCCGATGCCAGGAAGCGTTCACCGTCGATCATCTTCATCGACGAGATCGACGCCATCGGCGGCCGGCGCGGCCCCGGCGGGTTCGGCTCGAACGATGAGCGCGAGCAGACGCTCAACCAGCTGCTCTCGGAAATGGACGGCTTCGAGCCGGGTGCCCGCGTGGTCGTCATGGCCGCCACCAACCGGCCCGAGATCCTTGACGCGGCACTGCTGCGACCCGGGCGCTTCGACCGGACGGTGGAGATTCCGCTGCCCAACTCCGTGGAGCGGACCGCGATCCTGGCGATTCACGGGAAGGGCAAGACCCTCGCACCCGACGTGGATCTCAGCGCCGTGGCCCGGGGCACGCCCGGATTCTCCGGTGCCGATCTCGCCAACCTGGTGAACGAGGCGGCGATCAACGCCGTGCGCGCCGACCGCGGCGTGCTCAGTGCCGCCGACTTCGATGACGCCAGGGATCGTCTGCTGATCGGCCGCCGCGACGCGTCCAGCGCGCTGCTGCCCGATGAGAAGCACGCCGTGGCCGTCCACGAGGCCGGCCACGCGCTCGTGGCTGCGCTGTCCGAGCACGCCGATCCCGTCGCGAAGGTCACCATCCTCTCCCGCGGCGCCGCCCTTGGCGTGACCGAGCAGTTGCCGGTGTTCGAGCGACACCTGTACCCCGTGAGCCACCTGACCGAGACCCTCGCCGTGCGCCTTGGCGGTCGCGCCGCGGAGATCGTGGTCCTGGGCGAGCCGTCGACCGGCGCGTCCAACGACCTGCTGAGCGCGACCGAGCTGGCGACGCACATGGTGCGCGAGTGGGGTTTCTCCGCGAAGGTCGGTCCGATCAGCTACGGGCCGGAGGGGCCGAGCCGCGACAATCCCTTCGCCGGGCGTCCTTATGCCGAGGAAACGCAGCGGGCCATCGACCAGGAGGTAGCCACGCTGCTCCGCGAGGCCGAGATCACGGCTACCGGGCTGCTTCGCGGGCACCGTGAGACCCTCGACCGGGTCGTCAGCCTGCTGATTGAGCGCGAGACCATCGACGGAATGGAGCTGGCGGCGATCGTCGGGACCGCGCCAGGGGCGGCCGATCGCGAGCCGGCCGGGTCGCCGCTCGCCCTGACGATGAAGTGGCGTGCGCCTGAGTAGGGTCGCACCCTGCAGCCCAGTGAGGAGGATGTCGAGGCCGCGTTCGAGTTCGGTGGCGCCGTCGTGGGAGGCCAGGACTGGGGCGAGGCTGCGTAGTAGCGGGAAATTCGCCGATCGGTAGCCGGTGCAGTCCCAGCCGCAGCAGGTCGTCGGTCTCGTCGGGGTTTTCGACGAGTTGTTGTAACTCGTTGAGCACGTGGCCCTGCAGGAACCCGAACAGGGCCTGGTAGATGTGCAGGGCGTCGGGTCCGCTGAATCCGGCGCGGGTGAGCAGTGTGAGGATGTCTTCGAGTGGGCGTAGGGTGCCGTGCGGGCGGAGCGCGAGCGGGGTGGTCAGGAGCCGGGTGACCAGCAGCGGCACCACGTGTGGGTGGGCCAGTGCCAGCCGGCGGTAGTCGCGGGCGACGGTGCGCAGCTGGGCGGCCCAGTCGCGGTCGGTGGAGTCCACCTTGAGCTGGGCGAGCACGGTCTCGGCGACGCCGTCGAGCAGGGCCGCCTTGTTCGGTGCGTGCCGGTAAAGGATCATCGGGTCCCGGCCTAGGGCGCGGGCGAGGCGGCGCATGGACAACCCGTCCGCCCCGTCACGGTCGATGATCTCCAGCGCGGTGGCCAGCACCACATTCCGGGTGATCTTGCCACCTCCGTTGGCGGCGGCGTCATCGACGGCGCGGTCGGCCGGCGGTGGGGTCATCGCAGCGGCACCTTATATAAATATATATTATTTATTTATTTTTTTTATTTTTTTGGCACCGCCACGGGCACCAGGACGGCACGGAGATCTTCTACAAGGACTGGGGCGCGGGCCAGCCGGTGGTGTTCAGCCACGGCTGGCCGCTCAACGCTGACGCCTGGGACGACCAGCTGTTCCTGGTCGCGTCGCAACGGCTACCGCGCCATCGCGCACGACCGTCGCGGCCACGGACGTTCCAGCCAGCCGTGGAACGGCAACGACATGGACACCTACGCCGACGACCTCGCCGCGCTCATCGAGGCAGCTCGACCTGCGCGACGTCAGTCCTGGTCGGCCACTCGACCGGCGGCGGCGAGGTCACGCGCTACATCGGCCGCCACGGCACGTCGCGCGTCGCCAAGGCCGTCCTCGTCGGCGCGATCCCGCCGCTGATGCTGCGAGACGGACGCCAACCCCGACGGCCTGCCGTCGCATGTCTTCGACGAGCTCCGCGCAGCGTGAACGACCGACCGCTCCCGTTCTACCAGGACCTCAGCGTGCCCTTCTCGCGCCAACCGGCGAGGGCCACCGTTTCCCACGGGCTGCGCGACGAGTTCTGGCTGATGTCCATGACCGTCGGCATCAAGGGCGCCTACGACTGCATCAAGGCGTTCTCCGAGACCGACCTGACCGAGGACCTCGAGAAGATCGACGTGCCCACGCTTGATCGTGCACGGCGACGACGACCAGATCGTGCCCATCGCGCCTCAGCTATGCAGTCGTCGAAGATCGTCAAGGACAGCGACCCTGAAGGTCTATCCCGGGGGCACCGCACGGCTTGACCCAGCGCCACCGCCACAAGGGCACATTCAACGCCGACCTGCTCGCGTTCATCAAGGCTGACCCAATATAACATATTAACCGAACATCGTCTGGTACACGCGCTGGCCGACGCTCGTGCTGGAGTGCGTCATCAGCGCTGCAAGCCGCGCTTTCGTCACCGCCCCAGTTCCCGAGACTCGCTCCGATGACGTCGCCGGCTCGCACGCACTCTCGCCAGCATGCGGTCTCTGCCGCACTCCTACGCGCAGATCATACCTCCTCGCACGACGCGCGACTGCCCTTCACATCGCGCCTTCCTCGACGAGGCGAGTCATCGCAGCTGCTCCAGCGCCGACCCGCCTGCCATCTGAATCACGCGTTCGCCTCTGCCCGAGACGATTCGTCAACACTTCGCCCGTCACCGCCACCTCTGCACGCGTCAGCAGCCCTGCCAGCACCCTCACGTATCTCCCTAGTGGCTCTCCGCGCGACACATCGCCCGAGCCAGTCCGCCGTCGCCCCTTCCCTCTCCGGTGAGCCGCCTAACTGGTGATCATGACGGGGCTTCCGAGGGGAACCTGCCGCAGCGCGCGCAGCGCGGCGGGCGGGACCCGGACGCACCCGTGGCTGACCCCGTGGCCGAACACGGCCGGGTCCGGCCAGCCGTGCAGGCCGACGGTGCCGGGGCCGCCGCCGTAGGTGCTCAGGGTGTTGGAGTGGGTGCCGAGCGGGAGGATCAGCGGGCTGTAGGTGGGGTGCGGGGGCGCCAGCGAGGCGAGCACGAACGTCCGCCCGGCCGGGGTGGGCGTGCCCGCGGCGCCATCGGCCACCGTCCACGATCCCAGGCTGCGCCCGGAGTTGAGGATGGTCAGCCGGTGGGCGGACAGGCTGACCTGCACCTGGTAGGTGCTGACGGCGGTCTGCAGCCCGCCGCCGCCGAGGTAGATCCAGCCGGTGGACCGGTTCGGCCGGGTTGGCAGCAGCACCCTGTCCCATCCTGGCTGGGACTCCACGACCGGGACCCAGGTCGGGCTGCCGGCCTCGGTGACGGGCAGCCTCGCCGTCGGCGGCCCGCCCGGGCGGGTATAGACCACGCGCGCCGCTTCCGGGTGCAGCACGATCCCCGTCTCTGGCGCGAACGGGGCCGGATCCCGCGGCGCCGCGGGCGTGGTGGTGTCGGTGGTGGCCGCGGGCAGCCGCGCCAGCTGCGCTGACGTGACCCGCACCGGTGGCACGGGCAGGGGAGGGGCCGCCATGGGCAGTGCCGCCGTTCCGCAGCCCGTCGCCAGCCCGGCGATGGCGGCCACGGCGACCGTCACGGCCGCTGCCGTTCCAGCGGTGCGGCGGCGGGACAAGTCACACCGGCAGTAAGCAGGCATTTACCGACCTCCGGGATGGAAAGCATATGTGCGCGAATGGCGGCGCCCGTCATTTCGGAAAATTGCGCCGGGTCCCGGCGTTGACCGGGGCCTTACGATTGCGTCCAAAATATAGCAGGATCTGGTGGGGGCCGAAGCCGAGCGCAGCCGACCGCAGGCCCGACGCTTTTCTGGACTCTCCTGGTTAGCGCGGTATTGCCCGGTTAATTCTGGGCGGAGAATTTCCGCACTGGTGCGGCATGTTGGCGCGCACGTCTGAGGTAAATTCCTGTAGCGTTCCACGGGTCTGGCGGAATCCGGCACCGAGATGACTGCCGGCGGCCCGGATGAACCTGAAATGGCTTTCTGTCGCGCCGGCGTGGTGTCCGGCATCACGGCCATGTGACTCCTAATTACCGAGATCAGCCGTCAAAGAAAGATGCCGCATATGCCGCATATGACGAATACCAGCAGGAGTGCCTCGCGCATACGGCCACGCTACGCCTGGCTGGCCGGAGGGTCCGCGGCCGCGGCGGGCGCCATCGCCATGCTCGTCGCCGCCCAGTCCGCCCATGCCGCAACAGCCCCGGTGGGCCTCGGCACGGCAGGCAGCTTCGCGGTCCTGGCCGGGCAAACGGTCACCAATACCGGCCCGAGCGCGATCAGCGGAGACCTCGGCGTGAGCCCGGGTAGCGCGGTGACCGGGTTCCCGCCCGGCATCGTGTCCAACGGCACCATACACACCGCCGACGGCGTCGCGAATGGCGCCCAGTCGGACCTGACCACCGCGTACAACGATGCCGCCGGGCGCAGCCCGACGGCCAACGTCCCCGCCTTCATCGGCGCTGGCCAGACCCTCGCGCCCGGCGTGTACAAGGCGTCATCGTCGCTGGACGTCGGCGGGTCGCTGACCCTGGACGCGGACGGTGACCCGAACGCGGTCTTGATCTTCCAGGCGCCCTCGACGCTCGTCACCGACTCGGCCAGCAGCGTCATCCTCACCGGCGGTGCTCAGGCCTGCAACGTGTTCTGGCAGGTGGGCAGTTCCGCGACCCTCGGCACGAATTCTTCCTTCACGGGCACCGTCCTCGCCCTGACGTCGATCTCGGTGCAGACCGGGGACACCATCGCCGGACGTGCGCTGGCCCGTAACGGGGCAGTAACCCTCGACACCGACACCATCACCGCGTCTGCCTGCGAGATCGCTCCGCCGACGTCCCCGCCGCCGACCACGCCGCCGCCGCCCCCCCCGACCACGCCGCCGCCGACCGGACCGCCGAGCACGCCGCCGGCGACCAGGACGCCGACGCCCGCCCCGACCCCGACCGGGACGACGTCGACTGGCCCGGGTGGCGGGCCGTGCTGGACTGGCCCGGGCGGCGGGCCCGCGCCCGCACCGGTGCCTGTCGTCTCCAACCTCCCGGTCACCGGCTGTAAGCGGCGCTTCGCCGCCGGCCAGCCCGCGGATTCACGCGGGCTGGCCGGCGGCGGGGTCGCACTTAACGTTCGTAGATGCCGGTGAGCCCGGCCCCGGGCCAGGACGTGCCCGGCGACCCACCGGCGTGCGTCCTTTAGCGAGCGAACCTCGGCAGGCATGGGCTTGTCCAGGGCGTACAGGGAGAACTCGTAGTGGTGGGGTCCGTGGCCAGGGACGGGGGCGGCCCGTGGTAGCCGGGCCGGCCGAGCGAGGCTTGCAGGAGGTTGACGGCCGGGTTGCCTGGCCGCAGCTCGCCGTGGGCGAGGGTGCGCAGCTCCGCCGGGAGCACCGCGGCCGTGTGAACCACCGGCCGGGGCAGCGGGACGTCGGAGTCCTCGATGACCAGCAGGAGCTGGGCGGTGCCCGCCGGGGGCGTGGTCCACTCCAGTCCCGGTGACAGGTTGGCACCGATCCCCTTAGCCGCGTGCGGCTGCGGGATCGGGTGGCCGTCCGCGAAGTCCGGGCTGCTCACCGAGATCGTTTCCGGAGCCGCGAATGCAGGCGCCCGCCAGGTACTGTGGGCCGTCCCGGCGCGTACGCGACGCAGGGCGCGCCCGATGGTCAGCGGCATGGTTCACCTCGTGGTTGGCCGATGATGATGGTCCTGTTCGCAGCGTAGCGAATCGGGCGCACGGCGTCCGGAGCGATTGCCCGGCGTGGCCCGGCGTTACGGGCCAGGGACAGGGCCATGCCGAGCACGCAGATCCCCGCGAGGACCGCGAGCGCGGTCCGGTAGCCGCCGGTGAAGTTGTCCAGGGCCTGCGACGAGAGGCGGGACAGGGTGCCCGCGTAGGCGGCCTGCTTCTCGCCCGCGGTGAGCGGGCTGGTGACGATCGCCAGCGACATCGCGGTGCTGACCGCGTAGCCGGTGTTCTGCAGCATGGACCGGACCCCGTTGACGATGCCGCGGCGGCCGGGCTCGACCCCGCCCATGATGGAGCTGGTATTCGGGGTCATGAAGATCCCGGTGCCGATGCCGACGGCGAGCAGGCAGCCGCCGATGACCGGGTAGTCCAGCGACGGCGAGATCGTCGCGGCGAGCACGGCGAGGCCGGCGGCGGCGATCGCCATGCCCGCGCTCGACACCCAGCGCAACGGGTAGCGCGTGGCGAGCCGGCCGGCCAGCGGGGAGGCCAGCACCATGCCGCCCGCCACCGGGATGACCCGCAGCCCGCCTGGAACGGGTCGACGCCCGACGCGGCCTGCAGGTACAGCGCGATCAGCAGCACGACCGCGAAGCGCGCGATCGACATCAGCAGTCTGCTGGCGTAGGCCATGGTGCGCTCGTGGTCGCTGAACACCGACAGGTCGAGCATCGGGTACCGGCGGCGGCGCTGGGTGATGACGAAGAGCGGCAGGGACCCGACGAACAGCGCCCCGCCGACCACGACGAGCGGGTCCGACCAGCCGAGCGCGCCGCCCTCGGACAGCGCCAGGATCAGGCCGCCGACCAGGGTGAAGGTGAGCAGCGCGCCGACCATGTCGAACGGCTCGCGGGTACGGCGCGGCGGGTCGGGGCGCAGTGTCCGCAGGGCCCAGAGCAGCCCGGCGACGCCGAACGGCACGTTGAACCAGAAGACCGCGCGCCACCCGAGGGCGCTGGCCAGCGCCCCGCCGACGAGCGGCCCGGCGACCTGCGCCGCCGACGCGGCGGTGACGTTGAAGCTCAGCCCGGTGCTCAGCAGCCGGCGGGGGAACGCGTCGGCCAGCAGCGCGGTGGTGTTGGTGATGAGCGCGGCCGCCCCGACGGCCTGCAGGGCGCGGCAGGCCGCCAGGGCGTAGGCGGAGGGGGCGAAGCCGCAGAGCACGCTGGCGCCGGTCAAGATGGCCAGCCCCACGATGTACAGGCGGCGCCGGCCGACTATGTCCGCCACCCGGCCGAACACCAGGATCAGGATGGTGTTCACCAGCATGTAGGACAGCACGATCCAGGACGCCTGGGTGGCGGTAGCCGAGAAGTGCCTAGCCACCACGGGGAGCGCGACGTCGAGGGTGGAGGTGTTGGTCCCGGAGAGCAGTACGCCGAGGGTGGTCACCGACAGTACCTGCCAGGCGTAGCGCGCCTTTACCTTGTCGTCGATAGCACGGCTCGTATCCGTGCTCGCGCTCATGCCTGTTGTCCCCATAACACTATCGATCGCAGATCCGCGTTAACGATAG
>CAVVKP010000026.1:0-90935 GCA_963748785.1 uncultured Actinomycetota bacterium | reverse complement strand
TGATGCGGTCCTCTGCGAACTGGCCGATGAGCACGGCGCCGTCCAGCAGCGCGACCGCGACCGCGTACATGATGCTCATCTGCGCGCCGATCGGCGCCAGCGGGCGCACGGCCTGCCAGCCGCCGTGACCGTAGGCGGCCTCGGGCATGTCGATGTCGATCCGGTCGATGTCAGTGGCGGTGAAGCCGCCCGCGGCGCGCAGCTCAAGCGCGGCGGCGATCCCGGCATGCAGCAGCCCCATGGCGGCGTACGCCTTCACCGCGATCCGCTCGGTCTCCCACACCGAGCCCAGACCGGCGTAGATCTAGGCCGGCGTCGGGGTGGTGGCACTCGCCGAACACGCCCAGCCAGCCGCCGTAGTCGCGCTCGAAGACGCGCTTGATTCCGACATACCCGGTGGCGGCCAGCGCGGCGGCGGTCAGCCCGGCCCGGGACGCGAAGCCATGCTGCATCCGCTTGACCATGGACTCGAACTGGGCGGACATCAGCCCGCAGGACTGGGTGGCGGCCATCCCCAGGGCGTCCTCGAACCCGGCGGCGTCCAGGCCGTACAAGGAACCGGCCGCGGCGGCGGCCGACAGGGTGCCGAACACCACCCCGGAGTGCCAGCCGCGCGAGATCAACTCCAGGCCGCCGAGCGCTTCGCCGACGCGAGGCCCGGTCTCAAAGCCCAAGATCGCGCCGAGCAGGAACTTCTCACCGCTCACCGTCCCCGCGTGCGGGGCAGCGGCCAGCATGGCGGGCAGCACCACCGCGTTGCTGTGCAGCGGGGCGCGCGGGTGGTAGTCGTCCAGCTCGAAACCCTGGATGAAGCTGGAGTTGAGCATCGCCGCCGACGAGGCGCTGGTGGTCCGGCCGCCCCACCCGATCAGCGCGGCGGTGCCAGCGTCGTCCAGTGCCGTGATCGCCTGCACGCCCTTGCGGGAGACGGGCAGCTGCGCGCCGACCAGGGCACAGGCCACCCCGTCAAGGATGAGGTGCTTGGCGTGCTCGCGCACCGGCGGCGGGACATCCTCCAGCCTGGTGCCGCCAGCCAGGTAGCCAGCTGCCCGGTCGGCCCTGCGGGGTCGGTCGCACCGTTTGAGGGGTGCGGTGCTGTGCTCGTGCTGGTCAGATCCACGCTTCTTCTCCATTCCGTTTTCCTGGTTGGCCTTTGCCTCGCTGCCACTGGCAGGGGACGCCCGCCGCAGCCCATATCGTTCGGTTCAGTCATTGCCCGCATCCTCCGGGAGTTTGGCGTCCCGCAGTCTCTGCATGCCATTCCTGATCCGCGTCTTCGCCGTGTGCAGGGGGATGCCCTCGGCGTCGGCGATCTGCCGGGCCGTCATGCCGTAGATGCCAGCCATTGCCAGGGCACGCGCCTGCGTCGCCGGCAGGCGGGCAAGCGTGCCGCGCAGCACGGCGGCGCCCTCATGCGCGACCGCGAACTGCCCCGGCGTGTCGGTCATCGCGGTGAGCAGCCCGGGCAGGTCGGTCCGGGGCCGCCGGCGCAGCGGTGCACGCGTGGATGACGTCAACGGCCAGGTTGCGGGCAATCGTTGTCATCCACGCCCGGACCGACTCGCGCCGCGGGTCGTACACCTGAGCGTGCCGCCAGGCCCGCTCGAAGGTCTGCTGCGCGACATCCTCCGCCGTGCCCGGATCGCCGGTGACAGTCATTGCGACGCCGAAGACGACCCGCTGGAAGCGGTGCACGAACGTGACCGTGAAGTCAACGTCACCTGCGCCGAGCCTCGCAAGCAGTACCTCGTCCGGCAACCGGTCAGCGTCGGTATCCATCGTCTGCGCGCTCTCATCAACAGGCGGGTGCCTGGCCACCCCGAAGATCGGCGAGCGCGAGGCCGCCGCCGAACTGCTCGCGCACGCCGCCCGCACCGGCGCGCTGCGGCCGGGCCTGATCCTGATCGGGGACAAGGGCTTCGCCGGCCGGGACTTCGAGGACCTGCTCAGCGCCGGGTTCGGCACCAGGCTGGCCCGCCCGGACCGCCGCGACGAGACACCCGGCCACGGCTCGACCGGCTGGATCCGCCAGTGGATCGAATCGGTCAACGACACCCTTAAAGGCCAGATGCCAGATGCTTGCCATGATCCGCTCCTATCCGCTCAGTCTGTTAGTGGGTGACCTGGTGGGCGGTCAAGTCGGGGTGGTCGCTCATGCCGCGCCCGCCGGCCGATGAGGAGCGCCCGTCGCGAAACGAGCCGGGCAGGTCTCCGCCGCCCTGATTGCCATCGTGATGTTCCTCGTGCCGGGAGGCCCGGGGATCAGGACCACCGAGCCGGGCTGGTCCTTGGCGGCGTTCTTCTGCTGTAGCGCCTCCCCAGATACCGAAGGCCAGGCCGTGCCGCAGGGCGAAACCCAGGCACGGCGCCCGTACCGGGCAGGACTGGCAGACCCGCTTGGCCTGGTCAGCCTGCCGCAGCGCGGGGCCCGCTGTACCTTCGGGGAAGAACAGGTCGGGATCGTAGTGAAGGCACGCGGCGCCGCCACGCCATTCCGGGGGGTTGCCTGTCGCGTCGGCCAGCTGCACTGTGGTTACTCCCTTTCCTCGTCGATGCGCCCGTCGCCCTGTGTGCCTTACCGGACGCGCTCGGCCACCATGACGCAGGCGTCGTCGTCCGCGGCGTCGTAGGTCACGTGGTCGAGAAGCCCGGCTGGACAGCAACGCACGGCCGCTGCCAGGGCGGCCAGGCCGTTGATTGCCTGGTCCATTGACTCCGAGCGGCGGAAAACGCCATCGGTGTACATCACCACAAAGGCGCCTTGATCGAGGCGTGTGGTGGCCTGCCCGAATCTGGCGGCGCGGTCGACGCCCAGCATCATTCCGTCCGGGCTGGGGAGCCGCCGGACGGCCGCCAGAACTGGCCGCCAGTATCGGCGGGTGCCCAGCCTGAGCCCAGGTCAGTTCGCCGGACCGGGCGCGGAAGCGGGCCGCCACTGCCGTGGCGGTGGTGCCGCCACTGCGGCACAGGGCCGTGTTGAGCCTTTCCAGGAGCCCGGCCGGCTCGCGGCACGCAAGCGCGAGAGAGGCCATCGCGTAGCGCATCCGGATCATCTCGGCTGCGGCCATCAGCCCGTGCCCGGCGACATCCCCAACTGCGAGCAGGAGGTCCCCGTCTGCCAGGGGCATCGCCAGGTACCAGTCACCGCCGACGTGCAGCTTCGGATCGGCGCTGCGGTACCGCACGGTCACCATCACGCCACAGGCGCCCAGGGGCGTCCAGCCGGGCGGTTGAACTAGCCAGCCTAGATCTGGGGCCAGTCCGGACTCAGGCGCGAGACTCCGAGGGCACGCGGGGCAGCTCGGCCGTTCGGTGCCCACATGGGTGATTTTCATAGCTCCTCTGTGGGTAGCGCTCAGTGCGCCAATGATCCCGGCCGCCCTGCACGACTAGCTAAATCACTCCGGCGGTGACGCCTGCCCACGGATCCGGGCACTCGCCAGCGTGGTCCGGATCGCGGTCTCGCCAGCTTCCCGGGCCTGGCCGAGGCTGTGGGGGCCGCGGGCGAACGCCTGCAGCGGGTGGGGAACACGGCTGACCGCGAGCTCCGATGCGAAGCGGTAAGCGTGTTCGGGAGAGACGCAGGGGTCCTCCGCGGTGTCCCAGACGGAGAACGGCGGCGATTGCGGCGTGACCAGCGCATCCAGCGAGGCCGACCGACGCCGATGCAGGCGTGGCCGGGCCCCAGGTCTTCAAGGACAGGGGCTTCCTAAAACTCGACTCGCAACACCGCCGCCGGCCGGACGACCCCGCCGGCCGCGATTGGCAGTGACTTGGTGCCGCCGTCGGTCTGGAAGTAGGCTATTTTGCCGTACTCCCCGGGGGCCCGCCCCCACGCGCCTTTTGTCGGGCCGATCAGCTGGTCCGTGAAGGGCTCGCCGGCCACGCTGCGCCGTGCGTAGCTGTTCTCGCCTGGCTGCAACGACACGCGATCGATGGTGTTTTGCCGGTGCGTCGCTATGTAGGCGACGCCAGCATTTTCGTCGAGGCAGAAGTCGTCGCCCATCATGCCGCCCGCGACGAATTCAGGTTCGCCGGCGGGATCGTTCGTGTCCGGGCCGACGCGCACGCGCATGAAGAGTTCCTGGGCCGTCGTGGTGCAGTAAAGGTAATTGGTTTGCGCGGCATATTGCACGCCGTTGATCCCGGGCTGGTCGGGCGTCGGGCCGTCGGGATCGCTGGCCATGCTGTCATGCTTGAGCCAGACCCGGGCTGCGGCCTTCCCGCCATCCGCCGGCAAGTCGACACGCCAGATCAAGCCTGCGAAACAGTCGGCGATAACCATGATGTCCGGCGCGATCAGGCAGCTGCCGTTGAGCCCGGTAGCGGGTTCGGGGAACTGAAGGACGGTCTCGGGCTTGAGGGACTGGCCGGGTGCCCAGCCGCGCATGTCCAGGCGGTGGAGGTACGACTCGCGCGACGTGTGCGAGCGACCGGCCAGGATCGCTGTCTGGTACTCGATGACCGGCGAGGTTGCGAGGTAGAAGATGTCCGGCGCGGCCTCGACGATCCCCATGGCGGAGTGGGAGAAGGTGGCCAGGAGTACCGGGTCGACTGGCACGTTCGCGGCGGTCGGCGGGACGTACCAGAGCTCGTTACGGTTGGCGACAGTTACCAGGATGGAACCGTCTGCGCGTACGGCCATGTTTTCGAGGAAATAGTGAATCGGGAAGGAAGCGATCGTGGTGAGCTTGGCTTGTGGAACACTTTCAGTTGGCATGACTGCTCCATTGAATGAATACCGCCTTCCTGGCTAAGCAGGGTAAACGGTGCGCATTTCCTTGCCATTTATCTTGTCGGATGTGACGTCGACCAGGATGAAGGCGATGACTACCGGGACCGAGCCATTATTGACCCAGGTGTGCATAGTGCCGCGCTGGACGTTGCCAGACGGACTACTGCCGGAGCCCGACGGCGTTGGACGGCACGTCGAAGGCCATGAGCGTGAGCGAGACCATGGAGAACCAGCCCATCAGGACCGTGACGTCAACGATGCCGGCGTTTCCGAGCAACTCCTGTGCACGCCGGAACAGGTACTGCGGCACCACACGGGACTCGGCAAGCGCCGAGGAGAGCTCGTACACGATCTGCTCACGAGGCTCCCCGAACTCGGTCGGAAGCCCCGCCACCAGCGCCGCGCACTTCGCCGGGTCGAGGTGACCCAGGTGCACGCCGATCTTCTCGTGTTCGAAGCTGCTGTACGCCGCGCCCCAATGCCCGCAGATCACGCACGTCGCAATCTCGATCTCGGCCTTCGAGAGCGTCGAGGCCGACTGGAAGTAGGCCCCGGTGGGCACGATCGTCTTCGACAGCTCGGGGTTCGCCACCCAGATCTTGTGCGGGCCGGGAACCAAACCACGCAGATTCTTCGTGAAGTCGAACGCGTCGCGCATCTCCGGTGACATATTGGCCACCGGCGTCTCGCCGTAGCGGCCGAACGTGCCGAAGTCCCCGGAGCTGTCGAGGAGTTTCTCCAGAGCGGAGTGATCGGGTGTGTTCATGAGTACCGTTCCTCTTCTACAGCTGTGAGACCGGGCGCCCGGCCGGGACGTCGTAGGCGTTGAGCATGACGCCGAGGGCCAGGTAGTGGATGGAGATGAAGATGATCGCGTCGAGACCCTGCTGGCCGAGCTTCGCGACCGCCGCGTCGTAGAGCGGACCGGGAACAGGCCCGGCGCCCCCGACCAGAGCCTTCGTGACATCGAAGGCCTTGTTCGTGCAAATTTCGAACTCGCACGGCGCCGAGACCATGCGGGCGTGACCAGGCCCGCTCAGTGGTCTTGGTCATAGAGCCCCCCGTATCAGTCCAGCTGCTTCAGTTCATCGCAGCGCTGTATCGCGTACACGATCAGGGCGTCGGCCGGACGGCGCGAATACTGAGGTTGTCGTTCGCTGGCCGCATCATGAGCCTGTTCCGGCCCAGCAGCTGGCGACGAGCGCGGCGTACTCGCTGGCGGCGTCTTCCCAGGTGAAGTGGCCCGCGTCGATAATCTCAAGCGTGCTGTCGGGCAGCCGCTGGTAAACGAACTCGGCGTTGGTCAGCGGCACCCACGCATCCCTCGCGCCGGCGATGATCAGTACCGGGGTCTGGATCTGCGGCAGCAGGCCGGCCAGGGCGGGGAGCTCGGCCGGGTAGGCGCGCGCGTAGCGCACCGACTCGGCGAACCGGTTGCCCTGGTAGGAAGACAGGTAGTCCTCGCGGACCGGATCGGGCAGCGCGTACCGCTCGATACCGGCCAGGGCGCTGGTGACGATCGCCCGCGGGTCAGCGCTGCGGAGCTCCTCGAGGCCGGGGGCCTGGACCCAGTCCCTGAGCAGCCCGCCCAGCTGGAGCGGGACCGCGGCGGCGCCGCTGCCGACGACCAGGCTGCGGAGCCGGCCCGGGTGCCGGGCCGCGGCGAACAGCGCGGCCGGGGTGCCGACATCGGGGGCGATGACATGCGGGTGCTCCAGTCCGAAGGCGCCGGCGGCGCGGATGATGAACTCGCCCATCGCCCGGGGGGACAGCAGAGCGTCTGAGCGCTGGGAATGCCCGAATCCTGGCAGGTCGATCGCCACCAGATGGGTGCGGTCGGCCAGCTGTGCCCAGACCGGCTCGAAGGCCAGCAGGCTTTCCGGCCACGGGCTGAGCAACAGGGCATGATCACTGCGGTCCTCGCTTTGGGCGAACCGCACCGTCAGCCCGTCGATGACCCGGAACTGCATCGGGAAAGATGTGTTCAGCCAGGGACTCACCGTGCCGCTCCTTCGTCTCCTGATCATTCCGACCGGGTGATTGCGTCCGTGCCATCGTCATGCCAGGAGGGCTGCGCTCGCCTCCGCCGGCGGGCAGGGCAACTGGCCAGGATTTGGCCGGCGGAGGCTGGGCCCAGACCAGGCGGCCGGCGGGGCTAGCGCGGCCCGGCGGTGTCCGGGCCGGCGGGCAGGACGCGGTCGAGCTGGCTGCGGGAGGTGATGCCGAGCTTGGTGAACACGTTGCTCAGGTGGAACTGGGCGGTGCGCGGGCTGATGAACAGCCGGGCGCCGATCTCCGGGTTCGACAGGCCGCCGCGGGCCAGCCGCGCCACCTGGGCCTCCTGGGCGGTCAGCGCAGCACTGGTCCCGGCTCCGGGGGTGCGGGCGGCCGGGGCGGTGCGCTTGCGGGCGGTCTCCCCGGTGGCCACCAGCTCACGGCGGGCCCGCTCGGCGAACCCCTGCATGCCCATCTCCTCCAGCATCCGGCAGGCGGTGCGCAGCTGCTCCCGCGCGTCCATCCGGCGGCCCTGCCGGCGCAGCCACTCCCCGTACAGCAGGTGCGAGCGGGCCAGCTCAGCGCGGACCCGGGCCCGGCCTAGCTGCTCAACCGACTCCCGGTAACAGCTGTCGGCCGCCTCGCCGTCGCTGGCCAGTGCGCGGACCCGGGCCTCGATGCCCATCGCCCACGTGGTCGGGGTCGCCTGGGTGCGCTCGGACAGCCAGTCCAGCACCGCCCGGACGGCCGCCACGTCACCAGTCCTGGCCGCCGCCTCGGCCAGCTCAGCGACGGCCAGGGGGCCGAGCCCCAGATGGTCGCGCTGGAATACCTCCCAGGCGGCGTCACGCGCGGCGTCGTACCGGCCCCGGCCGTTGTCCAGTACAGCGCTCGCGTACGCCGCAAAGCCGGCCAGCCTGCCCGCACCACGTCCGGTCGCCCCCTGCACGGTGGCTTCGATCATCTGGGAGGCCTCGTGCTCCCGGCCCTGCCAGGCCGCGAGCATCAGCGCGGCATACCCCCCAACCAGCGGGTTGCCGGTCGCTTCTGCGATCAGGCGCTCTTCGTCGAGCAGCCGCGCCGCCTCGGCCAGCTGACCGGCGAGCAGCTGGTGCAGGCCGAGGCGGGCCAGCGCGAACTGCAATTGGGCGAGGGCGCCCATGTCGCGGGCGACCTGAACCTGGCGGGCGGCCAGGGCGTGCCAGGGCTCGAAGTCCCGATGCTCCATGGCGATGATGCCGCCGGCTCTGCCGCCAGCCAGCCACAGCCAGCGGCGAGCTTCGCCGGCGCTGGCGTCCAGGGCGACAAGCAGCTCAAACGCCCGGGCCAGCGTCGGCGCGGCGGCTGCGTATCCCTCGGTGAACCGCAACGCGAGCCCGTCGAGCAGGACATCGACCGCGCGCGACGGGTGAGGGCCGGGCGGCGCGGCGCGGGCGGCCTCGGCCGCCTCCCGCACGCCGCCGGGCCGGCCCAGGTCACCGGCGAACATCGCGGCCCAGATCGCCTCCAGGTGCGTCTCGCGGGCCAGGTCGGCGTCGAGCGGCTCAAGCATTCTTGCCGCGTGCAGCAGCAGCCGGGCCGCGTCGATGTCGCGTCGCTGGTAAGAGGCGATCTGCCCGCGCAGGCACTCCACCTCCGCGGCCTGCAACGCGTCCAGCGGCCCGGCCTCCACCACGACCAGCAGACCTAGCGCCGCATCCAGCTCGCCAGCGTCCCGCTTGGCCCGGGCCGCGGCCAGCAGCCGCTCCGCCCGGCGGCCGGGCTCAGGGGTCAGCAGCGCCGCCCGCTCCAGGAACGCGGCCGCCGCGGCCAGCCCGCCGCGGCCCTGCGCCCGTCCCGCGGATCGCTCCAGCTCCGCGGCGACGTCCTCGTCCGGGCCCGCCGCGGCCTGCGCCCGGTGCCAGGCCCGCCGATCGGGATCAGCGGCCGGGTCGGTGGCCTCCGCCAGCGCGCGGTGTATCTCCTGCCTGTGGTGGGCCGGCGCCGACCGGTAGGCCGCCGACCGCACCAGCGGATGCCGGAACCGCACCCGCACGCCGAACTCCACCAGCCCCGCCCCCACCGCCGGCGCCCCGGCCGCAATCCCCAGCCGCCCCGCGGCCCGCCACACCAGCAGCGGGTCGCCGGACGGATCAGCCGCCGCCAGCGCCAGCAGCCGCCGGGTCTCCTCCGGCAGGCCCTCCAGCTGCCGCCGGAAGCTGTCCTCGATCCGCCCCGGCAGCGACACCGCCCCAGGCAGCCCGAACCCGCCCGCCAGCTGCGCCGGCGACAGCCCCCGCGGCAATTCCAGCAACGCCAGCGGGTTCCCCCGCGTCTCGGCCACGATCAGGTCCCGGACCCGCGCATCCACCGGCCCGGTCAGCGCCGAGTCCAGCAGCGCCCGTGCGTCCTCCTCCCGCAGCCCCTCCACCGCCAGCTCCGGCAGCCCGGCCAGCTCCGTCCCCGCCGCCCGGGCCGCGAACACCAGGCCCACCGGATCGGCCGCCAGCCGCCGCGCCGCGAATCCCAGCGCCTGCACCGAGGCCCGGTCCAGCCACTGCTCGTCATCGACCAGGCAGACCAGCGGCTGCTCGGCGGCAACCTCCGACATCAGCCCCAGCACCGCCAGGCCGACCAGGAAGCGGTCCGGGACCGGGCCCGCGCTGAGGCCGAACGCGGTCCGCAGCGCCTCCCGCTGCGGTACCGGCAGGCGCTCCAGGCGGTCCAGCACCGGCGACAGCAGCTGATGCAGCCCGGCGAACGCCAGCTCCATCTCCGACTCCACCCCCGCTACCCGCAGCACCCGGCAGCCCGGTGCGTGCCCGGCCAGGTACTCCAGCAGCGCGGACTTGCCCACCCCCGGCTCGCCGCGGACCACCAGCACCCGGCTCCCGCCCGCCCGCACGGCATCGATCGAGCTGATCGAGCACGCCGCATTCGCTGCGCCTGCCCATCAGCCCTGCCGCGCGAACCCGCAGCCGGGAATCTTCGCTCATCGGCCCGGCACTACCCAGCCCTCATGGCGTCGCCATCGCCGAGGCCGTGACATGACTCCCGATCCGGCATCAGCTTCCCAGCAAGCTCTATCAAAGCCTCCAGGATCGGCTCATCAGCGCGCAGGACACTGCCGCAGGGCGGCCTAACGAGCACGCAGCCGCGCCGAGAAGCCAGGCATACAGATGCCATCCAGTTCCATCCAGGCATGCAACACGCGGTGAGCAGCAGCCCGCCGAGGACGTTGACCAGGTAGCTACCGTGCATGCTGCCCTGGGTCAGCCACAGCTGGCCGAGGTCGCGCGTGACAGCCGGGCTGCTGGCCGAATCGGCTTGCATGATGCTCCGTTCGGTTGCATGTCCAGGTCATCGGCGCGGAACAGCGGAACGATGGCCAACGGGATATCGATGGCCACGCCCGCAGGGACGACGGACAGCAGCGGAGCGCGGAGATTGAGGATCGGCGTGCCTGCAAGGAAACGACGAGCGAAGGCGACGTCGCACCAGTAGACATCGGTGCAAACTCCCTGACGGGTGCCTGGATGCGACACCTATGCTTCCGGCACGTTCAGCCGTCGGTCACCGCTGCTATGACGCCCGTACCTGACTTCACCCGAAGGTGATCAGCATCGCGCGACTATCGACGAACTATTAATGACCTCCGGTGCGAAGCGCGGCGATGCTGATCGTCGCACTCTGCAGCTCTGGGTCGTTGGGTGCAGCGACACCGTACCCGCCGTCAGTAATGAAAAGCTTCGTTCCGCTGATCGCGGTCGCGCTCGGGGAATCGAGGCCGTCGGCGGTGGTCAGCACGATCTTAGAGGTACCGTCCGGATAGACCACAGCGACCTCGCCTGGCGCGTTTAGCGCGGTGAACACCACATCGGAGCGGTCGGTCAGGAAGTTGAAGTCGTCGATGCCCACCAGGCCGCGAGCTACGACGTCAATCGGTCCGGCCGTGCCCGCGGCGGTGACCGGCACCCTCATCAGAGTGCCCTGGTTCGTGTCGGAGACCCACACGGCGCCGTCGTGGAAACGCAGCCCATTGGCGCCGAGACTGTCGGGCTCGGGTGCGGTGGGCGCGAGAGCGGGGCTGTCGAGCCAGACCCGGGCAGGTCCGCCGGAGGCCGGCGCAGTCCAGATCTTGCTCCCGAGGGAGTCGGCGATGTACAGGGTGCTTCCGGTCGCGTTGATGGCCAGGCCATTGAGGTAGGTGCCCGGCGGCAGCGCGGAGATGAGCCGGGTGCTGCCGTCGCGCAGAAGGCTCCACACTCCGGACCTAGATGCGTCGGAGGAGACGACGTTGTAGTAGATGGTGCCGGCAGAGCCGCGGGCGAGTCCGGCGAATGTGTCGCCCTGCTGCCCGGTGAGGATCACCTTGCTCCTTCCGGAGGGGCTGACGAGGACCAACTCTGGCGGTTGTCCGACCAGACTGCCCAGCATCGAGATGATCTCCGATCCGTCCGGGTTGAGGAGGATGTTCTCCGGTAGCTGGCCGGAGTCGTAGGAGAACGTGGACACGGTGTGCACGCCGAAGACGATCGAACTCGGCCGGGCGGACTGCCCGGATACCGCCAACGCTGATGGCGCTGACCAACTGACAAGTGCCGCCACGCCAAGCGCAATACCGGCTCCGAACCACCTCATGAGGGCAACCTTTCTCCATGGGCGCAGCGGTCCCGTCATCGCGGCACACCAGCGTGAACGGCACGAGGAAGCGGGGCTGGACCGGCACCCGTGACCGTGCGGGCGTGGTCGACCAGTCACCGGGGACTCCGAGTGGCGGCTTCTATCACGAGCGGGATAACCATGTCACCGAAGGCCGCGATCTGCTCGGCGGTCTCGGTCTGAGGGACGAAGTTAACGGTGTCGAACCGCTCCTGAACCACCAGTTCAGCGATGATCGCGGCCCAGATCTCCGGGGTCGTACGGATCGGCTGGGCGCCAGGCCCGCGGAGCGGTCGCCGCAACGTTTCTGCATGGTCGGTGACCGTCCCCACGAGCTGAATCACGCGGCGGATGTCGCCGGGGTCGCGCCCGGCTTCTCTGGCGCTGCGGTCGATGCGGTCCTGCGCTGCGGCCTTGGTCTCAAAGCCGGTCGCCAGCGGGGCGATCCAGCCGTCGGCGCGGCGTCCGAGTAGGTTCAGCATCCGCGGGCCGGCGGCACCGAGCCAGATGCCGATGGGGTGCGCGGGCGCCGGTCCAGGCGCTACCTTGCCGAGCGAGAACAGCTCAAGCTCGCCGAGACGAACGGGGTCGCCGGACCAGAAGTAGTGCGCGATCGTGATGGCCTCGTCGACGGCGCGCACGACTTGCTGCGGCGTCCACGTAGGCCCTCCCATCGCGACGATCGCGTCCGACGCCCGGCCTCCGCCCAGGCCGAGTTCGAAACGGCCACCGGAGAGGGCGTCGAGTGAGGCAGCGGACTTGGCCAGGGTCGCAGGGGGCCGCAGGGGGAGGTTGACTACGTTGGTCATGAAACGGATGCGCCCGGTCGCGCCCATCAGCACGCCGATGAGCGCCAGCGGATCGAGGAACTGGCCCTCGTAAGGGTGATCCTGAATCGAGACGTAGTCGAAGCCGGCCGCCTCGGCCGCGCGGGCATTCGCGACGATCGAGGCCGCTCGATCGCGGCCGGGGTTCAAGAAGACCCCGAACTGCAAGTCGTTCATCGCAGATTCTCCGGTAACTACCTCGGGTGAAGCGGGGCTGGTGGTGAGCACGACCGGGGTTTCTCAGTTGCCGATGCCGCTCGGGCGCTCGTGTTCGCTTGGCCGCGCGATCTGGTTCGCCGCCAGGAGCCACGTGCCGCCGTCGTTGACGTACACCCGCGTGTAGAGGAACTGTTCCTCGGGCCCGCCGGGAGGGCGGCGCAGCGCCTTGCCGTGCGAGACGATCACGTCCGCGGTGAGCCGGCGGGACAGCAGCGGCACGTTGACGAGCGCGTCCGGTACCGGCTTAGCGGCGAACAGCGCCACCAGCCCGTCCGTGATTTCCTTCCGCCCGTCGAGTATCGGGCCCCACTCCGTCTGAACGGTCGCCTCCGGGGTGAAGATCGCGCCCAGACGCTGGGGGTCGGCGGCGGAGTACGCTGCCGCGTACGCCGCCTCCACCTGGGCGACGATCGCGTCGGCTTGATCAGACACCGAGCGTCCTTGTCAGGAAGGTGACGGAGCTGTCGAATGCGATGTCCATGTAGCCCTTTGCATGCTGGGTGCCCGGGATCACGTGCACGATCGATTCGACACCGACTTTCATGAGGGCTCGCTGCATCGCCAGCGCGCCGTCGGGCGGGACGAATTCCCCGATCGAGCTGGCCATGTAGATCGGGCCGGAGGTGCTCACCGCGCGGTTGATGGGCGTGGCGGCCGGGAGCTGGGACCGGTCGTTGCCGACGTTCTCCATGATCACCCAGCGCAGGAAGCCGTCGTTGCGCCCGCCCTGGTTGATGTCGGCGCTCGAGATCTTCGAGTAGTCCTGCGTGGGCGCTTCCGCCGCCGCGGTCCCGTCGGTTTCCTCGATGAAGCCGGCCAGGTCGATCGGCCCGGACCAGCTGACCGCCGGCTGCCCGGTGGCCAGCGCCGCCTCGACGACCAGGTTGCCGCCGGCCGAGCTGCCGATGAACCCGACCTTCTTCAGACCAGTCGCAGCGGTCGACCGCGCCCATACGCCAGCGTCGAGCACGTCATCGACCCCGGCCGGGAAGCGGTAGTCGGGCGTCAGCCGGTAGTTGGGGACCACGACGCGGAAGCCGCGCTGCGCGAGCCTCGTCGCCAGGTCCTCGTCCTTCGCCTTGTCGCCGTGGAACCAGCCGCCACCGTGAACGTCCACGATCGTGGCGAGGTAACTGGAGGGCTCGTAGACGTCGAGCGGCAGGTCGTGGCCGGGCTCACGCTTGTAGATCACATCACGGGTGACCGCGATCTCGGCCTGCGTTGGCGTCGCCATGAACACTCCTTTGGTCGGCGGTCGTATGGAGTCCTGGTCTCCCAGGAGCCGAGAACCTCCCGGGAGCAGGGCAGCGTGCTGGCTCCCCCGGCGGTTCGCGTTGCTGCAAGCCTCGCATCGACGTCCTGCGCCTCGCGCCGGCGAACTTCGCCTAACCGCGTCCCCGCGCCCCGCGCGCAGTGCCGCAGAGCTCTGGGCTACAGCAGCTCGGGGCGGCGGAGCTCGGGGCCGCGGAGCCCTAGCCGCCGGGCGCGAGTCCCGGGCCGGGCCGCAGAAGCTCGCGCAGCTGGCGTCGCGAGCTGATGCCGAGCTTGCGGAAGACGCTGCGCAGATGAGCGTCGATCGTCCGCACACTGAGGAAAAGTTCCGACGCCACTTCCTTATTGGTCACCCCGGAGGCGACGAGCTGCGCGACCTGGAGCTCTTGGGGGGTCAGCTCATCGAGCGTGTCCGGCGCGCGCCCGCGGGCCCGCTGGCCGGCCGCGCGCAGCTCCCTAGCGGCCCGAGCCGCGAACCCGCCCGCACCCATCGACGTCAGCATGTCGTGGGCCGCTGTCAGGTGCGACCGTGCGTCCCGGCGCTGGCCCGCCCGGCGCAGCCACTCGCCGTACACGAGATGAGCGCGCGCCAGCTGGGTGCGGATCGCCGTCCGCTCGAGCCGCTCGATCGCGCCAAGGAACAGTCGATCGGCTTCATCCTGCCCGCTGCAGAGCAGGGCGCGCGAGCGTAGCTGCACCCCGACCGCCCAGTCGGTCCCGCTCACGGCCGTGCGCGCCGACAGCCAGTCAAGCTCCTCGACGGCAAGCTCCGGTCTGCCAGCGCGCGCCGCCGCCTCGATCAGCTCGATGGAGGCGAATGCGCGGATTCCTGTCTCGTCGTAGTCGCACACCCGCCGAGCCGCTGCGAGCGCGTCGTCATAGCGGCCAAGGCCGTTCATCAGCACGGCGTTGGAGTACTCAAGGACGCTCAGCGAGCGTCCCTCGCCGCGGGACGAGGCTTCGCATCGGCCGGACTCCAGCAGTGACAGGCTGCGTTTGCGCTCGCCGCGCCAGGCGACGAGCGCGGCATCAGCGTAAACGAGGCTCGGGCCGCCCATGGCCCGCTCGATCGCGTGCACCTCGGCGACCAGCGCCGCCGCATCGCCAAACTCGCCCGTCATCGTGTGGGCGAGCGCCCGGAGTCTCAGCGCCCCGGGCAGCGCCCCGAGCAACCCGGCGCGCCTGGTGCGCTGCACCTGGCGCTCGGACAGCGTCTGCCATGCCACCTCATCCCATAGGTCCGTTGCGAGGATGGAGGCCATCCACATCCACCCGAGCGTCGCCGGAGCCGGGTCCGCTTCCGCCGACAAACGCGTCTACCGCCCTTCTCAGCGCGGGGGCCGCGAGCACGTAGCCGTCGATCTGCTGCGCCGTCAACGCCTCCAGCAGCAGATCGATCGGATCCGCGGGCGAGGGAACCCGCACGGATCCGCGGACCGCCTTGGCGACTTCCGTCATCCCGCCCGCACTGCTGAATCTCCCGACGTACATGGCAGCCGCAAACGCCTCCATGAACATTTCGCGCGCCTGCGCATCATCCAGCGATGCGAACCCGACCGCGGCGCGCAGGAGCTGCGCCGCGGCACCGTCGCTGCGGGTCGCTTGAAACGCGACGCGCGCTCGCAGCGCACCGACCATCGCGATCTCGAGCTCGTCTTGCGAGTGCTTCTCAGTGACCGCCAGCAGCCTTGAGGCCGCCTCGTGGTCTCCTGCCTCAAACTTGGCGCGGGCGGCAACCAGCGCACGCGAAGCGGTTCGAGCGTGGTCCGGCGTCAGCTGCGCTGCGAGCTCGAGGAACGCCGCCGCCGACGCGACGCCCCCGCGCGCCTTCGCCCGATCGGCCGAGCGCTCGAGGTCTTGCGCCACCGCCTCGTCGGGTCCCGCGTTGGCAAGCGCCAGGTGCCATGAGCGCCGATCGAGATCGTGCTCGCGGTCGGTGGCCTCACCGAGCGCCCGATGAGCCTCCCGGCGTTCCGCAGGCGTCGCCGCCAGGTAAAGGGCCGAGCGCGCGAGCGGGTGGCGGAACCGCACCTGCCTGCCGAACTCGACCAGGCCCTCCGCTTCGGCCGGCGCCGCGGCCTTCAGATCAAGTCCCAGTCGTTCGGCCGCTTCTCTCAACAGGGGCAGCTGGCCAAGCGGCTCGGCCGCGGCGAGCAGCAGCAGGCGACGACAGTCTGGTGGAAGCTGCGCGATGCGATGGCGGAAGCTCGCTTCGATCATCGCCGAGACCGTTTGACGATCGGGCAAGGCAAACGCGCCGGCGAGGTCCGCCGGCCGCTCTCCGCGCGGGAGTTCGAGCAATGCGAGGGGATTGCCCCGCGCCTCGTCTATGATCCGGTCGACCACGTCGACGTCAAGCGCAACGTGCGCCTCGCTGGCGAGCAACGCCCGGGCGTCGTCCTCGTCTATTCCGTCGAGGCCCAGGTGCGGAAGACCTTGCAGCGCGTCGCCGGGTCTGGCGTCGCGCCGGGCGAACAGCATCGCGACCCGCTGCCCGTCGATTCGCCTGGCCGCGAACGCGAGGGCCCGCGCAGAGGCCTGATCGAGCCACTGCGCGTCGTCGAGCACGCACAGCAACGGACCTTCGTTCGCGACATCCGACAGCAGGCTCGTGAGACCGGCGCCGACCATGAACGGATCTGGGGCCGGCGCGGCGCGCAGCCCGAACACGGCGGCCAACGCGTCACGATGCGGACCGGGCAGGTGCTCCAGCCGCCGGAGCACCGGAAGGCAGAGCTGATGCAACGCGGCGAACGCAAGCTCCATCTCGAACTCGGCGCCCTCGGCGCGCAGGAGTTGAAAGCCGCTGGCGTGATCGCTGGCGAACCGCAGCAAGGCCGTTTTGCCGATCCCCGCTTCCCCTTCGACAACGAGCGTCCGGCCATGGCCGGCGCGCGTCGCGTCCAACAGGAGTTCGAGCGCCGCCATCTCGGCCGCTCGCCCCCTGAGCGCGTACCGCCCTGGCAGCCGACTCCGGATCGCCATCAGGCCGCACCGTCGTTGCCGTCGCTCCCCTGCCGATTCCGATTGAAAGGCCGACCCCGAACTTGTCAGGCGGGCCCGTAAACGCAAAAACTCTACTCTGACCAAAACCGGTGCACCCACCCGCGTCCGGCGCCCACCAGTGAAATCATCGGTGCCGGTCGCCCCGACGATGGCTCGGCCTGACCGCCACCGCGGGCTCGGGCGCGGTGCGGCGCACGGACGAGCACGGACGGCGGGGGGTGGGAGCGATCTGCCGACCGTCCTGCCCCGCGTATGGGCTGACCTGCCATGCAAGAGTCACGGTCACGGCCGACCCGCTTCGATCCTGAGAACTAGCTGTTTTCCGGCCGCGCCCGCTCCGGCTCGACAGCAGTCTATACGTTATGCATAATGAATGCATGCCGTTGATCCAGGTCCGCGACGTCCCTGAGGACGTGCGCGACGAACTCGCCCGTAAGGCCGCCCTCGCCGGCAAATCCCTGCAGTCCTACCTGCTCGGCGAGCTGACGAAGCTCTCCGAGCGCCCCAGCATGGCCGAGATCGTCGCGCGGAACCAGGCCCGTGCCAAGGCCACCGGCTCCACCGTCACCATGTCCGACGCCGTTGCCGCGGTCCGCGCCGAACGGGACCGGCACGAGACGTGAGCGGGTACGTCCTCGACGCCAGCGTCGCGGTCACCGCACTGACCGAACCCGGATCGCGCGCCGCCGACCTGCTCGCCGACACCGACGCGGTCTTCCAGGCCCCCTCGATCTTCGACGTCGAGGTCATCAGCGCGCTGCGCGGACTGATACGCGGCGGGAAGTATGACCGCACCGCGGCGGGCGAACTGATCGCCGACCTGATCATCCTGCCCGTCGAACGGTGGCACACCTCGTCGCTCCTGGCACGCATCTGGGAACTGCGCGACGACCTCACCCCCTACGACGCCGCCTACGTAGCCCTGGCCGAGATGACCGGAGCGACCCTGCTCACCGGCGACGAGCGCATCACCGCCGCACCCGCGACCCGCTGCGAGATCCGCATCATCAAATGACCACCACCTGACGGAGCACGCTCTGCCTGACGGGCTGGCCTGCGTCACCGGACGAGGTGCCCAGCGTCCAGGTCCGGACCCGGGGGCCAGTTCGCCGTCGACGGACTGCCAGGTTCCAGAAACGCCGGTACGGCCGCCCATCAGGCCCGACGGCGCCCCGGCCGATCACGCCACGGCCGCGCCGCCCGGTCCGGCCGACAGCGCGGCCAGGACGGCTGCTGCCGGGCGGCCCCCGGCCACCGGGGAACGGGCTCGGGCGCACAGTCCGGGGCGTCGTCGGCGGCGCTGCGGCCGCTTCGGGGGCGGAATTCTTGGTGCTGCCACCGCCAGGCCCCGCTTCCTTTCCTCCGGCGCAATCACCCAGCGGGAATGTTCCGCAATTTCCGGGAGCGCGACGACGCTATCTCGCTTTTCCCGAGGAAGTCAACGCCCGCCCTCCTCGAATCTAACGTATTTCCAAGCCGGTTTCCCGTATTTCGCCGCTCACCGCCGCGGACTTGATTACTGTGCGCTCTCGCGCCTTTTCGCCGCCGCCGACCACCTTTCCGCGCCGCCCCGGCAGCCTCCTCGCACGCCTTTCCCCACCTTGCCCTACGCCCTGACGGGGCCGGGCGGACACAGGGCTGCGGACAGGAGGCAACGACTTAACGTACGGCATGGATGTCCGGCGCGCCACGGATGATTGTTTTACGAGCTGTGCGCGTATATAAGTCGGAGAGTCCACTGAAAGGTTTATTTCCGTCATGTGCTGCACATTTTCCGACGCCGGGTTATTCCACTGTCGGCGGGTATGCCTATTAGCTGACAGATTAGCGGACGGCGTGGAATAGCGGCAGGTTCGCGAACCCGGCCGAACGGCCTGCCCGCTCTGCGGACCGTCCCGGTTGCCCGGGAACCCTGCCGGCGGCCGTCTGTCCACGCCGGCAGCGAGCAGTCAGACCGAGCGGGCGCTGGCCGGGAACCGACCGACCCATGGCGGGCGAGCCCGTACCCCTACGTTGCCATTACTTCGCGGTGAGCTGCCCCGCGTTTGCGGACAGTGTGGTCCTGGCATCACGGCGGCTGCCGAGAGGCCGCGATCATGCCGTGCGGGGATGGTGCAGCGGTGGCCGTCGCAGCGCGTCGTGCTCGAGTTCGGTGATCTCGCGGTCGCGGTTGACGCCGAGTTTCTTGTGGCGGATCTGGTCGCGCAGCTTGAGAATGGCGTCCAGCAGCATCTCCGGGCGCGGCGGGCAGCCAGGTAGGTAGATGTCGACAGGCACGATGTGGTCGGCGCCCTGCACGATGGCGTAGTTGTTGAACATGCCGCCGGAGGATGCGCAGACGCCCATCGCGATCACCCATTTCGGTTCGGGCATCTGGTCATAGACCTGCCGCATCACCGGCGCCATCTTCTGGCTCACCCGCCCGGCGACGATCATCAGGTCGGCCTCGCGCGGGGTGTTTCCCATCTTCTCCATGCCGAACCGGGCAAAGTCGTGCCGCGGGCCCGCGGTCTGCATCATCTCGATCGCGCAGCAGGCCAGGCCGAACATGGCCGGCCACATCGACCGGGACTGCGCGTACTGCGCCCATTTCTCCACGGTGGTCAGCAAGAACCCGGCGGGCAGGTGCTCTTCCAGGCCCACAGGCGTCACGCCTCCCCCCGGCTGGCGGTTGCAGCGTGAGGAACCGCCCGTGGCCTTGCGGCCGCCGGGAGCCCCGTGCATCCAGAGCGTTCCGCAGGGCCGGGGGGCTGGCGGCGGCGTTCAGGCACGGCTGCGGTACCACGTGACATCTCATGCTCCTTCCGAGGACGTGGATGCGGGCAGGCGTCTGCCAGTCGCAGCGCCGACCCGGTGGCGGCCACGGCACTCTCACTGTAGGCCAGTTGGCCGAAAATTCGGCCACACGGCCTACAGTAGCGTACGGGCATGAAGTCGAAAAAGGAGGGGCCTGACCGGACCTTCATCGAGGGGGTACGGCGCGCCCAGATCGTCCAGTGTGCCGCGGACGTCATCGCCGAGTCCGGCTACGCCCAGGCCACCATGGCGGAGATCGCCAAGCGCGCGGGGATCGCCAAGAGCGTCATTTCATACCACTTCACGGACAAAAGCGACCTCATGCAGGAGATCATCCGCACCGGGATCGAGACGTACGACAAGCTCATCGAATCCCGGACGGCCGCCGAGTCCACGGCTTCAGGGAAGATCCGCGCCTACCTCGCCGCCTCAGCCGACTTCATGACCGCCCACCGCAGCCTGAACCTGGCCATCGTGGAGATCGCGTTCAACGCGCTCGGGCCGGACGGGCAGCCCCTGAGGGCGACCATGCCCATGGAGGTCCACAGTGCCTCCTTCGAGCAGGTCCTCCGCGACGCCCAGGCCTCCGGAGAGCTGCGGGAATTCGACGTCCAGGCCATGGCGGGGCTCCTGCGCTCCGCTGTCACCCACACCATGGTGATGGCGATACGGGCCGACCCCGGCGTGGACCTGGCCGCCTACGCCCGCGAGCTCGGCACGACCTTCGACCACGCCACCCGGCCGCACAGCAGCTGACGCCCGGTGAACATGCGCCAGTCGTGTCCCCGGGTTGACCTCCGATGTACCCGGCGCACACCTGGCCGGGCAGCCCACTCCGATGACCTGTGCCGCAGCGGGCAGGCATCTGTGCTCTTTTGCCGGCGAGGCACACGCCAGGTCTAAGGCAGGTACATCCCTGGGCGGTAAACGTGCGGGCGGCCCACGCCCGCTCCGCCCGCCCGCCCGCCCGCGTCACGCTCTCCCGGACCGCCAGCCCAGCCATCACCGCACCCGCCCTTCCCCGGCCGCCCCGCCCGGGAAACCAGCCAGACAGCGGGCGGACGCAGGGAAATGCACGCTCAGCTCAGCCGCGAACGTCAAGTCGCGCATGTGGCCCCCCGCGGGCCCTTGTCCGTGGGCCGTCCGTCGTCGCGGCCCGTCCGTAGCCGTCCGCGCAAAGCCAACGGTCCCCCGCACCGCTCCCTGACCCCGATTCCCGTCCGCTATACGTCCGTGGACAGCGGTGACGCCGACCATCCAGCCTGTCTCTGGGCTGCGACCTGTAGGTCTAGCTGCTTGCTTCCGTCAGCACGCTGCGGCTTCTGTCACAGGAACGGCGGTCTTCTTAACGTGACCGAGGACATTGATGATGACATCGACGTCTGAAGCGTCCCGAAAGACGACGTCAGGGTCCCCCATTCGTTTGAAGGGCGGCTCGTACAACTCCCCCACGTCTAGGTAGCCGTTCTGGGTCAGGGATTCGATGAGCAGGTCAACGAAGGCGTACTCGGCGGGGCTGAGGGTGCGGCCCCGCTGAAAGTCGCTGAACGCCTGGACGGCAGCTTCGCGGCTCAGGCCGGTGATGGCGCGCAGGAACAGGCCAAAGCCCTCGTGCTCGTCCGCGGTTCGATCGATGTCGGCCTCGGTGCCAAATCCGAGATCGAGGAAGATGCTTTTGAGTTCGTCAAGGTCGGCGCTGGTGATCTGACGGCCGCGCAGCAGTTTCTGCACGACCAGGTTGTCGTCGTGGCTGCGCAGGTAGGTGCGTACTTTCCGCTCGAACTTGGACCGGTCGGTACCGATCTCCAGACCCTTGAGTTCCGCGTGGGTCAGTTCGCCGAGCTCATCCTCGAAGTCGGAGTAAACGATGCCTCTGTGCTTGGCCGGGATGAGGCGGACTAGGCCGCGCATCGTCCGGCGCATGGTCTCCAGCATTGAAAGCGCAACGTCTTGCCACCAGTCTTCGCCAACGAGATCCGTCAGGAGGTCCACATGGCGGGCGACTACTGGGTTGTTCAGGACCGTCGGGTCTAGCAGGTCCTCGGCGATCCGCTGGACTTGCAGCTTGAGTGCTTCGTAGCCAGGGTCGCCGACCAGCACGCCGAGTTGGAGCCGCAGCGCCAGCAGGTCGAACCGCTTCGCCTCTTCCCCGGATTCGCCGTCCCGGTGAGAGGAGGGCAGGCTTGCCAGCTTCTCCTTGAGTTCATCGCGCTTCTCGGCGGTAATCCGCTGCCACGATGCCGGGTCGAGATAGGTGTCAACCTCACGCAGGTGGCGGCGCACCTCGACGTTGTCACGGTTCATCCCGGCTACTTCGGCCCGGAGGAGGTCGGCTATTTCGGTGCGGACAGCGGTATCACCCTCGGGCCGTTCCTTCTCCTGGTCTAGTGTGTACAGCAGGTCGCTTCGCTGGGCGAAGAGGCGTTCGCTGAGCGACTTCTGGACCCGCCCCTCGGTCTCGGCGATGCCGGCGTTGAAGTAGTCAACATTCCGTGCCAGGTCGAAGACGAGGAACTGTTCCTTGTCTTGTCCCGGGCCGAAGATGTCCTTGCACAGGCGCGTACCGCGGCCGATCATTTGCCAGAACTTGGTTTTGGAGCGGATGGGCTTGGCCAGCACGAGGTTCAGTACTTCCGGAATGTCGATGCCCGTGTCGAGCATGTCCACCGAGACCGCCATCCGCAGGACGGAGTCCTTGCGGCGGAACTGGCTGATCAAACCGACAACGCCGCGGGTGCCGTGAGTGATCACCCGGGCGAATTCGCCACCGTGCTCGGGGTAGAGCTTGTCGAATCGCTCGACGATGAACTCCGCGTGCTTCTTGTTGCGTGCGAACACGATCGTCTTCCCGAGACGCTCACCACCCTCGACGCGGCGCCCGTAAGTCATCACGGTCTGGAGCATCTTGTCGATGGTGTCCTCGTTGAACAGGAAGCGGTTCACCTCGTCGGCCGTGACCTCGGCTGGGGTCGGGTCGTCGTCGTCCCAGTCGAGCTCGTCCCAGCGCTCCTTCTCCTCGTCGGACAGCTCGTCGTAGCGCAGGCCACGCTGCGGGATGCGCAGCGGGACGTTAATGGTGAACGGGCCGACTAGGTAGCCGTCGGCCTTGGCCTGGTCCAGGTCGTAGCTGTCGGTCGGGTTGCCTTCCTCCAAGTTGAAGATCCGGTAGGTGTTCCGGTCGATCTCATTCCTGGGGGTGGCGGTCAGGCCCAGGAGAAGCGCGTCAAAGTAGTCGAAGATCGCCTTGTACTTGTTGAAGATCGACCTGTGCGCCTCGTCCACGATCACCAGGTCGAAATAGCCCACCCCGAACTTGCGCTCACCACTGTCCGTCAGGGTGTTGATGAGGTTGAGCATTGTCGGGTAGGTGGAGACAAAGATCCGGGCGGTGTCGTTCTTCTCCTCCAGGAGGTTGACGACCGGGGTATTCGGCAGGTGTTGCTTGAACGCCGTCGTCGCCTGGGACACCAGTTCCTGCCGGTCGGCCAGGAACAGGACCCGCTTGATCCATCCAGCCCGTTGCATGACGTCCGCCAGCGCGATGGCGGTCCGCGTCTTGCCGGAGCCGGTGGCCATGACCAGAAGTGCCTGGCGCTGGTTGTCCCGGTCGAAGCGCTCCCCGACCTTGCTGATGGCCCGGCTCTGGTAATACCGCTCGACGATCTCGTCGTTGACCACCATGCTGCCCAGTGGCTGCCGCGAGGCCCGCCGAGTGATCAGCGAACGCAGCTCGTCTTTTGTGTAGAAGCCCTGGACCGGCCGGGGCGGGTACCGATTACCGTCGTCCCAGATCCAGGTCTCGTACCCGTTGGTGTAAAAGATGACCGGACGCGAGCCGAACTGACGCTCAAGCGCGTCCGCGTACTCCCGCGCCTGCTCTTTTCCGGCTATCGGCGACTTACTCGTCGCCTTAGCTTCCACGACGGCGAGCGGCCGGCCGTCGTCATCCCACAGGACGTAGTCGACCTTGCCCTGGCCGGACTTGGTCGATGCCAGCCCGGCAACCGGGTACTCCCGGTCCTCGGCCTTATCTAGGAGCCATCCGGCCTCGCGGAGCAGGAGGTCGATGATGTTGGTCCGGGTCTCTGCCTCGCTGTAGTCGTGCGTGTCGCGCCGCTGCTCATTGGCAGATTTAGCAGCCCTGATTTCTCCCCGCAGGCGCTGCACTTCATCGTCGAGGTCCCGGCTGCGCCGCCGCTCCTTGGCAAGTTCTTCCTGCTGAGCGGCGACCTGCTCCGCCATCGCCTGCAACTCGGCGAGCTTCTTCTGCCGGACCGCGGCAGATTGAGGCACGGGGATCCGCGAAGCGTCGAATCCCAGCGAGGAAGGCGGAACGTTTGCTTCATGCCTCGCATAGTTGCGGGCCAGCCAGTACATGACATGGAAGAGCTCGGCCACGGACCGGATCGCGTCTCTGCTCTGCACTGGCTTCGTCGAGTGCACCGCCAGGTTTCCCTGTCTGCGAATGACGTCCATCTTCATCCGCAGCGCCGGGCCAACCAGGTTCACCAGCGTCGGCTCATTGATCATCGCGCTGAGGTCACGGCGATATGGCTCGCGCAGGGTGTCATCCGCCTGGTAAAGCCAGTTCAGTGTCAGCTCGACCGCACGCCGCGCATAGAAGCACGAAGTCCGAGGGTCGGCAATAGCCAGTCGTTCGGCTCGCATCGCTTCGCCATACAACTCCGGCCACTCCACCTGCAGGAACCCGAAGTTGCTCACGACACTATCCTCACCCCGCCGCGCCGACCAGACAGCGCAAGTCTCTCACAACATCCGGCGGAATACCCCTACCTGGGCAGGAAAAAGTTCCCCATATCGCCGCGAATTTCACCACTATGGCGGCCGAGTACTCACAACTGACCCCGAAATGCCCGCTGCTCGAGCGATGAAAAAAGTGCCTGAAAATCAATTGATTGAAAACGCAAACGCGCGAGCGTTTCATCAATATTCGCCACCATTTCGCTGAATCTTTTCTGCTCTTCTTGTGGCGGCACGATCACTGGCATAATTTTAAGATCAGCCAAATTAATGCCCTGTACTGCGGCACCTTTCGTTCGCCGAGCCATCCATTGCTTAGATGACGAATGCCGAAGAAGTTCACGAACAAATATTGGCTCGGCATCCTTCACGGCCAAACGTGCAGTATCTTGTGTGATGTTCGCTCCATCGAGTTCATCTGGAACTATAGCTAGGCGACCCACGTGACCGCGAATAGAAATGAGCAGGTCTCCCGCAGATAGGAGTGATCGTCGATACTCACTAGATATGATTTTTGATGTCTTGCGCATATTTGACAGACTAATTTCGCCGTCTATCATATCGACCACACGTACATAGGCTACGCCCACGTTCTGATCAGGTCCCGGCTTAAGAATTCCGTAAGTGATTGGCCGCGTGGGGTCGACAAGTTCCAGCAGAGAACGTTGCGAGTATTTGTTGGAATTACTTATCGGATCCCCAAACATCTCGAAGAAGATTGATTGAGCAAGTTCGCCCATAGATTGAAGGGCCTGACGGCGCTTAACCTGCAGCGCGCGCGCTTTATCTAGCAACTCAACTATACGCCTCTGCTCAGACAAAGGTGGTCGAGGAATCGAAAGATCCTTCAAAAACTTAAAATGACGAGAGTAACCAGCGCTAGGAATTTGAAGTGAGGAAAGATAGTAATACAAGAATTTACAGTCGAAACCCAATTCGGATCCTGGGCTTAGAATCTTAGTGCCATCCGCTCCCGCCGCGAAAAGGAAATCGACATACTTAAAGGTGCGTGTGTGATCACCAAAGATGATTACGGGCAGCGAACCTTCGTAGATCGCGTCGGCCCGATTTGTGTACCCTCCGATCAGATCCTGGCCTTGATCTATGACAGGGAACTTTCCTGCACTCAGATACGCCGATCTTTGTATCTTCCTACTGGGGGAAGATTTTTCCGCGAACGCGATGCTAAAAGGAACAAGATCCCAATCACTCACCCCAGCATTCCTTTCAGCTCAAGCAGGCTTAGCCTGATATCGTCCTCAACTTCCTCCAGTTCCGCCAGGATCTCGATTGGCGACCTGTGCTCTATCTCTTCGAGGATTACTTCTTTGTACCGGTTGAGGCTGAGGTCGTATTTGTTGGCGACGATGTCGGCCTTCGGGACTGTGAAGCTCTGAGCGGTCCGGGGTCGTTCGCGTTCCGAACCGCCGCGTCGGTTCCAGCGGGCGAGAACGTCAGGCAGGTTGTTCTTGGCATGGTCGGCCTCATCGAGCGCGGCGCCCGACCGAGGACCCTGCCTTTCTTCGTCCAGCAACGGGGCGCGCTTGTCGTCAAGACTGAAGCCGTCGGCAGTGACGTCGTAGAACCAGACGTCGTCGGTGCCGCCGGCGTTGGTCTTGGTAAAGAAGAGAATGGCAGTGGACACCCCGGCGTACGGCCTGAAAACACCGGAAGGCAGCTTGACGATAGCGTCGAGCTTCTGGTTCTCGACCAGGATCTTGCGGAGGCCGACGTGGGCGGTGGTGGCACCGAAGAGCACGCCGTCGGGGACGATGACAGCAGCCCGCCCGCCTGGCTTGAGCAGGCGCAGGAACAGCGCCAAGAAGAGCAGCTCGGTCTTCTTGGTCTTGACGACGTCGAGCAGGTCCTTGGCTGTGGTCTCGTAGTCGAGGCTGCCAGCGAAGGGCGGATTGGCAAGGATCAGGGAGTATCGCTCAGTCTCGTCGGCGACGTTCTGCGCCAGGGAGTCGCGGTACCGGATGTCGGGCTGCTCAACCTCGTGCAGGAGCATGTTCATGCTGGCGATGCGCAGCATGGTGGAGTCGAAGTCGAACCCGTGAAACATGCTGCTATGGAAGTGCCGCTGCTGCGCGCGCTCCAGCAGTGCTTCGGAGTGCTCGCGCTGTACATACTCCGCCGCAGCCACAAGGAACCCAGCCGTACCGCAAGCTGGATCGCAGATCTCATCGCTGAGACCCGGGTTCATCATCTCGACCATGAGCTGGATGATGTGCCGGGGGGTACGGAACTGACCGTTCTGCCCTGCCGTGGCAATCTTGCTGAGCATGTACTCGTACAAGTCGCCCTTGACGTCGCCGTGCTCCAGCGGAAGCTCATCCAGCGCGTCCACCGCTTTCACGAGCAAGTTCGGCGTGGGAATGGTGAACCGCGCGTCCTTCATGTGATGTGAGTACGTTGAGTTGTCACCGCCGAGCTGCCGCAGCCAGGGAAACACCCCGTTAGCGACGACTTCGTACATCTGCTCAGGCTGCAGTTCGCTGAACTGCGACCAGCGCAGCCGGTTGGCCTCCGGAGTGTAGATCGGGTTCTCGACCGGCTGGCCGGTGCGGTTGGCCTTGTGCTCCTTGGTGGTCTGGATGCCGTCCAACCGCCTGATGAACATCAGGTACGTGATTTGCTCGATGACCTCAAGCGGGTTCGAGATCCCGCCGGACCAGAAAGCGTCCCACAACCGATCGATTTTGCTCCGCAGCTCACCCGTGATCACGCACCGGAGCATAGTGCAGGCCAGCCATATCCGTAGAGATGGTTGATTGAAGACTGGCCGCGGCCAGCACAGCACACCCAGGAGACAGGCAAGTGCGTGCCGCCCGCTTGGGCCGCTGCCCTTCCCTCTGGGGCTTTAGGAAGCGTGCTCGCTGTCGTCGTCGCCTTCGTCACCGGGGTCTTGATCGGTGCCGGGGGTAGCGAGTGCGTCGGTGATGCGGTGGTTGGCTGCGTCGGCTTGGCCGTCGATGCCATGGGCGTAGACCTTGAGCAGGACGGCGACGCCGTGCCCGGCGCGGCGTGCGACCTCGGTCGCGGGTACCCCGGCGTTCAGCCACAGTGACACCCCGGCGTGCCGCAGGTCGTGGTTGTGCCGACGTCGGCACAACCACGAGCTGCGGCACACGTGCCTGACCCGGCTGCAAAGGCGCGGAGTTGCATCGGATGCAACATTCCGTAATTTGTGTGAGGACGGTGCCGTAAGGGATGGCAGTCCGAGTACAGCGGGGCGGCGATCGCGGCGGCAGAGCGAAACCGCAGGCCAGGAGGGCCGTGACAGGACCGTGTTGCGTCAGATCCAAGCATGTTGCATCCATTCTGGTTGCATCAGATGCAAGCATGATGCGGCAACATCAACGAAAAAGCGCAGCGACGAGGGCAGACGCCACTACCGGCCGGTGGCTACGCTGACCCATTCAGCAGGGTTGGTAATCCGCTCCCTACCAGTTTCAACCGCGGCATGAGACTCGAGGCCATCGCCGCGCTGCTCGGCCACCAGAAGCTGGAGATGACCCTGATTTACGCCCGGATCGCCAACAAGGTCGTCGCCGACGAGTACGCCGCCGTCAGCGCCCAGATCGACGCCCTCTACGGCCAGCCGCCCGAGCTGCCAGCCGACTACGAGACCGCCGGCATGACCCGCCTCCGCCAGGAGTCTCAGGCCAGGATGCTCGGCAACGGCCTCTGCACCCGCCCGCCCCAGCTCGACTGCCGCATGGAATCAGCCTGCGAAACCTGCTCCTACTTCCGCACCGGCACCGAGTTCCTGCCCGTCCTCATCCGCCAGCGCGACCACGCCCAAGACCACGGCCAGCACGAACGCGCAAACCTGTTCAAAGGCCTCATCGACAAGGTCGACCAGCCGCCCGCTTGACAAGCATCACCCGTATAACGCCGATTCGGTACGGGTTGTCGTTCTCGCTCAGCGGCTCGGCCGGAGTGTCCAGAACGCCGAGTTATGCGTGGGCGGTTGCCCGTATTTCCGTATGCGCTGGCCCGCAGTCTCCAGCCATGGTGATCTGACAGTCGGCCGGGCCGGACCACGCCGAAGACTCCGCTTCTGCCCCTTCCTCACTCCGGTGCCCACCCGCGCGAGCGAGCGGACGGGGCAAGGACCGGGCGCCCCGCCGGACAGCCTGAGGTCAGCCCCCATCCAGGAACGTCGCGTTGGCTGGCTTGATGAGCCCCCAGGCATTCGGATCACGACTGCACCTGCTGGCGGGTGTTGTGGAAGGCCGCGATCCGCCAGCGGCTGCCGTTCTTAATCAGCACGAAGGTCTGCACAGATTCGTGGTCCGGGCCTGTTGCGCTCTGGCCGGCGAGCGTCACCACACTCGAGATGACCATGATCGCCACATCCGGGCGGACGAACCGCAGCGACTCGGGCGGTGCGGATTCCGCGTCGTCATCGACCAGAACCATCCGGGAGCCGGCCAAAGGCCCATCGAAGAGCCGTCGATGACCGTCTTCGATGGCCTGCCGGCCGCGCCCGTACGTTCCGTTCCAGGCGACGAAGTCGGCATCGTCGGTGAATAGCGACGCATAGCCCGCGGCGTCGCCGCGGTTCCAGGCGTCCTGCAGGGCCTGGCCGAGCTCAAGGATCGCCCGGCGTTCAGCGGACTCGTCGAACATGGGTACCCCACGTGTCTTAGTTGGCGGTGCTTCGCATGGTTCAGCAGGCAGCGGCCGGCCGGGTTGAGTGTCATGCCGCTGCCTGAGTTCCCCAAGTTGCGGTGTCCGCGTCCGGCGCGTTGATCGTGGTCATGACCGCACACTAGGCCAGACATAAATTTATGTCAAACCTAACTTTGTATCCGTCATAATCTGGTGCTAGCGTGACACCATGACCACGGGATTGCGGGAGCGCCGCAAGCAGGAGGCCCGGCGGGCCATCTCCGGCACCGCGATGGCGCTGTTCGCGGCCCAGGGCTTCGACGAGGTGACGATCTCCCAGGTCGCCGACGCGGCCGGGGTGTCGAAGATGACCGTGACGAACTACTTCCCGCGCAAGGAGGACCTGGTCTTCGACCGGGCCGAGGTGACCATCCGCAGCCTGGCCGATGCCGCCGCCGAGCGCGCGCCCGGCGAGAGCCTGCTTGCGGCGATCCGCCGTGACTACGCCGAGCGGATCGCCGCGGGCGACGTTACCCTCGGCCCGCCCACCGCGACGTTCGCCCGGATGGTCGGCAACAGCCACGTGCTCACCAGCCGGGGCCGGGAGATCGAGGACTTGCGCGAGCGGGCGCTCGGCGACGCTATCGCCGCCGAGACCGGTACAGACGACCCGCAGCAGCGGATCGCGGCGGCCCAACTCGCGTCGGTTCACCGGGTGCTGTTCGCCGAAAGCGCCAGGCGCATCCTGGCCGGCCAGCCGCCTGACGAGATCCGCCAGGTGCTCGCGGCGGCCGCCCGCCGGGCCTTCGACCTGCTCGAACCGTCCCTGGACGACTACTGCATCAGGGCCTGAGCCCTCTCGTTCACGAACTCAACCTAGATGCCAGCGGACCCCGGCCGCGGACATCAGGTGCCCCCACCGGCGCCCCTGGACTGCTCCAGCAGGGCATCCAGCACCTCATCACCCAGATCCCGCCCCCGTGGCGACGTCACCATCGCACACTCCAGCCTCGCAGCGCCCAGCCCCGGGCCCGCGCCCTAGCCGTCAGCCGTGACCACCCGCTGACCGCCCGGAGGACGGCCTCGGCCGAGGACCTGGCCGACTACGAGATGGCCCTGGCCCCGCCCAGCGCCTTCTACGACGCCATCGTCCCGCCGCGCACCCCGTCCGGCAGGCCCGTCCGCCGCACGCACGTCGTCGGCGGCCTGCACGAGACCCTCACGCTGGTGGCCAGCGGCCAGATCGTTACCCCACCGTCGTCGGCCTGCCCCTGGCATAGCGCAGCGACATCACCCTCCTCCCCCTCGCCGACTTGCCTCCCATGAGGCTCGGCCTCATCTGGTACACCGCCCACGAAAACGCGTGCATCAGGGCACTCGCCGACACCGCGGCCACCTGCAGGCCGACACCGCCCGCCTCCCCCGGCCCCCTCTCGTCCCGCAAGTTCGCGGGCCACAGGGCGACACAGGAGGGATTACATGCCCGACTCATCGACGCGCGTCAACCGGAACGCGCGTCAACGTGGCCCGCTCCGGGGAAAGTTTCGGACCACCATCGCGCTGCCGCCGCCGAGTCGGACCGGTTCGGCGACGGGCTCGTACCGGTCCGGCCCGAGCACCTGCAGCGCGGTCGCGTCGCCTGGGTAGTTGTCGAGCGGAAGTATCGGCCCAGTGGCCAGCGCGAACTTCTCGCCGTACTCACTGGTGAGCTGCTGCGCCAACGAACTGTTGTAGAAGTCGGGCTCGGCGAGCGAGGTGGCCGAGTTGGTCTGGGCGACCCGAGACGCGGCCAGGGCCTCGGGCAGCGACATCCCGAAGTCCACGTGGTTGACGATGATCTGCAGGATCGTCTCGATGATGGTGGACCCGCCCGCCGCTCCGACGGTGAACACTGGAGAACCGTGGTCGAGCGCGATGACCGGCCCCATGCTTGACCGCGGCTGCTTGCCGCCTGCGGGCAGGTTGGGGTCGTAGGCCCCTGGTGAGGACGGCGCGAAGTCAAAGTCGGTCATCTCGTTGTTCAGCAGGAACCCGTAGCCGGGCACCACCTCGCCGCTGCCGCCGAAGAAGTTGATCGTGTTCGTGTACGCCACGACGTCGCCCCACTTGTCGGCGGTGACGATGTTGTTGGTGTGCCCGCCCTCGGCCGGCTGAGCTTGCGGCTGCCCCGTCGAGCAGCTCCCATACGGTGGGACCGGATTACCCGGCGCGACCGGCGACGTAAGCGCCTGGCCGCCGATCAGGCAGCGCCTGGTCGCGGCGAACGCGGGGTCAAGCAGCCCGGAAGTCGGCACGGAAACATAGCGCGGGTCGCCGACGTAGGCGTTCCTGTCGGCGTACGACAGCCGCGACGCCTCCAGGTAGTGGAACAGCGCCGTCGCCCGCGGCTCGGCAGCCAAGTTGTACCCGCTGAGGATGTTGAGTGCCTCGCCGACGGTGGTGCCACTGCTCGACGGCGGCGCCATGCTGTAGATGTCGAGGCCTCGGTAGTTGACGTGGGTCGGCGGCAGCACGGTGGCCTGGTACGCCCGCAGGTCGCTCGTCGTCATGATGCCTGGCAGCGTCACGGTCGTCTGGCCGGGCGTCAGCACGGGATGGTCGTCGGCCTGCACGATCGCCTGGCCGAGCGGCCCGTCGTAGAGGTATGAGGGGCCGTACTGCGCGAGCAGCCGGTAGGTCTTCGAGAGGTCGGGGTTGCGCAGCAGGTACCCGACGGGCAGCGGGTTCCCCTGCGGGGTGAGCAGCAGGGAACTGCTGGCGGGATACGCCTGAAGTTCTGGCAGGTCGGACTCGGTGAGCTGCTGGAAGTCCGCGTTCACCCGGAATCCGCGGGTGGCCACGTCGATCGCCGGCTGCAGATCGGCGGCGAGGCTGTGGCGTCCGTAAAGGCCGACCGCCTTGGCCCAGGTCGCCACCATCGAGGGGACGCCGGTTGCCAGCGGCTGGTCGGACGCGTAGTCGTAGCCGAGCGGCTTGCCTGTCGTCGGGTCTATGAACATCGAGGTCGTGCAAGCGGCCGGGCAGTTCTCGCGGCCGTCGATGGTGATGACCTGGTGCGTCTTCGCGAGGTAGATCACCATGAACCCGCCGCCGCCCGGGCCCGCCACGAAGGGGATGGTCACGCCGAGCGCGCTCTCCGTCGCCACCGCGGCGTCGATCGCGTTGCCGCCGTGCTCGAGCACGTCGATGCCGGCCTCGGTGGCGGTCGCGTCCATCGAAGCGACCGCGCCGCCCCTCCCGGCCGCGACCGCCCCCGACGACCCCGACGCCGCCAAGGCGGCGGCCGGCTGGCTTCCGGCGGCGGTTTGGCCGGCCGCGGCGCTCGCCAGGGCAGGAATCCCCAGCAGGAGCGCGGCGGCGGCAGCTACGAACGAAGCTCTCTGCGCGCGTTTCATTCACACCTCACCAGAAGTCATTAGATGACCCGCCTTTTCGACCATAACCGACATCGCGGTACATGACGATCCCGTTTTCTGCCAACTTGACTCTCGGCAGTGACTCAGGGGGAGATGGTTCCCGCGGCAAGGGCGCGACGTCGGGCCGCCGCGGACAGCAGGGTGAGCACCACCCCCCGGCGCAGTGGAAGCAGCATCACCAGCGCCGCGGCCGCTCCTCTTCGCCTTGATGACGATGGCCGTGCTGGCCGGCGTGGCGATGCTGTGACGGTGCCAACTCCGACAGTCCCTGGATCGGCACGCGGGCTGCGGACAAGCGCCCGGAGATGACCGCCGATCAAACTGGAGCCGGTGCCGGCCTGGGCCGGGGACCTGCCCGAGTGACGTTCCGGTTATCCAACCAACTCCCATGAACAGAATCAATCACCGGCAACTCGGCCGGTAACGGCTTCTTTCATTACACGTAATTACTAAGCATATTGACAATCCCGGACATACGGTCACCACAGGGAAACGTTATGAACAGCGCGGGCTCAAGCACCGGCCGGACGGGGCGATCCGGATGGTCCCGGCCCCTCCGGTGCTCATCGCGATGCTCCGCGCGCACGCCACGGCCTACGGCACCACACCCGACGGCCGGCTGTTCCGGGGAACCCGCGGCGGGCCGCTCAGCGGATCGGTCTACGGCCGTGCCTGGCAATCCGCCCGCACCATCGCCCTCGGGCCCGAGCTAGCCGCCAGCGGGCTCGCCCGGCGCCCCTACGACCTGCGACACGCCGCCTTGTCGCTGTGGCTGAACGCCGGCGGGGACCCCGCCCAGATCGCCGGCCGGGCAGGGCATAGCGTCGCGGTCCTGCTCACCGTGTACAGCCACTGCATCCACGGCCAAGACGACCTCCTCAACCAGCAGATCGACCACGTCCTTGAGCCGTTCTCGAGGTCTGGTCCGTGCCCGTCCGTGGAAAGCCAGCGGTTACACCCGACCGCGCGACTCCGCGGAAGCCAGCGGTTACCCCGACCGCGCGACGGGCGCGGACGCCGTCCGCTATGCGTCCGTGATTTCCCCGCCCGGCCCGCCGACGGCCCGCAGAGCACGCCGACACCAAACAGGCACAGCAACCCGAGCGGTAGACATTAACCCTGATCAAAAGAAATATTAGAACAAAATGCGCACGGCAGCGGGATACTTGATCCGGCCCACGACTGGCCCAAAGACGTTCGCCAACGGTCCGCGAACCGCTCGTCCCGGCACGCGAAAGCCGGTGCCACCATCCAGTGACACCGGCTTTGACCTGCGAAAACAGGGTGGCAGGTGTTGGGTTCGAACCAACGTAGGCTGAGCCGACGGTTTTACAGACCGTTCCCTTTGGCCACTCGGGCAACCTGCCGGGGCGCCGCCCCAGAGGGCAGCAGAGAGAAATATAGCGGACAACGCGACTGCTTGCGACAGTGAAGTCCCAGCAGCAACCGCGATCGCGTCCGATGTGACGTTGGGCAGCGTACCCGTCTACCCTGGTGGTCATGCCTTCCGAGTCCAGCTTCGACATCGTCTCCAAGATCGACCGGCAGGAAGCCGACAACGCGCTCAACCAGGCCGCCAAGGAGATCAGCCAGCGGTTCGACTTCAAGAACGTGGGCGCCTCGATCCAGTGGTCCGGGGAAGACGGCGTGGACATCCGCGCCAACAGCGAGGAGCGGGCCAGCGCCATCCTCGACGTGTTCAAGGACAAGCTGGTCAAGCGCGGTGTGTCGCTCAAGCACCTCGACCCGGCCGAGCCCAAGGTGTCCGGCAAGGAGTACCGCATCGCGGTGGCCCTCAAGGAGGGCATCTCCCAGGACAACGCGAAGAAGGTCTCCAAGATCATCCGGGACGAGGGACCGAAGGGCGTCAAGGCGCAGGTGCAGGGCGAGGAGCTGCGCGTCTCCTCCAAGAGCCGCGACGACCTGCAGTCCGTGATCAGCCTGCTCAAGGGCAAGGACTTCGACTTCGCCCTGCAGTACGTGAACTACCGCTGACCCAAAAGGGACCAATCACCTCAAAAAGTACATAAAACCCAGGTGATCATAAAGGTACCCTTACCTGCATGAATCCCCCTGAAGAGATCACGCCCCAGCGTGCCGAGCGCCTGGTCACGCTGCTCGGCATGATGAGTGATCTCGGACGTGAAGGCCTCGCCTTCCTCGTTGGCCACATGGCCTCGCGTGACACCGACCTCGCCATCGAGGCGTACGCCGCCCTGATGGGCACCGAATTGCACGGCCCCGCCGTGCCGCCCGAAGGCGCGTGACCGCCCGCGCCCGACCGCGTTGCCCCACCGCCCGCCGCGCCGCTCAGCAGCCCCCGGCCACCTGCTGCCCGCCGGTCAGCGCTTCGAGGCGGCGGACCCGCTCGCTGGTCGGCGGGTGGGTGCTCAGCATCCGGCCGAGGCCGTAGGACGCGAACGGGTGGGCGATCATCAGGTGGCTGGCGGCGGCCAGGGTTCCGCGGGGCCGCAGCGGCTGCGCGGCGGCGGCGGTGTCGATCTTGCGCAGCGCGCTGGCCAGGGCCATCGGGTCGCCGGTCAGCAGGGCGCCGTCCATGTCCGCGCCGTACTCGCGGCCAGACGGCGCGGTGATGTGCAGCAGCACCGCGATCAGCGGGCAGGACACGACGAGCGAGGCGAGCCCGGCCGACCACGAGCCGACCGCGACGTCGCGGCGGGCCACGTGGGCCAGCTCGTGGGCGAGGACGGCGCGCAGCTCATCCGGTTCGAGCAGCCGCAGCAGCCCCTCGGTGCAGCAGACCGCGGCCGTGCGGGCGCTGTACCCGACGGTCAGGATGTTCGGCTGCGCGGCCGGCGACACGTACAGCCGGGGCACCGGCAGGTGGGCCGAGTAGGCCAGCTCCCTGACCAGCCGGTACAGGGCGGGCCTCTCCACCTCGCTGACCGGCACGGCGCCGACAGCGGACAGCACCGTCCGCTCGGAGTGGAAGTAGACGATCCAGCCGAGGGCGACGAGCAGCGCGCACACGGCGGCGGCGGCGACCAAGCCCAGCCACAGCGACGCGCCGACCACCAGCACGGCGCACAGCGCGGTGATGAACACCGCCGTGCGCAGTCTGTAGCAGCGCACCGTGATCCCTCCCCGCATGACACTAACGTCACCCATGAAGCACCGCACTTGAACACCCGTCCGGCAATGTCCGGGCCGTCGGCACATACTGTTCAACGGCCCAGCGCATCACGAGGTTTCCGCACGTCACGCGGGATGTGTCCGGGAGCGGCCGAACCCATCGCTCTACATTCAAATGACGGTCAAACTAGGATAAAGTAGTAGATATTACGCCAAGGTGACCGTCATCACAGGGCCAGAAGTAGCGGGGGGACGCGTAAACTTTAGGGCGTCCTGCACTCGACGTCCCCGGCCGTAGGGGTGGTGCTGACAAGGGCGCCGGCCTGGCGTGCGGAGGAGGCTTTGCACTGTGACCAAACAGGTCCAGGAGCTTGATCACGTAATTATTCGGTTCGCGGGCGACTCCGGTGACGGCATGCAGCTCACCGGTGACCGGTTCACCCAGGAGACCGCGGTCTTCGGTAACGACCTGTCTACACTCCCCAACTTTCCCGCCGAGATCCGCGCCCCCGCCGGGACGCTGCCCGGCGTCAGCAGCTTCCAGCTGCACTTCGCGGACCACGACATCCTGACGCCCGGCGACGCGCCGGACGTGCTGGTCGCGATGAACCCGGCGGCGCTCAAGGCGAACCTCAAGGACCTGCCGCGCGGCGCCGACCTCATCGTCAACACCGACGAGTTCACCAAGCGCAACCTGTCCAAGGTCGGCTACGCCGCCAACCCGCTCGAAGACGGGTCGCTCGACGGCTACAAGCTGCACCCGGTGCCGCTCACGTCGCTGACCGTCAAGGCGCTGGAAGACCAGGACCTGTCGCGCAAGGACGCCGAGCGGGCCAAGAACATGTTCGCGCTCGGCCTGCTGTCCTGGCTGTACGGACGGCCCGCCGAGGGGACGCTGAGCTTCCTCGAGGCCAAGTTCGGCCGTAAGCCGGAGATCTACAAGGCGAACGTGACCGCCTTCCAGGCCGGCTGGAACTACGGCGAGACCACCGAGGACTTCGCCGTCCGCTACGAGGTCAAGCCCGCCGCCGATTCGCGCCGGGCAAGTACCGCAACATCACCGGCAACCTGGCGCTCGCCTACGGCCTCATCGCCGCCGGCCAGCTGTCCAAGCTGCCGCTGTTCCTCGGCTCGTACCCGATCACCCCGGCCTCGGACATCCTGCACGAGCTGTCCAAGCACAAGAAGTTCGGCGTGCGGACCTTCCAGGCCGAGGACGAGATCGCGGCGGCCAGCTCGGCGCTCGGCGCGTCGTTCGGCGGGTCGCTCGCCGTGACGACCACCTCCGGCCCCGGGATGCTGCTGAAGGCGGAGACGGTCAACCTGGCCGTGTCGGTTGAGCTGCCGCTCGTCGTGGTGGACGTGCAGCGGGCCGGCCCGTCGACCGGGATGCCGACCAAGACCGAGCAGACCGACCTGCTGATGGCCATGTACGGCCGCAACGGCGAGTCGCCGGTCCCGGTCATCGCGGCGCAGAGCCCGTCCGACTGCTTCTTCGCCGCGATCGAGGCGGCGCGGATCGCGATCACCTACCGGACCCCGGTGATCCTGCTGTCCGACGGCTACCTGGGCAACGGCTCGGAGCCGTGGCGCATCCCGGACGTCGCCGACCTGCCCGACCTGGCGTCGCAGTTCGCCTTCGCCACCCCGGACGACAAGCCGGCCGACGGCGACTTCCAGCCGTTCACCCGTGACCCGCAGACGCTCGCGCGCCCGTGGGCGATCCCGGGCACGCCCGGCCTTGAGCACCGCATCGGCGGCATCGAGAAGGCCGACGGCAGCGGCGACATCTCCTACGACCCGGACAACCACGACCTGATGGTCCGCACCCGGGCAGCCAAGATCGAGGGCATCGCCAGCTCGATTCCGCCGCTGGAGGTGGACGACCCGTCGGGCCAGGCGAAGCTGCTGGTGCTCGGCTGGGGCTCGACCTACGGCTCGATCGGCGCCGCGGTCCGCCGGGCCCGCCGCGCCGGGCACGACGTCGCCCAGGCGCACCTGCGGCACATGAACCCGTTCCCGGCCAACCTCGGCGAGGTGCTGCGCGGCTACGACAAGGTGCTGCGTGCCCGAGATCAACCTGGGCCAGCTCGCCATGCTGCTGCGGGCCAAGTTCCTGGTCGACGTCATCTCCTACAACCGCGTCCGCGGCCTGCCGTTCCGTGCGGCGGAGCTTGCCGAGGCGATCGAGGAAGTGCTCTCCGCATGAGTGAAATGCACATCAGGAGAACGGGAGCGGCCGACCCGGTCACTCACCCTGGTACCGCACAAGGCGGAGGCCTGGCCGCGAAGGACTTCAAGTCCGACCAGGAGGTCCGCTGGTGCCCCGGCTGCGGTGACTACGCGATCCTCGCCGCCTTCCAGGCCTTCCTGCCCGAGCTGCGAGGTGCCGCGGGAGAACGTGGTCGTCGTCTCCGGCATCGGCTGCTCGTCGCGGCTGCCGTACTACGTGTCCTCCTACGGGATGCACTCGATCCACGGCCGGGCCCCGGCGATCGCCTCCGGGCTGGCCTCCTCGCGGCAGGACCTGTCGGTCTGGGTGATCACCGGCGACGGCGACGCGCTGTCCATCGGCGGCAACCACCTGATCCACGCCCTGCGCCGGAACGTGAACATCAAGATCCTGCTGTTCAACAACCGGATCTACGGGCTGACCAAGGGCCAGTACTCGCCCACCTCCGAGCAGGGCAAGGTGACCAAGTCGACCCCGTACGGGTCGCTGGACAACCCGTTCAACCCGCTGTCGCTGGCGCTCGGCGCGGAGGCGTCGTTCGTGGCCCGCTCGATCGACTCCGACCGCAAGCACCTGCAGTCGGTGATGCGGGCGGCGGCCGACCACAAGGGGTCGGCGTTCATCGAGATCTTCCAGAACTGCCCGATCTTCAATGACGACGCGTTCGCCCCGGTCAAGGAGCCGAAGGCGCCGGGCCTGATCCGCCTGGCGCACGGCGAGCAGATCCGCTTCGGCCCCGACGGGTCGCTCGGCCTGACCTACGGCCCCTACGGGTCGATCAAGACCGTGCTGGCCGCCTCGGTGCCGGAGTCGGACCTGATCGTGCACGACGCGACGCTGGCCGACCCGTCGTACGCGTTCGCGCTGTCCCGGCTGGACAGCTACGAGTTCACCCACACGCCGATCGGCGTGTTCCGCGTCGGTCGAGCGCGGGTCGTACGACGACGCGATGGCGGCCCAGATCGAGACCGCCCGCGCCAGCGGCGAGGGCGACCTGACCAAGCTGCTCGCGGGCAGCGACACCTGGGAAGTCTCCTAGCCAGCCGGCCCCTGACGACGCCGAACCCGGGTGCGCGACCGCGCATCCGGGTTCGTGCGTGTCAGCCCGGGTACCCGCAGGCTCAGGCCAGCAGGCCGGCCAGCGCGCCGGCCATCTCCTTGCCGTTCAGCGCGCCCGGCACCAGCTTTCCCCCGGCGCCGGAATCGGGCGAGAACGAGTGCAGCTGGCCGTCCTGGCGGGCCAGCACCAGGTCGGTGGTCGCGCCCGGCGACCTCGGCGGAGCCCTCGGCGGTGTACCTGGTCACGGTGACCAGGGCGGAGCGCTCGGCCGAGGCGATCACCGCGTCGGCGTCGACCGCGTCATCCGGGTCGGCGGCCCGCCCCCGCGGCAGCCACTCGGCCAGCAGCTTCAGCGCCTCGCCCAGCTTGCGCAGGCTGATCTCGTGCACGCCGAGCGCGTCGATGCGGACCATCATCGCGATCCGCTCCGGCTGCGGCAGCAGCAAGATCCGCCACGGCTCGCCGGGCTCGGTCCCGGTGACCCGGGCGTCGAGCACCAGCCGGGCCCGCTGCTGGAACGCGGCCGCGATGCCGAGGTCACCGCGGACCTCGATCTGCCCGGCCGCGTCCGCGGCGACCAGCAGCTTGCGGGCCGCCAGCGAGCGGACCGCCTCCGCCAGCACCTCGTCCGACGGCCGGGCGGCGAGGAAGTCCACGATCGCGTCCACCGCGGTCAGCTCGGCGACGGTGTACGCGCCGAGCTCCACCGGCCCGGTGCTCGACCAGGTTCACGATCGCCGGGACCAGGCCCTCAGGCACGCTGGCCGGCCCGAGGCCGAGCCGCTCGTCGGCGGCGGCCGGTCATCGCGGTCGTCGTCATCCGTCACGGTGGCCCTCCGTTCCTGCGGTCTTCCCCGTGCCAGCGCCGCCTGCTGCTGCCGCATGATCGTGGTGGCGGTCGGGGACAGGGTCTCGGAGACCCACACCTTGGAATTGCCGAACAGGCCGCGCCCGCCCCGGCCCTGCAGCGCCTGGCCCAGCTCCCGCGACGGGTCCGGGCGGTCCGGCGGCGCGAACCGTCCGGCCAGGCCCGAGATGCCGAGGTCACGTCGTCGGCCTCCTCGATCCGGCGCAGCGCGCGGCCAGGGACTCTGCGACCGGCGGCGACAGCTGGACGGGCACGGCCAGGGCGGGCGACAGGTAGATCGGGTGGCGCTCGGTCCACCGGGACAGCCCCCACGGGCCGACGTTGCTGTGCGTCAGCCGGTACGTGACGTAGTCCACCAGGTGGCGGAGGTCGTCCAGGCTGGGCAGCTTCTTCTTCCCGCCGAACGCCGCCGGGGTCTTCTCCAGCTGCACCCACGTGCCCTGGGCCGTCCGCCCGTGCAGCTTCTCCCGCACCACGACGCCGCGCATCCCGATGTCCGGGTACAGCGCCTTGTCGATGTCGCGGTGGTGGCTGGACAGGCGCTGGTGACTGACCCGGGCGAAGCGCCAGTCCTCGTACAGGTCCGGGTCGTCGATGATGACGTGCCCGCCGCACAGCACGTCACGCAGCTGCGGCACCTGCAGCCCGTGCCGCTCCAGGTCCGCGATGATCACGGCCTCCTCCGGCAGAGCCGCCCGGCCGCGGCAAGCAGCCCCTTCCGGTAGGCCCCGTCCCGCGCCGTGATCTCGATCATCAGCCGGACCCGGGCCCGCGTCTCCGCGGTCCTCCGGGACGTCTCGGCCCGGCGGCGCCTCCCGGTCCGCGTAATGGCAGTGACGACCCGTCCCCGCTCCATAGCTACAGTTTTCCGGTGCCGCCCGGGGCTTAACCGTGCCCCGCCGGGCGAATTTGGGCGAACCTGGCCGTGTCTTCCCAGGCCAGGCCGTCAAAATGACCCGATTGCCGGAAAACGCCCGGATAAGCGGAGGCCGTCAGCCGCGGTGGCTGACGGCCTGGGCGTTAGTCGAGCTTGAGGCCAACCGGGCAGCTCACGCCGGTGCAGTGGTCCGGGCAGTAGCCGCCGGGGACCTTGTACAGGTACTGCTGGTGGTAGTCCTCGGCGAAGTAGAACTCGGTCGCCGGGACGATCTGCGTGGTGATCTCGCCGTAGCCGCGCTCGGTCAGCCGCTGCTGGAACTCGCGCCTGGACTGCTCGGCGGCGGCCTGCTGCGCCTCGCCGCGGGTAGAAGATCGCCGAGCGGTACTGGGTCCCGATGTCGTTGCCCTGCCGCATCCCCTGGGTCGGGTCGTGGGACTCCCAGAAGACCTTCAGCAGCTGCTGGTAGGACACCGTGGCCGGGTCGAACACCACCCGGACGGCCTCGGCGTGGCCGGTCCGCCCGGTGCAGACCTCCTCGTAGCTGGGGTTGGGGGTGAAGCCGCCCTCGTAGCCCACGGCGGTGGTGTAGACGCCGGGGACCTGCCAGAAGGTGCGCTCCTCGCCCCAGAAGCAGCCGAGGGCGAACTCCGCGATCTCGGTGCCCTCCGGGTACGGGCCCTGCAGCGGTGTGCCGAGCACCTCGTGCCTGGCCGGCACCGGCACGGGCGCCGAGCGGCCCGGCAGGGCGTTCTCCGCGCTGACCATCTGCGTCTTCCGGAACCCGAAAATGCTCACCGTGCCTCCTTCGGCCGTGTTTCCGCCGTCTACAACCACAGTACGGGCGAGCGCCGTTCCGCGTTACACGGCGCGCTCAACGCCCTGCGCCGCCTTTCCCGGTGGGCTCGATTGCGCTTTTGCCTGCTTCATCGGGGCCGATTGCGAATCCAGCCCACGGGGGCTGTCGGTATCGGCGCGGCGACTTGGGAGCGGGCGCACGGAGGCGCGCTTGGGAGAGCGGCGCGGCGACTTGGGCGAGGCTTGGGGTTGAGTTAGGCGGTGCGGGTGTTGACGAAGTCGCAGAGAGACTCGAAGGCGGCCCGGGCAGGGCAGGTCGGGCAGCTGCGCGAGCAGGTCCCTGGCCTCGCCGACCCAGGTGCGCACCGTCTGCCTGGCCTCCTCCACCGCCGGGGACTCACGCAGCAGGCGCAGCGCCTCCGCGTGCAGCGCCGGGTCGGTGAGGTCGCCGTCGCCCAGCAGCTCGCGCAGCCGTACCGCGTCGGCGTCGCCGGCGGTGTCGCGCAGCGCGTACAGGACCGGCAGCGTCCGGACGCCCTGGCGCAGGTCGGTGCCCTGCACCTTGCCCGACTCGGCCGAGGTGGACGGCGATGTCGAGCACGTCGTCGGACAGCTGCCAGGCGACGCCGATCCGCAGGCAGGCGTCGGCGATCAGGTCGGCCATCTCGTCGGGCAGCCCGGAGAACATCGCGCCGAACCGGCCCGACGGTGGCGATCAGCGACCCGGTCTTCTCGGTGATGACGTGCATGTAGTGGTCGAGCGGGTCCTCGCCGGGCCGCACCCCCACGGTCTCGAGCAGCTGGCCGTCGACCAGGCGGCCGAACGTCTCGGCCTGGATCCTGATCGCGTCGGGGCCGAGGTCGGCCAGGATGCGCGACGCCCGGGCGAACAGGTAGTCGCCGGTCAGGATGGCGACCGAGTTGCCGAACCGGCGCGTTGGCCGACTCGCTGCCCGCGCCGCATCGACGCCTCGTCCATGACGTCGTCGTGGAACAGCGTGGCCAGGTGGGTCAGCTCGATGGCGACGGCGGCGGGCACGATCCGCTTGTCGCGGCAGTCGCCGAACCGGGCGGCGAGCAGCACGAGCATGGCCCGGAACCGCTTCCCGCCTGCCTGCATCATGTGCTGGGAGACCTCGGCGAACATCTCGTCGCCGCCGAAGGAGGTGTCCTGCAGGGCCGCTTCGACGACGGCGAGGTCCTCGGCCATCTCCGCGGTCAGCGCCGGGTCGGCGAGGTCGACCGGAACAGCGATCGTCACTCAGCACTCCATGTTCATCGGCGCACTAGCCAGCTTGCGAACGCCCCAGTCTACGAAATCCATGGTGGCGCGATGTCAGCCAGGGTACGCCAATGGCCGCCGCCGCTTCCCCGTCGCGGTTGCGACCGGGAAGCCGCGGGCGGCCACCGGGTAAAGCAAGGCGCCGGCTAGCGGACGAACAGCGTGGACGCCGCGTGGCTGGCCAGCGAGAGCACCGGCGCCGGGCACGATGCCGAGCACCACGGCGGACAGCGCGCCGAGGCCCACCGCGGTGCCGGTGAACGCCGACGGCACGGCCACGACCGGGCCGTCGGGCACCGGGTCGCTGAAGAACATCAGCACGATCACCCGGACGTAGAAGAACGCGGCGATCGCCGAGGACACCACGCCGACGATGACCAGCGGCGTCGCGCCGCCCGCGATCGCCGCCTGGAACACCGCGAACTTGCCGACGAACCCGGACGTCAGCGGGATACCCGCGAACGTCAGCAGGAACAGCGCGAAGATCCCGGCGACGACCGGCGACCGTTTGCCGAGCCCGGCCCAGCGGGACAGGTGGTCGGCCTCGCCGCCGGAGTCGCGGACCAGGGTGATCACCGCGAACGCGCCGATCGTGCTGAACCCGTAGGTGGCCAGGTAGAACAGCGACGAGGACAGGCCCTGCTCGTTCGAGGCGACCACCGCGGTCAGGATGAAGCCCGGCGTGCGCGATCGACGAGTAGGCCAGCAGCCGCTTCACGTCGGTCTGGGTGATCGCGATGATCGCGCCGATGACCATGGTGAGGATCGCGACGACCCACATGGCCGGGCGCCAGTCCCAGGTCAGCGTGCCGAAGGCCACGTAGAACACCCGCAGCAGGGCGCCGAAGGCCGACACCAGGTGCAGGAGGCCATCAGCGCGGTGACCGGGGTCGGCGCGCCCTGGTAGACGTCCGGCTTCCAGCTGTGGAACGGCACCGCGCCGACCTTGAACAGCAGCCCGATCCCGGTGAGCGCGATGCCGGCGAACAGCAGCGTGTCCGAGCCGGTGCCGGCGGACGCGGTCGCGGCGATCTTGTCCAGCGACACCGAGCCGGAGAACCCGTACAGCATCGCCACGCCGAACAGGAAGAAGGCCGAGGAGAACGCGCCGAGCAGGAAGTACTTCATGGCCGCCTCGTGCGACAGCAGGCGGCGCCGCCGGGCCAGCCCGCACAGCAGGTACAGCGGCAGCGACAGCATCTCCAGGGCGACGAACATGGTCAGCAGGTCGTTCGACGGCCGGGAAGAGCAGCATGCCGCCGACCGCGAACAGGGTCAGCGGGTAGATCTCGGTGTGCACCAGGCCGGCGCAGCAGGCCGCCGCGCTCCTCGGGCGACCCGGGTACCGCCGCCGCCTGGCCGGCGAACGAGGACACGTCGTGCGACGCGTCCGCGATCAGCAGCACGCGAGACGGCGGCCAGCACCAGGATCGTGCCCTGGATGAACAGCGTCGGCCGGTCCACGGCGACGGCGCCCATCGCGGCCGCGTTCCCGGGGCTGCCGTTGGCGAACAGCGTCGAGGACGCGGCGATCACGCAGGTCCAGACGAACGCCGCGACCAGGCGCGCCGAAGCGTGAGCAGCAGGTGGACGGCGCGGCGCAGCGCGCGGGGCGCGAACGCCTCGACGAGCACGCCGATGACCGCCGCGCCGAACACGACGAGCATCGGCGCGAGCTGGCTGTACTCGATGCTCGGCGCCGGGATGGTGCCGGGCACGGCGCAGTGGCAGCGCAGGCTCACGGCTGTGTTCCCTTCTGGGCGGCTGCGGGATGGGCAGGCACCGGGTCGGTGGCGTGCACCGTGGACATCGTGGCGTTGACCGCCGGGTTGATCACGTCGAGCACCGGCTTGGGGTACACGCCGATGGCGATGATGAGCGCGACCAGCGGCACCACCGCGAACAGTTCCCTGAGCTTGAGGTCGGGCATGGCCTTGACCCGGCGCGACCGTCGGCCCGTTCATCGTCCGCTGGTACATCCACAGGATGTAGATCGCCGCCAGCACGATGCCCGACCGTGGCGAACGAGCCGGCCACCTTGTACCGGGAGAACGTGCCGACCAGGACGAGGAACTCGCCGACGAAGGTGGACAGGCCGGGCAGCGACAGGCCGGCCAGGCCGGAGATCAGGAACAGCCCGGCCAGCACCGGGGCCACCTTCTGCACGCCGCCGTAGTCGCCGATGCGGTCCGAGCCGCGCCGGACGATCAGGAACCCGGCGATCAGGAACAGCGCGCCGGTGGCGAAGCCGTGGTTGACCATGTAGAGCGTCGCGCCGGACTGGCCCTGGCGAGGTGAGCGCGAAGATGCCGAGCACGATGAAGCCGAAGTGGGAGATCGAGGTGTACGCGATCAGCCGCTTCATCGAGGTCTGCGCCGATGGCCACGATCGCCCCGTAGATGATCCCGATCACCGCCAGCACGAGGACCAGCGGGGTGAAGAAGTGGAACCCGTCCGGGAACAGCTCCAGGCAGTACCGGATCATGCCGAACGTGCCGACCTTGTCCAGCACGCCGACCAGCAGCACCGCGGCGCCGGGCTGGGCCGAGGCGGCGGCGTCCGGCAGCCAGGTGTGGAACGGCCACAGCGGCGCCTTGATCGCGAACGCGATGAAGAAGCCGAGGAACAGCCACTTCTGCCCGTGGACGACAGCGCGACGTGGGCCAGCGTGTAGAACATGAACGTGCCGTGGTGGCCGGTCGCCGCCGACTGCCCGGCGTACACGTACAGCGCGATCACCGCGACCAGCATGAGCAGGCCGCCGAACAGCGAGTACAGCAGGAACTTGACCGCCGCGTACTGGCGCTGGCCGACGCCGAAGCGACCCGATCATGAAGTACATCGGGATCAGCATGGCCTCGAAGAACACGTAGAACAGGAAGACGTCGGTGGCCGCGAAGACGCCGATCATCATCGTTTCCAGCACCAGCATCAGCGCGAAGTAGGTCTTGCGCCGCCGCGGCGCGGAGCGCCTTCGAGCCGCGGTGCCGTCGGCGTCGTGCCAGGAGGCGAGGATCACGACCGGCATCAGCACGACGGTCATCCCGATCAGCACCAGCGCGATCCCGTCCACGCCGACGCGTAGTGCACGCCGAACTGCGGGATCCAGGAGTAGTCCTCGGTGAACTGGTACGTCGGGCCCGAGGTGTTGAACTGGGTGGCCATGACGATCACCCAGACCAGGTCAGCCAGCGAGAACAGCAGCGCCAGCTGCTTGGCCAGCTGGGTCGGCAGCAGCGCGATCACGATCGCGCCGAGCAGCGGGATGCCGCCGGCGACGGTCAGCCAGGGCGTCCCGCTGTTCCGCCGCCGCAACGAGGTTCCCATTTAGAGCCTCACCACGAGAAGGCCGGCCACGAGCAGCACGGCGCCGATGAGCATGGACAGCGCGTAAGAGCGCACGAAGCCGGTCTGCAGCCTGCGCAGCCGCCCCGACGTTCCGCCGATCGTCGCGGCCAGCCCGTTGACCAGGCCGTCCACGCCGCGGTTGTCGAAGAAGACCGACAGGCGGGTCAGCCACTGGCCCGGGCGCATCAGCACGCGACTCGTTGAACGCGTCGCCGTACAGGTCGGCGCGGGCCGCGTGGGTGACGACCGAGCCGCGCGGCGCGACGGCCGGCACCGGCACCCGCCCGTACATGACCCAGGAGATCCCGACGCCGATCACGACCAGGACCAGCGCGATGATGCCCGGCCAGCTCCAGATCCCGTGCGAGTCCGGCGGCCTGCCCACCACCGGGGCGAGGAAGTTCAGCCAGCCGCGAGTTGACGATGAGGAACCAGCCCGCGGCGACCGAGCCGATCGACAGCAGGATCATCGGCACGGTCATCACCAGCGCGGACTCGTGCGGGTGCGGGACGTGCGACTCGGGCCCGCCGGGTGCGCCCCGGCCCCGCCGAGCACGCCGTTCTCCTCCCAGCGCTTCGACCCGAACCAGGTCATGAACATGACCCGGGACATGTAGAACGCGGTGATGCCGGCCCCGATGATGGTGCAGGCGGCCAGGATCCAGCCGGAGGTGCCGCCCTTCTCCCAGGCGGCGTCGATGATGCCGTCCTTGGTGAAGAACCCGGAGAACGGCGGGATGCCGATGATCGCCAGGTAGCCGAGGCCGAAGGTGGCGAAGGTGATCGGCAGGAACTTGCGCAGCCCGCCGAAGCGGCGCATGTCCACCTCGTCGTCCATGCCGTGCATGACCGACCCGGCCCCGAGGAACAGGCCGGCCTTGAAGAAGCCGTGCGCGAGCAGGTGCGCGATGGCGAACACGTACCCGGCCGGGCCGAGGCCCGCGGCCAGCATCATGTAGCCGATCTGCGACATCGTCGACCCGGCCAGGGCCTTCTTGATGTCGTCCTTGGCGCACCCGATGATCGCGCCGAACAGCAGCGTCACCGCGCCAACGACGGTGACCACGAGCTGCGCGGTGGGAGAGAGGTTGAAGATGGCGTTGGAGCGGACGATCAGGTAAACGCCAGCCGTGACCATCGTCGCCGCATGAATAAGGGCCGACACCGGGGTCGGGCCCTCCATCGCGTCGAGCAGCCAGGACTGCAGCGGCACCTGGGCCGACTTGCCGCACGCGGCGAGCAGCAGGAGCAGGCCGAGCGCGGTGGTGATCCCGGTGCCGCCCGACCCGGCCACCTCGAACAGGCCCTGGACCCGTTGGAGCCGAAGAAGTTGAACGTGCCGAACTCGGCGAACATCAGCATGATCGCCAGGGACATCCCGACGTCGCCGACGCGGTTGGCGATGAACGCCTTCTTGGCCGCGACCGCCGCCGTCGGCTTGAACTGCCAGAACCCGATCAGCAGGTAGGACGCCAGGCCGACGCCCTCCCAGCCGGCGTACAGGCCGAGGTAGTTGTCCGACAGCACCAGCAGCAGCATCGCCGCGACGAACAGGTTCAGGTAGGCGAAGAACCGGCGCCGGTCGCGTGTCGTGCGACATGTAGCCGACCGCGTAGATGTGGATCAGCGACCCGACCCCGGTGATCAGCAGCACGAAGCAGATCGACAGCGGGTCGAGCAGGATGCCGATGTTGGCCTGGAACCCGTTGACCGGGATCCAGGAGAACATGTGCAGGTCGCGGCTGCGAGACCCGTCATAGCCGAGCAGGGTGAAGAAGGCGATCACGCCGTACACGAACGACGCGAGCGACATCAGCACGCCAAGCAGGTGGCCCCACTTGTCGGTGCGCCGGCCGCCGAGCAGCAAGACCGCCGCACCGAACAACGGGAAGGCGAGCAGCAGCCACGAGTACCGGAGCACGCCGGTAGCGGCGAGCGTCGTCATCGTGAGAATCCCCTTAGTACTTCAGCAGGTTCGCGTCGTCGACCGAAGCGGACCGGCGGGCGCGGTAGATAGCCATCAGGATGGCGAGGCCGACGACCACCTCGGCCGCGGCGACGACCATCACGAAGAAGGCCACCACCTGTCCGTCCAGGTTGCCGTGCATCCGGGCGAACGAGACGAACGCCAGGTTGCACGCGTTGAGCATCAGCTCGACGGACATGAAGATCAGGATCGCGTTGCGCCTGACCAGCACGCCGACGCCGCCGATCACGAACAGGATGACGGCGAGGAAGACATACGCTGCCGGGCTCACTGCTCGTCCTTTCCGCGCGCACCGGCTTCGATCTGCCGTTGCGCCTCGATCCGGTCCTCGGCGGCCAGGTCGGCGGTCACGTTGCCCTCCGGGTCGCGGCCGAGCTGCACGTCGCGCTCGGCGAGCACGGACGACACCGACCGGCTGCTGGTCGAGCCGTCCGGCAGCATGGCCGGCATGTCGACCGCGTTGTGCAGCGCGTACACGCCGGGCGGCGGCTCGGGCGCGACCTGGCCGCTCTGGATCTTGCGGCGGGCCACGTCACGCTGCGTCGGCTTGGGCGTCCGGCGCTCGCGGTGCGCCAGGACCATCGCCGCCGAGCGCGGCGGTGATCAGCAGGGCGCTGGTGACTTCGAACGGGAAGACGTACGTGGTGAAGATCAGCTGGGCCAGGCCGGTCAGGTTGTCGGTGCTGTTGGCGGCGGTCTGCGGGGCGGCGGTGCCGATGGCCGCGTGGCCGATGCCGACGATCAGCAGCACGACCAGGCCGATGCCGGCCAGGGCCGCCCACAGCCGCTGGCCCGGTGATCGTCTCCTTCAGCGACTCCGCCGAGTTCACGCCGATCAGCATGACCACGAACAGGAACAGCATCAGCACCGCGCCGGTGTACACGATGACCTGCACGAAGGCGAGGAACGGCGCGCCCTGCATGGCGTACATGACCGCCAGGGAGAGCATCACCACCGCGAGCATCAGCGCGCAGTGCACGGCCTGCCGGACCAAGATCATCGCCAGGGCGGCGGAGACCGCGAGGACGGCGAGGATCCAGAACAGCACCTTGCCGTAGATCGGGTCCAGGTTGGTGCCGCTCGCGGCAAGAACGTGGGAGATCACTGCTCCGCCTCCTGCTGGCCGCTGTAAGCTGGCCTGCTCACCGCCGGGCCGCACCTCGTCCTGGCCGACGACGTCCTCGTCGGTAGCGGTGGCGGGCATCGCGGGCCCGGTGTTGCCGCCCGGCCCGGACATGCCCGGCGCCCGGCTGGTCGGGGACACCCCGGCGCCGCCGAGCCGGTAGTAGTCCTTCTCGTCCTTGCCGAGGCGCATGTCGTGCGGCGGGGTCTCCATCGTCTCGAGCAGCGGGACGAGCAGCTGCTCCTTGGTCCAGATCAGCTTTTCCCGCTCGTCGTCCGCGATCTCGAACTCGTTGGTCATCGTGAGCGCCCGGGTGGGGCAGGCCTCGATGCACAGGCCGCACAGGATGCAGCGCAGATAGTTGATCTGGTAGACGTGCCCGTACCGCTCGCCGGGCGAGAACCGCTCGTCCGGCGTGTTGTCCCGGCCCTCGACGTAGATCGCGTCGGCGGGGCAGGCCCAGGCGCACAGCTCGCAGCCGATGCACTTCTCCAGGCCGTCGGGCCAGCGGTTGAGCTGGTGGTGACCGTGGAACCGGGGCGCGGTCGGCCGCTTCTCCTCCGGGTACATCACGGTGTCGACCTTCTTGAACATCTCTCGGAAGGTGACCCCGAACCCCTTAACGGGGTTGAGGAAGTCAAGAACCGGCACCGGTGACCTCCTTCGTAACGCCAGCGGCCTCGCCGCGCACCGAGGCGGCCTCGTCGGTGAGGCCGTGGTAGTGCGGCAGGTCCAGCGGCGGCACCGGGAACCTCGGTACCGGCTTTTCCAGCTTGACCAGCTCGCCGTCTTCGTCGTAGTCGTACTCGTCTTCCTCCGCGCCTGGCGTGTCCGGGGCGATACGGGCCAGGTGCTTCTGGTAGCCGTTGTCCCAGAAAGTGATCAGCAGGACGAAGAGGATCAGTACGATGCCGGCGACCGCGTAGACCGCCGGCGAGTGGTTGTCGGAGCGCAGCGCCCGGACGGTGGCCACCAGCAGCAGCCAGACGATGGAGAACGGGATGAGGATCTTCCACCCGAGCGCCATCAGCTGGTCGTACCGGGTGCGCGGCAGCGTAGCGCGCAGCCACACGTAGCAGAACAGCAGCGCGAACACCTTGATCAGGAACCAGAGCACCGGCCACCAGCCGGAGTTCACGGCGGGCCCGATCAGGGTGAGGGGCCAGGGGGCGCGCCAGCCGCCGAGGAACAGCGTGGTCGCCAGCGCGGAGACCGTGGTCATGTTGATGTACTCGGCGAGGAAGAACATGGCGAACTTCATCGAGGAGTACTCGGTCATGTGGCCGGCCACGATCTCGCCCTCGCCCTCGGGCAGGTCGAACGGGATCCGGTTGGTCTCACCGACCATGGTGACCAGGTAGATGATGAACGACGGGGCGAGGACCCAGAAGTACCAGTAATGCGCCTGGGCGTTGACGATCGCGGTGGTGGACAGCGACCCCGCGTCGAGGAAGACCGCGACGAAGGACAGGCCCATCGCGATCTCGTAGCTGATGACCTGGGCGGTGGAGCGGAGCGCGCCGAGGATCGAGTACGGGCCGCGCGAGGCCCAGCCCGCGAGCACGATCCCGTACACGCCGATCGAGCTCATCGCCAGCACGAGCAGCACCGCGACCGGCAGGTCGGCGACCTGCAGCGGCGTCTGGTGGTGGAAGATCGACACCACCGGGCCCCACGGGATGATCGCGAAGGCGACGAAGGACGTCGAGGCCGCGATGATCGGCGCGATGAAGAACACCAGCTTGTCCACCGTGGTGGGGACGATGTCCTCCTTGAGCGGCAGCTTGAGCGCGTCGGCGACCGGCTGCAGCAGGCCCCAGGGGCCGGCCCGGTTGGGGCCGGGCCGGTTCTGCATCCGGCCGATCACCCGGCGCTCGAACCAGATCATGAAGATGGTGGTCAGCAGCAGGAACGCGAAGACAATGCCAACCTTTAGCAGCACCATCCACCAGATGAGCTGGTTAAAGTCGGCCAGCGTCGAGTCCCCCGCGAGCACGTGCGGCATTTCTACTCGGCCCTCCTCAGGGTCACCCTGGTCCCGTGGCCCGCACCGAGGTCCGCACGTACCGCGGAGCCGGAGCTGTTGGTGGGCAGCCACACCACGCCGTCAGCCATGTCGGTGACGTACAGCGGGAGCGTTACCGAACCCGCCGACGTCGCCACGGTCATCTTGTCGCCGTCGGCGACGCCCGCGCGGGCCGCGGTCGCCGGGGAGACCCGCGCCACCACCGGCCGCGCGGTTCCCGCCAGGTACGGTTCGCCGTCCTGCAGCCGTCCCGCGTCGAGCAGCTGGTGCCAGGTCGCCAGCCGGACCGCACCGGTCACACCCGCCGCGATGGCGGGCTCGGAGAGCACGGCCGGCGCCGCCGGGCGCGCGCCCTTCCACGCGCCCAGGGCGGCCAGCTCGGACCGCGCCGCGACCGCGTCCGGCAGCCCCAGGTGCACGTCCATCTCGTCGGCCAGCGCGGACAGCACGTACAGGTCGGTGCGGACGCCCGGCACGGTGAGCGCCGGGGCGAACGAGCCGCCGCGGCCCTCCCAGTTCACGAACGTGCCCGGCTTCTCCGCGACCGCGGCGACCGGGAACACCACGTCGGCGCGGTCGGTGACCGCGCTCGCCCGCAGTTCGAGCGAGACGATGAACGGGGTCCGGTCCAGGGCCCGCAGGGCCCCCGCCGGGTCAGGCAGGTCGGCCGGGTCGACGCCCGCGATGACCAGCGCGCCGAGCATGCCGGCCTCGGCCGCCGCGAGCAGCGCCGAGGTCGACCGGCCCGGTGCCGCGGGCAGCGCGGCCTTGTTCCAGGCCAGGGCCACCTCCGCCCGGGCCTTGGGGTCGCCGACCCAGCGGCCGATGGGCAGCAGCCCGGGCATCGCGCCGGCCTCGACGGCACCGCGCTCGCCGGCCCGCCGCGGTATCCAGGCCAGCCTGGCCCCGCTCGCGTCGGCCAGCCGCACGGCCGCGGCGAGCGCGCCGGGCACCTCGGCCAGCCGCTCGCCGACCAGGATCACCGCGCCCGGCTTGGCCAGCAGGTCAGCGGCGTGCGCCAGGTCGGCGTCGCTCCCGCCGCCCGCCGCCAGCGCGGTGAGCGTGGCGGGCTCGTCGCCGGGCAGCGTCGGCAGCAGCGTGCCGAACATCTTCTCCAGGCCCGGGGAGACCAGGGCCGCGACCGAGAACACCGGCAGCACCCGCTTGCGGGCCGCCTTGCGCAGCCGCAGGAACACGATCGGGGACTCGTCCTCCGGCTCGAACCCGGCCAGCAGCACCGCCGGCGCCGTCTCCAGGTCCTCGTAGCTGACCTCGATGTCGCGGCCGGCCACCCGGGCGGCGAGGAACTGCTCCTCCTCGGCCGAGTGCGGCCGGGCGCGCATGTCGATGTCGTTGGTGTTCAGCGCCAGCCTGGTGAACTTCGCGTACGCGTACGCGTCCTCCAGGGTGAGCCGGCCGCCGGTCAGCACGCCCACGCCGGCCGGGGCGTCCGGCGTGCCCGCCGCGTCGCGCGCGGCCGCCAGGCCGCGCGCCGCCGCCGCGTACGCCGCCGCCCACGACGCCGGGCGCAGCACGCCGTCGGCGTCACGGACCAGCGGCGTGGTCAGCCGGTCAGACGCGGTCGCGTAGTTGAACGCCCAGCGGCCCTTGTCGCAGTTCCACTCCTCGTTGACCAGCGGCTCATCGCCGGCCAGGCGGCGCATCACCTTGCCGCGCCGGTGGTCGGTGCGCTGGTGGCAGCCGGAGGCGCAGTGCTCGCAGATGGTGGGCGTGGACACCAGGTCGAACGGGCGGGACTTGAACCGGTAGGCCGCGCCGGTGAGCGCGCCCACCGGGCAGACCTGCACGGTGTTGCCGGAGAAGTAGGAGTTGAACGGCTTCCCGTTCGCGGTGCCGATGTACTGCGCCGGACCGCGCTCGAGGAACTCGATGAAGTCGTCGCCGGCGATCTCCTCCGAGGTCCGCACGCAGCGGGTGCAGGAGATGCACCGCTCGCGGTCGAGCAGCACCTCGGTCGAGATCGGCACCGGCTTGTCGAACTCGCGCTTGGGCTCCTGGAACCGGGACTCGCCCCGGCCGTTGGACATCGCCTGGTTCTGCAGCGGGCACTCGCCGCCCTTGTCGCACATCGGGCAGTCGAGCGGGTGGTTGATGAGCAGCAGCTCCATCACGCCCTGCTGCGCCTTGTCCGCGACCGGCGAGGTGAACTGGGTCTTGATCACCATCCCGTCGGTGCAGACGGTGGTGCAGGAGGCGAGCGGCTTGCGCTGGCCCTCGATGTCCACCAGGCACTGCCGGCAGGCGCCGATCGGGTCGAGCAGCGGGTGGTCGCAGAACCTCGGGATGGTGACGCCGAGCTGCTCGGCGGCCCGGATGACCAGCGTGCCCTTGGGCACGCTGACCTCGTAGCCGTCGATCGTGACGGTCACCGTGTCGGGTCACTGGCTGAACTGTCATCGCGTTACACCGCCCACGCGGTCGAAGCGGCCGGGTCGAACGGGCACCCGCCTTGCTTGCTGTGCTGGATGATCTCATCGCGGAAGTACTTGATGGCGGAGGTTATCGGCACCGGGGCGGCGTCACCGAGGGCGCAGAACGCGCGGCCCACGATGTTGCTGCCGACGTCGAGGATCGTCTCCAGGTCTTCCTCGGAGCCCTTGCCGTTCTCCAGTCGCTCCACCGCCCGGACCAGCCAGTAGGAGCCCTCGCGGCACGGCGTGCACTTGCCGCACGACTCGTGCTGGTAGAACTCCGTCCAGCGCAGCGCGGCGCGCAGCACGCAGGTGGTGTCGTCGAACAGCTGCAGCGCCCGGGTGCCGAGCATGGACCCGGCCGCGCCCACGCCCTCGAAGTCCAGCGGGACGTCCAGGTGCTCGTGGGTGAGCAGCGGGGTGGACGAGCCGCCGGGCGTCCAGAACTTGAGCGGGTGATCCGGCCGGAGCATCCCGCCCGCCAGGTCGACCAGCTCACGCAGCGTGATGCCGAGCGGGGCCTCGTACTGCCCCGGGTTCTTCACGTGGCCGGACAGGGAGAAGATGCCGTAGCCGTTGGACTTCTCGGTGCCGAGGCCGGCGAACCAGTTCGGGCCGTTGTTGATGATCGAGGGAACGCTGGAGATCGACTCGACGTTGTTAATAACAGTGGGGCTGGCGTACAGGCCCGCGACGGCGGGAAACGGCGGCCGGTTCCTGGGCAGGCCGCGATAGCCCTCCAGGGAGGTGAGCAGGGCGGTCTCCTCGCCGCAGATGTAGGCGCCCGCGCCCGGGTGCACGACCAGGTCGAGGTTGAAGCCGGTGCCCTGGATGTCTTGTCCCAGGAAGCCAGCCTCGTACGCCTCGGCCACGGCCAGCTGCAGCCGGCGGATGACGTGCAGCACCTCGCCGCGCACGTAGATGAACGCGTGGCTGGCCCTGATCGCGTAGCAGGTGATGATGATGCCCTCGATGAGCACGTGGGGGTTGGCCATCATCAGCGGGATGTCCTTGCACGTTCCCGGCTCGGACTCGTCGGCGTTGACCGTCAGGTAGTGCGGCTTGCCGTCGTTCTGCGGGATGAAGGACCATTTCATGCCGGTGGGGAAGCCCGCGCCGCCGCGTCCGCGCAGCACGGAGTCCTTCACCGTGGCGATCACCGCGTCCGGGTCCATCGCGAGGGCCTTGGGCAGCGCCTCGTACCCGTGGAACTTCCGGTAGCCCTCCAGCGTGAAGGAGTCCGGCTGATCCCAGGTCGCGGTTAGGACCGGGGTGAGGGTATCGGTCATCGTGACTCCGCCTCCGTGTCAGACGCGTCCCCGGTGCGCGTGGGGGCGGGCGCCTTCCAGCCCCGCTCCTTGGCCAGCTTGAGGCCGACCAGGCTGGCGGGGCCGGCCGACGGCCCCTCGGCCGCCAGGCCGTCACCGAAGCCGGCCAGCACCCGGTTGGCCTGCTTCCAGGTGCAAAGCCTGCTCGGGCCGCGGGTCGGCGTGACCGTCTCCCCCGCCCGCAGGCTGTCGATGATCGCCTTGGCCGACTGCGGGGTCTGGTTGTCGAAGAACTCCCAGTTGACCATCACCACGGGGGCGTAGTCGCAGGCCGCGTTGCACTCCAGCCGCTCAAGGGCGACCTTCCCGTCCGGCGACTTGATGTCACCGTGGTCGTGGGTGGCGCCGAGCGCGTCGGCGTGCGCCGCCTCGCCCGCGACATGCTCGGCCAGCTCGGCGTAGATCTGGTCGCCGCCCATGATCGCGCAGGTGGTGTTGATGCACACGCCGACCTGGTACTCGGCGGCCGGCTCATGCTTGTACATCGTGTAGAAGGTGGCGACGCCGCGCACCTCGGTCTGGGTGATGCCGAGCACCTCGGCGCAGAACGCCATGCCCTCGTCGGAGACGTAGCCCTCCTCCGACTGCACCAGGTAAAGCAGCGGCAGCAGCGCGGACCGCGCCCGCGGGTACCTTCCGGTGATCTCCGCGGCGTCCGCCTTCAGCCGGGTCAGCGTTTCCTCACTGAACGGCATTACCGGTCAACGCCTCCGATCACCGGGTCGATGGACGCGATCGCCGGGATCACGTCCGCGAGGTTGCCGCCTTCGCACAGCACGGAGACGGCCTGCATGTGGTGGAACGAGGGGTCGCGCACGTGCACGCGGTACGGCCTGGTCCCGCCGTCGCTGACGACGTGGCAGGCCAGCTCGCCCTTGGGCGACTCGATCGGCACGTAGGCCTGGCCGGCCGGCACCCGGAAGCCCTCGGTCACCAGCTTGAAGTGGTGGATCAGCGCCTCCATGGACTGCCCCATGATGTGCGCGATGTGCTCGGGCGACGGGCCCATGCCGTCAGGGCCGAGCGACAGCCGGGCGGGCCAGCCGATCTTGGCGTCCTGGATGATCCACGGGTCGTTCGCGATCCCCGACCGCTCCTCCAGCCGGTCGACGACCTGAGCGATGATCTTGAGGGACTCGTCGACCTCCGCCATCCGGACGACGTACCGCCCGTAGGTGTCGCAGGTGTCCGTGGTCGGGACGTCGAAGTCATAGGTCTCGTAGTCCAGGTACGGCTGCGACTTGCGCAGGTCCCAGGGCAGCCCGGTCGCCCGGAGCATGGGCCCGGTCACGCTGAGCGCCATGCAGCCTTCCAGGTCGAGGTAGGCGACGCCCTTGGTGCGGGCGCTGAAGACCGGGTTGGCGTCGATCAGCTTGTGCAGGTCGCGGGTCCAGCCCTGCGACTTGCGCAGGAAGTCGCGGACCTGCTGAAGGCCGCCCGGCGGTATGTCCTGAGCGACGCCGCCCGGCCGGATGAACGCGTGGTTCATCCGCAGGCCGGTGATCGACTCGAAGATGTCGAGGATGTACTCCCGCATCCGCAGGCCGTGCAGGAAGATCGTGGTCGCGCCGAGCTCCATGCCGAACGGGCCGACGCCGCCCAGGTGCGAGGAGATCCGGTTCAGCTCGAGCAGCAGCACCCGGATCAGCTTGGCCCGCTCGGGCAGCTTGTCCTCGATGCCGAGCAGCCGCTCGACGGCCATGCAGTACGCCGCCTCGTTGAACAGCGGCATCAGGTAGTCGCACCGGGTCACGAACGTGGACCCCTGGGTCCACGTCCGGTACTCCATGTTCTTCTCGATGCCGGTGTGCAGGTAGCCGATCGACGCGCGGGCGTCGGTGACGGTCTCGCCCTCCAGGGTGAGGATCAGCCGGAGGACTCCGTGCGTGGAGGGGTGCTGCGGGCCCATGTTGATGACGATCTGCTCGTTCGTGCCGCGATCGTCGTCGTTGGTGACCAGCTCGTCCCAGTCGCCGCCGGCCACGTTGTAGACCCGGCCCTCGGTGGCCTCGGCGTCCGAGTCGCTCGCGCCCGGGGTCGCGCGCGTGTCCGTACTCACGAGTACGACCTTCTTTCGTCCGGTGGCGGCACCTTGGTGCCGCGGTACTCAACCGGGACCCCGCCGAGCGGGTAGTCCTTGCGCTGGGGGTGACCGCGCCAGTCGTCCGGCATCTCGATCCTGGTCAGCGCCGGGTGGCCGTCGAAGACGATCCCGAAGAAGTCCCAGGTCTCCCGCTCGTGCCAGTTGGCCGCCGGGTACACCGGGGTGACCGAGGGGATGTGCGGGTCGCTGTCCGGCGCCCGCACCTCGACCCGGAGCCGCCGGTTGTGGGTGATCGAGGTCAGGTGGTAGACCGCGCTCAGCTCCCGCCCTGGCTCGTCCGGGTAGTGCACGCCGGACACGCCGGAGAAGATCTCGAAGCGCAGCGCCGGGTCGTGCAGCAGCTTGTCGGCCACCGCGAGCAGGTGCTCACGGCGCACGTGGAAGGTGAGCTCGCCGCGGTCGACCACGACCCGCTCGACCGCCTCGGCGAAGCCGCTGCCGTCGGCCGACAGCGCGGCGCCGAGCGCCTGGGCCACGGCGTCGAAGTAGCCGCCGAAGGGCGGCTCGGAGGCGATGGGCGGCGCCTTGTGCACCCGGAGCTGGCCGTACCCGGAGGTGTCCGGGGTGCCGTGCACGCCGAACATGCCGGTACGGGCCACCGGCGCGTCGGCGCGATCCTCCGACTGCTCCCCCTGCCGCGCGGGCAGGCCCGGCTCGTCACCGCCAGGAGTCACCATGCCTGTGCCCCCCGCTCGACTACAAACCAAGCCTCGCTCACAACTCACTCCCGAGGTGGTTGACCCCCGCGCTCACGTGCAGCGGGAGCATGTTCAGCCGGGCTTCCTCAAGCTCGGTGATCTCCCGGTCACGGTCCGGGCCGAGCTTCATGTTCATGATCTTGTCGTGCAGCTTGAAGATCGCGTCGAGCAGCATCTCCGGCCGCGGCGGGCAGCCGGGCAGGTAGATGTCCACCGGCACGATGTGGTCCACACCCTGCACGATCGCGTAATTGTTGAACATGCCGCCGCTGGAGGCGCACACGCCCATCGAGATGACCCACTTGGGCTCGGGCATCTGGTCGTAGATCTGCCGGAGCACCGGGGCCATCTTCTGGCTCACCCGCCCGGCCACGATCATCAGGTCGGCCTCACGCGGGGTCGAGCCGGTCTTCTCCATGCCGAACCGGGCCATGTCGTGCCGGGGGCCGCCGGTCTGCATCATCTCGATCGCGCAGCAGGCGAGGCCGAACGTGGCCGGCCAGACCGAGCGGGCCCGCGCCCACCCGGCGATCTTCTCCACCGAGGTCAGCAGGACGCCGCTCGGCAGCTTCTCTTCGATGCCCATCGCTAATCCCATTCCAGGCCGCCGCGCCGCCAGACATAGGCGTACGCGACGAGCACAGTGATCACGAAGGCGACCATCTCGACCAGGCCGAACGTGCCGAGCCTGCCGAAGGTCACCGCCCAGGGGTAGAGGAAGACGATCTCGATGTCGAAGACGATGAAGAGCATCGCGGTCAGGTAGTACTTGACCGGGATCTTTCCGCCGCCGAACGGGGTCGGGGTGGGTTCGATGCCGCACTCGTAGGCGTCGAGCTTGGCCTTGTTCCAGCGCTTGGGCCCCGCCAGGGAGCCCATCGTGACTGAGAACGCGGCGAAGCCGGTCGCGAGTACGAAGAGCACGAGGATCGGAATGTACACCTTCACCGGGATTTCGCCCCCTTCCTGTGGTCATTCATCCTAGGCACCGGGTTACCGGGAGGCCGGTGCGAGGCGGGTCATGGCGCTGATGATCCGGTCGCTGGCGTCGCCGTCCCGCGGGTCGGACAGGTTGGCCAGCAGCTTCAGCGCGAACCGCATCAGCTGCGGGTGGTGCATGCCGCGGGCCGTCGCGTAGCGCATCAGCTGCGGCCGCCCGATGAGCTGCACGAAGATCCGGCCGAGCGTGTAGTACCGGCCGTAGGCGGCCTGCAGCTCCTCCGGGTAGCGGCGCAGCACGCGATCGGTCTCGGCGCGGGACGGCCGGGCCAGCGCCTGCGCGACCACGCGGGCGAGCAACTCGCCGGACTCCATCGCGTACGCGATGCCCTCGCCGTTGAACGGGTTGACCATGCCGGCCGCGTCCCCCGCGAGCAGCAGGCCCTGGTGGTAGTGCGGCGTGCGGTTGAACCCCATCGGCAGGGCCGCTCCGCGCACCGGCTCGGTGCGGTTCTCCTCGGTGTAGCCCCACTCTTCTGGCATCGACCGCAGCCAGCGCGCCAGGAGCGCGCGGTAGTCGGTGTTACCGAAGGCGGCGGAGGTGTTCAGCATGCCGAGGCCGACGTTGGACGTGCCGTCGCCCATGCCGAAGATCCAGCCGTACCCGGGCAGCAGCCGGTCGCCGTCCCACAGGTCGAGCCACGACTCCAGGTAGTCGTCGCGGTGCCGGGGCGAGGTGTAGTACGTGCGCACCGCCACGCCCATCGGCCGGTCGTCCCGCTTGCGCAGTCCCATCGCGACCGACAGGCGCGAGGAGTTCCCGTCGGCCGCGACTACGACGCGGGCGCGGTACGTCCGGGCGTCGCCACGCTCCCGTTCATCATCCGGATTTGACTCTGCCTTGGCCTTGGATGCGGTGTCCGGCTGCGCCTGGACGCCGACGATGCGGCCGTTGGCGTCGAGCACCGGGCCGGTGACCGTCGTGGCTTCGAGCAGCTTCGCGCCCGCGGCCTGCGCCCGCCGGGCCAGTTGCTCGTCGAGCGAGGAGCGGGGACGGACCAGGCCGTAGCCGGGCCAGTCGCTCAGCTCCGGCCAGTCGAGTTCGAGGCGCATGCCGCCGCCGATGACCCGCAGGCCCTTGTTGCGCAGCCAGCCCGCTTCCTCGCTGACGTCCACGCCCATGGCGATCAGCGACTTCACCGCGCGCGGCGTCAGGCCGTCGCCGCACACCTTGTCCCTGGGGAACCGCGACTTCTCGAGGAGCAGCACGTTCAGGCCCGCCTGAGCCAGGTAGTAGGCGGCGGTAGCACCCGACGGCCCGGCGCCAACAACGATGACGTCCGCGTCGTCGTCGCGCTGCCTGGTTGCGTGCTCGGTCACTTGATCAGTTCCTGGGTTTCTTGTGAACGGCTTCACAAATTCTTTGCCATAAGTTTAATCCTCACCCGGTACCGGGCGAGTTGCCGGACCCCACCCTAGCGGCCCCGTTTGGCCTCCACATCGGGGGGTACGGGGGGACCTCCCCCAGGGAGACTACTGCGGGTACCGGGGTCGTCCCCCTGGGACGACTACTGCGGGGCACAGGGGACGTCCCGTGGGAGCGTACTGCGGGGTCACGAGGGGGTCCTCACCGCGGCCCTCACCGCCGGGTGCGGAGGGTGCCCCGCAATTCAATTGTGATGAACGGGGGGCTGGTTCCCGTGACAGCTAACCCGGATTCCTGGCGACGTGCACCGCCACGATCCCGAGGGTGAGGTTACGCCACCGGACCGAAGACCAGCCGGCCGCGCGGATCACGTCGGCGAGCTCCCGCTGCGCGGGCCAGTCCCCGATCGACTCGGCCAGGTACTCGTAGGCAGCGGGGTTGCGCGCCGCGCGCCTAGCGATCGCCGGGAGGGCACGGGTCAGGTAACGCCGGTACAGCATATCGAGAGCGGGGACGGTGATCGCGCTGAACTCGCAGACCACCAGCCGGCCGCCGCGCCGGGTCACCCGGCGCATCTCCTCCAGCGCCTGCCGGGTGCCGTGCACGTTGCGCAGCCCGAACGAGATCGTCACCGCGTCGAAGGCGCCGTCGCGGAACGGCAGGTGCAGCGCGTCGCCGGCCGCGAAGGCCACCCGGCCGCGCGTCCTGGCCTGGAACGGGTCGGTCCTGACCAGCCGCGCCTGGCCGGACCGCAGCATCCCGAGTGAGAAGTCGCACGCGACGACGTTCGCGCCCGCGCCCGCCAGCGCGACCGAGGAGGTCCCGGTGCCGGCGGCCAGGTCGAGCACCCGGTCACCGGGGCCAGCCCGCAGGATGCGCTGGACCCGGCGGCGCCACAGGCGGACCTGCCCCATCGACAGGACGTCGTTCATCAGGTCGTAGCGGCCCGCCAGGGCGTCGAACATCGCGGCCACCTGGGCCGGGTCCTTGTCAAGATCCGCGCGCGTCATGGGGCAACGCTATAGCAGCCCCGGACGCTCCCATTGACCGCCGAGGGCATGCTGCGCCAGGAACGCGAACACCGTCTCGTACCAGGCCCGGATGTTGCCCGGCTTGGATATCCAGTGGTTCTCGTCCGGGAAGTAGAGGAACTTGCCCTCCTTCCCGTGCAGCCGCAGGTCCGACCACAGCCGCAGCGCCTCCCCGACCGGCACCCGGTAGTCACGGTCGCCGTGGATCACCAGCATGGGCGTGCTGATGTTCCCGATGTGCAGGTGCGGCGTGTTCTGGAGGTACTTGCCGGGATCAGTGAGCGGGTGGCCGAACTCGCGCTGCCAGAACTGCGGAGCGTCGGTGGCACCGAACATCTGGTCGAGGGCCCACAGCCCGGCGTGGCTCACGATCGCCCGGAACCTGTCGGTGTGCCCGGCGATCCAGTTCGCCATGTAACCGCCGTACGAGCCGCCCATCATCGCCGTTTTCGCCGCGTCGATGTCGTCGCGGGCCACGACCGCGTCGGTGACCGCCATGATGTCCGCGTAGGGCCGCGGGCCCCATCCCTGGTAGCCGCGGGCGATGAAGTCCAGCCCGTAGCCGGTGGACAGCGCCGGGTCGGGCAACAGCACCGCGTAGCCCCGGGCGGCGGCCGTCCACGGGTTCCACCGCCACGTCCAGCCGTTCCAGCTCGACATGGGGCCGCCGTGCACCCACAGCAGCAGCGGCGCTGGGTTGTCGCCGCTGGCGCCGTCCGGCAGCACCAGCCAGCCGCGCAGCGGGTGCCCGTCGTCCGCCGTCGCGGTCACCTCGGTCATCCGCCCGGGGAGACGCGGTGCCGCACCCGGAGCCTCGAGCCGGGTAACTTCCCCGCTGGCCAGGTCGATGCGGACCGGGGTCGGCGGCTCATCGACCGCGTCCCTCAGCGCGTAGAGCGCGCTGCCGTCGGGAGCGGTGAGCAGCCCGGTGTAGTGGGCGTCGTCGGTGGTCTTGCGGCTGACCTCGCCGGTCACGACGTCGACCGCGAAGACCGGGCGGCGGCCGCCGTCGTCAGCGGTGAAATAGACGACCCGGCCCTCGGGGTCCCAGACGGGGCCACCCGGCCAGCGGTCGAAACCGGGCAGCAGGTCGGTCCCGCCCGGGAACAGCATCAGGGTGCTGTCACCCGGCGCCTCCAGGGAGTCGTGCTCGGTGCGCACGCAGACGACGCGCTCGCCGTCCGGGGCCCACACCGGGTCGCCGTAATCGAACCCGGGGTTACCTCCGGCCGCGTCCCCGCCGACCGTGTCCCCGGCAGACAGGGCGGTCCGCTTGCCGGTGGCGACGTCGATGGTGACCAGCTCGGAATAGGCCTGCACGCCGTCCTGCCACCGCCACCACCCGGCCGCGACGGTCGTGCCGTCGGGGCTCAGCGCCGTCGCCTGCTCGATCAGCGCCCGGCCGGCGTCCGGCGTCAGGTCCAGGGGGGCACTGTCCCCGCCGTCGGCTTCGGCTCCGTTTTCCACCGTGACCGCGAACAGCCGCGGGTCACCCGGCCCGAGGTCGTGATCCCAGTACCGCACCGGCAGCGTCTCGTGCAGGATCGCGCTGACCCCGGCATCCTTGCGCGCCTGGCGCCGCTGCTCGTCCCCGGCGGCGTCCCCGGGAAGGGCGGACCCGGTCACGATAACCGCGGCTGCCTGCGCCGCCGTCTCCACGCCGTCGACGCCGCCGGGCACCGTGGCCACGCAGCTGGCCTCGCCGCCGCCGGCGGGCAGCAGCCAGAGCGCGGTCTCCTCGCCGCCGTCCTCGCCGTGGCGGCCATCTTGGCCGTCGGGCCGGTGACGCTTGGAGGTGAACAGCAGTGTGCCGTCGGGCAGGAACCGGGGGTTCCCCTCGCCGTCGGCCGACCGGGTGAGCCGGCGGGGCGGGCCGCCGGCCGTGTCGATCCGCCAGATGCTGGTGACGTACTTCTTCCGGTCCTGGCTCAGTGTCTGGACGGCCGCCGCCAGCCAGCGCCCGTCCGGTGACAGCCGGAGCCCGGTCACCCGCGGGATGGCGAGGTAGTCGTTCAGGTCGTGGAACGGGGTGTCCCCGGTGGTCATGTAACCGTCCTTACCTGGCGTCGGTGATCATGACGGTGCCGACCGTCGTGTTGGTGGCCTCATCGATGAGGATCAGGCCGCCGGTGAGCCGGTTGCGCGAGTACGCGTCCACGAACAGCGGCTGGGTCACCCGCAGCTTGATCCGGCCGATCTCGTTCAGGCCGAGCGAGGTGGCGGACTCGTCCCGGTGCAGGGTGTTCACGTCGATCCGGTACAGCAGCTCGCCGACGATGCCCTTGACGGTCCTGGTGGTGTGCTTGACGATCAGCCGCGACCCGGCGGTCGAGCGGGCGCTCCGCGCTCATCCAGCAGACCATGCCCTCGATGTCCTGCGCGGCCTTGGGCCGGTTGTTCGGCCGGCAGATGATGTCGCCGCGGGAGATGTCCACGTCGTCGTCCAGCAGCAGGGTCACCGACATCGGCGGGAAGGCCTCAAGCACTTCCCGGCCCGCCAGCTCGATACGGTTGATCCTGGTGGTGAACCCGGACGGCAGGTGCAGCACGTCGTCGCCCGGCTTGAGCACGCCTCCGGCCACCTGGCCCGCGTAGCCTCGGTAGTCGTGCAGCTCGGGGTCGCTGCTGGCGTGCGGCCTGATCACGTACTGGACCGGGAACCGCACGTCGATGAGGTTGCGGTCCGAGGCGATGTGCACGTGCTCCAGGTGGTGCAGCAGCGACGGCCCGTCGTACCACGGCATGGTGCCGGACCGCTCCACGACGTTGTCGCCGTTGAGCGCTGAGATCGGGATGAACGTGAGGTCCTGGATCTCCAGCTTGGTGGCGAACTTCGAGAACTCGGCGCAGATGCTCTCGAACACCTCCTGGTCGTAGCCGACCAGGTCCATCTTGTTCACCGCCAGCACCAGGTGCGGCACCCGCAGCAGCGTGGTGAGGAAGGCGTGCCGACGCGACTGCTCGGTCAGCCCGTTCCGCGCGTCCACCAAGATGATGGCCAGGTCAGCGGTGGACGCGCCGGTCACCATGTTCCTGGTGTACTGGATGTGACCCGGGGTGTCGGCGATAATGAACTTCCGCCGCGGCGTCGCGAAGTAGCGGTACGCGACGTCGATCGTGATGCCCTGCTCCCGCTCGGCCCGCAGGCCGTCGGTGAGCAGCGCCAGGTTGGTGGTCTCCTCGCCCCGGTCGCGCGAGGTGCGCTCCACGGCCGCGAGCTGGTCCTCGAAGATGGCCTTGGAGTCGAAGAGCAGCCGCCCGATCAGCGTCGACTTCCCGTCGTCAACCGAGCCGGCGGTGGCGAACCGCAAGATGTCCATAGGTCTAGAAATAGCCTTCCCGCTTGCGGTCTTCCATCGCTGCCTCGCTCGCCCGGTCGTCTGCCCGGGTCGCGCCGCGCTCGGTGACCCGGGTCGCGGCGACCTCGTCGATCACCTGGCTCACCGTGGTCGCCGTGGACAGCACGGCGCCGGTGATGGTCATGTCCCCCACCGTCCGGTAGCGGACGGTGGCGGTGTACGCGTCCTCGCCGCTGGCCTGGGTGAGGTACTCGTTGACCGCCAGCAGGATGCCGTCCCGCTCGAACACCTCACGCTCGTGGGCGTAGTAGATGCTCGGGATCTCCAGGTTCTCCCGCTCGATGTACGCCCACACGTCCAGCTCGGTCCAGTTGGACAGGGGGAACACCCGGATCTGCTCGCCGCGCCTGATCCGCGTGTTGTACAGGTTCCACAGCTCGGGCCGCTGGTTCTTCGGGTCCCACTGGCCGAACTCGTCGCGGAACGAGAACACGCGCTCCTTGGCCCGGGCCTTCTCCTCGTCGCGCCTGCGCCCGCCGAACAGCGCGTCGAAGCGGTTCTCCTCGATCGCGTCGAGCAGGGTGACGGTCTGCAACCGGTTCCGGCTCACCCACCGGCCGGTCTCCTCGACCGCGCGGCCCTGGTCGATGCTGTCCTGGACGCTGGCCACGACGAGGCGGACGTTCAGCTCCCGCGCGCGCTTGTCGCGGAACTCAAGGACCTCGGGGAAGTTGTGCCCGGTGTCGATGTGCATCACCGGGAACGGGATGTGCGCCGGCTGGAACGCCTTCGCGGCCAGCGCGAGCATGACGATCGAGTCCTTGCCGCCGGAGAACAGCAGCGCCGGGCGCTCGAACTCGGCGGCGACCTCCCGCATGATGTGAATCGACTCGGCCTCGAGGACGTCGAGCTGAGACAGCAGGTAATCAGATCGCATGCTTCGCTTCCCTGATGGCGTTGAGCAGCCGGCGGCGATTGCCGGCCGGCATACGAGGATATCCGGCAGCAGCGGGTCCTCCCGGTTGTATCGCACTGGGCTACCGTCAATGCGCGAGACGTGAAGGCCCGCTTCCCTGGCCACCGCGACCGGGGCCGCCGTGTCCCACTCGTAGAAACCGCCCGAGTGCAGGTAGACGTCGTTCTCCCCGGTGATGACGGTGGCCGCCTTGGCGCCGGCGCTGCCGCACGGGACCAGCTCGGCGCCCAGGATCGCCCCCACCTCCTTGACCAGCGCGCTGGCCCGGCTGCGGCTGACCACCAGGCGCAGCGGGCGCCCATCGCCGTCACCGTCACCGGCCGGCGGCAGCGGAGCGCCGGTGGACAGCACCCGCCCCTGTGCGGGCAGCGCGACCGCCCCGGCCACAAGGTCGCCCTGGCCGCCCGCCGCGGCCCGCGACCACAGGGCCACGTGCACGGCCCAGTCGGTCCGGCCCGGCTCACCGAACTCACGGGTTCCGTCGAGCGGGTCAACAATCCACACCCGGTCGGCGGCCAGCCGCGCCTTGTCGTCAATGCCCTCTTCGGACAGCACCGCGTCCGCCGGGCGTTCCCGGGCCAGCTCGGCCATCAGGAACTCGTGGGACTGCCGGTCGCCGGCATCGCGCAGTTCGCCCGGGTCGCCGCCCCGCTCGCGCAGGGTCACCAGCAGGTGGCCGGCCCGTTCCGCGAGGTCGGCGGCGAGGACATGGTCGTCAGAGGCCGGCACGTGTTTCTCCTGTCGGTACGGGGCTCAGCGGAATCAACGACGCCGGGTGCCGCTATCTTCCGCGCGGCCCGGGACAGCGTACGACCAGTTCCTTAGCATCCGGTGAAGGACACCCGCGGTGGCACGACGAGGGCCCACGGGAGCGGCCGGTCGCGCCTGTCCCACGCGCAACTCACGTCACTCTGTCGGCACTGGTTGCGGACGACCGACCCATGATCGCGGAAACTACTTTTTTAGCGGAAACATTTTAGGCGTATAGCATGATTTATTTCCGTTTAGAAAAAAGTTTCCATGATCAAGCCGTACCGCTGCATCCGGCGACGGGGGCGAACGCGGACCGCTGTTAGGCCGGGTCGGTGTGGTACTGGTTCTGGGCCTCGGTCAGGCCCTTGGCCAGCAGGGCCTCGGCGGCGTCGGCGCAGCGGTCGAGCGCGAAGGGCAGTTCCTTGCGCTCGGCGGCGGAGAAGTCCTTCAGCACGAACGCGGCGGCGTCCATCCGCCCGGGCGGGCGGCCGATGCCGAACCGGACCCGGTAGTAGTCGCGGGTGCCCAGCGACGAACTGATGGAACGGAGCCCGTTGTGGCCGTTGTCGCCGCCGCCGAGCTTGAGCCGGACCGCGTCGAAGGGGACGTCCAGCTCGTCGTGGATGACCGCCACCCGCTCGGGGGCGACCTTGTAGAACCCGGTCAGCGCGGCGACGGGGCCGCCGGACAGGTTCATGTAGGAGTGCGGCCGGGCCAGGGTCACCGGCTGGCCGGACAGGCGGCCCTCGGCGATGTCGTTGCGGGTGCGGTGGGCCTTGAACCGGGCGCCGATACGCTCGGCGAGCAGGGCGAGCACCATGGCCCCGGCATTGTGCCTGGTGCCCGCGTACTCCGGCCCCGGGTTGCCGAGGCCAACGATGATCCAGCGCTCGTCAGGCATACGGGTGGCTCCCAGCGTGGCGACGGGGCGCGGAGATACCGCCGCACCCCGTCGTCAGGTCGCTGGTCTTACTCGGCCGTGGCCTCGTCGGACTTGGCAGGCACGGCCGCGGGCTCAGCGGCAGTCCCGTCGCCCTCCGCCGCGGCATCGCCGAGGTCGGCGTCCATCTGCGCCGCGGTCTTCTCCGCGAGCACGTGCAGGATCAGGGCATCGGGGTCGGTCGCCAGCGTGGTGCCCGACGGCAGCGCGATGTCCTTGGCGTGGACGACGGTGCCGACCTCCATGCCCTCGACGTCCACGTCAACGCCGTCCGGCAGGTGGGTCGCCTCGGCCTCGACGGAGATCTGCACCATCTGCTGGTCGAGCAGGCCGCCGGAGAACACGTCGCCGCTCACCCGGACCGGGATTTCCACGGTGACCTTCTCACCCCGGCGGACCTCGATCATGTCAACGTGCTCAATGAACCCGCTGATCGCGTGCCGCTGCACGGCCTTCGGCAGGGCGAGCACCGGCTTGCCCTCAAGGCCCGCGATGCTGACGAGCACGTTCGGCGTCTTCAGCGCGATCATCAGCTCGTGACCCGGCAGCGTGAAGTGGCGGTTGTCAGCGCCGTGGCCGTACATGACAGCGGGCACACGACCCTCGCGGCGGGTACGGCGAGCCGCCCCCTTGCCGAACTCGGTGCGCGGCTCGGCTTCGATACGGACCTCAGGCACGGTCAGTCACTCCTCATTGGGTATTCGATGCGCCAGCGAAGTCTAGCCGGCGGCCGGCCCCCGGGTGGACGACCTGCGGTAACCCCCTGCGCACCTGGAGGGTAAACAACTGCGGCCACCGGGTAGAACCGCCGCCGTTATTCAGCCGGAAAACGCGCGCGGACGGTGACGTACCGCATCCGCGCGCGCCCTTCTCCGGTCGGCCAGAGATAAATCCTGGCCCTCTTTCCTCGTTACTCAGGCCCAGCGGTGGTTTCCGGGCCCGCCGTCGTCTCCGGGCCCGCCGTCGTCTCCGGGCCCGCCGTCGTCTCCGGGCCCGCCGTCGTCTCCGGGCCCGCCGTCGTCTCCGGGCCCGCCGTCGTCTCCGGGCCCGCCGTCGTCTCCGGGCCCGCCGTGGTCTCCGGTCCCGCCGTGGTCTCCGGGCCAGCAGTCGTCTCTGGCTTCACTTCACTCATTCTTTTTCCCGTCCTTCACAACCCGGCCAAGTAAGGGCTGGCTCTCATCGCATTCCCGATAGAAGGGAATCCCCGTGCGTGAATGCACGCTGGCGATTTTAATGACACGGGAGCCGGTTATCTCACCAACGTACGGATGTGATACCAGGCCCGGCCACAGCGCCAGCGCTCACCGCTGGCTAGGCCTGCCCGGTCAGCGATGCGAGCCGCGCGACCGTCTCCGCGACCTGCTCCCGGTCCCCGATCTGCTCGAACAGCCGCAAGGCCTCGGCCAATGACGCTCGCGCCTCGGGCTGGCTGCCCGCGTCCGCCCGGGCTGTGCCGAGGTCACGCAGCGTCCACGCCTCGCCGTCCCGGTCGCCGGATGCCCGCAGCCTGGACAGCGCTTCCTGGAACCGGCCGATCGCCTCAGCCAGGCGGTGCTGGCGCACGTGGACGCGGCCGAGGTTGGCCAGCGCGTGCCCTTCCGCGTGCCCGCCGATCTCCCGGCTGATCTCCAGCGCCTGCTGGTAGCACCCGGCCGCCGCGTCGAGGTCGTCCAGCCTGAAGTAAACCTCGCCCAGGTTGTTCAGCGCGACACCCCGCAGCGAGACCGCGCCCATCGGCTCGAGCAGGTCCGCCGCGTGCCGCAGGTAACGCAGCGCGTCCTCCCCCGCCCCGTGGAACACCATGTGCCCCTCACCGATCGAGGCGGCGGTCTGGGCCTCGCCCCAGGTGTCACCGAGGTCCTGCCGCATGGCCAGTGCCCGCTCCAGGTGCCGGAACGCCTCCTGATCGCCCTGGCAGACCAGCGCGTAACCAAGCTGGTTGAGCGCCCATGCCTCACCGGGCCGGTCCCCGGTCCGCGCCGCGCTGTCGACCGCGATGCGATGCGTTATCACGCAGTCAGTCCAGGTCGCACGGCGGCTGAACAGCGGGAACAAGGTCGGTGGCAGCCGACAGGCCACCTCGTCCAGGCCCGCGGCAGATGCCTGCCTGGTCGCCGCTACGATGTTGGCCCGCTCGTCGGAGTACCACTCCAGGGCGGCTTCCATGCCGGAGAACACCGGCGGCGGATGACCCGGCTCCGCCGGCTCGCGGGGCACCCGGTACCGCTGCGGCGACAAGATGTCCGCCACGGCCTGCGCGGTGTCCAGGTACCAGTACAGCAGCCTGCGGACCACCTCGTCCTGGGCGGCCCGCAGCTCCTCTGCCTGCGCCCGCTCCATGGCGTAGACCTTGAGCAGGTCGTGAAAGCGGTACCAGTCGGGGGCGGGCGACTCGAGCAGGTTGACGTCGACCAGGCCCTCCAGCATCTCCGCGACCTCGTCATCGGGCTCGCCGAGCAGGGCCGCCGCCGCGGGCACGCTGATCGCCGCGCCCTGCCACAGGCCGAGCAGCCGGAACGCGCGGGCCAGGTCGGCGCCGCCGCTTGACGGGCGGAGGCTGTCGTAGCTGACCTGGAAGCTGGCCCGGACGGCCAGGTCCCCGGTCTTCAGCTCATCCAGCCGCCGGTGCTGGTCGCGCAGCCGGCCGGCCAGCGTGGCGACCCGCCACTGCCGCCGCTTGGCCAGCCGCGCCGCGCAGATCCTGATCGCCAGCGGCAGGCCGGCGCAGGCGATCAGCACCTCCGCCGTGGCATCGGGCTCGGCCGCCGCCCGTTCCTCGCCGACGATGCGGGAGAACAGCGCCAGCGCCTCGGCGTCCTCCAGCACGTCCAGGTCCACGAACCGGGTACTGGCCAGGTCCGACGTCCGGTTCCGGGTGGTGACAAGCACCGCGCACGACGAGCTGCCCGGCAGCAGCGGCCGGACCTGGGCCGCGTCCTTCGCGTTGTCGAGCAAGATGAGCACGCGGCGGCCGGTGAGCGTGGTCCGGTACAGCGCCGCTCGCTCGTCGTCGGAGGCCGGCACCTTGTCGCCCTCGATGCCAAGGTCACGCAGGAACCGGGCCAGCACCTCCCCCGGGCTGGCCGCCTGCGGGCTGGCCCCGAGCAGGTCCACGTAGAGCTGGCCGTCCGGGAAGTGCGCCCGCACCCGGTGCGCGGCGTGCACGGCGAGGGTGGTCTTGCCGAGGCCGCCCGCGCCGTTGACCACCGCGATGCGCACCGCGCCAGGGCTGCTCCCCGCGTTGCCCTCAAGCAATAGCGCGCACAGGTGGTCGACGTGCGTCTCGCGGCCGGTGAAATCCCCGATGTCGGCGGGCAGCTGGCCCGGGCGGGCAACCAGCGGCGCGGCCGGCGGCTGCCCGCCGTCGGTCGTCCGCGCGCCCGTCGACGGCGCGGGCTCGGCGAACGTGCCGACCGCGATGGTGCCCGGCACCTCCCCGGCCGGACCCTCAGCGCCGGCGGGCGAGCCGCCCGCCGGCGCGGCCGACTGGCCCGCCACCGTCCCGGGACCACTATCCGCGGGCCGCGCGTTCCCGGCACCGTCTGGCCGGGCCCGGCCGGGTTCGCCGGTCCGGCTCTCCCCGCCGGGATCCTTCCTTGTCCGCCGCCGCGGCGTCGGCGGCGCCGCCGACGCGGCGTCCGCCGCGAGCAGGTCGAGGTAGAGCGCGCTGCAGCTCGGCGCCCGGGTCCACGCCGAGTTCCGCCGCGATGACCTCCTGCGCCCGCGCGAACGTGCTAAGCGCCTCGGCCCGCCGTCCCGCGTCTTCCAGCGCCCGCATCAGCAGCAGCCACAGCCGCTCGCGCAGCGGGTGCTCCCGCACCAGCCCGCGCAGCTCCGCCACTACCGCCGCCGCCCGGCCGCAGGCGAGGTCGGCGTGGACGCGCAGCTCGGTCGCCTCCAGCCAGCGTTCCGCCGCGTGCTCGGACTGGGTGGCGATCAGCGCGGACTGCGGCACGTCGGCGAGCAGCGGCCCCCGCCACAGGCCCAGCGCCGCGCCGAGCAGCGCGGCCGCGGCCGCCGGGTCGGCGGCGGCCAGCGCGCCGCGGCCGGCGGCCACCTGGGACTCGAACTCCTGGAAGTCGAGGTCGCCGGGCGACAGCCGGAGCAGGTACCCGGGAGCCTGGTGCACGAGCACCCGGCCCTCGGCGTCGCCGATGACCCGGCGCAGCCGGTGCACGTAGATGCTGACCAGGTTGTTGGCCCGTTTCGGCGGGCTGTCGCCCCACAGCTCATCGATCAGCGAGTCGGTCGGTACCAGCTGGCCGGGCCTCAGCAGGAGGCAGGCGAGCAGGGACTTCCACTTCGGGGCGCCGATCGCCGTCCACCCGTCGGGAGAGCGCACTTCAAGCTGACCGAGGATGCGGTAGCGCATCAGGCCAGCCTGTCCGGGCGCACGCTCTCCTCCGCCGACGGGGTCTAAGGGTAAAAACCCACTTAATCACGACTCAACCGAACCGTAAATCGGACACGGCACGATGTAGCGCGTCCACTGAGACCCCACCACGGAGTGTAGCGATCCGCCCGGCCCGATGCCGGGACTTAACCGGTGATAGGTGAAAAACCGGTCGATTAAGCGGACGGCGGGCAGAGCGGCGCGAATCGGGCTTACCGGACTTAATCGCCACGCAATCGCCGCCTGCCAGGCTGCAGTCAGCGCCGAAACGCAGCGGGGGCCGCGGGGGCCGCACCTGCGGCCCCCGCGGCGAACGGCCAACGGAGCTGGCGTCCGGGACCCGGGGTGGCGGTCCCGGACGTCGCAAGAGCCCCGTCCCGCCAATCCGGGGAATGGCGGGACGGGGTTTTCCCGGAAGTGTGTCTAGCTCTGGCCGTCGAACAGGCTGGTGACCGAGCCGTCGTTGAACACCTCGTTGATCGCGCGGGCGAGCAGCGGGGCGATGGACAGCACGGTCAGCTTGTCGAACCGCTTCTCCTGCGCCACCGGCAGCGTGTTCGTGATGACGACCTCGCTGATCTGCGAGTTCTTCATCAAGTCGACGGCGGGCCCGGACAGCACGCCGTGCGTGGCCGCCACGATCACCCGCTCCGCCCCCTGCTCGAACAGCGCGTCCGCCGCCTTCACGATCGTCCCGCCGGTGTCGATCATGTCGTCCACCAGGATGCAGGTGCGGCCCTTGACGTGCCCGACCACCTCGAACATCTTGACCTGGTTGGGAACATCGGGGTCGCGCCGCTTGTGGATGATGGCCAGCGGCGTGCCGAGCCGGTCGGTCCAGCGCTCACACACCCGGACCCGGCCCGCGTCCGGCGCGACCACGGTCACGTTCCGCACATTCAGCTTGGACTCCAGGTAGCCCGCCAGGATCGGCAGCGCGAACAGGTGGTCGACCGGCCCGTCGAAGAAGCCCTGGATCTGCGACGTGTGCAGGTCGACGGCCATCAGCCGGTCGGCGCCCGCCGTCGCGAACAGGTCGGCGATGAGCCGGGCCGAGATCGGCTCGCGGCCCCGGCTCTTCTTGTCCTGCCTGGCGTAGCCGAAGAACGGCATGACCACGGTGATCCGCTTGGCCGACGCCCGCTTGAGCGCGTCGACCATGATCAGCTGCTCCATGATCCACTGGTTGATCGGCGCGGTGTGGCTCTGCAGCACGAAGGCGTCGGAGCCGCGCACCGATTCCAGGAACCGGACCATGATCTCGCCGTTGGCGAAGTCGTACAGCGTCGCGGGCGCTGTCTCGACCCCCAAGCAGTCGGCGACCTCCGCGGCAAGCTCGGGGAAGGCCCGCCCGCCGAACAGCATCATCTTCTTCTGGTTGGGCGCCGTCATGCCGCTCACCGTAAAACTCCCATCTGTGGGGGGCTGACCCCCCGTTCCCCCGCTGACCGGCTGAGGCTCGCGGGGGCGGCTGTTCAATTATCGAGAATCGTCTGAAGAACGAGCGCGTTTCGCTGCCTGCGCCGACCGCGTCTCCTCGCGGTTCCTGAGCACCCAGCCGTCGGAGTTGTGCTGACGGCCCCGGGCGATGCCCAGGTCACCGGGTGGCACGTCCTGCGCGACCGCCGAGCCCGCGGCGGTGTAGGCGCCGTCGCCGACGCTCACCGGCGCCACCAGCACCGTGTTGCTGCCGATGAAGGCATTCTCGCCCACCTCGGTGCGGTGCTTGCGGGCCCCGTCGTAGTTGGCGAAGATCGTCCCCGCGCCGATGTTGGCGCCGGCGCCGATGGTCGCGTCGCCGACGTAGGTCAGGTGCGGAACCTTAGCCCCCGCGCCCACATGCGACTGCTTCAGCTCGACGTAGGTACCGATGTGCGCGTCCTCGTCGATGCTCACCCCGGGCCGGAGGTAGGCGAACGGGCCGATCGTCACCCCGGGGCCGACCTGCGACTCGCGGCACACCGCGTTCAGCAGCACCGCGCCCGCGCCGACCGTCGTGTCGCTGAGCAGGCAGCCCGGCCCGACCCTGGCCCCCTCACCGATCACGGTGGCCCCCTCAAGCTGCGTCTGGGGACCGATCTCGGCGTCCTGCCCGATCCGCACGGTGACATCGATCCAGGTGGACGCCGGGTCCACGATCGTCACCCCGGCCCGCATCCAGTCTCGCAGCACCCGGTCGTTGAGCGCCCGGCGCACCTGCGCCAGCTGCACCCGGTCGTTGACCCCCGCGATCTCGCCCGCGTCGGCGGCGACCATCGTGCCGACCTGGTGCCCATCGCCGCGCAGGATGTCCACCACGTCGGTCAGGTACTCCTGCCCCTGAGCGTTATCCGTGGTCACTCGCTTGATCGCGTCCGCGAGCAGCGTGCCGTCGAACGCGTAGCAGCCGGAGTTGTACTCGTCGATCGCCCGCTCGTCCGGCGTCGCGTCGCGCTCCTCCACGATGCGCAGCAGCCCGCCGCCCGCGTCCCTGACGATCCGGCCGTACCCGGCGGCGTCACCGCGCGCGGTCAGCACGGTGACCGCGTTCCGCGCCGCGTGATGCTCGTCCACCAGCCGCTGCAGCGTCTCGCCGCGCAGCAGCGGCATGTCGCCGTAGCTGACCACGACGGTGCCGGACAGGTCACCCACCGACTCGATGACCATACGGACCGCGTGCCCGGTGCCGAGCTGCCGGTCCTGCACGACGATGTCCGCCTCCGGCGCCGCCGCGACGGCCGCCGCGCCCACCTGCTCCCTGGCGTGCCCGACGACCACCACGAGGCGGCGGGGGCTCAGCTCGCCCGCCGCCGCGAGCGCGTGCCCGAGCAACGACCGCCCGCACAGCGTGTGCAGGACCTTAGGGGTGCGTGACTTCATCCGGGTGCCCTCGCCCGCGGCGAGGACCACAACAGCGGCCGGGGAAGTTTCGCTCACGAGTTAACGCATCTCCTCGGTTATCGCGCCGAACACTAGTCGAGCCCTTCGTCTCCGGAACCCCGTTGACTTCCGGAGAGGCGATCCCCGTACCCCGACGCCACCGACGTCTCACCGCACATCCGGGGCAACACGCCATCGTAGCGGGCGCGCGGTGGGCCAGGACAACGCCGAAGTTGTTCACCCGTTTCTCGCCAGCAGGATACCTGCCCGCCGACCGCAGGAATATCCCCGTGAACCGCGGGCGACGCCGCTGGCCGGCCTGCAGGCGCGCCACCCGGTCAGGAAAATGCGGCGAGGCGGCGCCCGCGTGACCCGCATCCGGTACCGCGCTCGCGCCGAGCCGGACGGTGTACTGCGGGCGGGGCGCCACCCGCTGGCTGGAAATATTAGCCAGAGATGCCCGCGCTTGTCCGCTGGCTCCGACGTGTCCTGCGCCACGTCCGGGGCGACCAGCTCGCTGGGCTCGAAGCCGCCCTCGCCGGCCACCGCGGCCAGCTCGGACCCGCGCGACTCCACGACCGCCGCAACCTCGGTCGGCGCCTTGACCTTGCCGGTGAGCGCGGACGCGACGGCCGCGATGACGCTGGCCGCGATCGCGAAGCCGAACGCGACGCCGAGGCCGTCGTGGAACGGCCCGGTGATCAGGTTCGGGAAGAACTCGCGGCCGGTCACGTAGGTCGCGTGCACGGCGGACAGCTGGTGGATCACCGGCCCGAGCAGCTGCTGCATCGGGTTGTAGCCGAGGAACGCGGAGAACAGCACGCCGATCGGCGGCAGGTGCGAGATCGTCGTCGCCGCCCCGGCCGGGACGCCCTGCGCGGTCAGCCCGCCGAACATCGACGCGGGCAGCTTGCTGGCCAGGCCTGCCACCATCAGCGAGAAGAAGATGCCGATGGACAGCACCGACGCGGAGTTCTGGAACGTGGCGATCATGCCGCCCGCGGCGCCCCGCTGGTTGGCGGGCACCGAGTTCATCAGCTCGGCGCGGTTCGGCGGCGCGAACAGGCCGGTGCCGAAACCGTTCAGCACGATGATGACCGCGAACTGCCAGTAGGTGAAGTTCACCGGCAGGAACAGCAGGATGAGGAACGTGGCCGCGGTGAGCACCGAGCCGCCGACGGTGAACGACTTCGCGCCGAACTTGTCCGACAGGATGCCGGCCAGCGGCGCGGACAGCAGGAAGCCGATCGTCAGCGGGACCAGGTAGATGCCCGCCCACAGCGGGGTCTGGGCATAGCTGTAGCCGTGCAGCGGCAGCCAGATGCCCTGCAGCCAGATGATCAGCATGAACTGCATGCCGCCGCGCCCCATGGACAGCATGAGGTTGGCGACGTTCCCGGCCGCGAACGCCCGGATCTTGAACAGGCCGATGTGGAAGAGCGGATCCTCCACCTTCATCTCCACGAACACGAAGACGACGAGCAGCACGGCGCCGCCGATCATCGAGCCGAGGACGAACGGGTTGGTCCAGCCCATCGCGCTCCCGCCGTACGGCTGCAGGCCGTAGGTGATGCCCACCAGGATCGCGATCAGGCCCACCCCGAACAGGATGTTGCCCCACCAGTCCATCTTGGCGTGCTTGCGGATGCCGATGTCGTGCAGCATGAAGTAGGCCCAGATGGTGCCGAACGCGCCGATCGGTGCCGAGATGAGGAAGACGAGGTGCCAGTTCACCGGGGCCAGGAGGCCGCCGAGGATCAGGCCGAGGAAGGACCCGGCGATGGCCGCGATCGAGTTGAGGCCGAGCGCGGTGCCGCGCTGGTTGGCCGGGAACGCGTCGGTGAGGATCGCGGTGGAGTTGGCGAACAGGAACGCGCCGCCGATGCCCTGCACCACCCGCCAGATGATCAGCCACAGTGCCCCGGCCGTGCCGTGCATCCAGGTGACGGTCAGGAAGATCGAGCCGACCGTGAAGACGGCGAAGCCCATGTTGTACATGCGCACCCGGCCGAACATGTCGCCCAGCCGGCCGAACGACACCACCAGCACGGCGGTGACGACCATGAAGCCCATGAACATCCACAGCAGGTAGCTGGTGTTGCCCGGCCCCAGCGGGTTGAGGCCGATGCCCTTGAACACCGCGGGCAGCGCGATCAGCACGATGGACTGGTTGATGGTCGCCATCAGCACGCCGAGCGTGGTGTTCGACAGCGCGATCCACTTGTAGTGCGGTCCGAGCACGCGAGCAGGCGCGCCAGGCGCGCCCGTCATCCCGGAGGTACCCGTCATCGGCGGAAATGCCCCCCACCTAGTTCGAACACGGACGAGTTAGCGAACAAGAGTAATTTGCTTCGCTGCACGCAACCATAACAGACCCGGAGTCCGCCTCCGAATATCCGCCCGGCCCACCTCGCCTCAGTCGCCACACCGCGTCCCTGCAGAATCACATCAGATCACAAATTCGATTTATGGCTGCCAACTGGTTGCGAAATTCGGCATCGAGAAAATCCCGATGTAGCATTGGAACATGACAGCGAAGCAAGATCGTTCCGCCATCCGCGAGCAGGCCGTCGCCCTCCGCCTCGCGGGCAAGTCCCTCCGCGAGATAAGGGAGCTCCTCGGCCCGCTCGGCAAGACGCACACTCAACGAGGCGCTGCGCGGCACGCCGCCACCCGAGTGGACGCGCCGCCCGAACGCCAAGGACGACCTGCACGCCCAGGCCAGGGAGCTGCGGGCCCAGGGGCTCGACTACGCCGAGATCGCCGACCAGGCTAGGCGTGTCCAAGAGTTCGATCTCCCTCTGGGTCCGCGACCTGCCGCGTACCCGCCCGCCTGAGCCCCGAGGACGCCAGAAGCGATCGGCGGAGGGCCTGCGGCGGTTCTGGGAGCGCGAGCGCGCCTACCGGGACGAGTTCCGGGCCGACAGCTAGCGCCGCCGAGATCGGCGAGCTCACCGACCGCGAGGTCCTCATCGCCGGAGCCGTCGCCTACTGGTGCGAGGGCATCGAAGACCAAGCCATGGCGCAATAACGGCGACCGGGTGTCCTTCACCAACAGCGACCCCGGCGCTGATCTGCCTCTTCCTGCGCTTCCTAGACGTCGCGGGCATCCCGCGGACCGACCTGATCTTTCGCGTGCAAATCCACGAGACCGCCGACGCCCAGGCCGCTCAGCGCTTCTGGGAAGAAGCTCACGGGCGCTCGCAGCCGACCTGTTCCGACCGCCCACGCTAAAGCGGCACAACCCTAAGACCGTCCGCAAGAACACCGGGGAGGACTATCACGGCTGCCTCAGGCTGGTAGTACGCCGCAGCGGGGAGCTGTACCGCAGGATCGAGGGATGGGTGACCGCCATCACGGCAACGCCCAGTGCCTAGCACGCCCAGTAGAGAGGGGAGGATTCGAACTAAAAACCACTGGTCACAGCTCCCGGGAGAGGATTCGAACCTCTGTATACGGTACCAAAAACCGCAGTCCTGCCACTAGACGACCCGGGATCGCCGCCCCTAACTGTACCGGGAACGGACGCTGCCAGCGGTGCCGCAACGAGTTGCCAACTCGCCCGGCCAGCCTAGCGCCGCCGAGAGCGCCGAGGCAGGACCTCCGCCGGGCCGGGTGGCCGAACCTATAGCAGGCTTTTACCTGCGCATATCCAAGAGTTCACCTGAGGCCCCTTGCCAAACCTACGGTCACGTAGGCTACGGTTACGTAAGCGTACAAGGCGCCGTCCTGCCGGCTCACCTCAGGGGAGAACATGGCTAGAACTCCGAACGCACGCCAGCAGGCAGTGCCATCGTGGCGGACGAAGACATCGCGCTCTCACTCGATCCGTGGCGCCGCGCCCCTGCTGCGCAAGACGACCCCGGAGATCGAGGAAGCGCCGACGTCCCGGGCTCAGCAGGTCCTGGTCGGCATCTTCGTCTTCGTGCCCATGCTGGCGCTGGTCGCCGCGATCCCGTTCGCCTGGGGCTGGGGCCTGAACTGGCACGACATCGTGATCGGCGCGGTCTTCTACTGGGTCTCCGGTCTCGGTATCACCGTCGGCTACCACCGCTACTTCACGCACAGCTCGTTCAAGGCCAAGACCGGGCTGCGGGTGGCCCTGGCGGTCGCGGGCAGCCTGGCGCTGCGAGGGCCCGGTCGTGCACCTGGGTGGCCGACCACCGGCGGCACCACAAGTACAGCGACAAGGAGGGCGACCCGCACTCGCCCTGGAAGTACGGCAACGACGCGAAGGCGCTGGCCAAGGGCCTGGGCTGGGCGCACGTCATGTGGCTGTTCGACCCCAACCAGACCTCGCAGCAGAAGTTCGCGCCCGACCTGCTGGCCGACAAGAAGATCCGAGGCGTGGACCGCCTGTTCCCGGCACTCGTCGCGTTCACCCTGCTCGCCCCGGCGGTGATCGGCGGCTTCTGGACCACCGGCGGCGGCGTCTTGTCCTGGCACGGCGCCATCGAGGCGTTCTTCTGGGCCAGCCTGGTCCGGGTCACCCTGCTGCACCACGTCACCTGGTCGACCAACTCGATCTGCCACACCTGGGGCAACACCGACTGGCAGTCCCGCGACCGCTCGGTGAACGTGGCCTGGCTGGCCATCGCGTCGTTCGGCGAGTCCTGGCACAACCTGCACCACGCCGACCCGACCTGCGCGCGGCACGGCGCGCTCAAGGGCCAGATCGACCAGTCCGCCCGGGTGATCCAGTGGTTCGAGAAGCTGGGCTGGGCCTACGACGTTCGCTGGCCGGACGAGGCGCGGCTGAACGCCAAGCGCGCGGGCGACGCCACGCGCAGCCTGGGCAGCATGACGAAGCGTAACGAAACGGCCGCCAAGCCGGTAAACCGAGCTGACAGGGCGGCGGCGTAGACGCCATGATGTGTCGGTGACCGAGCAATCCCCGAAGAGTGGCAGGAAGCGGATGACCGGCCAGGAGCGGCGGCAGCAGCTCCTGGACGTCGGCCGGCGCCTGTTCGCGGAGCGGGGATTCGAGGGCACCTCCATCGAGGAGATCGCGGCCCAGGCCGGCGTCTCCAAGCCGGTGGTCTACGAGCACTTCGGCGGCAAGGAAGGCCTGTACGCGGTGGTGGTGGACCGCGAGGTCGAGCGGCTGACGATGGCGGCCACGGTGCTGCTCGACCGGCCGTACACCAAGCCCAAGTTCGAGGCGGCCGCGGTCTCCCTGCTCCGTTACATCGAGGAAAATGCCGACGGCTTCCGGATCCTGGTGCGCGACTCGAGCCCGGCATCCGGCAGCGGCACGTACGGCACGCTGCTGGCCGACATCGCCGGCCAGGTGGACAACATCATGGCCGACTTCCTCACCTCTCGCGGCCGGGACCCGGGGCTGGCCCCGATGTACTCGCAGATGATGGTGGGCATGGTCGCCTTCACCGGCCAGTGGTGGCTGGACGCCCGCAAGCCCGCCCTCGAGCAGGTCGCGAAGAACCTCATCGACCTGGCCTGGGGCGGTCTGGAGCAGCTCGACGCGCGGCCCTCAGCCGGCGGTTTGCCAGGCCGGCGACGCCCCGGGGGCGATGGCCACGGTGCGCTCGGCGGCCGCCGCGGTAGGCAGCTGCGCCGCCTGCCAGGCCTGGTAGCCGCCGGCCACGTCGGTGGCCCGCGCAAAGCCGAGGTCCTGCAGCGCGGCGGCGGCCAGGCTGGAGGTGTACCCCTCGGCGCAGATGACGATCGGCCGCAGGCCGTACCCGGTGGCCCAGGGCAGCCGCGCGCCGCTGGCCGGGTCGAGGCGCCATTCCAGGTGGTTCCGCTCGATCACCACCGAGCCCGGGACCTCGCCGGCGGCGGCCCGCTGGGCGGCGGGCCGGATGTCGATCAGCACCGCGCCCGCTTCGAGTTCGGCGTACGCCTGGTCCGGTGTCACCCGGGTCAGCCGGGCGCGCGCCTGCGCCAGGATGTCGTCGATGGACCGGGCGCCGGCTGGCCTGCTGGCCGCTCCCGCACCCTGGCTGTCTGCGCTCACCAGTCCCCAGTTCCTTCGGTTCCGATCGGCACCAGGCCGCCCGGCGTCAGATCGTACCTGGTCATGGCGGACAGCGGCGGGGAGTAGGCATGCACGCTGATCGCCACCGTGCCGGCCGCGGAGTTCCGCATGTCGTGCACGTAGCGCGGCCCGAACGAGCGCACCGTGCCCGCGGCGACCGGGCGGGTGGTGGTGGGGAAGCCGCGGTACTCGTCCAGCTGGCCCCAGACCACGCCGAACGCCCCGTTGGCCCCGCCGTGATCGTGGAACCCGGTCGACTGGCCGGGCAGCCAGCTGATCAGCCACAGCTCGAAGGCGTCGGTCATGTGGATCTGCTCGTACCAGCGGCCTTCGGGATCGAGCCGGACACGGGCCACCCACTCGGCCGGGGCGGCGGTCAGCCTCCGCACCTCGGCGGCGAGCTGCTGCGGCGCGAGAATCCGCTGGTCAGAGGCGGTGGTCGTCTGGTGCACGTCAAGATCATACTGCAAATTCCTAGTAACTCAATTGGAATAGTCTGCTGGCGGGTGGCAGGCCGGGGGCCAGAACTTAGCTGAGGGCGGCCTCGCGGTGCACCACCGCGAACACCCGTCGGAACGGAAAGAGGGTGCCGAACGGGCGCGGGTGGTACGCGGCCCGTAGCCGTTCCCCGTACTCGCGGACGAACTCGGCGGCCTGCTCCGCGTCGAGCGTCGCGAGCACCGGCCGCAGCGTGCTGCCCTTGGTCCATTCGAGCACCGGGTTGTCCCCCTGGAGCAGGTGCAGGTAGCTGGTCTCCCACGCGTCCACCGTGTAGCCCGGGGCCGGACAGCAGGGCCACGTAGTCGGCCGGGTCGCCCGCCTGCCGGTTCAGCCCGGCGTCGCCGAGCAGGCCGCGCCAGCGGGGCGAGGCGGCCAGCTCCTTGACGATCCGGTGGCTCGGCTGGTCGAAGTTGCCCGGCAGCTGGAAGGCCAGCCAGCCGCCCGGCGCGAGCAGGCCCGCCCAGCGGCGCAGCAGCTCGTCGTGGCCGGGCACCCACTGCAGGACGGCGTTGCAGACGAGCACGTCGACCGGCCGCTCGGGCTGCCAGTCCCAGACATCGCCGAGCGCGAACGACAGATTGGCGGCCGCCGGGACGGCTGCCTGGCGTGCGGCGGCGATCATCTCGGCCGAGTTGTCCACGCCGGCCACCGTGGCCCCGGGCCACCGCTGGGCCAGCGCCGCGGTGAGGTTGCCCGGCCCGCAGCCCAGGTCGGCCACGTAGCCGGGGTCGGCCGCGCCCACCTGGGCCACCAGGTCAAAGAACGGCCGGGCGCGCTCGCCACCGAACCGCAGGTACTGGCCGGCATTCCACATGTCTTGCCCTCCATCGGCTTAGCTTCGGAGCAAAGAATCTTGATGTCAAGGTATCTCTATCAGATCAAGCTTCTTGACGTCAAGAGATATGCTGATGCGATGGGGCAGCTCACCGGCGAGGAACGCGACGAGGTCGACGACCTGGTCGCCGCGTGGCGAGAGCAGCGGCCCGACCTCGATGTCGCGCCGCTGCAGGTGCTGAGCCGGGTCTCCCGCCTGGCCCGGCACCTGGACATCGCCCGGCGCGGCGCGTTCGCCGCGCACGGCCTGGAGTCCTGGGAGTTCGACGTGCTGTCCGCGCTGCGCCGGGCCGGGCCGCCGTTCCAGCTCACCCCGGGGACGCTGCTGCGGGCCACGCTGGTCACCTCGGGCACGATGACCAACCGCATCGACCGGCTGGCCGTCCGCCGGGCTGGTCTACCGGGAGCCGGACCCGCGTGACCGGCGCGGGCGTGCTCGTCACCCTGTCCGAGCGCGGCCGCGACGCGGTGGACGCGGCGTTCACCGACCTGCTCGACCGCGAGCAGTCGCTGCTCTCCCGGCTCGTGCCCGGGCAGCGCGACCAGCTGGCCGGCCTGCTCCGCACGCTGCTGGTGCCGTTCGACGAGGGCGCCCACCCCCGGGGCGCGAGGCGGCGCGTTAAGCCGCGGCGGGCCGCGGCCAGGGTGCGCCGGGACCGCGGGCGCCGCCCGATGTCCTAGCCTGGAAGCGATATGGCGCATCTTCTCGGGGCCGAGGCCCTGCACCTTGAGTTTCCCACGAAAGTCGTCTTCGACTCGGTCACGCTCGGCCTGAACGAGGGCGACCGGGTCGGCGTCGTCGGCCGCAACGGCGACGGCAAGACCAGCCTGCTGGCCATGCTGGCCGGCCGGCAGCAGCCGGACTCCGGGCGGGTCACCGTCCGCGGCGGCGTTCGGGTCGGCGTGCTCGACCAGGCCGACACGCTGGGCGACGGGCTGACGGTCGAGCGCGCGGTCGTCGGCGACACCCCCGAGCACGTCTGGGCGGGCGACGCCCGGGTGCGCGACGTGATCCGCGGCCTGCTGACCGGGATCGGCTGGGACGCCCAACTCACCACGCTCAGCGGCGGCCAGCGCCGCCGGGTCGCCCTGGCCGGCCTGCTGGCCGGGGAGTGGGAGGTGCTGCTGCTTGACGAGCCGACCAACCACCTCGACGTGGAGGCGATCACCTGGCTCGCCGGGCACCTGAAGCGCCGCTGGCCGCGCAGTGCGGGCGGCCTGCTGGTCATCACCCACGACCGCTGGTTCCTCGACGAGGTGTGCACCGCCACCTGGGAGGTGCACGACCGGATCGTGGAGCCGTTCGAGGGCGGCTACGCCGCCTACATACTCCAGCGGGTGGAGCGCGACCGGATGGCCGCCTCCGCCGAGGCCAAGCGGCAGAACCTGGCGCGCAAGGAGCTGGCCTGGCTGCGCCGGGGCGCGCCGGCCCGCACCTCCAAGCCCAAGTTCCGCATCGACGCCGCCAACGCAGCTGATCGCCGACGTGCCCGAGATCAGGGACGCGGTGTCGCTGCAGTCCCTGGCGGTGGCCCGGCTGGGCAAGGACGTGGTCGACCTGCTCGACGTCTCGGCCGGCTACGACGGCACCGACGTGCTGCGGCGACGTCGAGTGGCGGATCGCGCCGGGCGAGCGCACCGGCGTGCTCGGCGTCAACGGCGCGGGCAAGTCCACCCTGCTCGGCCTGATCGCGGGCACCCTCGCGCCGACGGCCGGCACGGTCCGGCGCGGCAAGACGGTCCGGGTGGCGGCGCTCAGCCAGCGCATCGGCGAGCTGGAGGACCACCTGCACGAGCCGGTCCGTGTCATCATCGACCGGCTCGCGCACCAGCTACACGCTCGGCACCGGGTCCAAGGCGCAGGAGCTGACCCCGGGCCAGCTGCTGGAACGGCTCGGCTTCGCGGCCGCCCAGCTGTCCACCCCGGTCCGTGACCTGTCCGGCGGCCAGCAGCGCCGGCTGCAGCTGCTGCTGATCCTGCTCGACCAGCCCAACGTGCTGATACTCGACGAGCCGACCAACGACATGGACACCGACATGCTGGCGGTGATCGAGGACCTGCTCGACTCCTGGCCGGGGACGCTGATCGTGGTCTCGCACGACCGCTACTTCCTTGAGCGCGTCACCGACCAGCAGTACGCGATCCTCGACGGGCGCCTGCGCCACCTGCCCGGCGGCATCGAGGAGTACCTGAGACTTCGCTCCCGCGCACTAGACAATCCGACCCACGGACAAGGCCGCCGCGCCGGCCAAGCCGGCCCCGGCCGGGTTGGCCGGCGCGGCGCTGCGCGACGCGCAGAAAGAGTCCGCCTCCGTCGAGCGCCGCATGGCCCGACTCCAGAAGCAGGTTGACGACGCCAAGAACGCGCTGGCCGGCCACGACCACGCCGACTACCAGGGCCTGACCAAGCGCATGCAGGAGATCGCCCAGCTCGAGGCGGACGTGGCCGCGCTGGAGGAGCGCTGGTTCGAGCTCGCCGAGCTGATCGGCTAGGCCCGCTTCCGCGCTGGCCGTTACCCCGGGATGACCCTCAGCCCGGGACGACGGTGGCGCCCGGGGCCGGCCCGGTCGCGGTCGCGACGCCCCGGCAGACCCCGGCACCGGACAGGCTGACCGCCAGGGCGGTGGCGTGCCGCTCGTCGCGGGCCAGGAAGAAGCAGGTCGGGCCGGAGCCGGAGACCAGCGCGCCGAGCGCGCCGAACTCGCGCCCGGCGGCCAGGGTCTTGCGCAGCGCCGGGAACAGCCCGGTCGCCGGGGCCTGCAGGTCGTTGGCGAGCGCGGCGCCGAGCCGTGCCGGGTCGCCCGCCCGCAGCGCGGCCATCAGCTCGCTGCTCAGCTCGGGCTCGGCGCACCTCCTGGCCGGATCGCATCCGGTCGAGCGCGCCGTAGACCGCCGGGGTGGACAGGTGGCCGTCGGCCAGGGCGAGGACCCAGTGGAACCGGGACGGGGCCGCCAGCGCCGGGGTCAGCTGCTCGCCCCGGCCACGGCCGACGGCGGTGCCGCCGAGCACCGCGAACGCCACGTCGCTGCCGACGCCCGCGCCGACCGCGCACAGCTCATCCGGGGACAGGCCCGCGTCCCACAGCTCGTTGCAGGCGACCAGCGCGGCGGCCGCGTCGGCGCTGCCGCCCGCCATCCCGCCAGCGACCGGGATGCGCTTGCTGATCGCCACGGCCACGCCGTCGCCGGGCGCGGTGCCGCGGCGCTCCTGCTCGGCGCGCAGCGCGCGGACGGCGCGCAGGCGCCAGGTTGTCGGCGTTCTCCGGTACCTGGTCGGCGCCCTCACCGCTGACGGTCACGCTGTCGTCGTCGGCGGCGGACACGGTCACCTCGTCGAACAGGGCGATCGCGTGGAACACCGTCACCAGGCCGTGGTAGCCGTCCGGCCGCAGCGGGCCGACCGTCAGCTGCAAGTTGATCTTGGCGGGGACCCGAACCGTCACACTCATCACAGGCAGAGGCTACTGCGCCCGGCGGGACGGCGGGGTCAGGCGCGGGCGGCCTGGGCGATCCGGGTGAAGTCGGCGACGGTCAGGGTCTCGCCGCGGGCAGCCGGGTCCACGCCCGCGGCCCGCAGCACCCGCTCGGCCGCGGGCGCCGAGCCCGCCCAGCCCGCCAGCGCGGCCCGCAGCGTCTTGCGGCGCTGCCCGAACGCGGCGTCGATCACCGCGAAGACCTCCGCCCGGCTGGCCGCCGTCGGCCGGCGGGCTCGCGGCGGGTGAAGGCCACCAGCTTGGAGTCCACGTTGCGGCACCGGCCAGAACACGCTGCGCGGCACGGTGCCGGCCCGCCGCACGTGCGGCGTACCAGGCCAGCTTGGCCGACGGGCACGCCGTAGACCCGGCTGCCCGGCCCCGCGCACATCCGGTCGGCCACCTCAGCCTGCACCATGACCACGCCGCCGCGCAGCGACGGGCAGCGCCGCCAGCAGGTGCAGCAGCACCGGGACGGCCACGTTGTAGGGCAGGTTGGCGGCCAGCACGGTCGCGCGGGGGCGCCCGATGTCCCGCTCGCGTCACCGCGAGCGCGTCGGCGGTCGAGCACGGTCACCCGCCCGGCCAGCTCCGGCGCCCGGTCCGCGATCGTCTTCGGCAGCTCGGCGGCGAGCAGCGGGTCGATCTCCACCGCCACCAGCCGCACGGGACGGTCCAGGGCGACCGCGCCGTCGCGGACGCGGTGCCGCAGTCGGTGACCCGCCGGGACCGGCAGGCGGCGGCCACGGCCGCCTCAGCAGGGCCAGGGTCAGCGAGCCGAGGCCCGGGCCGACCTCGAGGATCGTGTCGAAGGGCCGCAGCCCGGCCAGCGCGGCGACCTGCCGGACGGTGCCCTGCTCGACGACGAAGTTCTGGCCGAGCTTCTTGGTCGGCGCGCACCCCGAGCCGGGCGGCCAGCTCCCGGATCTCGGTCGGCCCAGCCGCGCCGAGCAGCCGCACCGGGCGGGGAGGCTACCAGGCCGAAGACACGAGAGCCGCCCGTCGCCTGCAGGGTGGCGCAGAAGTCCGCGACCTCCAGGCCCTTCACGCGCGGCCAGGAACGCGGATGGTGTGCGCGGTCATCGCCGGGGAGTTCGGCTTGCCGCGGTGCGGCACCGGCGTCAGGTACGGCGCGTCGGTCTCGGCCAGCATCAGCTCGGCCGGGGCGACCGCCGCGGCCTCGCGCAGCGCCGCCGCGTTCTTGAACGTCACGGTGCCGGCGAAGCTCATCAGGTACCCGGCCTCGGCGCAGCGGGCGGCCATGGCCGCGTCGCCGGAGAAGCAGTGGAAGATCACGCTGCTCCGGCGGCCACGGCGCGTACTGCGCCAGGATCGACAGCACGTCCTCGTGCGCCTCCCGGTCGTGGATCATCACCGGCTTGCCCGCCGCCCGGGCGATCTCGATGTGGGCGCGGAACCAGTCCCGCTGCACCGGCGGCGGCGACCAGTCCCGGTAGTAGTCGAGCCCGGTCTCGCCGACCGCCACCGTCCTCGGCAACGCGGCCAGGTCGGTCAGCTCGGCCAGCACGCTCGGCCCGGCGGCTCGTCCACCTTGCGCCGTCTCGTTCGGGTGGATCGCCACCGCCGCGTACACGTCCGGGTACTCGGCCGCGGCCGACACCGACCAGCGGCGAGGACGGCAGGTCGCAGCCGACGTTGACGACCCGGCGGATGCCGGCCGCGCGGGCGGCGGCGAGCACGCCGTCGACCGGCAGCCCCATGATGTCCATGTGGGTGTGCGCGTCGAAGCCGCCCGGAGCGGGAAGCGCAGTTGTCTCCCGGGGGACGAGTCCGGCTCGGGGGTCCGCCCATCCGGCCCCCGGACCCCCCGGCTGCGCGCCCGATGGCAGAATTCGCCATTTTATCGGGCGCGCTTTCGGCGGGGGCTTCGCGTTCGGGGCCAAGCGGGAACCACGCCTCGTTCCTCTTAGTCATTCCGCCCAGCCGGCCGAGCTCCTCGTCGATGACCGACGGGTCGAGCTTGGTGAACAGCGGGGCGGGGACGTCCAGCTTGGTGCCCGGGGTCACCGGCCGGGACTCCCAGCGGAACGTCGAGTCGTAGTCGCCGGTGATCACCGGGTAGGACGGGCCGCCCTCCTCGTCCACGGTCTCGATCCGCGGCATCCCCGACCAGTCGCCGGTGCCGCCGAGCATCTCGTGGACCGGTCTGCGACGACCGGGGCAGGAACGGGGTGAGCAGCGTCTTGGCGTCGGCGATGGCCTGCAGCGTGACGTGCAGGACGGTCGCCATCCGCGCCGGGTCGGTGGTCCGCAGCTTCCACGGCGCCTGGTCGGAGAAGTACTTGTTGGCCTCGCCGACGGCGCGCATCGCCTCGTTGACCGCGAACTTGAACCGGGAGTGCGACAGCTGGTCGCCGACCCCGGCGAACGCGCCCGACGTGGTGGCGAGCAGCGCCCGGTCCGCGTCGGTGAGGTCGCCGGCGGCCGGGATCTCGCCGATGTTCTTGGCCGCGAACGAGACCGCGCGGTTGACCAGGTTGCCCCAGGTCGCCACCAGCTCGTCGTTGTTGCGGCGGACGAACTCGCTCCAGGTGAAGTCGGTGTCCTGCGTCTCCGGCCCGGCCACCGCGACGTAGTAGCGCAGCGCGTCCACGTCGTAGCGGTCCAGGAAGTCCTTGACGTAGATGACCACCTGGCGGGACGAGGAGAACTTGCGCCCCTCCATGGTGAGGTACTCGCTGGTGACCACCTCCGACGGCAGGTTGAGCGCCCGAGCGGCCCCGGGCTCGCCGCCCTTGGCCCCCTGGCCGTTGTAGCCGAGCAGCATCGCCGGCCAGATCTCCGAGTGGAAGACGATGTTGTCCTTGCCCATGAAGTAGTAGGCCTCGGCGCTCTGGTCGCTCCACCAGGCCCGCCAGGCGTCCGGGTCGCCGGAGCGGCGGGCCCACTCGATCGACGCCGACAGGTAGCCGATGACCGCGTCGAACCAGACGTAGATCCGCTTGTCGTTGCGGTCCCGCCAGCCGTCGAGCGGCACCGGGACGCCCCAGTCCAGGTCGCGGGTGATCGCCCGCGGCTGCAGGTCGTCCAGCAGGTTGAGCGAGAACTTCAGCACGTTGGGCCGCCAGTCGCCTTCCTTGGACCTCAGCCAGCCGCCGAGCGCGTCGGTGAACGCGGGCAGGTCGAGGAAGTAGTGCTCGGGCTCGACGAACTTCGGCGTCTCGCCGTTGATCCGCGACCGCGGGTTGATCAGGTCGGTCGGGTCGAGCTGGTTGCCGCAGTTGTCGCACTGGTCGCCGCGGGCGTGCGTGTAGCCGCAGATCGGGCAGGTGCCCTCGATGTAGCGGTCGGGCAGGGTGCGGCCGGTGGACGGCGAGATCGCGCCGAGCGTGGTCTTGGGGAAGATGTACCCGTTCTTGAGCAGGGTCAGGAACATCTCCTGGACCACGGCGTAGTGGTTGCGGGTGGTGGTCCGGGTGAACAGGTCGTAGCTCATGCCCAGGTTGGCCAGGTCGTTGCCGATGACCCCGTTGTAGCGGTCGACGATCTCCCGGACGCTGACGCCCTCCGCGTCGGCCTGGACCTGGATCGGGGTGCCGTGCTCGTCGGTGCCGGAGACCATCAGCACCTTGTTGCCGGCCATCCGCTGGTACCGGCTGAACATGTCGCTGGGCATGGCGAAGCCGGAGACGTGCCCGATGTGCCGCGGGCCGTTAGCGTAAGGCCAGGCCGCCGCGGTCAGGATGTGCTTTGGCGCGGATGACATGGCTAAAGCCTACGGGCTGTCTCGTGCTCGTCGCTTACTTTAAGTTCCGTCTTGGCGCCCACCGGCACGTGCCTGGTCTGCTTGATGCCCAGGATCGACAGGAAGAACGTGCCCATTCCCAAACCCTGTTCGGCGCTGCGCGCGTCATCGTGTGTTTGGCTGCGCGCCCGCAGCCCGGCGTCGGAAGTTCGACTGGGCACGGGTCGAGCGCCCGCCGAGGGACGGCTGCGCGATGCGTAATCACGCATCGCGCACACCGTCGCGGCCCGGGGCGCGGCTTACTGGCCCGCCTCGAGCGCGGCCAGCGCTTGGCGGGCTTCGCCGTCGCGCTCCGCTGCTCGGCTGAGCCAGTGGTGCGCGCCGTGAAGGTCGCCGTGCTCGCGCAGGACGATGCCGAGATCGCGCTCGGCCGCGGGGTCATCGGCCTGCGCCTCGCGGTCGAGCCAGTGAACTGCGGCCTGGGGGTCGTTGCGCTCGCGCCAGAGCAGGCGTTCCAATGCGTGTGCGCCCTCGGGGTCGGCCGTGGCGCTCCGCAGCGTCGCCTCGGCGTCGTCGACCTCGCACCGTTCCCAGAGCAGCATGCCGAGCCGGTGCTACGCGTCGGCCTCTGAATGCTGGTCGGTGTCCCCGAGGGGCGACGAGTCCTCGGCGGGTGCCGCGGGCAGCTCGCCGCGTCGGAGTCGCCGCCCTCCGCGCCCGGCTTATCGCGCGGCTCGCGCTCCCGCGTCGGCTCTCGCTCTCGCTGCTCGTCGGTCATCGGTTCTCCTTGATCGCAGTGCTTGCCCAACAGGGTGCTCTACCGACGCCCGCCCGAATCATCGGCCGACAGGTCGAGGTCGACCACGAGCGCGGAGTGATCGCTGAGCCCGGCGCGGCGCCAGTCGTGCGCATAGGCGCTGGCGATCGGCTCGACGCCGAACACGAGCACGTGGTCGAGGCGCCAGCCGCCGCGGTTGTTGGCGAACGTCCAACTGGCCTCGCGCTCGGCGTAGCCATGGAGGGCACGGAACGCATCGACCCAGCCGCGCTCGCGCAGCCCATGGACGAGCGCGCGCTCCGCGCGATCCCAGCGCTCGCCGCGTTCAGGCCGCAGGCGACCGGCGCTGTCGTAGGCAAACGTGAGCACATCGCCGTCGGAGAGCTCGCGGCGCGGGGTGTTGAGGTCGCCGCACAGGATCTGCCGGCGAGCGTCGCGCGCCGCGAGGTGCGCGGCGATCGCCTCGTGCGTGCGGATCTTGGCCAGGTCGGCCGCCGGCGCGATCAGCGGACTGCACGTTGCTGATCTCGATGTCACCGAACGCGCAGCACAGCACGCGCTCGGGCCAGGGCACCGGCGGCGGCTCCAGCCGCGTCAACGGCAGGCGCGCCGCAGTCAGCACGCCCAAGGCGCGCCGGCCGGCGGGCGCCGGCGGGCGGCGTCGAGGGACGTCTCCGCCGCGGCGAAGCCGATCGCCGCCAGGCTCGCCCGCCAGAGTGGCAGCGTGCGCGCGGTCAGCTCCTGCAAGGCGATGACGTCAGCGCCCGCGCGCGCGATCACCTCCGCCTGCTCCGGCTGGCGACGCACCCGCCCCGCGACGTTCCACGTGACCAGACGTAGGCGCTCAGCGATCAGCCGGCGGCCTCGTTCGGGTCTTCCGCGGCGGCGAGGTCGAGCGACCCGGCGAGCACCTCGTCGAAGTGCCCGCGCTGGATCGGCAGCGGCGAGTCGACGAGCTCCCCGACCTGCGGGGTCGCCGGCCTGCTGGTCGAGCTTCCCGACGACCGACCAGTGGCCCACCTCGCCGGCCTCCGCCATCGTCAGGAACTCGAAGCCGTCGAGCGGACTCGTCCTCGCCGCCGAGATAGGCCTCCATCATCTCCGCCCTCGCCTCGACGCGTCTCGTGCGCGCCTCGACGATCGCGGTCTTCTTGCCGTCGAACTCCCCGGCGAGTTCGGTCACACCGCTCCTCGGTCTCCGCGCCTCCTCGTGCATCCGCTCGAGCGAGCGCGTGGGCGGCCGTCCGGCGCGCGCCTCGTCGTCGCGGCCGCGAAGGAGCGCGCGCAGCGCGCCGGGGCCAAGCGCCACGTCGCGCGCGCCCTGCGAGCGGACCATGACCTGCGCACCGGGAGTGCGCGCGCGGGCGCTCACCTCGGCCCCGCGCCGGCGGGTCGGGTCAGGTAGTTCGCGCCGAACGCGACGCGGTTGACGGCGCGACCGGCGGCGAGGATACGCGCGAGCTTCACGCTGGCGCGGTAT
>CAVVKP010000025.1:0-158338 GCA_963748785.1 uncultured Actinomycetota bacterium | reverse complement strand
CGGGATGGGGCCCGGCCACCCGGACCAGGTCACCGTCCAGGCCGTGCGGGAACTCAACCGGGCCGACGTGTTCTTCCGCATCGACAAGGGCGAGGACAAGGGCGGGCTGAACGCGGCCCGGGAGGAGATCCTGCGCCGGCACGTGTCCCGGCCCGGGTACCGCGTGGTCGACATCCCGGAGCCGCCGCGGGACCGGTCGGCGTCGCTGGACGCGGCGGGATACCAGGGCGCGGTGGGTGACTGGCATGCGGCGCGGGCCGGGCTGATCGCGGCCGCGCTGGCTGCGGAGCTGGGTGAGGACGGGGTCGGGGCCTTCCTGGTGTGGGGGACCCGTCGGTGTACGACTCGATGCTGCGGATCGTGGACCGGGTGCTGGCGCTGGGCACGGTCGGGTTCAGCTGCACGGTGATCCCCGGGGTGACGAGCGTGCAGGCGCTGGCGGCGGCGCACCGGGTGCCGCTGAACCGGGTCGGCGAGCCGATTCACATCACCCCGGCCCGGCGGCTGGCCAGCCCCGCGCCCGGGCTGCCGGACGGGCTGGACAGCGCCGTGGTCATGCTGGACCGCGGGTTCACCGCGGCCGGGTTCACCGAGCCGGGCCTGTCGGTGCTTCTGGGGCGCCCTGCCTCAACGCCGGACGAGGTGCTGATCGCCGGGCCGCTGGCCGAGGTCGCCGACGAGATCACCGCGGCCCGGGCCCGGCTGCGGGAGCAGCACGGCTGGATCATGGACACCTACCTGGTGCGCCGCGAACGGGAGTAACGGGGCGGCGCGGGGACCCACGCGTCCGTTCCTTATCGCTGGAAGGTTTTATTTTCGGGCGGGCGGTCAGCGGGCGCGGGCGGCCGAGTACAGGTGGCTGTCCCGGAATCCCTCGGCGGCGAGCACGCGGCCGACGATGATCACCGCGGTGCGGCGGATCGCCGGCCGCGCGCACCTGCGGCGGCGATGTCGGCCAGGGTGCCGCGCAGGATGACCTCGCGGTCCTGGCTGGCGTAGGCGACGACCGCGGCCGGGCAGTCCGGCGCCGTAGTGCGGGAGCAGCTCGGCGACCACCTGCTCGACCCGCTGCACCGCCAGGTGCAGCACCAGGGTCGCGCCGGTCGCGCCCAGAGTGGCCAGGTCCTCGCCGGGCGGCATCGGCGTGGCCTGGTGCGCGATCCGGGTCAGCACCACGGTCTGGCCGACCCCGGGCACGGTCAGCTCGCGGCGCAGCGCGGCCGCCGCGGCGGCGAAGGCGGGCACGCCCGGGGTGAAGTCGTAGCCGATGCCGGCCCGGTCGAGCCGCCGGGCCTGCTCGGCGATCGCGCTGAACACGGCCGGGTCGCCGGAGCACAGCCGGACCACGTCCAGGCCGCGGGCGTCGGCGTCGGCCATGGCCGCGACGATCTCGTCCAGGGTCAGGTCGGCCGTGTCGACCAGGGTGGCGCCGGGCGGGCAGTGCGCGAGCACCTCGGCCGGGACGAGGCTGCCCGCGTACAGGCAGACCGCGCACCCGTTCGAGCAGCCGCTGGGCGCGGACGGTGATCAGGTCGGCGGCGCCCGGCCCGGCCCCGACGAAGTGAACGGTCACGGGCTCCCCTTGACGACGGACCACTGGACGACCGGCAGCGCCGGGCGCCAGGCGGTGAAGGCACCGAGCCCGTCGGCCCGCTCGACGCCGATCCGGGTGAGCGTACCGCCGGCCCGCCGCCACCAGTCGGCGAGTACCGCCTGTCCCTCGATGGTGACCGCGTGGGCCGCCAGCCGGCCGCCGGGCGGAAGCGCGTCCCAGCAGGCGTCCAGGACGCCGTCGGCGGTGACGCCGCCGCCGATGAAGACCGCGTCCGGCCGGTCGAGGCCGGCCAGGGCGTCCGGCGCGGTGCCGGCCACGACCCGCAGCTGCGGCACGCCGAGCGCGGCGGCGTTGCGGGCGATCCGCTCCCGCCGGTCCGCGCGCGGCTCGACCGCGACGGCCCGGCTGGCCGGGTGGACGCGCAGCCACTCGATGCCGATGCTGCCCGAGCCGGCGCCCACGTCCCACAGCAGCTGGCCGGGGACCGGGGCCAGCGCGGCCAGCGCGAGGGCGCGCAGCTCCCGCTTGGTGAGCTGCCCGTCGTGCTCGAACGCGGCGTCCGGCAGCCCGGGCACGCGGGGCAGCGGCGCGACGGCGGGGTCGAGGCGGCACTCGATCGCGACGATGGCCAGGCGGCTGTGCGGCGCGGCGGTCGCGCCGCGGCCGGCGACGGCTCGACCCGTCGCCGGGCGAGCCCAGGTCGGCCAGGACGGTGACCGGGCTGGCGCCGAAGCCGCGCGCGGCCAGCAGGGCGCGGACGTCGGCGGCCGCGGTCGTCGTGCGCGGTCAGCGCGAGGACCCGGCGGCCGGGCTGCAGCAGCGGGTGCAGCAGCTCGGGCGGGCGGCCGACCAGGCTGACCACGTCCACGTCGTCGAGCGGCCAGCCGAGCCGGGCGGCGGCCAGCGACACCGACGACGGGTGCGGCAGCACCCGCAGCCGGGCCGGGCCGAGCAGCCGGGCCAGGGTCGCGCCGATGCCGTAGAACATCGGGTCGCCGCTGGCCAGCACGACCAGGGCCGCGCCCGCGTGCGCGCTGACCAGGTCGGGGAGGCCGGGCAGCAGCGGGCTGGGCAGCGGCGACCCGTTGCGCCGTGACGCCGGCCGGGCAGCAGGGCGAGGTGGCGGGGGGCGCCGACGATGACTTCGGCCTGGCGCGAGCGCGTCCCTGGTCGGCTCGGACAGGCCCGGCCAGCCGTCGGCGCCGAGGCCGGCCACGGTGACGATCGCTGGTCAACCACGTTCCTCAGTGTGCCGGACGGCATGTCCGGCGCCGGGCCAGCGGGCGGTCGAGAATCGACTCGGCCGGTCGGTCGTGAGAGGATTGCGGGCGAACGGCCGCTGAGGAACTCCGGTGCGAATCCGGGACGGTCCCGCCACTGTGACCAGCCGCGCGCGTTCCCGCGCCCGGGGCCGGAAGTCAGGCCATCGGCGTCCGTGCCGCCGGGCTACCGCCCGGCGGTCGTCGCTGACGGCGGGCGCGGACACCCGCCGGGTGAAGGTGCGGCGCATTGACCCAGTTTCCGTTCAGCGCCGTCGTCGCCATGGACGACATGCGCCTCGCGCTCATCCTCAACGCCGTCTCGCCGGCGATCGGCGGCGTGCTGGTCCGCGGCGAGAAGGGCACGGCCAAGTCGACCGCGGTGCGGGCGCTGACCGCGGTGCTGCCGCCGGTGGACGTGGTGGCCGGCTGCCGCTTCGGCTGCTCGCCGTCCGCGCCCGACCCGGGATGCCCGGACGGGCCGCACTCCCCCGGCGCTCCCGGCCGTTTCCCGTCCGGCCCGGCTGGTGGAGCTGCCGGTCGGCGCGACCGAGGACCGGCTCACCGGCTCGCTGGACATCGGCCGGGCCCTCACCGAGGGCGTCACCTCGTTCCAGCCCGGCCTGCTGGCCGCCGCGCACCGGGGCGTGCTGTACGTGGACGAGGTCAACCTGCTGCACGACCACCTGGTTGACCTGCTGCTCGACGCGGCCGCGCTGGGCACGAACTACGTGGAGCGCGACGGCGTGTCGGTGCGGCACGCGGCGCGGTTCCTGCTGGTCGGGACCATGAACCCGGAAGAGGGCGAGCTGCGCCCGCAGCTGCTCGACCGGTTCGGGCTGACCGTGGAGGCGGCCGCGCCGCGCGACCCGGCCAGCCGGGCCGAGGTGGTGCGTCGCCGGCTCGCGTTCGACGCCGACCCGGACGGCGTTCGCGGCCCGGTTCGCCGCGCCAGGAGGCGGCGCTGGCCGCGGCCATCGCGGCCGCGCGGGACCGGCTGCCGTCGGTGGTGCTGGACGACGCGGCCCTGGAGCGGATCGCGACGGTCTGCGCCAGCTTCGACGTGGACGGGCTGCGGGCCGACATCGTGATCGCCAGGACGGCGGCCGCGCACGCGGCCTGGCGCGGCGGGCTGCGTGGTGACCAGGGAAGACATCCGGGCGGCGGCCCGGCTGGCCCTGCCGCACCGGCGGCGGCGCAACCCGTTCGACGCGCCGGGCCTGGACGAGGGGCAGCTGGACGACGCGCTCGGCGACCCCGACGACGAGCGGCCGGAGCCGACCGACCCCGACCCCGAGCCTGAGCCGCCGGAGGGCGGCGGCCGCGGCCCCCAGGGACGGGCCGTCCGGACGGCCGGACGGCGGCCGGGACTGCGGAGCCGTCCGACGACGGCGGCGCGGACCCGAGCAGGCGACGGACGCGGCGAGGCGCCCGCGGGGCCGGGCAGTGCCGGGGCCGGCGCGCCGGGTCGCGAGTCGGTCGCGCCGAGCGGCGCCACCTTCCGGGCCCGGCGGCTCGAGGTGCCGGGCAAGGGGCAGGGGGCGGCCGGGCGCCGCTCCCGGGCCGCCACCGACGCGGGCCGCAGCACCGGCGCCCGGCCGCCGCAGCCCGGGGCGATGACCGCGGACGTGCACCTGGCCGCGACGCTGACCGCCAGCGCGCCGCACCAGCGGCGGCGGGGCCGGTCCGGGCCTGGCCTGCTGCTGGAGGCGGCTGACCTGCGCGAGCACCGCCGGGAGGGGCGCGAGTCGAATCTGGTGCTGTTCGCGGTGGACGCCAGCGGGTCGATGGCCGCGCGCCGCCGGATGGAGGCGGTCAAGGGCGCGGTGCTGTCCCTGCTGCTCGACGCCTACCAGCGGCGGGACAAGGTGGGGCTGGTCTGCTTCCGCGGCGCGGGCGCGGAACTGCTGCTGCCGCCGACCTCGTCGGTGGACGCGGCCGCGCGGCGGCTGGCGGCGCTGCCGTCCGGTGGCCGGACGCCGCTGGCCGCCGGGCTGGCCGAGGCGCACGCGACGCTGCGCCGGGAACGGCTGCGCGACCCGCGGCGACGGCCGCTGCTGGTCGTGGTGACCGACGGCAGGCACACGGCCGGCCCGGCGCCGGCCGCGGCGGCCGCGGTGCTGCGCGCGGACGGCATCGCGTCGGTGGTCATCGACTGCGAGTCGGGGCCGGTGCGGCTCGGGCCTGGCGGCCGGGCTGGCGCTGGCGCTGGGCGCCGAGTACCTGGACCTCGGCGGCCTGGGCGTCGGGTGCCGCCGGGTCGCCGGGGCGCGCGCGGCGAGGCCGGCCCTGGATTGTCGGCCGAGCTGCTGGCCGGCTCGGTCCGCGGCTGGCGGGCCGTCCAGGACGGAAGGAAGGTGGCCTGACCAGTGCCACAGGGACAACCGGAAACCGTACCGGAGGACGGGCTGACCACCAGGCAGCGCCGGAACCGGCCGCTGCTCATGGTGCACACCGGCCCGATGAAGGGGAAGTCGACCGCCGCCTTCGGCCTGGCCCTGCGGGGCTGGAACCAGGGCTGGGGCATCGGCGTGTACCAGTTCGTCAAGAGCGCCAAGTGGCGGGTGGGCGAGGAGGCCGCGTTCAAGGCGCTCGGCCGGCTGCACGAGGAGACCGGCGAGGGCGGCGAGGTCGCCTGGCACAAGATGGGCGAGGGCTGGTCCTGGATCCAGCGCGGCGACCCCGAGGACCACGCGGCCAACGCCCGCGAGGGCTGGGCGCAGATCCAGCGTGACCTGGCCGCCGAGCGGTTCGGCCTGTACGTGCTGGACGAGTTCACCTACCCGATGAAGTGGGGCTGGATCGACGTCGCCGAGGTGGTGGCGACGCTCACCGGGCGCCCCGGGCACCAGCACGTGATCATCACCGGCCGCGACGCGCACCCCGACCTCATCGCCGCCGCCGACCTGGTGACGGAGATGACCAAGGTCAAGCACCCGATGGACGCCGGCCAGAAGGGCCAGCGCGGCATCGAATGGTGAGCAGAGCGTGGTGAGCAGAGCATGGTAACGATCCCGCGGGTCGTCATCGCGGCGCCGGGCAGCGGCCACGGCAAGACCTCGGTCACCACCGGCCTGCTCGGCGCGCTGCGCGCCCGGGGCCTGACCGTGTCGCCGCACAAGGTCGGCCCGGACTACATCGACCCGGGCTACCACGCCCTGGCCGCGGGCCGGCCGGGCCGCAACCTGGACCCGTGGCTGGTCGGCGAGGAGCGGATCGCGCCGATGTTCGCCCACGGGGCGAGCACGCCGCGGCCGGCCGACGTCGCGGTCATCGAGGGCGTGATGGGCCTGTTCGACGGGGCCGCCCGGGGCGGTGGGGGCGGTGGCGGGGAACCGGCCGAGGCTGGGAGAGAGCCGGCCGGAGGGCTTCGCCTCCACCGCGCACGTGGCCCGGCTGCTCGGCGCGCCGGTCATCCTGGTCGTCGACGCCCGCGGCGTGGCCGCGTCGGCCGCCGCGCTGCTGCACGGCTTCGCGACCTGGGACCCGGGCACCCGCGTCGGCGGGGTGATCTTCAACCAGGTCGGCTCGGCCCGGCACGAGGAGCTGCTGCGCGAGGCGGCCGACGCGGCCGGCGTGCCGGTACTCGGCGTGCTGTCGCCGGCAGGACCGGCTCACCGTCCCCTCGCGTCACCTCGGGCTGATCCCGGCCGCCGAGCTGGGCGGCCCGGCCGCGGACGCGGTGGCCGCGCTGGCCGCCATCGTCGCCGACGGCGTCGACCTGGAGGCGGTGGTCCGGCTGGCCCGGGGCGCGGGGCCGCTCCCTGACGGCCGCCAGGACACTGACCATCAAGATCCTCCCGAAGAACGACGGCGCTCCACCGTCAACCGCCCCGCGTCGCCATCGCGGCCGGGCCGGCCTTCACCTTCGGCTACGCCGAGCACCCCGAGCTGCTCGCCGCCGCCGGGGCCGAGGTGGTCAGCTTCGACCCGCTGCACGACGAGCGGCTGCCCGGCGACGTGGACGCCCTGGTGATCGGCGGCGGCTTCCCCGAGGAGCACGCCGAGCGGCTGTCGGCCAACGCGCGGCTGCGGGCCGAGGTCGCGGCGCTGGCGCGGGCGGGCGCCCCGGTCCTCGCCGAGTGCGCCGGGCCTGCTCTACCTGACCAGGTCGCTGGACGGGCACCCGATGTGCGGCGTGCTCGACGCCACCGCCACCATGACCGGCACCCTCACCCTCGGCTACCGGGACGCCGTCGCGGCCGCGGCGTCGCCGCTGGCGGCGGCGGGCGCGCGGGTGCACGGCCACGAGTTCCACCGTAGCGCGGTCCAGCCGGGTGGCCAGCCCGGTGGCCGGCCGGCCGGCCAGGACCAGGCCACGGCCGCGTGGTACTGGCGGCGGGGCGGCGCCCCGGTCAGCGAGGGCATCGCGCGCGGCCGGGTGCACGCCTCCTACCTGCACACCCACTGGGCCGGACTGCGCTGGCGCCAGCCTGGCGCGGCGGACCGGATCGCGGCCGCCGCGCTCGTCTACCAGGCGTCCCGCGCGATCGGGCGTCCCGACGTGAACCGCGCGTGAGCGCACGGCGCGGGCCGATCGCTCGACCGAGCCGACTGGGCCGCAGTTGCGAATACCTCGCAATCGTTTCGGCCCGGCTGATGCCGCCGCTTGCAGGTGACTGCCGGACGCAGCAGGATCAGCCAGGCACATACGGGTGACCCGCTATTGCGACCTACTCGCATTGGTCTCTACACTGTTCCCTGGTCAGGCGAACCCGAGGAAGGCGGCCCCTTGATGGCGAACGTGAGCACGCGGCTCGCTCAGGTGAGAAACGGCCTCACCCCCAGGGAGTGGGCCGGGCGCGGGCGGCATGGCCGCGGTGGTCATCGGCCTGAACGTGTCCGGCTGGGTGATGCTGGCCGCGGCCGATGGGCGGGCACTACCACATCACCAAGACCGAGGTTTTCGGGTTCGGCACCGGCGCCCTGGCCTACACCCTCGGCATGCGGCACGCGTTCGACGCCGACCACATCGCCGCGATCGACAACACCACCCGCAAGCTGGTCGGCGACGGCAAGCGGCCGCTGTCGGTCGGGTTCTTCTTCTCCCTCGGCCACTCCTCGATCGTCTTCGTCTTGGCGATCCTGCTCAACTTCGGCATCCGCGCCCTGACGAGCAGGTCAAGAACGACAACTCCGGCCTGCACAACGTCACCAGTGTCGTCGGCACCACGGTCTCCGGCACGTTCCTCTACGTCATCGCGCTGCTCAACGCGATCATCCTGGTCGGCATCGTCAAGGTGTTCCGCGAGATGCGCAGCGGCAAGTACAACGACGCCGAACTCGAAGCCCAGCTGGACAAGCGCGGGCTGATGAACCGGTTCCTCGGGCCGATCGCCCGGCGCACCGACGCGCCGTGGAAGATGTACCCGCTCGGCCTGCTGTTCGGGCTGGGCTTCGACACCGCGACCGAGGTGGCGCTGCTGGTGCTGGCCGGCACGGCCGTCGTGTCCGGCCTGCCGTTCTACGCGATCTTGTCGCTGCCGATCCTGTTCGCGGCGGGCATGTGCCTGTTCGACACCATCGACGGCTGCTTCATGAACTTCGCCTACGACTGGGCGTTCGCCAACCCGGTACGCAAGGTCTACTACAACCTGACCATCACCGGCCTGTCGGTCTTCGTGGCCGTGTTCATCGGCACGGTCGAGATCCTCGGCCTGATCGGCGGCGAGTACAACCTGACCGGCGGGTTCTGGAGCTTCATGGCCGGCTTCAACATCAACACCGCCGGCTTCGTCATCGTCGGGGTGTTCGTCGTCACCTGGGTCGTCGCCCTGGCCGTCTGGCACTTCGGCAAGCTCGAGCAGAAGTGGGACGTCCGCCCGGCCGTCACCGCCCCCGACGGCGCCGCCGACTAGCCCCGGCGCCCGGCCCGGCAGCGGCCCGGCAGCCAGCGGCCTGCCCGGCTGTCACCGGCTATGGGCACTCCGGTTTCGCAATAGCGAGGTTTTGCAAGTGCGGAAGCCGGCTATATTTTGGTCATGGTCAAGGAAGCGGGCAGCGCGACGGCCGAGGCCGGGCAGCGCCAGGCGGTCGATGACGTCCTCGCCCTGGTCCGGCGGCACGGCGGCCGGGCCACGCCCGCCCGCAGGCTGCTGCTGAACGCGCTGTTCGACAGCGGCGAGCACCGCAGCGCCGAGGATCTGGCGGCGCAGGTACACGCCCAGGCCCCCGACGTGCACCTGTCCACGATCTACCGCAACCTGGAAGAGCTCGAACGCCTCGGCGTGATCGACAGCACCCGCCTGGGCAACGGCCCGGCCACCTACCACCTCGCCTCGGCCGCCCACGGCCACCTGGTCTGCGAGCAGTGCGGAACCATGATCGAGGTCCCCGACGAGATATTCGCCGACCTGGTCGGGGTAGCCAGCGGCACAGTACGGCTTCGCGATCAACCCGCACCGCTTCGCGGTAACCGGCCGCTGCGCCGATTGCCAGGCCAAGGGCCTTCCGGCCTAGCCAGCCGCCGCAGCCCGGCCCCGCGCGGCGGGCCGGCGTCGGCTTGCCCGGCGGTCAAGGCATCGAGGCGGGGCGGTAACGGCGGACGGGGCGCCGCCCAGGCGCCGGCGCCCCGTGCCGGTTCTAGTAGTGACTGAGCAGCGCCGAGACCTCCGGGCCCGCGAAGGACGCGCCGTAGCCGGCGTCAAGCACCAGGCAGCCGACCGCGATGTCCTGGGCGGAGTCGAAGGCGACGAACCAGCTGTTGGGCTTGCCCTGATTGTCGGCGTCGGCGGTGCCGGTCTTGGCGTACACGGTGGGGCCGAAGCCGAGGCCGGCGGCGGTGCCGCTGGTGACGACGGCGCGCATCATCTCCTTGAGCCCCTCGTCGGTCCCGGTGGGCAGCGAGGTCGCGGTGACCTGCTTGGTGCCCGCCACCAGGATCGGCTGCTCGAACGTGCCGTCGTCCACCGTGGCGGCGACCGAGGCCATCGCCAGCGGCGAGGCGGTCAGCTGCCCCTGGCCGAACGCCTCCTGGGCCAGCTCCGCGGCGGCGGCGTCGGCCGGGGCGTTGAAGTAGGCGGCGGACAGGCCGGTGATGCCGATGTCCCACTTCTGGTTGAGCCCGAAGTAGTTCTTGGCCGTGCACGCCAGCGCGCCGGACAGGTGCGAGTACTGGCTGGTGAACGCGTTGTTGCAGGACTGGGCGAAGTCGGTGATGAACGGCGTGCCTGCCGGCTCGGACTCGCCCTTGTCGTTGTGGAAGGTGGTGCCGTCCACGGTGTAGGCCTTCGGGCAGGCGACCGGTGAGGACGGGGTGAGCACCCCGGCGTTGAGCAGCGCCGCGGACGTGATGACCTTCATCGACGAGCCGGGCGCGACCGCGGCGGTGAGCGCGAAGTCGTTGCCGCCGTCGTTGTTGGCGATGGCCAGGATCCGCCGGTGGACGGCTGGATGACCACCATCGAGCTCTCCTTGTGCTTGCCGACCGCGGACTGCGCCGCGGCCTCGGCCGACGGGCTGATCGTGGTGGCCAGCGGAGTCGATGTTCTTCGGGGTGAGGATGACCGCCTGGGTGTTCTTGACCGGCTTGCCCGCCGCGGTCTGGATCTCGACGTCGAGGCCGGGCTTGCCCAGGCCGGGCGGCGCCGACTTCATCAGCAGGTTGCCGATGTTGGTGAGCCCGGCGTCGCCGTAGGAGCCCAGGCTGCCGCCGTTGGCGTCGGTGACCGAGGTAACCATCGGCGCGACCTGCACGGCCTGCAGGTGGGTCTTGGCGGTGAGGTTGGGCGCCAGCACGGCAGGCTGCCAGGCGACGAACCACACGCTCGACTTCGGCTGCTGGTAGGCGACCAGCGAGGAGTGGTAGCTCCACAGGCCGTTCAGCCTGGCCGCGCTGCTGCTGGCCGAGACCGCGGCGGTGACCGCGAACGTGACCTTCTCGCGCGGGGCGTCGGCGGTGGACCCGGTGGCGGCGGTGGTGCCGTTCTGGCCGAAGGTGAGCTTGCCGAGGCCGAGGTCCTTGGCGTACGCGGCCAGCCCGGCCTGAGCCGTGGCGGGCGCGGTGGTCAGCTTGGCCGCCTTGGCCAGGTCGCCCTTCTCCCAGGCGGTCAGGAACGCGGACGCGACCTGCCGGCCGTCCTGCTGCGGCGTGGACCCGGTCGGGATCATGCCGGTCTCGGGGACGCCGGGGCCGTGCTTGCCGGTCAGGACGGTCACCAGCGCGATGGCCACCGCGACGGCGACGGCGGCCGCGACGGCACCGTAGATGACCGGGCGGCGCTTGCCGTTGGGGCGGCGGGGGCCGCCACCCCCGCCCGCCCCGCCGGTCGGCGGGGTGCCGGGGCCGCCGGGCGCGCCCCATGCCGGGTCCGGCTGGGGGTAGCCCTGGCCGGCCCAGCCGGGCTGGCCGTAGGGCTGCTGGCCGAATCCCGGCTGCTGCCCTGACCCGGGCTGGCCCCAGCCCGGTTGCTGGCCGGCACCCGGCTGCTGGTAGCCCGGCTGCTGATAGCCCGGCTGGGGCGGCTGGCTGCCCTGCTGGCCGTAGGACTGCTGGTAGCCCTGCTGGCCGTAGGCGGCCTGCTGCTGGTAACCCGGCCGTCCCGGCGACTGGCTGCCGTAGCCTTCGGTCCCGTACCCGGACGTGCCGTACCCGGACGTGCCGTAGGCCTGCTGGCCGTGGGCAGGGCCCTGCTGGCCGTAGCCCTGGCCCTGCTGGCCGTAGCCCTGGCCCTGCTGGCCGTAGCCCGGGCTGGCCGTAGCCGGGCTGGCCGTAGGACTGCTGGCCGTGGCCGGGCTGCCCGTATCCGGGCTGCTGGCTGAACCCAGGCTGGCCGTCGCGCTGCTGGCCGTAGGCCGGGACTGCGGCTGATGACTCTGCGTCGGCTGGCCGTAGGACTGCTGGCCGAAGCTCCAGCGGGCGCCTGGCCGTGGCCGGCCTGGGCCTGCTGCTGACCCGGCTGGCCGTAGCCGCCCTGAGGCTGCCCGGCCTGCCCCGGCTGGTAGCCGCCGGACGGGTGGGCCGCCGTCGCTGACCAGCCCTGGCCGTACGCCCCGGCGTCGGCCACCGTGGCCGGGCCGTCGTAGCCGCCCTGGCCGCTGGGGGCCTGCTGACCGTCGGACGGCTGGTCGTCGTCCTGGCCGGCCGGGGCCGCGTGCCTGCCCTGGCGGGACGTGGCCGCCGGGTACTGCGGGCGCAGTTCCAGTTCCTTGCCGGAGGCCGAAGCGGTCTGCTGTCCGCGCGGCGGCTCCCCCGCCTCGCCGGCCGGCGACGGCGCCTGGTCCTGCTGCTCGTCGCGGGCATCCCACGGGCCTGGTGAGCTGCTCTGTCTCGGGTCGCTCGTCACGTTATGACGGTACCTACCGCAGGCGAGCCCCGGCGAAGAATGTTGCCAATCCGGAACCTGAAGGCACTGGTCAGGCAGCAGGCGATCCCAGCGAGGCCTGGAAGAAGCCGACGAGCTCCTCATCGGGGATGGCTGCGGCCTCGTCCGGCCGCAGCCGGATCGTCCCGGTGCTCGCCTTCAGCTCGGCGTGACGGTCGAGGAAGCCGTCGTCCTCGCCGTGCCGCCAGCCGTAGACGGAAATCCCGTGCTTCCACACGCCCAGGTAGAGCCGCCTGCCGCCCGCCTTGTAGCTGGGCATCTGGTACGACAGGACCACGGCCGCGTCGGGGCGGGCCCGCAGGACCAGCCCGTGGAACCGGTCGAATAGCGGGCGGTACTCGGCCGGGATCGCGTCGATGTAGTCGCGCACCGCCTGGTCCATGAGGACGCTTCCCTGGCGCTCACCCTCGCCCTCGGCAGTGCTCTCGCCGCCGGCGCCGGGTGGCACGGGCGCCGCGGCGGACTCCGGTGCGGGGCTTTCCTCGCCTCCAGCGCCCCGCCGCCGGCGGTGGCGTCCCGGTTGTCTCCTCATCATCGCAGCGGCTCCTCACGCATCGGTGAAAACGGTCGCCCGGTCGTGCCTGATGCTGACGGTCGCCCAGCCGCCCTGCATCGCCGGCGCCACGAACCCGTTGCCGTCGCCGCTGACCGCCTGGACAGGTCCGGTGATCGCCCGGCGGGCCTGGGTGTCGTTCCGCGACGCGAGCAGCGCCTCTGGGGCACGTCAGCACCGTAGGCACGGCCCGGCGGCCCGGGCATCACCCGGGCCGGGTGATCGGCGGCGGCCGGGTAACGCGGTGAGCAGCGCTCCGAGCACCACCGCGTCCAGCGGTGACGGCGGCAGGCCACCCACGTTGGCCAGCGCGGCCGCCGCGGTGCGGCGCCCGGGGTTTAGCCCCACCATCGCGCTGTAGCCGCCGGTCATGCCGTTGTGCCAGATGACGCGCTGGCCGTCGCGCACCACGTGGTGCCAGGCCAGGCCGATCTCGCCGCCCTCCGGCAGGGCCGGCGCGGCTCCAGGGCGGCGCGGACCGCGGCGCGCAGCGGCGTGCTGCCGGGGTCCAGGCAGGCCACGAGCAGCACGGCGAGGTCCGCGGCGGTGGAGTACAGGCCGCCGGCCGCGGCCAGCGCCCCCATGTGCCACGGCCCGGCCGGCCTACGGCGGTACCCGGGCACGGGGACGGCGTCGAACGTGGTCGCCCGCAGGCCGAGCGGCACGCAGACCCGCCGTTCGAGCAGAGCCGGGTACGGCTCGCCCGCGGCCTGGCCGATCAGGTGGCCGAGCAGGCCGAAGCCGTAGTTGGAGTACCGGTAGGGCCGCGTGCCGCCGGGCGCGGAGGCCAGCGAGCGGCGGGCGGCCCGGGCCAGGCTCCGCTCCGGGTAGCGCGCGTACGGGTCGCCGGGGCGCAGCAGCGTATAGGGCCACATCCCCGGCGGCAGGCGCGGCAGGCCCGCGGTGTGGGTGGCGATGTCGAGCAGGGTGACCGGGCCGGGCGCCGCGCCGGGCAGGTAGCTGGTCGCCCGGCCGGACAGCCGTACCTGGCCGTCAAGGTCCAGGTCGGCGAGGAGCAGGCCGGTGAACGCCTTGGTCACCGAGCCGATCTGGAAGACGCTGTGCGGCCCGGCACCGCCGAAGCCGCCCGCCGCCACCGCGCCGTCGCTGACCACGGCGAAGCTGGCCGAGGGCAGCGTGCCCCGGCCGACCAGGGCGCCGAGCCCAGAGCCAAGCCTGGCCGCCAGGTCGCCCGCGCCGCTCGCCACGGCACGAGCCTAGCGGCCGGCCTGAGCGGGGCACGGCGCCGCGCCGGGGGCTGGGGAACCCGCCACATGAGACACAGGATCCTCAGAGAAACCAGTACTACGATCGTGGCGCAAATAGGGTCAAAACGGAGGAGAAACGATGCCGCGCATCGATGTGCAGGTCCCGACCAGCGACGGCGTGAGCACGGGGACGCTGCACGTGCCCGACGGCGCGGGGCCGTGGCCGGGCGTCCTGGTGTTCACCGACATCTTCGGCCGGCGGAAGGTGTTCGACGAGTTCGGCGACCGGCTGGCCAGCCTCGGCTACGTCGCGCTCATCCCCGACATCTACTACCGGGAGGGCGGCTTCGCGCCATTCGACGCCGCGACCGCGCTCACCGACGAGGCGGAGCGCAACCGGCTGTTCGGCCTGGCGGGAACCCTCACCAACGAGCGGGTCATCGCCGACGCCGACTCCTACGCCGACTTCCTGCTGGCCCGGCCGGAGGTGCGCGGACCGGCGATCGGCGCGCACGGGTACTGCATGGGCGGCCGGCTGACGCTGGTGGCGGCGGGCGGCATCGGGGCCAAGATGGGCGCCGCCGCCTCGTTCCACGCGGCGGGCGTCGCCATCCCCGACGACCCGACCAGCCCGCACCTGGCGGCGGGCAAGATCCGCGCCACCGTCTTCGTGGCCGGGGCGTCCGAGGACAACGGGTTCACCGCCGAGCACGCGGCGCTGCTCGATGAGTCGCTGGCCTTGGCCGGGGTGCCGCACACGGTGGAGACCTGGCCGGGTGGCCACGGGTTCACGGTGTCCGACATGCCGTCGGTGTACGACGCGGCCCTGGAGGAGCGTCACTGGGGCGCGCTGCGCGACCTGTACGCGGCGCAGCTCGCCTAGCCCGGCGCTGGCCCTAGGCTGCCCGGGCCGACCAGGCCGGGGCAGCCGAGCCGGCCCGCACGGCAGGCGGCCACGGCCGGGGAGGCCGGGTCAGCCCTTGCCCGGGTTGAACAGGCCGAGCGGGTCGAGTGCGCGGCGCACCGCCTCCTGCATGGCCAGCGCGCCTGGGTCGAGCTCGCGGCGCATCCCGTCGCGCTTGAGCAGGCCGATGCCGTGCTCGCCGGACACGGTGCCGCCCAGCTCGATGGCCGCGTCGAGCAAGTCGGTCGAACGCCGCCTGCGCCGCGACCCGAGCAGCGTCGTCGCCGGCCGGCGTGACCAGCAGCGGGTGCAGGTTGCCGTCACCCGCGTGGGCGATCGTCGCGATCGTGACGCCGTGCCTGGCGGCGATCTCTTCGATGCGCGCCAGCATGGCCGGCACCGCCGACCGGGGAACGCACACGTCCTCGGTCAGCACCGGGCCGAGCCGTTCGAGCGCCGGGTAGGCCAGCCGCCGGGCGTCGAACAGCGCCTCCGCCTCGGCGTCGTCGGTGGACCGCTCCGCCCACAGCGCGCCCGCGTCGGTCATCGCCGCCGCCAGCGCGTCCGCCTCGGCCTGGCCCGCGTCACCGGGGGTGTCCACCCGGGCCAGCAACAGGGCCGCGGCGTCGGCCTCGAGCCCCAGGTGCTTCCACTCCTCGACCGCGCTGCAGGCAGGCCCGGTCGAGCAGTTCGAGCACGGACGGGGTCAGGCCCCGGCTGGTGACCAGCGACACCGCCTCGCCCGCCGCGACCAGGCCGCCGAAGGCGCCGACGACGGTCCGTGGTGTCCCGGCCAGGGCCGGGCGCAGCCGCAACGTGACCTCGGTGACCACGCCGAGCGTGCCCTCCGAGCCGACGAACAGGCCGGTCAGGTCGAGCCCGGCGACGCCCTTGCTGGTCCGCCGGCCCAGCCGCACCACGTCGCCGTACCCGAGCGCGGGCACGGCGTAGCCCGCCCCGGCGGGGACCGCGCCGGTGACCGCGCGCAACCCGAGCACGTAGTCACGGGTGACGCCGTACTTCAGGCAGCACAGCCCGCCCGCGTTGGTGGCGACGTTGCCGCCGATCGTCGACCAGGGTGCGCTGGCCGGGTCCGGCGGGTACCACAGGCCGCTGGTCGGCCACCGCCGCCTTCAGGTCGTTGTTGACCACCCCCGGCTGGACCACGCAGAGCATGTTGTCCGGGTCGATGTCGAGCGACCCGGTTCATCCGGGACAGGTCGAGCACCACGCAGCCGTCGATCGCGTTGGCCCCGCCGGACAGGCCGGTCCCCGCGCCGCGCGGCACGACGGGCGCGCCGAACCGGGCACAGGCCCGCACCACGTGACGCACCTCGTCCTCGGTGCGAGCCCGCACGCCGGCCACGGCCCGCCCGGCCGGGGCCCACTCCGCTTCGTCGCGGGAGAGGGCGGCGACCACGCCGGGGTCGGTGACGATCCGTCCGGGCGGCAATTCGCGGCGCAGCGCCGCGAGCAGGCCGGCCTTGTCCACCGGGACGGCTAGTCGGCCAGGTGGGCGGGGAAGCCGCCGGTGGCGACCGGGCTCCAGCGGACCGGGGTGACGCGCAGCAGCGACTTGCCCTGCTTGAGCATGGCCTCGCGGTACTCGGCCCAGTCGGGGTGCTCGCCGGAGATCGACCGGAAGTAGTCGACCAGGGCGTCGACCGCCTCGGGAACGTCGAGCACCTCGGCGGTGCCGTCCACCTGGAGCCACGGGCCGCCGAAGTCGTCAGAAAGGAACATGACGCTGACGTGCCCGGGGTCACGGCGCGCGTTACGGGTCTTGGCCCGCTCCGGATAGGTCGCGATGACGATGCGGCCTTCCTCGTCCACGCCGCAGGTCACCGGCGAGGCCTGCGGGCCGCCGTCCTTGCGCGTGGTGATGACGATCGCGTGGTGCCTGACCCTGATGAAGTCGATCATCTCGGCCCGGCTGACGACGTTACTGGTCGCAATTTTCCTCGGCACGGTCCAACGCTAGCAGCCGGGCGGCGATCCGGCCGGGCCGGTGCGGCCGGGGTTTGGCCGGGCCGGGCGGCGGGCAGTCGGCCAGGCAAGGGACGCTGACGACGCACCAGGGAGAGGAAGCGCATGCGAATCGCGGTCGCGGGCGCCACCGGCCGGATCGGGCTGCTCACCATAGCCGCGCTCGACCGGGCGGGCCACCAGGCCGTGCCGGTCAGCCGCGGCACCGGCGCCGACGCGTACTCCGGCCAGGGCCTGGACGACGCGCTGCAGGGCGCCGAGGCGGTCATCGACGTGACCAACAACCCGGCCACCGACGAGGCGGAGATCATCGACTTTTTCGGCACGGTGACACGGAACCTGCTCGCCGCGGGCCAGCGGGCCGGGGTGCGGCATCACGTCCTGCTGTCCATCGTCGGCGTGGACCGCACCCGCACCGTGCCGCACTACGCGGGCAAGCGGGAGCAGGAGCGCCTGGTCGAAGGCGGTCCCCTGCCGTGGACCATCGTGCAGGCGACCCAGTTCCACGACTTCGCCGCCATGGCGGCCGGCTGGGCGCAGCAGGACGGGACCGCGACCATCGCGCCGCTGCTGGTGCAGCCGATCGCGCCCGACGACGTGGCCAGCGCGCTGGCCGAGGTCGTGTCGGGCGCGCCGCTGCGCGCCCGGGTCGAGATCGCCGGGCCAGAGACCGAGGACCTGGTGGACATGGCCAGGCGCACCTTCGCCGTCCGGGGCCAGGACGTCCGGCTCGTGCCGACCTGGCGGGGCATTTTCGGCACCGAGATGGCCGGAGAGACCCAGCTGCCCGGCGACGGCGCCCGGCTCGGACCGACCACGTTCGCCGACTGGCTGGCCGCCGGCGCCCCCTGACCGGGGTCGCGGAAGGCCGGGCCGCGAGGCCGCCGGGCTACCGCCGGGCGACCGTGTCCCGGGTCAGCGAGGCGATGTCGGGGACGCCGGCCAGCGTCATCAGGACGTGCAGCTCCTGGGTAAGCAGCTCGATGGTCTGGAGGACGCCGTGCTCGCCCGCCGCCGCCAGCCCGTAGGCGGCCAGGCGGCCGATGACCACGGCGGACGCACCGAGGGCGAGGGCGAGGAAGACGTCGGCGCCGGTGCGCACACCGCTGTCGAGCAGTAGCGGCACCTGGCCGCCGACCGCCGCCGCGACCTCGGGGAGGGCGTCGAGGCTGGCCGGGGCCGGATCGACCTGGCGGCCCCCGTGGTTGGAGACGAGGATCGCCGACGCGCCCGCGGCCAGGGCGGCCTGCGCCGCCTCGGCGGTGAGTACCCCCTTGGCGATCCACGGCAGCCGCTGGCGGGCGGTCGCCTCGGCGAGCTGGTCCCAGGTCCACCCCTGGGCGATCCGGGCGCCGAACGAGGCGGCCACGCTGCCGTCGCCGTCGCCGACGACGTTGCCGCGCCACACCGCCGGGTCGGGCCGGAAGCGGGCCATCCGGTTCCGGGTGCGGAAGCCGACCACCGGGCAGTCCACGGTCACGCACAGGGCGTCGTAGCCCGCCGCCGCGATGCGGGCCGCGACGGCGTCGAAGGAGTCGGCCGGGTGCAGCTGGCCGATCCGGGCGGCGGCCGGCGCGGCCGCGGCCACGTCCTCGTAGGAGAAGCTGCCCACCTCGGGCACGATCGACGCGGTGCCGCAGGCCGCGTTGGCCCGGGCGACCGCCCGCTGGCCGTCCGGCGCGAACAGGGCGTCACCGCCGAACGGCGCGGTCAGCACAGGCACCGACAGGGGGATGCCGAGCAGCTCGGTGGCGGTCTTCGGGTCGCTGACGCCGCTCATCGGGCGGGGCCGGATCGACCAGCGGGTGAATGCCTCCCGGTTGGCGCGCAGCGTCAGCTCGGTGCCGGCCCCGCTGTCCAGGTAGGTGGCGACGTCCTGCGGCAGGCGGGCCAGCGCCGCGGCGTGGATCTCCGGCAGGGCGTAAAACGTCACAAGGCGCACCCTACCGGGCCAGTCCGCCGGGCCGGCGGCGCGGAGGGTGAACGGCGTCAGGCACGCGCCCGTGCTGCTGGCTGAGGGGTTGACTGTGGCCCGTGGCAGCCGCCCCACGGCGGGGGAAATCGCTCGACAGGGGCCGGCGAGCGCCTGGTACCGTCACGGGTGACGTTGGCGAGGTGCTTGTGAGCTGGTCGGTCCTGCTTCCGGACGTGACGCCGCTGCGCGGCCCGCAGGCACGCGGTTTCCGGGCCATCTTCACCAGCCGGACCGTGGCGTACCTCGGGTCACAGGCGGCGGAGGTCGCGCTGATCGTCCAGGCGCAGCGGATCACCGGGTCGCCGCTGGTCGTCGGGACGCTCGGGCTGGCCGAACTGGTGCCGCTGGTCGTCTTCGGCCTGTACGGCGGGGTGCTCGCGGACCGGTTCGACCGGCGGGCGCTGATGCGCTGGTGCGAGCCGGGCCTGGCGGGCTGCGCGGTGCTGCTGCTTGTCAACTCGCTGCTGCCGCGCCCGCAGTTGTGGCCGCTGTACGTGATCGCGGCACTGATCATGGCGCTGGCCTCGCTGCAACGGCCCGCGTTCGAGGCGGCGACACCGCGGGTGGTGCCCCGCGACCAGCTCACGGCGGCCTTGGCGATGCTGTCGCTGACGGTGAACGCGGGCGTCCTCGTCGGGTCGTCGCTCGGCGGCGTGCTCGCCGCCTCCCCCGGGCCGTGGCTGGTGTACGCGCTGGACGCGGTCGGCTTCGCGGTCTCGTTCGCGCTGCTTGGCCGGCTGCCGAAGCTGTCGCCTGAGGCGGAGCCGGGCGGCGGGTCGCGCGAGCCCGCGCTGCGGGAGATCGCGGTCGGCCTGCGGTACGCGGTCAGCCGGCGGGACCTGCTCGGCTCGTACCTGGCCGACCTGGGCGCGATGATCTTCGCCTACCCGAACGCGATGCTGCCGTTCCTGGCCGCGCAGCTGCACGCCCCGTGGTCCACCGGGCTGATGTTCGCCGCCCCGTCGGCGGGCGCGCTCGCGGTCTCGGCGACCAGTGGCTGGATGCCGCGGATCCGCCGCCACGGCCTGGCCATCGCGCTGTCGGCGGCGGGCTGGGGCGTGGCGATGGCCCTGGTAGGCCTGGCGCCGGACGTGTACGTCGCGCTGGCCTGGCTGGTCCTGGCGGGCGGCGCCGACGAGTGCAGCGGGGTGTTCCGTGACGCGATGTGGAAGCACTCGATCCCCGACCACCTGCGGGGCCGGATGGCCGGCATCGAGCTGCTGAGCTACGCGGCCGGACCGCCGGCCGGGCAGCTGCGCTCCGGTGCGGTGGCCGCGGTGAGCGGCGTACGGTTCTCTTTGTCCTCCGGCGGCCTCGCCTGCGTCGCCACGGTCGCGGCCGTGCTGGCGACGCTACCCGCGTTCCGCGACTACCGGGCGCCCGGGCCGGCGAGCCGCGACGCCATACCCGGGAGCGGCACACCCGTCGGCGAGCCCGCCGCCTAGGGCCGGTCCCGGCCGCCGCTGGTGCCCGTTGGGCCGGCCAGGGCCGGCCCAACGGGGCGAAGTCAGCGGCTTGCGGTCGGCGCCGGGCGGCTAGGGCCAAGGTCAACCCGTTCCCTGCGGAGAACGGGCGCGTGACGCAAGCCGGTCACTTCCCGGCTCCGGCGCCGCAGCGGTCAGGCGGAGACGAGGTCGCAGACGAAGATGAGGGTCTCACCGGGCTTGATGACGGGGGCGGCGCCGCGGCTGCCGTAGCCGAGGTCCGGCGGGATGACCAGCTTGCGGCGGCCGCCCACCTTCATGCCCTGCACGCCCTCGTCCCAGCCCTGGATGACCTGGCCGACGCCGAGGCGGAAGCTCAGCGGCTCGCCGCGGTTCCAGCTCGCGTCGAACTCCTCGCCGGAGGAGAAGGCGACCCCGACGTAGTGCACCTGAACAGTGTCACCGGCCCCGGCGACCTTGCCGTCGCCCTCCCAGATGTCGGTGATCTCCAGGGACTTGGGCGGGGTGCCCTCGGGGTAGTCCACTTCTGGCTTCGTGATGTCCATGCGCCTACCCTACCGACGGGTGCCGCCCCGATCCGGGAGCCGGGCCTGAAGCCGGACCGGAATGCCCGCCGGGCGCCCGGCGGGCGGCCGGACGTGAAAGGATCGTCGCGGTGGTCTCCGCGGACATTCACGACTTCTTCCTGGGCAGCGCCGGGGTGGCCGGGGCGCTGATCGGGCTGCTCTTCGTGGCCATCTCGGTTTCCGCCGAGCGGCTGGCCAGGGCCGAGGCCTCCGCCCAGATCCACCGGATACGCGCTTACGCCGCGCTGGTGGCGTTCACCAACGCGCTGGCCGTCTCGCTGTTCGCGCTGATCCCTGACAACTCGATCGGCACGGCCGCGCTGTCGGTAGGGATCGTGGGGCTGCTGTTCATCGCAGCCTCGCTGCTGTCGCTGTACCAGCTGGTCCGGGGCGAGCGGGTGAAGGTGAGCAGCCTCCGGGACGCGGCGTTCCTCATCAGCCTGTCGGTCGCGTTCGTCATCCAGATGATCGCCGGGATCCAGGTGATGAACCAGCCGAACGACACCAGCGCGGTGCAGACGCTGGCGATCTTGGTGATCGTGTTCTTCCTGGTCGGCATCTCCCGGGCCTGGGAGCTGATCGGCGGGCCGTCGATCGGCATCGCCGACCAGGTGATCGCGCTGGTGCACGAGGAGTCGCGGGCCGCAGACCCCTCGGCCGGGGGCTCGGCCGAGCCGGGCGAGAACCCGCCGCCGGCCTGACCGGCCGCGCCCGGCCCTGACCGCCAGGAACGCGGCGGTAGCCCGGGCACCGAAGGTTTAGCCGGGTCCCCCGCCGGCGCATTTAGTAACTGAAAGTAGTCGACCGAGGCCCGCGGAGCGGCGGCGGCCGCGCGCCTCTCGTTCGGCGCCGCCCGGCGGGGCGGCGGGAACCGGCTGGTCGGCGGCTTCCGCCCGGCAAGCGCCTCCGCAAAACCAGACCCCTTAGACGAGGGAATCCGTTGACAAGCGGACACTTATCTACGAAATCAGTTGACACACTGCGGTAACGCGGGCAAGCATAAGGGTGAGAGAGCGGGAACTTCCCCTCGGAAGGACGTGATCGGATGGCTCACGGCCCGCGCGGCGGCTCCGTCGCCACGCTGGCGCTCGATGACATCTCCAAGCTGATCATCGAGCAGCTCCAGGCCGACGGCCGCCAGTCCTACGCCGCCATCGGCAAGGCGGTCGGGCTGTCCGAGGCCGCCGTCAGGCAGCGCGTACAGCGGCTGACCGAGGCCGGCATCATGCAGATCGTGGCGGTCACCGACCCGCTCAAGCTCGGCTTCCGCCGACAGGCCATGATCGGCGTGCGGTGCGACGGCGACCCGCAGAAGATCGCCGATGACCTAGCGGACATGGAGGAGATCGACTACGTGGTGCTCACCGCGGGCTCGTTCGACGTGCTGCTCGAGGTGGTCTGCGAGGACGACGACCACCTCTTGGAGATTCTGAGCCGGGTACGGGGGGTACCGTCCGTCACGTCAACCGAGACCTTCGTCTACCTCAAGCTACGCAAGCAGACCTACACCTGGGGGACCCGGTGACATTTTCTTCTGATGAGCTCCAGGCAGCGGCCAAGCAGCACCTGTGGATGCACTTCACCCGGATGTCGTCCTACAACGACGGCGACATCCCGGTCATCGTGCGCGGCTCCGGCCCGTACGTGTACGACGACAAGGGCAAGCGGTACCTGGACGGGCTGGCCGGCCTGTTCGTGTCCATGGTCGGCCACGGCCGCACCGAGCTGGCCGAGGCCGCGGCAAAGCAGGCCTCTGAGCTGGCCTACTTCCCGCTGTGGTCGTACGCGCACCCGGCGGCGGTGCAGCTCGCGTCGCGGCTGGCCGAGCTGGCGCCCGGCGACCTGAACCGGGTCTTCTTCACCACCTCGGGCTCCGAGGCGGTCGAGTCGGCGTGGAAGCTGGCCAAGGCGTACTTCAAGCGCAAGGGCGAGCCCACCCGCTACAAGGTGATCAGCCGCGAGTACGCCTACCACGGCACGTCGATGGGCGCGCTCGCCGTCACCGGCCTGTCCTCGATCAAGCACGACTTCGAGCCGCTGCCCCCGGGCGGCGTCCGCGTGCCGAACACGAACTTCTACCGCGCGCCCGAGTTCGTCAGCTCCTCGGAGGAGGACTTCGGCATCTGGGCCGCGGACGAGATCGAGCGGGCGATCTTGCGCGAGGACGCCGAGTCGGTCGCGGCGGTCTTCCTTGAGCCAGTGCAGAACTCCGGCGGCTGCTTCACCCCGCCGCCCGGCTACTTCCAGCGCGTGCGGGAGATCTGCGACCGCTACGGCGTGCTGCTGGTGTCGGACGAGGTCATCTGCGCGTTCGGGCGGCTCGGTTACTACTTCGGCTCCGAGCGGTACGGCTACCAGCCGGACATCATCACCTTCGCCAAGGGCGTCACCTCGGGCTACTCGCCGCTCGGCGGCATGATCGTCCGCGACGAGCTGATGGAGCCGTTCCTGACCGGCAACGCGACGTTCCTGCACGGCATCACGTTCGCCGGGCACCCGGTGTCGTCCGCCGTGGCCCTGGCCAACCTGGACGTCTTCGAGCGGGACAACATCCTCGGCAACGTGCGGGCCAACGAGGACGGCTTCCGCGCGTCGCTGGAGAAGCTGACCGACCTGCCGATCGTCGGCAACGTCCGCGGCGCCGGCTACTTCTACGGCATCGAGCTGGTCAAGGACAAGAACTCCAAGGAGACGTTCGACGACGACGAGTCGGAGCGGCTGCTGCGCGGCTACCTGTCGCACGCGCTGTTCGACGCCGGCCTGGTCTGCCGGGCCGACGACCGCGGCGACCCGGTCATCCAGCTGGCCCCGCCGCTGATCTGCACCCAGGAGCACTTCGACGAGATCGAGCAGATCCTCCGCTCGGTCCTCACCGAGGCCTGGAAGAAGATCTGAGCCTGGTGGCGTGAACCGCCGCCGTTCTCCCTAAAGAATTAAGGAAATAGCGGTAAGAACGGGCGCGTGGCCTCCGCGCACCGTCCGCTAAACCGCTTGCGGTCGCACGGAACCGGCGGGCGCGACCGCCCGTCGCCGTTGCCCGGCCCGGCATTTCCCCCGGTGGGCGCAATGCGGTGCGCCGCATTGCGCCCACCGCACACCAAAGACCCCGCACTGGAGACAAGACGGGCGCTCCCGCGCTTCTTGCTGTTATCAGCACGCCGCGGCTCTATAATGACGGAAACATTTTTTCTGGCGGATACTTTTTACGCGTATAGCGTGATTTCTTTCCGTCAGAAAAAAGGTTTCCGCGATCATGCCACGGGCGAGACGCGGCGGGCGGGGCACACGCGACTGCCAGCCGCCCAGCGAACAGGAACCGCAGGCGGGGCGCACCCGACTGCCAGCCGCCCAGGGACAGGAGCGGCGGGCGGGGCCGCACGCGACTGCCGTCCGCCCAGGGCACAGGAGCGCCGGGCGGGGCGGGGCGCACGCGACTGCCGGCCGCCCGGGGACAGGAGCGGCAGGCGCGGGCCTGGACAAGGCGCGCTCCGCGCTTCTTGCTGTTATCAGTGCGGGCAAGGGCAAGGGCGCGGGCACGGCTCATGGCGAGGGCGGGCGCCCGGAGGCCCGAACAGGCCGGGCGCGAGCGCGCGGGGCGGTTCTTGCGGTTACCCGGTTTACGTCAGCCCGGATTTCGGCGGCAATGACGGTCAAGCGTCGGGGAAATTCGCACGTGAGCGCACATACCGCGACTGCCCACTGTGCAATTGCACGGCCAGGGGCATTGGGCAGGAAGTTCCGCTGATTTGTCGCTAGTGAGCCCGGTAGGATACCAACGAAACTGCCCAGTTACCGCCACAGGGTGGACCTATGCGACGGAAAACGTACATACCGGGGCAATCGTGACCACGCTGACGTGGGGCCAGCGAAGCGACAATCTCCCGGCCGAGGTCACCCGCTTTATCGGCAGGCAGCGGGAGCTATCCGCCGTCACCGACGCCGTCGAGGCGCACCGCCTGGTCACGCTGCGCGGCACCGGCGGCGTGGGCAAGACGCGGCTAGCGCTGCGAGCCGCGGCTGGGCTGCGCGACGCCTTCGCCGACGGCTGCTGGCTGGTGCGGCTCTCGCCACTGCGCGCGCCCGAACTGCTGGCCCGCACCGTGTCCGAGGCGCTCGGGCTGCCCGACGAGGCCGCGGGCGACGCCCTGGCGGTGCTCGCGGCCAGCCTGGCCGAGCGTGAAGTGCTGCTGATCCTCGACACCTGCGAGCACCTCAACGGCGCCTGCGCCGAACTAGCCGCGCACCTGCTATCGGCCGCGCCCGGGCTGCGCATCCTGGCGACCAGCCGGGCGCCGCTCGGCGCGCCCGGCGAGCGGTCCCTGCTGATCAGCCCGCTGGAGCTGCCGGCCGACGACGCGCGGGCCGCCGACGCCGACGCGGTCAGCCTGTTCGTCGACCGGGCGCAGGCGGCGGCGCCGGACTTCGCGCTGACCGCACAGAACACGCCCGCCGTCGCCGAGCTGTGCCGTCGGCTCGACGGGATACCGCTGGCCCTGGAGCTTGCGGCGGTCCGGCTGCGGGTGATGCCGGTCGAGGAGATCCTCGGGCGGCTCAGCGACCGGTTCCGCGTGCTCGGCTCCGCCCGGACGGCCAACGACCGGCATCGCACGCTACACGCCGCCGTGTCGTGGAGCTACGACCTGTGCACACCCGGCGAGCGGCGGCTGTGGGCGGAGCTTTCGGTGTTCCCCGGCGGGTTCGGGCTGGACGCGGCCGAGCGGGTGTGCGGGCCCGGGGCCGGCGACACGCTGCGCCGCCTGGTCGAGAAGTCGGTCGTGCTGCTGTCTCCCGGGGGGGCGACCCCCCGTACCCCCCGGGGCACGTCCGATGGAAAAGCAAACATATCGAACATGCTGTCTCCCGGGGGGGCGACCCCCCGTACCCCCCGGGGCACGTCCGATGGAAAAGCACCTGCCGGGGAGACGTCTTCCGCAGAGGCAAGTCCGGCCGTTTCCGATGACCGCTATCACATGCTCGACACCGTGCGGGAGTTCGGCGCGGAGCGGCTCGACCCCGCGGCCGGGGCCCGCGCGCGGGCCAGGCACCGCGACTACTACCTGGCGCTGGCCGAGCGAGCCGTCGCCGGCAGCATGTCCCCCGGTCAGCGCGGCTGGCTGCGCCGCCTGGCCCAGGAGACCACCAACCTCCGGGTCGCGCTCGGCTTCTCGTTCACCGCGCCGGGAGAGGAGCGCGCCGGGCTGCGGATGACCCTGCTGCTGCTGTCCTACTGGCTGATGACCGGACAGTTCACCGAGGGCAGGCGCTGGCATGACCTGGCGGTCGCGGTCAGCCCGGCCTGGCCGGAGCACGCCAGGGCGGTGCTCGGCGCGGGCGTGCTCGCGGTGCAGCAGGGCGACTTCGCCGCCGGCGGCCCGCTGCTGGCCCGGGCCACGGAGCTGGCTGCGGACGCGGGCGACGCCGACCTGACCGCCCACGTCACCGACGGGCGCGGCATTCTCGCGTTCTACGCCGGCGACCTGCCGGTCGCGCAGGCCGAGTTCGAGTCGGCGCTGTCAGACTACGAACGGGACGGGTTCACCGACCCGCTCGCCCTGGCCAGCTATGGCCGGCTGGCGTCGGTGTGCCTGCTGACGTTCGAGCTCGACCGGGCGGTCCGGCTGTGCGAGGAGTGCCTGCGCCGCTGCGACGAGATCGGCGAGCAGTGGGCGCGGGGCACCGCGCTGTGGGTGCGCGGCGCGGCCCGCTGGCTGGCCGGCGACAACCCGGCCGCGATCGAGGACGCGCGGGCCTGCCTGCGGATCAAGGACGAGCTCGGCGACCTGCACACCACCGCGATGTCGTTCGACCTGCTGTCGGTGTGCCTGGTGGACATCGGCGACTTCGAGCGGTCCGCCGTGCTGTACGGGGCGGGCGAGTCGCTGTGGACACTGCTGAACGCCCCGGTGCTGATGGGGCCCGCCTACGCGGAGATCCGCAACAGGGGCGCGGAGACCGCGCGCGGGCAGCTCGGCGAGGACCGCTTCGACGCGCTAGCCGGGCACGGCTTCGCCCTCCCGCTGCCCGAAGCGCTCGCCGTCGCGCTTGACGACGCGGCGCCGGCACCACCCGCGCCGCTGATAGCCCCGCCGGGGGGCGCGCGGCCCGGCCCGGCCAAGCCCCTCACCCGGCGGGAGCGTGAGGTCGCCGAGCTGGTGGCCGACGGCCTGGGCAACCGGGAGATCGCCGAGCGGCTGGTGCTGTCCAAGCGGACGGTGGACTCGCACATCGAGCACATCTTCAGCAAGCTGGGCTTCTCCTCGCGCACACACCTCGCCAACTGGGTGCTTGAGCGGCGGGCGCCCGGCTGAGCCGCAGCGCGCGGCCGGGCACTAGCCACCCTGAGAAAGTATTCATCAAGATCGGGGGGCGTTCCCTTCCCTATCGTCACCAGTCGTTTACCGGCGGGCGGCAAAGTCTCCGCATGTCAGATGACGCGGGGGCGGGCTTGTCCAGGCGGCCGGTGACCGCCGCGGTGCGTGCTGGGCCGATCGCGACAGCGGTAGCGCCGCCGCCCGGCGCGGGCACACGGAAGGCGAAGACGGCACCCCCGAGCAGGTCCACCTCACCTGGGACGGCGACCCGGCGCGGACCGTGGTCGTGTCCTGGGCGTCACCCGGCCGGGCGGAGCGGCCGCGGGTACGGATCGGTCAGCGCGTGATCGCCGCGGCCGAGCGGGCCGCACCCGACCCGCGGGCCGGCGCCGTCATGTGGACCTACCACGCGCGGGTCGACGGGCTGCGCCCCGGCGCGACCTACGGGTACGCGGTCACCGCCGACAACGACCAGAACGCGGCCGACCCGTTCAGCGCCACGTTCACCACCGCGCCAGACGGGCGGGCCGCCTTCCGGTTCACCAGCTTCGGCGACCTCGGCGCGCCGGGAGACGGGCGGGCGGCGGCCGCTGCCAAGGCCGCGTACGCGGTCGGCGCGGTGGAGGCGTTCATGCCGCTGTTCCACCTGCTCAACGGGGACCTGACCGACGTCGGCCCCGGCCAGGAGGCGCGCGCCGCGGCCTGGCGGGACTTCGGCAACAACGTACAGCCGTCGGCGGCGAACCGGCCGTGGCTGCCGGCCCCGGGCAGCCACGAGCCGGAGCCGGGCAGCGGGGACCGGGTCCCGGCCGCCTTCCTGAGCCGGTACACGCTGCCGCCCAACGGGGTGGACGGGCTCGACGGCCGGTGGTACGCGTTCCGGGTAGGCACCGCGCTGTTCGTCTGCCTCAGCGGCGACGACGTCGCCCACGGGCCGGGCGCGGGCGGGCCGGGGCGCGTCCACTCCGGCGGCGCGCAGACCCGGTGGCTCCAGTCGACCCTGGCCGCCGCGCGCGCCGACGCGTCGATCGACTGGATCGTCGTGCAGCTGCACCCGTGCGCATGCTCGTCGGCACCGGCCTCGGCCGCGCCAGGCGCACCCGCGCCGGAGGGGGGCGGTTGCGACCTGGGCGTCCGGCGGGAGTGGCTGCCGCTGTTCGACACCTACGAGGTCGACCTGGTGCTTTCCGGTCACGACCACGGGTACGAGCGGTCCTTCCCGGTGCGCGGCTTCGACGCCGGGGCGGGCACGGACCCGGCGGGCGGCGGGCCGGCCGACACCTGGCGGCCCCACCCGGTGACCACCGTGGACAGTGGCGTGTTCGACACCAGCCAGGGCACGGTGCACCTGGTGCTCGGCTGCGGCGGGGCGGCGGGTCCAGGCCCGGGGGGTACCCGGGCGGCCGATCAGGAGGCCGGCGACGCCGGCGCCGCGCCGCGGGTCGCGCGGGTGTTCACCCGGCCGGGAGGGCCGGTGCCCGACCCGCGGGGCCCGGCCGGCACGGTGCGCGGCGCGGCCGACGCGGTGGAGGCGGCGACCTGGTCCGCGCGGCGCGACACCTCGACCGGGTACGGCATCGCGGTCTTCGACGTCCGCCCGGGCGGCGCACCCGGCGGCCAGACGTCGATCACCGTCCGGTACTACCACGCCGTCGGCGCCGACCTGGCCGACGGCGAGCAGGGCGCGTCGGCCGACGACTACGCGCTGTTCGAAACGTTCACCCTGGTCAGGCCCAGGTCTGACGGCCGGCGTTGGCACCAGAAGGCGTAGCAGGCCGCACCGGCCGCCGCCGGGGTCACCGGGCGGGCCGGCTGAGGGGCCACCCGGCCCTTGCCTGGCGGCGGCCGCGGGGTAGCGTCGGGAAGCGTGACTGACGTTGACGCGGTCGTGGTGGGCGCCGGGGTGGCCGGGCTGACGACGGCCATCTCGCTAGCCGAGGCGGGGCTGGCCACCCGGGTCGTGACCGCCGACCCGCCGGCGGCCACCACGTCGGCGGCGGCCGGCGCGATCTGGGGGCCGGTGCGGTGCGGGCCGGCCTGCCGGTGCCACGCGTGGGCGAAGACCGGGCTCGGCGTGCTGTCCGAGCTGGCCGCCGAGCCGGCCAGCGGCGTGCACCAGCTAACCGGGCGCGAGGTCTGCCTGGCGCCGGACGAGCCGCCGCCGTGGACCGGCCTCCTATCTGACCTGCGCCTCCTTGGCCCGGACGAGCTGCCGGCCGGGTATGTCACCGGGTGGCGGTACACGGCGCCCGCGGTCAGCATGCCGACGTACCTGGAGTACCTGCTGCGCCGGTACGAGGGCCTCGGCGGTACCGTCACGGCGCAGGCTGTTACCGCGCTGGAGTCGGTCGCCGCGCCGGTGGTGGTGAACTGCACCGGGATCGGCGCGCGGTCGCTGGTGCCCGACCCGGAGCTGGTGCCGGTGCGCGGGCAGGTCGTGGTGGTCGAGAACCCGGGGATCACCGAGTTCTACCTGGACCACGGGACGCGCGGCGAGGAATACGTGTACCTGTTCCCGCACGGGGACACGGTCGTGCTCGGCGGTACCGCGCACGAGGGCGCGTCAGACTGGGCGCCGCGGCCGGAGGTCCGGGCGCGGATCCTGCGCGACTGCGCTGCCGCCGTTCCCGCGCTGCGTGGTGCCCGGGTGATCGCCGAGAGGGTCGGCCTGCGGCCATGGCGGCCCGCGGTCCGCCTGGAGTCCGAGCCGCTGCCGGGCGGACGGGTGCTGTGGCACAACTACGGGCACGGCGGCGCGGGCGTGACTCTGTCGTGGGGCTGCGCCGCCGAGCTGGCCGCGGCCGTGCTGGCCGGGCAGCCTACGGCCTAGCCGACGGGGGCAGGCCGACGGCTAGCTGCCGTCGCGCAGGTCCTGCGGCGCGCCTGCGGAGAACGTGATCGAGTCGAAGACCGCGGAGCAGCCCTCGCCGCGCGGTGACTGGGCGAGGAAGCCGACGCGGGCGCCGGACGCCTCGCCGAGGGTGAAGTAGCGCAGCAGCTGCCAGTAGGCGCCGTCGGTCGAGGCGTGAAACGCCCACGCGCGCCGAGACCGGCTGACCCGCAGCCACAGCGAGCTGTTCACCGTCTCGAACGAGTTGCTGTCGTCCGAGGTGCCGTGGGTGACCACGGTGACCGCGGTCGGCTTGCCCCGCGGTGAAAGCTCGTGACACAGCTTGGCCCAGCGCCGCTCGCTGAGGTAGACCAGCAGGGCGCCGGCGTCGAAGGTGGTGCCGAAGCCGACAGTCACCCGGGCCGCCAGGGTGAAGTCCGCTTCGCCGGGCAGGCCAGTCCACCGGCCCGCGTCCGGCCGTGCGCCCTCGTCGCCCGCCGGGTCGATGAACAGGTCAGACCGGGCGCCCGCGGTCAGCGTCAGCGACCCGTCGGCCTCGCTGGCCGGGCAGGCGGGTGAGCCCGACGGCTCGAAGGGAAACGCCACCCCTGGCAGGTACAAGTCACTCACCGTGGCAGTCTCCCACGGTCCGGCCGTAGTCACCGGGCCGGCTCGGCATCGGCGCTCCGCGACCGGGCCGTGCCACCGGCGCCCACGCCGTGAAGGGGATGTCCACGGTGAGCCAGTTGCCGCGGTTAACACGCCCGCCGCGCCCGGGGAGTCCGGCCGGCCGCAGTAAGGTGGGGCCGTGGACATCGGATTCGGCGCGCCGGTCGCGGGCTCGTGGGCGACGCCGCGCAACCTGGCGGAGCTGGCCCGGCGGGCGGAGCGGCTCGGGTACCGGTCGCTGTGGACGTTCCAGCGGCTGCTCGCCCCGGCCGGCGCGAAGCTGGCGCCCGCCTACCGCTCCGTTCTCGACCCGATGGTGTCACTCGGCTTTCTCGCCTGCGCCACCTCGACGATCAGGCTGGGTGTCGCGGTCGTCAACCACCCGTTCGCCTCGCCGCTGCTGCTGGCCAAGCAGGCGGCGACGGTGGACGTGCTGTCCGGCGGACGGCTCGACCTGGGCATCGGGTCCGGCTGGCTGGCCGAGGAGTTCACCGGGTCAGGCGCGACGATGACCAACCGGGGTGCGCGGGCCGACGAGTACGTGGCCGCGCTGCGTGCGGTGTGGGGCGGCGCGGGCGGCTACCAGGGCGGCTACTTCACCATCCCGGCCGGGCAGCAGGATCCGCCGCCGGTGCAGCGGCCGGGGCCGCCGGTGCTGATCGGCGGCATGTCCCGGGCGGCGATGGAGCGGGCCGGGCGGATCGGCGACGGGTGGGTCACCGCGTCGAGCGCCGACCTGTCGGTCATCGCCGAGTCGGCCATGGTGGTGCAGAGCGCGGCCCGGGCCGCCGGGCGCGGGCCGGCGCGGATCGTCTGCCGGGCCGTGGTGCGGCCCGGCCAGCCGAAGGTGGACAAGGAGACCGGCAAGCGGGTGCTGCTGTCCGGGTCCTACGAGCAGATCCGCGAGGACGTCCGGTGGCTGGAAAGCTGCGGGGTGACCGAGGTGTTCTACGACCTGAACTTCGACCCGGCAGTCGGTGACCCGGCTGCGGACGAGGGCAAGGCGGTGCTGCGCGCATCGGAGGTCATGGAGGCCCTGGCACCCGACGTCCGCCTGTAGCCGCCGGGGCCGCCGACTACCAAAGCGGATCTATTACCCTCGATGGCATGGAGAAGGTGGAGCGGACGGAGGCGGAGTGGCGCGAGCTGCTCTCGCCGGACGAGTACGCGGTGCTGCGGCAGGCGGGCACCGAGCGAGCGTTCACCGGAGAGTACACAGACGCGAAAACCGTAGGCGTGTACCACTGCCGGGCCTGCGGCGCCGAACTGTTCAGGTCGGAGACGAAGTTCGAGTCGCACTGCGGATGGCCGTCGTTCTACCAGCCGACCGCCGACGACGCGGTCACGCTGATCGAGGACCGCTCGCACGGCATGGTCCGGGTCGAGGCCCGGTGCGCGCGGTGCGACTCGCACCTCGGGCACGTGTTCACCGGTGAGGGCTACGGGACGCCCACCGACGAGCGCTGGTGCATCAACTCGGTCTCGCTGACCCTGGAGCCCGTCCAGGACTGACCTGACCGAGCTGATTTAACGGGACGGTAGCGACGCCGCCGGCGCCTAGCGCTGGCGGCGTCTTTACTCGCCTGTATCGGCGCGGCGCAGCCGCTTGGTCTGGCCGCGGCGGCGTTTCTCGGCCAGACGGCCGTTCTTTGGCGCCCCGGGACGGCTTGGTCGGCACGCGCGGCGGCGGTGGCGGCGCGATCGCCTCGCGCAGCAGGGCGGCCAACCGGAGCCGGGCCGCCTCCCGGTTCATCAGCTGGCTGCGCTCGGTCTCCGAGGCCACGGTGAGCACGCCGCTGGCCAGCCGGCGAGCCAGCCGCCCCAGGGCGCGGTTCTTCTCCCGCGCGGGCAGCGACGGTGACCGGCCGATGTCGAAGGACAGCTCCACCCGGCTGTCGGTGGTGTTAACCGACTGGCCGCCGGGGCCGGAGGAACGGGAAAACCGCTCGCGCAGCTCGCCGGCCGGGATCACCAGCCAGCTGTTCACGCGAAGGTCATCAGGCACGCTTCCAGTTTGCGGCACGCCGGCGGTCGCCGGCGCCGGTTCCGGTGCGACGGGCGGCCGCGAGAGCGCCGCCAAATCGTGACCTGGCCGCGCAACCGGCTCGTCAGGCGGCACCGTCCAACCGGCATGCGTATCAAGCGTTCCAAGGCCAAGCGCCCCCGGCTGCCGCTGGCGGCGGCCGGAGCCTCCCTCCTCATCCTGGCCGTCACGGCGGCCGGCTGCTCCGGGACAAGTTCGAGCTCTGCCGCGGGCGGCGCCGAGGCGGGGTCCGCCACGGCGGCCACGCCGCGCCCGCCGCCGGCGCGTCGTCCGCCGCGGGCAGTAGCAGCTCAGCCGCGGGCGGCGGCGGCTCGGCCGCGGCTGCTACGGCCAGGCTCGCACCCGGCGGCCAGCAGCTGATCTACACCGCGCAGCTCACCGTGCGCGCGGCCAACGTCGCCGCCGCCGTGTCCCGGGCCACGTCGATCGTCACCGCCGCGGGCGGCTACGTCGCCGCGGAGAAGGCCACGTCGCGCGGCCGACGGCCACCGGCCAGGCCAACGCCACCGTGACGCTGAAGATCCCGGTCGGCCGCCTATCAGCCGACCCTGGCCGCCCTGTCCGGCAGCGGGCTCGGCACCCGGCTGTCGCTGTCACAGCAGACCCAGGACGTGACCCAGCAGGTCGCCGACACCAGCAGCCGGGTGGCCTCGGACCAGGCGGCCATCGCCCAGCTCCGGGCGCTGCTCAAGCGGGCCGGGAGCGTCGCCGAGCTACTGTCGGTGCAGAACCAGATTGACCCGCAGGAATCCGACCTGGAGTCGATGCTCGCACAGCAGCGGGCGCTCAGCCGCGAGACCGCGTACGCCACGGTGACGCTGTCGCTGCTCGGCCCGAAGGCCGCCAGGCTGGCCGCCAAGGCGGCATCGCCCCGCCCGGCCTGGCCAGCGGGGCGTCGAGCGGCTGGCGGGCGTTCGTGGTGACCATCGGCTGGCTGCTGACCGCGCTGGGCGCGGTCGCGCCGTTCGTCGCCGCCGTCGCCGTCATCGGCGGCCTCGCCTGGTGGGTGCGGCGCCGGCGGCGGGAACGGGCCGCCGGCTGACCCGGGTGGCCAGCGTGGCCAGCATGGCCAGCGTGGCCAGGGCCTGGACAGGGGCGGGCCGGACTCCGGGGCTGGCCAGGCCCGGGGCTGGCCGGTCCGCGCCTGCGGTCAGGCCAGGTCGGCGACCAGGTCAGCGGCCGGCTTGCGGCGGCCGGTGTAGAACGGGATCTCGATCCGGGTGTGCCGCCTGGCCTCCGCGCCGCGCAGGTGGCGCATCAGGTCCACGATCCGGTACAGCTCGTCGGCCTCGAACGCGAGCAGCCACTCGTAGTCGTTCAGGGCGAAGCTGCTGACCGTGTTCGCCCGCACGTCGGGGTACTCGCGGGCCATCATGCCGTGCTCGGCCAGCATTTTCCTCCGCTCGGCCGGGTCCAGCAGGTACCACTCGTAGGAGCGGACGAACGGGTACACGCAGACGTAGTCCTTCGGCTCCTCCTCGGCCAGGAACGCCGGGATGTGGCCCTTGTTGAACTCGGCCGGACGGTGCAGCGCCATGGCCGACCAGACCGGCTCTGAGGCGTTCCCGAGCTTGGTCCGCCGGAAGTTCACGTACATCTCCTGCAGCTCATCCGCGGTTGGCGCGACCCACCAGAGCATGAAGTCGGCGTCGGCCCGCATCCCCTGCAGGTCATAGCAGCCCCGGGTGATGACCCCCTTGCCCTTGGCCTGGTCGATGAGCCCGTCAAGCTCCGCCGCGGCCTCCGCGCGGGCGAAGTCCCGGTCGGTCACCGTGAACACCGACCACATGGTGTACCTGATGAGCTCGTTGAGGTCGCGCGCCCGTGGCCGCTGCGCCTCGTCCTTGTCCGCTGCCGAGTCACTCATAACTCCAGATCCTAGTGAGGCAGGACGACGCGTTGCTCCGCCCGCCCCGCCGCCCCCGCTGCCGACGACCGTCTCGGCGGACACACCGGTCCGGGTTCGCGACGCGCGGGCGCCGCCCAGTGCGCGTCCAGCGCGGAGCGCTTCTTGCTGTTATCCGGCTAGTCCGGGGGTGGGTTAGCCGGGGGCGGGGCGACGACTCCCTTTCGAATAGCGCCATTTGGCGCGTTCTTTGACCGAATTGTCTACACCGAACCTGACGGTACGTGGCACCGGGCGACGCGAAGTGACGTAAAAGGTACGGACTGCGGTCGGGCGCGAGCGGGCTACTGGCCCGAGAGCGGGTGAAAAGCGCCATCGCCTGCTTCTATCGACGCCGTTGGCGCCAACCACCCGGCAGGAACGGGGCCGTTGGCGCTTTCGACCCGGCAGGAACGGGGCCGTTGGCGCCTACCACCCGGCAGGAACGGGACCGTTGGCGCTTTCGACCCGGCAGGACCGGGGCCGTTGGCGCTTCGGCGGCTTGCCGGGGTGGGCGGCTTGCGAGGGGCCCGGGGACGGGATGCCCGGGGACGGGATGCCCGGGGACGCGGGCGAGATGGATGCCCGGGGGACACGGGGCGGGCGGGGTACCGGGGGCGCGGGGTGGGCTGGGTGGGCGGGGCGGGTTACTGGTGGGGCTGGGGGCGGGTCGCTAGGTAGGCGGTGACCTGGGTGGCGGCGGTCTTGGCGGTGGCGATGCAGGCGGGGATGCCGACGCCGTCGTAGGCGGCGCCCGCGACGGCGAGGCCGGGCTGCTCGGCGACCGCGGCGCGGATGCGGCTGACGCGGTCCAGGTGGCCCACGTTGTACTGGGGCAGGCCGCCGCCCCAGCGGGTGACACGGTGGGCGACGGGCGCGGCGGTCACGCCGATGGCGTCGGAAAGCTCGGCGGCGGCTAGCGCGGCCAGGTCCTGGTCGTCGCGTTGCAGGATGGCGACCTCGCCGCTGCGGCCGATGGAGCAGCGGACCACGTGTACCGGGGCCTGGGCGGCCAGGTGCGGCCACTTGACGGTGGAGAACGTCGCTGCCTTCACCACCCGGCCGTCCACGGCGGGGACGAGGTAGCCGCTGCGCCCCGGCACGCCGCCCTGCGGCCCGGTGAAGTCGGCGGCGCGGAAGGCCAGCGTGACGATGGCCATCGACGCGTACGGTATCTCGGCCAGCTGGGCGGCGGCTGCGCTCGCGGTGCCGGCCAGCAGCCGGGCCGCCGGGGCGGCGGGAACGGCGACGATCACCGCGTCGGCGTCCAGGTACTCGGGGTCGGCCGCCGACCCGACCGTGAGCCGCCAGCCGGACTCGTTGCGGCGCAGGTCGCGGGCCATGGCGCTGGTACGGACGTCGGCGCCCGAGGCCTTGGCCAGCGCCTCGGGAAGCGCGCCGAGCCCGCTGGTGAGCGTGACGAAGACCGGGGCCGGCTGCCCTGTCCCGGCGCTGGCCGCCGGCCCGCCCGTGCGGTTCGCCTGGTCGCCTGGGCCGCCCGCCGGGGCGCCGGCGTGGTCGGCCGACATTATCGCGGCCGCGGGGGCGGCGGGTGGCGGAAGCAGCGACCGCACGGCCTCGGTCAGCGTGGGGTGGCGCCGCGCGGCGGCGGCCAGCGGGGCGAGGGTGGCGGCGAACGAGAGGTCCGCGGAGCGCCCGGCGTAGACGCCGCCGAGCAGCGGGTCGACGAGCCGGTCCACCACTTCGGCGCCGAGCCGCGAGCCGATGTACCCGGCCACCGAGACGTCGTCCGCCTCCGCCGGGCGGTGCGACTCTTCCCTGGCGCGGGCGACGCCCGCGGGCGAGATGACGCCGCTGGCGGCCAGCTCGTCCGGGTCGGCGGGCACGCCCATGAACTGCCTGCGGGGCAGCGCGCGCAGCGCGCCCCTGGTGTAGATGGCCGACGAGGTGACACCCACCGGGACCAGAGCGTCGCCCAGGCCGGCCGCGCGGACCAGCTCGATGCCCTCGGGCCGCCGGGCGAGCATCGCCTCGGCACCGGAATCCATCGCCACCCCGCCGACATCGGAGGCGGACAGCTTCCCGCCCAGCCGCGGCGACCCTTCGAGGACGGTGACCCTGACCGGCTCGTCCCTGAGGTAGAAGGCGGCGGCGAGCCCGGCGATCCCTCCGCCGACGATGACGACGTGGGGGGCGATCGGAGTCGACATGCCTCAAGCCTGCCACAGCCGCCGAACGCGGCGGCCCGCGCCCGCGCGCAACCCCGCGCCCGCCCCCGGCCCCGGTAACGGCAACGGCCCCGGTCGGCGGGGGCGCTCCCGCGCGCACGGCGGAGGCGCTCCCGGGGTTTCCATGGCGCGGACGGTCAGCGCCGGCGGGGCGCGGGCTCTGGCAACGAGGGCCTAACGCCACAGGCGCACGGAGCCGTCCTTGCCCGCCGAGGCGAGCAGGCGGCCGTCCGGGCTGAACGCCACGTCGTTGGTGTGCCCGGCATGGCCGGGCAGGGTCTCGTGCAGCCCGCTGGACACCTCCCAGACGGCCACCACGCCGGTCTCGTAGGCGCCCGCGAGCACCGAGCCGTCCGGGCTGAGGGCGATGGCGTTGACGATGCCGTCGCCGGCCCGCAGGGTCACCGAGCGCTCGCGGCTCACCACGTCCTGCAGCAGGACCAGGCCGTCGGCGCCGGAGGAGACCAGGTGCCTGCCATCGGGGGTGAAGGCCACCCCGGTCGCCCAGCCGGTGTGCGCGCGGATCACGCTCGGCCCGCCGCCGTCGTCGGTGCCCCAGACGCGGATCGCCCCGTCGGCGCAGGCCACGGCGACGACCGCGCCGTCGGGGCTGAATACCGCGCCGAAGATGGTCTCACCACCGGTACGCAGCTCGTGGGGGTGGGCGAGCGACGGGCACGTCCCACAGCCGGGCGATGCCGTCCTCATGGGCGGAGACGAGCAGCGTGCCGTCGGGGCTGAACGCCAGCGCGCGGACCGCCGCGCCGCCCGACTTGCGGGCCCGCACCTTCTTGCCGTTGGCCACCTCGCTGAGCGCGACGGTGCCGTCGCGGCCGCCCGTCGCCAGCAGCCGGCCGTCCGGGCTGAACGCCAGGTCGTAGACGGAGGGCCCGACCGCGCGCAGCTCGCGGACCAGGGCGCCGTTGCTGGCGTCACGGATACGGACCGGGCGGCCCCAGCCGCCCGAGGCCATCAGGCGGCTGTCGGGGCTGAACGCCACGCAGTAGGCGTTGTCCCTGTCCTGCTCGACCACGATGGCCTCGTGGGCGCCGTGCGGCGCCCGGGCCGCGGCCGCCGCGGCGGCCGCCGGGGTGCCGGGCAGGCGGACCATGCCGGACTCGTGGGCGCCGCCCGCGCGGTGCGGCCCGAAGTCGGGCACCAGGCGCGGGCCCCCGGGCGCGGCGGCCGCCGGACGGCCCGGCGCCGACGGCTCGTTCACGACAAGCGGCGCGTTGGCGGCGGTCACCGCGCGCCCGGGCAGGCTCAGCCGGGCCCGCGGCCCGGGCCGGACCGGACGGGCCGGCCCGGCACGCGGCTGAGCAGGATCTCGCCCTGGCTGTCTTCCAGGTGGTAGAGCGGCGCCTGGCGCGGCGCGTTCTGGCTGACGTGCCGGTAGGCGAAGTTGTAGGCCTCGGCCACGGTGACGTTCGCGTCCCCGTCCACGTCGGCCGCCCCGGTGGCCAGCCCGACGGCCAGCCCCTCGGTGAAGACCGAGCGGGGCAGCTCCGGCCCGATCGGGCGGCCCTCGTAGGAGTACTCCCGCGCCCTGGACCCGGACAGCACCGCGATGCCGCGCCCTTCGAGGCCGAGCTCCGCCGCCAGGTCGAGCTCGCTCTTGTCCTCGGCGAAGCCGCCGATGAAGCAGCAGTCGAGTATCAGCAGCCGGTTACCCGCGCCGCACCGGTCGAGCTCGTCCATGACCGCCGCGGCCGGGACCGCGCTGCGCTGCGGGTAGCGCAGCCAGGTGTCCGTGGCCGCGAAGTACAGTCGCACCCGGTCCCTGATGGCGTGGCAGGACAGGTAGAGCACCACGGTCTCCTCCTGCGACCTGCCGGTGAGGAACCGGGCGATGGCCAGGCGGGACTCGGTTTCGGTGGCATTGGACAGCGAGTCGACGCTGAAGCCGCCGACCTGCGGGTCGGACAGCGCGGCGGCCAGGTCGGCGGCGCCGCTGACCGGGGGGCGCAGCCACGCCAGCTGCGTGTCCGCGTACGCGGCCGCGTTGAGGACGAGGGCGCTGCGCCGGGCGGTGGCCGGGCGCTCGCCGGCCGGCCCGGGCACCGGGCTGAAGGTCGGCGTGACATCGGGCGCCATCAGGTCTAGCCTTTCCCCCATCACTCACATGTGCCCACGAAGTACCGCAATGCGTAACGTACTACGACAACTTCCGTGGCTCACAGTAGAGGCTGAACATCAACCAGCGTGTGAACCACGGGGAAATTCCACCGGGAGACGTATCCGATTCCCTCATGGCGGGCAATCTGGATCGGACGCACGCCGGCCGCCTCGGCGCCGACGCAGTACGTCGGCTGGTCATCGATGAACACGGCGTCGACCGCCGCCACGCCGAGTTCTTCCAGCGCAGTGACGTAGATCTCCCGGTACGGCTTGACCGAGCCGACCTCGCACGAGAGCACGGTCGCGTCCACCAGCGGCAGGAGGCCGAGCTCGTCGAGCAGCGGCCGGGTCGTGTCCGAGCAGTTGGACACCAGGGCGGTCAGCACACCATTCGACCGCAGCCAGGTGAGGAACGGCACCGTGTCGTCGCAGACCTGTACGGAGGAGCGGGCGAGCTCCGCGTCCCGCCGCGACAGCTCGGCGAGCAGGTCCGGCTCGGGCTCGATGCCGAGCGTGCCCAGCGTCCGCGCGAACGAGGCCCGCACCGTCATCCGGCCCCGGTCGCGGTCCTCGCGCATCTTCTCCCACTCGGCCAGCCAGTCATCGGCCGGGATGCCGAGCGGCCGATCGAGCGCCGTCATCTTGGGCACGAACGGGATGGTCAGCGATGGTGTCGTAGACGTCGATGAGGCAGGCGCGCACCACCGGCGGTCACGCCTGCCTGAGCTTGGCGCGCAACTGGCGCGACCTCGTCCGGCGCCGAACCCGTTGGCGGTCAGCCAGGCCGTCGCGCCGCCGTACCGGGACGTCGATCTGCTCCAGCAGCGCCTTCATCGTCTCCGCGCGGGGCGCGTGCGCCTGGACCGGCCTGCTGGTCACGCCGTTGGAGTACATCTTGGAGCGGGCCAGCCGGGCCACGATGGCCTCGATGCGCTCGTTGGTCGCCATGTAGTCGGCCACCACGGTCTCCGCGTCCACCCCGGCCACGGTGAGCGCGAGGGCGATGATCACGCCGGTCCGGTCCTTGCCCGCGGCGCAGTGCACGATGGCGGCGCCGGGCGCGGTCGCGATCGACCGCAGCGCCCCGGTGACCTGGTCCGGGCGGTTCTCCAGGTAGCCGAGGTAGTGCCCGCACATGGGGTCGTCCGGGTAGCGGGCCCGGTCCGCCTCGATCGCCTCGGTCAGCAGCGCCGCCTTGACCGTGTCGGTCACGTCGAGGAACTCGGCGCAGCACCGGGTGGTGCGCGTGCCGCACGCCGGGCACAGCGTCGAGCGGCGCGGGGCCCTCGATCGTCACCTCGTTGGTGGAGCGCAGGTCCACGACCGTGGTCACGCCGATCTCGTCGACCAGCCGGGCGATGTCGCGCTCCGAGAGTTCCTGCAGGTTCTCCGAGCGCAGCAGCCGGCCGGGCACGGTGGTGCCGCCGTCCTTGGTCGGCAGCCCGCCCAGGTCCCGCACGTTGACGGCGCCGTCTAGATCGATCCATGTCACGCCGGTTATTGTCCCATTTAGATGCGCTCCGTCAACCCGGCGGCGCCCGACGAACCCCGGGTGAACAGTGTCCGCTCACGCCTATCTAAGCGGCGGGGCAATCACCCAGCACCAGCGGCGGCACCGCGCTCAGCGGCAGCCTGGCCCGGCGGAACCTGGCAGCCCGGGACACGCCGGCCGGGGCTGGCCTGGTCGCCGTCGGTCAGCGCGAGGCGGCCGGCAAAACCGCCCCCGTTGTTCATACCGAGCCGCGACTTGAGTGCCGGCTCAGGCGGCGGCGCCGGAGACCTCGTGGACCAGGTCGGTGAGCCGGGCCAGGATGTCCGGGTCGGTCTCCGGCAGGACGCCGTGGCCCAGGTTGAAGACGTGGCCGCCGAGGGTCGCGGGCCCGGGCCAGGATCGCGCGGGCGCGGGGCTCGACCACGTCCCAGCCGGCCAGCAGCACCGACGGGTCCAGGTTGCCCTGCGACGGCCTTGCCGGCCGCCGACGCGGCGGGCGGCCTCGTCCAGCGGGACCCGCCAGTCCACGCCGACCACGTCGGCGCCTGCCTCGCCGAGCAGGCCGAGCAGCTCGCCGGTGCCGACGCCGAAGTGAATCCGCGGCACGCCGGACCCGGCGAGCGCGGCGAAGATCCGGCTGGTGTGGGGCAGGATCGCAGTGCCGGTAGTCCTGCCGGGCTCACCGCGCCGACCCAGGAGTCGAACAGCTGCACGGCCGAGGCCCCGGCCTCGACCTGGACCTGGAGGAACCCGATGGCGATGTCCGCCAGCCTGCCCATCAGCGCGTGCCACAGCTCCGGGTCGCCGTACATCAGGGCCTTGGTCCGGTCGTGGTTCTTGCGACGGGCCGCCCTCGATCAGGTAGGAGGCGAGCGTGAACGGGCCGCCGGCGAAGCCGATCAGCGGCTTGCCGCCGAGCTCACCGACCAGCGACTTCACCGCCTCGGTGATGTACGGCACGTCCGACGGCTCGAGCGGGCGCAGCCGCTCGACGTCGTCCGCGGTCGCGGATCGGGCTGGCTCGAGCACCGGGCCGACGCCCGGCTTGATGTCCACGTCCACGCCGACCGCGCGCAGCGGCACCACGATGTCGCTGAACAAGATGGCCGCGTCCACGTCGTACCGGCGCAGCGGCTGCAGGGTGATCTCGGTGACCAGGTCGGGCCGGGTGCACGACTCCAGCATGGGGATGCCCTGCGCGGACCCGGTGGTACTCGGGCAGCGACCGCCCGGCCTGCCGCATGAACCACACCGGCGTGTACGGCACCGACTCGCGCCGGCAGGCGCGGAGGAAGAGCGCGAGCCCGCGGCTGGCTCGGCGGGTCGCTGGATCGGCTGGGTCACGCGGCCGAGTCTATCGAACACCCGGCCATGCCCGGGCGAACGAGCGCCGTCCGCTACGGCCAGGGGCGACCGCGCCGCCGCGGCGACACGCCGGACGAGATCCCCCGAAATCACGCGCGAACATGCCAAGATCGGGATGAGTTCGGTCATGTACCACGCAGTAAGCGAAGTATCACGCGATAATGATGCACGCACGCGATTGGTAGGGGGCACGCGATGACGCAGCCGCTGGGAAACTGTCCCGGATGTGGTGGCGACGAGCCCTTCGAGCAGGTTCACCCCGGCCGGGCACGCGGACGAGCGGTGCCCCGACCCGGACCCGACGGCGACTGCCCCGAGTGGGTGTGTTCCGGCTGCGGTGCCGGGGTATTCATGGGCACTGTGACCATGGGTACTGTTCGCGGCGGACGCCGCCTCGAGGGAACCGCCGTCGCGGCCAGACACTCCTTCCGTGCCGCGTAACCGCGCCGCCGGACCGCTGGCCGTCACGCCGGGCACCCGCGACTCGCCGGGCTCCTCTTCACTGGCTTTCCTGGCTTCGACACGGTTTCCTGCCGCCCGTGCTTCGGGTCCGGCCAGGCACGACGTACGCTCAGGCCATGAAGGTGGCGGACACGCCCGTGCGCTCGCGGGCAGGTGGCGACGCGGGCGTGGCCCCGGCGGCCCAGCGGCCCGCGGCGGACACGGGCCCCGGCGCCCGCTTTCGCCGCCGCGCTGGCCGCGCTGACGGCGGGCCGCGACGCGGTGGCCGAGGTCCGGGACGACCTCGAGCTTCGAGGACTGGCCCGCGCCGAAGCGGCTCGCGCCGCACGCGGTCGCGCTCGCCGCGACGGCCTACCGGGACGGGACCGAGGCCGGCACCGCCCGGCTGCTGGTGCTGCACGACCCGGCCGGCCAGGACGGATGGACCGGGACGTTCCGCGTGGTGGCCCAGGTGCAGGCGGACGTGGAAGAGGAGATGGCGGCCGACCCGCTGCTCGGTGAGGTGGGCTGGTCCTGGCTGACCGACGCGCTCGACCTGCACGCTCCCGGCTACCAGCGCCCCGAGCGGGACGGTGACCAGGGAGATCACCGAGGGATACGGCGGCCAAGCAGGAGGAGCCGCTGTCGACCGCGTTCGAGCTGCGCGCGTCCTGGTGCCCGGACGACGACGAAATCGACGACGAGGTCAGCGGGGCCGTCCTCGCGCCTGTGCGACGTGCTCGCCGCCGCGGCGGGCCTGCCCGCCCAGCCGCCGGGAACCCGGGCGCTCGGGTCGGGCGCCGCGACGGCGCAGGCGGGAGGCGGGCCGGTGACAGGCATGGACGAGACCGCACGAGGACGAGGTCCCGGTGGAGCAGCGCGACGGCGGCAGCCGACCAGACCGACGGCGGGATCAGCCGGAGCCGCGACGCGACGGCGGCGGGAGAGGCGCCGGACCGGGAGATCATCGACCTGACCGAGCCGGCCGACGGGCTGCCGCCGGTGATCGTGACGGCGGACGACCTGGCCGACGCGGTCGCGCGGCTGGCCGCCGGGCAGCGGCCCGCTCGCGGTGGACGCCGAGCGTGCCTCCGGCTACCGCTACGGGCAGCGGGCCTACCTGGTCCAGCTGCGCCGGGCCGGCGGCGGGCACGGTGCTCATCGACCCGATCGCCTGCCCCGACCTGACCGGGCTCGGCACCGCGCTGCGCCGACGTCGAGGCGGTGCTGCACGCGGCCAACCAGGACCTGCCCTGCCTGGCCGAGATCGGCTACCGGCCGCAGGGAGCTGTTCGACACCGAGCTGGCCGGACGGCTGCTCGGCTACCCGCGGGTGGCCCTCGGCACCATGCTCGAGGAGGTGCTCGGCTTCCGGCTGGCCAAGGAGCACTCGGCCGCGGACTGGTCGGTGCGCCCGCTGCCCGCCGAGATGCTGCAGTACGCGGCGCTCGACGTCGAGGTGCTGACCGAGCTGCGCGACGCGCTGGCCGAGCAGCTCAGCGAGCAGGGGAAAGACGGAGTGGGCCCGGCAGGAGTTCGCCGCGATCGCGGCCGCTCCCCCGCCCGTGCCCCGGGCCGACCCGTGGCGGCGCACGTCCGGCATCCACAAGGTCCGCACCCGGCGGGCCCTGGCCGTGGTGCGCGAGCTGTGGCAGGACCCGGGACGAGATCGCCCGGAACGCCGACCTGTCGCCGCGCCGGATACTGAACGACCAGGCCATCGTCGACGCCGCCCGGGCCGAGGCGGCCAAGCCGCCGCCGACCGGCCGTCCGCAGCTCGAGCGGATCAGCGGGTTCCACGCCCGCTACGCGCGCAAGCACACCGAGCGCTGGACCGCGGCCGTGCTGCGGGCCAGGGAGCTGGACGACGCCGAGCTGCCCGAGGTGGCCAGCGGCGTCGCGGCCGCCCGGCCCGCCGCCGGTGCACCGCTGGGCCGAGCGCGACCCGGCCGCGGCCGCGCGCCTGGCGGCCGCGCGGGAGGCGATCGGCGCGCTCGCCACCGAGCACCGGCTGCCGGTCGAGAACCTGCTCGCCCCGGACGCGGTGCGCCGGCTGGCCTGGGAGCCGCCGTCCCCGGCGACCGCGGCGGCGATCGGCGCGATGCTGGCCGGCTACGGTGCCCGGCCCTGGCAGGCCGGAGCTCACCGCCGGGCCGCTGGCCGAGGCCTTCGCGGCCGCCGCGGCGAGCGTCCGGCGCGGCAGCCTCCTGCCGCCGAGCCTGGCGCTGCCGGTCGCCCATGAGCGGTGGCTCGACCGCGACCGGCTTGGCTTGCTGTTATCGGGTGGTCCGGGTGGCCGGCTCGGCTACGCTGTACGGCAACCTGCCGCTGCGTGAACGGCGGCTGACCACCGACCGGGGGATGACCGACCGGTGCTTAACGCCGTCGCCGCCGCGCTGAGCAGCGGACCGCAGCCGGCGCTGCCTGGCTTCCTCAACTCCCTCGCCGGACCGCTCAGCCACTTCGGGGTGTGGGCGATCCTGTTGCTGGTGCTGGTCGAGGACTTCGGCATCCCGGTGCCGGGCGAGACCGTGCTGATCGCCGGGGCCGTCTACGCCGGCTCGGGCCGGCTCAACGTCGTCATGGTCGGCGTGGTCGGGTTCGCTCGCTGCCGTGGTCGGCGACAACATCGGGTACGCGATCGGCCGGTTCGGCGGGCGCAAGGTGGTCGACCGGTGGGGTAAGTACATCTTCCTGACCGCGCGAGCGGCTGGAGAAGGCCGAGCGCTTCTTCAACCGGCACGGCGGCAAGATCATCACGATCGCCCGGTTCATCGAGGGGCTGCGGCAGGCCAACGGGATCATCGCCGGCATCATCGAGATGCACTGGCTCAAGTTCGTGGCCTTCAACGCGCTCGGCGCCGCGCTGTGGGTCGGGCACCTGGGTGAGCATCGGCTACTTCGCCGGCGCAGCACATCGCGACGATCTACACCGACATCACCCGGTACTCGCTGTACGCCGCGATCGTGGCGGTGGTGCTGATCGTGGCCTGGATCGGCCTCCGGCTGCGCAAGCGGCACCTGAAGAAGGCCGCCGCGACTGCCTCGGCCGAAGCAGCGGGGCCGGTGACGTCCGCGGGGCTGCCGGGTCGGCTGGGGCCGCCGGGTCGACGGGGCGGATGAGGCGGCCGGGAGCACCGGGGCGGGGCAGGTCAATGGGACGCGGCCCGGCCCGTCCGACGATCCTGCCCAGCACGGCCCGGGTAACGGGAGCCTGCCCGCGCTGCCGGGCGACGCGCCGGAGGCCGGGGACACGGCCTGGGCCGCATGGCCCGGTGGCGGCGGGCGGATCACCTGCAGCGGGGCGCGATCAGTCGGACAGCTCGTAGCGGTCGGCGGAGACCAGGATCCCGACCGGACGGTCGCCGTCACCGGCGACATCAACGGCAAGCGGCGCGACCCCAGCCGAAGCGGCGACCCCAGCCGAAGCGGCGGCCAGGGACGCGGGAGGCGCCGGGGATGCCGGGGGCGTAGCGGGCGCCTGGGCGGACGTGCGGGCACGGAGGCGCGGCCACCACCGAGAGGGCCGGGGTGCCACGCGCGGTTGCGACGAGGCCGAAGCTGCCACGGCGGCCACCGCCGTGCCGAGGGCAGCCGGCCCCGCGTCGGACACGGCCAGCACCGCGCCGGATGCAGGCGCCGCTGGCGATGGCGCGGCGGGCAGAGGCGCGATGTTGAGCACCCAGAAGCCAGACGTGGGCAGCGGGTCGTCCCAGTCCGCGGGCAGGTCGGTCACGGGCGCGATTCCGGCCGCTGACGCGGGTTCCGGGGCGGGCGGGTCGGCCAGGGCGGCCACAGCCGCCTGGCGCAGGGCGGGGATGTTCTCGCGGTGCGCGCACAGGATGACGGGCTGGCCGGAGGCGATGGCCTGCGCGAACCAGGGCGACGCAGCTCGGCGGCCGGCTCGGCCCCGTCCGGCCGGGGTGTGGTGGACGTAGAGCGCACGGCTCCTGCCGCACCGGCTCGCCGGTCAGCTCGGACAGCGGCTGGAGGGTCTGCAGCGCAGCGGGCCGCGGTCGAGCTGATCAGCCGGGGCCGGGCGGCGAAGCAGGCGAGCAGGTCGGCCAGGGACTTCGCCTCCGAGCGGCCGGAGTCGTCCGAGCGGGCGGGCGTGGTCGGCCCGCTTCCAGCCGTCCTTGGGCAGCGCCTTGGCGTGGCGGAGCAGGATCAGCGGGACCGTCGCCTGCGGACGGGCGGCGAACTCGGCCAGCACGCCGTGGTCGCGGTGGTAGCTGACCCGCTCCACCGCGCGGTCGACGGGCAGCCAGGTGACCTCGTCCACCTCGTGGTTGGGCACCGCGCGGTCGTCAACCGACAGCACGCGGGCCACCCAGTAGTGGACCCGCTTGGGGCGGCCGCCCACGCTGTAGCGGATCGAGGCGAGGCGGCGGCCGAGCGCCAGGCGCGCGCCGCCCTCCTCCATGACCTCGCGGACCGCCGTGACCGGCAGCGTGCTCCCCCGGCTCGACCTTGCCCTTGGGCAGCGACCAGTCGTCGTACTTCTTGCGGTGGACGAGCAGGATCTCCGGCTCGCCGTCCGGGCCCGGCCGCCAGGCGACCCCGCCGGCCGCCTTGATCAGCCGGGAACCCGGCTTGTTGCTAGGCATCAGGGAGACGTCCTCGGCCTGTCCATGATCAGGCTCTCCTGCACGTCGAGCAGCGGCGCGCCCGCGTCGTCGCGCGCGTGCCTCGTCCAGTCGCCGTCGCTGTCGAGCCACCAGGACGACGTGCCGTCGTCCATGCCCAGGTCGATCAGCTCACGCAGTCTAGTGCAGTGGGCCGGGTCGCCCACCCGGACCAGCGCCTCCACCCGACGGTCCAGGTTGCGGTGCATCATGTCCGGGCTGCCCAGGTAGACCTCGTTGCCGGCGTCCGGGTCCTCGCCCGGCTGCGGGTCGGGGTCGGGCTCGCCGGTGCCGAAGGCGTAGATCCGCGAGTGCTCGAGGAACCGGCCGAGGATGCTGCGCACCCGGATGTTCTCCGACAGGCCGGGCACGCCCGGCCGCAGCGCGCACATGCCGCGGACCCAGATGTCGACCGGCACCCCGGCCTGCGACGGCGCGGTACAGCGCGTCGATCACCACCTCGTCGACGAGCGCGTTGCACTTGAAGACGATCTTGGCGGGCTTGCCCGCCCGGGCCCGCGCCGCCTGCCTGGCCGATCCGCCCGACGATGCCGGCCCGCAGCGCCTCCGGCGCCACCAGCAGGCGGCGGTAGCCGCTCTTCCTGCTGTAGCCGGTGAGGTGGTTGAACAGGTCGGTGACGTCCTCGCCGACCCGGCGGTCCGCGGTGAGCAGGCCGAAGTCCTCGTACAGCCGGGCGGTCGTCGAGTGGTAGTTGCCGGTGCCGATGTGGCAGTACCGGCGCAGCGTGCCGTCCGGCTGCTGGCGGACGATGAGCATCAGCTTGGCGTGCGTCTTCATGCCGACGAAGCCGTAGACGACGTGGCAGCCCGCCTCTTCCAGCTTGCGCGCCCAGGCGATGTTGGCCCGCTCGTCGAACCGGGCCTTGATCTCGACCACCACCACGACCTGCTTGCCCGCCTCGGCCGCGTCGATGAGGGCGTCCACGATCGGGCTCTGGCCGCTGGTGCGGTAGAGCGTCTGCTTGATCGCCAGCACCCGGGGGTCGGCGGCGGCCTCCTCGACCAGGCGCTGCACCGTGGTGGTGAACGAGTCGTAGGGGTGGTGCACCAGGATGTCCCGCTCGTCGAGCGCGGTGAAGATGGAGACGTCCGTCGGCACCGCCTTCGGCGTTCGGGATGAACTGCGGGAAGCGCAGCTCGGCGATGTTCAGGTCGGCGATGGCGTCAGGCCGGCCAGGTCGAGCGGCCCGGGCAGCCGGTAGACCGCGTGCTCGTCGAGGGACAGCTCGCGGACCAGCCGGCCGAGCACGTCGTCGGACATGTCCTGCTCGACCTCGAGCCGGACGGCCGGCTCGAACCGGCGCCTGACCAGCTCGCGCTCCATCGCCTGGAGCAGGTTCTCGGTGACGTCCTCGTCCACCTCGAGCTCGCTGTTCCTGGTGACGCGGAACATGTAGTGCTCGTCGATGTCCATGCCGACGAACAGCTGGTTCAGGTGCGCCGCGATCACGTCCTCGATCGGGACGTAGCGCAGGTGGTTGACCCGCAGGAAGCGCGGCAGCGACGGCGGCACCTTGACCCGGGCGAACATCGCCTGGCCGGTGGCCGGGTCGGTGAGCGTCACCGCGAGGTTGAGCGACAGCCCGGAGATGAACGGGAACGGGTGCGCCGGGTCGACCACCAGCGGGCGTGAGCACGGGGTAGATCTGGTTCCTGAACAGCTCGGCCATGCTCGGCCCGCTCGCCGGCGGGTCAGCTCGCCCCAGCGCAGGATCTCGATGCCGTGCCCGGCCAGCTCGGGCTTGATCAGCTCGGCGAAGGCGGCGGCGTGCCTGCAGGCCAGCTCGCCGGACTGGATCAGCGTGTTCTGCAGCAGCTCGTCGGCCGTGTAGCCGGACGGGATGTACGACCGGCAGCCCGGCGGCCATCCGGCGCATCAGGCCAGCCACCCGGACCATGAAGAACTCATCCAGGTTGGAGGCGAAGATGGCCAGGAACCTGACCCGCTCCAGCAGCGGCGACTGCTCGTCCTCGGCCAGCTCGAGCACCCGCTGGTTGAACAGCACCCAGCTCTGCTCGCGGTCCAGGTAACGCTCGGCAGGCAGCGCCGAGCGGGGCTGGCCGTCGCCGGGTGACCCGGGGTCGCCGGCCGGCAGGCCGGTGAGCTCCTCGATGTCGGACACGTCGCCCACGGTGGTCTTGCCACCGCCTGAGGCTGACGCGTCGCCTGGCACGATACCGGTCTCGCTGACGCTCATGATCACCATTTTCCCGTGCGGGCCCTGGTCAAAAGCGCCGCCCCCTCGGTATCTGTGCCCGCGGCGGTGCGCTCGCACCCGGTTCACCGCCTGCGCGCGGCGCCGCGGGCGGCCCCGCGAGCGGGGTCCGCGGGCGGCCCGGACAGGCCGCGGCCGGGGGCGTCCGCGGCTACGCCTGGGCCCGGGCCGGGCTGGATGGCGTGGACGCGCAGGTAGGCCTGCCCCCGGGCGGCCCGGGCGGCGCACGCGGTCAGCGAGCGCCTGACGTACCGGGCGCCCGACCTGGCCCGGCGGCACCACCACGCGCACCCGGTCGCGCGGACCGGGCGGCACCGGGCCAGCGGCGCGGCGTCCAGGGCGGCGTGCGCGGTCTGCCCGGGTGCCGAGCAGGACGCGGACGGCGACGACCGAGGTGTCCTGCGCGGCGGCGTCGCCGACCTGGGCGCCGTCCCCCCGGTACGCCGCGACCTGCGGGTAGCCGGCCAGCGTGCAGGGGGCGGCCGAGACGTTGGTGAAGTCGAGCGCGTACCGGACACCCCGGCGGGCACCCGCGGCGCCCGGCCCGAGGGAGATGCGCAGCCGGGAGGGGGCGCAGCGCGGCGTCCCCGGGCCGGTGGCCGCGCCCGGCCGCAGCGCGGCCGCCTGCTGCGAGCCGCCCGTCTTGGCCGAGGTGAGCGCGCGTCCGTCGGCCCGCCCCGGCTGAGGGTGACCGCGAGGGCCGCGGTGGCGACGAACGCCACGGCCACGGTAGCCCGCAAACCCAGCAGCGCGCCTGCCCGCATAGCCGCCCCCCTTGCTACGTTCAGCGCGTACATCCCCATCTTGACCTGTGTGCCCCGGTTTGCCTAGGGGCCGGCGGCACGGCAATCGCGGCCGCCGGAGAAGATTGCGGCCGATCCCGTCGAGCGGGCCCGCGCCGGGCGCGCGAACCGTATGCTCTGGCGGGGGGCGTCGCCGCGCCGCCCGTGAGTTTCACAGGTCGACTACGTCAGGTAGCGCAGTCGCATGCCCTGGTCACCGGGCTGCGCTGATTTCCCGCGCTGATTCCCCGGCCCCGGCCCTCCGGGCGCCCCGGCCGGGGAGGCAGTTGCTGCCGGGAAAGGCGGCGGCGATCCGTTCCACGCTGAGACAAGCGGGCCGGGCGCGGGCATACACGATGACAAGGCCAGCCACGCGCGGTTTCATGGAGGACTGATGATCTTCATCACGGCGAAGTTCACGATCCGGCCCGAGGACGCCGACCGGTGGCCGGAGATCGCCTCCGGCTTCACCGAGGCGACCAGGAACGAGGCCGGGCTGCCTGTGGTTCGACTGGTCCCGCAGCCTGGACGACCCCCGGGAGTACGTGCTGGTCGAGGCGTTCCGCGACGAGGACGGCCGGGGTGGCCCACGTGACCTCGGCGCACTTCAAGGAGGCGCAGCGGACCCTGCCGCCGCACCTGGCCCGCACGCCGCGGATCGTCAACGTCACGGTCCCGCAGGACGACTGGTCACTGCTCGGCGAGATGGCCGTCCCCGAGTAGCGCGCCGGCGCTCACTCCAGCCGCGCGACCTGGCCGAGGTGGATGATCTGGGCCAGCGCGTCGCACCAGCGGTCATCGGCGGGCCGGGCGTCGAACCGGCCGAGGCACTCGTTGGCCGCGTCGAGCACGGCGGTGAAGATGGCGTCATCGACGGAGAACTGGCCGTCGTCGGGCGCCGCGCTCACGGCGGCGCTGCCGCCGGCGAGCGCTGCCCGGTGGCGTTCCAGAATGTCCGAGGCTCGCCGCGCCATGGCGAGCCCGAGGGTCTCGGCCAGCAGCAGGTGCTGCGTGCCGGTAGCGCCACCGTGCATATCAGGTCCCCTTCGCCGCGGAGTCCGGTGGCCCCCAGCAGTCGGCCACCACGGGGCGGAACCGCCCTGACGACTCCGCTCCGTAACACCATCTTGCCGAGGGGTAGTGACATTCTTACGGAACGTGACATGAATGGCAAGATCCCAAACGGAGCGTAACGGACGAGCTTTTTCTCTCGCCCCTACGTCAGCGGCCCACAGTGCCGGGGAGGCCGGGAGAAAATGGCTCGCCGCACTTTCTCCGGATGCCCGCCGAATGGACGGGTTTCCGTAGAACGTCACCGTGGCCGGGCGGCCGACCAGATCGCGTCGCGGTGCGGGAGCTTGACCCGGTCGCCGCGGCCGAGCGACGCCGCCAGGTCCTCCTCGGCGGCCGACACCCGCAGCCAGTCGGCGTAGGACACCGGGGTGACGCCGCGCTCGGCCAGCACCGCGGCGAGCGGCGAGCGCCCCGCCGACCCGCCGGCCGGCTCCTCCGGCTCGGGCAGGTCCCCGTCGCCGCCGGGCAGGCGCAGCAGGCCGGGGCGCGGCAGCTTGCCCTCGGCCACGTCCGGGCCGCCGGCCAGGTCGGCCAGCAGGGCCTGCACGGTCTCGGCCGCGTCGGCCTTATTGGTGCCGATGACGCCGGTCGGACCGCGCTTGAGCCAGCCCGCCACGTACTCGCCGGGCAGCGGCTCGCCCGCCTCGGACAGGACGCGGCCGTCGGCGTTCGGCACCGTGTACCGGCCGGCGTCGAACGGCACGCCGGGCAGCGGCACCGACTGGTAGCCCACGCTGCGCAGCACCAGCTGGGCGTCGATGGTCTCGTACTCCCCCGTCCCCTCGAACACGCCGTCGGCCGACAGCCGGGTGCGCTCCAGCCGCAGCGCCGCCGCCGTTCCTCCTGGGGATGCCCTGGATCTCTACCGGACGCAACCAGAAACGCAGCCGCAGCCGGCGGCCGGAGTCGGCGCCATCGCTCCAGCCCGCCATGGCGACCAGGTTGCCGCGCACCCGCCGGTCGGCGGCGGCGAGCGCGGCCGACTCGCCGGACGCGTCGAAGCCGCCGTCGAGCGCCAGCTCGGCCGGGTCGGCGGACACCGACACCCCGGGCAGGGCGCCCAGCTCGCGCAGCTCCTTGGTGGTGAACTTGGCCTGGGCCGGGCCGCGGCGGCCGATGACGTGCACCTCGCGGACCTTGGATGAGCGCAGCGCGGCCATCACCGGCTCGGGGATGTCGGTCTCCTCCAGCTCGGCCGGGTCACGGGCCAGGATGCGGGCCACGTCCACGGCGACGTTGCCGACGCCGATCACCGCGACCGACTCGGCGTCCAGGGTGAACGCGCCCGCCTCGACGTCGGGGTGGCCGCAGTACCAGTTGACGAAGTCGGTCGCCGCGCGGCTGCCCGGCAGGTCCTCGCCGGGGATGCCCAGCCGGCGGTCGCGCATCGCGCCGGTCGCGTACACCACGGCGTCGTAGGCGGACAGCAGGTCTTCCCTGGTGACGTCGGTGCCGAAGTGCACGCCGCCGACGAACGTGACGCCGGGAGACTCAAGGACGCGGCGCAGGTAGTTGGCGACCGACTTGATCGACTTGTGGTCCGGGGCCACGCCGTAGCGGACCAGGCCGTACGGCGTGGGCAGCCGGTCCAGCACGTCAACGCGGACCGGCACCGGCACCGGCAGCAGGGCGGCCTGCTTGACCAGGGCCTCGGCGGTGTAAAGGCCCGCCGGCCCTGACCCGACGACGGCGACTTTCAACCGGGAGGTGCGGGGGCTCGTGCCCCCGGAAGACAACGGCATAACGGTAAAGTTACTCGGGAAGGCGCTCCTGCGTCGACGGCTGGGGCTCCGTCCCGTCCGCAGCAGCGGGCGTGCGGCGGGCGACCGCCTCGGTGAGCTGCCGCGCGAGGTGCTGCGGGGTCAGCCCGGCCGCCTCGAGGATCTCGTCGCGCGAGCCGTGCGCGAGGAACTCCTGGGCCAGGCCGAACGTCTTGACCGGGACATCCACGTCGTGGTCGCGCAGCAGCCGGGCGACCGCGTCGCCGAACCCGCCCGCCCGGCCGTTGTCCTCCACCACCGCGACCAGCCGGTGCCGCCTGGCCTCGCCGGCCACGGCCTCGTCGACCGGCTTCACCCAGCGGGGGTCGACCACGGTCACCCCGATGCCGTGGTCGGCGAGTCGCCGCGCGACCTCGACGCAGGTCACCGCCATCGGGCCGGCGCCGAGCAGCAGCAGGTCCTGGCCGAGCCCGGCGGCGGGCACCGCGAGCACGTCCATCCGGCCCAGCTGGCCGACCGCCTCGGCCTCGGCGCCGACGGTGCCCTTGGGCCAGCGGACGACGGTCGGCCCGTCACCGACCTCAATCGCCTCGTTGAGCAGCTCGGCGATACGGCTGCCGTCACGCGGCGCGGCCACCTTCAGGCCGGGGATGACCTGCAGGATCGAGCCGTCCCACATGCCGTTGTGCGAGGCGCCGTCCGGCCCGGTGACGCCGGCCCGGTCCAGGGTGACGGTGACCGGCAGCCTGTGCAGGGCCACGTCCATCAGCAACTGGTCGAAGGCCCGGTTGAGGAACGTCGCGTAGATCGACACCACCGGGTGCAGGCCGGCCATGGCCAGCCCGGCGGCCATCGTCACCGCGTGCTGCTCGGCGATGCCGACGTCGTAGACCCGGTCCGGGTAGGCGGCCTTGAACGGGGCCAGGCCGACCGGGTGCAGCATCGCGGCGGTGATGGCCACCACGTCGGGGCGGCGGGCGCCGATGGCGACCATCTCGTCGCCGTACACGTCGCTCCACGACCGCTTGGCCGGCTTGGGGGTGACGCCGTCGGCCGGGCCGGCCGGCTTGCCGCCGGTGCCGGGCACCTGGTGCAGGCGGTCTTCCTCGTTCTGCTCGGCGAGGGGGTAGCCGAAGCCCTTGCGGGTTATCACGTGCACCAGGACCGGGCCGCCGTACTCGGCCGCCTGGCGCAGCGCGGCCTCGGTCATCGCCTCGTCGTGGCCGTCGATCGGCCCGATGTACTTGATGCCCAGGTCCTCGAACAGCACCTGGGGCTGGAGGAAGTCCTTGAGGCCCTTCTTGGCCCCGTGCAGCGCGCCGAACAGCGGGCTGCCCACGATCGGCGCGCTGGTGACCGTGGTCTTGATCAGGTCGAGCACCTGCTCGTAGCGCTGGCTGACCCGGATGGAGCTCAGGTGCGAGGCCAGGCCGCCGATCGTCGGCTGGTAGGAGCGGCCGTTGTCGTTGACCACGATGACCAGCTTGGAGTCGCGGGCGACCGCGATGTTGTTCAGCGCCTCCCAGGCCATGCCGCCGGTCAGCGCGCCGTCGCCGATCACCGCGACGACCGTGCGGTCGTACTCGCCGCGCAGCCGGTAGGCCTTGGCCATGCCGTCGGCGTACGACAGGCGAGGTCGACGCGTGGCTGTTCTCCACCAGGTCGTGCTCGGACTCCTCCCGGCTCGGGTAGCCGGACAGGCCGCCGGTCTGGCGCAGCGTGTGGAACTGCGGGTACCGGCCGGTCAGCAGCTTGTGCACGTAGGACTGGTGGCCGGTGTCGAAGATCACCTTGTCCTTGGGCGAGTCGAAGACCCGGTGCAGCGCGATGGTCAGCTCCACCACGCCCAGGTTCGGGCCCAGGTGGCCGCTGGTCCTGGTGACCGTCTCCACCAGAACATCGCGGATCTCCGCCGCCAGCAGGCCCACCTGCTCCTGGCTGAGGTCCTTGAGGTCCTCCGGGCCGTTGATGCGCTCAAGCTGGGTCACGGCGACTCCTCGTGCGGCTTTGACGACGGATTACCCGATACTAGTGGCGAGCATCCCCGCCGGTCTCCCGGGCAAGTCGAGTTAACCGACACGCGCGTCGGTTAACGTCAGCGCGCCAGGGCCTCAGGCGGTGCCCGCTTCCTCCCGCTTCGCGGCCGACGTCTCTGCCGGCGCAGCCAGCCGCCGACGACCTCCATGTAGCGCTCGCGCTCCTCCCAGTGCGGCATGTGGGACGAGTCGCCGAACACGGTCAGCTCGGCGCTGGGCAGCCCGTCCAGCAGCGTGGCCTGCAGCGGCAGGCCGGCCTCGTCGTGGCGGCCGGAGACGATCAGCACCGGGTTGGCGATCTCGCCGAGCCGGCCGGTGACGCTCCAGCCGATGGCCGAGCCGATGCAGTGGAACTCGCTCGGCCCGTTCATCGTGTGGTAGACGGTCGGGTCCTCGTCCAGCAGCGCGAACGTCCGGGCGACGTCGGGCGGCATCGGGTCGAGGCGGCAGACGTGCCGCTGGTAGAAGACCTCGCAGGCCTCCACGTACTCCGGGTCGGTGAACGTGCCCGCCGCCTCGTGCTTGCGCAGCACCGCGTCCACCTCGGGCGGCAGCTTGGCCCGCAGCTTGTCGCACTCGTCCAGGAAGCCCTGCCAGGACGAGGCGGTGTTGGCCAGCACGACACCGCGCAGCCCGGCCGGCCGGGTGAGCGCGAACTCCTGGGCCAGGAAGCCGCCCCAGGACTGGCCGAGCACGTGGTAGCCGGTCTCGGCCAGGCCGAGCTGGTCCACCAGGTTCTGCAGCTCGGCCACGAACAGGTCGACGGTCCAGAAGTCGGCGCCGCGCTCCGGGAGGTGGGTGGAGTTGCCGTTGCCGATCTGGTCGTAGAAGATGACCCGCCGCCCGGCCGGCGGCCAAGTCCGCCAGCGAGAGCAGGTAGTCGTGCGTGCAGCCGGGCCCGCCGTGCAGCACGACCAGCGGCAGCGGCGCCGCCGCGCCGGCGCGGCCCGGGCGTGGCCGGCTCGACGACCTTGTACCAGGTCTGGTGGGTCTCCGGCTGGCCGCCGAAGGTGGTGGTGAAATCGACGGTGCCCTCGGTGCTTCCCGGACTCAAGCTCATGAGAAGCACATTAAAGAGGAATAACGACAGCGTAATGCCACGATTCGGTTTAGCGCGTGTAAACGGCGCCGCCGCGTCACCGGCGGGGCGCCGCCCGGCAGCAGCACCTGTCCTGTCGGACCAGCCCCGCGATCGGGGCTCCGCGCTTCTTGCTGTTATCACGCGTCAGGCCGGGTCGTTGGCGCCATTGGCTGCTTCTAACGTGGCCTTTGGCGCCATCGACCCGATGGGAGCGGGGGCGCTGGCGCCAACGAGCCGGTGTGCGGGGGCGCGGGGCGGGCGGCGGCGGGGTTACGGGATGAGGAGGAGCTTGCCGGTGGTGCGGCGGGCGGCCAGGTCCTCGTGGGCGCGGGCGGCGTCGGCCAGGGGGTACTCGGCGCCGATGCGGACGCTGAGGTCGCCGCTGGCGATGGCGCCGAACAGGTCGCCGGCCCGCCACAGCAGCTCGTCGCGGTCTAGGAGGTAATGGCCCATGGTGGGGCGGGTCAGGAACAGCGAGCCGCCGCTGTTGAGCCGCTGCGGGTCAAACGGCGGCACCGGCCCGCTGGAGGCGCCGAACAGCACCATCATGCCGCGCGGGCGAAGCACCGACAGGCTGGCGTCGAAGGTGGCCTGGCCCACGCCGTCGAAGACCACGTCCGCGCCGCGGCCCCCGGTGGCCTCCTTGACCGCGGTCGGGAACTCCTCGTAGGTGGTCACCGCGTCGGCGCCGGCCTGCTCGGCCAGGGCGGCCTTGGCGGCCGTCGACGTGGTGGCGATGACCGTGCCGCCCAGCCGCTTGATCATCTGGGTCAGCAGCAGGCCGACGCCGCCCGCCGCCGCGTGCACCACGGTGACCGTGCCCTCGGTCACCGGGAACGTGCTGCGGCACAGGTAGTGCGCGGTGATGCCCTGCAGCATGGCGGCCGCGGCCAGCTTGGGGTCGAGGCCCGCGGGCACCGGGACCGCCTTGGCCGCCTCGACGACGGCCAGCGAGGCGTACGCCGCCGGCCCCCTCGGCCCACGCGACCTGGTCGCCGACGGCGATCCCGGTGACGCCCTCGCCCACGGCGGTGACCGTGCCCGCGCCCTCGGCGCCCGGCACGTAGGGCACCGGCTGGGCGTAGACGCCGGTGCGCAGGTAGATGTCGCGGAAGTTGACCCCGGCCGCCGCGACCTGCACGAGGACCTGTCCCCGGCCGGCCACCGGGTCCGGCTGCCCGGTCAGGCGCATGACCTGAGGACCGCCCAGCTCGTTCACGACGATCGCCCGCATGACACCACGCCCCTTCGCACTTTGTCGGTAGCTACTACTCCCTATCACGCGGCCGTCGGCCGAATATCACGCGGCCGTCGGCCTGGCCGGGCCTTGCGACCGGCCTGCGCGGCGACACCGCGCACGTGGTCGCGAGCTACCTCGGCGGGACACCCGGGACGAGCCAGCCGGGGGTCCTGTCCGCGGCCCCCAATGAGCGGGGCCAGGTGTTGTCGTTGCTGGTGATGACCGTACGGCGCGGCTCGTGCTGTGATGGACCGGACCAAGCTTCGCTCGCAACGCCGGGAGTGCGCATGTCCGATGTTCCCCGCCGGGTCGTGACCGGTCATGACGCTGGCGGCCGGTCGGTCTTCACCGCCGACGGCCCGCTGCCGGCGGTGTATGGCACGCCGGACGGTCCGCAGTTCCTGGAGATCTGGGCGACCGGGGCCACGCCCGCGCCGATCGCCGCCACTGAGCCGGACCCGACGGACGCGCCGCTGATCGTGTCGCCGCCGGAGAACGGCACCGTGTTCCGGATCAACGTGATGCCGCCTGGTTCGGTCGCGCCGCATGCACCGGACCAAGTCGGTGGACTTCGCCATGGTGCTGGAGGGCGAGATCGTGCTGGTGCTCGAGGAGGGCGAGACTGTGCTGCGGCCAGGCGACACCGTGGTACAGCGCGGCACCAGCCACCAGTGGGAGAACCGCGGACCGGTCCCCTGTCGGATGCTGTTCGTCCTGGTCGACGGCGAGTTCACCGACGAGCTGCGGGACGCGCTCGCCGACTCCGACGTGGCCACCCTGTCCCGCCAGCCGTTTCCCCTGACCCGCGCGCAGGCCGCAGACACCGCGGGCTGACGCCAGCGCCCACTCAGGAGGGCAGCACGGCGGGGCCAAGACGATCACCGACGCGCTGGCGGCGGCGCACCCCGACACCTGGTGAGCACGACGGCTGACGGCCATGGTCGGGCCGCGCGGAGCACGGGACCGTTCATCATCAAGTCTTTGCACATCATGATGAATAACGGGAGCGTGCCGATCCCGGTCAGCGACCGATGAACCGGGCGGCGGGCCCCCCGTCCGCTGCGGCCCCTACGAACCGGGAACGCTCGTCCGGGTCCTGCACCAGCGGCCCCGGCGCCGCTGACGGCGCCGGGGGCTGGTTCGGTCACCGGCCGCGGGAGGCGGTCTTGTGCACCGCGGTCCGCGCCGCCTTGGCGACCTGCCTGTCCGGGTGGTGGTCGCCCAGGTGGGCGAGCACGTCCGGGGCGTCGGGGTGGGTGCCGCGGACGACGCCCTCGAAGAACATCTCCTCGCGGCCGGCCGGGACGGCCTCGCGGAAGCTGACCGCCAGGTACTCCGGGTCGGGGAACTCCTCGTCGATGGCCAGGGTGAGCAGGTCGGTGGCGACCCAGGCCAGGTCTTCCGGCGTCATCTCCAGCTCGGCGGGCAGGTCGGCCGGGGCGTCGTCGCCGGCGCCGGCCAGCTGGGCCAGCGCGACCTTCGCGTAGGCGCGGACCTGCGGGACGGCCAGGTTCTCCCGCCAGGCGGGCTCGGCGGGCGCGCCGATCCTGGTGACGGCGGCCACCGCGAGCATCCGCTCGCCCGGCTCGGCCTCGGCGGCCAGCTCCAGCAGCTCACGGGCGGAGACGCCGGTACCGCGGGCGGCGACCCAGGCGTCGGCCTCGGCCTCGAACTCGGCGTCGGTGACGCCGGCCGCCATGGCCAGCAGCTCGGTGCCGGACAGCTCGGCGGCGGTCTGCGGCAGCAGCGGAATGTCCACCCCGGCCTCGACCAGCTGGTCACGCAGGGCGGCCAGGGCCAGCGGGGTGAGCCGGATCAGCTCGCCGTCCTCGGTGATGGCCAGGGTCTCGGTGAGCTTGTCGAGCAGCAGCCGGGCGGCGTCGCCGTACTCGGCTTCCCACTCCTCGCGGGCCTCGGCGATCTCCGCGTGGGCTTCCTCGTCGTCATCGTCGTGGCCGCCCGCCGCGTTCTCCCAGAGGACCTCGGCGAACTCGTCGGCGGTCAGGCCCTCGCGGCGGGCGAGGAACAGCAGCACGGCGATGGCCATGCCCTGGCCGACGAAGTCGAACTCGGGCTCATCGTCCTCGTCGTCTTCCTCGTCCCACTCGGGGCCGTAGCGCTCCAGGGTCTCGCCGAGCACCGCCGCGAAGGTGGAGGCCCAGGCGGCCAGCACCGACTCGTCGTCGTCTGCCGCCCAGTCGTCGGCGGTCTCGCCGGAGACCACCCGGTCCTCGTCGTCCTCGTCGAAGACCAGCCACTCGACCGCGAGCGCGTAGTCCCACAGGGAGGCCAGGTCGTCGGCGGCGACGCTCGAGCGCCTTGGCCGCCTCGGCCACGCCGGCCGGGGTCAGGTCGCCCTCTTCGTCGACCTCGCTGGCCGTCCTTGCCCACCCACTGGGCCAGCTTGGCCAGCTGGCGGGCGACCGGCGCGGTCCGGGCGGTCGCGGCCAGCTCGGGCACCGGCAGCAGGCGGATCGGCGGCAGGGCATCGGGCAGGCCGAGCGCGTCCTTGATATCGATGTCCGCGAACTCGCCGTCGTCGGCGGCGCCGTCGTGGGGGTGGTCATGAGCCATGCCCTGAGCCTATCGGCCCCCCGCAGGCCACAAGCCCGAGAACGCCAGCCATAGCGGCAGGCGGCGCGGTCTTTCGCCAAGGCCACACGCCTTAACCGCCACACGCGGCAGCGCAGGCGCCCTGCACCCCAGCCCAGCCGCCAGGCAGCGCGAGATGCAGCGCGCACGCCTGCCTGCACCGCAACCACAAGGCCTTAACCCCAGCCCCGCGAGAGGCAGCGCGCACTATGCGCTGCCTGCCACCGCACCACAAGGCCTTAACCCCAGCCACCGCGCGGGGGGCGCCGCGCCTTTGGCGGCGTCCTCCCGCAGGGGGGCGATGGGGGGACGGAGTCCCCCCATGCGCCGGGGGGTGCAAGGGGGGGTCGTCCCCCCTAGCGCGCGGTCTCTGCGCTCAGCGCAGTGACCGCCAGAAAATCAGTGACCGCCAGGAAATCAGCGCAGTGACCGCAATACGTACTGCATGATGCCGCCGTGGCGGTAGTAGTCGGCTTCGCCGGGGGTGTCGATGCGGACGACGGCGGTGAAGCGCTTGTCGTCGGCGGTGACGGTGACCTCGGTGGGGACGCTGCCCTCGTTGAGCTTGGTGATGCCCTCGATGGCGAAGGTCTCAGTTCCGGTGAGGCCGAGGGACTCGGCGTTCTCGCCCGGCTTGAACTGCAGCGGGAGCACGCCCATGCCGATCAGGTTGGAGCGGTGGATGCGCTCGAACGACTCCACCAGCACGGCGCGGACGCCGAGCAGCGCGGTGCCCTTGGCCGCCCAGTCACGGGAGGAGCCAGAGCCGTACTCCTTGCCGCCCAGCACGACCAGCGGGGTGCCCTCGGCGATGTACTCGCGGGAGGCGTCGTAGATCGACATCTCCTTGCCGTCCTTGACGGTGACGCCGCCCTCGGTGCCGGGCGCCAGCTGGTTGCGCAGCCGGATGTTGGCGAACGTCCCGCGGATCATCACCTCGTGGTTGCCGCGGCGGCTGCCGTAGGAGTTGAAGTCCTTGCGGTCGATGCCGTGCTCGGTCAGGTAGAGACCCGCCGGAGCGGTGGCCTTGATCGCGCTGGCCGGTGAGATGTGGTCGGTGGTCACCGAGTCGCCCAGCTTGACCAGGACCTTGGCCCCGGCGATGTCGGTGACCGGCTCCGGCTCGGCGGGCATGCCGTCGAAGTACGGCGGGCGGCGGACGTAGGTGGAGCTGTCGGCCCACTCGAAGGTGTCGCCGACCGGCACGTCGAGGCCGCGCCAGTTGTCGTCGCCCTTGAACACGTCGGCGTAGTCGGCGGTGAACTGGTCGGCCCCGAGGGAGGAGGCGACCACCCGGTTCACCTCGTCCGGCGACGGCCAGATGTCGGCCAGGTAGACCGGCTTGCCCTCGCTGTCGGTGCCGAGGGCCTCGCGGTCCAGGTCGATGTCCATGGTGCCGGCCAGGGCGTAGGCGACCACCAGCGGCGGCGAGGCCAGGTAGTTCATCTTGACGTCGGGGTTGATCCGGCCCTCGAAGTTACGGTTGCCGGACAGCACGCTGACCACGGTCAGGTCACTGTCGTTGACCGCCTGGCTGACCTCGGGCAGCAGCGGGCCGGAGTTGCCGATGCAGGTGGTGCAGCCGTAGCCGACGAGGTTGAAGCCGAGCTTGTCCAGGTACGGGATCAGGCCGGCCCGCTCGTAGTAGTCCATGACGACCTTCGACCCGGGGGCGAGCGAGGTCTTCACCCACGGCTTGCTGGTCAGGCCCTTCTCGACCGCCTTCTTGGCCAGCAGGGCGGCGCCGATCATCACGAACGGGTTGGAGGTGTTGGTGCAGGAGGTGATGGCGGCGATGACGACGTGACCGTGGTCCAGGGTCGTCTCGGTGCCGTTCTCCAGGGTCACCTTGACCTGGTGGGTGGCGCGCGTGTCCTCGTTCTCGGACGGGTCGGACGCCGGGAACGAGCCGTTGCCGTCGCCGCCGGTGTAGGCGGGCAGCGCGTCGCGGAAGGCGGTCTTGCCGTTGGCGAGCTCGATGCGGTCCTGCGGGCGCTTCGGGCCGGCGATGGACGGCACCACGGTGGACAGGTCGAGGGTGAGCTCCTCGGAGAAGCGCAGCTCACGCGACGGGTCGTGCCACAGGCCCTGGGCCTTGGCGTACTTCTCCACCAGGTCGATCTGGTCCTCGGGGCGGCCGGTGAGCCGCAGGTACTCGATGGTCGCCTCGTCGATCGGGAACATGGCGGCGGTCGAGCCGAACTCGGGCGACATGTTGCCGATGGTGGCCCGGTTGGCCACCGGGACCTGGCCCACGCCCTCGCCGTGGAACTCGACGAACTTGCCGACCACGCCGTGCTTACGCAGCATCTCGGTGATGGTGAGCACCAGGTCGGTCGCGGTGGTCGCCGGCGGCAGCTCGCCGGTGAGGCGGAAGCCGACGACCCGCGGGATCAGCATGGAGATGGGCTGGCCGAGCATGGCCGCCTCGGCCTCGATGCCGCCGACGCCCCAGCCGAGAATGCCGAGGCCGTTCTCCATCGTGGTGTGGCTGTCGGTGCCGACGCAGGTGTCCGGGTAGGCCTGGCCCTTGGCGTCGTTCTTCATCACCACGCGGGCCAGGTGCTCGATGTTGACCTGGTGCACGATGCCGGTGCCCGGCGGGACGACGCGGAAGCCGGCGAAGGCGTCCTGGCCCCAGCGCAGGAACTGGAAGCGCTCGACGTTGCGCTCGAACTCGAGCTCCACGTTGCGCTGGAAGGCGTTCGGGGTGCCGAAGACGTCGGCGACCACCGAGTGGTCGATGACCAGCTCGGCCGGGATGAGCGGGTTGATCTTGGTCGGGTCGCCGCCCAGGGCGCGCATGGCCTCGCGCATGGCGGCCAGGTCGACCACGGCGGGCACGCCGGTCAGGTCCTGCAGGATCACCCGGGCCGGGGTGAACTGGATCTCGATGCTGGGCTCGGCCTTCGGGTCCCAGTTCCCGACCGCGCGGATGTGGTCGGCGGTGATGTTGGCGCCGTCCTCGTTGCGCAGCAGGTTCTCGAGCAGCACCTTCAGGCTGTACGGGAGGTTCTCGCTGCCGTCGACCGCGTCCAGGCGGTAGATCTCGTGCGTCGCCCCGCCCGCCTCAAGGGTCGCGCGGCTGCCAAAGCTGTTCGCAGTCATCGTAGGTTGAGCCTCCTCGCCCAGGGTCCATGCTTTTCATGCTGATGTGATGCCCGCGGCGGGCCAGCGCCGCCCGCCGTCGGTGCGGCATCTTCGCCCGCGTGGTCGCGGTGCGGTGCCGCCGCTGTGGCGCCATACCGCGAAGCGGGAAAACCCCGGTTCGCCGGCATAACCTACAGTATCTCGATATCAAGCTACCTTACCGGGTAACGCACGCACTTGAACGGCGGCCCGCCCGGTGAACGGCGACCCGCTCCCCTGCTAGCCACGCTGGCCGAGTTCCGTGACCCCGGCGCCGACCTCGCCGTTATTCGGGGCCGGGAGCGCGGAGCGCCTCTTGCTGTTATCAACGAACGGGCTGATGGTGGATAGTTCTGCACACTTTGATTTCGGGAAACCTCACGGGCGGAAGCGAGGCTGTTCGCTGGCCGGGGCTGCCTATTCGGCGGCTAGGCGCTCGTGGAGGTGCTGGCTGGCGGTGGCCATGAGGGGGGCGACGCCGAGGTCGGTAAGCATCTCCGCGGCGGCAGCCATCTCGTGACCGCGGCGGACCGCGTGCTGGTGGGTGCCGGTGACGATCCGGGTGAGCGTGGCGGTGTCCTGCCTGGCCAGGTCCTCGGCGATGTGCCCGGTCAGCCAGTCCTCGAGCCCGGCTGCCCGCGCGGCCTCCAGGGCCTCGACGATGGAGGCGGCCATGCCCTTGTAGAAGACGCTGCGCAGCAGCTTGCGGGTGGCCGCGAGGCCGGCCGGGCCGGCCAGCACGTCGACGCTGGCGCCGTACGGGCGCAGGGCCGCCGCCACGCGGTCGGCGCCGTCGCCGCTGGCCAGCATGGGGACCCGGATGCCCTCACCGGGGACCGGGGCCATCATCGCCACATCGGTGACCGGGATGCCCCGACCGGCGCCCAGCTCGGCAAGGCGCTGCTTGACACTGGGTGCAGCGGTGTTCAGGTCGGCCCAAACGGCACCGGGGCGGAGCGCGTCGATCGAGATGTCGAGCGCCGCCACCGCGTCGGCGGCGCTGTTGACGCTCAGCACCAGGTCGGCACCGTCGGCGGCCTCGGCGTCGCTGCCCGCGCCGGTGACGCCCCGCGGAGCGGGCACCCTCGGATCGTAGCCGCGGACGACGGCGCCGGCCGCCACCAGGTCACGGGCGAGCAGCGAGCCCGCCTCGCCGAAGCCGAGCACCGCGATGACGTCGCTCACTGACGTTCCGCCTCTCGTTCGTCGCCGCCGGGACCTGCCTAGGCCCGCACGGTTCCGCCCGCGCGCACCGGGAACCGCTGCCCGGTGACCGGGCCCGGACGCCGCGTCGCGGGCCCGCCTACCAGCATGCCCGGCGGCCCCCGCAGGCGCCAGCCGGCTCGGTCGCGCCGCAAAGCGGCGGAACCGAGATCCTCTCCGGGTCGCCCCGGCTGCTGATCCAGCAGGAACGCCGGATCCCCGCGAGTCCGCGGCGTGGTTCTGGCGCCCCGCTCTGGGAGCGGTTCCACCGCTCGCACCCCTGGCTGATGGCGCTCACCGGGCAGGCGCCGTCGCCCGCCGACCGGATCGCCGCCTTCATGGACAGGGAAACCATGGTCGATGGCGTGCCCCTGCGGGTGGTGGGGGGCCACCACCCGCTGAGCGGCCACGGGAACGCCCAGCCAGCTAATCGATGCCGGACTTGCCGTCGCCCGGCGGGCCTGGTGTGCGAACGCTGGCCGCGGCGTGGCTGGTTAGGGGGCGGCGCGCAGGTCGCCGCGGAGGGCGGCCAGGCTTTCCGCGCTGTCGAACCCGAAGGGCAGCGAAGACGCCGGCGCCTGTGACCGGCTGGCTGAGTCCGTCTCGGCAAAGTACTCGCCGATCAGCTTGCGCTGGCGTTCGAGTAGCTCGTCGAAGTGCCGGTCGAGGCGGGACGGGTCGATCTTCTCCGCCGTCAGGTACAGGTCCCTGAGGTTACCGAGGGTGCCCGCCTCCGGGTCGGTCGGCGGGCCGAAGTCCAGCGGCTCCGGCTGTTGCGGGCCGGCGGGCTCGTCCGTGAGCGCTCCCGGCTCGACGTCGGCGAGTTCGTCGCGGTGCGGGCCGTCGCCGGCTGACTCGCCATCCGGGTGGCCAGGGCCCGCAGGGCCAGCGGCACCGGACTCCGCCGGGCCGAAGTCGTCGGGCCACGGGTCAGCGGAGGGCAGGTCAGCGGTGCGGCGGTCGGCCGCGGGGAGCGGCTCGAACGGGCCGCGAACCGCAGGCTCCTCGGGCTCGGGCTGGGCAGCGCTTTCCTCGGCCTCCGGCGCGTCGTCCGCGGCGCGGTTGTACCAGCCGGGGGGCGGCGGGCCGTAGGCCGGGTCGTCCGGGCCGTACATGTCCTGCGGGGCGACGTCGGGGACCGGGTTCGGCCCGGTGGCGGACGCGGAGAGGGTGGTGGCCGGGGCGGGGGTGGAACCGGGTACTGGGCTGGCATCGCCGACATCGGCGGCGGGGCCGTGCGCGGCGGATTCGGTGGCCTCGGTGACGGTATCGGTGACGCCGGTCACGGTATCGGTGACGCCGGTCACGGTATCGGTGACGCCGGTCACGGGAGACGGGGCCGGCGTCGTGGCAGCGGGCGCTGCGTTCGCATCCGTGACCGCCGCGCTGTCCGGGACGGGTGAGCCGTCGGCGACGACGCCGGCCGGCACGGCGGGCGTCGCCACCGGGGGCTCGGCCGCCACCAGGGGTTGGGTCGTGGCCGGCGGTTTGGCTGTGGCCGTGGCTGTGGCTGTGGCTGTGGACCGGGGCGCGGCCGGGGCGGCGGGTTCCCGCCGGCGCGCTTGCCAGGTCGGGTCGTCCTCGTCCTGGCCGACAGTGATCGCGCGGATGCCGTCGGACCCTCGGGCGGGCCTCCCCCGGCCCGGCGCGCCTCCGGGGACGTCGGCACCGGGGGCCTGGGGGGCGCCTTCGGCCGGCCATTCGCTCGGGCGCTGGCCGCGCGCCCCGGACAGGCGGGCCGACGACTGGGCGGCGGGCCCGTCCTCGTGGATCACGTACGCGTAGCCGCCGCCGTTGACGGTTTCGCCGTCGTCCTGGCCGGGGTAGGCGCCGTGCCCCGGGTGGCCGACAGGACTTGGCTGACGGCCGGGAACGGCGTAGCTGGCCGGATGGGCGTAACCGCCGGGGCCAGCGAAGCCGAAGCGACCGGAGTCACCGGGAGCGCGCTGGCCCGGGGCGCCGGTGCCCGCGCTGGCCGGACCCGGGCGGCCGGCATCCTGGCTGGCCGGGTGGGCGTAGCCGGGCGGTGCGGCCGGGGCGCCGTTCCCACCGCTGGCCTGCCAGGGGAGGTACTCGGGGTAGGGCGCCGACCGGTCGCCGGGTCCGCCGAACGGGCCGGCCGGCGGGTAGCCGGGCTGGCCGGGGTAGGCGGGCTGGCCGGGGTAGCCGGGGTAGCCGGGCTGGCCGGGGTAGCCGGGCTGGCCGTAGGCGCTTGGTGCCGGCGCTGGCTGGCCCGCGAAGCCGCCCGGTGCGGGGAAGCCGGGCTGGCCCTGGTAACCCGGGTGTGCAGGCGCGGCGTACGGCATGGCGCCCGGGCTGGCGAAGCCGGGGCCGTCAGGGGCGCTGCCGTGGCCATGCCCGGCGGGGCCTGGACCGCCGGGGCGAGCGGCGGCGACGTTCGGCTGGCTGGCGGCGCGACCCGGTCCGCCTGGCGGCGCGAAGCCGGGCTGGGCGCCGTCGTGGCCGTACCAGCCGGGTGCCTGCGGCCGCCCGGGCGAGCCGGGGATGCCGGCGCCGGGGCCGCCCGAGCCCGGGTACCCCGCGCCAGGGCGGCCGACCTGGCCGGGCGCGGGCGGCGGCCCGGGGTACGGCTGTCCCTGGTACGCGCCCCCCGGGTACGGCTGCCCCTGGCCGACCTGGCCCGGGTGGCCCGCACCGGGGTACGGCGCGCCGGAGTAAGGCGCGCCGGGGTACGGCTGGCTCTGGAGCGGCTGGCCCGGGTACGGCTGGCCTGCGTAGGGCTGGCTGGGCCGCGCTTGGCTGGGCCGCGCTTGGCCCGGGTGTGCCCCTGCGGGCTGGGGCTGGCCGGGTGCCGCGTAGCCGGCGCGGCCGGTATAGGCCTGCGGCCCTGCGGCGGGCGAGGCGGCAGCGCCCGGGTACGGGTGGTCGAATCCGGGCGGCGGGTAGCCGGCCGCGCCATATCCCGACGGGTCGCCGGGTCGCGCCTGGCCGGGGGGACCGCCGGGTCCGGCGGGGCCGCCGTGGCCGGGGACCTGGCCGGCGCCGGGGTACCGGGCCGGCTCGGCGAACAGGTCGCCCGGAGCCGGGTACGGCTGGGACCGCGGGTAGCCGGGATAGCTGTCCGCTCCCGGGTAGGCGCCGCCGGCGCCGTCCTGGGCCGGGTAGGGCGCGTAGCCGGTCGGTCCGCTGTAGCCCGGGGTCGCGGTCACCGGGGCTGCGACGGGCGGGACTGGGCCCTGGTCGTCGTCCGCGCCGACGGACGGGTCGATGAAGCTGCCCGGCGCGAAGATGGTCGTCGGCGTCAGCACCCGGTCGGGGTCGTCGTCAACGTGGCGCGGCGGCCGGGGCACGGTGCCCGCGGTCATGTCGCCGGCGTAGACCGGCGCCGCGTCGTGGTGCGCCTCACTCGGGCGGCCGCCCAGCGGATCGCCGGCCGCCGGGCCGGCCATTCGCGGGTCGGACGACGGATCACCGACGACCTGGCCGGCGATTACCTGACCGGGCGGGTACCGGCCCGGCGGCGGGAAGTGGCCGGGCTGGCCCGCGCCGCCCGGCTGGCCGTACCCGAAATGGCCCGGCTGACCGTGGCCGCCGGCCGGGGCGGCCTGGAACTGGCCGGGCGGAGCGAAGTGCCCGCCCGCCTGCCCCGGAGCGTACGCGGCCTGCTGCGCGGCCTGGGCCGGGTACTGGTGCTGGTAGGCGGCCGGGGCACCCGGCCCTTGGCCCCCGTGGCCGGGAAACTGACCGGGCTGGGGCACCGGGTAGCCGACCGGTCCTCCGACTCCTCCGACGCCGGCGGAGGCGCCGCCCGGGCCGGGAAAGCCCTGGGCCGGATGGCCGCCGGCGTGCGGGAAGCCCGGGGTGCCGTCGCCCGCGAAGCCCGGGGCCGCCTGGCCGCCTGGTGCCCGGCCTGGCCGGTAGCCGGGCGCGGAGTGCCCGTCATCGCCGTACGGCGCGGAGCCGTACCCGGGTCGGTGATCGCCGGGGAACGCCGCTGCCTGGCCGCCGTGGCCCGGTCCCGGCGCACCCGGGTAGCCAGGCGGCGGCGATGGCGCCGCCTGGTACTGGCCGGGCTGTGGCTGGCCGAACGGGTGCTGGCCGTCCGGCGGCTGGGAAAACCGCTCCCCGGGGGAACCGCCGGCGAACCCTCCCGGCGGTGGTGCCGAATCCGGGCCGGGCCATGGCCCTGGGCCGCCGGCGACGGGCCCGCTCATGCCGGGCATACCGCTCCCGTGGCCGCCCGCGCCGTGGCCGGGGAAGCCCGGGCCGACGAACTCGCGGCCGGGGTAACCCGGCCCGGCGGCGCCGGGGCCCGCGAAGGCCTGGCCGGCGGGTGCCTGGCCGGGGCGGCCGGGACCGGCGGCACCGCCGGGCTGGCCGGCTACCGGGACGGCGTCATCGCCGGGCCAGGGGCCGGCCTCCGGCCCGTGGGGCCCGTGCCGTCCCCCTGCGAACATTCCCACGTAACGATGGTAGGCACCAGCGAGCGTGCCGGCACCCTGCTCGGTGCAATCGCACGCTCGCAGCGAGATAACTCACCCGGTCGACCGGGATCAGGCTCGCATGGTAACGGCGGTCGCTCCGCACGCGATGAGCCGCGAAGCGCGCAGCGGCCACCCGCCCCGCCCTGCCGGGCGGCCCGTGCTGGGCCTGGCGGGACGGGGCGGATGGAGCGGAGCGGGGCTGCCCCGGGCGCCGCGTTACACCTGGGGCATGACCTGGGCGGCGATGTCGGCCAGGTGGTCGAGGTCGTCCAGGTCGAGGATCTGCAGGTACATGGCCTCGGTGCCGGCGTCGGCGAACGTGCCGAGCTTGTCGACGATCTCGGCCGCGGAGCCGGCCAGGCCGCTGGCGCGCAGGTCGTCCGCCCCGCGGCCGATCGAGGCGGCGCGGCGGGCGACCGTCGCGTCGTCCTTGCCGCAGCAGATCACCTGGGCGGCGGTGTAGGCGAGCGTGGACGGGTCGCGCCCGGCGGCGGCGCAGGCCTCGCGAACCCGGCCGAACTGGGCGGCGACCTCATCGGCCGGCGAGAAGGCGATGTTGAACTCGTCGGCGTACTTGGCGGCCAGCGCGGGGGTTCGCCGGGGGCCGTGGCCGCCGACGATCACCGGCGGGCGCGGGCTCTGCACCGGCTTGGGCAGCGCGGGCGAGTCGGTCACCTGGTAGTGGGTGCCCTGGTAGCTGAACGTCTCCCCCTTGGGGGTCTCCCACAGGCCGGTAATGATCGCGAGCTGCTCCTCCAGGCGGTCGAAGCGCTCCTTGGTCGCCGGGAACGGGATGCCGTAGGCTGCGTGCTCGCCCGCGTACCAGCCGGCGCCCAGGCCGAACTCGATGCGGCCGCCGCTCATCTCGTCGATGCCCGCGACGGTGATCGCGAGCGGCCCTGGGTACCGAAACGTTGCCGACGTAACCAGGGTGCCGAGCCGGATCGTGGAAGTCTCAACGGCGAGGCCGGCCAGTGTGGCCCACGCGTCCGACGGCCCCGGCTCGCCCGACCCGCTGCCCATCCGCAGGTAGTGATCGGAACGGAAGAACGCGTCGAAGCCGAGGTCTTCGGCCGCCTTGGCGACGCGGCGGAGAGTGGCATAGGTAGCCCCCTGCTGGGGCTCGGTGAAAATCCTGAGTCGCATACGTCCTATCGTCCCGCACGACCCGGTCCGCCCCGGCGCTGGCGGGGGCCATTCAGCCCGGCCGGCCTCGGCGCAGCGGGCGCAGCCGGCCTCGGCGCAGCGGGCGCAGCGCCGGCCGCGACGTCCACGGTCGACTAGTGTCAACGCTTTGCGATTGGCATCTTTGCCAATCGAGTACTGTATGAGCATGTCGATTAGTGACGAATCGGACCCAAGAGCGTATGTAAAGCTCGCCACCGTCATCCGCAAGGCGATCGCGGCCGGCCAGTACCCGCCGCGCACCGCCACCCCGTCGATCACGACGCTCAGCCAGGAGTACGGCCACGCCAGGCAGACCTGCTCCAAGGCGCTCGGCGTCCTGGTCAAGGAGGGGCTGCTGGTCCGCTACCCCGGCCTGGGCTACTTCGTGGTCGGCAAGCCGGGCGACCAGAATCCAGGCAGTCCGGAGCCCGGCGCAGGGCAGGCGAACCAGCGATAACCGCGCCCTACCAGGGAGAAGCAAGAAACCACCGCGCCCGGGCGCGACCGCGGGCCGCTGCCTACCAAGGCGAACGGCCCCGGTCGCGCGCCCGGCCGGGCCTTCCCCGGCCGCGGCCGCTCCCCGGCGGGGCTAGCCGCGCCGTCCGGTCAACCTTGTCCGCGCGTCACTCGTACTTGGAGGGTGACAGTGATGAGAGGAGCCGGATGGATGATCCGCAGCCCGTCGCGGTGCCGGAGGAGCCGCTCGCCGTCAAGGGCGGGCACCTGCTGCACACCGCCGTCCTGCTGGCCGGCACCGGAAGGCCGGTGAGCCGCCGGGGGCTGGCCGGGCCAGTGCTGGCCCGGCCAGCCCCCGGCGCCTATCGGGACGGTCAGCGGGACAGGGTGGCTACGCACTCCACGTGGTGGGTCATCGGGAAGGCGTCGAAGGCGCGCAGGTCGTCGAGGCGCCAGCCCCCGCCGGTCAACAGGGCCAGGTCGCGGGCGAGCGTGGCCGGGTCGCAGGAGACGTAGGCGAAGCGCTCGGCCGGGTTTTCGCCGGCCAGGTAGGCGATGACCTCACTGGCCAGCCCGGACCGCGGCGGGTCGGCGATCACCAGCCGGGCGGCCGGCGGTTCGTCCGCGGCGAGGGCGGCGGCGACATCGGCCTGGCGGACCTCGGCCCACGGGAAGTCGGTCAGGTTCTGCCGGGCGTTCCTGACCGCGCCCGAGTCGGACTCGATCCCGGTCACCGCGCCGTCCGGGCCGACCAGCGGGGCGACCGCGCCGGCGAACAGCCCGGCCCCGCAGTACAGGTCGAGTACCGAGTCGCCGGGCGCGGGGCGCAGCGCCTCGGTCACGGCCTGGCAGAGCGTGTCGGCCGCCGCCGGGTGCACCTGCCAGAACCCGGTCGCGCTCACCTGCCACAGCCGCCCGGCGGCCTGCTCGGCCAGGTAGGTGCGGCCCTCGACCAGGGTGCGCCTGGCCTGTGGGCGGCCGCCCGCGTTGCGGCGGCCCCGTGACGGCTGCCGCTCGCCCTCGACCACGGTCAGCGCGAAGTTCTCCGTGCTGTCCGCGCCGCCGACGGCGACCTCCACCGCCGTGGCGCCGCTCCAGTTGTCACCGGGGACATCCAGGTCGCGGACGGCCTGGTGGGCGATGAGGCAGTCGCCGACGTCGATGACCTGGTGCGAGCGGTGGCCGCGCAGGCCGGCGCCGCCCTGGGCGTTCACCGCGAACTGGACCCGCGTGCGCCAGCCGAGCCCGGGCGAGCGGGCGCCGGCCGGGGTGTCAGCCCCTGCGGCGTCGCCGTCCCCGTCGCCGGGCAGCGGCTCGACGGTGACATCGCGGTCGATATGGGCCAGCCGCCGCAGCTGCTGCGTGATCACCGCTGCCTTGAGCGCCCGCTGGGCGGGCAGGGACGCGTGCTGCCAGTCGCAGCCGCCACAGGCGCCCGGGCGGGCACTCGGGCACGGCGGCGTCACCCGGTCCGGCGACGCGGCAAGCACCCGCACCGCGTCGGCACGGGCGAACCGGGCCGTGACCTCGGTCACACGGGCGACCACCCGCTCGCCGGGCAGCGCGTGCCGCACGAAGATCACCGGGAGCCCTTCGGGCCGGGCCACGCACCAGCCGCCCTGGGCCACGTCCTCGATGGCCACCTCAAGCTCCTGACCCGCGCGAAGAAGGGCCTCACCCGCCTCGTCGGTGGCGGTGGCCGCCGCTCCCTCGGGCTGACGGCCCCGGCCGCCGGGTGCGGACCGCTGTCCGGAGGTGGCCTGCCGCGACGCGGCACCGCCGACCGCCCCGGGGCGGCGAGTACGACCTGGTGCTGGCGGCACGACGTCGGGCATTAGATTCTCCTTCTCCGGGGAGTCGCATTCTCCCATGTGAGGGCATAATTTTGGCGGGGCGCCCGGTACCGGGTCCCCCCATGCGGACCGTGAAAGGACGGGTCGTGCATATCGTGATCATGGGCTGCGGGCGGGTTGGCTCGACGCTAGCCCACATCCTGGAAGACCGCGGCAACACGGTCGCCGTCATCGACCGTGACCCGGAGGCGTTCCGCAGGCTGCGACCGTCGTTCAAGGGTGACCGGGTGACCGGCGTCGGCTTCGACCGCGACGTGCTGTCGCGGGCGGGCATCGAACGCGCCGACGGCTTCGCGGCGGTCAGCAGCGGCGACAACTCCAACATTATCGCCGCCCGGGTGGCACGGGAGACGTTCGGCGTGCGGCAGGTCGCCGCCCGCATCTACGATCCGCGGCGGGCCGAGGTCTACGAGCGGCTCGGCATCCCGACGGTCGCCACCGTGCGCTGGACGGCCGACCAGATGCTGCGCAAGCTGCTGCCGGAGAGCGCCGAGCCGCTGTGGCGGGACGCGACCGGCAAGGTCATCCTCAGCCAGGTGGCCGTGTGCCCGGACTGGATCGGCGAGCCGGTCAAGCTGATCGAGGCCTCGGTTGGCACCAGGATCGTGTTCATCGACCGGATCGGCGAGGCGATCGTCCCGCAGCCCGGCACCGTGCTGCAGCAGGGCGACGTGGTACACATCATCGCCAGGGAGAACGAGCTCGACCGGATCTGCGGTGCGCTCGGCAAGCGTGACGGGAGTGGTCGCTGATGCGGGTCGCCATCGCGGGCGCCGGGGCCGTGGGCCGCTCCATCGCCAGGGAACTACTGGAAAACGGCCACGAGGTGCTGCTGATCGACCAGAAGCCGAGCGCGATCAAGGTGGACAGCGTGCCCCGCGCCGAGTGGCTGCTGGCGGACGCATGCGAGATCTCCTCGCTGGACGACGCCGCGCTCGACCGCTGCCACGTGGTCGTCGCGGCCACCGGGGACGACAAGGTCAACCTGGTCGTGGCGCTGCTGGCGAAGACCGAGTACGGGGTACCCCGGGTTGTCGCCCGGGTGAACCACCCCGGCAACGAGTGGCTGTACAACGAGTCGTGGGGCGTCGACGTCGCCGTCTCGACGCCGCGGCTGCTGTCGGCGCTGGTCGAGGAGGCGGTCAGCGTCGGCGACCTGGTCCGGCTGATGACCTTCGGGCAGAGCGAGGCCAGCCTGGTCGAGCTGACCATGCCGGCCGACGCCCCGCTGGCCGGCAAGGAGGTCGGCTCGATCGAGTGGCCCGCCGAGGCCGCCCTGGTAGCCATCTTGCGCGAGGGGCGGGTGCTGGTGCCGCAGTCGCAGGACCCGCTGCAACCCGGTGACGAGCTGTTCTTCGTCACGTCCCAGGACGTCGAAGAGGAACTAGAGCAGCTGTTCGCCTCGGACTAGGCGGCGCGGTCTGTGCGTCGCCTGCAACGGCACCACAAGGCCTTAACCCCAGCCACCGCGCGGGGGCGCCGCGTACTTTGCGGCGCTCCCCGTAGGGCGAGTACTCCAATTTTGCCGTTGCGGGTAGGGCTAATTTTCCTGGCAGGACAAAACTGGAGTACTCGGGGGCGATGGGGGGACGACGTCCCCCCATCGACCGGGGGTGCAGGGGGGGCGCCCCCCGCGAGCGGCAGAGCGTCGTCCCCCTCCGGTCATCGTGTCTCGGTCATCTCCGGGCCGCGCTCGAACGGGTTGGTCGCGCCGTTGAAGCGGCTGCTCTCTGGCTGCTCCTGCTGTGCGCGGGACTGCTCTTCGAGCGCGGCCGCCGCCTCGGCGGGCAGGCGCAGCTCAAGCAGGTCGCGGGGCGGCATCGGGTGGTCGCCGCGGACCACGACTACCTCGCGGAGCACGGCCTCGAGCGGCGCCGCCGCCTCCGGGTCCGCCGCGGCGTCGCCCGCGAACAGGGCCCGCAGGAACCAGCGGGGCCCGTCCACGCCGACGAACCTGACCGGGCGCATGCCGGAGGCCGGCTTGCCCGGCTCGACGGGCACCTCGGCGATCAGCTCGGTGCCGAGCAACCCCTCGCGGTCCTCGCTCTGCCCGCCCGCGCCGACGATCTCGCCGACGATCTCGGACCGTACCTCGTCCCATAGCCCGCTGCGCTTGGGCGCGGCGAACGCCTGCAGCTGCATCTCGCTGAGCTGGTAGCGCACCGTTACCCAGGCGCCGTGCTGCTCGGCGAAAACCAGCTGGATATCCGTGCCTTCGAGCACCGGGACCAGGAGGCTGCCGAGGTCGACCCGGTTGAGTTCCGGGTAGTCATCGGCCGCGTCCCACGGGCCGGTCACCCCGCCCTGGACCTCGTCCGCCGCTTCCGCGGCCCCCATCAGCTGCTCGGATTCCCGGGCGGTCATGTCCCGGGCATGCTCACCGGCGCTGCGTCGCCGACCGAACACTGCGCATCTCCTCCAGTCGCCTGATGGCTCTTTCTCGCTTGCCGGGGGTCACCTTCCCCGGCGCTTTCACGTTATCGCCCTCGGCACCGTCCGCAATGGCGCGGGACCGCCCGCCGTCACTCACCGCTCGGCCGACACCGTCGCCGCCGCCTGGCCGGCGGCGTGGCCGCCGGTGGAGCCGAAGCCGCCTTCACCGCGCACCGAATCCGGCAGGGCCGCGACCTCGCGGAACGCCACCGTCTCGACCCGCTGCACCACCAGCTGCGCGATGCGGTCGCCGCGGCGCAGCGACACCGACGCGGCCGTGTCGGTGTTCAGCACGATCACCTTGATCTCGCCACGGTACCCGGCGTCGATCGTGCCCGGCGCATTGACCAGGGTGATCCCGTGCCTGGCCGCCAGGCCAGAACGCGGGTGAACGAACCCCGCATAGCCCGAGCGGCAAGGCGATCGCGATGCCGGTGCCGACCAGCGCCCGCTCGCCCGGCGCCAGGTCGATGTCCTGCGCGGCGGCCAGGTCGACGCCGGCGTCACCCGACCGGGCGTAGCCCGGCAGCGGAAGTCCCGGGTCGAGCCGGGTGATCAGCACGTCGAGCGGGGCTCTGCCCGCGGGCGCGCCCGCCTCGCCGGTCGTCATCGGCCGTGCCTCCCAGGGTTATCCGCGCTTCGCTCGTCCCGGTGTCGAGGGTACGCCACCCCGCGGCCAGCGCGGGGCACGCCGAGCGCCGCGGCGTCAGCCACCGCGGTCGTGCCGCAGCGCCCGGGTGGCGCTGGTCAGGGCCGCCGTGACCGGGACGGCGACCACCGCGCCCGCGATGCCGGCCACCACGCCGGCCACCGCGAGGACGAGGATCACCGCCAGCGGGTGCAGGTGCACCATCTTGCCTACCACCTGCGGTTGCAGCAGGTGGCCTTCGAGCTGGTTCATGACGATCATGACGCCGAGCACGATGAGCGCGGCGATCAGGCCCTTGGAGGCCAGCACGATCAGGATCGCGGCCGTGCCGGCGATCAGCACGCCTGCCAGCGGGACGAACGCGGCGACGAACATGAACAGGGCCAGCGGCGCGACCAGCGGCGACCCGATGACGGCCAGAGTGATCCCCATCACCACGGCGTGGATCGCAGCCACCGCGACCGTGCCCCTGACGTAGTAAACGACGGCGTGCCAGGCGGCGGTGCCCGCCAGGTTGGCCCGCCGGCCGCGCTCGCCGCTGAGCCCGCTGATCAGCCACGACCAGATCCGCTGGCCGTCCTTGATCAGGAAGAACGAGATGAAGAAGCACAGCACGAGGCCGGCCAGCAGCTCGACCACGATCCGGCCGCCGGTCAGCGCCGCGCCCTCCACAGTGGACCGGTGCTGGGTGAGGTAGTTGACCAGGTTGTCCGACAGCTTCTCCAGGTTCCCGGTCTTTATGTGGAACGGCGAGGAGGCCAGCCAGGACTGGATCTGCGTGCTCGTCTTGCCCACCTGGGTGACCAGGGTCGGGTATTCGGCCTCCACCCGGGTGGTGACCAGCCACACCACCCCGCCGATCAGCGCGAAGGCCAGCAGCAGGGTGCACCAGGTGGCGGACAGCGGGCCAAGCCCGGACCGCCGCAGCCGGGCGGTCAGCGGCTGCAGCAGCGCGGTGAGCAGGACCGCGGCGGCGCAGGGCACGATGACGACGTACAGCAGCGTTGCGACCTTGCCCGCCACGTACAGCAGCGCGGCCAGCACCAGCAGGCGCCACGACCACCCGGCGCTCACTCGCAGCCAGCGCGGCACCTCGGCGGCCGAGCCGTCCGCGCCGGGCGGTGGACCCAGCGCCGCCGCGCCCGGTGCCTCCGTCACGGGGCCGCCCGGTGCCTCCGTCACGGGGCCGCCCGGCGGCTCGCCCTGCCGCAACCGGGCGCCGGCGAGCACGCCGGCGGCACGCGAGCCAGGTCGCGCCCGTCGCGGCCCGCTTTGCCGCCCGCCCGATCATGGCACCATCTAACCAACTACGGTGGTGTACGTGCGCCCGCCGCGCGGGCGACCCGCGGGGGGCTCTGGCCCGCGGATGGGCGAGGGTCGCCGCCTGCGGCCGGGCAGGCACCCGCGGGCCGGCGCTGCCGCCTCGGGCGACACTTTCCGCGAAAACACGAGGGAAGGCTGAAGAAATGGGTTCGTACCGCGAGCGGCTGCTGGTGCCGGCGAGCTACTGGCTGCTCGCCGTGCCAGTGGTCGTGCTGCTCGGCGCCGAGACGTACTTCTTTGTCGACGGCTTCCTCCCGCCGCTGGTCATCGGGCTGCTCGCGGTGATCGTCGCGATCTTCCTGGTGAACTGGAGCTCGGCGACCATCGAGGTGACCGGCTCGGTGCTGCGGGCGGGCCACGCCACGCTCGCGCTGAGCGAGGCGGGCGACGTGATCGCGCTGGATGAGAGGCAGTCGGCGGCGCTGCGCGGCCCGCGGGCCGACCCGTCGGCGCACCTGCTCCTGCGGCCCTACCTGCGGCGGGCCGTGTACATCGCGCTGGCCGACGCCGGCGAGGGCGTGCCCTACTGGCTGGTGGCGACGCGCCGCCCGGAGGAGCTGGCCGCGGCGATCGAGCGCGGCCGCCACAGCGACGACCATCAGCCTGGTGGCTTTGAGTCCGTGGGATGATGACGCCCAGCCAGGGCAGAGGAAGGGTGTCTCGTGTGCTGACGTACCCGGCCGCGGGGCCTGTCCTGAGGGGAGATGAGGAGCGACGATGGGCAAGAAGGACAAAGGTTCCAACACGCGCCTGGTGACCACGCTGGCGATGACCGGCGGGGTGTTCCTGCTGCGTAAGGTGCTGGCCACCACATGGACGAAGGTTACGAAGCGGACCCCGCCGACGGACCTGACCGACCCGACCGTCTCGCTGCCGGAGGCACTGGCGTGGTCGGTCGCCACGGGCATCGTGGTGGAGACGGCGCGCTTCGCGATCATCCGCGCCACCATGAAGCGGGCACCGGAGCTGATTAAAGAAGAGGACTGAGCGTCAGGCGGTCAGCGGCTGGCCAGGCCCTCCATCCAGCCGGTCAGGCTGGGCCCCGCTGACCGCGCCTGGCCCGCGCCCGCCTGGCTGCGGCTCGGCCGCTGTCGCCCTCCCCCCGGGCGGCTGGGCCGTGAGCCCGGTGCGTGCGCTCGCCGGTTACGGTCACCGTCCCCGCGAGCGTCATGCCCGCGGGGACAGCGTCCTCAGGCCGCGCACTCGCGGCAGATCAGCTGGCCGCTCCGCTCCTCGGCGAGCTGGCTGCGGTGGTGCACCAGGAAACAGCGCGAGCAGGTGAACTCGTCCGCCTGCCGCGGTATGACCCGGACCGACAGTTCCTCGCTGGACAGGTCGGCGCCGGGAAGCTCAAGCCCCTCGGCGGCGTCGTCCGGGTCAAGGTCGATCGTGGCGGACGACCGGTCCTGCCGCCTGGCCTGCAACTCCTGCAGGCTGTCCTCGCTCAGGTCATCGTCGGTCTTGCGCGGGCTGTCGTAATCGGTAGCCATTGTGACCCATCCCCCTCCATTAGTGTCGCGCGGTGGCTGCGCGGGTGTAACGCTCCGGAAGCCTTCGTTGTGCCCGATTCCGGCGGGGAATTCTGCCACGTTCGCGCGCGTTGTGCACGCGCCTTGCGAACTGGCGGGAACTGTTTCCCGCGAGTATCGTCTCCGGCCGGTGGTAAACCTCACATACCGCCCATCTATTCCGGCCGACTGCCCCCCCGGTTTTCCCGCCCGGTGAACCACCCGGGCGGGCCCGCCGCACCAGCGGCGGCTGGTCGCGACCGCCATGATCTTAACCACCACGGGCCCGGTCCTAACCGCCCGGGCACGATCGGTTGTCTCAACCGTCGCGTTCCGGGTCAAGCGCGGCCAGCGCGGCCGACAGCGGGCCGAACAGAGCAGGCCCGGCGGCCACGGCCATCGACGTGGCGACCGGGGCGCCGTTCAGGCCTCCGACGACCGCGCCCGCCTCCGCCGCCACCAGCGCGCCCGCCGCCCAGTCCCAGTAGTTGAGCCCGCGCTCGTAGTAGCCGTCGAGCCGCCCGGCGGCGACCGCGCACAGGTCAACCGAGGCCACGCCGACCCGCCTGATGTCCCGCACCAGCGGCAGCAGCGCGGCGACGACCTCGCCCTGCACCTTCCGCCGTGCCGCCAGGTAGCCGAAGCCGGTGCCGACCAGCGCCCGGTCGAGCGGCGCCCCGGCCGGGCAGCGCAGCGGCTGCCGTCCGGCCTCGGCCGACTCAAGCCAGGCACCGCCGCCGGCGTGGGCGCTGAACATCTCGCCCCGCTGCGGCACGTACACCGCGCCGGCCACGATCTGGCCGCCGACCTCGGCACCGATCGACACGGCCCAGTCGTGCAGCCCGTACAGGTAGTTGACCGTCCCGTCGAGCGGGTCGATCACCCAGCGGGCCGGCGCGCCGGCGGCGTCGCCGATCTGGCCGCCTTCCTCGCCGAGGATCGCGTCCGCCGGCCGGACGGCGAGTATCCGCGACCGGATGAGCTCCTCAGAGCGGCGGTCCATCTCGGTGACAACGTCGGTCGGGCTGGACTTGGTCGCCGCGACCTCGACCAGGCCCGCGCGCGAGGCGAGCAGGTCCCCCGCCTCCGTGGCTACGCGCATCGCCAGGTCGCGCAGTTCCTCCGGGCTGGGCTGCGCCGGCACCGGCCGTGCCCGCGGCGCTCACGCCTGCCCCCGCTCGCCCGCCGCGGCCGCCGGCCGGCCGGGTGCGTACCGGCAGCAGTCGGCCGGGCACGACCCGCCGTCCGGGTAGGGACGCGGCCCCAGGGTGCCAAGCGCCCGGGGCGGCGTGCCAAGCGCGCGCTCCGCGACCAGCTCGGCCGCCATGGCGGCGAACCGGGCGGTCGCGCCGGGCGCCGCGGCCCGGGCGAACGGCAGGCCGAGCGCGGCCGCGGTCGCGGCGGCCTCGTTGTCCAGGTCGTGCACGACCTCCATGTGGTCGCTGACGAAGCCGACCGGCACCGCCACCACCGCCGTGGGCGGCCCCTCGGGCAGCGGGGCGCCGCCGGTCCCGGTCCCCTGAGCCAGCGCGGTCAGGTGGTCGTTGACGTCCGGTTCCAGCCAGGGCGCGCTCGTCGGCCCGCTGCGGCTCTGGAAGACCAGGTCGAACGGGAGCGTGCCGCCGCGCACCCGCTCGGCGATCAGCCGGGACGCTTCGCGCAGCTCGGCGACGTACCGGCCGCCGGGCGCGCCGGGTACCGCCGTGCCCTGCTCCTGGCTGCCGCTGGAGCGGGCCATGCCGGCCGGGATGCTGTGCGCGGTGAACACCAGCCGGGCGCCGGCCTGGGCGGCCTCCGGCAGCCCGGACAGGGCCGCCTCCGCACTGGCCGCGAACGGCTCGATGAAGCCGGGGTGGTTGAAGTACGGGCGGAGCTTGTCGACGCGCGGCGCGCCAGGCCCGGCCGCCGTGACCGCGTGGTCGAGGTCGTCCAGGTACTGCCGGCAGGCCGAGTACGAGCTGTAGGCGGAGGTGGCGAAGGCGACCGCGTGCCGTACGCCGTCGGCCTTCATCTGGTGCACGGTGTCGCCGACGAACGGCGTCCAGTTCCGGTTGCCCCAGTACACCGGCAGGTCGAGCCCGGCCGTCCGCAGCGCCGGGCCGATGGCCGTGAGCATGTCGCGGCACTGGGCGTTGATCGGGCTCACCCCGCCGGCCGCGTAGTAGTGCCCGGCGACCTCCTCCAGGCGCTGCCGGGGTATGCCACGGCCGCGGGTGACGTTTTCCAGGAACGGGAGCACGTCATCCGGCCCCTCGGGGCCGCCGAAGGACAGCAGCAGGAACGCGTCGTAGGCCGGCCATGGGCTCCATCCAACCAGGAGCCGGCGGTGCTCCGGCCACAGGGGGCGCGGTACGCGGGGCAGGAACAGTGCGCCGGGAAAACCCGTTCCCTTCCAGGGTATGTTCAGGTTCTGTTCGGATATTCGGCCGGAAAGGCACGCGATGGCCAGGGCGGGTGCGGACCTGCGCGCTCGCCGAGCGCCGGGGTTCCTCGCGCCGTACGCCGAGGTCTTCTCCATCCCGCGGGCCTGGCAGTTCTCGCTGGCCGGGATCATCGGCCGGATGCCGATGTCCATGTTCGGCCTGGGCACGGTGTTGCTGATCTCCGGGGTGACCGGGCGGTACGGGGTCGCGGGGAGCGTGTCGGCGGCCGGGTCGCTCGGCGGCGCGGCGTGCGCGCCGCAGCTCGGCCGCCTGGTGGACCGGCTCGGCCAGCGCCGGGTGCTGATCGCGGAGTGCCTGGTCTTCACGCTGTCGGTGGCGGGTCTTGGCACGGCCGTCGTGCTGCACGCGCCGGACTGGACGCTGTTCCTGTGCGGCATCGCCGGCGGCGCCACGATGCCGCAGACCGGGCCGATGGCCCGGGCCCGCTGGTCGGCCCTGCTGGCCGGGTCGCCGCGGCTGCACACCGCGTTCTCGGTCGAGTCGGTGGCCGACGAGCTGTGCTTCGTGATCGGCCCGGCCGCGGTCACCCTGCTGGCCACCGAGGTGTACCCGGCCGCCGGGATCGGCACCGCCGCGCTGTGCGCGCTCGCCGGGTCGCTGTGGTTCGCCTCCCAGCGGTCCACCGAGCCGCCGGTGACCGCCGTGGGAGACACCCGATCACCGGAAGAACGACAGCGGGATCCCCTGGCCAGCCAGCCGTCGCGTCTCGCGGCTCCTGGCCTGGTCGTGCTGGTGCCGGTCTACGTCTTCCTCGGCGCGATGTTCGTGGCCATCGACCTGAGCACGGTCGGCTTCGCTACCCACCTCGGCCACAAGCCGCTGGCCGGCCTCATTCTCGGCTGCTACGCGCTGGGCAGCGCGACCGGCGGCCTGTGGTACGGCTCGCGGAACTGGCTCACCCCCGCGTGGAAGAGCATGGCGGTCACGCTCTGCCTGACCGTGGCCGGGGTGTGCACGTTCTGGGCGATGCCCAACCTGCTGGTGCTGGCGGCGGTCATCTACCTGTGCGGCCTGACGATCGCGCCCACCCTGATCGCCGGCGTACAGCCAGCTAGCGGACACCGCCAGGCCCGGACGGGCCACCGAGGCGATGTCCTGGCTGTCCACCGGGATCGCCGTCGGCTTGGCCTGCGGCGCGACCGCCGTCGGCTTCATACTCGACGCCTTCGGCCCCCGCTGGGGATACGCGTTCGCCGCCGCCTCCGGCATAGCGGCGGTGCTCACCTACCTGGCCGGCCTGCGCCGCGTCGCCGCCGCTTAACCCGCGCCGCGTCGCAGGCCCCGCGAGAGCCAGCGCCCCGGAGAACCAGCGACTCCGCCGCTTCTTGCTGTTATCAGCACCGGAACGGGTCGGCGCGCGCCTTTGCTGAGCAGCGTGCGCCAGCTAACCGGCATAACGGGCATGATCACGGCGCCGCGACAGACTTCTGGAGACGAAGGTACGCAAAGACGATGATCGTCGGTCTGGTTAGGACGGGTACTCGCGGGCGTACTCGGTGGCCAGGGTGAGGACCTCGTTGACGTACCAGTCGGCGTGGTTGTAGCCGAAGATCGCCTGGCGCAGGCCTGGTGCGCCGGTGGTGGCGCCTTCGGCGCACAGCATGCGGGCCGCGCTGGGGACGGCGTCGAAGGGGTTCATGATGTCCGGCGCGCCGGTGTCGCCGAAACCGTCGATGCCCCAGGTAGACCAGGTGGACGGGAGGAACTGCATGGGGCCGAGCGCGCCAGCTGTGGAGGGGCCCACGTTCTGGCCGTCGGCCGACTCGATCTGCCCGATCGCGGCCAGGACCGTCCAGGACAAGCCGGGGCAGTACCGGGCGGCGGAGGCCTGGAACAGCTGCAGGTAGCTGGTGGGGCGCCCGGCCGGTGGGCTCGCGTCTACCGGCAGGCTGGCGGGCTGTGCGGCGGCCACCAGCCGGACCACGCGGGCGCCGGGCCCGAGGGCGGACTGTACCTCGGCCGCCAGCGTGTCCGGGTTTACCGCGGGGGCGTTCACCAGCACGGCGACGCTCTTGACCAGGCCGAGCCTGGCGCCCTCGGCCTGGCTGACCACGCCGTCCACGCCCGCCACGCCGAGCAGCGCGGTTCCGCCGTCGGTGACCTGGGTGCGGACGGCCGCATCGGCCAGGTAACGCTGTCCGGCCGCCAGGTGGGCCTTGGCCGCGGCCCCGGCGGTGGTGACCAGGCGGCCGCCCTGGAAGGCGGACCACACCGGGGCGCTGGCCGCCGTGGCCGGCGGCGTCCACGGGCGCAGCGCGGCCGCGGGTGCGGCGAGCACGGTGAGCCGGGTGCCGTTGACCGCGATCTGCGCGCCGTCGATGGCCAGGGCGGTGCGGACGCCGCCGAGCTTCCTGATCTTGGCCAGGTCGGCGGTGGTCAGGCCGCCAGGGACCGAGGCGATCACGTCCGGCACCACCAGGCGGGTCGGCGTCGTCCCGGCCAGCCCGCCGCCGGTCGACTGGGTACCGGTCGACGGGGAGCCGCCGGACGGGTCTGCGCCCGTGGGCGTGGCGCCGCGGGGTGGGCGGGCGCGCCGGCCGCCGCCGGAGCGGGTGCCCGCGGGCGCGGCCCCGGCGGCCGGGGCGCTCGCGGACGCGGACGACGGCCCCTGGGCGGACAGGGCGCCGCCCACCGCCTGGTGGCCGCAGCCGGACGTGGCGACGGTCACGGCGAGCGCAACGCCGAACGTGGCCAGGCCGCCTCCGACGACGGCTGGCCACGGCTGGCGGCGAACGGACGGCAGCCTCACAGTGAACCAACTGTACGTTGAGCACCTTGCCCGGCCGTGAACGAGGGGTGCCTCTCGGGCGGCGGGCGGCAGGGCCTTCCCGGTCGTGAGCCGTCCCACCGGCGGGTAGTCCCTTTCACCGCGGTGAGTATGAGACCGGCAGTGGCCCGGCGGGGCAGCCAGGCCAGGGCAGGCACCCGACAGTTCTTGCTGTTATCCGAGGGACGGGGGCAGCAGGAACGGAGACGGGGCGCCATAGTCGGCCAATTCAGGCATCGGAGGGGATGCATCACGGGGGTATTCACAGCAACTCCCCCAGGTGCGGCTACTCTTCGACTATGACGCAGGAGGCAGACCGGAGTACCGCCCAGGCCGGGGCCGGCGCGGTCCGCAGGTCCGCCCGGCGGCCGGCGGCTGCGCCCGCTGGCGGTCAGCAGCCAAGCCCGGACACCGCCCCGGACACCGGTCCCGCCCAGGGAGACAGCGCCACCCAGGGAAGCACTGACGGCCAGGGCGCCACCGCCGGGGGGCAGGAAAGCAGGGCCGACCACGGGCGCGGCGCCGCCCAGGTAGCCGGTGGCGGCCGCCGCCGTGGCGGCGCGGCGGGCCGCCCCGCGCGCAGGCCGCAGGGACGGCCGTCGCTGGGCGGCGGCACGCCCGCGCGGGACCGTGAGCTGCGGGCGCAGGGCCGGGAGACGGTGCGCAAGCTGCTTGAGGCGGGCACGATCGAGTTCGAGGAGCGCGGCTTCAACGGCGTCCGGGTGGACGACGTGGTCAAGCGGGCCGGCATCTCGCACGGGACGTTCTACCTGTACTTCGCGAACAAGGAAGACCTGTTCCAGGCGCTGCTGCGGGACGCGCTGCACGACATGGAGACGGTCACCGGGCGACTTCCCCGTCGTCACCAGCGACGAGACCGGGCTGCGGCTGCTGCGCGAGTGGGTGCGGAAGTTCTCCGCCTCCTACGCCGCCCACGGCACCGTGCTGCGCACGCTCAGCTCGGCCAACGCGCCCGGTGAGATGTACACCGACGGGCTGCAGATGTTCTTCAGCCTCACCGAGGCGATGACCACCGGGATGACGGCGGCCGCCGCCGCGGCGGGCCGCCATCACGACAACGCCGAGCTGACCGCGTTCGCCTGCCTGATGATGCTGGAGCGGGTCAACTTCGTCATGACGACCGAGGTGGAACTGCCGGAGAACATGATGGCCGACAAGATCGCCGACATCATGTTCGCCGCGTTCGGCCTGATCGTCGCGTAGCCCGGCGGGCGGGGGACGCGGAGCACGCGCCCGTTACTTCCCCTGGCCGGCGATCGGCACGGGAGAGTGGCGCCCGGCGACGCCCGGGTTGCACCAGTTGGTTCCCCGGGGGCTGGTTGCGGTAACAATGACTAACGTGCGTTTTCTCAACGACAGCTCGCCAGGCACCGACCTGACCTACAGCGACGTGTTCATGGTCCCCGGGCGTTCCGCCATCGGGTCACGGCTCGACGTGGACCTGAGCACGCGGGACGGCAGCGGCGCGACCATACCGCTCATCGCCGCGAACATGACCGCCGTCTCCGGGCGAAGGATGGCCGAGACCATCGCCCGGCGCGGCGGGCTCGCGATCCTGCCGCAGGACATCCCGGCCGACGTCGTGGCCGAGGTGGTGGCCTGGGTCAAGGACCGCGACCTGGTGGTGGACACCGCCATCACCCTCGGGCCCGCCAGCACCGTCGGCGACGCTCTGGCCCTGCTGCCCAAGCGGGCACACGGGGCGGTCGTGGTCGTCGACGGCGGCGGCGCGCCGGTCGGCGTGGTCACCGAGGCCGACTGCGCCGGCGCGGACCGCTTCGCGCAGCTGTCCACGGTCATGTCCGCCGACCCGTTCACGCTGCTGGCCGGCACGCCGCCGGCCCAGGCGTTCGACCTGCTCCACGGCGGGCGGCACCGCCTCGCCCCGGTGGTGTCCGCGTCCGGGGAGTGCGTCGGCATCTTGACCAGGACCGGGGCGCTGCGGGCGACGCTGTACGCCCCGGCGACCGACGCCCGCGGCCGGCTGCGGGTCGGGGCGGCGGTCGGCGTCAACGGCGACGTGGCCGCCAAGGCCAAGCAGCTCATCGACGCGGGCATCGACGTGCTCGTGGTGGACACCGCGCACGGGCACCAGGAGAAGATGATCGCCGCGCTGCGCGCGATCAGCGCGCTGTCCCCCGGGGTCCCGGTGGTGGCCGGGAACGTGGTCACCCCGACGGGGTCACCGACCTGGTCGCGGCGGGCGCGAACATCGTCAAGGTCGGGGTCGGCCCGGGGGCGATGTGCACCACCCGGATGATGACCGGGGTCGGGCGGCCGCAGTTCTCCGCCGTGCTCGAGTGCGCGCGGGCGGCGCGGGACCTGGGCGCGCATGCGTGGGCAGACGGCGGGGTGCGGCACCCGCGCGACGTCGCCCTCGCCCTGGCCGCGGGCGCGTCGGCGGTCATGGTCGGGTCATGGTTCGCCGGCACCTACGAGTCGCCGGGCGACACGTTCCGCGACCCGTCGGGCAAGCTGTACAAGGAGAGCTTCGGGATGGCCTCGGCGCGGGCGGTACGAATCCGCACCGCGGCGGACTCTGCCTACGAGCGGGCGCGCAAGGAGCTGTTCGAGGAGGGGATCTCCTCGGCCCGGATGTACCTGGACCCGGCGCGGCCGGGAGTGGAAGACCTGCTCGACATGATCATCGCGGGCGTGCGGTCGTCGTGCACCTACGCCGGGGCGAGCGACCTGGAGTCGTTCGCCGAGCGGGCTGTGGTCGGCATCCAGAGCGCGTCCGGCTACACCGAGGGGATGCCGGTATCGGTGAGCTGGTAGGCGGCGCGGCCGGCGGCCTCAGGGCCGCCGGCCGCGGCGGTCAGCTGGCGGCCTGCTCCCCGGCCTCCCCGACCTGATGGGCGGCGGACGCGCGGTCGGCCCAGGCGGAGATGCGGTCGATGAGCGCGTCGTCGGTGTGCCGCTCGCCGTGGCCGAAGCCGGGGAGCATCCACAGCTCCTTGGGCTCCCTGGCGGCGTCGTAGAGCTGCTGGCCATGGTCCGGCGGGAAGTAGATGTCCTGGTCGCCGTGGATGATCAGCACCGGCACCGGCGAGATCTTGGCCGCGGCGTCGGCGGGCGGCAGCGGGTCGGGGACCGGCCAGCCCTCGGGGGAGATCCTGGTGTTCAGCACGCGCTTGGCGAAGGCGCGGCCGAGGCGCTTCTCCGCCGCCAGGTGCACCCGGCGCATCGCCATGGTGCCCCGGTAGAACCAGCGGCCAGGCCCGCTCACCGAGATGACCGCGTCCACCCCGCCGAGCAAGGCCGCGTGGCGGAGCACCACCGAGCCGCCCATCGAGAAACCGACCGTGGCGACCCGCCGGTAGCCCAGTTCGCGCGCGTAGCGCACGGCCACGTCGACGTCCTCGATCTCCTTGTCGCCCAGCGTGGACAGGCCGCCGGACCGGCCGTGGCCGCGGAAGTCAAACGTCACGACGCCGGCGGCCCGGTTGAACCGCCGCACCAGCCGCCAGGCCATCGGGCGCTGCCAGGTCATGGTGAACCCGTGGGCGATCACGATCGCCAGGTCGGGCTGCCCGGACGGCGGCCCCTCCCCCGCCACCGGGGCCGACTGGCTGCCGCGGCCCGGCTGCGCGGGCGCGGGCAGGTGCATGGCGTCGATCGGGACGCCGTCCTGGGTAACCAGCATGACGGTCATGACGACGGGGTTCACAGTGCTCCATCCTGACGAGTAGCTACCTCGCGGGCGCGCGGGCGGGCCCGGGGGCGCGCGGGCGACAGCCACCATAACGGTAGTCAATGAACCGACGTGGCCAGGATCGCCGTGATCGGCGGCGCACCGGGGCCGCCTGGGCAAGCTAAGGGCCGCGGCCCTGGGCGCCGTTAACGGCGCCCAGGGCCGCGGCCCGCTCTCGCTACGGCCGCAACGTAGCGCGAGATCTAGGGTTTGTCCTCCGCGCCCACCGGCTCCTGCGCGGTTGCCGGTTCCTCGGTGGTCGGTGAGGCCTCCGCCTGCGATGTGGCGCTGAGCTTGCTGGTGAGGACCTCCTCGATCGGGTAGGCCTCCTCGCCGTGCACCGCGACGTCGCCGATCTCCAGCTCCTCGTCGGTGAAGCGGAGCTTCATCCGGAAGACGTACTTGATGATCATCCAGATGACCGCCGTGATCACGCCGTCCCAGACGATGATGGTCAGGGCGGCGAGGAACTGGACGAGCAGCTGGTGCGGGTGCCCGTAGAACAGGCCCGCGCCGGCGAACGCGGTCCCGTTGGGCCCGTTGGCCGGGTACTCGATCACGTTCGGGTCGGCCAGCAGGCCGGTGAGCAGGCCGCCGAGCAGGCCGGCGATGCCGTGCGTGTAGACCACGCCGAGGGCGTCGTCGACCCGGTTGAAGGGCCAGACGTACTTCGGCAGCGTGTACCAGGCGATCCAGACCACGATCGTGGCGGCCAGGCCGATGATGATCGCGCCGAAGCCGTTGACGAAGCCGGCCGCCGGGGTGATGCCGACCAGGCCGCAGATGATGCCGTTCAGCGCGCCGAGGAAGGTCGGCTTCTTGTCCCTGCTGAAGAACATGTCCATCAGCATCCAGCCCATCATGGCGACGGCTGCGGCCAGGTTGGTGTTGACGATGGCCGCGCCCGCGTCCGCGCCCGCGAAGTACGGGTCACCGCCGTTAAAGCCGTTCCAGCCCAGCCACAAGATGCCGGCGCCGAGCGCGACGAACAACAGGTTGTTCGGCACCGCTTTTTCCCGGTCGCGCTTGAGGCGCGGGCCGATGATCGCCGCGGACACGAAACCGGAAACGCCGGCCGCCAGGTGGATAACGTAACCACCGGAGAAGTCAAGCGCGCCCTTGCCAGCCCAGTAGCCGCCGCCCCAGATCAGGAAGGCGTTCACGCAGTAGGCGAACGTGATCCACAGTGGAACGAAAACCATCCAGGCCCGGAAGCTGACCCGGCCGAGCACCGAGCCGATAAACAGGATCGGGGTGATCGCGGCGAACACGAACTGGAAGTACTCAACGGACGCGCCTGGCAGCTTGAAGCCGGTATTGAGTACCTGGCCCGCCTTGGCGACGTACCCGGGCATTGCCGGGTTGACCAGCGGAATGCTCGCCTGGCCCTCCAGTGCATTGGCACCGAGAATCGTCCGCGGGTCACCCAGGTAAGTCTTGATCAGCGGCGTGCCGAAGCCCAGCTTGAAACCCCACAGCACCCAGACGATGAGCACCAGGGCGAAGGTAGTGAAGACCATGAGCGTGGTATTCATCGCCCATTTCTTCTGTACCAGGCCGCCGTAGAGCACGGCCAGGGCCGGGATGGACATAAGCCCGACCAGCGTGCCCGCTGTCATCTGCCAGGCATTATCCCCGGCACTGAGCCAGGTGGGATATGGAATCACTGTGTTTACTCTCCTCCAGGGGCTACCTGATGCAACGGTTCATATTTCCCACGAACGGGTTTCGGTGTCATTTCCCGGTTGTTACGCCAGCGGTAACGCGGCTGGCGACAAGCGCGAGTATGTTTCGTCAATGTGTCTGAACGGTCGGCCGGCCATCGACGCTAGACCCGGTTGCCGGCTACCAGCACGATGGCGTCACATTGCTGTAACGTTGCCGGAAACCGGGCTTGAGCCATTGACGGCGGCGACGTACGCTGGCAGCCACGCGAAGCCGGTAAGCGCTTACCAATTTCCTCGCGGTCGCGCCGGGCCCCAGGTAAACGCTTTCCGCGGGAGGCGAATATGAGCGTCGATGCCGGGTCAGGCGCCAAAATCGAACAAAAACAATCGGGCGCGCCCACGATCTACGACGTGGCCCGGGCGGCGGGCGTTTCGATCGCGTCGGTGTCGCGCGTGCTCAACGGCCGCCGCAACCCGGGGCCGGACATCACCGACCGGGTACGGCGGGCGGCCGCCGACCTCGGCTACGTGCCGGATAGTGCGGCGCGGGCGCTGTCGGCCCGGCTCAAGGAGGTCATCGGCGTGGTCATGCGGCGGCCGCTGACCGCGGGGTCGCTCATGCCCGCCCCGGTGCCGGCCCGCGGCGCCTGGGACCAGGACGGGCTAGCCGCCTACGACGCCTTCGCCGACGAGACCGACTCGCTGCAGTTCCACGACATGCTCAACCGCGGGGTCGAGCGGGCGGCGCAGCGCCGCGGCTTCGACCTGCTGCTGCGGTCGGTGGACATCGCCGACCACGACGCGGGCCGGCGCGTGCTGACCGTCGCCCGCAAGAGCGACGGCCTTATCCTGCACGACCGGGTGCTCGACCCCGGGCAGATCGACGCGATCTCCGGCCAGGTACCGATCGTCACCGTGGCCGGCCTGCCCAGCCCGGCCACGGCCAACGTCGGCAGCGACAACATCGCGGGCATGCGCGCCCTGGCCCGGCACCTGCTCTACGACCACGGCTACACCACCCTCGGCTACCTCAGCGGCTACGGCGACAGCCCGGACAGCCAGACCCGGTTGCGCGTCCTGGCCGCCGAGGCCGAGGCGGCGGGCGCGGTGCTGCACACGGGCCCGCGCTGGCAGGGCAACTACTACGCGGCCGGCGCGGCCGTGGTCACCGAGCGGCTGCTGGCGTCGGGCGAGCCGCTGCCCCGGGCCATCGTCTGCGCCAACGACCAGACCGCGCTTGGCGTGCTCCACGCGCTGCTCCGCTCCGGGGTGAGCGTCCCCGGCCAGGTCGCGGTCACCGGCTTCGACGACACCCCGATGGCCAGGCACGTGCAGCCGCCACTCACCACCGTCCGCCAGCCGATCGGTGAGCTGGGCGAGACCGCGTTCGAGCTGCTCTACTCGATGATCGGCCGCCAGCCCCCCGCCCGGCGCGACATCGCGCTGCCCACCCGGCTGATGTGCCGGGAAAGCTGCGGCTGCCAGCCCGCCCCGGCCAGGCTCGCCGGGGTCACCGACCTGTCCGCCGCCCGCCGGCCGCGGTCGTCCGGTCGGGAGTGACCGGGGCATTCGGCATCGGATGCCGGGTTGCCGGTCAGGCTCAGGGGTAGGACCCGGATGGATGGTGCTGGCGAGGAGTCAGCTATGGGTCTAGCGGTGGAGACGACGGCGTCGACCGCCGAAATCTGGGTGATGGTCATCGTCATGTCGGCCGTGACGCTGTTCCTGGCCGGCGCGGCGACCTTTGGCGGCTGGCTGCAGCGCCGGGCCCCCCGGTCGGCCCAGTCGCCTACCAGGGCGTGGGCGGTGGCCGAGAACGCACAGGCCGGCGACACGGTCGGCGAGGTCGAGCCGGGGATGCCGACGGAGGCCGCCGGCCCCCTCGGGCCGACCGGAGCCGGCCAGGTTCCGGTACCCTCGCCACGAAGCGGCGAGCCCGGCGAGGCCGCGGCTCCCTACGCCGGGTCGGGCGCGAAGCGAGACGGCGCGCCGGGGAACTAGGCGGGCGGGGCCGGGAGATCGGCCAGGGCGGCCAGGGCGGCGCGGTGGGCGCCGGGGGTGCCGTAGGCGAGCGAGGCCGCCTTGGCCCGCTTGAGGTACAGGTGGGCCGGGTGCTCCCAGGTGAAGCCGATGCCGCCGTGCAGCTGGACGCATTCCTGGGCCGCGGTGACGGCGGCGTCGCAGCAGGCCGACTTGGCCAGGGCGACGGCGACGGGGGCGTCTGGGTCGCCGTCGGCCAGGCAGGCGGCGGCGTACCGGGAGGCGGCCCGGGCCAGGGCGATCGTGGTCCACAGGTCGGCCAGCCGGTGCTTGACCGCCTGGAACGAGCCGACCGGCCGGGCGAACTGGCGGCGCTCCTTCACGTAGCCAACGGTCAGGTCCAGGCAGCGCTGGGCCAGGCCGAGCTGCTCGGCCGCGATGACCGCAGCGCCCGCCGCCAGGCCGGCCGACACCGCCGCCTCGGCCGCGGCGCCGACCGCCACCTGCCGGGCGGGCGCGCCGTCAAGGTCGACGTCGCACAGCTGCCTGGTCATGTCGAGCGACACCCGCGGGGTGCGGTGCACGCCCGGCGCGCTCGCCTCGACCAGGTAAAGGGCGCTCGGCACGCCGTCGGCCGGCACGAGCAGCACCCCGGCGGGCAGCGCGTCGGGTACGGCAGGGATCGTGCCGCGCAGCGTGACCGTGCCCGCCGCGTCGCCGCGCCCGGCCACCCGCGCCACCGCGGGGAACGGCGTGCCGGACCGGACGGTGGCGGTGACGGCCAGCGCCGCGGTGACCGTGCCGTCGGCGAGCTGGCGTAGCAGGGCCGCGGCCGGCGAGACCGCTGCGCCGGAAGCAGCGGCGCCGGACCCGGCGGCACCCGCCGTACCAGGCCCCGTGGCGCCGCCGGCGGCCCGGGCCCGCAGGGCCGCGTCGCGCAGCGCCGCCGCCGGGCCGGAAAGCGGCCGACTGGTGTCGATGTCGCCGTCACCGGCCGGGCCGCCGACGCCGCCAGCGCCACCGCCGGCGGCGCTCCTGGCCGCCGACAGCAGGGCCACGGTCGCGACCGCGGCGCTGCCCAGGTACGGGATCGGCGCGACCGACGCGCCCAACCGCTCGGCGGCGGCGGCCAGCTCACGGAAGGACGCGCCGGCGCCGCCCAGGGCCTCGGGGATGAGCAGGCCGGCCACGCCGATCTCCGCCGCCACGGTGAGCCACAGCCCGGCGTCGTACGTCTCGGGGCGCTCGGTGCCCGCGATGAGGCCGGCGGCCGCGGCCCGGTCGGCGAGCAGGCTGTCCAGGGCGTCGCCCAGGTCGCGTTCTGTCTGGGAGTAGAGCAGGTCGGCGGTGTGTGGCATCAACGGGGCAGGTCCTTCCACGGGACGCTGGTATCCGTGCGGGGCTCGGGCGGCAGGCCAAGGACGCGCTCGGCGATGATGTTGCGGAGGATCTCCGAGGTGCCGCCCTCGATGGAGTTGCCCTTAGCGCGCAGGAAACGGTAGGTGGCCCCGCGGTTGTAGTCGCTCGACCCGTCGCGTCGGGCCGCCCAGTCGTCGTAGGCCAGGCCGTCGGCGCCGAGCAGCTCCACCTCCAGCCCGGAGATCTCCTGGTTGAGCCGGGAGAACGTGAGCTTGGCCGCCGAGCCCTCCGGGCCGGGCTCGCCCGCGGCGACCTGCTGGCGCAGCCGCTCACCGGCCAGCCGGGCCACCTCGGCCTGCGCCCACAGCGACAGCAGGCGCTGATGCAGCTCGTGAGTGCGCAGCTCGGGGTGCTGCCGCCACGTGGTGGCGGCGAAGCCGATCATGCCCGACTCGCGGGGTACGGCGGCCGCGTTGCCGATCGACACCCGCTCGTTCATCAGCGTGGCGTTGGCCACCCGCCAGCCCGCGCCGACCTCGCCGAGCCGGCTGGCATCCGGCACCCGCAGCCCGGTGAGGAACACCTCGTTGAACTCGGCCTCGCCGGTGAGCTGGCGCAGCGGGCGGACGTCCACGCCCGGGGCGCGCTCGCCGGGGGGGCCCAGATCAGCGACGAAGTAGGTGAGGCCCGCATGCTTGGGCACGTCCGGGTCGGTGCGCGCCAGCAGCAGGCCCCAGCGGGCCTGGTGGGCCAGCGAGGTCCACACCTTCTGGCCGTCGACGACCCAGTCGCCGGTCTCGGGATCGCGGACCGCGCGGGTGGCGAGCGCGGCCAGGTCACTGCCGGCGCCGGGCTCGCTGAACAGCTGGCACCAGATCTCGTCGGCCAGCCAGAGCGGCTTGAGCCAGCGCGCCCGCTGCTCCTGCGTGCCGAACGCGATGATCGTCGGTGCGGCCATTCCCAGGCCGATCACGTTGCGCCGGTCATCGGGCAGCGCCACGCCGGCCCGGGTGAACTCCTCGTCGGCGACCTGCTGCAGCGCGCGCGGCAGGCCGAGGCCGCCGTGCCCCACCGGGTAGTGCACGGCGGCCAGGCCGGCATCGAACCGGGCGCTGAGGAAAACGGGCCCCGCCGCGTGATCATGGGTGGCGCAGAACGCCCGGACCCGGGTGCGCAGGTCCGCTTCTTCGCTCGCCGCTGTGTCGCTCAACGCCCTCGCGCCCTCCTCGCTTGCGGAGACCGGCGCCGCCCTGCCGGGCCGCGCCGCTAGGTACCAGGCTAGGAGACCGGGCCGCCTGAAAGGTAGAGGATCTGGCCGGAGACGAAGCCGGCGCCCTCGCTGGCGAAGAAGGAGATCGCGTGGGCGATGTCCTCGACCTGGCCGACCCGCTGCACCGGGATCTGCTTGGCCGCGCTGGCCTGGAAGTCCTCGAAGGACATGCCGATGCGGGCCGCGGTGGCGGCGGTCATGTCGGTGACGACGAAGCCGGGCGCGACCGCGTTCGCGGTGACGCCGAACTTGCCAAGCTCCAACGCCAGGGTCTTGGTGAAGCCCTGCAGGCCCGCCTTGGCGGCCGCGTAGTTGACCTGGCCCCGGTTGCCGACGGCCGACAGGCTGGACAGGTTGATGATGCGGCCCCACGTGGCGGCGACCATGTACTTCTGGCAGGCGCGGCTCATCAGGAACGCGCCCTTGAGGTGCACATTCATGACCGTGTCCCAGTCGGACTCGGACATCTTGAACAGCAGGTTGTCCCGGGTCACGCCGGCGTTGTTGACCAGCACGGTGGGCTCGCCGAGCTCGGCCGCCACCTTCTCCACCGCCGCGGTCACCTGGTCGGAGTTGGAGACGTCAGCCCCGACCGCGATCGCCTTGCCGCCCGCTTCCTCGATCTCCCCGACGGTCTGCGCGCTGGCCTCCTCGTTGAGGTCGAGCACCCCGACGGCCATCCCGTCAGCGGCGAGACGCTTGGCGGTCCCGGCGCCGATGCCCCGGGCAGCCCCGGTCACGATCGCGATTCGCTGTGGCATAACGTGCCTTCCTTCCGGTTCCCGACGCGTCATGAGGCGAACGCCGGCGGTCCTGGGCCATTATTCCGCGATTGGCCGGCGCGGCCGGCACCGGGCGACGGCGACAACGCGGGCTATTCCGGGCAGGCGCCGCAGCGGAAATCACCGGGTGGCGAAACGTTTCCCTGATCTTGAGGGACCGGTACGCCCCGGGCCGTGCCCGCTAGCTGTCCGCCGTCCGTGGCTGAGCAGGGGTTGAGGAATAACGGAGCGTGCCGTCGCCTGGCCGGCTTCACTGGCGCCCTTGACGCGTTGGGAACCAGTCAGGCGCGCTCCGGGGCGGGCGCGGCGCCCGGTCACCGGGCTGGACATCTCCGCGCCCGCGACGTCGGCGGCGCGGTCCTCGTCACCGCGGTCGGCGTCGACGGCGACCTCCGTTACAGCCGACTGTACGACGCCGTGGCCGCGCTGGGCGGCAGGCAGTTCGACGTGGAATACGTCTCCATCGGGTCGCTGATCTGGCTGCCCGACGTCCCCCGCTGGGCCGCCGTGGCGGCGACGCTGCTCCGACCCGGGCGGGTTCCTCCACGCCTGGAACGGATACAAGCAGTTCGCCTGGGGCCATGACGAGGTGCACCCGCTGTCCGGAACATTCAGCGAGTTCTTCGTCCCCGGCCATCCGATCGGGCTGTCCATTATCGAGGCGCTGGACACGCTGTACGTCATGGAGCTCGACCAGGAGCTGGCGGCCGGCGTCCAGTGGATCGAGCAGAATCTCAGCTTCGACATCGACGGAAGCTTCCACGTGTTCGAAGCCATTATCCGTGTGGTCGGCGGCCTGCTGGCCGGCTACCTGGCGACCGGCAATCGCAAGCTGCTCGCCCTCACGGTCGACATCACCGACCGGCTGCTGCCGGCCTTCACCAAGTCTCCGACCGGCATGCCCTATCAGTTCGTCAACCTGCGCACCGGCGAGGTGAGCGGAAACACTCCGCCGCTGGCGGAGATCGGCACGAACATACTGGAGTTCGGGCTGCTCTCGAGAATCACTGGCGACCCGAAGTACTTCGACGCGGCCATGAAGGCATTCCAGGGCGGTCCGCCCAGAGGCCTCGATCAACCTGATGGCCAGCCTCCCTCAACGTGGAGACCGGGCATGCCGATCGACCGATCGGCTCCGATCCGCCCTCGACTCGTTCTACGAGTACCTGTGGGGAGGCTGGGCGATGCTCGGCAACCGGCAGTGCCATGACTGGTTCGTGATGCTCAACGACGCTGACCAAGTACGCGGTGGAAACCTTCAACGGCAACACCTGGTACAAGCAGGTGAACTTCCAGACCGGCGCACTGGTCAGCCGGAACCAGTCTCGAACTGGCCTCGTTCTACGGCGAGATCCTGGGTCTTGCGGGCGATCTGCCGCTCGGTGCCGCGTATTACCGGTCGTGGACGCGCGGTGCTGGACAGTTCCCGGTGCTGCCCGAGGAGATCGACTACACCACCTTCGCGGCCACCTCGAGGGCAACCAGTTCCGCCCGGAGACGTCAACGGCTCGTTCGACCTGTTCTTCCAGACCCAGGACCGTTCATGTTTTGTGGGGCAGGTACCTGGACCGGGCCCGCGCGGTGCTCGCCCGCCGTCCGCTGCTCGCTGCCGAGCAGGAGGCCGTCACCAGCGCTGCCGAGACCGTCGCCTACGTTAACCCGGCTGAGGCGGCCCAGTTCCTGGCCGAACTGCAGGCGCTCATGGGCCGCTACCAGCACCGGCTGGCCGATCAGTCGCTTCGCCCGGCCGATGCGATGGCGCTGGAACTGCTGCTGGTCGCCTACCCGCTTGACGCAGTCCCGCCCGGCGCGGGCCGCGGGTCAGCCCCGCTTCGGCAGGCGGTCGGCGAGGAGCTGGGCCAGGTGGGTGCCGGCGACGTCGGCGAGCTGGTCGAGCTGGGTGCGGCAGGAGAAGCCGTCGGCCAGGACGGTGGCGCCGTCGCCGGCCGCCCGGACCGCCGGGAGCAGTGCGGTCTCGGCGACGGCGACCGACACGTCGTAGTGGCCCTGCTCGACGCCGAAGTTGCCGGCCAGGCCGCAGCAGCCGCCGACGGCGTTGACCGTGGCGCCGGCCTCGCGGAGCAGGGTGGCGTCGGCGTCCCAGCCGAGGACGGCGTGCTGGTGGCAGTGCGGCTGGGCGACGCCGGTGACATCGGACAGGTCGGGCGGGGTCCAGCCGTCGGTGGCGCGCAGCAGTTCCGCGAGGGTCTTGACCGCGCCGGCCAGGGCCTGCGCGCGAGGGTCACCGGGGAGCAGCTCGGCGGCGTCGCGGCGCAGCGCGGCGGTGCAGGACGGCTCGAGGCCGACGACGGGGATGCCGGCGTCGAGGGCCGGCGTCAGGGCGGTCAGGCGTGCGGCGGAGCTGGCGGCGGGCGCCGTCGAGCTGGCCGGTGGAGATCCAGGTCAGGCCGCAGCAGACGCTGCGGCCGGTGACCTGGACGTCGTAGCCGGCCGCTTCGAGCACGCGGACCGCGGCCTGGCCGACCTCGGGGGCGAAGGCGTTGGTGAACGTGTCCACCCACAGCAGCACCGGCCGGCCGGTGCCCGCTCGGCGCGGGTCCGGCGGGGCGGCGGGCGGCGAACCACTGGCGGAAGCTCTCCGGGGCGAAGGTGGGCAGGTCGCGCCGCGCGGTCGATGCCGCCGAGCGCGCTTGACCAGCGCCGCGAGCGGGCGCGACGCCAAGGGACAGGTTGGCCAGCCGGGCCAGCCCGGGCGCACGGGTGGTGAGCGCGGCCCAGCGGGGCAGCCAGCCCAGCGCGTAGTGCGACGCCGGGCGCAGGCGGCGGCGGTAGCGCTGGTAGAGCGCCTCGGCCTTGTAGGTGGCCATGTCGATGCCGGTCGGGCAGTCGGACGAGCAGCCCTTGCAGGACAGGCACAGGTCGAGCGCCTCGGCGACCTCGGGGGCGTCCCAGCCCGACACCAGGGTGCCGTTGGCCAGCTCCTGCAGCACCCGGGCCCGGCCCCGGGTGGAGTCCTTCTCGTCCCTGGTCGCCAGGTACGACGGGCACATCACGCCGCCGGTCGCGGTGGTGTCGGCGCGGCACTTGCCGACCCCGATGCAGCGGTGCACCGCGGTGGCTGAAGTCGTCGCCGTCGTGCGGGTAGGCGAAGCCGAGGCCGCGCCGCAGCGGCATGGCCAGCGGGACCCGCAGGTCGGCGTCGAGCGGGGCCGGGTCGACGATGACGCCCGGGTTGAGCAGGTCGTCCGGGTCGAACAGGTGCTTGACCCCGCGCCATCAGGGCGATCGCCTGCGGGCGAGTACATCAGCGGCAGCAGCTCGCCGCGGGCGCGGCCGTCGCCGTGCTCGCCGGACAGCGAGCCGCCGTAGGAGGCGGCCAGCTTGGCGGCGTCCTGCGGTGAACGCGCGCAGCACCCCGGGCCGGTCGCGGAGCGGGAAGTCGATCCGCACGTGCACGCAGCCGTCGCCGAAGTGCCCGTACATCAGGCCGTCCACGCCGTGCCGGGCCATCAGGGCGGCCAGCTCGCGCAGGTAGGGCCCGAGCGAGGCGGGCGGCACCGCGGAGTCCTCCCAGCCCGGCCAGGCCGGCGCGCCGGCCGGCGTGCGGCCGCCGAGCCCGGCGCCGTCCTCGCGGATCCGCCACAGCGCGGCCGCCCGCGGCGCCGGTGATGACGGCGCTGTCCAGGCAGCCGGCGTCGGCGACGAGCCTGCCGGCCGCGGCCGCCGCCTCCTCGGCGGTCGCGCCGGAGGTCTCGGCGAACAGCCAGCCGCCGCCGCGCGGCAGGTCGGGCACGGCGGCCGCGCCGAGGCGCTGCGCGGACCACGTCGACCAGCCGGGAGTCCAGGCCCTCCAGGGCGACCGGCTGGTGCGGCAGCAGCGCGGGCACGGCGTCGGCGGCGGCGGGCATGTCGGGGTAGCCGAGCACGGCGAGCGCGGTGGCGGGCGGCGCGTCCACCAGCGTGCACGGTCGCGCCCAGCGTGAGCGCCAGGGTGCCCTCGGTGCCGGACAGGAACTTGGCCACGTCGAACCCGTTCTCCGGCAGCAGGTGCTCCAGCGAGTAGCCGGAGACCTGCCGGGTGAACCGGCCGAACTCGGTGCGGATGACGCGCCAGGCCGCCATCGGCCAGCGCGCCGAGCCCGGTCAGCAGGGCCGCCTCCGGCGCGCTCCGGCGTCCGGGCGGCCTCGGACCGTAGCGGCGGGCGGTGAACCGCACGCCCGCGCCGGTCACCACGTCGAGTTCGGCGACGTTGTCGGCGCTGCGGCCGTACCGCAGCGCCCGCGAGCCGCAGGCGTTGTTGCCGATCGCGCCGCCGATGGTGGCACGCGAGTGGGTGGAGGGGTCCGGGCCGAACCGCAGGCCGTACGGCGCGGCGGCCTTGGTGACCGCGTCGAGGACGGTGCCGGGCTGCACCATCGCCGTCCGCTGGCTCGGGGTCGACGGAGACGACCCGGTTCAGGTACCGCGAGGTGTCAAGCACCAGGCCCGTCGACAGCGCGTTGCCGGCGATGGAGGTGCCGGCGCCGCGCCCGACCAGCGGCACGCCGAGCGCCCGGCAGGCCTCCAGCGCGGCGAGCATCTCGTCCACCGACCGGGGGAAGGCCACGACCGCCGGGCACGACCCGGTAGTTGGACGCGTCGGAGGAGTACTCGGCCCGGCGGCGGCTGGCGGTGTCGACCTCGGACAGGCCGGCCTTGCGCAACGCCGCGGCCAGCTCACCCGGCTGCACGTCGATGGTCATGGTCACCATTCCCGCAAGCCTAGTCCGGGCGCCTGGGCAGGTCGGGCGCGCCCTCGTCGTCGGCCCGGACGTCGGCCCGGGATCAGCCCCGGCGGAACACGTACACGTCGTCGCGGTCGAATACCTGCACGTAGCCGTCGCCGGGGTGCTGCGAGGCGATGAACGCCGGGACGTTGGTGATGGCGGGGCTGTACCCGCTGTCGTCCCCGTCGAAGACGATGTACTGGGTGGCCGGGTTGCCCGCGTTGCCGATCCAGAACGTGTCGGTGCGGGTGGCGAGCGGCGCCAGCAGGTCGAGCGTGGCCTGCACGGTCGCCCCGTCGGGCACGACGGCCATGGCCGCGTTGGCCGCGGCGACGTGCGGGTCGAGCTGGTAGGTCGAGCCCTGCCACAGGTAGCTGAGCGGGTACTGGAAGGCGAGCGCGACGGCGATGGCCGCCATCATCGCCCCGCCGTGCCTGGCCAGGCCGGCCCGGGCCGCGCGGACCGCGCGCGGGAAGGGCAAGCGGAGCCCGGGTGGCCGCCCGGGCGCGGACCGCGTCCCGGTGGCACGGAACCGCCCGATGGCCTCGGCCGCCGCGATGAACAGGATCGGCATGACGGTGGCGTTGTAGTGCCAGGCGGTGCCCCAGAAGGCGGTGTCGGTCGAGATGAACCGCAGGACCAGGCTGGGCAGCACGAGCAGCGCGACCGGCGAGCCGAGGGCGGCGAACGCGGTGGGCAGCAGGAGCAGAACGACCGTCTGCACCTTGGTGGGCCAGCCGGACGCGGTCTGGCTGACCAGCCCGCTCACCGAGAACGACTGCCCGCCGCCGACCGCGCCGCCGTCGGTCCAGAAGTAGTACTGGTGCAGCGGGTTGAAGTGCGGGATGACCACGGTGATCGCGAACGCCGACCAGAACAGGCCCCAGGCCAGCAGGAACATCCCGCCCCACAGACCGGTCTTGCCGTTGCCCCAGGGCAGCGCCGGGATGGCCGGCCGGCAGGCCATGGTGGCCGCGAGCAGCACGCCGATCGCGGCCACGGTCAGCCCCTGGTCCTCCTTCACGAACACCAGCGGCATGGCCCAGCCGATCGCCGCGACCGGGCGCCGCCGCACCAGGGCGCAGACCGAGAACGCGAGCAGCGGCACGGCCAGGGCGATCTCGTGGAAGTCGTCCCAGATCATCTGCTGCAGGCCCCAGGAGAAGCCGTAGGCGAACCCGATCAGCCGGCCGCGCTCCGCCCGGTGAAGGTAAAGCCGGCCGTGACCACCGGGAACACCGAAACCGCCGTCAGCAGCGCCTGGAAGAACAGCAGGGTGGCGGGCGACGGGACGAGCCGGAAGAACGGGGCGATCAGGCCGACGGCGACCTGGAAGTGGTTGCCGAGCAGGTTGAACCCGGGGCCGAGCACGTCGCCGACCGGGGCGTGGAACTGCGACAGCTGCTTGACGTACTCGACGTAGATGGCGAAGTCATACGAGCCGGGCGACAGCCGCAGCAGACGGTACAGCGAGATAACGAAGTAGGCGGCGAACACCAGCGCCGCGACCGTCACGGTGACCGGGTCCCGCCAGGCGCTCCCGGGCGCGCTCGTGGCCTCGTCATCGGTCCCCCGGGCCGTAACTGCCCGGGCTCGGCCCTCCCCCAGCACGTCCCGTAGCCTACCGTGACTGGCTGGTGCCGGTAAGCGGTTAGAGCAGCAGCAGCTTGGCGATCCGGTGGCCGGCCAGCGCCAGGCCCGCCACGCCCAGCGCGAACAGGTACGCCGCCCGCCAGGCCAGGTCGGGCGACGGCACGCCGAGGACCAGGCCGCGCAGGATGACCACGCCCTGGTACAGCGGCGTCCACTCGACGATGACCGCGATGACGCGGGGGTAGACCGACAGCGGGTAGAACGTGCCGGAGAAGAGGAACAGCGGCGCCGAGACGAGCACGACGTAGTCGAAGTCCTGCCAGGACCGCATGTACGTGGTGAGGAACACGCCAGTCGCGGCGGTGGCGAAGCTGATCAGGGCCGCGCCGGGCAGGGCGAGCAGCGCCCACGGCGAGCCGATCAGCCCCATCGCCGCCATCACGACCAGGAACGACACCGAGTAGATCAGGCCGCGGACCACAGCCCAGCCGATCTCGGCGACGGCCACGTCCCGGGGGCCGAGCGGCGTGGTGAGCACCGCGTCGTAGAGCTTGTCGAACTTCAGCCGGGCGTAGATGTTGAACGTCGAGTCGTTGAGCGCGCCGTTCAGCGCGGACACCGCCAGCAACCCGGGGGCGACGAACTCGCGGTACGGCACGGGCTGCCCGTCAGGCCCGGCCACGGTCCCGACCAGCCCGCCGAGGCCGACCCCGATCGATAGCAGGTAGAACAGCGGTTCCGCCGCCCCGCCGACGACCACCAGCCACAGGCGACGGTAGAACCGCGCGTGCCGCTCGATCAGCCGCAGGCCGCGCGCCCCGGGCAGGGAAGTCAACGTCCGGGAGGAGGAACGGGAGCGGGTATCAGTGGTCACGTCCTTCTTCCTCCTTCTCACACATACAGCCGCCTGCGGTAGCTGCGCGCGCCGGCCCAGAGGCCAACGGCGGTCATCGCGGCCAGGTAGCCGACGTGGATGGCGGCCGAGCCCGCGTCGGCATCGCCGAGGCTGAGCCCGCGGCACAGCGCGGCGCCGTGCCACAGCGGGGTGGCGTAGGCGACCGGGCGCAGCCAGGCGGGCAGCTGCGTGACCGGGAAGAACGTGCCGGAGAACAGCATCAGCGGCACGGCACCGAACCGGATCGGGTAGTTCAGCGTGATCTCGCGTCGCAGGGTGACCGCCCAGGCCGCGGCGGGCGCCGCGAACGCGAAGCCGAGCAGCACGGACACCGGGAGCAGCAGTACCGCCCAGGCCGACCTGATCAGGCCGAGTGCGGCCATGAACACCACGAACCAGGCGCAGTTCATGGTGACCCGCAGGCCGATGAACAGCAGGTGGCCGCGGAAGATGTCGGCCGGGCTGAGCAGCGTGGCCCGGGCGGCGATGTAGATGCGGTTCCAGTGGACGGCGCCGTACACCGGGTACAGGGAACTGGACAGGCCGGTGTTCATCGCCTGCACGGCGAGCACGGCCGGGGCGACGAATACCGCGTACGGCACGCCGCCGAGCGCCGCGGTGCCGTTCTTGTCGACCAGCGAGCCGAGGCCGTAGCCCATCGCGCCCAGGTAGAACAGCGGTCCGAGTACCGACGTCCAGGCCGAGGACCGCCAGGTCCGCCGGTACGCCAGCAGCCAGCAGCGCAGCGCGCTGACAGAGCGCGCGGCCGGGCCCGGCAGCCGCGGCAGCGCGGCGGGCGGCCCCGGGGTGACCAACGTCACGGGCAGTGCCTCGCTTTCTTTCCGCGGCGCTGACCGCCGCCAGAGCCGGGCCGGCCGGGCGGTGTGCGCCGCGTACCGCTCAGTCGATCAGGGCGCTCAGTCGATCAAAGCCCGGCCGGTCAGGTGGAGGAAGACGTCTTCCAGCGTCGACCGGCGTACCAGCTCGGTCAGCGGCTTGAGCCCGGCCTCGTGGACGCGGACGAGGAAGTCGTCGGCGTCGTCGGTGTACAGCAGCAGCCGGTCCGCTGTGGCCTCCATCCGGTGCGGTGACAGGCCCTTGACCTGCTCCGCCGCCGCGTCCTGCTCACCGGGCACGAGCCGCAGCTCAAGCACCTCGGGGGTGGAGTAGCGGGCGATCAGCTCGCGCGGGGTGCCCTCGGCGACGATCTTGGCGTGGTCCATGACGACCAGGCGGTCGCAGAGCTGCTCGGCCTCGTCCATGTAATGCGTGGTGAGGATGAGGGTGACGCCGCGCTGCTTGAGCCGGAACAGCCGGTCCCAGACGACGTGCCTGGCCTGCGGGTCGAGGCCCGTCGTCGGCTCATCGAGGATCAGGATGTCGGGCTCGTTGATGAGGCTTCTGGCGATGGTGAGGCGGCGCTTCATGCCGCCGGACAGCGGGTCGACCTGGTCGTCGGCCCGCTCGGTGAGCTGCACGAAGTCCAGCAGCTGCGCGGTCCGCTCGCGGATCACCGCGCGGGGCAGGCCGAAGTAGCGGCCGTAGACCAGCAGGTTCTCCCGGACGGTGAGCTCGTTGTCGAGGGTGTCTTCCTGGGGGACGACGCCGAGGCGGGCCCTGATCGCCGACCCGTCCCGCACAGGGTCAGCACCGAGAATGGTAAGATCACCAACTGTCGGCGGAGAGACACAGCCGAGCATGCGCATGGTGGAGGATTTCCCGGCCCCGTTGGGTCCGAGGAACCCGAACGCCTCACCACGGAAAAGATCAAAGTCGATCCCGTCCACTGCGGTGAAGTCGCCAAACCGCTTCGTGAGTCCTCGGGCGCGAACTAGGACCTCGGGCACCTGACCGAGGGTACCGGCCCAGCCTGTGGATTCCGAACGGGTTTTCCGGGCAGACCTCAAAAAAGCCAGTTGGCGCAGGTAATGTACGGGAAGGTCACGTTGGCGGGCATGTGCGCACCGCGCCGGCGCCCGCTCCAGCGAGAGGAACTGAGCCAGTTGAGTCTGATCCGCGATACCTATGTCCGTTTTCAGGTGCGGATCCACGAGATCGGCAAGTTCGGCATCGTGGGTGTGGTGAGCACGATCATCACGTTCGTGCTCCAGAACGCGCTCTACGGGCACGTCGGGCCGACGACCTCGGTCATCCTGGCTAACGCGATCGCGACCTGCTTCGCCTTCCTCGGCAACCGCTACTGGGCGTTCCGGCACCGCAAGACCGCGAACATGGGCCGCGAGACGGTGCTGTTCATCTTCTTCAACGTGGTCGGCACGCTGATCCAGACCGCATTCGTGGACTTCAACCACTACCTGCTGCACAACACCGACCGGGTCTCCCTCAACATCGCCACGGTGGTCGGCATCGTGTTCGCGACGGTGTTCCGGCTGTTCTGCTACCGCAGGTTCGTGTTCAACGAGGTGAAGGTGCCGCCGGACCAGCGGGGGGGCACCGGGTCCGGGGGGGCCGAGGAGCTGGCGACGGCGACGATCCCCTAGCCACCTAAGAGCGGCGCGGTTCCCGTTACCGTTAGGGGCCTGCGGTGCGCTATGGTGAGTGCGCTGACCGCTCCGGCGGGCAGCGGCGGGACGTGGCCTAGCTTGGTTCAGGGCGCCTGACTGGGGGTCAGGAGATCCCGGGTTCGAATCCCGGCGTCCCGACAGTGTTATTGATATGACAGTGTTGGATAAAGGCAGCGATATCGCCTGAGCGGTAGGGGCGCTGCCGCGCTCGAAGCGTCCGGTTCGCATCACGACCGCGAAGGAAGTCACCGGGACATGGCTGACGTTGACGCTTGGCTGCGGGACGCCGCGGCCGCGCTCGGGGTAGACGCGCAGGATGTGCTGCCCGAGGAAATCCGCAACGAAATGCTGGGCCTGACCGGCGAGATCGCGCACCGCGTGGTGCGGGTCGCGGTGCCGTGGACGAGCTACCTGATGGGCGTGGCCGTGGGCCGGGGCGCGTCACCCGAGGAAGCGCTGCGCCTGGTGGCCGGGGTGCTGCCGCCGGCCACGCCGGCTGAGCAGTAGCGCGCAGCGGGCCGGCCGCCCCGCGCCGCCGGGCGGCGCCGGGTCCAGCCACTGCACGTCGTCAACCAGGCAGATCAGCGGGCGCTCCCTGGCGGCCTCGGACAGCAGGCTGAGCAGGGCAAGGCCCACGAAGAACCGGTCCGAGGGCGGGCCCGCCGCCACGCCGAACGCCGTCCGCAGTGCCTCCCGCCGTGGCGCCGGCAGGCACCGCGCGTGACCGAGCAGTGGCAGCCACAGCTGGTGCAACCCCGCGAACGCCAGTTCCATCTCCGACTGCACACCAGTCGCGCGGACCACCCGGCAGCCGTCCGCCTGCCCGGCCAGGTAATCCAGCAGCACGGTCTTGCCCATGCCGGGGTCACCGCACAGCACCAGGGCCTGGCCTTCCCCCGCCCGAACCGCTCCGACGAGCCGGTCGAGCGCGCCGCGCTCACCGACCCGATTGGTCAGCCCGGTCACGCGGCCCGTCCCCGGAACCTTGCGGTCAACGGCCCGGGGCTACGCCGCATCCTGCAGTTCCTGGCTTGCTATGGGCGCGCACGCCGCCTCCCGCTGGTCCGGCTCCGGCCTGATAAGGCCCATGACCTTGGCTTATGCGCAGCCTAACCCGGGCACGCCGACCGGTACCAGCGTGCGTGCCGGGGCCTCCCCTAGCCGGGGCCGGAGGGTAAAGATGCTGCCAGAGGGGCCGAACTGGCGGCGGTCTGGCCGCCGGCCCAGAGGGGGTCCGGGTGGAGCGCAGAGCGGGGCACCCGACGGCGCGCGCTCAACGCCAGAGCGCGGCCGTAACGCCAAAAAGCGACCAAGAGTGGTGGTAATTCTCGGCCATTCCCGCGATTTTGCCAGGTCACAGGTGTAAATGATTACTCTCCGTGGTAAGACAGCCCCCGATTAACTGGTCTAGATCGGGGGAAGTTCAGTGCCACCCACGAAAACCACGGCGGCCAAGGCCGCCCCGGTGCGCAGCGCGAGCCCTGGCCGTGCCAGTGCCGCGGCCGGCACCGCGAAGACCAACGGTAACGGGAAGCCCGGCAGCGGCACCAAGCCCGCTGGCGCCGCGAAGCCGACCAGCAGGGCGAAGCCGGCGGCCAGGACCGGCACCGCGAAGACGTCCCGCACGACCGGGACCTCCAAGGCCGCCAGCTCCGCGAAGCCGGCCAGCGCCAGAACGCGGACCACGACTGCCCGGAGTGCCGCCAAGGGCACGTCCGCGCGGACGGTGACGCCAAGGACCGTCGCCGCGGCGGCGTCCCGGGTGTCGACCGCCGCCACCAAGCTGAACGACGCCGCCACGCGCGCCGCCGCGTCGGCCAAGACGCTCACCACCGCTTTCGGCTCGATCTCGACGGCGACCCGGGCCCTGGAGTCCGCGGTCACGTCGCTGAACGACGCCGCCGCGGCCCTGGCCGCCGCGCCGAAGGCCACCCCGGCGAAGCCCGCCGCGACCAGGTCGGGCACCCAGAGCGGCGCGCGGCGCGGCGACGGCGAGGCTCGCCCCGCGGACTCCCGCGGTGCGGGCGAGCGCCGGCGAAGCCGGGCACGGCGGCCAACGGGCAAGTCCACGACCGCGTCGCGGGAGACCAAGCCCGCGGCGTCGGCCAAGGCGGACAACGGCAAGGGCACCAAGAAGGCGGCCAAGGCCGACAAGCCCAAGCCCGCGAAGGCCAAGCCGGCCAAGGCCAAGGCCAAGGCGGCGAAGGCCAAGCCGGCCAAGGTCAACGCCGGCACCGCCTCGCCTGCCAGGTCCGGGTCGCGGAACGCCGACGGCCGGCCGGGCCCCGGTCCGCCCGTCGACCACGGCCAACGGCGTGACCAGGACCTCCGCCCTCACCCCGGGTCTCGAATCCGACTCGGTGCTGGCCGGCATGATCAGGTAACCCGCTCAGCCTCTGTCACTCGTACCGGGCGCTGCCGCGACTTGCGGCAGCGCCCGGTACGTGCGCCATCGCGGCCCCGCGTGTCGTCGGCCTCGCGGTAACCCGGGGTCAGGAAGGCGGGGGCGGGCGGGGGGTGTTGGATAGGGGCATGGCTATCGATGGTGAGTACGTGCCGAGCACGGCACAGTGGGTCCGGGACCAGGTGGAAGAGTACGAGGGGTCCGGCGGGACCCAGGGGACGACCCTGCGGGAGACCGGGCTGCCGGTGGTGATCGTCACCAACCGGGGCGCCAAGACCGGCGCGGTGCGCAAGACCCCGCTCATGCGGGTGGAGCACGAAGGCGCCTACGCCGCCGTCGGCTCCAAGGGCGGCGCCCCGGAGAACCCGGTCTGGGTGTACAACCTGCGCGCGAACCCCCAGGTCGTGCTGCAGGACGGCCAGCAGACCTGGGAGATGACCGCCCGCGAGGTGACCGGCGACGAGCGGGCCGCCTGGTGGGAGCGGTCCGTCGCGGCCTTCGCGCCCTACGCCGAGTACCAGGAGAAGACCGAACGGCTCATCCCGGTCTTCGTCCTCGAACCGAACGCGTAACCCGCCCCTCGATGCGGCCCGTGGCGGCCGGCCCCGGCCGGCCGCCACGGGCCGTTCCCATGCGCTCCCCCGCTTGCAGCCCACGAGCGGGGCGGAACAGCGAAACCCCGCCGGGGCGGGCTGGCTGCCTGCCCCGGCGGGGTTTGTGGTGACGCTGGCGACGAGCGGGGCGCTAGGCACGCTAGTGCTGACGCCGAAGGCACCCGAGGTGTGGGTACCAGAACTGTCGGTCTTGGAGCCGACTCCGCCGGAGAAGGTGACCCCGCCGATCTTGGCGCCACCCATAACGCGGGTCGTGACCGAGCCGTCCGTCGAGAGCTTGCCGTTTGCCTTGGCATTAACTTCCGGCAGGTTCTTGGCTATTTTCTTAGGTAGGAATCTGGTTATGGCCTTAGGCACGCGGCCGGTAACCTCCGCCTGCACGCCTACCCCGAATTTGGTCGAGGACGGTTGATCGCCCCTGGACGCGCTGAACTGCCAGGCCGAAGCCGAAGCCGACCGTCCTCGTACCGGTTGTGAGGTCGAAGGAATAGGTGATACCAGGTCCGAAGAAGGCGTTTATCGTAACGCTTCTGCCGTCGCCAAAGATATCGGTCAGCGTCCGATCGAGATTGACGAGCCGATCGAAGAAGCCCGGAGGAACAGGCGGGGTGGTACCTGGTGTGGTCGTGCCGGGCGCTGGTGTGCTCGGCGCGGTGCCGGTGCCCGGTCCCGCGCTGTCATCCGGCACCACGACGATGGGGCCGTCGCCGTCCCTGGCGCCGTCGTCGTCGGTGCCGAGGCGCCGAACGGCAGGCACGTGACCTGCGGTGCCGACTTCATGGCCTTGGGCACGACGCAGATGCATCCCGTGTTCGCGCTCGTAGCGCCGCAGAGTTGCGGCGGGCTGGGCACGAGCATCACCGTCAAAGGATCAGAACAGTGTGTTAGCCAACAAATGGTGACAGGCATCAATAAGCCGATGAGATGCGGTTTTGTGGTCTGGGCGCGAATAGGCCCGCAAGGGAAAGCCACTGACCGGGAAGTTGCTGACGGCCCCGGCTCTATCGGGATCTTCTTTGTTACTTCTATCCCGAAACGGCGACGGACAGGTCGCCGCTCATCGCGGCCTGGTCACCCGGCCGCGGTGCGGGCGGCTTGACGCCGACGGCGCACAGCGCCCGGCCGCTCGGATTGCCAGGGCCCTCGGTAACGCCCGGCGGGAGCAGGTCGAGCCCGGCGAAGAAGGACGCCAGGTCGGCGCCGGTGAACGGGCCGGTCCAGCAGAAGCCGGGCAGGCTGGACTGGGCCGAGTGGCCCGGCGCGGCGGTCGCCACCAGGTAGCTGCCCGGCGGCAGCGCGCGGACCAGGACGCCGCCGACGGCGCGGGCGGTGCCCGGGTCGAGCGCCTGAAGGATCAGGCCGAGTATCAGGCAGACGGGACGGGAGAAGTCGATGAAGCCAGCCAGGTCGGCGCTGGCCAAGATGGCCTCCGGCTCGGCCAGGTCGCCGGCCACGTAGCGGACGCCCGGCGGGACCAGGGCGGCGCCGTGCGCGACCACCGCCGGGTCGTGGTCAACGTAGACGACGCGGGCGCCGGGAGCGAAAGCCTGCGCGGTCTCGTGCACGGCGGGCATGGTCGGCAGCCCCGCGCCGAGGTCAAGGTACTGGTCGACGCCGCCGCGGGCGATCCTGGCGACGGCGTCGGCGACGCTGGAGCGGGAGGAGAACAGCAGGTCCCGCATTCCCGGGTAGATGCCTTCGAGCCGCAGTGCCAGCGCGCGGTCGGCGGCGAAGCTCGCCCCGCCGCCGAGCAGGTAATCGCAGGCGCGGGCCAGGTTCGGGGTGCTGGTATCGAGCACGAGCGCAGCTTACTCCCGCGCACGCCCGCGGCCAGGGCTTCCCGGTCGCGGGCGCGGTCGAGTCGGGCCAGGCCCGCCGGTCAGCCGATGGCACGCACCGCACCGGGCCGTTTGCGCATTCGCCCGCTTCTATCGTGGTCGTTCGCGCAATCGGCCCGCTGAGACCGGGGCCGAGGGTGAGCGCGCCGGATACGCGTCGCTACAGTGGTCGGCGTGCAACGGGAGAACTGGGCTAAGCGGGGGTCATCTTTCGGGTCGGCGGCGGCGGCCTACGCCGAGCACCGGCCGGACTATCGCGCGGACGCGGTGCGCTGGTGCGTGGCCCCACTCGGCCGTGACATCGCCACGCTGCGGGTGCTCGACCTCGGCGCGGGCACCGGCAAGCTGACCGCGCTGCTGGCCGAGCTGGGCGCGGACGTGACCGCGGTCGAGCCGGACCCGGCGATGCTCGCCGAGCTGCGGCGCGCGCTGCCCGAGGCGGACTCGCTCGAAGGTTCGGCGGAGCAGATCCCGCTGGGCGACGCGATGGTGGACGCGGTGCTGTGCGGCCAGTCGATGCACTGGTTCGACATGTCCCGCGCGGTGCCGGAGATCGCCCGGGTGCTCAAGCCAGGCGGCACGCTGGCCGCGCTGTGGAACAGCGACGACGACCGGGTGGAGTGGGTGGCCGGACTGCAGGAGGCGGCCGAGGGCAGGGCGTCGCCCTCACTGAGCCTGCGGCGGCCCGAGGCGGCCGGCTTCTCCACCGACCAGTTCGGCACCGAGCTGTTCGGCCCGACCGAACGGGAAAGAGTTCGCCAACGCGCAGCGGCTGACCGCCGACCGGCTGGTCCAGGTCATGGGGACGCACTCGCAGATCCTGATCATGGAGCCCGCCCGCCGCGAGCAGCTGCTTGACAAGATCCGCGCCTACCTGGCGTCGCGGCCGGAGACCGCCGAGGGCGAGTTCGACCTGCCGATGGTCACCTCGGCGATCCGCAGCGTCCGCCGCTAGCCGCGGGGAGATAGAGTCGAGTCGTGGACACCGAGAAGGATCTTGACGCACTGTCGTCACGCGAGCTGCACGACCTGGCCGTCCGCCGGGCGCTGCACCACGCGGACGTCGGGTTCTTCTGGGAACTGCTGCGCGCCATCCCGGCGGCCGAGGCCCTCGAGGGTGACCTGCGCGAGGCGGGCGAGGACGCCACCAAGGCGTCGTCCCTGTTCGCGGACGTGGCCACGCTCGGCGAGGGCAACCTGGCCGAGGCGCTGCGCCCGCTGTACCTCGACTACCTGCACAAGCACCCGCCGCGCGGGTAGGCAGGCGCCGGGACCGCAGGGCAGCGGGCGAACCCGGCGGAGCCACGCCCCCGTGCTTGCCGCGACAAGGAGCGAGCGCGGCAGCCCCGCACCCGGGAATGCCGCGCTCGGCCGCTGATCGCCCAGGGCCTAGGCCTGCAGGACGCCCTCGATCTCCAGGTTGATGGTGACGTTGTCGCTGACGATCACGCCGCCGGAAACGCCGGGGATCGGGCCGTTGAAGCTGAGGCCGAAGTCATTGCGGTTGATCTGGGTGGTCGCGGAGAAGCCGACGCGGGTGCCGCCGTAGGCATCCGGGCCGATGCCGTTGACCTCAAGGGTGAAGGCCACCGACCTGGTGACGCCCTTGAGGCTCAGGTCGCCCTCGAGGACCAGGCCTTCCTCCGCCTCCTTGACCGCGGTGGAGGTGAAGGTCATCGCCGGGTACTTCTCAACCTCGAAGAAGTCGGCGCTGCGGATGTGCGCGTCGCGCTGCTCCTGGCCGGTGTTGATCGAGGACAGGTCAACCGACGCCGTGACCGAGGAGCCCAGCGGGTCCTCGGTGGTGACGATGGTGCCCTCGAACTTGTCGAACCGGCCGCGGACCTTGCTGACCATCATGTGCCGGACGGTAAAGGAAACCTCGGAGTGAACCGGGTCGATCGCCCAGGTGCCGGCGACGTAGCCGGGGATCTGCACGCTCATCGAGCCTCCAGGGAAGTGGGGTGGCAATTGCTACGCTGAAGTGCGTTACTTCCTAAGAGTAACCACAGAAAGTTGAAGTGTCAAGCACTGTCGGCTCGCCTGGCAACCGCGTAGTCTTAAAGACATGACGGCAACAGACGGCGAGACCGCGTCCGGCTTCGCAGCGTCCTCGTGCCGGGCCCGCGCGGTACTCGACCGCGTCGGGGACAAGTGGGCCATCTACGTCATCGACCATCTCGGCGACGGGCCACGGCGATTCAGCGAGCTGCTGCGCGGCATCGACGGTATCACCCCCCGGATGCTCACCGTAACCCTGCGCGGCCTGGAACGGGACGGCCTGCTGACCAGGACCGTGACCGCGGCCGTGCCGGCCCGGGTGGACTACGCGCTCACCCCGCTGGGCGAGACGCTGCGCGACGCGATCGGGCAGCTCGTCATCTGGGCCGACGCCCACCTGCCGGAGATCGAGGCCGCGCGCGACGCCTACGACAACGCGGGCGAGCCGGCCTGCCCGGAGCAAGCGGCCGGCTGACCCGGACCGCTGGCCGCCGCTACCCCCTGCGTGGGCTGGCGCGCCATTGCCCTTCCTGGGTGCGCCGGAACGGCGCCTCCCCCGCTTGGCGGTCGGGTGCGGTCAGCGCGGCGTACCCCGATTGCGCCGACCATGAGAACTAAAGGGGAACGGGCGCGTGCATCGCGGTGCACGCGCCCGTTCCCCTTGTTACTTGGTCGTGGCCTTACCCGGGGGCAGCCCCAGGCTGCCTAGGGCACCTGCTCGGCGGCCGGCGGCGCGAGCGCCGCCACCGGGGGCTGGAGCGCGAAGTGGCAGGCGGCCATGTGGTTGGACTGGCCGTACGGCTTCAGCTCCGGCTCGACCCTGGCGCAGATCTCCTGGGCCAGCGGGCACCGGGTGCGGAACCGGCAGCCCGACGGCGGGTGGATCGCGCTCGGCAGCTCGCCGGTGATGCCCTCGTTGACCTTGGCCCGCTCGGCCACCGGGTCGGCGGTCGGCGCCGACTCGATCAGCCCCTTGGTATAGGGGTGCGCGGGCCGCAGGTACACCTCGTCGGCCGAGCCGATCTCGACCAGCTTGCCGAGGTACATGACGCCGATGTGGTTGGACAGGTACCGGACCACCGACAGGTCGTGCGAGATGAACAGGTAGGTCAGGCCCAGCTCGCGCTGCAGGTCACGCATCATGTTCAGCACCTGCGCCTGAATGGACACGTCCAGCGCGGACACCGGCTCGTCGGCCACGATCAGCTGCGGGTTGAGCATGAGCGCGCGGGCGAAGCCGAGCCGCTGGCGCTGACCGCCGGAGAACTCGTGCGGGTACCGCTCGGTCCACGCCGCCGGCAGGCCCACCTTGCCGAGCATCTCGACCACCCGCCGCTGCTGCTCGCCGCGAGACCCCATGCCCTGAACGATCAGCGGCTCGCGGAGGATCGACCCGGCCCGCATGCGCGGGTCGAGCGACGAGTACGAGTCCTGGAACATGTACTGGATGTCCCGGCGCTCCCGGCGGTACTGACGGCCGCTCGACCGGGCCAGGTCCTTGCCGCCGAAGCTGATCTGCCCGGCGGTCGGCTTGTCCAGGCCGACCAGCATCCGGCCGATCGTGGTCTTGCCGCAGCCGGACTCGCCCACCAGGCCGAGCGTCTCGCCCTTGCGGATGTCGAAGGACACGCCGGCGACCGCGCTGACCGTGCCGACCTTGCGCTGCAGCACGCCCTTGATGACCGGGAATTCCTTGACCAGGTTCTTGGCCGAGAGCACCACCGAGCCGACCGGCAGCGTTCTCGACCACCTCGGCCACGGGCTCCGGCGCGGGCTCGACCACGGTGAGCTGGCCGCGCCACCGTCGCCTCGGCCGCGCCGACCGGGTAGAAGCAGCGGTAGACGTGCGCCGTCGTCTCCCCCGCCAGCACCGGCTCGTGGTCGCGGCAGGTGTCGGTGGCGTAGCGGCAGCGCGGCGCGAACCGGCAGCCCTTGGGCGGGTTGACCAGGTCAGGCGGCGCGCCCGGTATCGAGTACAGCCGCTCCCTGGTCTCGGCCGACTTCTCCGGCAGGGCCTGGAACAGCGCCTCGGTGTACGGGTGGCGCGGGTTGACGTACAGGGCGGAGGTCTCGGTGGTCTCGACCACCTTGCCCGCGTACATCACCGCGACCCGGTCCGCGCGCCCGGCGATCACGCCGAGGTCGTGGGTGACCATGATGACCGCCATGCCGAGCCGCTGCCGCAGGTCGTCGATGAGCTCCAGGATCTGCTTCTGGATCGTCACGTCGAGCGCGGTGGTCGGCTCGTCGGCGATGAGCAGCTTCGGCTCGCAGGCCAGCGCCATCGCGATCATCACGCGCTGGCGCATACCGCCGGAGAACTGGTGCGGGTAGTCGTTCACCCGCTCCCGCGACCGCGGCATCCCGACCAGGTCGAGCACCTCCACGGCCCGGTCCATGGCGTCCTTCTTGCCCACCGGCCGGTGCAGCAGCACCGCCTCGGCGATCTGCGTGCCGACGGTCAGCGTCGGGTTGAGCGACGACAGCGGGTCCTGGAAGATCATGCCGATCTCGTCACCGCGGACCTTGCGCATCTCCTCCGGCGCGAGCGTGGTGAGCTCCCGGCCGCCGAGCTTGATCGAGCCGCCGGCGATGCGGCCGCCGTTCGGCAGCAGCTGCATGATCGTCAACGCGGTCATCGTCTTGCCGCAGCCGGACTCGCCGACGACGCCGAGCGTCTCGCCCTCGTCGACGTGCAGCGACACGCCATCGACGGCGTGCACCACGCTGTTCTTGAGCTGGATCTCGGTACGCAGGTCGGTGATTTCTAGTAGCGCCACGTCGTATCCCCCCTTACCGGCGCTGCAGCCGGGTCTCGAACGCGTCGCGGAGCGCGTCACCGATGAAGTTAAAGGCGATGCAGGTCAAGATGATCAACACACCCGGCGGGTAGATCAGCCACCAGTAGTTGCCGCCCTGGATGTAGTTGAGGCCGCTGGACAGCATCGAGCCCCAGTCGGTCGCGGGCGGCGCCACCCCGAGGGTGAGGAAGCCGAGGACCGACAGGGTCAAGATCGCGTCGGCGACCGCGAACGTGCCCTGGACGATGATGGTGCCGATCGCGTTGGGCACGATGTGCTTGAGCACCGAGCGCATCGGACGGCCGCCGATCACCCGGACCGCCTGCACGTACTCGCGGTTTCGCAGGGCCAGGGTCTCGCCGCGCACCAGGCGGGCGACGCCGAACCAGTAGAACACCGCGATGATGAAGATGATCACGGTCGGGGTCGGGTGGAAGACCACCGACAGGATGATGATGACCATCAGGGACGGCAGCGACAGGCCCGCGTCCACGATCCGCATCATGAGCGCGTCCACGAAGCCGCCGACAAAGCCGGAGATCGCTCCGTAGATCGTTCCCACCAGCACCGAGACCACCGCCGCGGCCAGGCCCACCTCGAGCGACGTCTGCCCGCCGACCATCAGCCGGCCGAGCACGTCGTAGCCCAGGTCGTTACAGCCGAGCAAATGCGAGCCCGACGGCTTGCACAGGTACAGGTCCAGGTTGGTGTTGACCTGGTTGGTCACGTAGATGTGCGGCCCGACGAAGCAGAACAGCAGGATGAAGATGATGAAGCCGAGGCCGGCCAGCGCGAGCCGGTTCTCCGCGAACACTTCCCAAGCCCGTACCAGCATGCCGCGCGGCTTGGTCGATGGCGTGAGCCCGAGCTCGGCTTCCGAAGCCGCGACCGCCTGTGCCTCTGATGTCATCAGTACCTCACCCTCGGGTCGAGAACCGCGTAGCCGATGTCGGCGAGCAGGTTGCCGACGATGGTCGCGACCGTGGCCAGCACGGTGAACCCGAGCAGCACCTCGAAGTCGTTGTTGAGCGCGGCCTGGTAGAACGCGAGCCCCATGCCGGCGTAGTTGAACACCACCTCGATGAGGATGGCCCCGCCGACGAGGGACGGAATCGACAGGCCGAGCAAGGTGACGATGGAGACCAGCGAGTTGCGGAACACGTGGACCCAGACCACCCGGCGCTCGCTCGCGCCCTTGGCCCGCGCGGTCCGGACGTAGTCCTGCACCAGGTTGTCCAGCACCGACGAGCGCATGTACCGCGACCACAGCGCGTACAGCAGGAAGGCGTAGGTGACCACCGGCAAGACCAGGGCCCTGGGATCACCCAGGATCGAGCCCACCGAGGACGATTGCGGGGCGAACGCCGGGAAGACGTGCGTGTCCACCGCGAACCAGTCCACTAGCACGAGCCCGAGGAAGAACGTCGGGGTGGAGTACCCGAGGAACGAGATGCCGGTCAGCACGTAGTCGCCGACGCTGTTGCGGCGCACCGCCTGGTAGACGCCGAGCGGGATGCCGAAGATCAGCGAGACGATGAGCCCGAGCAGCACCAGGATGACGGTCTTCGGCAGATCCTGGCCGATGAGCGTCACGACCGAGACGTTCAGCTTGTCGGAGAAACCGAGGTTCCCGTGCAGCAGCTGGTTGACCCACTTCAGGTACTGCTCGTAGAAAGGCTGGTCGAACCCGTAGATGTGGTTGTAGTAGCTGATCAGGGCGGGCGTAGAGCGCGTGCCGAGCAGTGCGCGGACGGGGCCGCCGGGGAAAAGGTGGACCAGGCCCAGGGTGGCGGCCGTCACCAGGATCAGGACAAAGATCGCCTGCCCGATCCTTCTAACCAGGAAACCGACCAAGGTTTCGTTGTCCTTTCTCGCGCGACCGCGGCTACCCCCGGGCCGTTACCCGGGGGTAGCCGCGGTCAGGCTACCCGCTAGTTACTTCGTGAAGTACCAGTACTCGGGAAGGATGGTGGCAAGCGGGTTAAAGCTCACACCCGCTACCTTGCTGCTCACCGCTACCACGCTGTAGTAGTCCGGGAAGTAGATGACCCCCGGCAGCTGCTGCGCGGTGTACTGCGCGTACTGCTGGAACACCGACAGGCTGTTGCTGGTGTGGGTCGCGTTGATCAGCTTGTCCATCTGCGGGTCGGTGTAGCTGCCCGCGTTGGAGGTCGACCCGGTCTGGTAGAGCGGCTCGCCGGTGGGCTCGAAGCCCGGTCCGTTGAAGTTCCACCCGCCGAAGTTGAGCGACTGCCACTTGCAGGCCGCCGCAGTCGGCTTGCAGGGCTGCGACTCGCCGATGATCGTGTTGAACGACTGGGGCACCAGGTTGAGCTGGATCCCGGCCTGCTGCATGTCAGACTTGAGGATGGAGACTTCCTGCTGGAAGTAGGTCACGCCGGTGGCGTAGTCCATCGTGAAGGACAGCTTGGTGCCGGCCTTGACGCCCGGGCCGCACTTGGCCGGGTTCGTGCAGGTCATGACGCCGCCGACCTTCGACCAGCCGTGGCTGGTCAGCAGGGCGGTCGCGTTCGCCACCGAGAACGGGTACGGACCCTGCCCGCCGTTGGACTTCTGAATCGCGGGCGTCCACTGGTTGCTCGGCTGGCTCGGCACGCCGCCCGTGGTCGGGTAGGCGTAACCGCGCTGCGAGGCCTTGACCATGCCCTCCTGGTCGACCAGTTCCTGGATCGCCTGCCGCACGTACAGCTGCGAGAACGCCGGGCCGATCACCGGGTTGTTCTGGTTGAGCTCCGCATACTCGATGCTGAACTGGTACGCGGGCGACAGGTTGAACGCGCTGCCGAGCGGGTTGGTCGTCGGCAGTACCTGGCTGCCGCTGACCGGCGGGAGGTCCTGGTCCGGGATGACCCCGACGTCGAGCTGGCCGGTCTTCAGCGCCGTGTACTCGGTCGTGTCATCGGTGTAGGCGTAGTACGTGAACCCGGCGAGCTGCGGCTTCGGGCTCCCCGAGTAGGCCTTGTTCGGCACGAACGAGGTCACAGGACCCGAGCTGGCGGTGCTGAAGGTGGAAAGCTTCCACGGGCCGTCAACGACACCCCAGATCGGGTTGGTCGCATAGGTCTTCGCGTTCTTGGCCTGCGCGGAGATGAAGTTGTAGACCGCGGTGCACTTGGCGAACTTGTCGGCGGCCGTGTCGGTCGCGCAACCGCCGCTGCCCGCCTTGGCCTGGGCGGACGTCACGTCCCAGGCAGCCGGCATCGGGGTGATCTCGGCCAGCTGGTTGTAGGTGAACCAGATGCTGGAGACCGGCGACTTCAGGTGCAGCACCACGGTGTTAGGCCCGGTCGCGCTGTAGGAGGCGAGGTTGTCCGGGAGCAGGCCAGGCACGTAACCGTAGTACTGCTGCGGCTCGGCCTTCATCATGTTGAGCCAGAAGATGACGTCGCTGGCGTCGACCGACTCGCCGTTGCTCCACTTCCAGCCCTTCATCTGGATCGTGACCGTCTTGCCGTCGGACGAGTAAGTCGGGGCGTTCGCCGGGGACAGCGGGTAGTTCACGTCCACGGAGTTGCCGTTGTTCCCGAACATGTACAGCGGGCGGTACATGAGCATCTGGAACTGCTCGGCGTTGTACTCGTTGGCGCTGGCCAGCGGCGTATACGGCCAGATGTAGCTCAGCGTCACCCCCGCAGGCAGCGCGTAGCGCAGGTTGCCGCCCGGCGCCGCCGCGGCGGTCGAGGACGCGGTCGCGCCCGAAGTCGACGAGCCGCCACCGCTCGCCGGGCTCGACGAGCTACTGCAGGCGGCGACGAGTCCCGCCGCGAGCAGGGCAGCCGCTCCGGCTCCGGCGATCCGCGCTAGGCGGGACCGCCGTCTGTTCCGAAACATCAAATGCGCTCCTTGGCTGTGCTGTCTTATGCGCCTCCGGCCAGTCCTCGTGGCACTACCCGCAGGCACGAACGTTGCCTGGAGCGTAAGTTGTCCTCGTAAAGGACGGGGAGCCGGTAAGTCACAATTCGCTATCGATAACCGCTGATGATCCGACATCAACCGGCCAGCGCCCCGGTGCGCTCAGGTCGACGCGACCGGACCATTGCCTGCGGTTGCTGCAAAGTACCACAAAACAGGCAAGGGTCCACATGGCCGCCGGCCGCCTTTCCGGTGCAGACGTGACCCAGCCGGAAATTTTCCACCTAGCAACGTACATCGATACAGCGAGTGAATCAACGGAAACTACCACGGGCGACCGTCACTAGCGGTAGTCAAGGCGACTTCGGTACGGGCGCCGGTAGGGTCTTCGCTTGGTACTACGACGCGACCCGTGCGATCCCCGAAGCGGCCATGAGCCGGCTGACGGACCTGCTGGCCAGAGAGTTGCGCGGGCGGCAGCCCTGCCTGGAAGTCGGTGTCGGCACCGGCCGGCTCGCCCTCCCGCTGCGTGAGCGGGGCATCGCCATGGTCGGCGCGGACAGCTCCGGCGCCATGCTCCGCCAGCTGGTGGCGAACGCGGGCGGTGACCAGGAGATGCCGCCGCTGCAGTCGACGCGACGGCGACCGGACGACGCGGGGCGCATCACGCTGCGCCAGGAAGCGGGCGCGCCCTGGTCGTGCGTGGTCCGCGAGTCGGCGCGGCGGCACGGCACGGCGCGCCCGCGGATCGGGGCGCACGACCCGGCCGCGGTCCCCACCTACCTGGGCGCGCGCGTACCGCGCGCGAGCTAACGCCGGTGCCGGTCCGCTCGGTCACCACGCTCGGCCGGGCCATCGACAACATCGAGCGGCAGCTTTTCTCCTGGACCTGGCCGCACACGGCCGAGCAGGCCGTGGCGGTGGCGGGCGACGTGCGGGGGTGGGCGCTACGCGAGGGCGTGGCACTGGACACCGCGCACGAGGCGGACACGGCCAGCCGGTGGTGGGTGTTCGAACTGCCGGGCCAGGCTGCTTAGGTAGCCGCGTCCAGCAGGTCGGCGACGCGGCCCAGGGTGCGCCACAGGTTGTTGCCCTCGGCCTCGGCGCGCGCCTCGTCGAGCGTCAGCCAGCGCAGCGGCGAGCGGTCGTCCTCCGGGGCGATCGTCTCGGGACGGCCGGTCGCGAAGACGAACCTGAGGTCGGCGTGCTGGTGGGCCGGCTCGGTCGCCGACGCGCGCACGTCGCACACCACCACGTCGCACAGGGACGCGTCGGGCCAGGGCGCCAGGTCGGTCAACCCGGTCTCTTCCGCCGCCTCGCGCAACGCGATGGCCAGCGGGTCGCTCTCGCCGGGGTCGCCGTGCCCGCCCACCTGCAGCCAACGCTCCTGCCTGGCAGTGCCAGCGCAGCAGCACCCGGCGGGTCGGCGGGTGCGTCACCACGGCCGAGGCGGTGAAGTGCAGCGGTATCGACCGCGACCACGGGTCTGCCTCGGTGGCGGCCAGCCGTGCCATCCGAGCGAGATCGGCGGCCTCGGACTCCTCCGCCCCCTGGTACCCGGTCAGCAGTTCGCTCAGCACCGGACCATGCTCCCACGAGGGCCAGCCCGGCGGCGACTGGATTTCCGGCCCGGGCCTTCGTACCCGTTGACTCGTGCGCCACATTGTGTGCTACTTGTCACTCGCGCCTCAGTGATCGCCTTCGACCAGGAATACGAATGTGGCAACTCAGTTCGAAGACTTACTCGTAAGCGCTTTCCATTGAGTCGCACTCGTGTTCTAATATAGAACAAGAGTTTGGACCGCACGGCAACGTTCGGCCCGGCGGCCACGGCGAACTTCCCCGCGCCGTAGCAGCAGGCTGGCGCGCGCGGCCGCTACCCGGCCGACGTCGCCGGCCACGCGCGCCGCCCAACCCAGCACAGGCAGCCAGCGAGGGGTGACCCATGACGCACGATTTCGAATATGTGAGCTATGAAGATACCGACCGGATCGCCATACTTGAAAATAAGGCCGCCGAGCTGGAGCGCCGGCTGCTGGCCGCGATCCCGGCGGCCGGGCCGTCCCACTGGGCGAACGTGGCCACGCCGGACGGCCGCTACCCGCAGGACGACCCGACGGCTGACTTCCACGATGAGCTAGACGACGCGGGGATGGTTCCGACCGCACTGTACGAGGCCGCGAGCCCGGGCGGCGAGCCCGCCGAGCCGGGCAGCCCGGGCAGCCGCACCGAGACGCTGATCAGCCGGGGCAGGCAGCGCGCCAGGCCGACGCCCGCGCGGCGGCTGCTCGACCACTGGCGGCCGGCCGCGGTGGGCGCGGTCGCGCTGGCCGCCGGGATCATCGCGGCCCTGCTCGCGACCGGCGGCGGCAGCGCGAGCTGGCCGGCCAGCGTGAGCCGGGTTCAGACCCAGATCCAGCAGGCGTGCGAGAACCAGGACGTCGCGGCGGAGCCGAGCGGGCTCAACTTCGCCTGCGCGAAGGACACCCAGCAGGTGTTGTGGGTCTTTTCGCTACTGACCAGCGGGAACAACCCGGGCTTCGTCGACCAGGGGACGGGGAGGAAGGGCCTGGAGCCCATCACGGCGGCGCAGGGCGGCGACATCGCCTGGTCGCTCAACCTGCACCACCCGTATAACCCGGCCAACCCGATCGACAGCCTGCAGGTCGCGGCGCGGGCGATCAACAACATCGTCGCCGGCGCGACGCTGACGTCATCCAGCGGCAAGGCGCTGGTGGAGGCGGGCCTGGAGAGCAAGGCAACCAACTGCCAGCGGTACACCGGCTCACCGCGGCTGGTCACCAAGACGGGCTACCCGGCCAGCTGCGCCGCGCCGGTGACCACCAGCGGCCAGGCCGCGCTGGTCAGCGAGGTGTTCCAGCAGTGGATGGGCGGCACGCCGTCGACGCTGGCGAACGAGGCCGGGGTGCTGTTCGAGAACGCCGGCAACCCGGGCGCCCCCCGGGTGCAGGCGATCCTCGCCAGCCTGCCCGCCTCGGGTAGCTAACCGGCCGGTGACCAGCGCCGCACCCGCGAGACCGCGAAGCCGCGGCCGGCCGGGCGCCCGGGATTCGGTCCCGGCTGGCCGGAAAGCCAGTATCCGCCGGCGATTGCGCGTCATGCCGGAGGCCGCGAAAAGGACTGTAACGACAGAAGGGGGGAAGAGGCACCCGTGCACTCCGTCAGGAAGCCATGGTGGCAACAGGCAACGGCGCTTGTGACCGTGAGCACCGGCGGCGTGATAACCGGGTTCAACTTCGTTCCAGGGGCGGCCGCGACGATGACCTCGCCGACCAGCGTGCCAGTCCACCTGCTCGCCCTTGAGCAGGCGGGGCACCCGCGCACGACCGGCGAGCTGACCGCCGGCGCGGACAGCGCCGCCAGCGTCAGCCAGGACGCTCAGCTCCGGGCGGCCGTCGTCAACGTGGCCAAGTACTACCTCCAGCAGGCCCGCAGCCGGACGCCGGCCCAGATGGAGGCGCTGATCTGGGACAAGGCCAGCAGCGACGGGGCCGACCACGGCGCGTCCTGCGCGGCGTTCGCCAGCCTCACCCTGGAGCTGGCCGCCCAGGCCGTCGGCCAGCAGAGCTGGGTCAGCGGCGGCTCCAGCTACCCGTGGCCGCTGCATGACTGGGCCGACGTGCGGGTGGACACCAACCCGGCTTCTCCCGCCATCACCTCCGTGGTCGCCGACGCGCAGCGGCATGGGCGCTGGCACCCGCTCGGCGACGGCTACCAGCCGCAGCCCGGGGACTGGGTGCTGTTCAACGGCCACATCGAGGTGGTGACCGGGTACGCCGGCGGCGTGCTCGACACCATCGGCGCCGACTCGCTGCCGGGACTGACGGTCAACGCGCACGCGTTCACGGCGCCGCTCGCCGACCACGGCGTGGCCGGCTTCGTGGACAACGGGCAGCTCAAGGCGGCGCCCACGGCCGGGGCATCCGGGTCGGGGGCATCCGGGTCGGGGGCATCCGGGTCGGGGGCGGGCCAGGCGACGCCGAAGGCGGCGCCGAGCGCGGGCACGGCCGGCCGGAGCGCGGGCACGGCCGACCGGAGCGCGGTCGATCGCTCGTCGATCCCGGGGCTGGTCACGCCGGGGAGTCTGTTCGCGCAGGGGGGTTCGGGTCAGAAGGGCAGCCCGGGGGCGGGCGGCTCGGGGCCCGGAGCGCCGTCCGGCGGGCATGCCGCGGCGAGCGTGCCCGGCCTGAGCGCCGGTCGGACGGTGCCGGCCGTGACGGGTGCCGGGCTGGCGGTCGTCCCCGGGTGGACAGGGGCGGGCCGCGGTTCGACGCCGGAGGGAACGTCAGGCAGCCCGAAGGCACCCGCGGCCGCGCCGCGCCCGCCCGCTGTCGCACCAAGCACCCCGGCGGCCAAGCCCGCCGCGCCCGCGTCGACGCCGGCCAGCTCACCCGGACGGCAGTACGCGACGCCGGGAACGCGAGACCAGCAGTCGTTCATCAATTTGGTCGCGCCCGGGGCAATCGCCGCGCAGCACCGTTACGGCGTGCCGGCCGCGGTGACGATCGCGCAGGCGATCGAGGAGTCGGCCTGGGGGCGCAGCAGCCTGGCGGCGAAGTACCACAACCTGTTCGGGGTCAAGGGGGACGGTCCGGCCGGCTCGGTGTCCCTGCCTACCTCGGAGTTCCTCGGCGGCCACTGGGTGACGGTGGACGCGGCGTTCCGGGTGTACCACAACGACGCCGAGTCGATCGCCGACCACGCTGAGCTGCTCGCGACCAGCGTCTACTACACCCGGGCGATGGCCGACCGCGCCGTGCCTGACGCCTTCGCCAACGACCTGACCGGCGTCTACGCGACCGACCCGCACTACGGCGGGAACCTCATCGACCTGATGAAGCTGTACAACCTGTACCGCTTCGGGAGCGGTGCGGGCCCGGCGGCCCAGGACACCGGGCACCCTGCCCCGGACGGCGGGCACCCGGCCCCGGCCAGCGGGAAGCCGGCCGCTACGCCGGCTACTCCCCCCGCCATCACCCCGGCGACGGCCACCCCGGCCACTCCCCCGGCCAGCCAGCCGACGACGAGTCCGACCGGGTGGCACCCGGCCGTGACGCCGACCGCTACCCCAAGCGGAGCGCAGCGTTCCGCTACGCCGACGGCGACTCCGAGCGGCGGGGTGCCGGCGGTCGGCGCGACCGCCACCCCGAGCGGCGGACAGTCGGCCACCGGGCCGACGGGTACCGACGGGGGCGGGCAGGGGCCCCCGTCGGGCGGGCGACAAGCGGCGGTCCCCGGCGTCGGCCCGGCGGGCGGCGCCGTCGTCCAGCCGGGCGCAGTCCAGCCGGGCGCAGTCAGGCCCGGGGCGGCCCGGGCGCGGGTGCCCGGCGTGGCCGCGCCGGCCCTGGCCCCGTCGGCGACCCCGGTCACCGCGGCAGCGGACGCGGCCGGCGGGTCGCCGGGCACGCGGCCACGCATCCCCGGTGCGGTCTCCCCGGGCACGCTGTACCCCCGGGCGGGCGGCACCACCGCGGCGGCCGGAGCCGGCACGCCCGGCGGCACGGGCACCCGGGGCGCCAGCAACCGGCTGCCGGCCGCCGCCCCCCGCGCCACCGCCACCGGCATCAGGGCCGCCACCGCCGCTATCAGGACCCAGAGAACGCCGGCCCCGGCACGCTGTCTCGCGGCCCCCGGGTGACCGGCGCCGCCACGGTGGTGCTTGCCGCGGACGTCCAGCCTCGCTACCAGCCGCAGTTCCCGGCGGCGGTGACGACCGCGCTGTTCGCCAGCGCCAAGGCGCCGCTCGCCCGGGGCCAGCACCTCTACCAGGACGTCGCCGCGGGCAGCGGTATCCCCTGGCAGCTGCTCGCCGCGGTGGACTGGATGGAGTGCAAGGGCGACCCGCGGTACTCCCCGGTGGCCGGGGAGAGGCTCGGGTCGGTCAACACCGACGGCACCCGCTACGCCACCAAGTCGCAGGCGCTCACCCAGTGCGCCAGCGACCTGATCGAGGTGGCCGGCGCGGTCTACGGCATCGACCTGACCGCGCGCGGGCCGCTGTCGGTGCGCGCGCTGGCCGCCGCGTTCGCCGCGTTCCGCTGGGGGTCGATCCTGCAGCGGAACGGCGTCTCCGCCATGGAGTTCCCCTACTCGGTGGCGGGTCTCACCGCACAGCACCAGAAGATGCACTGGCCGGGCCTTGACGTACCCGACGCCCCCGACCGGCCGGGCGCGAAGTTCCGCGAGCCGTTCGGCGCGGTTCCCGTCGTGCTCAGCCTCGGTTACCCGGCCACGGTCTAGAGAAATGAAGAAAGCGCAGGTGATCCCGTGTTCCGATTCATGATGTGGCTCGCTCGCCGGCTCGGGTCCGGCCATCAGCCCGCCGAGCAGGCGGCCAACCAGCCGGTCACCGTCGTCCAGGGCGCCCCCAGCCGGCTGGTCACCGTGCGGCTGCCCGACGGGCGCCTCGCCGAGGGCGAGCACGTGGCCGGCGGGGTCCCCGGCGGCCCGGACGCGCCGCAGCACCCGACCGTCGTGCCGATCGGTCAGCCCGGCGGCCCGGACGGCCCGCGGCGGCGGTGGTACTCCCGGCTCCCCCGCTGGGTGCGCTGGGGCGTCCCTACCGTCGTCATCCTGGTGGTCTTCCGCCGCATCGTCGCCTGGGCGGTGCTGGCCGCTCTCTCCGGCGCGCTGCACCTGTTCGGCGCGAACATCCACCTGCCGCACGTGACGTTCGGCTGGCCGTGGTCCTCGTCCTCCACCAGCTCGAGCACGACCCTGGTCGGGCCGCTGGTGCTGCAGAAGATCGAGGGCATCGACAAGCCCGCGCTCGGCAGCACCACCTTCAACTTCATGTTCACCCACTCGGTGTCCAAGCCAATGGGCATCCTGCCGTGCTGGTACTCGGCCACGTTCGCCACGGTCGGGCACGCCTCGGCGACCGTCGACCTGAACCCGGGGCCGTCCTGGTGGAAGCCGTCCACCGGGCACTACGTGCTGCGCGTGCTGAGCAAGCCGTCCGGCGCCACGCCCGGGCAGGTCGCGGTGACGATGGCGCTGCCGCAGCCGCAGCTGCCCCAGTCGGTCCACGACGTGTCGGTGGACAACACGCTGTCCAAGCCGGTATCCACCGACCACTCCTGGACCTACCCCGGCGTGGCCTGCGGAGTACTGGTCAAGCCGCAGTTCTCCCAGTCGGTGCTGTACGCGCAGGCGCAGGACGAGGCGTTCAGGCAGGCGACCACGGTCAAGAGCGTGACCCAGCCGCTGATCGCCGTGGCAGAAAAGGAAGCCAGCACGATCATCGGCGGCAACTTCATCACCCCGACGCTCAACTCGCTCAACTACACGGTGAGCAAGTTCACCATCCGCTGGATCGCACCCAGCGCGCCCGCCGGGTAACCGCCTGGTGACCGGCCGGGGCGCCGGCCGGCGGCCCCCCGCCGGGGTCCGCCGGGGGCCGTGCCGCCGGGCCTGGGATCGGAGCCGGTAATTCCGGCGGGGTAGCGTGGATGGCATGGGATACGCGGTAACTCGGCCGGATCCGTCACCCGGGAGCGGGTCGGCGCCATGACCGCCGACGTCTTCCCCGGGACCGGGCTGTTTCAGCGCGCCGCCGCGGCGTTCGCGGCCTGCGTGCCCCTCGACCCGGCCGACGACGGCTTCTTCGGGCCGGCCAGCGTCACCTGGCGGCTGCACGCCGACCTGTCCACGCCGGTATCCGGGCTGCGGTCGCTGCTGCTCCAGGCGCTGCACCCGCTGGCCATGGCCGGCGTGGACCAGCACAGCCAGTGGCGCGACGACCCGGGCGGGCGGTTCGCCTCCACCTCGGCCTACGTGCTGACCACCACCTACGGCGACCGCGCGGCGGCCCGCGCCGCGGCCGGGCGGGTGCGCAAGATCCACGAGTGGGTCCGCGGCACCGACCCGGTGACCGGCAAGCCGTACGCGGCCGGCGACCCGGCCCTGCTGATCTGGGTGCACGCGGCGCTGGTCGACTCCGGCCTGGCCGCCGCCGAGCGCTACGGCCTCGACCTCACCGCGGCGGAACGCGACGCCTACGTGGCCGAGATGACCGCCGCGGCCGAACTGGTCGGGGTGCCGGCCGGGCAGGCGCCCGCGTCGTCGGCTGAGCTCGACGCCTACTTCACCAGCGTCCGCCCCTCGCTGGCGACCAGCCAGTCAACCGAGGACACCGCGCGGTACCTGCTCGCCATGCCCGACGTGGAACCCGAACTCGCCGACGTGTGGCAGGTGCTCGCGGCCGCCGCGGTATCGACGCTGCCCGGCTGGGCCCGGTCCATGTACGGTTTCTGCGGCTCCGCCCCCACCCCCGGGTCCGGCCAGGACCCGGCTGGTTTTGATCCGGCAGTACCGCCGGGCCGCGAGGAAGTCCGCCAGGTACTCGGCGTCCTTGACGCGGTCTACCTCGGCGAGCCCGGCGTCCTCGAGGCCCGCCAGCGCCTCACGCTGCGAATGCGCGAGGCGGGCCAGTGAAGACAAGAGCGCGCGAGGCGGGACTGGTTCGGATGAGGACAAGAGCGCGCGAGGCGGGGCTGGTTCGGTTGAGGACACGCGGGCACGAGGCGGGGCTGGTTCGGTTGAGGGCGGTTCGGTTGAGCGCGGGAGGGTCCTGAGCGTGAGCGGTTCAGGCTGCCGTCCGTCAGGGACGGGGCCGGTTCAGTGACGGGTGCCAGCGGGCCCGGCCAGGAGGACCAGGCGGACAGTGCGGGCAGCCGCTCCCCCGGCGGAAAGCTGCGGCTGAGCCGTGGGCTGGCCGCGATGCGCCTCGCCGCCCGCGGCGGGGCCAGGTACGCGGTCAACGCTCCCCGGCTGTTCGCCGCCGCGGGCGAGCACCGCCAGCAGCTCCGCGACGACCTGGCGCTGCGCACCGCGCAGGACGTGGCCGACACGCTGGGCACGATGAAGGGCGTGCTGATGAAGATCGGCCAGCTCGCCAGCTACGTGGACGACGGCATCGCCCCGCCGGCCCGGCGGATCTTGTCCCGGCTGCAGGACAGCGTGCCGCCGATGTCACCCGAGCTGGCGGCCCGCGTCATCACCGAGGAACTCGGCGGCGCCCCCGAGCGCGTATTCAAGGAGTGGGACCCGCTGCCGATCGCGGCGGCGTCGATCGGCCAGGTGCACCGGGCCATCACCACCGACGGGCAGGCCGTCGCGGTCAAGGTGCAGTACCCGGGCATCGCCGAGACCATCGCGGCCGACCTGGGCAACGTCGCGCTGATCAAGTCGCTGCTGCGGATGGCCGTACCCAGCCAGGACGTGACCGCCCTGCTGGAGGAGCTGCGCGAGCGGATCAGCGAGGAACTCGACTACCTGCGCGAGGCGGACAACCAGCGGCGCCTGGCCGCCCACTTCGACGGCCACCCGACCGCGCGGGTGCCGAAGGTCATCGACGAGCTGTCCACCGCCCGTGTCATCACCAGCGAGCTGGCCGACGGCGCGCGGTTCGCCGAGATGCTGTCCTGGTCACAGGAAGAGAAGGACCTGGCGGCGGAGACGATCTACCGGTTCACCTTCCGCTCGCTGTACGAGCTGCAGGCGTTCAACGGCGACCCGCACCCGGGCAACTACCTGTTCGAACCGGGCGGCCGGGTGACCTTCCTCGACTTCGGCCTGGTCAAGCACTTCACGGCCGAGGAACTCCAGCCGCTGGTCGCGATGATCGACGCGCTGTGCCTGCACGAGGACCCCGAGGGGTTCCGCGCCGCGATGGAGGAAGCCGGCTTCCTGGCCGCGGGCGCCCCCATCGGCACCGACGCGGTCGTCGCCCACATGGAGCTGTTCTACGACACCATCCGCCGTCGCGGGCCGCGCACCATGACCACCGAGTACGCCTCGGCGGTGGCGCGGCGGTACGTGGACTTCTCCAGCCCCCTGGCCGCGTTCGCCCAGATCCCGCGCTCCTACGTGCTGGTCCAGCGGATCAACCTGGGCCTGTTCGCCATCCTCGGCCAGATGAACGCGACCGCCGACTGGCGCGCGCATCTCCGAGGAGATCTGGCCGTTCGTCGCGGCCCCGCCGAGCACCCCGATGGGCGAAGCCGAGCTCCCCTGGCTCGCGCAGCGCGCCGCCGGCCGGCTGTGCGGCTAGCCGCCAGCCCGCTCCTGCCTGGCTAACCGCGCGTTAGCTCGCGTGCGGCGGGACCGGTAGGCGGCCACGTTGACGCGGTTGGCGCAGGTCGGGCCGCAGAAGCGGCGGGAGCGGTTCTTGGACAGGTCGACCAGGACGTCGTCGCAGTCCTCGGCGGCGCAGTAGCGCAGCCGGGCCAGCTCGCCGGTGCGGATGACGTCGGCCATGGCCATCCCGGCGTCGACCGCCAGGCGGTCGGCCAGCGGGGCCTCGCGCGGCGTGGCGTGGATGTGGTACTCCCAGCCGTCGTGCTTGACCAGCTGGGGCAGCGCGCTGGCGTCCCGCAGTAGCTCGTTGACCAGGCCGACGGCGTCGTCCTCGGACATCTCCCACAGCCCGGCGAGCCGGGGGCGCAGCGCGCGGACCGCGTCCAGCTCGGCCTGGTCACGGGTGCGGCTGCCGGAAACCGTCCACTGGACGACGAACTCATCGAGCGCCGCGACGTCGGGCAGGTCCTCGTCGCCGCCGCGCGCGGTGTTGACCAAGGCGGCGGTGGCGTTGAGTGACACCTCCGTGTCATGGGTGAAAAGCATTTGACCCCTTTCACCACCCTTCGTTAGGGTAATGAGCGTACCCCTTCATTACCACTTACAGATTCGCTGACGACCGCCACACTGTAGGAGACCGAGGAGCGAGCGATGGCGACCGCGCGCACTGTCGATGACCGGATCGTACCCACGGGCGGGACCGCGGCACGCGGGCGACGGCCCGGCGGCACTGCCGCCCCCACGCCCCGGCCGGGCAGGCCAAGGGGCCGGCCTGGCGATCGGCGTGCTGTCGGCGATGTGCTTCGGCACCTCGGGGACGTTCGGTTCCGCCCTGATCGGCGGCGGCTGGTCGCCCGCCGGCGCGGTGCTCGCCCGGGTGTGCGTGGCGGCGCTCGCGCTGACCGTGCCCGCCGTACTGACGCTGCGCGGGCGCTGGGGGCTGCTGCGCCGCTCGGCGCGCCTGGTGGTGGCGTACGGCCTGATCGGCGTGGCCGCCTGCCAGGTTTGCTACTTCAACGCGATCGCGCACATGGACGTCGGCATCTCGATCCTGCTCGAGTACCTGGGCATCGTGTTCATCGTCGGGTGGCTCTGGCTGCGGCACGGTCAGCGGCCGCGGCCGCTGACCGTGCTCGGCGGGGTGGCCGCGCTCGGCGGGCTCGGCCTCATGCTCGACCTGTCGGGCGCGGGCACGGTCAGCCTGGCCGGCGTGGCGTGGGCGCTCGCCGCCGCGGTCGGGATGGCGGCGTACTTCTTCCAGTCGGCGCAGACGTCGGGCGCCGACGGCGGTGACACGCTGCCGCCGGTCGCGCTGACCTGGGGCGGCATGGTGACCGGCGCGGCGGCGATCGCGCTGCTCGGCGCGGTGGGCGTGACCCCGCTGCGGTTCACCGCCGCCGACGTCACGCTGGCACACGCCCGGGTGAGCTGGGTGCTGCCGGTGCTCGGGCTCGGCGTGGTCGCGGCGGCCATCGCGTACGTCACCGGGATCGGCGCGGTGCGGCGGCTCGGCGCCAAGCTCGGCTCCTTCGTCGCCATGGCCGAGGTGCTGTTCGCGGCCGGGTTCGCCTGGGCGCTGCTGCACCAGGTGCCCACCCGGATGCAGTTCGTCGGCGGCGCGCTGATCCTCGCCGGGGTGATCGCGGTGCGCCTCGACGAGCCCTGAGGCGGGGCGTGGCGGTCCCGGCCCGGCCGCCGTCGGAGGGGCCTGGTGCCCGTGGGGCAGGGACACGCGCCCGTTCCTCTTGCTACAGGGGAGCAGCGGGCGGACGGGCGGGGCGAATGACGACCGCCGGGCCGGCGACCGTGGCGCTTTTGACCTTCTCATCGCGCCCCCGTGCGCGGACTCGGGGGCTACTGTCGCCCACGGTGCGTAGGATTTTCCCGTGCCCTCCCCCAGCGACCCCAGCCAAGCCGACACGCCAGCCACGGACGCGCTCGAAACGGACGCGCTCGAAACGGACGTACTCGACACGGACGTACTCGACACGGACGTACTCGACACGGACGTACTCGACACGGGCGTACTCGACACGGGCGCGCCTGCCGCCGTGGGCGACCCGGTGCCGGAGGGTTCGCGGCGGGCGGCCACCGTGCTGCACCGAGTGTTCGGCTACGAGAACTTCCGCGGCCGGCAGGAGGAGGTCATCGGGCACGTGATCGGCGGCGGTGACGCGCTGGTGCTGATGCCGACCGGCGGCGGCAAGTCGCTGTGCTACCAGATCCCCGCGCTGGTGCGGCCGGGCACCGGGGTGGTGATCTCGCCGCTGATCGCGCTGATGCAGGACCAGGTGCAGGCGCTGCGGCAGCTGGGGATCCGCGCGGACTTCCTCAACTCGACCCAGGACTCCGGGACCAGGCACGTGGTCGAGCAGCAGTTCAAGGCGGGCGAGCTGGACGTGCTGTACCTGGCGCCGGAGCGGCTGCGCTCACCGGGGACGCTGGAGCTGCTGTCGTCGTCGCGGGTGTCGGTCTTCGCTATCGACGAGGCGCACTGCGTGTCCCAGTGGGGCCACGACTTCCGGCCCGACTACCTAGAACTCCAGGTGCTGCACGAGCGCTGGCCAGACGTGCCGCGGATCGCGCTGACCGCGACGGCCACCCAGGCCACCCGGGAGGAAATCGCGATCCGGCTGAAGCTGGCCGGCGCGAAGCTATTCGTGTCCTCCTTCGACCGGCCGAACATCCAGTACCGGATCGCGGGGAAGAACGAGGCGAAGAAGCAGCTGCTCTCGCTGATCCGTACCGAGCACGCCGGGGACGCCGGCATCGTGTACTGCCTGTCGCGGGACTCGACGGAGAAGATCGCCGCCTTCCTCAACGACAACGGGGTTCCCGCGCTGCCCTACCACGCGGGCCTCAACGCGGCCGTGCGGGCCGAGCACCAGGCGCGCTTCCTGCGCGAGGACGGCCTGGTCATGGTGGCGACGATCGCGTTCGGCATGGGGATCGACAAGCCCGACGTGCGGTTCGTCGCCCACCTGGACATGCCGCGCTCGGTGGAGGGCTACTACCAGGAGACCGGGCGGGCCGGGCGCGACGGGCAGCCCGCGACGGCGTGGCTCACCTACGGGCTGGCCGACGTGGTGCAGCAGCGGCGGCTGATCGACTCCTCCGATGGGAACCTCGCCCACCGGCGGCTGATGGCCTCGCACCTGGACGCGATGCTCGCGCTGTGTGAGACCACCGACTGCCGCCGCTCGCAGCTGCTGGCCTACTTCGGCGAGCGGGCGGTGGCCTGCGGCAACTGCGACACGTGCCTGTCGCCGCCGGAGACCTGGGACGGGACGGTGCCCGCGCAGAAGCTGCTGTCCACCATCGTGCGGCTGGACCGGGAGCGCGACCAGCGGTACGGCGCGGGCCAGGTCATCGACATCCTGCTGGGCAAGAAGACCACCAAGGTGTCGGAGAACGGGCACCACGAGCTGAAGACCTTCGGCATCGGCGTCGAGCTGAACGACTCGCAGTGGCGCGGCGTCGTGCGCCAGCTCATGGCCCAGGGGCTGCTCGCGGTCCAGGGCGAGTACCAGACCCTGGCCATCACCGAGGCGGCCGGCGAGGTGCTGCGCGGGCAGCGGCTGGTGACGCTGCGGCGGGACATGCCGAAGCCGCGCGGCGCCCGCGGTGCGCGGGCGGCCGGCGGCGCGGCGGCTGGCGGCGGGTCGGCAGGCGCCGGGAAGCTGGCCGTGGAGGACCTGTCCCCGGAGCAGGAAGAGCTGTTCGAGAAGCTGCGCACCTGGCGCGGGGCGACGGCCAAGGAGCAGGGCGTGCCCGCCTACGTGGTCTTCCACGACGCGACGCTGCGGTCGATCGCGGTGGCCGGGCCGACCTCGCTGGCGGAGCTGGCCGGGATCAACGGGGTCGGCGAGTCCAAGCTGGCCAAGTACGGCGAGTCGATCCTGGAGCTGCTCAACCCGTGACGGATCCGGGCGAACGGACGGTGACCGCGCAGCGGTGCGCGGCTCAGCTGCTGTCCGGTGGTTCCGCGGTCGCCAGCGCGGACGAGGTAGCCGGGCGGCTGCTCGCCGTGCAGGCCCAGGACCCCCGCGGCGCCCGGCTGGCGATCCGGGCCCGCTCGGCGGGCCTGACCGCCGCCGACGTCGACGCCGCGCTCGGCCGCCGTTCGGTCGTCGTCACCTGGCTGAACCGCGGCACCCTGCACCTGGTCAGGGCGGAGGACTACTGGTGGCTGCACCCGCTGACCAATCCGCAGCTGGCCACCGGGAACGCCCGCCGCCTGGCGCAGGAGGGCGTGCCGCCGGATGACGCGGAGCGCGCGGTCGAGGCGGTGCGCTCCGCGCTGACCGCCGACGGCCCGCTCACCCGGGCGCAGCTGCGCGAGCGGGTCGCCGCCGCCGGGGTGCGGACGCAGGGCCAGGCGCTGGTGCACATCTTGTTCCTTGCTAGCCTCCGCGGCCTGATCGTGCGCGGGCCGGTGCACGGCGCGGAACAGGCGTTCGCGCTGACCAGCGACTGGCTGGGCGAGCCGCCGGCCGCGCTGGACCGCGAGTCCGCGCTGGGCGAGCTGGCCCGGCGCTACCTGGCCGGGCACGCTCCGGCGGACGAGCGTGACCTGGCCCGGTGGGCGGGGATCGGGCTACGGGAGGCGCAGCTCGGGCTGGAGCGCTGCGGCGCGGTGAGCCGGGCGGACGGGCTGGCCGAGTTGCCGGGCGCCGAACAGCGGCCGCCCGCGCTGCCGGCGCCGCGGCTACTCGGGGCGTTCGACCCGCTGCTGCTCGGCTGGGCGTCGCGGGACCCGATCGTGGGGCCACACAAGCGGATCGTCACGGTCAACGGCCTCTTCCGGCCATTCGCGCTGGCGGACGGACAGGCCGTGGCGACGTGGGCGTTCACCGGCGGAAAGGTGACGCTGTCGCCGTTCGGGGAGCTGGATGAAGCGGTGCGGGCGGCCCTTGAGCAGGACGCGTCCGACGTGACGCGGTTCCTCGACGGCTAGGATCACCAATGGGCAATATCACCGAACACCGATAACTTGATATTATTGGCCTATGGCGATACCACGTGACGAGTACCTGGTGACCACCCCCCGTGACCTGGGTGCGGCGCTGAAACTCTTTCGGTCGGCGGCCAAGGTGACCCAAGCGGACGCGGCCGAGGCCACGGGGATCGGGCAGCCTTACCTGTCATCCCTGGAGGGCGGCAAATTCGGCAGCTCACTTACTCACGCGCTACGCGTGCTCCGCTTCGTCGGCTGCGAGGTCATCGTCAGGCCGAGGGCAACTCGTGCCTGACCGGCTCGTCGCGTGGCTACACGGAACGCCGGTCGCCGCGCTGACGCCCGCTCCGGATTTTCGTATCCGGATGGAGTGGCGCCCGGAGGGGATCGAGCGGTGGGGGCTGGGCAGCCCGGCCCTGTCCGTCGGGCTGCCGGTCGGGACGCCGATCGGTCCACGGGACATGCGCGGCCTGGCCTTCTTCGAGAACATGCTTCCCGAGGGGCCGGCGCTCGGTCGGATGGCGGCCATGGCCGGGGTTCGCCAGGTGGATACCTTCGGCATCCTCGCGACGTTCGGCCGGGACTGCGCGGGCGCGGTCATGCTGCTCCCCGACGGGGAACAGCATGACATGCAGAATGATGGCGGGTACACGCCGGTGGCGGCAGACGGCCTACGGCAGGTGATCAGCGACCTCGACGATGCCCCCTTGGGCGCGGCGCCCGGGCGCGGCTTCCGCCCGTCACTGGCCGGCTTCCAGCGCAAGGCACTGCTTGGCCGCGCCGCCGACGGGACCTGGCAGCTCCCCTACGGTGACGCACCCTCGACATGGATCCTCAAGCCCGACGGGCCACACTCAATGGCCGCGAACGAGGCCACCTGTCTACGGCTCGCCGCGGCGTGCGCGCTTGGCCCAGCACAGAGCGAACTGCTCGACATAGCCGGGCTGCCTGTGCTCGCGGTCAGGCGCTACGACAGGCTGGAGAACCCGGGCGGTACTCTCCCAACCAGGGTGCACCAAGAGGACGGCTGCCAGGCGACCGCAACTCCGCCCGGCATGAAGTACGAGGAGCAGGGCGGTCCGGGACTGCGCGACCTCGCCAGCCTGCTGCGGAACTACGGTGCCCCCTCCGACGTGACCCGGCTGCTGCGCTACACCACATTCAACATGGCCGTCGGCAACGCCGACGCGCATGCCAAGAACTTCTCCGTCCTGCACGACACCGACAACCCGACGATCAGCCTCGCACCGCTTTACGATGTGCTGTCCACCATCGCCCTCCAGCTGACAGACAGCGCCGGACAGCCAATGCGGGTGGACACCCACCTGGGTCAGCGGGTCGGCGGCCAGGCGGATATCCGGAAGGTGACCGCGGCCAACCTCATCGACGAGGCAGCCACGTGGGGCATCAGGCGGCGCACGGCCACCTCAGTCGTAGCCGAGACACTCAACCGCGTGCTGTCTGCTATCCAGGAAACGCCCGGCGATCAGCGCGTTCTTGAAGTCATCCGCGAGCAAGCCGAGCAGTTGAGGAGGGCCAGCGTTGAATGACCAGCGAATGAGCGCCAGCGTCCGGTTGCGGCAGGGAACGGGGGCGGACGCGGACGACGTCGCCGAACTGTACCTGCAGGCCCGCCGCCACTCGGTTCCGCAGGTCCCCCCGGTGGTGCATGGTGACGATGACGTCCGGCGGTGGATGCGCGACTTGCTCGGCGAGCACGAGGTGTGGCTCGCCAACGCCGCCGATGGCCGCGCTCCGCTCGGCCTAATGGTGCTGGAGGGGGACTGGCTGGGCCAGCTGTACGTAGACCCGGCGTGGACGGGTCGTGGGATAGGAACGAGGCTCGTGGCGCTGGCCAAGCAGCGACGTCCCGGCGGGCTCCAGCTGTGGACATTCGAGTCGAACCTGGGAGCGCAGCGGTTCTACGAGCGTCACGGGTTCACCGTCGAGGAGCGTACCGACGGAAGCGGCAACGAGGAAGGGGCACCCGACCGACGGTACCGCTGGCGCCCGGCGTCCGGCCAGTAACCATCAGGCCGCTCGCGCGGGCGGCGGGGCGTGGCTGCGGAGCACCTGGTTGCCGTCGGGGCTGCGGGCCTGCACGCTGCCGTCGGGCTGGAGGGTCACCTGCCAGCCCCAGCGGTGGATGCAGGTCTCGTGATGGAACTCGCAGAAGAGGGCGCAGTTGCGCAGCGAGGTTTCGCCGCCGCGGCTCTTGTGCCTGATGTGGTGGACATCGCAGGCGGCGGCGGGGCGGTCGCAGCCGCCGGGCCAGGCGCAGTGCTTGTCCCGGAGGGCGACCGCACGGCGGATGTGGGCCGGGATCGACTCGGCGGTGCCGATGTCTAGCGGCAGCGACTTGGTGCGGAAGGGACGATCGAGCAGGCCAGTGCGGAGCGCCGACGCGAGGTTGCCGGGGCCAGAGACAAAGTCGACGGCCAGCCGGGCGATCGCATAGCGATGGGCCTGCCTTTCCCCGGGTGGGAGCAGGGCCGGGTCCGCAGCGGCGCCAGCCAGGGCGATGATCTTGTCGATCACGGCCAGGTCGGCGTGGCCGGTGACGACCGGGACGGTCAGCGCGTCGCAGGCGGCGACCTCGGCGTCCCGGCCGGCCAGGTGGACCGGGCCCAGGTGGCCGGCGTGGCCCGCCTGGCCTGGCCCGGCGAGGCCCGCGCGGAGCCAGGCGTCTTCCAGCTCGGGAGCGCCGGGGAGCTGGCGGAGCTGGGAGATCGGGATGTGCACGACGGCTTGCGTATCGGCGCCGGCCCGGCCGGGGACCAGCCGGGCGCGCAGTAGCAGGTGGCAGGCTTCGGCCAGCGCATCGTGGAAGCGCTGGCCTTCGCCGCGGTCGTCTTCCTGGCCGCGTCGTTTGCCGAGGGCATCGATGACGGCGGAGACCGCGGCGGCGCACTCGGGGGTCAGGTCGCCGCGGATCACGCCGGCGCCGCCGAAGGTCCGGCCGAGCGTCAGGTAGCGGTCGCGATGGTCGAAGTCGTCGGCGGCGGGATCCGGCTGGGTAGCGCGCCAGCGCTCGATGGCAGCGGCCGCGATCGTTCCCAGGTCGTCAAGCGATGCTCCCGCCGCGACGGCCGCGAGCATGATCTCGTCGGTCGTTGCCCGCATCGGCTCCGGGAGCTTCCTGGTCCACTGGGCGATCACGTCGGCCCAGGAAGCCGAGATGTCCCCGGCCGCGACGGCGTCGTGCAGGCGAGGGCGCTCGCTGAACTGGCGCATCCGCCGCACGGCAGCCCTGGCGTCCCGCCTCGCCAGCCGGCACTTGGCGGCCAGCCAGGCCGACGACGAGGCGCAGCCGTCGGCGTCGTGCGCGCTGGCAGCGTCGAACCGGCGCAGGAACGTGGCCTGCGCTGCGGCGAGCCTGCCCTGGAGGTCAGCCAGCTCGGCCAGCACCTCGCCGCAGGACGGGCCGGGCACCTCGGCGGCGGGCGAGTTGAGGAAGTCCGCGGCCAGCCGGGCCAGGCGCAATCGCCTGCCGCGACGGAGGCCGGGGCGGCGGCGGGGGCAGTGCCCGGCGGGCCGTCGGCCCAAGGAGGTGAACCATCGGCACACATCCGCGCTCACCTCCTTCGACCATTGACGGCAATTACTTATAGACTACAGTTTCGAATGATCCAAATCAACGAATAGTTACTGATCTTTTTTTCGATTTGATGATCTTGTCTCGATGAGTGATCACGGATGGGGCCTACACGCCGACGAGGTCGTCCGGGTCCTCGGTCGCGAGCGCGGGCACGGCGGCGAGGATCCGGCGGCGGGCCACGCGGCCGGAGGCCTTGTAGCCGCCCACCATGATGGCGGCGATGACGATCGTCTCGCCGGCACCCCAGGCCCAGGTGGACACGCGGGCTTCCTTCGGCGGCGCCTTCGGCAGCGAGCCGGCCGGCGCGCTGCGGTAGACCGACGGCTGCGCCTGGTACGCCTGGTTGATCGCCGAGCCGCTCAGGAACGGCGCCACGAACAGCACGGTCATGCCGAGCAGCAGCTCCACGGCGATCACCGCCGGGAACCGGGTGACCAGGATTTGCCGCAGGCCCCGCTGGTCGCCCGCGGCGCGCAACGCCTCGATGCGGGGGTGCAGCCAGAACTGGTTGGCCATGCCGAGCAGCAGCAGCGTGCCGAAGATGAGGATCTTCACGCCGACCAGCCGGCCGTACATGGTGCTGAGCAGTTCGCCCGGGCCGTCGATGTGCTCCCAGAACAGGAACAGGCCGCTGAGCGCGGTGCCGGCCACCGAGCTCATCGCCAGCACGGAGAAGCGGCGGACGGCCGAGGCCCAGAAGGCACCGCGGTCGGTGGAGGGCACCGCGCCGGGGAGCGTGATCAGCAGCAGGCCGGCCAGGCCGCCGATCCAGGTCGCCCCGCTGAACAGGTGCATCATCCAGACCACGGTCTCGGCCACGGTCCGGCTCGGGTCGGCGCCCAGGTCGTCGGGGAATTTGGTGGTGGCCAGCGAGACGCCGCCGGCCACCAGGCCGGCGCCGAGCAGCCAGGCGCGCGGCCGTCCGGTCCGCAACGGCGTGGTGGCGGCGGCCCGGCCGAACGCGAGCGGTGCGACCAGGGCGGCGCCGATCAGCGAGAAGGTGATCTCCAGGCCGGACAGCAGGCCGGCGACGCTGCCGTCGTACAGCGAGTCCCAGGCCGCCGCGTAGTCGTATCCTCCGGTTTGCGAGGCCGCCTGGGCGAGCTGGGTGAGCACGGCGGGCACGGCAAGCACACCGAGCACGACGGCGGCCCGCGCCAGGCGCGCGGTGACCCTGGCCAGGGTTGACGGCGACGCGCGCCGGGCCGGGGGTCCCACGCCGGCCAGCGCCAGCACCGACAGTCCGACGAACCCCATGAGGGTGATCCAGGTGGTCCAGGCGACCGCGGAGTCCACCCACGGGCCGAGCGGTGTCGACGGCGGCGCGGCCGCGGCGACGGTGATGTAGGGCATGGCGTCTAGCCTCCTGCTGAGGGCCCCGAGTCCAACGAGAAGTTAGGCTAGGCTTACCTTAATTTTGTGGTCAACATGACGAGGCTCACACGCCTGAGGCAATCCCTGCGGGCCGCTTCCCCGTACACGCGCGGCCGCGCGTAACAACGGCCCCTGGCCGCCGTCTGCGGCGGCTGGGCCGGGGGCTCACGCCGACCTCGGAGGCTCAGGCGGGTCCCGGGGACGGGCTCGGAGCGCACTGTCTAGCCCGGGGCCGGGCGAGACTACCGGCCAGGGCCGGTCAGGTGAGGCTCGCGCGGCGGGCGGTGAGGAAGGCGCGCTCGGCCGCGTTCTCGGCCAGGGCGATGGCCCGGTCGTAGGCGGCGGCCGCCTCGCCGGGCCGGCCGAGGCGGCGGAGCAGGTCGGCGCGGGTGGCGTGGTACAGGTGGTAGCCGTCCAGGGGCAGGGCGTCGACCTCGGCCAGGGCGACGGCGGGTCCGCCGGCCTCGGCGAGGGCAACGGCCCGGTTGAGCGCGACCACAGGGGTGGGCGCCAGGGCGCGGAGCTGGTCGTACAGGGCCAGGATCTGCCGCCAGTCGGTGTCCGCGGCGGCGGGCGCGTCGCTGTGCACGGCGGCTATCGCGGCCTGGATCTGGTACGGACCCGGCTGGTTACGGCGAAGGCAGTCGCGGACAATGCGCTGGCCCTCGGCGATCAGGGCCCGGTCCCAGCGGGTGCGGTCCTGGTCGGCGAGGAGCACTAGGCCTCCCGCCGTGGTGGTGCGCGCGGCACGCCGGGACTCGGTGAGCAGCAGCAGCGCGAGCAGCCCGGCCACCTCGGGCTCGTCCGGCATCAGCGCGGCGAGCAGGCGGGCCAGCCGGATCGCCTCGGCACACAGCTCCTGGCGGACCAGCGTGTCGCCGGCCGCGGCGGCGTAGCCCTCGTTGAAGACCAGGTAGACGACGGCGAGCACGTCGGGCAGGCGCGCGGGCAGCTCGTGGTCCTCCGGTACCCGGTAGGGGATGCGCGCGCCCCTGATCTTCCGCTTGGCGCGGACCAGGCGCTGCGCGATCGTCGGCTCGGGGACGAGGAAGGCGCGGGCGATCTCGGGGGTCTGCAGCCCGGCGACCAGCCGCAGGGTGAGCGCGATGCGCGCCTCGGGAGCCAGCGCCGGGTGGGCGCAGGTGAAGATCAGCCGCAGCTCGTCGTCGCGCACCGCTCCCGCCTCCAGGCTGGGCCCGGGCTCACCGAGGAGCGTCGCCGCCTCGGTCTCCCGGCCGGTCCGCGTCGACTCGCGGCGCAGCCGGTCGAGCGCCTTGTTCCTGGCGGTGGTGACGATCCAGCCGCCTGGGTTCGGGGGCACGCCGTCGGCCGGCCAGCGCTCGGTGGCGACCGCGAAGGCCTCCTGGACCGCGTCCTCGGCGAGGTCGATGTCGCCGAAGACGCGGACCAGGGTGGCGACCGCCCGGCCCGCACTCTCCCGGAACGTGCGGTCCAGGTCGGGAGCCGGCATCATTACCCTTCCGGCATGTCCTGGAACGGGCGCACCTCGACCGGGGCGTGGCACGCCTGCGAGCCGCGGGCGGCGAGCGCCAGGGCCGCGTCAAGGTCGGCCGCGTTGATCACCCAGAAGCCGCCCAGCTGCTCCTTGGTCTCGGCGAAGGGGCCGTCGGTGGTGACGACCTGTCCGCCCTGCGCGCGGACAACGGTGGCGGTGTCGGCCGGCAGCAGCCCTCCGGCGAAGACCCACTCCCCCGCCGCCATGAGCTCCTTGTTGAAGGCGTCCACCGCCGCGTACATCTCCTGGACCTCGGCCTCCGGCGGAGCCGGCTCGCCCTCGACCATGTGCACCGCAAGCAGGTACTGCGTCATGTTCGTTTCCCTCCGTCGTGGCCGGCTCCCCGCCGGCTCCTCATGATGGTCACGAACGGTAGTACCCGCAATCGACAACGCCGCCAGAGGAATTTTTGCCGCCGTCGGGCCGGGGACCGGGGTCACCCCGGTCCCCGGCGAGCTGGCCGCCGTGACCACGGCAACCGACTGGGTCAGGGCTTAAACCGCGGGTGACTACAGCAGCGCCTGGTAAACGAGCTGCCGGAACTGCGGGCGGATCGGGTGCGCGGTCGAGGGGATGAGCTGGGTGTAGAAGGTGGCGGTGAGTTCCTCGGCCGCGTCGATCCAGAAGGTGGTGGAGGCCGCGCCGCCCCAGGACAGCTCGCCCTCGGAGCAGACCACCCGGCCGGGTACCGGGTCCATGACCACCGCGAAGCCGAGGCCGAACCCGACACCGCGCTGGGGTGACTCGGCGTTCAGCGGCCGGCCCGACTGCTCTAGGTCCTTGTTGCCCGGGAGGTGGTTGCGGCCCATGTAGCTGACGGTGCGTGAGCTGAGCAGCCGGGTACCGTCCAGCTCGCCGGCCGGGCTGTCCGGCCGGGGCAGCAGCATGTGCAGGAAGCGGTGGTAGTCGGCGGCGGTCGAAACCAGGCCGCCGCCCCCGCTGAGCAGCCGCGGCGGCTTGCGAACGGCCTCGGCCAGGGCGTTGAACCGGCCCGCCTTGCCCTTGAGGTCGACGGCGTACAGGGCGGCCAGCCGGTCCAGGTCGTCCGGGCCTGCGTAGAACGCGGTATCGGTCATGCCGAGCGGGCCGAAGATCCGCTCGGCGAAGAAGTCGTCGAGCCGCTGGCCGGAGGCCACCTCGACGACGCGGCCGAGGACGTCGGTGGCATGCGAGTAGTTCCACTGGGTGCCCGGCTCGAACAGCAGCGGCAGGCTGGCCCACAGGTCGCAGGCCTCCTCGAGCGTGGCATCGGGCCGGGTGCCCAGGTCGAAGCCGGACGCCCGGTACATCGCGTCCACCGGGTGGTTTCGGTGAAAGCCGTAGGTGAGGCCGGACATGTGGGTGAGCAGGTGCCAGATCCGGACCGGCTCGATGGCGGGGACGGTCACCGGGCGCTGGTCGCTGCCGCCGGCGAACACCCGGACGCCGGCGAAGCTCGGGATGAACTTGCTGACCGGGTCCGTGAGCTGGAAGGCGCCCTGCTCGTACAGCATCATCGCGGCGACCGAGGTGATCGGCTTGGTCATCGAGTAGATGCGCCACAGGGTGTCCGTCTCGACCGGCAGGCCGGCCTCGGCGTCCCGGTGGCCGTAGCTGGCCACGTGCACCAGCTTGCCGTGCCGGCTGACCGTGAGCAGCCAGCCCTTGAGGAGCCCGTCGTCCACGTACCGCTTGAAGTGATCGTCCAGGCGGCCGAGCCGGTCAGCGGCAAAGCCAGCCTCGGAGGGATCGACCTCGACTTTGAGTTTGCTCATGAGCAATTACGGTGTCACACGACGGCGGCCGCCGCCAGGGCTGATCAAGGGCGGGCCAGGGGCAGATTAGCGGCCGGCCTGGTCGTCGGGGAACCGCGCGGTCAGCTCCCGCGGCGCGCGCATCCGCCAGGCGTCGGTGACCAGCTCGGCGAGGCGGGCGGTGTCCACCGCGGGCAGCCGCAGCAGCACCAGCGGCCAGCCGCCGTACTCGGGGGCGGCGTAGAACGTCTCCGGCTCGCCGAGCAGCAGCGCCTGCTTCTCGGCCTCGTCGCCGACGAACAGCACCGCGACGTCGGTGCGGATGCGCCGCGGCTTGCCCGGCTGCCGCTCGGGATAGGACCAGACGAAGCCCTTGCCGCCGACCCGGAAGTCGAAGCCGTCGCTGTCGATCTCCTCTACGCCCGGCAGCGACAGCGCCAGGCGGCACAGGTCCTGCGCGTCGGCCATCGACACTCCCCTCATCCGCCGGTTCCCTGCGGCCGGTCACTGGGGGACCAGGCTAATCCGGGCCACCGACAATCCGGCGAGCGACCGGGTGCGGGCCCGCGCCGCCGGCTGTATCTGGGATAAGGAACGGAGCGTGCCTGAGCGTTCCCGTCGCGGTTGTGGACGTACCAGGCGCGCAGCGGCGATGATCGGTACCGTGACCGACGCGCAGCGCACGCCCATCAAGCACGTCATGTTCGACGCGGACGGCGTGCTCCAGCACTGTCCCGGCGGCTGGATCGCCGCGGCCGAGCCGCACTTCGGCGAGCGCACCCTGGAGTTCCTGCGCGGGGCGTACAAGATCGAGCTGCCGACCCTGGCCGGCGACGGCGATCACCTGGAGCTGATCGCGGCGCAGCTCATCGAGTACGGGGTGACGACCCCGGTGGCCGAGGTCTACCGGGACGTCTGGCTGCGCATCGAGCCGGCCGCCGCCACCTTTGCGCTGGTCCGCGCGCTGCGCGACAGCGGGTACGGCGTCCACCTGGGCACTAACCAGGAGCGGTACCGGGCCGCCCACATGCGCGAGGTGCTCGGCTACGACGCGCTGTTCGACGTGAGCTGCTACTCCTGCGAGCTGGGCGCGGCCAAGCCCGACCCGGCGTTCTTCGCCGAGGCCGCCCGCCGCATCGGGGCGGCGCCGGCGGCCATCTTGTTTGTCGACGACACGGAGCCGAACGTCGTGGCCGCCCGCGACGCCGGGCTGGCCGCCGAGCAGTGGTGCCTGGACGACGGGCAGGACGCCCTGCTGGCGCTGCTCGCCCGGCACGGGATCGCCGCCAGGCCGGTCGCTTAAAGCCGTATGGGCCCGCGTGACCCGCCGGCCGACCGGGTTACTCGACGCAGAAGCAGAGGGTTACTCGACGCAGAGGGTTACTCGACGCAGAGGCAGAAGGGATGCGCCGGCCGGGTCGAGGAACACCCGGAAGGTGGTCCCCGGCTGGTGGTCGGGCTTGACCGCGCCGAGCTTGAGCACCTCGGCCTCGGCGGCGTCGAGGTCGTCAACCATCACGTCGACGTGCATCTGCTGCGGCACGTCCTGGCCGGGCCAGCGCGGCGGGGTGTAGTCATCCACCTGCTGGAAGGAGAAGCAATGGTCGTCGCCCGGTAACCGCCTTGGTCTGTCAGCGATCGCCGTTAGTACAGCAACACTGCGGGATGGAGCGGTCCTGGCTGTTATGCGAAGCGGAAGGTGACGGCCTTGGCCCAGCGCGCTTCGGCTGATTGTCGGGTTACCAGCGTGACTTCGTCGGCGTATCCGTCGATGGGCAGGTGGGCTTGGACGGACTCCTCGGCGGCGCGCAAGTCGTTCAGGGGATGTCCGTAGCCGATGGTCAGGTGGGGAACGACTTCGTCGAACTGGCCCTCGAATGGGGGGAATGCGGGGAAGGCCTGGAAGACGCGCTGGGTCAGGGCTCGGAAGGGGCGGTCGTCGCGCGGGGCGAGCCATAGCACGTCATCGCCGAACCAGGCGGTGCGGACCAGCCGGAAGCGGAACGGGCTGGTTTCCGCGAGCAGGTGCTTGAGCTCGGCGAGCGCTGCTGCGTCGATGGTCTCGGGCGGCATGAACGGGGCGAGCACCGTGATGTGCGCCGGGATGCCGAGCCGGGCGCTGGCGTCGAGGCGTTCCCGGTGCGGCTGCACGGCGGGCTCGGCCGCGGGGACCTCGATGATCAGGCAGCTGGCTGTGCTTGTCACGGGGAAACGTTAGCCCGGCCGGGGCCCGGCGGTCACCGGGTTTTCCCGGATCGGGCGGGGACGGGCTCGCGGCGCCGGTAGTGGCGGCGGGGCCCGAGACACTGGCGCTTCTACGCGTGACCTCTCTGCTGCGGCATGGAGGGTGCCCCGCCTGCTCGGGGTCGGTGCAGGCGGGGCACCGGTTTGGGGGTTACAGGCCGACGATCGCGGGGCCGTCTTGGGCCGGGCGCCAGCCGATGACCGGGGCGTGGTCGGTGTCGAAGGGGCGGACGGTGCGGGCGTGCGGCGTGCCGGCGTAGTGGAGCCAGTCCTCGCCCCGGGCGGCGAAGATGCCGGCCTTGGCGCCGCACCGGGTGCAGTAGGGCTCCAGGGCGGCGCTCGCGGCTGCGCCTTCATCGGCTCCGTCTTCATCGTCTGTGTCGGCGGGGAACAAATCGTCGAAGCAAGGCTCGGTGGCGGCCAGGATCGCGTCGAAGACGCCGGGCGCGTAGCCGGACAGGAAGGCGAGCGTCTCGGCCAGGCGCTCGGGGGGCAGTCGGGCGATGCGGTCCAGGCGCTCGGGGCCGCCGCCCGCGGCGTCGGCTGGGTGACCGCGGGCCACGGCGGCCGCGGGCGGCGGGATGTGGCAGCCGCCGGTGATGACGGTGACCATGGTCACTCCCCCTCTCTCTCGGAGTCCGGTCTCCCGGGGCCGGGTCCCGGTACGGTCGTACCGGGACGGCCCGGTTGGGGATACGACGGCTAATCTATCGGACAGAGATTCGAATGTCGAGCTGCTTGGCGGCGTGGCGGGAAAATTGTTCGAAACGAACCGGCGGGTCGGCCCGTCCGTATCGCCTGGTCAGGCTGCCGAGAGCGTCTTCTCGTAGAAGTGGGTCGCCCACGGGTTGTCGTTGTACCGGCCGATGGCCTGGTAGCCCGCCCGGCCGTACATGACGATCGCCTCGGTGAGCGCGCCGTTGGTGTCCAGGCGAAGGGTGGCGTGGCCCAGGTCGCGGGCGCGGTCTTCCAGGTGGCGCAGCAGGCGGCTGCCGAGCCCGGCGCCGCGCCAGTCGTCGTGCACCCACATGCGCTTCAGCTCGCCGACCGTCGGCGCGATGGTTTGCAGGCCGCCGCAGGCGACGGGCTCGCCGTCGCTGACCGCGACCACGAAGACCGGCCGGCGGGACGAGCAGCCGGGCATCCTTGTCGGTCTCGCCGGACGCGTCGAAGCCGAAGCGCCGGCCGACCTCGGCGAAGTAGCGGCCGACCACGTCCCTGGCCACGGCCGAGGCGGGGTCGGCCGTGGCGAAGGACACCGTGGCCGCGCGCACCAGCAGGTCGGCCTCGCGCAGCGCGCTGGCCAGCCGCTCGCGCTGCCTCGGCGTCAGCGGGTCGACGAGCAGCCGGGCCTGCTCGTCGGAGCGCCGCTCCAGCTCCGCCCAGCGGCGCCTGCCCGCCTCGGTCAGGCTGACCTGGCGGCGGCGCCGGTCACCGGGGTCAGGGACGACCGCTACTAGGCCGTCGCGCTCCAGGCGGCGCAGCAGCCGGGACAGGTAGCCGGAGTCGAGGCCGAGGCGCTCGCGCAGCGCCTGGGTGGTGGCGGGCGCCGTGCCGATCTCAAACAGCAGGCGGGACGGGCCGAGGGGCATGCCCAGGCCGAGGAAGGAGTCGTCGAGCGCGCCGATGCGCTGGGTGTAAGAGCGGTTGAAGCGGCGGAGGACGGCCACGGGATCTGTCACGATCTCTGACCTTAGTCAGAGATCGTCCAGGGCGGCAAGCCCGCCCCTCGCCGGCGGGCTGATCCGTCGCCCGCCCGGCGCGCCGCGTGCCCCGGCCGTGCGCGATCGAGCCCTGAGCCGAGGACGCCGCCCGCCCCGCCGGCCCGGCTGGCCAGGGCCACGGGCGGCGGGGCGAGCGGAGCGGAGGCAACCGCTCGTTCATAAGAATCGGACGGGCGGCGGCGGCCCGCGGCGGGACGGGGACGGGGGCCGACGACCGCGGCCCCGGCCGGCACCGGCGCGGCCGCGCTCAGCTCCGGGCGGACTTGGTCGGTGGCTTGAGCGCCTCGGCCAGGGCCTCCAGCTCGGGGACGGCGGCGAGCAGCGTGGCCGCCGTGTCTGGCGGCAGCGCGTGCAGGCGGCCCGACAGCACCTTGGTACGCTCCTCGCGCACCCGCTCGTGAACCCGCACCCCCTCGTCGGTCGCCGCGACCCGGGCCGCGCGCAGGTCGCCGGGGTCCGGCATCCGGCGGATGAGCCCGCGCTCGTCCAGCGCCTTGACGATGCGCGACAGCATGGTCGGATTCAGTCCCTCCAGCTCGGTCAGCTCGGCCAGGCCGATCGGGCCGCGCGCCCTGACCAGTCCGAGCACGGAGTACTGGGTCGGGGTCAGGTCCTCGCCAGTGGATGTGTCGTTCAGCACGCGGGCGAGGCGCGGAATGACCGCGCGGAGCCGGGCTATGAGTTCGGTATCCATCACACTCTCGGGGTCTCAGCTTGAATGCTTGCCAGCAAGCAACTAATCTTAGGGCCTGTGAGCCTGATCGAAGAAGCCGCGGGTACCAGCCGGCAACCACCCGTCCCCGAGCAGGACCGGCCCAGTGACCGTCGCAAGCTGATCTTCGCCATCGTCTCCATCGGCCTCTTCATGTCGTCCGTTGATCAGACCATTGTGGCGACCGCACTACCCGCGATCGAGAAGGATCTGCACTCTGGCATCAACTGGAGTGGCTGGACGATCTCCATCTACGCGCTCGGCCAGGTCATCGCCATGCCGATGGCGGGGAAGATCAGCGACATGTACGGCAGGAAGAAGGTCTTCCTGATCTCCGCCGCCGTCTTCACCCTCGCCTCGCTGTGCTGCGGCTTCTCGACCAACATCACCATGCTGCTGATCGCGCGGTTCATCCAGGCGCTCGGCGGCGGCGCCTTCATGCCGTCGGCCACCGGGATCGTCTCCGATCACTTCGGTGCCCAGCGGGACCGTGCGGTGGGCATGTTCACCTCGATCTTCCCGATCGGCGGCATCGTCGGGCCGGTCATCGGCGGGATCTTCGTCAGCTACTGGTCGTGGCGGGGCATCTTCCTGGTCAACGTGCCCATCGGGATCGCCTTGATCGCGCTGACGGCGAAGTTCATCCCCTCCTCGGCAACGCGGCCCACCAGCCGCGTCGACGTCAAGGGCATCGTGCTGCTGGCCGCCCTGCTCAGCTCGGCCATGTTCGGCATCAGCTACCTGGGCAGCGGGAACGTCCCGCTCTACAGCCCGGTGTTCCTCGGCAGCGAGGCCGTGGCGGTGGTGCTCGCCATGCTGTTCGTGCGGCACTCGCGGACCGACCAGGCGCCGTTCGTGCCCTACCGGCTGCTGCGCGGGCGCGGCTTCGGCATCATGAACCTGATCAACTACCTGTACGGCGCGGCGGCGCTCGGCTTCGCCTCACTGGTCCCGCTGTTCGCGCAGGAGCGCTACGGCATCGACGCCGCTCGGCGCGGGCACCCTGCTCACCGCGCGGGCGGTCGGCATGATCGCGGTGGCCGGCCTGGCCGCGCTGGCGCTGCGCCGCACCGGGTTGCGCTGGCCAATGATCATCGGGTTCGCGGTGCTCGCGGCCGGGCTGGTGCTGATGGCGCTGCAGGCGCCGTTCTCGCCGTACGCCTGGCTGGCCATCGGGGCCGCGCTGACCGGCCTGGGCATGGGGCTGTCGGTGCCGGCGTCCAACAACGCCAGCCTGCAGCTCGCGCCGGACTCGGTCGCCGCCATCGCCGGGCTGCGCGGCATGTTCCGCCAGTCCGGCGCCATCACCGCGATCTCGGTGACCACGGCGGTCATCGCCCGCGCCTCGTCGGCGCAGGCGGGCGCCGACCTGCAGGCGCACCTGTTCCTCGGGTTCGCGGCCATCCTGGTGCTCATGCTGCCGCTGGTGAAGCTGGTGCCGGAGCACCGGGGCGGCTGGTAACCGCCCCGCGCGGTCAGCCCGCGCGGCGCAGGAAGGCCAGCGCCCGCTCGAGGACCAGCTCGGACGCGGCCGCGTCGTAGGACGGCAGCGAGCTGTCGGTGAACAAGTGCCGGTCGCCCGGGTAGGTGAACAGCTCGGCCATCCCGGGCCCGGCGGTGGCGACAATCTCGCGGGCGGCGTCGATGTCACCTTCCCCGGCGAAAAACGGGTCGCCGTCCATGCCGTGGATCTGCACCGGGAGGCCGTCCGGCCACGGCCCGACCGCCCACTCGCCGCTGACCGGCAGGCACCCTTCGAGCAGCAGCGCGCCGCGCGCGCCCGGCCTGGTCTGCGCGGCACTCTGGGCCAGGCCCGCGCCGAAGGAGAATCCCGCGTACACCAGGATTTCCGGCAGGTCGTCGAGCACCCGGGTGGCGCGCGCGTCGAGTTCCTCGTCGCCGATGCGGCCGACGATCGCCAGGCCGTCTTCGATGCTCTCCGCGACCTCGCCGCCGAACAGGTCGGGGACGTGCACGGTGTGGCCGCCGGCCAGCAGCCGCTGGGCGAAGGCGCGGACGCCGCCGGTGAGCCCTAGCACGTGGTGGAACAGTACGACTTCCGCCATCGCCGCCGCCGTTAGCCGCGGTCCAGGCGGGACTGCAGGTCGTCGAGCCGGGCGTGCAGCAGCGCGATCTCCGCGGCCAGCACGGCGAACGGCGAGTCGCCGTCGCCCGGTGCGGCCGCGCGCGGCGCCGGGACCGGGGCGGCACCCGCGACCGGGACGACGCCCCCGGGATACGCCGCGCGGCGGCGCCCGGGGCGGCCTGCGGCCAGGCGGGGCCGGGTGCGGCCGGGGTCGGCTGCGTCAGCGGGGCGGCCGACAGCGGCGCCATGACCCGGACCGGGCCGCCGAGCCGGGCGGTGAACTGGGTGAGGGTCAGGGACGGGCGTCCCGCCGCGCAGCTGGCGCAGACGGGGGCCAGGTGACGCCAGCCGATCAGCCCGCTGCCCGCGTCGGCCAGGGCGGTGCCGGGCCGGCCGCAGGCGCACTGCGCGTCCAGGATCGCGCGGACGCGCTGCCGGCTCGAACGCAGGCCGCGCTCGTACCTGATGTACTGGCCGGAGGCGGTCACCTCGATCAGCAGGGCCGAGCGGTTCTCCGTCGCGCAGCCCAGCGAGCGCGCGTCGGCCAGCGCGTGCAGGCAGTAAAAACCGCAGCCGCACCAGCGGCGCGGCGGCGTGTGCCGCTGGTTCCACACGCACTCGGCGTCGGCGACGACGCCGTAGACGCGGGTCGCGCCCAGGGTGAGGCCGGCGAAGCCCGCCCGGGCCCCGTCGGACGACAGGACCGCGTGCGCGAGCTTGTAGCCGGTGAACGGCCGGTCCGGGCGCTCGTCCCGGCCCGGCCGTCCCAGCCGGGACGGCAGGCGGGTCAACGTCGCTCTCCCGCCCGGCCGTCAGCGCCGCCTGTCATCGCGCAGCCCCGTCAGCGAACGGTGAGCGAGGGTTCGGGTTGGATGGTCAACGGCATCCCGTCGAGCCGCTCGACGGCGATTTCCTCCGCCTGGAGCCCATCGGCCTCGATGTCCTCGACGTAGCCAGCAGCCTGTTCCTTGCCAAGACGCATGCTCAGCACCTCCTCCCAAGTCTGTGTACCCGCCGACAGGTCACCTCCACACCTACCGGGACGGATCCCGCAGCCGGCGGCGGCGGGCCGCGCGACCGGTGCGGCGCGGGGGGCCAGGCGGGCCAGCGTGAACGCGTTCCGGCCCGCCGGGTGAACGCCCGGCATCCGGCGGCGGCCGTGCCGCCGCCGGATGGGATTAGATGGGGTTCGTGACTGACGAGACGCCGCGGTTGCGGCCGATGACCCGGGACGAGTTCGACGCCTGGCTGCCCCGGCAGGTGGCGGCGTACGCCGCGCTGATCACGTCGTCGGGCGCGATGCCCAGGCACGCGGCCCTGGAGAAGGCGCAGCGGGAGACGGCGGCGTACTTCCGCGACGGTTTCGCCACGCCGGGGCAGCTGGTGTTCCGGGTGATGATCGGGGACGTCGCGGTCGGGTGGCTGTGGCTCGGGCGTGCCGGGGCCCGACCCCGATCCGCTGATGGCCTGGGTGTTCGAGGTCGAGATCGAGGCCGCGTTCCGCGGCCGGGGTTACGGGCGGGCGGCGATGCGGCTCGCCGAGGACGAGGCGCGGGCCCGGGGCATGACGTCGCTCGGGCTGAACGTGCACGGGCACAACACGGTGGCCAGGTCGCTGTACGACAGCCTCGGGTACGAGGTCACGGCGCAGCAGATGAAGAAGCCGGTCTGAACCGGACGCCCGGGACGGCGCGTCCGGCCGGACGTCGACCACAGATTCGGATAAAGCTGACCGCATAGAACAGGCGTTTGACAGCCGAACAGGTTTACGGCTAGGTTGACCCTTGTCGGTTTCGTTCAGTAAGAACGTTCGGATGAAGGGGTCGAAATCATGGGGCAAAAGACGGTCCGGTTCAGCGACCTGAGCGGGCAGCTCATCATGCGGGAGGACGCGCTCGCGCGCATCGTGATCCACGAGCACCCGGAGCTGGGCGAGGGCCCGGTGGAGATCGAGGCCCTGGCCGACGAGGCGCTGGCGATGGAGAAGGACGCGCTCCGGGTCGCGGTGCTCGACCTGTACCTGCCGGGCGAGGACCTGCCGCGCCGGGTGACGATGGACGCCGATGCCTTCGGCGCGCTGGTCACGGAGAAGTCCGCGGGCGAGATGCTGGCCGGCGCGCGGCCGGTCAAGCGGGCTGGACGGCCGCGGCGCGCCGCGTCCTGACCGCGACCGCCGTCAGCAGGATCAGCAAGGCCAGGCCGGCCAGGACGTAGGCGTTGCCGGACAGGTTCTGCAGGCCGCGCCAGTGGTACTCCTTGAACGCCGGGTTGTCGCCGAACAGGACGTACTTGGTGACCTTGCTGTTCGGCCGGCCCAGACGAGGCCGGCGGTGAAGTCGCCGGGGCCGGTGACCGGCACGCTCCAGAAGCTGCCCGGCCAGGGCGCGAAGATAAGCAGCAGCACGCCGCCCAGGGCAGCGCACCAGCAGGCGGCACTGCGCCTGCCCGCCTGCCAGGCACGCGCAGGCGTAGTGGGCGGCGGCCATGATGCCGGGCACGACCCACACCCAGTGGTGGTCCCAGCTGATCGGCGAGTCGAGCAGCCCGACGAGCGCGGTGGTCAGGATGGCCAGCATGGCGTGGCCGGCCCGGTCGAGCAGCACCGCGCAGGCGAGGCCGGCCACCGCGACGACCAGCGCGGCGGCGAGCCAGCTGACGGCCGCGCCGTCGATGGACCCGGCGAGCCGGGTGAGGATGCCGCGCAGCGACTGGTTGCCGCCCCAGCCGACGAAGCCGGTCCGGCCGTCGGCGAAGAACAGGCCGTGCAGCCACCAGGCGTCGGCGTCGCCGGGCACGACGATGAAGCCGAGGATGACCGTGGCGGCGAACGCGCCCGTGCGACCGCAGCGGCCCGGAACCGGCGGGTCAGCAGCAGGTACGGGATGAACACGAGCGGGACGAGCTTGACCCCGGCGGCCAGGCCGACCGCCAGGCCCTTGAGCCGGCGGGTGTCGGGCTGGCGCAGGTCACCGATGATCGCCGCCATCAGCAGCAGGTTGATCTGCCCGAGGTACAGGGTGCGGAACACCGGCTCGGTGAGCAGCCCGGCGGTTGCGCCGAGCAGCGTGCCGCCGAGCCTGGTGCGCCAGTCTCGGGCGCCGAGCGTGCCCACCGTGAACCACGCGGCGGCCAGCAGGAACAGCAGGTTGGCCAGCTGTGAGACCCGGGGCAGCACCGACCAGGGCACGTAGGAGATGGCGGCGAAGAAGATGGCGGCGAACGGCGTGTAGGTGAACTTGAGCGCCACCTTGCTGCGCGGCCAGTCGTAGAGCGGGTACTGGAACCGCGGATCATAGGTCGGGCTGACGTGCCGGATGATGAGCCCGCCGTTCTTGTAGACCTGGAGGTCGGCCGGGTCGAGCGTGGACGGTACCGAGTGGGTGAAGGCGTAGACCAGCCAGCCGGTCAGCACGATGACGAACGCGGCCGCGCCGACGATCAGCAGGCGCGAGCGCGCCAGCCGGCTACGAGGAGCAACTGACTCGCGACGCTCAAGCACCGAACTCACGCGGGTCACCCTACCGAGGGCTCACCTGCCCGCGTGGCCCGTCACGCGCGATTTGGGCTCAGGAGTTCGCTAGCGAACGGGCGATATCGCGCGCTATTCGCACGCACGTGCGCTTATCGCCGCCGATGTCGGTCAGGCGGTGATTTTCTGGTACAGCTCGGGAAACTCGGTCATCGACGCGAGCACGTCCGCCGCGCCGGCCGCGCGGAGCTGGCTCGGCGGTGAACGAGCCGGTGGCGACGCCCACCGGGTAGGCACCCGCGGTGACCGCCGCGCGCATGTCGGCCGGGGTGTCGCCGACGTAGACGGCGACGCCCTGGGCGGTGAGGATCTCCGCCTTCTCCGGGCCGTGCGCGTCGGCGAACAGCTCGTCGGCGGTCAGCCCGACGCTGTCCAGGCTGAGCCGGGCGGTGACCTCGTACTTGGCGGTGATCACCACGGCGCGGGCGCCGGCCGCCGGACCGCCGCCAGGCCGCGGTCCGCGCCGGGCAGCATCGTGGTCAGCGCGGCCAGGACGCGCAGGTAGTGGGAGCGGTAGATGCGCACCGCCGCGTCCAGCTCGGCGGGCGGGAACCAGTAGGCCAGCTCGTCCTGCAGCTTGATGCCGAGGCGGCCGTCCACCTCGGCCGGGTCGATCGCCACCCCGGTGTCGGCGGCGAGCCCGGCGAAGGACGCCATGATCGCGGGGCGCGAGTCGATCAGCGTCATGTCCAGGTCGAACCCGGCGAGGGGCGGCGTCATGCGGTTACTCCGATGGTCGGTCGGGTGATGCGGTTCCCCGTCAGCGCGTGGTCGTCGGCCGAGGCTGGCCCGGGGGTGCCGGGCCGCCGGAAGGTGCCAGGCCCGGGGCGCGGGCAGCATGCGCGGGCGGGAGGCGAGGATGCCGAAGACGAGCAGGACGCCGGTGATCGCGAACAGCACCGCGACCGGGGCGGTCCAGCTTCCGGTGGCCGCTGTGCAGCAGGCCGACCTCCAGCGGCCCGGCGCTGGCGAGCAGGTAGCCGACCGCCTGGGCCATGCCGGACAGCGAGGCGGCCGTGGCCGGGTTCGGGGCGCGGGCGGCGGTGAAGAAGATCGCCAGGGCCAGGGCGGAGTTCTGGCCCGCGCCGAGGATCAGCGCCCAGACGACCGCGCCGCCCAGCGGGGCGTACAGCAGCCCGGCCAGGCCGACGGCCAGGGCGATGACGGTCGGCACGACCAGCGTGAGCTGCGAGCGCATCCGCTGGGCGGCGATCGGGATGATCAGCGAGACGGCCAGGTTGCCCACGCCCATCACGGCGAGCAGGTCGCCGGCCGTGTCGGCGCTCTCTCCCCGGTCACGGAGCATGGTCGGCAGCCAGGACAGCGCCGCGTAGTACAGCAGCGACTGCATGCCCATGAACAGGGTCACGTGCCAGGCGAGCGCGTGCCGGTGCACCGCGATCCGGGCCGGCGCGCACGGCGCGGCGCCGCACCGGGCGCGCTCGGCAGCGCTGGCGGCGGCCGCGTCGCCTGCGCCCGTGAGCTGCGGCAGCCACAGCAGGGCGGCGAGGGCCGCCGGGGCGGCCAGCCAGCCGAGGGTGACCGCGATCGAGCCGCCGGTGCTGTTCCACAGCGGCACGCTGACCAGGGACGCGACGATCGCGCCGGCCGACAGCGCGGTGATGTAGACGCCGATCAGCAGGCCGGCGCGCTCCGGCCAGCGGCGCTTGATGAGGCTGGACAACAGCACGTTCATCACCGCGATGGCGCCGCTCGCGGCGATGGTGCCCGGGAACAGCAGGGCGCCGGGGGCGGCGGCGCGCACGACCAGGCCCACCGCCAGGACGACGATCGCGCCGACCAGGACCCGCTCCTCCCCCGCCCGCCGGGCGAGCGAGGCGGCGAAACCGGAGACCACGCCGAAGCAGATGACCGGGGTGGCGGCGAGCAGCGAGACGACCGCGCCGGACAGCCCCAGGCTCGACTGCAGCTCGGGGAAGACCGGGGGGAGGCTGGTGATCGCGCCGCGCAGGTTGTAGCCGAGCGCGATCACGCCGATGATGAGCAGGGTCCGCTCGAGCCGAAGGTGCCCGGGCCCGGAATCGGCGGCGACGGCCTGGATTCGGCTCACGAGTACCCAACCGTACCCCACGGGCCGATATCGGCCTGGACGCGACTTATATCCTGACGGGCGTGAGCCAGGGCCGACGCGATCTCGACCGGCGGATCGCCCGGCTGGCCATCCCGGCGCTCGGCGCGATCGCCGCCGAGCCGCTGTACAACCTGGTCGACACCGCCATCGTCGGGCACCTGGGGCGTCGAGCCGCTCGACGCGCTGGCCATCGCGACGTCCACCCTGTCGACCGTGGTCTGGCTGGCCATCTTCCTGACCTTCGCCACCACGACCGAGGTGGCCCGGCGGGCCGCGCGGGGCGAGCACGCGGCGGCCGGGCGCGTGGTCGGCGCCGCCTACGCGGTCGCCGCCGGCTGGGGCGCGGCGACCACGCTGGTGGTCGTGCTCGTCGCCCCGTTCGTGGTCGGCGCTGCTCGGCGGCCGGGGCAGCACCGCGGCCGCCGCCACCAGCTACATCCGGATCGCCGCGCTGGGCCTGCCGTTCCTGTACCTGTCGTACGCCGGGCAACGGCCACATGACCGGCCTGGAGAACACCAGGACGTCGCTGCGGATCGCGGTCGGCGCCAACGTGGTGAACGTGGCCGCTGGAGGCGTGGTTCGTGTTCGGCCTGCACGCCGGGCTGACCGGCTCGGCGTGGGGCACGGTCGCGGCGCAGGTGCTCGCCGCGGCGGCCTACGGCCTGGCGTCACGGCGCTCGCCCTACCCGCCGCACCGGCCCGGGCGCGGCGACATCGCCGCCGTGCTGCGGGACGGGCACCGGCTGTCGGTGCGGACCATCGCGCTCGGCGCTGGTGCCGCTCACCGCCACGGCGGTCGCCGCCCGGCTCGGCCCGATGCCGCTGGCCGGGCAGCAGGTCGCCTACCGGCTGTGGGGCCTGCTCTCGCTGCTGACCGACGCGCTCGCGGTGCCCGCGCAGGTGTACGTGAGCGGGGCGCTCGGCCGCGGGCGACCGGCCGGCGGCCGAGGTGGCGGCGCGGCGCACGCTCGTGCTCGGGCTGGCGGCCGGCCTCGGGCTGGCGCGCGCTCACCGCCGTGCTCGCGCTGCTGGCGCCGGGGCTGTTCACCGCCGACCCGGCGGTGCGCGGCGCCGCCGTCACCGGGCTGCTGTGGGCGGCGTCCACCCAGCCGCTGACCGCGCTGGCGTTCGTCTACGACGGGATCATCCTCGGCCTCGGCGACTACATCGCCATGCGCCGGGCGATGATCCTGGCCTGCCTCGCCTTCGCCCCGCTGGCGCTGGCGGTGCTCCGCTTCCACTGGCTCGGCCTGCCCGGGGTGTGGACCGCGCTCAACTGCTGGGTCGCGGCCCGGACGTACCTGCTGTGGCGGCGCTGGGCCGGCTCGGCGGCCGATCCGGTGCCCGCCGGCGAGCCCGTCGGCCAGGCCCGGCCCGGGCTCGCGGGCCACCGGGCTCGGCGGCCGGGCTCAGCGGTAGGCGCTGAGCCCGAGCTTGACCGCCAGGCCCAGGCCGATCAGGGCGACCACCACCCGCAGCACGCCGGCCGGGAGGTGGCGCACCAGGCGCTGCCCGGTGTAGCCGCCGATGAGGAACCCGGCGGCCAGCGGCGGGACGAACGCCCAGTCGACCGGCGCGTACAGGGCGAAGATGATCGCGGCCACCAGGTTGGCCGCGCCGGAGGTCACGTTCTTGATCGCGTTGACCCGGATCAGCGACTCGGTGAGCGTCGCGGCCAGCATGGCCAGCACCAGCACCCCGCCCGCCGCGCCGAAGTAGCCGAGGTAGACCGCCACGCCGAACAGCACGCCGATGCGGGCCCGCGACCGCTCCGCGCCGGGGTGCGGCGACAGGGCGCGCAGCCGCGGCTGCAGCAGCACGAGCACCGCCGCCGCAGCCGATCAGCACCGGGACGACCAGCGCGAACGCGCCGGGCGGCGCGAGCAGCAGCACGGTCGCGCCGACCGCGCCGCCGGCGGCGATGACCGCGCCGAACCGGAGCAGCCGGGGACGCTGCCCGGCCAGCTCGGGTCGGGCGCCGAGCACCGCGCCGGGCACGCAGAAGATCAGCGACATCGTGTTGGTGACGTTGGCGGCCAGCGGCGGCAGGCCGAGCGCGAGCAGCGCCGGGTAGGAGACGACGCTGGCCACGCTGGCCATGGTGCCGGCGATCCCGCCGCCGAGGCCGGCGGCGAGCAGCGCGAGCGCCTAGGAGAATCGACATAGACAGCGTAATCATCGACGAACCGCCGCCTTTTCCGGCAGCCGGAGAGGCTGTGACGTTGGTCGCAGCCCGGTCGACAACCTGACGTGTCCGAGCGATTACCTATGGTGAAATAGCGGCGTGCGAGCAACGGGAGGTTCCCGGGGCGGCCGGTGGCGCCGCGCGGCCGGTAGCGCCCGGGGCACCGGCGGCGCCGCCGGCTGGCGGCGGCCGTTCCCGGGGGCGCGCGGCCCGGGTCCCCGCCGCCGCGGCGGGCCGACCGGGGCCGCCTGGGCGGCGGGCGCGGTCGCCGGCTTCGCGGTGTACCTGCGGCTGGCGCAGACCCGGGCGGTCAACTCCGACGGCGCCGCGCAGTCGCTGCAGGCCTGGGACATGCTGCACGGCAACCCGCTGCTGCGCGGCTGGACGACCTCGGACGTCTCCTTCTACACGACCGAGGTGCCGCAGTACCTGTTCGTCGAGCTGATCCGGGGGCTCGGCGCGGGCGTGCGTGCACGTCGCCGCCGCGCTGACCTACACCCTGGTGGTCGCTGCTCGCCTGCCTCGTGGCGGCCGGGCGTCACGCCGGCCGGCCGCCGAGACGCCGTGCCCGGGTCGCCATCGCGGCCGGCATCATGCTGGCGCCGCAGCTCGGCGCGGGCACCAACGTGCTGCTGTCCTCTCCCGACCACATCGGCACGTCGGTCCCGCTGCTGGCGGCCTGGCTGATCCTGGACCGGGCCAGGCCCCGCTGGTACGTCCCGGTGCTCACGTCACTGCTGCTCGCCTGGGCGCAGGTGGCCGACTCCATCGTGCTCATCGCCGGCGTCATCCCGCTGGCCGCGGTCTGCGCGCTGCGCGACGCTCGGCCCGGCCCCCGGGGCGGCCGACTGCGGGCAGGGCGACCGGGGTGCGTGGTGCGTCGGCGGCGCGTCCGGGGGGCCGGGTGCCGCGAGGCCCGGATGCCGGGGGCGGGCGGCTTTCCGCAGGGCGGCGGCTCACGGCGCGGCGGTATCGAGGTCGCCCTGGGGGCCGGGGCGGTGGCCGGGGCTGGCGCTGGGCCGCCGCCGTTTGGCTGCTGCACGCGGCGGGCGGGTTCGGCGTCCGGCCGCTCGGCGCGCAGCTGGCGCGGGCGCGGCGAGATCCTCGGGCACAACCTGCCGGTCGCGGCGCAGTGCCTGCTGCTGCTGACCGGGGCCGACTTCTCCGGGCTCGCCGGCATCGGCAGCCCCGCTGTTCGCGGTGATACACCTGGCCGGGGCCGCCCTGGCGGCGGCCGGGCATCGCGCTGGCGGCCTGGCGGTTCCGGCGCGCGCGACCTGGTCAGCCAGGTGCTGGTGGCCGCGATCGGCGTCAACATCGCGCTCTTCGTGGTGACGGACCGGGTGTACGCGGTCTCCTCGGCCAGGGAGATCGCCCCGGTGCTGCCGTTCGCGGCCGCCCTGGCCGGCCGCCAGCTGGCCGGCCCGCTGCTCGTCGCCTGGCGAGCCCGCCAGGCGGACCCGGTCACCCGCGCGACGGGCACGGGGCCGAGCCGGTGGCCAGCCGCGCGACGACCGCCCGGCTGGCCGGGCTGGTGCTGCGCCGGCGCTGGTCCTGGCCGGGGCGGGCTACCTGGCCGGGCTCGGGTACGAACTCACCGCGCCGGCCTCGGCGCCGCAGGCGGCCGGGCTCACTACCTGGCTGGAGCGGCACCACCTCGGCACCGGCCTGTCCGGCTACTGGGAAGCCAGCGTGGTCACGCTGACCAGCGGCGGCCGGGTCGCGGTGCGGCCGGTCAACGTGGCCGGCGGCCGGGTCGTGCCCGCGCAAGGGGAGGTCCGGTCCGACTGGTTCGACCCGGCGCGGTCGGCGGCGCACTACGTGGTGCTGTTCCCCGGCGTCCCCGGCTACCCGGGATTCACCGACCAGCGGGCGGTACGGGCCACCTTCGGCGCCCCGGCCCGGCGTCTACCAGGCCGGGCCGTACACCATCTGGTACTGGCCGTCGAACCTGCTGGCCGACCTGCGCCGCTAGGACACCGCGGATCACCGGGGGGCTGCGGGGAGTCAGCCACCCCCGTTTCCCGGCCGTGGCGGTTGATTGGCCGAGGCATCGGCGCGGGGTGCGCGTTCCGAATCGGCGCCCCGGAAATAGCCGACGCAATTGCGAGGGAGCGGCCGATATTCCGGGGCCGACCCGGGGATGAAATGACCGGATTAATGGCCTTGCCCGGCGCAATTCCGCCAGAGCCCGGGGACCATTCCCGAGGGCGGCCCGGCGGGGTCGCCCGGCGTCCGCTCCCCCGGGATCGGGGCGACACCAGCCGTTCCGTGCATGCACAGCTTAGCCGCCCTGTGCATGCACAATGCCCGGCCCCCAGGGGTTCCGGCCACCGAACGGGGGGTGCCTCGCGCGGACGCGGGACAGCCGGCAATAATGTTCCAACTGCGGATCGGATAGCCGACACGGAATCACATATGCGATATCATTACGCTACCCGCGCGAGGGCGAACCCCGGCCAACGCAATTGCGCGGCACTAGGTGATAATCAGCCTTGCGAGGCTTGCCACGCGGCTTTGTCGTGCCGCGCGGTACCGGGAATAGGAGGTCGGCAGCGTGCCTGACTCTTCGGACGGGCCTACCGTCCTGCGCATCCTGCTCGGGTCTCACCTGCGCCGGCTCCGGGAGTCCCGGGGGATCACCGCCCGGCAGGCTGCGGGCAAGATTCGCGCGTCGGAGTCCAAGATCAGCCGTATCGAGCTGGGCCGGAACGCGATCCGCGAGATCGACGTGCTCGACCTGCTCACGCTGTACGGCGTGGACGCGCGCGAGCGGGAGCAGCTACTCACCCTGGCCGAGCAGTCGAACCGGCCCGGCTGGTGGCACCGCTACAACGACATCCTGCCCGACTGGTTCCAGGCCTACGTGGGCATGGAAGAGGCGGCGCGGTCCATCCGCGTGTACGAGGCCCAGTTCATCCCTGGTCTGCTGCAGACCGAGGAGTACGCGACCGCGGTCATCTCCCTCGGCGACTTCCCACTTGAGCAGGCGGAGCGGCTCGTGGTGCTGCGCAAGGAGCGCCAGCGGCGCTTCCGCGACGGCAAGCTGAAGCTCTGGGTCATCCTCGACGAGGCCGCGCTGCGCCGCCCCGTCGCCGGGACCGCGGCCCAGCTTGAGCAGCTGCGCTACCTGCGGGAGGCGTCCGCCAGCCCGACGCTGACCCTCCAGGTGCTGCCCTACGGTGCGGGCGGCCACGCGGCGCCGACCGGGTTCAGCATCCTGCGGTTCGCCGAGCGCGACCTGCCCGACGTCGTTTACGTGGAGAACCTGACCAGCGCGCTCTACCTCGACAAGCAGGTAGACGTGGACCGCTACCTGCTGGCCATGGAGCGGCTGTCCATCGTCGCCTACGAGCCGCATGAGACCCCGCGCGTCCTCGACGACATCATCTGGCAGGTCGAGGCCACCGACGAGGAGTGACGCGGCACCGGGCGACCGCAGCACGCCAGACGGCGGGTCCCGCGTATGCGGGACCCGCCGTCCTCTCTCCCCCCTGACCGAAAAATCCGGGGTGGCGTCACCGCCGTCTCGCAAGGGCTGGCCGCTGAGCGGCCGCT
>CAVVKP010000024.1:0-38582 GCA_963748785.1 uncultured Actinomycetota bacterium | reverse complement strand
AGCTGGCCGGCGCGATGGCCAGGCCCCAGGGCGCGTTGAGCGCACCGCCCGAGGCGATGCGGGCGATCAGGCGCCCGTCGGCGCCGAACTCGTCGACCACGCCGAGGTGCTTACCGACCGCTTCCCTGCCCGTGCTCGGGTCGGCCTTGTCGAAGGTCACGAAGATGTTGCCGTTCAGGGTCTGCGTGTTGAAGGGCTTGAAGCCGTGCCGCCGGCAGCCGCGAGTCCCTGAACTGCCAGGGAGCCGTCTTGACCTGCTGGAAGGTCGAATTGAAGACATCGACCTTGCCCTGGCCGAAGTTGGCGGCGAATAGCTCGTCGCCGTTGCTGGTTGAGGCCTCCGCGAGCCCGGTGTAACTGGCGCCCGGCACGGTGGCCTTGCTCTCGGTGGCACCGAGGAGCGGGTCGACCGTGGGGTTCCCATGCCTCGATGTGGCCGTCGAGCGTGTCGAAGATGAACGCGGCGGGGGCGCTCTTGGTCCCGTTGCTCACAACGAACCCGGTACCCGTGTTCGCCACCTGACCCGTGGGGCCCGCGAAGGAGTTCCCCATGGTCACTCGCACCGTCGGCACCTTGGTCACGGTGCTTGAGCCTGCAGGGAGGGTGTAGAGGGTGGAGCTGTTAGTGCCCTGATTGGAGACCCACAGGGGAGAGGTGGGGGAAGAGAGAGGCCCCAGGGATTCTTCAGATCGGGGTCGGTCAGCGGCGCCATGCCCGGGATGTCGGAGGCCAGGTTGACCTGGTTCAGCTTCAGGTCACCATGCTGCTGGTGCTGCTGCTGCTGGTGGTAAGAGGGACCCGTACTCGCGAACGCCGCGGTCGGAGCGGCGATGGCTAGTCCGCTGGCAGCGGCGATCATCATGGCCAGAGGGCGAGGTGAACGAAGTCGTTTCAAGATCACACATCCTTGTGAGTGGCTATCTCCCACTCGAGGAACGGATCCGCGCGCAACCCAGTTCAACGATTTCAAGAGGCGAAGATCACACTGGCGGTTTGTATCGATGCAGAGCGAAACGGTCACAGGGCTATTGGGTCCCACCCTCGCAGGTGCGTGACGGACTGGGCGGTACTCCCACTCGATGGCGTCTTTGAGCAGGTGAGCCAACCGCCCGCCGCTGGTGATGCCGGCGATGTCGGCGACACCGCGGCGGGTCCCAACCGAGACGACGAACCCCTTGTCATGGAAGGTGAACGCATCCAGCGGGCGGCCCTCCAGCTCCGCGTCCAGGTTGCGGGCCACGGTCTCGGCTTCCTCCAGCGCCACCTGCGCCAGCGGGGGCAGCACGTGCCCTGTGCGCGGATCGGTCACCGAGGCGAGGTCGCCGGCGACGTAGATCTCCGGATGGTCCAGCACGCGCAGGTGCCGGTCGACCTTGACGCGGCCGTTATGGCCGGCCTGAACCCCGAATCGGCCATCAGCTCGGGTGCTTTCACCCCGCCCGCCCAGACGAACACGCCGCCTTCCACCAGCTGGCCGTCCTTCAGCCGGAAGCCCTCCTTGGTCGCGGACGCGACCATCGCGTTGGTGCGGATCTGCACGCCCAGGTCGGAAAGGATCCTGGTGGTCTTGTCGATCAGTTGCGGCGAGGAGCCGGCCAAGATGGTGGGGCCCGCCTCGACAAGCTGCACGGAGGGCCGGTCGGGCGCTAGGCCGTGGCCGCTGGCCACCTCGGGCAGCATCTCGGCCAGCTCGCCGGCCAGTTCGACCCCGGTGGCGCCACCGCCGCCGATCACCACGGTCGCCAGGTGGCGTTGCCGCCGGGAGCCGGCGGCCGCAGCGTCATCGAGCGCCTTGCTGACCGCCGCCCACACCCGCTCGGCGTCGCTGGCCGAATACAGCGACAGGGCGCGCTCGGCCAGGCCGGGGATGGCGAAGTCGTTGGGCCTGCTGCCCAGCGCCAGCACCAGCCGGTCCAGCCGATCGGCCCGGCCTCGGTGAGCACCCGCCGGCCGGGCAGGTCCAAACCGCTGATCTCGGTCTGGACGAAGCGGACCCGCTCGGCCAGCATGTCCTGGAGCGGGATGCGCACCGCGTCGGCGGCGCGGGTGCCGCCGGCGACCCGGGGCAGCTCAGTGAGCGCCTGGTGGTAGTCGTGCCGGTCGACTAGGGTCAGCTCCATCCTGGGGTTGTTGCGCAGCTTGGCTGTCAGGCGCAAGGCGACGTGCAACCCGGCGTAGCCCGCACCGGCGACCACGATCCGGCCGCCCCGCCCCGCGATGGATGCGCTCACGGCGTCCTCCATGGGTACTGCCTTACCCTCCACCTGGGATTCCACGCCGGCGGCCGTAGCCGCCGGGCCCGCGCGTTACCGTGCCGCGCGCTCGATCACGGCGGTCACCGCGCCGGGGTGCGAGGTGGGCAGGTCGTGCGAGGAGTCGACCGTGCTGATGGTGGCGTGTGCCTGCTGAGCCTCAGACCGCTCGGCCGCCGGGGGGATCGCCATGTCGTGGCTTGCGACGACCGCGTAGACCGGGATGCCCTGCGGCACGCCGGCCGCGGCTGGCTCGCTGAGCGCGTCGGACTCGACGGGTCGCTGGGTGGCGGCGTCCACGGCCGCTTCCGCCGGGGTACGGTCGGCGGCGAACAGTGCGCGGGGAAGCTAGCCGGCTTGACGTAGGTGTCGGTGCCGCCGCCGGGGAGGTTGACAGTGAAGGTGGTGTCCGGGCCGAGCAGGGAGCCGGGGAACGAGGACACTAGCTGGTTGGCCGTCTGGCCGGCCTTCGGGATGAACGCCGCCGTGTAGACCAGGGCCTTCACCTGCTTCGGGTCGTTGGCGGCGATCTCGGTGGTCAGGAGGCCGGCGTAGGAGTGCCCGACCAGCACGACCGGGCCGTTGATGCTGCGCACGACGCTGGTCAGGTAGGCCGAGTGGGAGGCGACACCGCGCAGCGGCACGGCCGGTGCGATCACCGGGTAGCCGGCCTTCTCCAGCTTCGTGATCTCCCCGCTCCAGCTGGTCGAGTCCTCGAACGCACCGGACACAAGGACGATGGTCGGCTTGGGCTGGTGGGTCGCCGCTGTGCCCGCCGTGGTCTTGGCCGTGGTCGCTGTCTTGGCGGCCTGGGGTGGTCCGGGCGGCCGCGGCCGTCGCGAACACCGCGCTGAGCGCGAGCGCGCCGCCGGTCACGGCCACCGAGATCTTCTTCTTGCTCATCTCATGTCTCCTGTCAGAGGTCTGTGCTGTTCACGACCCAGGAAACCGAATCCGCAGGTGATCGCACATCGATCAAACGTGGTACTCCTGATCAGCCGTGCGGCGTGTTGCTACAGCTCGGGTGCACCCGTTTCTCACGTGAATGGGGGAGGCCCGCCGGTCTGCCCGGTGCCCGGGCGGGCCTGCGCCGGGTTTCGGCTCGAAGATCAGCCCGGCCAGCAGGATCTCCGCGGTTCGGCGCAGCCGGGGCGTCAGGTCAACGCAAGCCTGGGCCAGCGCCGGATCGGACGTGAAAAGCTCCGCGAGGGCGGGCACCGGGTTCGCGATCTGCCACAGGGAGCCGGCCAGGGATGCCAAGGTGGCGACGAACTCCGTGCACTCGGCCAGGTTCAGCTCGGGCAGGACCCGATGCACGAGTGCGGCGGCCTCGTTGACCACCCCGAGGGACGTCAGCTTGTAGCGGCGCACGGCCTCGGGGGAGACGTTGCGCTCCAGGTTGAGGGGCGTGTGCGCGATGAGGTCGCACAGCACCGGCCGGTCGCCGAAGCTGCGCGCGAAGACGTCGGCGACCAGTCCGGCGGAACCCGCGGCAGCATCAAGTCCGGCGTTCACCGCATCCGCCCAGTCACGCCAGGCCTCGGCCGTCAGCTCCAGGAAGATCTGCTCGCGGGTCTCGAAGTAGCGCAGCAGCGCCGACTTGTGGATGCCGACCCGCGCGGCGATGTCGGCCAGGCTCACGTTGCGGACACCGTCGTTTAGCGCTAGTTCGCGGGCGGCGCTGAGGATGGCGTCCTGGCGCTGCAGCTTCTGCTCGGGCGGCGGGCCCGCTGGAAGGTCTCAGCAGTCATGACGGGTCCAGTGTACATAGCACAACACCGTTCTGTTATTATCGAACCGATGTTCCGTTAAATCAATGCCACACCGCGGCGGGCAGCTGAACCGATGAAGGAGTACCGCATGCCAGCACCCATGACCGGCCAGCAGGATTACCAGCAGGCGCTGGACAACGCTCAGCGGCTGCTCGGCCAGCCGCTCGACCTCCCGCTTGGCGATGGCGAGCCGCCCGTGGGAGAGGACTTCCGGCGTCTCGCCACCATCCACACCTTCGGCGACTCGTGGCCCCGCAGCGGGCTGGATAACCGCAGCCGCGCGCTCATCTCGGTCGCCATCGCCGCCACGCTCGGCACACATGAGCCGCTCCGCGGGCAGCTGCGGATAGCGCTGAACTCCGGCGTGACCAAGGAGGAGATCGTCGAGCTCTTCATCCATCTGACGGCCTACGCGGGCGCCGCCCGGGCATTCGACAGCTACCAGATCGCCCTGGCGGTGTTCGCCGAGGCCAGCTAGGCATGGGCCATGGAGCGCGGCCTCTCGCCCGGACCTATCCTGGCCACATGCACTGCGGTCACGATCTGTGGAACATCAGCCCCAAGCTCGTCGGCGAAGGCTAACCGTGCGTTCCACAGTGCCCGCAGGTTTCCCGGTGCCTGACCGGGCGCCGTTGATGGGACCGCCGGTCCGAATGTGCCGCGCTCGACCGGCTCCTTGAGGCTGTTCGCCGGGGTGAAAGCCGGGCTCTGGTGGTGCATGGCGAACCGGGCGTGGGCAAGACAGCGCTCCTGGAGTACCTGGCCTGGCAGGCGTCGGATTGCCGTGTGGCGGGCATCGCCGGTGTCCAGTCGGAGATGGAGATCGCCTTCGCCGCATTGCACCAGTTGTGCACGCCGATGCTGGATCGCCTCGAGGCTCTCCCTGTCCCTCAGCGTGATGCCCTGCGGACCGCGTTCGGCATGAGTGCGGGGCCGGCGCCGGACCGGTTCCTTATCGGGCTGGCCGTGCTGGGCTTGCTATCGGAGATGGCAGGGAAACCGCGGCTGGTTTGCGTGGTAGACGACGCCCAGTGGCTCGATAGTGCCTCGATGCAGGTTCTCGCGTTCGTTGCGCGCCGCCTGGAGGCGGAATCGGTCGGCTTGGTGTTCGGGACGCGCGCCCCGGGTGCTGACCTGGCGGGGTTGCCGGAGCTGGTGGTCGGGGGCCTGGGGCAAGACGATGCGCGGGCGCTGCTGGATTCGGTGCTGGCTGGGCCGCTGGATGAGCGGGTCCGCGATCAGATCGTGGCTGAGACGCGGGGCAACCCACTGGCGCTGCTGGAACTGCCGCGAGGGCTGACAGCGGCGGAGTTGGCCGGTGGGTTCGGGCTCCCTGGCGCGCTGCCGCTGCCGGCGCGGATGGAGGAGAGTTTCCGCCGGCGGGTGGGCGCGATTCCGGACGAGACCCGCCGCCTGCTGCTGCTCGCGGCAGCCGATCCGGCCGGGGATCCGGTGCTGGTGTGGCGGGCAGCAGGGCGGCTCGGGATCGGTGCCGCGGCGGCCTGCCGGCGGCCGAGGCGGGCCTGGCTGAGTTCGGCTCCCGGGTGCGGTTCCGGCATCCGCTGGTGCGCTCGGCAGCCTACCGGTCGGCGTCGGACCGGGAGAGACACGAGGTGCACCGGGCCCTGGCCGAGGCCATCGATCCGCAACTTGATTCTGATTCCCACGCTTGGCATCGGGCCCAGGCCGCACAGGGCCCGGACGAAGACGTCGCCGGGGAGCTTGAGTGTTCGGCCGGCCGGGCCCGGGCGCGTGGGGGGCTGGCGGCAGCGGCCGCCTTCCTGGAGCAAGCGGCGATGCTGACCCCCGATCCGGCGCTACGGGCCGGGCGGGCGCTGGCCGCGGCGCAGGCCAAGGTCCAGGTCGGCGCGTCCGACGCGGCGCTGGACCTGCTGGCCAAGGCGGAAGCCGGGCCGCTCAGCGAACTCCAGCATGCTCGCGCCGACGTTGTGCGGGCCCAGGCCGCGTTTGCCGCAAGCCGGGGCAGCGATGCCCCGCCGCTGCTGCTGAAGGCAGCCAGGCGGCTCGAGCCGATCGACGCCGGCCTTTCCCGGGCCACCTACCTGGACGCGCTGGTCGCCGCCGTCTACGCTGGCCGCCTGGCCAGTCCGGGCGGCTCCCTGCTGGACGTGGCGCGCGCGGCGGGTGCGGCGCCCTCGCCGCTGGACGGGCCGCGCGCACCCGATCTCCTCCTCGATGGCCTGGCAGCGCACCTTAACCAGGGGTATGCGGCCGGAGCGCCGATCCTGCGGCGGGCCCTGAGGGCGTTCGGTGATGACATGCCCGCAGATCCGGAGCTGCGCTGGCTGTCGCTGGCGTGTACCGCGGCCTTGCATCTCTGGGATGACGAGGGCTGCGCGATGCTCTCCGATCGGTGGGCCCAGCTTGCCCGCGAGGCCGGCGCGCTCAGCGAGCTTCCTCTTGCCCTCTTCGCACGGGTCTACGCGCTCCTCGTTACCGGCGAGCTGACCGCCGCGGCGTCAACGGTCAATGAGATGCAGACGGTGATCGAGGCGACGGGCAGCAGCGTGGCGCCCTACGGCCCCCTGGGCCTTGCCGCGCTGCGCGGCAGCCAAGCCGAGGTGTCCGCGCTGATCGAGGCCACCCTGAGGGATGTGTCATCGCGAGGCGAAGGACTTGGGATATCTGCCGCCGAGTGGGCGAACGCAGTGCTCTGTAACGGCCTTGGCCGCTACCAGGAAGCGCTGACCGCGGCCCAGCGGGCCAGCCAAAATCACTTCGAGCTTGGCTTCTCGAACTGGGCTGTGCCCGAACTGATCGAGGCAGCTGCACGGAGCGGAATGAGCGAGACGGCCGCCGCTGCTCATCGTCGGCTCGCCGAGATGACCGGCGTCAGCGGCACCGACTGGGCGATGGGGATCGAGGCGCGTTCGCACGCGCTGGTGAGCGAGGGCGAGCAGGCCGAGCGCCTGTACCGCGAGTCGATCACGCGCCTTGGCCGTACCCGCGTCCGCGTGGATCTTGCCCGCGCCCATCTGCTCTACGGGGAGTGGCTGCGCAGGCAGCGGCGGCGCATGGACGCTCGCGAGCAGCTGCGCACGGCCCACGGCTTGCTGGAAGCGATGGGCCTGGAGGCGTTCGCCGCGCGGGCCAGGCGCGAGCTGCAGGCCACCGGCGAGACCGCACGCAAGCGCACCGTTGCCACCAGGGATGAGGAGCTGACTGCGCAGGAGGCCCAGATCGCCCGGCTGGCCCGCGAGGGGCTGTCGAACCCGGAGATTGGCGCCCGGCTGTTCCTCAGCCCGCGCACGGTCCAGTACCACCTGGGCAAGGTCTTTACCAAGCTCGGCATTAGCTCGCGCAGCCAGCTGGACCACATCCTGCCCGCCGGCCCGGCCGCCGGGCAGCCTCGCTAGTCGGCCAGCCAGGATCTCCGGCGGCACGCTAGCAGGCCGCGGACTGGCCACTGCGCTGGCCACCGGCGGATACGAGCGCAGCCCGCCCGGCCTGACGATCGGACCGTAGAGCCGCTAGCTGGCAAGCGCTCTATTGGTGGGCGGGGCCTGACGGGAAAGCCAGCCAGGGATTTACGGCTCCGCTTCGCAGGAGACGAGGGGACAACGGAGAAGCATGGCAATGGTAGACGAGCCTCTGGCCGACGCACGGGACATGTTCGCGGTGCACACGATGTTCCGCCGCGAGTTCGGGCTGATGCCGGGCCTGGTCCGGGCCGTGGCGCCCGGTGACAAGCAGCGCACCATGCTTGTCGCGGGCCACGTCGCCTTGGTGAGCAAGGTCTTGGACCTGCATCACTCGGGAGAGGACAAGCACATCTGGCCGCGCCTGCGGGAGCGCGGCACCGGGGAGATCGCCTCGGTCGTCGGCGTCATGGAGGAGCAGCACGAGAGCATCCACCGCAGCCTTGGGCAGGTGACGGCGGCGGTGCAGTCGTGGAGCGACAGCGCGTCGGCGCAAGCGCGCGATGCTCTGGCCGGCGCGGTCAGCCAGTTCCTTGAAGTTATGACGGAGCACCTGGCCCTGGAGGAAGAACGCGTTGTGCCGCTCATCGAAAAGTACATCACCGCTTCCGAGTACGCCCTCCTGCCCCAGGAGGGGCACGGGGAGGTTCCCGAAGACAAGCTGCCCACGACCTTCGGAATGATCATGTACGAGGGTGACCCCGCGGTTATCGACTCGATCGTCGCCGAAATGCCCGCCGAAATCCAGCCGGTCATCAAGGATGCGGCCGCTCAGGCCTACGCCGCCTACGCACAGCAGCTGTACGGCACCGCCACACCCACCCGCGTGACGGTCTCACCCCAGCGTTGACACGCATTCAGCTGACCAAGATGACACCCGGAGGATGACTGTAATGCGTATCGGAATGGCCCTGCCGCAGATGGGCCCGATCGCCGAGCCCGACCGCGTCGCGGAATTCGCCAGCACGGCCGAAGAACTCGGTTACGAGAGCCTCTGGGCAGCGGACCGTATCCTCACGCCCCTGCACCCGGATCCGATCTATCCGGGCTGTACGCCGGAGCAGCCGTGGCCGCCCGAACAGGCGCGCGTCACGGACCCGGTCGTCACGCTGGCGCTGGCCGCCTCCGCCACCAGTCGCGTGCGGCTGTCCACTAGCACGTTCAACGCCACGTGGCATCACCCGCTGTTCCTCGGCCGCACGTTCGCCTCGCTGGACCTGCTGAGCCGTGGCCGGATCGACCTGGGGTTCGGGATCGGCTGGATGCGCACCGAGTACGAGGCGCTCGGCATCCCTTTCGCCAAGCGCTGGGCGCGGCTGGAGGAGATCATCGCCGTGCTGCGGGCGATGTGGACCACCGACCCCGTCCAGCATGACGGGGAGCTCTGGCAGATCCCGCCCTCTCGCCTGGAACTGCGTCCCTTCCAGCCGTCTGGGCCCCCGATCCTGCTGGGTGGCTTCGGGGCGGGCGCGCTCGATCGCGTGGGCCGCCTGGCAGACGGCTGGCTGCCCGCCACCTCACCCGCCGACGGGCCGCCGACGGAGGTGCTCGACCAGATGTGGCAGGCGATCAGGCGGTCCGCCTCCTCCGCGGGCCGTGACCCGGCCACCCTGCGGCGCGAGCTGCGCATCAACACCTCACCCGGCGAACCGGTCGATGACGCCGTCCTGGTAGCGCTCACCGCACGCGACGCCGGCTACGAAGGCGCATTCATCGACCTCAGCTACATCGCCACCAGCGTGGACCATGCGCTGGACCTCGCCGCCCGCGCCATGGAACTGTATGAGAAAGGCTGACACCGGGCGCTTCGCGCACCGCCGGTGCGAATAAAACAGAGCGGGCCGTCGGGGAGGGCGCCAAAGGCACCGGCCACGATGGCCCGCTCGTTATAGGTCGATCCTCGTCTAGGCGATGAGTGCTCCGCCGTCGATGACGCTGGTGACTCCGGTCGCGTAGTCCTGGTCCATGAGCTGGACGTAGGCCTTGGCGGCGTCCTCGACTTCCGCGACCCGTCCTAGGGGCAGGCCCGAGCCCGCCGTGGCGTACATCTTCTCGCGTTCGGCTTCGGGGATCTCGGACCACAGCGGGCTGCGAACAACCCCCGGCGCGACGACGTTGACGCGGATCGGTGCGAGTTCGACGGCGAGGGACTTGGCGGCGGAGATCGTGGCACCGGAAACGATAGCGCCGAGGAGCCAGCCGGTGCCTCCCTTGAAGGCGGCGGTGCCGCTGGTCAGGGTGATCGAGCCGCCCGCACGGATGTGGGGCACGGCGAGGCGGACGGCTTCGAAGGCATAGACGAGGCGGAGCTCGAGGAACCTCCGGGCTTTCTCGGGTGTGTAGTCGCCCAGTGGAGTGCTGGTCAGGTGGTCGGCGGCGGTGTATGCCAGGTGGTCGAACTCGCCAATCTCGGTGAAGAATGCCTCGACTTCGCTGCTCGAGGAGACGTCGACGACGCGTCCGGTGCTTCCTTCGGGGAGCTGTGCGAGCGCGGCCGCGACGGAGTCGGGATTGCGGGACGCGACGGCGACGGAGGCACCGGCCGCGGCCGCGGCCTTGGCGACGGCGAGGCCGATACCGCTGGTGCCGCCGAGGATGACGACACGGCTGGTAGTGGTGAGAGACATGGGTGTTCCTTTCTGAGTGGGTGAGAAGCGATCAGGAAGCGATCGGCTGGTGTGCGGCTGCGGCGCCGCGTTCTGCGGGGTGCCGGGCGGGAATGACGTCGCCGAAGAGCCAGATGCCGGCGGCGATCAGGGTGACGACGATGGCGGCGGCACACACGCCGGTCCAGCCAGCCACCGGCCATAGCGCGGTGGCGACGAGGCTGCCGAGCGAGCCGCCGGCGAAGTACCAAATCATGTACACGCTGTTCGCCCGGCTGCGGTCCGCCGGCGCGAGGGTGTAAATCGCGTGCTGGTTGACGACGTGCAGGGCTTGGACGCCGACGTCGAGGACAAGGATCCCGGCAATGAGGACACCGAGTTGCGCATGACCCGACCACAGCAGGATAAAGCCGAGCAGGGCAATCGCGATCGCCGTAACGGTGAGTGTGTTACGGCTGAGGCGGCTAATGCGTCCGGTGATGTTGGCTGCGGTGGCCCCGGCAACGCCGAGCAGGCCGAAGAGGCCGATGATGCTCTCGCTGTAGTGGAACGGGGAGCTGGACAGCAGCAGGGCGATGGAGGACCACAGCATGCTGAACAACGCGAAGGCGGCGGCACCGTACGCGGCGCGCATGCGCAGGAGCCGGTGGGCGGCGTAGAGCCGCCAGGTGTTGCGTAGAGCCGCGAGGTAATTGCCGCTGGTCCTGTGCTGGGGGGCGTTGCGAAGTACGACCGCGGTGGTGGGGATGACCGCGACGATCAGGACCGCGGCGACGGCGAACATGGCTCGCCAGCCAAAGAGGTCCGCGACGATGCCGGACACCGTCCGGGCGAGCAGGATGCCGGTGAGCAGGCCGCTGATGATCGTGCCGACGACGCGCGCCCGGGATGCGTCCGAGGCGAGGTTCGCCGCGGCCGGGACGATCAGCTGCGCTCCGGTGTTGGCCAGGCCGAGCACCGCGAAGGCGATGTACAGCACGATCACGCCCGGAGCGAGGCAGATGGCGATGAGTGCCGCGCAGTCGAGGACAAGCAGGATCGTCAGCAGCCGGCGCGCAGGCATCAGGTCAGAGATCGGGAGGATCAGGACGAGCCCGACGGCAAACCCGAGCTGCGAGACGGTGATGAGGCCCTGCGACTGGGTGTCGGTGATGTGGACGGCATGAGCGATGGTCGCGATCAGCGACTGCACGTAGTAGAGGTTCGCCGCGATGACCGCGATCGAGGCAGCGAGCAGAAGAGTCCCTCTGCGGGTGAGCTGAGGTTGAGACGTCATGGTCACAGGTACCTGTCCGGTCGTGATTGTTAGCCTGGGACGGCGGGCGTCCCGCCGCAGTTGAGGTGCTTCCGAGCATCGGGCGGCACCTATAGGCTCACTCCGCAGCGGGACTGCCGTCCAATACCTATCCCGCCCGAACAGATACCGTTCGGGTATCAGGAGGACTGTGAATCTGATGCCTCTCGGGTATCAGATTCGCTGGAACAGGTCTTGGACACGGCGGGTTGCGACGGGAAGTCTTGAGGAGACAGAAAGGACTTCCCCATGGCTCGCATATTCATCACCGGATCGACGGATGGGCTCGGGCTCGCTGCGGCAGAGCTGCTGGTCAGTCAGCGACACGAGGTGGTCGGGCACGCCCGCAGCCAGGGCCGCGCAGCCGACCTGCGGGCCGCGCTCCCGGGTATCGAGGCCGTCGTCACTGGCGATCTCGGCAGTGCCGAGCAAACCGCGTCGGTTGCCGATCAGGTCAACGCCCTCGGCCGGTTCGACGCCGTGATCCACAACGCCGGCATCGGCTACCGCGAGCCGCGCAAGATCATCACGGCGGACGGGCACGCCCACGTTCTGGCCGTCAACGTGCTCGCGCCCTACCTGCTCACCGCGCTGATCACCCGCCCGGACCGTCTGGTCTACCTCAGCAGCGGGATGCACCGCAGCGGCACGCCCAGCGTCGAGGATCTCGACTGGGACTTCCGGTCGTGGAACGGATCGCAGGCCTACTCCGACACCAAGCTGTTCGATGCGACGCTTGCCTTCGCCGTCGCCCGCAGGTGGCCGGCCGTCTTGAGCAACGCGCTCGAACCCGGCTGGGTGCCGACGAAGATGGGCGGTGCCGGGGCGCCAGATGATCTCTCACAAGCTCACGTCACCCAGGCGTGGCTGGCCGTCAGCGACTCCCCGCAAGCCGTGGTCAGCGGCCAGTACTTCTACCACCAGAAGCCCCGCGCCACCCACCCGGCCGTGCGATCGCCACAATTCCAAGACGCGCTGGTAGAAGCACTTGAGGAACTGACCGGCGTCACCCTGCCGTCTGCGTAGCGGTGTCAGCCCGTGTCGCTAGGCGTTTACCGCCGGAGAGCCGGCCGCGGATGGCTCTCCGGCCTTGACGAAAAGATCCCCGGCAATCTGAACCATGGCTTCGATCTGCGGGGAGGAGCGTCGGCCTTCGAACGCCAAGGCGACGTCTCCCTGTGGCAGGTCGCTGACGTAGCGGTAGACGATATCCGGACGGGTGTAGAACATCGCCGTGGACTCCGGCAGGACCACGATGCCGCGTTCGGCCGCGACGTGCTCCAGCTTCTCCTCCACGGTGTGGACCACCGGCAGGTTCATGCGATCAACCGAGAGCGCGGTCGCGCGCAGCTCCTCGGCCGCGTCACGCCACTCCGGCACGGCATCAGGGTTTTGCAGCAGATCGAGCGCCGCGAGATCCGCGATCGTCAGCGACGACTTCAACGTCAGCGGATGGTGCTGCGGAAGGGCCACGACGCGGGGCTCGCTGAATAGCGGGACGACGGTCAGGCCACGCCGCTGCACGGGCAGCCGGACGAAGCTGACATCGACACGGCCGTCACGGACCATCTCCACCTGGTCGTCCCACGAGGTGCGCACAACGTCCACCCGGAGCTGCGGGAATCGCTCTGTGAGCAGGCGCACCGCGGAGGTAACGATGATTCCGGGCATGAACCCGACGGTGAAATGCTGTCCGTCGCGTCCCGCTACCCGCGCCCGACGCTGCAGGGCCGTCGCCGTGCTGAGGATCGCCCGAGCGTCGTCCCTGAGAAGCGCCCCGGCCTCGGTGAGCTGCGTGCCGCGCTTCGAACGCTCGAAAAGCGCTACCCCAAGCTCTTTCTCAAGCGCGGTGATCTGGCGGCTGAGCACCGGCTGGGCGATGTGCAGCCGCTCAGCCGCCCGGCCGTAATTCAGCTCATCCGCCACGGCAAGGAAGTACCGCAGCTTGCGCAGATCGAGATCCGTCATGCTTCCGATCGTAGTTGGCCCCAGAATCAGCCCGACCGACCTCGTGATGCGCCTGACCGGCGGCGCGCCGGCAGGTGCCGGACCCGCCGTCACCACACTGTTCGCGGCCTGTCATGCTGCGGTAGCGCCTCGGATTTTGATTAGATCTTGACTTTTCTGCCGAAGATTTCCGACTGGCGTTGTGGGATGCTTCATCCGTTTCGTGAGGCCCAACGCACCTCACCTTTTCGGATCAGGCACACACATGAAAAAACTTGCTCTCGCCGGGCTGGCTGCCGCGGCGGCGATGCTCGGGGGAATCGCCCCGGTGGTGGCGACCGCGCCTCAGGCATCAGCAGCGACATTGCCGCCGCTGCCGCAATCTACCCGTCAGCTCGCTCATAACGCCGAGCTCAACGCCCGCCCGAACGGCTTGTTGCCCGCCCAGCGCAACGCAGCCAGCGGCCCCGTTACCACGATGAACAATCTGTTCGGCGATTCGTGCGTCTCCCAGACGATGTGCATGGCCGTCGGTATTGACGGTTCGACCCTCGCGCCAGCCGCCGAGGTGTTCAACGGCGGCGGGTGGTCGGAAGCGGCGGGCACTATCCCCGCCCCCGCCGGGACGACCGCGGATTACCTGCAGGACGTGTCCTGTCGGCCGACCACCTTCTGCGTTGCCGTCGGCGAGTACTCGACTGGCAGCACCAGCAGTGGCAGCGCCACTGGTGCCGGGCTCGCCGAGATTTGGAACGGGTCGACGTGGACCTTTGCGAACGACCTGACCCCAGGAGGTGCCGGTACCGGTCTCACCGGAGTCTCGTGCCCGAACACGCACCAGTGCGTGACGGTTGGCGTGGTAAGCGCCGACGGCCGCTCGGGAACCCCGGTGGCCGACACGTGGAACGGCTCCACGTGGGTGAAGACGCCTACCCCCAAGATCCCCGGCGGGGCGTTCCTGACTGAGCTGACTGGTGTCTCGTGCTGGAACGGCACGAACTGTATTGCGTCTGGTTTCTACCAAACGGGTACCGAGAGCAACGAGACTGGTGAAGGTCCGATCGCCGAGGAGTGGAACGGCAAGACCTGGACGCTCATCAGTCCTGCGCGCCCCGGGCTGCAATCGTGGCTGAACGGCATCACCTGCTTGAGCGCCTCGGACTGCATGGCCGTCGGCGGCTACTACAAGACCGCTACGCACTTCGCCGGCTTCACCGAGCAGTGGAATGGCAAGACGTGGAAGGCGATCCTTTCCCCGTCGCTCGCCAACCAGGGCGACTCCGCGCTTGCCAGTGTGTCGTGCCTCTCGTCGGGCGACTGCAACGCCGTTGGCACCGAGAGCATCGACCTTAAGGCCAACACCGTCGAGGACGGCAAGGCCGCCGCGGTTCACTGGAACGGTACGTCCCTGACCCTGACCAGCCCGGCAGGCCTCACGAACGAGGACGACGTCCTTTTCCACGTGTCCTGCAAGGCCGCCAACTTCTGCGCCGGCGTCGGCTCGTTCGGCCCGGTGAACTCGAACAACAGCGCGGACACCTCCTGGTTCTGGAACAGCACCCACTGGAAGCAGATAGCAGCGCTCTGACCGGTAAGGCACCGCTTCGCGGGTTGATAACGCAACGCCCGGTAGACCATCTACCGGGCGTTGCGTCTTAATACAGCGATTTAGGCTGATCGTTCAGGAATCATCCGTGCCCAGCGCCGTCGTGATGTCCTGGAGCGCTTGTTCCTCCGCCGGGCTTACCTGCTTCCCTTTCTCCCGGTGGGCCGAAGCGACCTTGTTGGCCACGGTGAGGACGAAGCGCCGGTAGTCGTCGCGCTCCTCGGTGGTCGCCTTGTGTTCCAGCAACGTCGTAACGTCGCGCAGACAGTCGATCGCCTGATCTCTGAGCTCTTCGGGATTGCGAACCTTCCCGCCGCGCTCCATGCGCGGCTTCTCCGCCACGATCTCGTCGAGAAGCTCACTCTCGCCGTGCTGGGCACGTGCCTCGACGTAGGACTTCGATATCGCGATCGTCTCGCGGAATGTCCCTCCGTGCGACGCTGTGATGACGAGCAGGCCCGCGGTCGGCGGCCCCTCGAGCACGAGTTGCCATTCGCTGGGTGAAAACGCGGCCTTGGTGGTCATGGGACGCTCCTACGCTCATGCGTTCAGGCGGATGCGGATCACGCATGAGCATCCCGCGACTCGAGGCAAGGCACCTCACCCTCAACGGGCTGACTTGTGAAAAGTTAGCGGGCCGCGCGAGGTACCCCACGCACGGCCCGCCCTGGGGCTTTGTCAGTCTCCGAGGTCGCTCATGAACCGCTTGGTGTACTGCAGTGGTGTCGTGCCGGAAATCGAGTTGCAGGTGGGGGACGCGAACGTCGTGGTGGTGGCGCAGGGCGTGTCCCGGTCCAGTGACCAGGTATGCAGGCCGGCCAGGCCGTTGCCGGCCGCGTATGCCGTCAGCGTGTCCACGTCAGCGGCTGTGAAGGTTTCGGTGGTGGTGTCGTTCAGGCCGATCATCGGGGTGACGGCGATCTTGCCCGCTGGGATTCCGTAGGTGTGCTCGAGGTTCTTGACCGCCTGGATGGCTGACTGCGCCATCTCGCAGCTGCCGGAGGCAAGGACGCAGACGCTGCTGGACGCGTTCCCGTAGTCCATGGTCATCAGGTTGATGACGTAGTTCTTGAGGCTGGAGCCGAGCACCGCCTCGACGACCTCGTTGCCGAGTGAGTTCACTCCGCCGAAGCTGCCGTCGGAGGCTGCCAGTGTGGCGAGCGTGAACGAGAACTGCAGGTTCGGGTACTGCGACTGCGCTCCCGCCGCCGCGCTGACCAGAGCCTGGATCTGCGATTGGGTCTGGCCGCCTTCGATGTCGAAGTCGATGCCGACCAGGTGCGGGCTGGCGTAGCGGGCGATGAACGCTTCCATGCCAGCCGTCGAGTCGCAGGTGAAGGTCCCGGCCTCGCCACCGGTCGAGACAACGTAATTCAGGCCGGCATTCTGGAGTTGCGGAACGTTCTCGGACGCGAAGCTGGCACCCGGGACACCGCCCCAGTTCTCGCTGCCGCAGGCTCCGGTAGCGAATGCGAGCGTGATCGCGGGCAGCTTCGGGAGGTCATTCGACACCAGGCTGCCGGAGCCCACCACCGGCAGGACGGTTCCTGTCACCGCCGACTGCATCTCGTCGGTGTTCCAGTTCATGTTGATGGTGATGTCCTTGTACGGGCTGAAGAGCAGTCCGCTCACCGAGCCTGTCGTGCCGGACCCCGACCCCCGGTGCCCGATCCCGACCCGGACCCTGACCCTGACCCCGAGCCGCCGGTGCAGGAGCCGTTGGACGTCCACGGCTGTCCTGAGCCGCTGCCGCCGTTGCTGGTCGCCGGGTCGTTGCCCTGGGTCCACCAGTTGGCGGTGTAGTTGATCCCGTTTTCGCTGGCCTGCTGGCCGCCTGTGTAGGCAGTGGTGGAACTCCACGCCGCGGCGCAGGCGGTGGATGCCTGCGCGGCGGGCCCGGTGGCCAGTGCGAGGACCGTGCCGCCGGCTGTTAGCCCGAGCGCCGAGCCAGCGATGAGAGCTGTGCGAATGATCCGTCTTCCGACCTCCATGGACCCTCCAGGGGTGAGAGGAGCTGAGGCGATCTGGTGCCCCGCATCAGCCGGTGAAGCTGTGTTGCCGTTACCTTCTGTCCGGATCGAGGGGCCGTCAAGGTTTACTATAAGGAAACTTTCTTGTTAATTTCGCGCTAGAGCCACCCAGGGGTCGGCGGATAGGAACAGACTCCTGGTCTCACCGGGTACTGGCGCGTCAATGGGCAGCGCCGTGGCCTCGTGCCTGACGCGTCCACGTCGCGGACGGTAACCGCGACGGTTGGAAAGACGGTTAGAAAGGAGCGTGTATACGAGCGACCTGGCGCGCGGTGCCGACCGGGGCCCGCACCGGCTTCTGCAGGGCGATAACGTGCACATCGATGCCGAGCGGACGCGCCTCGCGCAGCACCCTGGTTACGTTTGAGCCGCCCCCGGTCAGCTGCTGCCACCGGCTACGCTGACTGGAGCCGATCACGATCTGAGTGATCTGGTGGCTTCTGGCGAAGTCGGCGATGGCCCGGGCAGGGTCGTCGCCTTCCAGGTCGTGCCAACGGGCGCCGACATCCGCCGCCAGTCTTTTGAGCTGCTCGATCGTCTGGTGGTCACCGGCCCTGAGGCCGTCGGTCGCGGAGATGTGTACCACGTCGAGGTCTCCCTTGAGCCGAGCCGCCATCCGCGCCGCCCGGCGGAGCAGCGCGTCGGTTCCTGACGCCCCGGTGATGGCCACCATCAGCCGCTCGGAGGTCTCCCACAGTCCCTGGACCTCGTGCCGCCTCAAGTGTTCGAGCAGATCCTCGTCGGTCTCGTCGGCAAGGAACCGCAACGCCAGCTCGCGCAGCGCGATCAGGTTGTCGGTGCGGAAGAAGTTGGCGAGCGCCTGCGGAACCTTCTCGCTAGGGTAAATGTTGCCGTGCAGCATCCTTCTGCGTAGCGCCTCGGGAGAGGAGTCGACGAGCTCTACCTGGTCGGCCTTGCGCACTACCCAGTCCGGCACCCGTTCCCTGACCTTGGCGCCGGTCACGTGCTCGACCTCGTCAGCGATGCTCTCCAGGTGCTGGATGTTCACCGTCGTTATGACGTCGATGCCTGCGGCCAGGATTTCCATGACGTCCTGCCAGCGCTTTTCGTGACTGCCCGATCCCGGCACGTTCGTGTGAGCGAGTTCGTCAATGAGGGCGACCTTGGGGCGCCTGCGCAGCACCGCGTCAAGATCCAGCTCGGTCAGTCGACTTCCTCGGTACTCCACCACTTTGCGTGGGACGACTTCCAGACCGTCGGTCATTTCTTCGGTATGCCGACGCTCGTGGCTTTCGATGAACCCGATCACGACGTCGGTACCGCGTTCCTTACGCCGCCGACCCTCGCTGAGCATGGCATAGGTCTTGCCTACCCCCGCCGCGGCGCCCAGATAGATCCGGAAGTGGCCCACGGCTTCCACCGTGCTGGCACTATCGGCATTGGTATTCGCCACTTCGGTGCAGGCGTCGGTCCCCTCCGTGACGGTACCGGCGTCAGCGGACACGGCAGGGCCTTCCTCCGCAGCCCCGTCTTGGAGGTGGCTCCCGAAAAACCTCACGATCCATTCTGACACAGCAGTGCCCGATTGCCCGGTTCGTCGGCGGTCAAGGGCGCCCAGGTCAGCGGTTCGGGGGCGAGACGGTGAATCCAGCCTAGTGACTCTGGCTCCTCGGCGAGTTACAGTCAGCATGTGATCCTCGCGATCGCGCTTATCCTCATCAGCCTGTTGGTCGCGGCTGGACTCACCTGGGCGGGCCGACTCCTCCATATCAGCAACCTCGACGCGCAGGCGCTGACGGAGAAGGTCGCCTTCCCGGTGCCGGCTTCCGCGCTGGAATGGCCGGAGCTCCGGGTTCAGTCCGCCGTGCCCCAGCCCGATGAACTGTCCCTCGTCATCATGCAGGTCGGCTGCGCCGGCCCATCCCGAGCGGGTTGCCGTCCTGCTGGTGTCACTCGACCGCGATGAGCGGCGGGCAGTGTCGCTGCTATCCCAGTGGAGCACCTCCGGGGCATCGGTCGCTGCCATGCACCGAGGCGTGGAAGTAGAGCTCAGGCGACGACGGAGCCTGGAGCGCGTGTACGCGATCCTGCTGGCCGAGGACTACCACGACAGGTGCAACCGCTTACAAGTCGGCGCGAACCACCTGGCGACGTTGCCGACTTCCGGGAAGACGCGGCCTAGGGCACGCTGCCGTGCGTCTCCTGGATCGACCGGAACTTCGCCTGCCAGGGAACTATTGCCGCCGCAGGTCTCCGCCGCCACCGGGCCGCAGTGGGGCGCTTCCTAGCAACCGTGAAGTCACCCGTGGTAGGTGATCAGCTCCGGTTCGCCGAAGGTAACAATGGGTCCTGCCCAACGCCCCGGACCCGTCGGGGACACCGTCTCACGTGCTGAATAGCCCACGACCGCTCCACCCGATGGGAGACCTCGATCATGCCGCTCAACGAATACGAGCCGGGGACAGCGTTCCCTGGCGTGATCGGCCGGACGACGGAAGAGTCCAGCCCGGCGTGGCCGCGGCCGCTGCGGGCGGACGGCGGCTCCCCGAACGTGCTGTTCATCGTGCTGGATGACGTCGGCTACGGGCAGCTGGGCTGCTACGGCAGCCCGATCGCGACGCCGAACCTGGACGCGCTGGCCGCGGGTGGGCTGCTGTACACCAACATGCACACGACGGCGCTGTGCTCCCCGTCGCGGTCGTGCATCATCACCGGGCGCAATCACCACGCCAACGCCACGGCCGCGATCAACGAGCTCGCGACCGGGTACCCGGGCTACAACGGCCAGATCCCGTTCGAGAACGGCTTCTTGTCGGAGATGCTGCAGCAGCGCGGCTACAGCACCTACATGGTCGGCAAGTACCACCTGATGCCCTCGGAGTTCGAATCGGCGGCCGGTCCGTTCGACCGCTGGCCGCTGGGGCGCGGCTTCGAGCGCTTCTACGGGTTCCTCGGCGGGGACGCCAGCCAGTGGCACCCGGAGCTGGTCTACGACAACCACCAGGTCGAGCCGCCGCGCACCCCTGAACAGGGCTACCACCTGACCGAGGACCTGGCCGACAAGGCCATCGAGTTCATCGCCGACGCGAAGCAGGTCGCCCCGCACAAGCCGTTCTACCTGCATTTCTGCACCGGTGCTGGGCACGCGCCGCACCATGTGCCCAAGGAGTGGGCCGACCAGTACGCCGGCCAGTTCGACGACGGCTGGGACGCCTACCGGGAGCGCACGATCGCGCGGCAGAAGGAGCTCGGGGTGCTGCCGGCCGACGCGGAGCTGTCACGCCACGACCCGGACGTGCCGGACTGGGAGTCCCTGTCGCCGGACGCGCGCCGGCTCGCGGCGCGGATGATGGAGGTCTACGCCGGCTTCCTGTCCCACACCGACCATCACATCGGCCGCCTCCTTGACTTCCTGAAGGAGACCGGCGAGTTCGACAACACGCTGATCATGGTCGTGTCCGACAACGGCGCCAGCGCCGAGGGCGGCCCGACCGGCACCACCAACGAGCTGCAGTTCTTCAACAACGCGCCCGAGTCGCTCGAGGAAAGCCTGGCCAAGATCGACGACCTGGGCGGCCCGGCGACCTTCAACCACTACCCGTGGGGCTGGACCTGGGCGGGCAACACGCCGTTCCGGCGGTGGAAGCGCGAGACGTACCGCGGCGGGACCACCGACCCGTTCCTGGTGCACTGGCCGCAGGGCATCAGGTCCCGCGGCGAGGTCCGGACCCAGTACGCGCACGTCGTCGACATGGTCCCGACCGTCCTGGACGCGCTCGGCTTCCAGCCGCCCGCGGCGATCAGGGGCGTGACCCAGTCGCCGCTGCACGGCACCAGCTTCGCCCACTCCTTCGACGAGGCGGACGCCCCGACCCGGCACCGCGTCCAGTACTTCGAGATGTTCGGGCACCGCGCCATCGACCACGACGGGTGGCGGGCGGTGTGCCCGTGGCCGGGGCCCTCGTTCGCCGAGGCCGGGAAGCCGTTCGGCGCGCTGATCACCGCGGACACGCTGACCGACCTCGACGCCGACCACTGGGAACTGTACCACGTCGCCGACGACCCGGCCGAGAACCGCAACCTGGCCGACCAGCACCGCGACAAGCTCATCGAGCTGATCGCCATGTGGTACGCCGAAGCCGGGAAGTACAACGTGTTCCCGATCGACGCGCAGCGCCGCCGAGCGGCTCATGACCGAGCGCCCGCAGGTCGCCGAGCCGCGCGACCACTACATCTTCCGGCCGCACACCCAGACGCTGCCGTTCTGGGTCGGTCCCCGGGTACTCAACCGCCCGCACAGCATCACCGCCGACGCGGAGATCCCGGAAGGCGGAGCCGAGGGCGTGCTGATCTGCCAGGGCAGCAACGCCGGCGGCTGGACCTTCTACGTCCAGGACAGCCGGCTGCACTACGCCCACAACTACGTCGGCCGCGCGACCTACCGCGTGTCAGCAGCAGACCCGCTCCCGGCCGGACGCCACCAGCTCCGCTTCGAGTTCGAGCCCACCGGGAAACCCGACTTCACCGAGGGCAAGGGCACTCCGGGCCTGGCCCAGCTGTACGTCGACGGGCAGCTCATCGCCAACACCGAGTTCCCGGTCACCACGCCCATCGCGCTTCAACCCCGGCGGGCTCACCTGCGGCGCCAACCCGGGGTCCGCGATTGTTCCTGACTACCAGGCCCGGGCGCCCTTCCCGTTTACCGGCACCCTGCACACCGTCACCGTCGACCTGTCCGGCGACCTCATCACCGACACCGAGAGCGAGATCCGAATGGCCATGGCCCGCCAGTAGCAGCGGCGGGCAACCCGATCGGCACGAGACCCGGACCGGCCAAGGTGTTGGTCACCGTTCGATGCCTCCAGGTAGTACAGGAGCCGGCCGCGGGGAGGGCATTTCCTGCGGACTGGCACAATGGTGCTAATAAGGACATCGCACGCTCGATCAGGCGGGACGAATCGGTCGTCTCACGGGAAATCGAGCGACACGGCGCCGGAAGCGGCCTGCGTGAAAATGATGCATGACGGCAAAGAATTGGTAAACCCATGAGTGGCGCTGAACTGAAGGGGTAGACCGGGATCGGTCGCAGCATGCCGAGGAAAGGCGCGGTGGCGGCTCAACGTCGTACTTTACACGCCAAAATCCCGACATAAAAGAGGGGTACACCGTGTCCAACGGAAATGAATCACCACTCAAGATTCCTCCTTTCTATGACATCGACATCGCCCGGACCTGCTCTTTTGCCGTCAACGTAGCCTGCGAGATGTGTGAGCAATGGATGGCCGACGGCAAGCCAAGCGCCAGCGACTTCTCCTGGACGCCCTCGGATAGCTGCCCAATCACCGGTCCGGTGTTCCCTCTTGATCACTGGAATTTCAAAGGCCCATTCTGGAGCAGTTTCACCCCCGCCGCCGCCGCGGTCAGCGAACCATTTGCGGCGTTTGCCTATGGCCCTGACACTCGCACGGCGTTTCTGGCCTTTCGCGGGTCTCAAACAGGCGACGACTTTATCATGGATGGCAAGACCGAGATGGTGGACTACAATCCGCCGACGGCCACGTCTGCTCCAGGAATCCAGGTGGAGCGCGGGTTCTACGAGGTCTTCAATGGCCTTGACCAGGGCGCACTGATGGATATGCTGTCACAGCTCGCCAGGAGCGGCGGAATACTCATCGTGACCGGGCATAGCCTCGGTTCGGCCCTGGCGACCTTGACCGTACCGCTGGCATGCGCTGCGGGAATACCCAGCACGCGCATCTTGCATTACAACCAGGCCAGCCCCAAGGTTGGGAATTCGGGCTTCGAGGCCTATTACAACGACCTGGGCGTGCAGACATTCCGGCTGGTGAACACCTACGACGAGGTGCCGAAGCTGCCGTCGGGGGCGTATGTGCCGGTCGGCGTCGAGGCCCCGTTCGGTGCCGACTACCCGACCGAGGGGGAACGTCATAATCCCTGCTGTTCGTACTCCTACGCCCTGTTCAACCCCGCCGCGCCCTACAACCCGGGGATTGGTACGTGCATGGCTCAGTTGAAGCCTGGGTCGTAGGCGCCCTGTGCAACAGGTCAGCGCGCCTTATCCGCCGCTCTGGATGCTCGGACAGAGTATTCAGTCGATCCGTTAGGCGCTCGTAACTGGCCTGCCTGCGGGCAGCTGCCGGGAGTGGCTGGCTCGGTTCCTAGAGTGGACGCTCATGGGGCAGGTCATCTTCATGTGCGGTCCGGCCGGGTCGGGAAAGTCGACGGTCGCGCGCCGCTACGAGCGGCAGGGCATGACGCGGCTGTCTTTTGACCAGGAGGCGTGGGCCTGTGGCATAACGACGATGCCGCTGCCGCCCGGAGTGCAGCGCGACATCGAGGGCGTGCTGCGCTCCCGCTTGGTGGAGCTGGTGCGCGAAGGGGCGGACGTGGTGGTGGATTTCTCCTTTTGGTCCCGCGCCATGCGGGATGACTACCGCCGACTGCTGTGGCCGCTGGGCGTGATCCCCGAGACGGTGTACCTGGCAACCGACCGCGCCACGGTTCTCCACCGCATCGCCGCCCGGGCGGCGCGAGACGGCGACGACTTCGCGATCAGTGCCGGCCTCGCGGCCTTCTACTTCGATCACTTCGAGCCCCCCACAGCAGAGGAAGGGCCGCTGACGATCATCGGCCAGGCTGGCGGCAAGACGCCGTCAGCCGGCAGTGAGCGACTTTAGGGGTGACGCACAGGCGTATCCGGCCCTTCCGGCGAGTTGAACCCGGGAGCCGCGGCGACTGCGTCAGCGAGCTTGCCGAGCATCCGGCCCAAATGGGGATCGAAGACGGCGGGACCGGGCAGTGCGATCTGCTGCCTGGTCCACCAGCGTGCCGAGCGGAACTCGCGGGGGTCGGGCGCCAGCGGCTCGCTCATGGAGCGGGTGAGGACGTACCAGAGGCTGACATCGGTGTGGCGGCCCGCTGACGGGGTGGTCTCGGTCACCGTCACGAACAGGGGCCGCTCCCCGCTGACCGGGGAGAACTCCGCCTGGATGCCGAGCTCTTCCCGGGCTTCCCGGCGCACGGTCGCGGCCGGGTGCTCCCCTGCTTCGACGTGGCCGCCAGTAGGCAGCCACAGCCCTGCCTTGCGGTGGTCGACCAGCAAGACGGTGCCGTGCTGGTGATCGGTCAGCAGGAAATAGGAGACCAGGTGGGGATCGGGCGTGCCCTGCCCGCCCCGGCGGAAGATGTCGCCCGTGCTGTCCAGCCACGCGAGTGCCTGGCGCCTGTGCTCTTCCTCAACCGCGTCCGCCGGGACCAGGCCGGCGACAATCCCGCGGATCTCCCCGTGTAGCCGCTCGGCGGCCGCCGCCTGCAGGTCCCTATCTGCGCGCATGTCCCCAGCCTGCCAGCAGGGACCGACAACGCGACCACGCCGCGCGAACGCCAAGCCAAGCAAGCAGCCAGAACCGCCGATCTGTATGCCGGTCTCTCTGCTTTGGTCAAGGCAGCGGAGGGGCTCAGATCAAGTGTTATGGCATCTCGGTGCTCTCCTCGGCTACGGCCCGGCTGCGGCGCTAACACCCTCAAATATGGTGTAGGTACAGTATGGGTTGGGCTTGACCATGTGCGGGGGTGCACGATGGGGGCAGGCGAGGTGCCGCCGACCCGGGGGCCGCTGGTCCGGGCCGAAATGGTGCATGAGAGTGAGCGCACGCGCGATCACCCGGCTGTTCTTTGCCGGGCGCACGGTCATCCGCAAGGAGCCGCTGGGGCCAGACGCGGACCGCCGGCTGCGGCATGAGGTGGCGATGCTGGAGCGGCTGCGCGGTGGCGAGGGGGTCGCGCAGCTGGCGGAGGCGCCGCGGTATGCGGGGTCGATCGTGGTGGCGGACGCCGGCGGCACGAGCCTGGCCGGGCTGGCGAAGCCGGTAGCGGTCGATGACCTGATCGGGCTTGCGGTGGAGTTGGCGGCGGCGGTGGCGGGGATGCACCGCCGGGGGGTGATGCACCGGGACCTCGCTCCGGCGAACATCGTGCTCTCCCGGGACGGTGACCCGTGCCTGGTGGACTTCGCGCTGGCGGCCTCGCTGGCGGAGATCCGCCCTGAGTTCACCCATCACACCGAGACCGTGGGGACGCTGGCGTATCTGGCGCCGGAGCAGACCGGGCGAACCGGCCGGGCAGTGGATCAGCGGTCTGACCTGTACGCGCTGGGCGCGACGTTGTATGAGCTGGCGACGGGGGCGCCGCCGTTCGGTACCGGGGGCCCGCTGCGGCTCATCCATGATCACCTGGCGCGAGTGCCGGTGCCGCCCGCGGAGGTGAACACGGCCGTGCCGGGGCCGCTGTCGGCGGTCATCATGCATCTGCTGGAGAAGGAACCGGACAACCGGTACCAGACCGCTGACGGCGTGGTCTATGACCTGGAGCGGTTGCGGGACGTCGGCGCGCGCCCGGCGGCGGGTGGGCTGCGGGTCGGCGAGCGTGATGTTCCGCTGTGGCTGCTGCCGCCGTCGCGGCTGGTGGGCCGCGATGACGAGGTGGCGGCGCTGGAGGCGGCGTTCGATGACGCGACGTCGGGCCGGTGCCGGGGGGTGCTGGTCAGCGGCGCGCCGGGGGTGGGTAAGACGGCGCTGATCGATCAGCTGCGGCCGGTGGTGACCGGCGGGGAGGGCTGGTTCGTGGCGGGCAAGTTCGACCAGTACCGGCGGGACCTGGAGTTCGACGCGGTTCATCAGGCGCTTCGCGCGCTGGGCCGGCTGTTGCTGGCCGAGCCGGAGGAGGAGCTGGCCAAGGTCCGCGGGCGGATCTTGGCGGCGATTGGGCCGAACGCGGGCCTGCTGACCGCGGTGCTGCCGGAGTTCGCGGCGCTGCTGGCGGTGCCGCCCGATCCGGGGGATCCGCTGACCGCGCGGGTCCGGGCGCAGCGGACGGCAACGGGGTTGCTGCGGGCGGTCGCCTCGCGGAAACGGCCGGTGGTGGTGTTCGTCGATGACCTGCAGTGGGCGGGGCGCACGCCACTCGGCTCCATCGACCTGGTGCTGAGCGAGGAGCCGGTGGACGGCCTGCTGCTGGTGGGCGCGTACCGGGAAGGCAAGCTGGACCCAGCGCATCCACTGACATCGATGGTGTCCCGGTGGCGTAAACAGGCCGGAGTGCGGCACCTGCGGCTGGCAAACCTGCCCGTCCCGGGTCTTGTCACCATGGCTGCGGAGATGCTCCACGTGGACCCGGCGACGGCGGCGGGCCTGGCCGAGGTGATCGCCCCGCACACGCATGGCAATCCGTATGAGACGCTGGAGCTGCTCAACGCGCTGCGCCGCGACGGCGTGCTGACCGCGGCGCCCGCCGGGTGGCGGTGGGATGCGGCGGCGGTGCGCGCTCACCTGGGCCAGTCTGAGGCTGCCGGGCTGCTGGCCGCGCGTGCTGCCGCGATGCCGCCGGCGTCCCGGCAGATGGTGGAGGCGATGGCCTGCCTTGGCGGGCGAGCCGAAGTGAGCCTGCTGCAGACCGCCACCGGCGAACCAGCGAGCGTGGTAGACGAGACTCTGGCGCCCGCCCTCGGCGAGGGCCTCCTGGTGGCAGAGCCCGGGGCGCATCAGGCGGTGCGGTTCCGCCATGACCGGATCCGCGAGGCGGTCCTGGGCGGGTTGGACCCGCAGCGGCGACCGCGCCCTGCAGCTGGCGATGGCGCGGCGGCTGGCCGGGGTGCCGGAGTTGTTCGCGGTCGCGGCGGAGCAGTACCTGCCGGTGGCCGATGCGGTCGGCGATGCCGGGGAGCGGCGGCTGGTGGTGGGGCTGCTGCGCCGCGCCGCCGGCCAGGCGAGCGTGATCGGGGACTACGCGCTGGTGAACGCGCTGCTGACGGCCGCGTTGCGGCTGGTCGGCCCGGGCGAGACCGCCACGCTGGTCGAGGTGCACACCGGCCGGCACGCCGCCCTGTACGGCCTGGGGCGGCTGGAGGAGGCGGACGAGGAGTACCGCACGATCGAGGCGCTGTGCACCACCGCCGTGCAGCGCGCGGATGCGACGGCGGTGCAGGTGTACAGCCTGACCCTACGGAACCGTTTCACGGAGGCGATCGGCCTGGCCATCGGGTCGCTGCGTGAGCTCGGCATCGCCGTCCCGGCGACGGACGGCCTCTCCGCCGAGCTTGACCGCCAGTTCGGGCATCTGTACTGGTGGCTGGACCACACCGGCGCCGCGGACGAGCTGGCCCGCCCCGACATCACCGACCCGGCGCTGCTCGCGGCCACCCGGCTGATCAACGCGGTCATGCCGGCGGCCTACTACGCCGCCGACCACGCCGCGTACGGCTGGCTGAGCCTGGAGGGGCTGCGGATCTGGATCGACCACGGCCCGGCCCCTACCCTGCCCGGCGCGGCGGGCCACGCCGCCTTCGCCGCTGTGGCGCTGGGCGGCGACTACGCCGCCGGGTACCGGGCGATGCGGCGGATCCTGGCGGTGGGCGAAGCCCGCGGCTACGAGCCCGGCACCTCGCAGCTGCGCTTCCTGTTCGCCCTCCTGACCTGCTGGTTCGAGCCGATCGAAAACGGTGTCCCGGTAGTTCAGCGGGCCCGGGAGGGGCTGATCGCGGCGGGCGACCTGGTGGACGTCGGCAACACCTATTACCCGACCGTGCACTACCTGCTGGACTGCGCGCCATCGCTGGACGCCTGCGTCGCCGAGGCGGAGGCGGGGCTGGTCTTTGCGCGGCGTACCGAGAACGAGCAGATCGGCCAGTGGCTCGACAGCTGCCGGTGGCTGGCTAGTGTGCTGCGCGGCGAAAGCTCCGCCGCGACCGGTGAGGCGGTGCCCGGCGACAGGTATGCCGACAACTCGCTCGGGCTTTTCCACGCGCACCTCAGTCACGCGATCGCCGCGGCCATCTTCGGCGATCCGGCCGACCTGGCGCGGCCCTCCGCGGCCGCGATGCAGCTGCTGCCGGCTGCCTCGGGCCTCTACCCGACCGCAGTGGCCCGCCTGCTGCGCGGGCTGGCCCTGGCCAGGCAGGCCCGCGTCACGGACGGCGAAGAGCGCGGCGGCCTGCTGTCCGAACTGGACGATATGACGCGGTGGCTGGCCGCCCGCGCCGCGGACGCGCCGGACAATTTCCTGCACCTGCTGCGGCTGCTGGAGGCCGAGCGGGCCTGGGCGGTCGGCGACTTGTGGGCCGCCGTCCTGGCCTTCGACTCTGCGCGGCGGGAGGCCGCCCAGCGCCAGCGCCCGTGGCATCGGGCCCTGATCGCCGAGCACGCGGCCCGCTTCTACCTCGCCCACGGCGCCGACCACGCCGGCTACGACCTTCTCGCCCAGGCCCGCCAGGAATACCTCGCGTGGGGCGCGACCGCGAAAGCCGCCCAGCTGGACTGGGCGTACCCGACCCTGCGGCCACAACCGGATGCGACCGCCGGGGACGGCCCCGGCCAGTCCGCTGATCTTGCCTATCGTCGCTCCACGGTCACGACAGGAACGGTCGACCTGCTCGGCATTGTGTCGGCGTCGCAGGCGCTGAGCTCGGAGACCAGCATCGACCGGCTGCACGCCCGCGTCGTCGAGGTGCTCAGCGCGATGACCGGCGCCACCGGGGTGCACCTGGTGCTGTGGAGCGAGGACCGTCAGGACTGGCTGCTGCCCGCACCAGGCAGCGGCGGCGGCACCGTCCCGGTCAGCGGTACTGGCCGCGAACGCGCGGTGCCGATGTCGGTGCTGCGCTACGCCCAGCGGACCCGCGAGCCGCTGGTCGCGAGCGACGCCACCCGCGACAACCGCTTCGCCCGCGACCCGTACTTCGCCGACGTCGACTGCTGCTCGCTGCTGGCCTTGCCGATTGCTAGCCGCGGCACGCTGCGGGCGGTGCTGCTGCTGGAAAACCGGCTCATCCGCGACGCGTTCACCGCCGAACGGCTCGACGCGGTCAAGCTCATCGCCGGCCAGCTCGCCGTCTCCCTCGACAACGCCCAGCTGTACGCCGAGCTCACCGCCTCCCGCGCGCGGATCGTCGCCGCCGCCGACCAGGCGCGGCGGCGGATCGAGCGGGACCTGCACGACGGCGCCCAGCAGCGGCTGGTCTCGCTGGCGCTTCGGCTGCGCGCGGCGCGGGCAGCGGTGCCGCCCGAGCAGGGCAAGCTCGGCGCGGACCTTGAGCACATCGACGACGGCCTGGCCGATGCGCTGGGGGAGCTGCGCGAGATGGCGCGCGGCATCCACCCGGCGCTCCTGGCCGTGGGCGGCCTCCGCCCCGCCCTCAAGACGCTCGCCCGCCGCTCCCCGATCCCGGTCGACCTGCAGGTACACGCGGACGAGCGGCTGCCGGAGCCGGTCGAGGTCAGCGCGTACTACGTCATCGCCGAGGCGCTGACCAACACAGCCAAGCACGCGCGCGCATCGGCGGTCCGCGTCGAGGTCGAGGTTGCCGCCGAAGTCCTGCGCGTCGCGGTCCGAGACGACGGCGTCGGCGGCGCCGACTTCACCGGCGGCACCGGCCTGGCCGGCCTCAAGGACCGCGTGGAGGCGCTCGGCGGCCGGATCCTTCTCGACAGCCCGCGCGGGGCGGGGACCAGCCTGCGCGCGGAGTTCCCGCTCACCGCCACCAACGGCGGCGTCACCTCCCGCTAGCCCGAGTCCCGGGACTCCGAACCCAGCACCATCCCGGAGTCTCGGCGGAATCGATCACCCCCCCACCCGCGGTCATCACTCCACTCGCGGACGGTTCCCTCGCTCAGCACGCTTTCAGTAGGCTCCGCCCTCAGCGCGGTCCGTCCTGCCCGCAGGGCCGCAGCCGTGAACCATGCCCTGACCGCCGTTCGGCGCGGTCGCAGCAACCACTGTGACCGTCACTCGAGGGTCGCAGCAGTAGGCAATCTGCCCTCCGGCAACGGAGACGCGGTGCCAACGAAACTGGCGCGGCCGTCAATGCGACCGCTACTACGAAGCGTTACCGTTGGTCAGGTGGCTGAAAAACGACACAATGTCATTTATCCACGTGTGCACGTCATTTCCCGCGCGCGCCGGATTGGCAACGATCCATACGATGACCAGGACCACCACAATCCAGCCAACAGCCTTCGGAACCAAGGCTTTCCCCCTCTGCTTGGTCGAGGACTCTGCGGTAGTGTGCCCACCCGTAACGTGACGCAAAAGGCGGTGAACTCTTGAGCATAGTAGCGGGCGCGGGCCGCTAGCGCACTAATCGGCCGCCGGATAAAGGGAAATCGCGCGCCGCGTTTATTGTATTTTTCCTTATGTCATGAATTGCGCGGCGCGCCGAAGGGCTGGCGCCCCGGACACGGCCGCCCGGGACCCCGGTCAGCCGTCCGCGCGCGGCTCGCCCCGGTCGCGGACGCCGCGCCCGGTGACCCGGCTCAGGTACTCGGCACGGTTGAGCGGGTTGTCGTCGGTACGCGGGCGGACCGGGGTCGGCCCGCGGACCGGCTCGTAGCGCTCGAAGGACGACTCCATGACCCCCTCGCCGCCGGTGAGCGGCGGGATCAGCTGCCGCAGCTCGTGCACCCTGGTCGCCGGGATTTCTCCGTCCAGCGTGCACCAGGCGCCGCTGGTCGCCGACACCCCGGGAACCGCCCGCAGCCTGGCCAGCGCGGGCAGCAGGACGCCGAGCGTGTCGGCGGGTGCCTCCAGGCGGAACCGGTGGACCGGCTCGCAGGCCACGGTGCCCGCCCGCCGCAGCGCCGCCATGACCACAAGCGGGGTCAGCTTGCGGAAGTCCTGCGGCCTGCTGAGCGGGCCGCGGCTGGACGGCGGCCCGTCGGCGACGCTGTAGCCGGACCGGGTGAGCGTGACCACCGCGTCGGTCACCGGCCAGCCGTACAGGCCCTGGCGCAGGGTATCGGCCATGTGCTGCCGCATCGCGGCCGCGAAGGCCTCGGCGTTCTTGTAGAGGTACAGCGGGATGCCCTGGTGGCCGATGTCGAAGCGGAACCGCAGGCCGGAGCCCGGGGAGCGGGGTCGATGCGGACCGCGAGGGTGGCCAGGAACGGGTTGTCCGGCGCGTTCAGGATCTCCTGCGCCGCCCCGGTGCGGACCGGGCGTTCGACGCAAGCCGGCGTCGTGCCGCGGAACTCGGCGCGCAGCCCGTACTCGGTGGCCAGGGTGGCCTCGATGACCTGCTTTTGCACCTCGCCGTACAGCGAGACGTAGAGTTCACCACGGCTGTCGTCCTGGCGGACGTCGATCAGCGGGTCCTGCTCGGCCAGCTCGGCCAGGGCGGCGTGCAGCCGGGCCCGGTCGTGCGGGTCGCGGGCGGCGATCGCGGTCTCCAGCGACGGCGGGGCGAAGTAGTGCTGCCCCGCCGCGCCGGGCGCTGTCCCGATCACGTCGCCGACCTGGACCGCGGCCAGCCCGCACAGCATGGCGATCTGGCCGGCCCGCACAGCGTCGGCCCGGGCCGCGCCGCCCTGGTCGAAGACGCTGATCGCGGTCACCTTCCCCGCCTCGCCGTCACCCCGGCCGCCGCCGTCACCCCGGCCGCCGCCGTCGTCACCCCGGCAGCCGTCACTGTCGCCGCCGTCGCCCCCGGCCCCGCCGAACGGCACGCGGTCGCGGACCGCGATGGTCCCGGAGTACAGCCGCGCGTAGGCCACCTTGTCGCCGGCCCTGCCCCGCTCCACCTTGAACACCCGGCCGCGCACCGGACCGCCCGCGTCGCCGTCTGCCGCCGGCAGCAGCCGGGGCAGCGCGTGCAGCAGGTCGCCGACCCCCGCGCCCGTGCCGGCCGACCCGAAGAACACCGGGTGCACCAGCCCCTGCCCCACCTGCCCGGCTAGCCGGTCCCGTAGCCAGACCCCCGGCGCCCCTGCCCGGTCGCCCAGGGAGGCCCGGTCGTCCAGGTATGCCCGGTCGTCCAGGTACGCGCGCGAGCACGGCGTCGTCGTGCTCGGCCAGTACCTCGGCCAGCCGGTCGGCGGCGGCCCGGTCGTCGTCACGGTGCGGGACGAACGCGGCCGCCCGCGTCCCCAGGCCGCGTACCGTGCCCATGGGGACCAGCGCGGGCGTCAGCCGCGCGGCGATGTCGCCGACGACTCGCTCGTCGCCGGCCCTCGCCGGTCGATCTTGTTGACGAAGAACAGTGCCGGCACCCGCAGTCGCCGCAGCGCCCGCCACAGGATGCGCGTCTGCGGCTGCACCCCCTCAACCGCCGAGACCACCAGCACGACCCCGTCGAGCACGCTCAGCGCCCGCTCCACCTCGGCCACGAAGTCCGGGTGGCCGGGCGTGTCGATCAGGTTCACCGAGGTGTCGCCGACGGTGAACGAGGCGACCGCCGACTTGATCGTGATCCCCCGCTGCCGCTCCAGATCCAGCGAGTCGGTCAGTGTCGTCCCCGCGTCGACGCTGCCCGGCTCGTCGATGACGCCGGCGCAGTAGAGCAGCCGTTCCGTCAGCGTCGTCTTGCCGGCGTCAACATGGGCGAGGATCCCCAAGTTCAGTGTTCCGCGAGGCACGCGCCACTTCCTCCGAATAGGCCCATAGAAGCTGTTCGTTGGAAACGGGCGCTCCGCGCATTACCGACTCCTTCTGATCCCGGGACCAGCCGGGGCCGGCGCGTACGACCGCATTGTCGCGGGTCAGCGGCGCGGAACGCGAATGGTTTTCCGGGTGGGCAGGGGCGGGGTGGCCGAAGTGCGCGGCCGGGCCGGGTAGCCCCGGCGTTAGGCGGGGGCCAGGAACGCGGTGCAGGCGGCGGCGAGGTAACCCGGGTCGGCGCTGCCGCACAGCTCCCGGGCCGAGTGCATGGACAGCACCGGCAGGCCGACGTCCACGGTGCGGATGCCGGTCCTGGCGGCCAGGATGGGGCCGATCGTGGTGCCGCACTGGATGTTGTTGCGCGACACGAACACCTGCGACGGGACGCCGGCCTGGCGGCAGGCCCGGGCCCAGGCGGCGGCGCCCGGTCCGTCGGTGGCGTACCGGTGGGCGGCGTGGAACTTCAGCGCCGGCCCCTCGCCCGGCACGCGCCCGGTGGTCCGGGTCGTGGTATTCCAGGTAGTTCGGGTGCACCCCGTTGGCCGCGTCGGCGGACAGGCACAGCGAGCCGGCCACCGCCGGGTGGTCGGGCAGCAGCCCGAGCCGGTCGGCGGGCCAGACCTGCCGCAGCACCGCACCGAGCAGCGGTCCGGCCGCGCCGGTGGCCGAGCCGCTGCCGATTTCCTCGTGGTCGAAGGCGGCGTAGACGATGATCGCGTCACCGTGACCGCGGCCGCGGCGGCCAGGAACCCGGCCAGGCCGCAGTAGGTGGACGACAGGTTGTCCAGCCGCGGCGCGGCCAGCAGTTCCCGGTCCCGGCCGAGCAGCGCGGGCGGGTTGAGGTCGTGCAGCACCAGGTCGTGGGCGGCCACGTCGGTGGCGCGCAGTCCGGCCTCGGCGGCCAGGAACTCGACCAGCTCGCCGGCCCGGGGCTGGCCGGTGCCCCACACCGGGGTCAGGTGCCGCTGCGGGTCGAGCTGCAGGCCGCGCTGGTTGACGCCGCGGTCCAGGTGCGGCGCCAGCTGCGGCACGCGCAGCAGCGGGCGGTCCACGTTGACCAGCACCGTGGAGCCGTCGAGCAGCGCCAGGCGGCCGGCCACCCCCAGGTCGCGGTCCAGCCAGGAGTTCCACAGCGGGCTGCCGTAGATCTCGACGGCGGCCTGCCGCCAGCCCGCCGCCCCGGTGTCGGGCCGCGGCTTGAGCTTGAACGTGGGGGAGTCGGTGTGCGCGGCCACGATGCGCACCGGCGTGGCCTCGGAAACCGACTCCGGCACCGACCAGGCCAGCACCGACCCGTCGCGGACCAGGTAGCCCCGCCCGGCCTCGGCGTCCGCGGCCCCGGCGGCGGGGGAGAACCCGGCCGCCTCCAGGCGCCGCGCGGCCTCGGCGGTGACGTGGTACGGGGACGGGGCCCGGGTGATGAAGTCGGCCAGGTCGAGCGCCACCGACACGTCGGGCTCCATGAGCACCCCTTTACCGTTTATCCGCTGTTGAAATTGACCAGACGCATGCTAACAGCGGAGCGTCCCGGCCGGGCCGGCGTCCGGCGTGCGCTCAGCCGATGACGTCGAGCAGGGCGATCACCTTGGCCGGCCGCAGCCGCACCACCAGCTCGCCCGGCACGCCGTTGCGCTTGCCGAACGTCCTCGGCCTGCTCCTCGCCCACGTACCTGGCCGCGATCGCGGTGGCGGTGCGGACCAGCTCGCCGGGGTCTTCCGACACCTCGGCTACGCCCTGGACCTGGACGAACGCGTACGGTGGCGCTTCCAGGTCCACGCACATGGTGATCCGCGGGTCGCGGGCGATCGCCCGGCCCTTCGCCGTGTCCGTGCCGGTGTTGAACACCAGGCAGCCGTCCTCGACGATGAACCAGACCGGGGCCACCAGGGGCCGGCCGTCCGCGCCAGTGAAGGCGAGCTTCCCGGTCCGGGTGCCCGCGCTGAGGAACGCGCTGATCTCGGGGTCGCTGATCGATGCCACCGGCTCAGCCTACGGACGCCGGGGCTCTCCCCGCGCCGTCGCGGCCGGCATCGGCCGGGAGTCGTGAGGCGTATGGTTGGTAGGAGAACCTCACCATCGAGCTGCCGGGTCGAGACCCCGCCTTGCCGCTGAAGCAAGAAGGGGCACAGGCATGGTCAACACGGACCCGGGTACCCGCGACGATGTCAGCGGGCACCTGAGCAACCATCACCGCAACACGCTGCGTCAGCTGTTCCAGCACCCCGTCAGCCATAACATCGGGTGGACCGCCGTGGTCTCCCTGATGCAGGCGGTCGGCACGGTAGAGGAGCAGTCGCACGGCAAGTTCGTCGTCACCGTCGGCTCCGCGACGGAGTACTTCGACCCGCCGGCGCACAAGGACATCGACACCCAGGCAGTTGTCGACCTGCGCCGGATGCTGAGCGGAGCCTGGCGACGGGCTAGGGGCCGGGCACGACGGAAGCGCGAAACCGCTGCCCAGGTCGTAATGGTCCGCTGCTGAGCAGCTCCTCATGGTCAGGGCGGCAGGCTGGCTGCGCGCGAGCGCGGGGATTACCGGATCTTTCCGAGGTCGCCGAGCCTGCCCTTGAGGCCGCTCGGGTCGATGCCGTACTTGGACAGCAGCCCGGCGTCCTGGGCGTTGTCGGTGTCGACCTGGTCGGGCAGCTCGCTGCTGGCCTGGCTGGCCTGGTCGTTCTTGCCCTGGCTGCGCAGCAGCCGCAGGATCTGGTCCTTGTCGATGTTCATGTCTGGTCTCCCTTGTCCTGGGCGGATTCTTAGCGCGTGCTGTCGGGGTTGTCGATCTGGGTGCCGTCCTCGGTGACGACCTGCTTACGCGGCTGGCCCGGGGCACCGTTAGGGCTGGCCAGGTCCTCGCGGGTGTCGCCCGCGTCCCCCTGGCGCGCCGTCGCCCGGCGATGAGGGACGCCCGCCTGGGGGGTGCTCAGTTTCTGGGCGCTGCCCGGCGTTGAGACGCCGCGAGCTAATTTCTGGGAGGTGCCGTACGGAATTTCCCGGCACTGCCCGGCGAATTTCGCACTGGTTATCGCCGATGCGACTGAAATGGTGAGGGCCGTTAGTCGCCCGCTGGCAGGAGAATTTCTCAACCACCAGGGACTGGAGCGGCTCAAACGTGCGGGCTGCCAACCGTCCGGCAACTCACGCCCTGTCGAGAACCTATGCGCTGCCTTGCCGAAAGTCAAACCGTGACCAGCGGTTTCGGGGTGCCTGGCCCGGCGTCGGCGCCCGGAAGCGCTGGCTGGAAGGGGCAAGGTGGCTGGTGGCCGGAGTGGTGCAACAGCCACCCGTTATCTGCAATGATTTGTAAATAGCTCAGGATGAACGATCGGTTTTTCCACGTCGGCACCACGGGCCCGACAAAAAGCGTCGACGCGGTCGCCGGGAAATGCGGGAGAAGCCTCGGTGATCACAATAACGGCGCTTTATGGCCCGGGAGGGTGATTTCGCCTCGTCGGCGGGCCCGCCGCCGAGGGCGCGGTCCGGGCCGGGGTTCCCTGTGTCGGCCCGCGGCCGCCTTGCCCGTGCGGCGCCTCCAGGGCTGCCCGTCGCTCCGCCGCTCCGCCGCCCTAACGCTCCGCCCTCCCGCCGCTTCGTCGCTCCGCCGCCGCCCCATGGTTCCGCGGGCGCCCGCGCGGTCGCCGCGACAGTGCCGTGAAGCCGCAGGTCAGCGGGAAACGGTGGGGGCGGGGGAATGAACCGGGTGCCGCATCAGCTATAACTGATGGTCGTAGTTGTCTTGTGTGTTCGTGTCACCCGCGCGCTCGCAGAGAACCATGTTGCGGGCGTCACCTTCAGGGACCTGGAGAGGTCGCTTCGAAACCGGCCCCGGGCACCGCACCGCGCGGGCCCGATCCAGCCCTAGGGAGTGACATGTCACAGGGAACCGTCAAGTGGTTCAACGCGGAGAAGGGCTTTGGCTTCATCTCGCGTGCCGATGGCCCGGACGTCTTCGTGCACTACTCAGAGATCAGCGGCTACGGCTTCCGCAGCCTTGAGGAGAACCAGCAGGTGGAGTTCGAGGTGACCCAGGGCCCCAAGGGGCCGCAGGCCACCAACGTCCGCGCTGCCTGAACCGGGCGGGCATAGCCTGCTCACTGAGAACGCTTAGCCACAGGCCGGCGTAACCCGCGGCCTGTGCCGCGCCACCAGTGGCGTGAGGGTAACGGCCGGGCCAGAGCCGCCCGGCAGGCCGTGCCGCCGGACGGTGGCCCGCCGCGAGACGCGTATGGGGGATGTCCAGAAGGTGCCTGTGGCGGGACCGAGGTGGTCGATCATGAGCGACAGTAACGACGTGGAAGCGAGTGGCTTCGCCGACCTGGCGCTGGCCCCGGAGCTGTGCCGGCGCTGTCCGGCCTCGGTTACGAGGAACCGACTCCGATCCAGCGGGAGGCCATTCCGCCGCTGCTGCGGGACGTGACGTGGTCGGGCAGGCCGCGACCGGGACGGGGAAGACGGCGGCTTTCGCGTTGCCGGTGCTCAGCCGCGGATCGCCGGTCGGACCGGTCACGACCCGGTGGCTCTGGTCCTGGTGCCGACGCGCGAGCTGGCGATCCAGGTTTCGCAGGCATTTCACCGCTACGGGCGCGACTTGGGAACGCGAGTGTTGCCCATCTACGGCGGTCAGCCCATCGGCCGGCAGCTGCAGGTGCTGCAGCGCGGGGTCGATGTCGTGGTGGCCACGCCTGGGCGTGCGCTCGACCACATCGGCCGCGGCACGCTGAACCTGGGTGGCCTGCGACGGTGATCCTCGACGAGGCGGACGAGATGCTCGACATGGGCTTCGCCGAGGATATCGAGGAGATCCTCAGCGAGACCCCGGAGAAGCGCCAGACCGTCCTGTTCTCGGCGACGATGCCCCGCGGGTCGACGGCATCGCCCGGCGCCACATGACCGATCCCGTGCGCATCGAGATGGGCCGCGGGCGGCGGCCACGCCGGGCGAAACGCCTTTGGTGCGCCAAAGCGCCTACGTGGTCGCCCGCGCACACAAGCCCGCCGCGCTGGGCAGAGTGCTCGACGTAGAGGCACCGACGGCGGCGATCGTCTTCTGCCGTACACGTGATCAGGTCGATCTGTTGACCGAAACGCTGAACGGCCGGGGCTACCAGCGCCGAGGCCCTGCACGGCGGAATGAGCCAGGACCAACGTGACAGGGTCATGGGACGGCTGCGCACCGGCGCGGCTCGATCTGCTCATAGCCACCGATGTGGCCGCGCGCGGGCTCGATGTCGAGCACCTCACCCACGTGGTGAACTACGACGTCCCGACCGCGCCGGACTCCTACGTGCACCGCATCGGACGGGTGGGGCGGGCCGGCCGGGAGGGGGCCGCGATCACGCTGGCCGAACCGCGCGAGCATCGCATGCTCAAGGCGATTCAACGGGAAACCGGCCAGCGGATCACCGTCGAGAAGGTGCCCACCGTCGCGGACATGCGCGCGCGGCGTCTCGAGCTGACCCGTGCCGCCCTGCACGAGAGTCTGCTCGAGGACGATCTGGACCGTTTCCGGGTCGTGGTGGAGACCGCTCACCGACGAGTTCGACCTGATGGAAGTGGCGCTCGCGGCGGTCAAGCTCGCCCACGAATCCAGCGGAACGCCGCGACGACGACGAAGAGATCCCCGATGTCGACCTGGACCCGCTCGACGACCGGGCAAGCGGCCAAGACCGCCGGCCGCGGCAGCGGGCGGACCCGGCCGGCGGGCACGACGAGGCTCTTCTTCGGGGTCGGCCGTTCGTCGGAGTCCGGCCACAGGATCTCGTCGGTGCGATCGCCGGTGAGTCACACCTCTCCGGACGCGACATCGGATCGATCGAGATCGCCGACCGCTTCTCCATAGTCGAGGTCCCCAAGACGCCGCGGACGAAGTGATCGAGGCGATGCGCGCAGCAGCATCAAAGGCCGGAAGACAACCGTTCGCCGCGAGCAGTACCGGCGCGGTAGCGCTGGGCCGCGCGCGGTCCCCGGCTCAGGGCCCGCGGCGCTGGAGAACCGGGACCGACGGCCGGACCGCGCCGTCCGCGGCGAGCTGCCAGAAGGTGTCGCGGACGGCGGACGCCTCGGCCACGCTGGCCAGCACCGAGAGGCCGTGCCAGGGGCCGATGAGCGCCGACACCGCAGCACCCCCTGCCGCGGTGCGGCGAGCAGTAGGTCGCCGCCAGCATATAGGGCACGTCTGCGGGCGTTGACCAGCGCGGCCACGCCGCAGCAGTCGATGAATTCAAGATCC